>NZ_AP021846.1:1480000-2680000 GCF_009176705.1 Pseudoalteromonas sp. A25 | reverse complement strand
ACCTTGGAAATCCGTATGAACTTCGTTTGGGTTTGTCTTTTAAGGTAGCTAATTCAAAAATTACAGATATTGGCTATTATGTCGTACCACATGAACATTATAAAAAGAAGGACGATGAACGAAAGGAATATTCAATTGATGGTAATGAATATGAAAAAATTAAACAGTATATTCACGAAAGTATTGAAGAAGCTAACAATAGAATTGAACTAGATCTCCATAAATCCTTCAATATCTTATATTACATTGAATTAAATGTTCCTGTTTTAGATCTCATTGAACTAGCTACAGATGTTAAAGTTCTACCTTCAAGACTAGTTGATGGCAAGATTGTTTCCGCTGTTGTAATAAATAAGCTAGGCCATTCATATTTATCTGCAAAACGTTTCGGGGATGAGAGGGTTAATTTAACTTGTGCGTTGCTATCATTAATACTTGATAAAGCAAAGTTGGTTAATATGGAGAAACTTCCATCGCATATTTCCCCTCCAGATAAAACAATAAAAATTTCCGATATGAATTACGATGATTTTTATCCTGAAATAAAAGAGGGAATGACCGGAATAAAACAGAGTTTCACAAAAAGCAATAGTGAATTTATAACTAAAGTTATTGAAATTATAGACAATCTTGGTTGTAAAAAATCTAAAAGAAAAATAGTGAATATTGCATTCTCTTATTATTCTGCGAGAGAAACAGAAGCAATAAATAAGACCGTAGCGCTAGTTAGTTATGTCGCCTGTCTTGATGCTATAGCCAAAGAGTATTGTCCTCAAGTTCGAGATAAGCACGGTTCTAGAAAGGCTTTGGTCCAAACGATAGTTAAACTTCTATCGTATTCAGAACAAGAAGGAAGTATAGATAAATGGTCAAAAAAAATATATAACGATCATCGTTCAAGCTATGTCCATGGCGCTAATATTAGATTTGAGGAATTCTCTCAAAATATGGATGGAAAAAATTTTGCTGGGCTTCCTAAGGCTATTCCAACGGAATCCAAACCAGTCTCAAAGCAGTATGAGTATGAATCTGATTATAGAGCGTTAAAAGAAGTCAGTTTGGTTGTTTTAATTAGATATATTGAAGTTGTCTCAAATGTGTCTTTAACAATTGAGCCTTTGAAATTCGAAATTAATTTTTCTGGTGCATCTGTTCCGGAAGCACATGTGGGAATGCCGAATAAAGGTTGGGTTAAGCTTACATAGCTGCAAAAACCAAAAACCTAACAAGGGTTTTCAAGCCGGACAAATAACAGTTGGCTTTTTGTTCGTACCTCACTTATTTTAGCCAACTGCAATTTGCCGCTTAAAACGGCGTTATACCTTCAAGGAGGATTGGTGAAGATTTTAGCTTTATTTTTATTTATCTCATTACCTAGCCTAGCTTGTGTAGAGATTGAAGCTGAAGAGGAATTAAATACTTTTATCATTAAAGAAAAAGTAGAATATTCTGATTTATATCATGTATCTATTTATTATCCTTCAGAGTACTTAGGGGCTAAAGCATTTCGCGCAAAGATTTCATTTGGAGATGACTTTGATAACCCGTCTTTTACATCATCTACAATTGTTTCAGATACAACAAAGACAAAAATTGATTTAAAAGGTTATAACTACTCAGAGTTTGAAAGTAATCAACAGGTGTTTGATAAAGCTTTTCTTACTGTATATTACATGCCTAAGAAGGTTGAAGGTGATTTAATTGCTTTTTGTAGAGGGCCAATAGCAATATATAAAATAAGTGATTTGGCAATAAAGAAGGTATAACAAACGCTTAAACCAAAGGACGCAAAACAGCAGGCTTGCGCTCCTTCGTCGCTAATTTTAGCCTGCTATTTTGCGCCGGTTAAGCGAGGCGTTATGTTTCAAGGAGAATTTATGAGCAGAAGTATCTCATTGGTGTTTTGTTTACTGGGGCTGTTTGGCTGTAAGTCAACACCTCCAGAAGTAGAGTATTTTGAACGAAACTACGAAGCAATGAGTGCCTATAATATAATTCATGGAAATAAAATCGAAGAGTTATCGGCAAAAATCAATAATGAATGCGTGTTTAAAAGGATGAATAGTAAAAATCTAAACTTTGCCGAATTAGTTAGTATCCCATTAAACGGTATTGTTATTTATGACTTAACAGAGCAAGGTGTTATATCTTCTGCGTTGTATGTGTCAAAAGACCAACGAGCAAATAAGCAAAGAAAACAGAAATGTATTGAAGAAGTCGCTATTGGTTTTCAATTACCTCGACCTGAGAGTATAGATAGAGTATTTTCCAAATTTGACGTGAATATTGAGTAAAGAAACATAACAAGCCAATTAAGGCGGGACTGCTAAAGCTTGGCTCGGTTCCGCTCCGCTTCACATTTTAGCCAAGCATTATCAGCCCCTTATTGGGGCGTTGATATGACTCCCACTGTCAAGTTAAACACACTGATCCTTGCCTAACTATAAGCCATAATTTCTTAACTCGAATTAGAGAGAGTTAACGCATAGGATGAAGCAAGTAATTTCGTCGGTTTTCATGCTGGTATTCGTTGGTTATTACTATTTCTAGTAACAGAGCAGACCTTACTTAACTCGACGTGGCACCTATCTTCAGTCTATGTTCGTGGTTCAATGCCGCGGTAACAACATTGCCATCCTAACGCCGTCGGTGGTTGTGCCACACCCGATGCTTGACCCAATGCATTAACTCAAATTCGTTCATATTAAGCAGGTACTCTTGATAATCGTAATTTAGGATTTATCGGTGAGAGTACAATCTGTTTAGCGATTGCCCAGATATAAGCAATCATTTCACGGGCAATGGCGGTGACAACCAAGTTGTAATGCTTGCCTTTATTAATGAGCTTTTTATAACGTTTACACAGTCTTAATTGTGCTTTCCATGCGATATCAACAATTTGTTTTGGTAAACCTTCTTGTCGTTTTTGTAACTCGGTCGATATGTTGGCTGCATGACGGTAACTATGAGCACCTTCGACCAATAAGCGCCTTGCACGACCATTGCCACATTTAGTAATTGCGCCAATGTGCCTTTTACCACCGCTCGAGTGCTCACTTGGTACAAGGCCAAGGTAACTCATCAATTTACGCGGATGGTCGAAGCGGGTTAAGTCGCCAAGCTCAGCCACAACGCCAGCGGCCACGAGTAAGCGAACGCCACGCATAGCCTGAATGGCTTTAACAACAGGATAGTATCGCCATTGACAAACATGGTGAGAGAGTTCATTGTCGAGTCGCTCTAATCGTGCAGTTCGCTCGTTTATAGTTTGAATAAACTCTTGTAAAACGATTTGTTGTGCGGGGTGTGGCAACACCAGTTCAGTGAGCCAACGTAAGTGTTTAAGAGACCAGTTTGCAGTGCCTGCGTAGTTAATATTGTTGCGAAGCAGCAGTGCTTTTAGCTGGTACTTTGCATCTTTTAAGTCTTTCATCGCGACTTCTCGAGCACGAGATAAATCACGAATAGCTTCATCTTCTGGCTCAGGCACATAAATAGGAGTTAAGTCTTCAGACTTAAGTAATTTAGCCAGTTTAAGTGCGTCACGCTTGTCAGTTTTTACACGCTCGCCAGGTTTTTTAGGAATAAGCGAAGGTGCAACAACGTAACAACAGTGCCTAAGAGAAGTGATTAAGCGGTAAATCCAGTAACCACAAGGGCCAGCTTCATAAACGAAATGCAGAGTTGCGTTTGGGTATTTAGATTCAAATTGCCTGATAAGCTTTTTAATAGCGGCTTTAGCAGAAGAAATGCGACCGAAATGAATGGGTTGTGCGCCGCGGTTATCTTCGATGTAGGCAACTTCAATGAACTCTTTATGAGTATCTAAGCCAATGAAAAGTATGTTATGTTTAGTCATGCTAGCCTCTGCTATTTAGTTATTTGACAAACTAATTATGGCTCTGGCTTTAAGCTAACCCACGAAAATGCGGAGGCTAGCACCGTGTGGGAGTCATTATGTCTATAGCTTAAGGAAGGCTCATGAGTAATACTCCAAAAATTGTAATATCCTTGATAGCATTATTCGGCTTAATTATTCATGAATATCCAAATGATGTATCTTTAGATGAAATATCAATAGTATTAATTTGTATTGGTATTATACCTTGGGTTTCAGAGTGGCTATCGAGTATAAAAATGGGAGGCTTTGAGGCTAAATTTCGAGAGCTAGAAGGAAAAGTTGAGAAAACAGAACAAGAGCTAGATAACCTTAAAGTTAGGTACTCTGCTTTAGAAGAAGAATACCTAGAATCCTGTGACGAATTTAGAGTTACTGCTGAAAGTGAAGATTTAGATAAACTTGCTTCAAAATTAAAAGCCAAAGCTAAAGGACTTTCCTCTATAGATTTCTTGTTTAATGAATTATCCATAAAATCCCCGCAAGGAAAAATTCTTGGTGCAGCATGCGCAATTCATGTTAGGCCTCAATTTCACCTTTTATCTTCTTTAATTTCTCTAATTGAAGAGCTTGCTTCAACTAGAGATTTAAAACCATTTAGATTAAAAGTCGCCTTCAGGATTATTATGGCAATAGATTCAATAATTAACTTAAACAATAAAAATGAGGTTTCACTTATAAGCCCAGAAGACCAAACTAAATTAAAAAGATCATTAGAGTTAATGTCTTCCCATCCATACTTTGAAAATGATGATGTAAGTAAGAAGTGTATTACTGTAGCAAATAAGCTATAACAAGCTGTTCAAGCGGGACAAATAACAGTTGGCTGGTTCCGCTCCGCTTCACATTGTAGCCAACTACAATTTGCCCCTTAACAGGGCGTTGGTACCAATAGAAAGCTTGATTACTCTTTGAGCTGACCACATGTGTAGGTTTTAGGAATTGATAAACAAGGAATGCTACATGGAACACCTCTATGCTGTTGTTTTGTTTGCCGTTTCATCTTCAGTGACTCCCGGCCCGAACAACATTATGGTCATGACATCGGGGCTGAATTTTGGCGTGAAGAAAAGCTTACCTCTACTGACAGGTATTTGTGTTGGTTTTACAGTTATGCTTCTGCTTGTAGGTCTTGGTTTTGCGCAGTTATTCGTAAAGTTTCCTAGCCTACACTTAATCATCAAGTGTGTTGGCGTACTTTATTTGTTATACCTTGCTTACCTTATTGTGCGTTCCGCGGGTAAAGTTGAATCAAGTGAACAATCTCAACCATTTACTTTTATGAAAGGCGCGCTATTTCAGTGGGTAAATGCTAAAGCTTGGGTGGTCGCTACAGGTGCAATAGCTGCGTTTACAACGGTAGGGGCTAGCTTCTTTAGTCAAAACTTAATGATAGCAGCAACATTTTTCTTGGTTTCGTTTCCATGTGTAGGTGTGTGGTTAATGTTTGGTTCTATGCTAAAAAATGCGCTCAATAGCCCAAGGAGCAGAGCTGCTTTTAACTATGTAATGTCGGGGTTACTGGTCTTGTCAGTTGTTCCAGTTGCTAGCGAAATCATCGAACAGTTAGCCTAACAAGCGCTTTAAGACGGATTCGCAACGCGTGGCGTTTTTGTCATGCGTTTATTTTAGTGGTTTAGGTGGTATGCGGAAGCATCGTATTGCGTTGCTCACCACTTAAGCGGGCGTTGGTACATACCATGGAAATATTGATGCGACTGAACGACAATTTAAAATACAAATACCTGAGATTCTTTGGAGTCCTATGTATCATATTTGGGGTATTGTCTGGCTATGATGCATTTCAGCTAATTTCAAATCCAGCAGCTACGGTTGTAATAAACGGCGTAGAACGTTCGGATGCTGAAGCGAAGCTAATGAGCTTTTTCCTACCAGTGATTTTTATCGCCGTGGGAGTTGTGTTGAATTTAGTTACTCGAAATGATGTTGCTAATATTAGACGTGCTGAAAATACACTCTGGTCAATTTTTAGAAAATAGCGGCATGTATAACAAGCGGTTTATGAAGGGATTCGCCATGGCTTGCTCGGGTTCGTTCCTCACTAATTTTAGCAAGCCTAAGCTCGCCCCATAAATGGGCGTTGGTATGACTCCCACTGTCAAGTTAAACACACTGATCCTTGCCTAACTATAAGCCATAATTTCTTAACTCGAATTAGAGAGAGTTAACGCATAGGATGAAGCAAGTAATGTTGTCGGTTATCATGCTGATATCCCTCGAAGCACTTAAGCAAAATAATGAACTCAGCTAAGGTTGATATAATAATGGCTAATGTATTAAAAACGAGTAACTCAAAAGGTTCGTTATGTGTTTGGAGGGAAAGTGATTAGGGAAGCGACAAAAGACGATTGCGTAAAATTAGCGGTATTGTCTATTAAGGTATGGCTAGACACATATGCTAGAGAAGGTATCAAAACTGAATACGCTGAGTATGTCTTGTCCACTTTCACTGCAAGCTACTTCTTTGAAATATTGAATACGACTAAATATCGTGTGTTTGTAAGTGAAGAGCATGAGGTTCTGCAAGGCTATGTAAAGGTTAATCTTGAATCCCATTATCAAACACCTAGTAATGGCTTTGAAGTAGAAAAGCTTTATATAGATTATACTTTCAGAGGAAAAGGGTTAGGTCGAAAGCTATTGAATGAAGTTGAGAATCAGTTTGGTAATAAATACTGGCTTTACACTTGGGTTGAAAATGAATCAAATGGCTTTTATGAGCATCTGGGGTTGAATCGAATAGGGCTTCTAACCTTTGAGTTTGCAGGGGCTTTAATAGAAAATAACGTGTATCAGTCAGTCCACACATAAAGCATAAAGCAACGGGGTCAGGTCTTGCTTTTTGACCTATCAGCAATCAAGTGGGTCTCACAATACAAGACGTGATCCTTAAGCTCTTTTGTAGCATTTTCAGCAATTAATTTAAGCGTGGGCAGTTTACTTTGGCAGAACGCGCAAAAAGCTGCTTTGCGTGTGGCAACAAAAAATCCCCGCTAATTACTCAGCGAGGATTTGTATATAAAAGGCAGGCTTTCGCGCTTTTATTGTGTATACAACTCAATTAGCGACAGCAGGTATTAGTAGCCCAAATAGGTGTACCGTTAACATCGTAGATAACGAGGTTGCCATCATTTTGCATAATCAAGCTTGATAATACGCCGTTGCTGTTACTTTGCCAAACCACCGAGCCGTTAGCATTGAGCAGTGTCAGGTTACCACTGTTGATGCCAAAGATGCCTGTTGATAGGTGAGCTCTTATGGCATCAGAGCCATTTGTATTGGTTGCCCAAATAGGCTGGCCACCTGAGTAAATCACTAAATTGCCATCGCCTTGCATTGCTAGTATGTGACGGCCATCGTTTGACACCAACTGTTCACCCAGCTCTAAAAATTGACCTGCTTTTAGAACATCGCCATGTGTTACCGTTAGGTAGTTATCATGCCATGTGTGCGGATCTGTTGGCTCTGACCACTGTACGGCGTTGGCGCTGTTACTGCCTGCATAACTCCACTGGAAACCAAACTCAGAAGAATTAGGCAAACACAGATAGTTGTCATTCCAAGTGTGTGGGTCAGAAGGTTCTACAATTTGAGTACATTTCATATCAGCGATAGGACCTGCACTACTCCAGCGCATGCCAATGTCTTGCGAACTACAGAAGTAGTTGTCATGCCAGCCGTTAATATCTGCGGTTTCAACAATGTGAGTACAGTGCATAAATGGAATTGCGCCACTTGAGCTCCAGGTAAAGTTCACGTTATTGACACGAGCTACCCGTGAAGTCAGCGTATAGTTTAAGCCTATCACTGAGTCAATCAGACCGCTCCCAGGAAAGTCAGCATAGACAATACCAGCACGGCTAACATGACCGCCTGTAATTCTATCCATGGTTAGGGTATTTGTACCTTCAAATGCAATTGTACAGTCTTCGCCCATAATGAATGGATTAAACGCACATGCTACACGCGGAAAATCAGGGTAATCATTAGGAAAAACACCAATCGTTTTACCTGTTGAAAGCCTTGATGCGCCTGTTCCTGGGCTAGAGTGACCACTTGCTACAAAGTAAGGAAATGAGCCGCCAGAACCACTTAAAAAGTTAATGTATTTGCTGGCCATGGCACCGCTTGATGCACTACTAAGGTGGTACTTAACGGATTCCCATTTGCTATATAGGTCCCAGTTGGTGCTCAGGTGGTAGTTATCTTGTGTATTGAAGCTGTCCCATGGGATCCCTTTATCTGCACCGTCGTAGTCTTGTAAAATTACGATTTTACCGCGCATTTCGCCCATTGTTGGGTTGTCACTTTGTCCTTTGTATAAGAGGTGGTCAAACCGATCAAGGTCTTGATTTACGAAGTGTTCAAAGTAATGTTCTGTGCCTGTTTCATGCTTAATACGCATCAATACGGTTTCGCTGGGGTTGTTTGATAAAAAGTTGGCGGCGTCTTGTAGCACGCTGTCAAAACCAATTCCCTGCGGGGCTACGCCGTGGTAAACACATAATGAACTGGGAATTTCTATCAAACATGAGCCTAGGCGAATGTCCCAGGCACGAATGCCCGAATTAAGCTGTGTTGATAGCGACATCGTTTGCGTTTCAACAGCGTCACCACCAAATTTATAAGCACCTGAGTCGTGGGTGCCAGGTATAGATAACTGGCTCAGTAGCGCACCATTTTGTATGCTGGCCATCCAATTTGTATTGGTATAGCCAATGTGATCGTCGTGTGAGTAGCCTGGGTTATTGTGAGCAAACGCGGTTGCCATACTCAAGGCAGATAATGTTGTAGCAATCATAGAACGTTTTGCGATTACTTTAATTGTGCGAGATGTATGTGTTAGGTTCATGATCTGTTCCTTCTGTGTTGTTTAAATTTGTTTATTAGCTCGAAGCGTTTTGCTTGCCTCGTCCAATGCTTTACAAATTAGAATAATGAGTAGAGGAACACCTTACGGCTGGCTGGTCTTTTCTTACCTTTACCTTACCTGTTTTTATATTGTTTATTATCAAATAGTTAAATTAATGCAGGGTAAATAAAATTGCAATTTAGTGGCGTTGATAACGCACAGTGTAGTGTGATCGCAAAGCTAACATAAGGAACAAAACCATTAACCTAAAGTGCAACATAAAATTAAATTATTTATATTTTTTTTAATGATTTCGCATTAGGGGTACGCTAAGATAAAAAAATATAAGGCGTTTTAGTGAGTTGCAACAATTATAATGACAGGGCCAACATCTAAACAGCATAGTCCTTTTTACCTCAATAATACGTTGGTGATACCAGATAAGAATGTGCTGGAACGAGCTGGCCACTCAATCACGGTTCAACCAAAGCAAATGGATGTGTTGTGTTATTTTGCTGACCATGCGGGAGAGTTGGTAACCAGTGAAGCGTTGATCGAAAACTGTTGGCCAAATCAATATATCAGTGATAGCCCTTTGCACAAGTGTATCGCGTCATTAAGAAAAGCACTGGAAGACGACAAAGCCCACCCTAACTATATAAAAACATTGCCTAAAAAAGGTTACTTATTGGTAGCCAATGTTACTTGTGTTGATCACAGCGCACAGCAAAGCGGTGGTGCAATGAACGTGTCGAGTAGCCCAACTTCTGAGTGGCTCAGTGGTAACCCGTATCCTGGTCAGGGGGCTTATGAGTTGCACTTACAAGATGTTTTTATGGGCAGGCAGCGCTTTATTCGCCAATGTGTGACGCGCAGTTTAGAAGAACGATTACAGATTATTAGTACATTGCCTAGGCAAGGCAGCACATCTTTGCTGCAAGCTGGGTTATATCCTGCATTTAGAAAGTTGACCTTGCAGCAAAGTAACAATTTTAAGGCGGTGTTTTACTGCTGTGTTACTTGTGAGCCTGCGTTGGTATTTAATGAGATTGCGGCAACCTTGACGCAGCTTGGTAGCGCTGAAAGGCTGCTGATCTTGCTGGATGATATAGATAATTTACATCAGCAAGATGCGTCTGCCCAGATACTGGCACGGCTTAAAGAGTTTGCCTCTGTGGCTCGAGTTCATTGGGTTATCCCCTGTGCAACTTGGTCTGAATCGCAATCGCTTAAACAACTTCAAGCCCTTGGCCTGATTGACGACACCCAAGCATATGAGCAAGCGCTAACAGCCATGCCTGCATTTAATTACGCAGAGCTGTACCAGCTTATCAGCCGTCCTTTTGAATTGGCAGGCCATTCATTGCATGCTGCGGGGGCGATAGATGAGTTGATACTCGAAGATGTCACTACTCATGGCTATGCAATAGGTCTATTGCAGCGGTATTTGCAGCAGTTATTTATGAACCACAGCAACACTCCGTTAGGCGCACAAAGTTATCCGCGTTTTACGTTTGCGCGGTTTTTAAAGCAGTACACAACACAGGTAATGCAGCAACTGAGCGATGTTGACAAAGCCGAACTTACTGCGTTGTTTCCTAGCCTTGTGACTATCTCCAGTGAAGATCACCATCAGCGAGTCAGGCAAACGCTGGTTTTGGATGCCAATGCACAAGCGCTAACGATGAACAGTATTACTTTGTTGGTTGAAAGTGATTTACTGATGCCGGTGTCAAAGTATGTGCAAAACGGGACCGAAAAAGTTGCTTTTATGCTGTCTTGCGATTTGTTGCTGGATGAGTGGGAAATGCTATCGCTCTGGATCGAGCGTAATTTGCATGAGTTATTTTTAACACAAGATATTACCATCGCCTATAGCCGCTGGGAGGGGCAAAACCGCCATCGTGACTATTTGCTTAGTAATCCTAGTCAGTTGCAGAAAATAGCCAAGAGCAGCTTAATGAAAAGTAGCTCACTACTCATTAATCGTAATATAAGAGAGTATCTCGCTCTGAGCGTAAAAAAGTATCGAGCTGGTAATCGCTTAAAGCAATCTGTTGCAGCAGTATTGCTATTGGCTAGCAGTGCGTTGGTATTTTTTGGCATTAAAGTACAGCAACAAAATACACAGATCAGCGAGGCTAATCAGGCAGCAGAGAACCTTATTTCATTTATGCTCTCTGATCTTAAAGCGAAACTCGAACCCATCGGTAAGTTAGAGCTATTGTCTATGGTGGCTAATCAGGCGTTACAGTACTTTGCGGATCAGGGCAGCGAACAGCTTAGCCAAAACGCAGCCATTCAATTGGCCGATGCGTTTACGTTACTTGGTCAGGTTGCTTATCAAAAAAGGCAATTTGAGCAGGCACATAAATTGTTTCGCCAAGGTGCACAGGCATTGCGTACACAGCTGGACAAAGCCCCCAATGCAGAGCCGCTGCTAGAGCAGCAGATGCTGAATTACTTTTGGTTAGGACAGCTGCATTATCAACAAGAACAATACGACACTGCACAACAGGCTTTTCAAGGCTACTTACACAATGCTCAACATTTACTGGCGCTGCAGCCAGACAATCAACATTATCAATTGGAGCTGTCTTATGCATTTAATAACCTCGGCTCAGTGGCTTACAAACAAAATAATATTTTGGCAGCAGAGCAATATTTTAATCGCTCACTGGATTTAAAGTCTGACCTGTTAAAATATCAGCCGGGTAATAATGCGCTTATCTCAGACATTGCTGGCACCTATTCGTGGCAAGGTAATATTCAGGATAGAAAAGGCGCGATTGATAAAGCGTTACCCTATTACGAAAAAGCAGTAGAACTTAGAAAAGTTATTTATAACAAGGATACTGAAAATACACTCAGCATGATCCGACTGTTTGATGTGCTGCAGAAAAAGAGCGCAACGTTATTGAGTTTGGGCCAATATCAAAGAGTACTGGATGAATTTAACAACAGTCACATCTTAATCACTCAGCTGCAGGACCTTGATAGGGAAAACGTATCGCACAACGAAAAGTCGTTGATCAATACCCTGATCGAATTAATTGCCTTGCGACAAACCGATCAGGATGAGCAGGTAATGCTTAATCTGACGACACTGGACAATAGCGGGTTGAAACCGCCAAATTCTGAATTGTCGATATTAGCCCGTTCAACATTGAAAAAAATTGAACTGGAAAGAGCTTACTCGCTGGCTAACCGCTCGGTGCCAGTGGCACTTGCGTATCTCAAAAGTATTCAACTTGCCGTACCTGAAGGCACCGAGCCGAACCTTCTGACATTGTCAGAGTTTGTTGTTTTTACACGCTACCTTGAGCTGTTAGCTACACAGCACGAAACTTTTGACTCAATACACAAACAAAAAGCAGAACAATGGTTAACGCTATATCGGCCTTTGATAGAGGCGCATCAAAATGGTGAAGACCAATTCATAAAGTGGGAGATAGTAGGGCATTATTTATTGTTGCAAAGATTGCTCAATAAACCTCTTACCCCTGAATTACTTGACTCATTTAAGGCATCTGGCTACCGGCCAGATGAGTTTACATTGTTATTTTAATTAAAATAGAGGAACTGTTATGGAACTGATGCTAAGTGTTCAAAAAGCAAATGGAAATGGCAATACATGCAATGGCAAATACCAATATGCATACTATTTGTGTGAAAATGGCAAGAAGGTGCCAATGCCACAACAACTAGTTATGTACAGTGCGGGTGATATTTCCGTTACACTCGATGATGATACCGACAAAAATATTACCATTGTTGGTGCAACGCAATCGTTCGACAAAAATGATACAAACCAATTAACAATAGTGGCGTTTAAACCAAATCAAATCGTATTTAATGATAGTCATACCAAGAATGAAACCTTCTATTTTCGAGTTTGGTGTAAAGACGCTAATAATCCAACAGAGTCAATCCCCTGCGACCCACAAGTAGAGAACACAGCTGAGCCACCAGTGGTAGACATGTAACAACGCAAGGGTTAACTTTGGAAAGCCTACTTATTCTTAATTATCAAAAGCCCAGCACGTTGCTGAGCTTTTTTATTGCAGCGAATAATTTAAAAATAGGCGCGCACAATGGGGTTTTATACAGGGATAAGTAAACATCGCAAAATATCCATGGTTTTATCCCGTGAACAATGCGTTAAGAGATTGTAGAAGGTGCCCACTATTGAGTGAAAGCTATTGATACGCAATTAAATCTGTTAATTGGTGTGATGTAGGGCTAGTGGGTAAAACATTAACGCTAATTCACGCCAAATGCTGCTTTGTCTACGCTTTTAGTCCTTCAAACTCTAAGTTCAAAGAGCGAATAAGTTAAGTGGACAGGCATTCAGATACCACAGTTAAAAAGGGTGACTTTATAAACAATCCCATTTGTTAAAAGATGCTGTTTCTTATGCTTCGTTTACATTGAAGTTTTTGCGTGTAAAAATGGGAACATGTGATATGAGCCGTTTTGTCGGTATTTATTCCGGCATTTTGGGAGAGAATAAGCTGTTAGAGTTACTGAAAGATGGAAGTTAAATCGATAAATTTAAGATCATCAACTGCTGACTGTAAAGAGCAGCCTACGGTTGAATGGAGTAACTTTGATTTAAGCGTTCGGTTTAAAAATTGGATGAACGAAGATGTTCAACTTAATTTCTTCGACGTACCCCATTTTAAGTTTCTAAGTAGCGATGAAAGCACTGTTTCTAACTTAAGTGATGATCAAGTTTATGAAGTTCAAAGCTCAGATCTACTGGAAAATTTAATTCAGTGTGATGAAATAGCAGCAGAGGAAGGTTTTAAACATTGGTTTATAGGGTTTAATGAAATTGGTTCTTTTATTGAAGTAGTATTCAGAAGCTTTACTGAAAAGTAACCCTAACAAGAACCTAAACCAAAGGGCGCAAAACAGCTGGTTTGCGCTCCTTCGTCGTTAATTTTAGCCAACTATTTTACGCCTGTTAGGCAAGCGTTAGCATTCATGGAGAGATTTGATGTCGTGGACGTGCCAAAACTGCAACACTGTAATGGATGATGATTCATTTGAAATCTGTTGGAATTGTAGTTGTGGAAAAGGAGAGTTAAAACCAGAACGGGACTTTATTAAAAAAATTCCTGACTGTACTAGATGTGATGAAAGTTTAACTTTTCTTGGAACAAAAAATTTCCATGAAGGAACGCGTTGGGGCGCTCTTGGAGGGTTGGGAGAGCTACTTGTAAATAAAGAAAACTTAGATATGTATGCATGTAAATCTTGCGGTAAAGTTGAGTTTTTTATCGAAGGTTTCAATAAATGCTAACAAGCCAATAAATTGACGGGACTGTGTGTCTCTGGGCTGTCATTCCAATTTGCATGTTGGTATGCCTTGTCTACGCTTTTAGTTCTTCAAAATCAATTCAAATACTAAGTTCAAATGGTGAACGATGTGATTAGCAAGGAAGTGTTAAATCAGGTTAGTAGATACATTGCATTCTCATTGTAAATATATAAACAGACAGGCGTTCAAAGTTAAAGTCTCAAAAATTGAAAGCACTGCAATTTAACGAGGTGCAAAGGCGACATTTATAAAACTTGGTGGTAGGGTGAGACTCGAACTCACATCATATATGCAGTGCATACAACCCTTACCCGTTGGAAACACTACCACCGTTGATAATTATTACCCACACTCAAGATGATTACAATAAGATCAGAGAATGGGCATAACCACGTCTGGTGATGCAGCCCAAGCGAATTTTAGAGGTATTTTGCAAGGCTATGCAACTTCTAAAACTCTTTTACATGCTGTTCAATCGCTTCATTACAAGGGCTCTCTATAAAAGGAGTGGAAATGTCGTACTTAATATTTTTGCTTAATCTATGCTCAAAATTGCTTGGTCAAAGTAGTTCTTTTAGTGATTAGAAATGGTTACCAGTTGATTAAGAAACTTGAACACTTTAAACCAGTTTACCAAGTTGCAGGGCTCTTAATGGTGCAATAGTCGTATAGTTGAGATACTGGCGAGCCAACCTAAAAAAACATCTAAAAAGTCTTAAAAAACCCAAAAAACCTTCATAAAAAAGCTAACTTAACGCAATCGTTCTTACATCAAATACCGTTACCTTTGGCCTCCTTATTTTGCGATTTACTTGTTTTTAGTCAGCAAGTTAGTTCGTGAATGTGCAATTAAAACTAAAAAATTAAGTACGGGAGAGCAAAATGAGCCTGACTAAGTATATGGTGTTATGTACGTTGATGTTGGTAAGCATGCACAGCGCAGCTGACTCGCTTAAAGTAATGGCCTATAACATTATGCAATTAAGTGTGCAGGATTGGGATCAAGCTAATAGAGCTCAACGCTTACCTGCAGCGTTGATGTCGTTAAACGATAGCCCAGATGTTATTTTGGTGAGCGAAGTATTTAATAGCGAAGGTGAGCAGGCTTTGGCTGAACTTGCAGCCCAATACCCATATCAAACGCCCAACGTAGGGCAAGATTGTAGCGGCAGTGGCTGGGATGCTTTAACGGGGAAGTGCTCAAATAGCCCGTTTGTTATTCGTGGTGGGGTGGTTATCCTCTCTAAGTATCCCATTATTACTCAAAAGGCCCATGTGTTTAATCATAGTTTGCGTGGCAGCTGGGATTATATGGCTAACAAGGGCTTTGCGTATGTAGAGATTGAAAAAAATGCCCAGCGCTATCACTTAGTTGGCACCCATTTACAGGCAACCCATGATGGTAACACCGAGGAAGAGCACCGTGTGCGTATGGGGCAGTTAAGTGAAATTCAGGCTTTTATACATGCTCAAAACATTTCAACCAGTGAGCCTGTTATTATTGGCGGCGATATGAATGTTGAGTGGAGTAAGCAACATGAAGTCGCTGACATGCTACAAACAGCGCGTGGACAATTGAATTTTAAAACACCAGTCATAGGTTCATTTCCTGCAAACTATAACTGGTTTACCAGAGCCAACGCTTACTACTTTGAGTACAGCCTAGATTACAATGATACACTTGATTACGTATTTTGGCATCGCGACTACAAACAGCCAGCAAATAATCCAAGCATGGCCGTTCGATACCCTAAAGCAAACAGTAGTTGGTACTGGAGCTATTTAAAAGGAAGGTGGAACCTAAGCAATGGTCAATACTACCACAATGGTTATTACGATGAGTTATCAGATCATTACCCCGTGCAAGTTAATTTTGAGTTTAGATAGGCGTTGGTAATTAACCTCAGCTGCACATAAGAGAATTTGCCCAATAAAGCTATTTCACTCACTCTCTTTGTTATTTTCATTTGTAATAGCTCGCTATTACTTCACGAAAATGCCTTGATAGTGAGCGAAATATCGTCATTGGATATTGAAGGGGTTGCAATGTCTCTCTTGTGAGCTATCAAAACTATTATCCGCAGCTGAGGTTAATTAAGTAAAAAAGCATGCTATCTGATTAGTGTGCTTTGATAACGTTTGGGGGTTGAAGAGAGTAATGGGCTGGTTTTGCTTTACTGTGCGTTTAATTTTAAAGCAAAAAGTACAAGCCCTCTTCAACGCTGTAATTTGACCCCTCTTTTAAGCATTAGGGCAAGCGCAATCTTGCGTTTTATTTGTATGGCACAATCTATAATTACGTAGGTGCGCGATGACAACAAATGCTGAGCCTATCAGTGTTAATAGCTTTTCTCCAGCTTCACCAATATGATTTTCACCTAAACTAATCGCCAGAACTAACATCCCTAAGCCAAATGCTCCTGTTATTAATAGTCTGTAGTGTTTATGTTGCTTACAGCCAAGCGCGAGCGCAAAAATACTACTTGGGATAACGGCTGCAACCATCCAAACATGAAATAGCTCACTGTTAAGTGGTAGCCCTGCAAGAGTGGGTAGTAACGATAATAGTACCGGTAACATCAAACAGTGCATGACACACATCACCGATAGTCCAATAGAAAATTTGTCGGTCATACTTTGTGCGTTTTTCATTTAACGGTTCCTGTTGATTCTAGACTTGGGGCTTTAATTGATCATCGCGCTATTGAGCAGATGTGTTCTTATTTTGTTATAACATAACATAACGTGATTAAAGTTAACAAGAGAGCAAGTTGAACATATTAATACGCGTAATGCGGCAACCAGTGTTTAAACGAAATAATACGACCTTGAGGCCATCTCAATCTGGGGTAAAAAATCTATCGATTTTCTATCCATTGAAGAAATAGGAAATCAATAAGACCCCAGCAAGGTGTATCGCTAAGTTTATTGCAACTTTTAAATGATAAGAGGAATACATTTTGAAAAGGGTCTGTTTAAGTTATTTTGCTGTTGTCATACTTTGTTGTTCAAGTTTTGGCAGCTTTGCGAGTACCAATAAAGCATCAGTTATCATCAATAAGGTTATAGAGGCATATGGGGGTGAAAAACTAACCCATGCTAAGGCTATAAGCATTACTGATCATAACAAAGGGCCTTGGCCGGGCGAGAGCGAAAACCCAGGGGTTCCTGAGATCTGGCGGATCAACGAAGCTCTGACGATAGATTTTGTAAACAAGCGCAAGTCGTTATTGTCCTATCGAGTGCCTAGAACAACCATCGACTTAGAAAAATGGATTTTTGATGGTAAAAAAGGCATTAAATACGATATTTTGCATAAAAAATACTCATACGAAGAGTGGGTTTCTTATCACAACCTTGGTGGCTCGGTTGTTCGCTCCAGTGATACGATGCATGCCAAGTTCTTACATACAGATTTAAGTGAAGTAAGTTATACAGGTGATGAGTTTTATCGGGGTAAAGCGCATTACATCTTAACGGCGACACTCAACTCTGGCTTAAAATTCAGTTATTTTATTGAACAAAACAGCGCCTTAATAAATAAAGCAGTGCGCCATCACCCAAGTGCTGACCTCATTTATGTGTTCTCAAACCACACACAAACTGATGGCGTTACCTACGCGCGTGATATGAACTTTTTTGTTAATGGTGAACTACGTTTAACTTCGGTTTTTCGAGATTTAGAGCTTAACCCTAGTATCACAGAAGCATTTAAGCCGTTGGCAGATTTTAAACCTTGGGGAGACACGTTTGATGATACCGAATTTAGCACAAGGCAATTAGCTGAGCATATTTACCAAATAGGCAAAGATAGGGCGCAAACAGTATTTATTGAACAAGCAAATCATTATATTGCAATGGGTGATGCCAATGAGCTGCCAGCCAATTTTGACGCTTTAAAAAAGTTAACTAATAGCGATAAGCCACTGCGCTATTTTGTTGTTACGCACCATCATCGGGGTAATTTGAACGGGCTTGATAATGCGATTGCGCTAGGGGCTAAGTTAGTAGTTACTCATGCTCATAAAAAGGTGATTGAAAACGCTCTTTCGCAGCCGAACTCAAAAGATAACTTTTTGATTATTAATGATAGAAAAGCATTCTCATTAGGCGAATTAGAGCTGTTTGATATTGCGACCGCACACTCTTTGCATTACCTTTTAGTGTTCTCGCCTAAACATAAAATGGTCATAGCGCAGGAGCACTACGAAACGAACTTAGTGAGTGGCAAACCTCGTATCTACAAAGATATGGTCATTTTTGGCAATGCTCTTGATGCGCTGAATATTGAAGTAGAGCAGCTAATTGATACACGCAGTTGGCGAACTATTTCGATGGATGACTTTAGCCAGTGGGTTAAAGACTTTGAAGAAAAAGTGTGCCCTGCAGGTTATGATATTTGCGCCAACGGTTAAAAAGGCGCTATTCCCAGAGCCAGAAAATACTTTTTCTGGCTCATTAATTAAAGCTCAGTGGAGCAGTTTGACCATGTACAAGTGTAAGTTGCTCTTTTAGCCAATCTGCTTTGGTATTTACCTCTAAATATGCGAGATATTCGGCCCGTTTTTTTGGAGCGTCGTTAGACAGCTGATATAACAGTAATGCCGATTCGATGGCGGTTCTGGAGTCATAATCAATTTTTGCTTGCTGGTAGGCGCTTTCAAGCAATTGGATTGCGTTTGCATTATGTCCTTGTGCTAATTGTATTTTCGCTTTTAAAAATTGTCGCTTGGGCGTCGCTGCTTTATTCAAAAGCACGCCATGGGCTGATTTAAAACGTTGTTGTTCAATATAATGACTGACCAACAACGCGATTGCTTCATCATGCACCCAAAAATTATCCATGGTTCTCGGTAGTTCAAGGATTTTGTCCAAGTAAGCAACGTAATTATCGTTTGCTCCTACGCCCTCTGAAGTCGTGCTATTTTGCGTGTTTGCTAATTGAGAGAACAACGCATGATGATAGTAAACAAGGGCGTAATTTGATTCATCTAGCTTATGTTTTAGCAACAAGGCCTGCGCCTCACTCAAGTGATGATACTTGGTTTCATGATCAGATACTTTTTGCGCGAGTATTGAGTTTAATATATGCATTTTGAACTTTATCAATGGTAGGTTCGCGTTTGCACGTTCAAAATAGCTGAACCCTTTTTTTAGCGTTTCATACATACTTGCATGATCTGTTTCACTATATGCTAACCAAGCTTTTGTTTTTATGTATTTAAAGTGTAAAGGCCCCAAAGGACTTAGCGCTAGCACGTCAGACATAGCCGCTAAGCTATTATGAGCTTGTATGTGTTGGCCGCGCATTTTGTAAATCATTCCCATTTTCCAATGTGCAACGGCTCTATAAGGGCTAGATGCTTTAATTGAGGGCAGGGCAACTAGTTGCTGTAAGTAACTCATTGCTACATCGTTTTGCTGCATATGCTCATATTTTTGAGCCGCGAGAAGTAATAAGTCGGGGTCGTCAGGATACAGCTTTAGCAACGCACGAACGTGATTGTGTGTCCATGAGTCAGAGTTAGCGTCAAATAACCCCATTTTTAGTAGTTGCTCAAAGCGCATCGACACCGCACTGGTAAGCTGGTTTACGGAGTCGGCTTGTACATAGCCTTGCCAGTGCATGTGCGATGCAAAGAGGCCATACTGAAAAACAGCGCTTTGCTCAGAGAAGTAGGTAGTCCCCCCAACCAGCCAATCATCGGTTGCGATACCCGATTGTGCATAGATGTGTTTTGGTGAAGCGAATGCTTGATAAGGTGATAGCTGTTTGTTCAGCTCATAAAGGTTAAAAGAGGGCGAATGAGAAATAGCTTGCATTATCAGCGGTACAGACGTCGAATGCCCTTCCGGTACGTCTGATGTTAGTAGGTGTAAGTCTATCTTTGTTAAGCTTTTATTTGTCTTTAACAGCATGTATGTAAAAACGATGGCTAACAAAACAATACACACTGCAATGGCGCTTTTTAGTTTGACTTTGTTTTGGGAAGGGGCTGGTTCAGTTACCACAATAGCATCATCAGCTTGGCTTTTTGGCGGTGCATCTGTCGTTTTAAGTTCCCACTTATAGCCTTTTTTTGAGAACGTTTTTATTGCCTTGCTACCAAAAATACTTCTTAACTGACTGATAGTTTGAAAAATAACTTGTTCAGATACGACTTGATCACCCCAAACGGCGTTTAACAGGTCATCTTTGCTATGTATCGTTTCTTGATCACCAAGGAAGCACTCCAACATGGCCGCTTGATTTCGCTTGAGCGGAATTAACTCATCGTCTTTGTATAGTTGTTGCTTTTCAACATCATACCGAAAGTGTTCAAAATAAAGATACATCGCAAGCTCAAGATATTATTTATCAGCAAATTATATAGGTAACGCGGTATTGTTTCACCACTTGCGAGGCTTTGTAGTAGAAAATCGATATATTGGTAGCGGGTTTAATGAGTGGCACCCGATATGCGCTATCGGCTTGATTTATAAACTTAAGTAATCTTACTTCGAGTAACTTGCTAATAAATAGATGAATAAAATGTTTGAATAGGCCCATTTGAACGACAACAATTATCCGCTGCTAGACAATTGAGTTATCTCAAGACTGATAAGCACTGCTCGTTTTAAGAGAGTGTGCTGTGTTAAAAAATGATAACTTTAAGGAATTTGGACTATGTCTAATCTACTAGCAGCGCGAATTATTGCGATACTTTTTTTAATTTCTACAAGCTCATATACCATTGCAGACTCGTTGAGCTACGAGTTTCTAGTCGCCTCTGACTTTTTGAGTCAACTTGGTAAAAACAGTTGGTCATTGTCGCTTGCAGCGCTACTTGAGTTTGTAAACTGCGCTGCGGTTGTCGGTATTTCAGTGATAATTTACCCGATTATTAAGCCGTATAGTCAAAGGGTTGCGATAGGTTATTTATCAGGCCGTTTAATTGAGGCTGCGACGTTACTACCAGCGGCGGTCATTTTGATCACGCTCAGTGCCATGGGTGAAAAAATGCTAGCGGGATCACTGGATCAAGTTGAGCAGTTGTATGTCATGGGAACCGCTTTGAAGCATGAGCGATTTGCCACTTTCTCAATGGGGATGTTATCACTGGCGCTGGCAGGTTTTTCCCTAAATGTTACATTTTTTAAATATCGGATGGTTCCGCGTCTGCTGTCTGGTTTAGGGTTAGTTGGATATGCAATGCTTCTGTTAAAAGTTATTTTTGACTTTTTAGATGTCAGCATTAGTGGAACTTGGATGTATATACCTGGCGGCCTGTTCGAGTTTTTACTTCCCATTTGGTTACTATTTAAGGGTTTTGATTTGAGCCATAAGCCTAACCCCCAGAGCTGTTAACCAATAAGTTTCGCTTTACATCTTAAATAGGTGTAAAGCGCTGTTATTATTAAATTTAAAGCTTACTTTGACATATTTGATAACAGTTTTATTTTAATTTTTTAGGTACTAAGGGTTGCGACTTAAACGTAATTCTGTTTTTTTAAAGCATACTTAAACAACCTCTGGTTTGGATCCAAGCAGCGCCTAGCGTGGTCAAAACAGCGTTATTAAGAAAACTTGCTTATCCATCGCTGAGGTTAAATATGCTTGAGTTATCGCAGGCTATCAACGACAGTACTGGAGAAACATGATGGATAAACTATTACTCGGTATTAAAGGTCATGCTGTGTGTTTGGATAAACACACAGGGAATAAAATTTGGTCAACAAAATTAAAGGCCACGTCAGGGGTAACTAACATGTTTGTTGACGGTGATTTGGTATTTGCGTATTCGGGTGGCCACTTGTTTTGTTTAGATATTCACAGCGGTGATATCAAGTGGGAGAACAAATTAGAGGGGATGGGGTATGGCCCGTGTATTATTGGCACTGAAGTGCAAAATGTATCGGCGGTTACGGCTCACTCTGCGGCGCAGCAAGCATCTGCAGCGTGCACCACTGCTGTCGTGGGGGCTAGCGTGAGCCAAGGAAGCAGCTAACTGCCTAGTTACTCTGATTGAATAGTCGCTATTGAATGTATACACAGTTGATGGTTGAGCTATGAATGCGCCGCGTAACTAACAAATTCAAGCACACGTATCATGTGGGCGCTTTTAGCCTTTTTAGCTTTTACTTACCTCGGCATCCATCAACTCAATGGCAACGATTTCAGAGCGGTTCATGGTTATTTTATACCGCTCTAACTGCACGTCCTCGTTGCTGGTAAAGCGCAACACAAGGTTAATTTGATAGCGACGCTCTACCGATTTTTTCGATACCTTTTGACCATCTAAAGTGTAGAGTTTTCCGGCCCCCTTTTTTAAGTAACGAACAAACGATGCCATATTAAAGGTAATGCGCTGTTGTATTTCGTCGTATCCGGGCAAAAACTCGCTGACATTGACTTGGTTTTTACTGCAAAAGTGCATCAAATTTGCCGCTTGTTTGTTTTGCTGACGTCTTTGTTTAAGTAACTTGTTTACTTCTGTCGGTAGGTCTTTTTTGCGAATGTGTTCAAGCCAGATGGTTTGTGTGCACATAATGTCATCGCTGACCGAGTTTTTAAATTTATTGCGCCACTTTGGGCGACCGCGTTGGATCAAACGCCAAGCCCATTGTGTTAAATCTTCTTTAAAGGTTTCCCTGAGCCCGTAAATTGCACCAAGTAGGGCGATCAGCGCTATCGTTACTTCTTGAAAGCTAGAGCGAGCATTAAGCACAATAAACATCACAAAGGCCATGATTACGCCAGTTACAAGACCTTTTACTAGTCGTTTTAAATTCAAGGTTAAGTCAACTGTTTGCTTATTAAACACCACGCCGTACTCTATCAAGCGTTCGAGCAACTTCATTTTATTCGTGATCCGATTCGGATCATCTAAGGTGACCTGCGAATTATATGTTTGTTCAGTACGATATTGATTTTCTTGTTGGCAAAAGTCGACAAGAATGGCGCGTTCATCATTAAACTCACTGGATTTTGGACCATTGGCTAACAGTTTTAAAAAAGCTTGCTCCGTATGCCAGCTTAAATAGTTGTCGGCATTTTGAAAATACGACTTGAGCTTGTTGTCGGGTGGTGTATAACGCCTGAGCTTTTTTAAAAGCCCTTGTGTTTGTTCAACTAACAGTGCGGCTTCTGGAAAAAACGCCTCTGGTTCTTTAAGTTGCAGCGTGCTTTTTACATCGGCATCTAGCGCAATTCTAACTTGATAACAAAATAGGTTTAAGTTCACTCGGTAGCTGGTCTTTTGCCCTTTGCTTTGACTTATAAAGCGGCTTTGCACCAGTGGTATGTGCAATTGCTCTGAGTAATAAGCACTATGGCTTTTTATATTGGCATTAAAAAAATCAACTTCGTTTAACGTACTTTCGTTAATACCCATGTCGGTTGGGATTGAAAAGTATAGGTCGAGCTTACTGGCCTCTTTAGGTAGGAGTTGGCACTGAATTTTAAAGGATAAGTTTTCATCTTGGCTTAGCGTTGCTCTGCTCACTCTTAGTTACTACTCCCTGAAATATATACATTTTAAGTTTAGCACAGTGGGCTACATTACAGCAGGTCAAGTTTGTCAATATTATTGCCAATGCACAGGTCAGAGCAGAAAACGGTGATGTCGAGTCCCTAAAAGTGATAATGTTCTGTTTTTACTTGGAGCACACCAATGTCAAATGAACAAAAAACTGAGATCACAGCATTTATAGCTCAGCTCAATAGTGATGGGCACAGTGTTGAATTTGAGCAGACAATAACATTGATAGATAGCCACTATAGGTTTACGCCTGTTGCCTTTGTAAATGGGGAGCAACACAATGAGGTGGGAACCAATCTAGGGTCGTGCAAAATACTAGCATTTGCTCACATGCAACAGCTTAATGAACAAGCAACGCTAAATTGCTTTGGCAAGTTTTATCGAGAAGATGTACTGCAAAACCCAAGTGGTGCTGATCATGGCAATATAAGAAACTTTATGAAATATGGTTGGCAAGGCGTGTCTTTTAAAGAGCCGGCGCTTGAACCACTTTAATAGCTTATAAAGCTAGCAATTGGTGTTACAGTTTTTTGGAATAGAAGGAAACAGCCAGTGGACTATTTAGCGAATAAAGCGGTTATCAATCAGTTTTGCCCTCGCTCTGGTAAGCCTGTTGAGCTAGACTCTTTAACGCATTATCGGGGTTTAACGGTTGGGTTTTGTAACCCTAGATGCAGAGATGACTTTGCTACCAATATTAATGACAGGCCACATGACTCACAATATTTTGATGTGCTTATCAAAGAGCGCAGGCTCATTTGATTGATGGCGTGAGTTACCTCGTTAAAAAAGAGCAGGAAATGTCAGCTACCACGTTTGGAGAGTTGCATGGATATTCTAATTAAACATGAAATTGAACTGCATCAATATCATATTCGTCAGAGTAAATTAGACTTAGCGCGTCTGCTCCACAGCAGTTTTACGGAAGTTGGGGTGTCTGGTCAGCATTATGATTTTACCTCAATTCTCCAAATGATGGCTGCAGAGTCGCCAGCCAATACTCGTGTACATTCGCAGCAGTATGAATGCATTAAACTGGCACCAGGCGTGTACTTATTAAAATACCAGTCAGCGCTTGTTAATGGTTTAGGTGTTGTTAGTGATTTTGCCAAACGCAGTTCAATTTGGATTTTTGCAGATACGCGTTGGCAATTGAAGTACCATCAAGGCACTGCATGCCCACCGTTTGCGCTAAAGTGCTAAGTTGTGCGGTTGTGAGTAGTTTTTACCTATACAAAAACAAACAAACAGCCACTGCTTTTTATAGGTAAAATTTGCGTGCATATCATCGATGCACTTTGTAGGCCCACCTTTTTGACTTTACCCTGTTTTTTAATGCACCCCGACGGTTGATGTTTGCACACTTAACGGTGTGGTTGTACCTACTTTTGTTTAATAGGTTGATGAAATAAAAAACAGTAATATGAATATTTTAATTTCATAAAACTTATGTAACCTAAAATGGTACGAAAAACACCCCAATTTTAACCACAAACATTCACGTTAAGGAGAACTACACAGTGAAACAACAAACTATAAATAGGGCCACTCGAAGGCGTCTGGCTCAAATAACGGCGTTTATGCTCGTTGGCTTCGTGCCATTCATGCTCCAAGCCAATGAATCCTCGTTTAAAACAACAGAACTAACCGCTCCACAACTGAGTAAGCCCGCGACCATTCAAATCGATAAATATGGCATTGCCCATATCAGCGCCAGCAGTGATGAAGATGTGTATTTTGCACAAGGGTTTAATATTGCCAGAGAGCGACTGTGGCAAATAGATTTGTGGCGCAGAAAAGGGCTGGGGCTTTTATCACAGGCGTTTGGGCCTGCTTTTATAGAGCAAGATAAAGCCAGCCGGTTGTTTTTATTTCGTGGCAATATGGAACATGAGCGCTGGCAGTATGGTTATAGTGCAGCATCTGCGCTAGAGCATTTTGTTGCTGGCATCAATCACTATATTGATCTGATAAACGACGCTCAAGTGCCTTTGCCCAGCGAGTTCACCCTGCTAGGTTATCAACCGCTGAAGTGGCATGCAGACGATATTTTAAAAATTCGTAGTCACGGGCTAAGTCGCAATGTAAATAGTGAAGTCACGCGGGCAAAATTGATCAGAGACTTTAGTATCGAGTTAGACGCATTGCGAGTCAAACTTGAACCTGAGCACACCCTCAGTGTGCCCAAAGGCGCAAGCTACGAAACTCTGCCTGATGACGTACTTAAGCTGTATACGTTAGCAACGTCAGGAGTGCGCTTTTCAAACCAGCAAATAGAAGTCGCATCGCAATCGTTTGCTCACGCCCAAAAGGGTAAACATTTATTAAAGCAAATTGAAAACGAAGCATTGGCTGCAAGTGCACAGCGACAGTTAGGCAGTAATAACTGGGCTATCGCACCTGCTAAAACAGCAACGGGTCGTGCCATTCTTGCCTCTGATCCACACCGTGTGAATACGGTGCCATCGGGGCGTTATGCGGTGCATTTAAAGTCTGACACCATGAATGTGATTGGCGCAGGGGAGCCCTATATCCCTGGCGTGTCTTTAGGTCATAATGGTCATATTGCATTTGGATTTACGGTATTTTCGGCTGACCAAGAAGATTTGTACTTTTACGATGTCAATCCTAGTGACAGTCAATCATACAAATACCAACATTACTGGCAACCTGTAGATAAGATAACTGAGTCTATTCCAGTAAAAGGCCAAGCTGATGAGGAGGTTGAGCTGGAGTTTACGGTACATGGCCCGGTTATCTATCGTGACGATATCAACCATAAGCTGTATGCGATTAGAGCGGCTTGGTTAGAGCCCGGGATGGTGCCTTATCTAGCAAGTTTGGAGTATCAAAAGGCACAAAACTGGTGGGAGTATCGCTTTGCGCTGTCGGCTTTTAAAAACCCATCAGAAAACCACGTATATGCAGACACTGATGGTAACATTGCTTTAAAAACAGCGGGCTACGTGCCATTTCGTGATAGTTGGGATGGTTTGTTACCAGTGCCAGGCAACGGCGACTATGAGTGGTTTTGGCGCTTACCTATCGACTTTTTACCTTATCAACATAATCCTGCAAAAGGTTGGGTTGCGTCTGCAAACGAGATGAATTTTTCAAGTAGTATGCCGTTTCATGTGGGGTACGAATGGGCTGGAGATTACCGTTATCGACGCATAGCGCAAGTACTTGATGAGAGCAACGAACACAGTATTGCAGACAGCTTAGCGCTGCAGGCAGATACCTTATCGCTGCCAGCTAAAGAGCTAGTAGAGGCGATCCCTCTTGCCAAAATTAGCAACCCGATTGCACAACAATTACTGATCAACCTGCAGCTATGGGATAAGCAAATGACAAGCTCATCCACACAAGCAAACTTTTTTAGTACGTGGTGGCATCGTTATTTACGCCCAACCATTGTTAGTACACTCGCTCCAAACGAGGCATTTCCTTATCTAGCAGACTTGTCTAGCTTTGGCGACCAAGCGGTGCTGCTGAATATGGTTAAAACGGCCTTTTTAAGCTCGGATGAAACAACTCAAGCGCAGATGACAAGTCTAATAACAAATACATTGTTGGCGTGTGCATCAGAGCCGACAAACTTAACAACCTCTTGGGGGCAAAGCCATGCGGCTAGGTTAGTACATCCGATTACGCCTCTATTACCAGAGGCTTATCACAGTTACTTTAATCCTTGGCAAACCCTGAAAAGAGGAGGGTCAATGGATACGGTAAATGCCAATTGGCATGCGTATAATCTAACAGGAAACTTCTCGACGGTGGCTGGTACCACATGGCGTATGGTGATCGATGTCGGTCAGTGGGATAACTCAAAAGTGATGAATGCACCCGGGCAATCGGGCGACCCAAGTAGTTCTTTTTATCAAAACCTAGCGCAGCAATGGGCTGCAGATGAGAGCATACCGTTGTTTTATTCGAGTAACTTAATTGACGAGAACACGGTAGAGCAAATTAAGCTGATCCCATAGGTTGGCATGATAGTTAGCAAGCACCTAGCAGCGGGCATTTTAGCACTGCTGCAAGGTGCTTTTTTGTGAGCGCTTCATCAAATCATGTCTATGAGTTTAATGAACTATGGTTTGGCTACAAACATTAGTACCAGAAGTAACGAGCGTGATATCGGGAAAGTTGTTTAATACGTGGTACGATTACTGTTGAAGCTATTTGCCGATTTGATTGGGCATGAAATACGAAATAACGATTTTAAGGACGCACCTGTGAATAAAGGAATAATCATTATTGCATGGCTTGTTTTGTTGACGTCATGTCAACTAATCGCACGGACTCATACAAGTACACAGCAAAATTACCAAGCCACATATCAACCTTTGCTAGATAAACTGGTTTCAGAGCATATACCCGGTGCGGTGCTTTATATTGAGTCAGAGCAAGGGCTTTTTTTGGGCAGCGCAGGATATAAAGACTTGCAACAAAAACAGCCAATGACAACGGATATAGTGATCCCCAATGGGAGTGCTGGTAAAAAGCTCACTGCACTGCTGGTGGCCATGCTTGCTCAGCAACGTTTACTAGATCTGGATGCGCCTATCAGCCGTTATTTAGACAAAAAGCTACTCGGACAAATCCATCACTCAGAAAACATGACCTTAAGGCAGTTACTCAACCACACCAGTGGCATTGTTGAATACAACGATGTGGGAGACTATGCGTTTTTTAAAGCGCAATACGCAAAGCAAAACGAAGTCACTACAGACGAGTTTCCATTGAGTTTTGCGCTAAACCAAGATGCGGAATTTAAACCAACTGAGGGGTTTTCTTATTCTAATACGGGCTATGCACTGACAGGAGTGATACTAGAAAACGTGCTAAAGGCTCATCCAGCAAGCGCAATTAGAAGTCAGATTTTACAGCCACTGGGTATGACATCTAGTTACTCAAAAGGCGTTGAGGACCATCAGCCCGCGCTTGCTTCGGGCTTTTTTATTAATGATGAGGAGCCTGATTTTCCCATACCGATGAATACATGGGTAGATATGAAACAGATCATTGGTACAACAGCGACATCCGATGCCCCTCTGGCATCAAGTGTTATTGACATGGCGAACCTACTGCGAGCCATAGTGCGCAATAATAAAGTGATCAGTGATTGGGTAAGAAACCAGATGATAGGAGAGCAGTACTTAGTGGCTTCATCTGGTCCGCGTTTTTATAGCGCGTCTAAGTTTCGCTATGGGCTAGGTGTATGGGTTGAAGAAATCGCAGGAAAAAAGTTTTATCACCACGGCGGCACTGAATTTGGGTATTACACCCAGAATATTTATATTCCAGATGGGGATGTGAGTATAACCGCGTTTGTAAATTGTGGGGTAAATTCACGTTGCGAATCGGCATTCCAAGACTTTACTTTTGCCGTAGTCGATTCGTTTTTACAAATTAGATAAGTAACCTCAGTTGCACATAAGTGAATTTGCCCAATAAAGCTATTTCGCTCACTCTCTGCGTTATTTTTACTTGTAATAGCGCGCTATTACTTCGCGAAAATGCCTTGATATTGAGCGAAATATCATCATTGGATGTTGAAGGGGTTATAACGTTTCTATTGTGAACTACCAAAACTCTTATCCATAGCTGAGGTTAAGTAAGTTCTGGACTGCTTGTTGCCTGTGTAAAAAGCTATATTGCTCAGTTTACTACTTTTATTTTTTTCAACATGTTAGATTGTGCAAACGACGTTAATATCAATTGAGGAGCAACTAACCTGTGGCAACGGATTTTCAATTTATTCCGCTAGCAATGGATGATTTTATCGAGTTTAAGGCGTTAGATGATACTGAGTTGGCAGCTCGCCATGCGAAGTGGATGATTGTTGATGAAGAGCCTGGCTATCCATGCAGAGTATCTATGCAAGACGCTAAAATCGGTGAGCGAGTGTTGTTTTTGCCTTATTGGCATCACAATGTCGACTCGGCGTATAAAGCTATGGGGACTATTCTCGTCAGAGAATTTGCCCAAACTGCACAGTTAGGTATCAATGAGGTACCACAAATGCTAGAGCATAGGTTATTGTCAATTAGAGCATACGACGCAACAAATATGATGATTGCTCACGATATTTGTGAAGGCTCTGAGCTTAAATTAAAGCTGCAGGTGCCGTTCGCTAACCCGAGCGTTGAATATATTCATCTTCATTATGCAAGCCCCGGCTGCTTTTGTTGTAAAGTAAGTCGCGTATAATCTTAATAGCGTCACGTGTGAGTAAATAAGCTAGCCCTCAAAAACCAAACAATTAATAAGATAACCTATGAGCATTGCGATATTTCCAACGATTATTTTTTCTGCCAAGTTAGGCGTTGCTGGATTAGCGATTTCCCAAACAATTTTTGGTCATGATGACCTGCAAAAATATCGTTACTTTTTGGCGGCTGTATTGGTTTTGTTTTCTATACATGCCCTTGGCGATTTAATGATAGTGTCGGGTGGCTATCGTTATGTGCCAAATTTGGTTGGGTTACAATTACCACTAACTACTTTTATTGGGCCTGCCTTTTACTTTTATGCGCGCTCTTTAATACTGCGTTCGAGTGCAATAAGCAGCAAGTCTATTTTACTCGCTTGCGTAGGACCGCTGTTGGTTATGCTCAGCTTTATGCCTTTTGCTCTGCTGCTTAGCGCTGAACAAAAACTTGCGCTGGCAAACCCTGCAACGCGAGATCCCGAGCTTTATCGGTTTGCACTTTTAACGTGCTTAGTTACCACCTTGGTGTTTTTAAGTACCACGTTATTATATTTTAGAGCTGCATATGTGCTGCAGGCTAAACACAGAGAGCAGCTTATGCAGCGCTTTTCTGACATAGAGAAAAAATCGTTAGATTGGTTGCGTATTATACTGCTTTTGTGGGGGGCGGCTTGGACACTTTACTCAATTGAGTACTTTTTGGGTTTTGTTGGTTTTAAGTGGTTTGGCTCAGGTGTTGCGATCCCTTTACTTGAATTTGCGTTACTCGTGGCTTTTGCTCAATTGGCGTTAAATCAACCGGTGTTAGATGAAGAACATAAAACCCAAGAGACAGGAACTGTGCCGCGGGTTGCTATTTTGGATCAGCAACGCATGACGCGCATTGCCGATAAGTTACGTAATATCATGCAGCAAGACCGCTTGTTCAGTGATAATGAACTGTCTCTGAGCCGCTTATCTAGTGCGATTAATGTGTCAGAGAATCATATATCGGAAACTTTATCCCAGCACTTAGGGATCAACTTTTTTCAACTAATAAACGAGTATCGCGTTGCAGAGGCCAAGCATTTGTTAGCAACAACAGAGCGCTCTATTATCGATGTGTCATTAGAATCAGGGTTTAATTCGCGCTCTACTTTTAATACGGCATTTAAAAATGCCGTAGGCTTAACACCATCAGCGTACAGAAAACAAGTAAAGCTCACTAAAACTGATAACTGATCCATTGCTCTATAATTCGTAAAATGGAAAGATTTTGTATGGGGGCAAGATAGTGAGTGTGGCTTTTTGGTTAGCGTTTGGGTTTGCAACGAGTCTGATATTGATTCGGTTTGGCCAATCTCGCTCTTTGCAGTCAAAAATGGCGTTGTTTGCTTATGCGTTGATCATCGCATCGCTGATTTATGTTGGCTTTGCGGTTTTGGCATTTGAGCTTGCTTGGGTTTTGATAGAAACGGTGGGCGTGTTGCTGTTTGGCATAATGGTTATGCTGTCGCGTACGCACAGCAGATACTTTTTAGCGCTCGGTTGGTTAGTTCATCCTGTGTGGGATGTGGTACTGCATTTATACTGGCCTGACACTCATTTTGCACCTAACTGGTACGCAATTATGTGTATTTCCTTCGACATCACTGTAGGTGGCTATTTAATTGTATTGTTCAAAAGGCAAAAAGTCGCTCTCTAGCCGGATTTTAAATGTGAGCGAGCAAGGCCATTAATCACTTGGTTTTACAAAATGAGTGGCCACAACGTTAAATCAGACATAATTCATCAAGACATCAGGTTTTTTATTCTTACATTTTTTAATATGTAGCTCAGTGTAGCGTCGCCGCACGTTGTTGATCTTGTTTATTGAAAAGTAAGGATAAATTAAGATGCGTTGTATTAGTTGTCTATTTGTTTTGTGTTTGTTGGCAATCAGTTTCGATGGGCTTAGTAAAGAAGTAACCCATAAAAATTTAACGGGACCTTATCTTGGACAAATACCACCGGGCTCTGCGCCTACCGTGTTTGCTCCCGATATCGTGTCTACCAATGGATGGGAAGTCAGTGGTGTATTTACGCCTGATCTCTCAGCCTTTTACTATATTCGCAACAATGAACAGAGCAACAAGCAAGAAATTGTTGAGTTTAAGAGTAAAAATGGGGTTTGGCACGAAAGTATATTTTCCCCTCGTCATGGCACACCGTTATTTTCTCCAAATGGTGACATCATGCATTTGGGTAAGCGCTATCGAAAGCGCACTGAAAACGGCTGGTCTGAGTTACAGCCATTAGCTGAAGCGCTAGATACTTGGCGGATCATGCGTTTATCTGCCTCAGCGAATGGCACGGTATTTTTTGATGAGTTTAAAAACGACCTGACTGGCGATATTCGTTACTCAAAGCGAGTGAATGGCCAATATCAAGCCCCCAAGTTGCTGAATAAAGAAATTAATAACGGCAAAAGCTTTCATCCATTTATTGCACCCGATGAATCGTACCTCATTTTTGATAGTACCCGAGAGAGTGGTTTTGGGGGATCTGATTTATACATTAGTTATAAACAAAAAAATGGCACATGGGGCACACCAATTAATTTAGGCAATAAGATAAATACCAATGAATGGGAAGCACTTGCCAGCGTAACACCTGACGGTAAGTATTTATTCTTCAATCGAAAAGTATCCAAAGAGGGAGATATCGATATATTCTGGGTTAGTGCAGACTTTATAGAGCAATTGCGCCCAGCGAACTAACTGTGGCTGTATATTTGCTTTTGTTGTTGATAAGTAAATAGTTGTTTTGAGTGTTTTTGCACGTACACCTTTATGTTTGGCTTCATTTTGGTGTGCGAAAATAGAGCCAGAAGACTCTATATGTAGGTTGGTTAGCTATTCGGTTCAGCTAGCGTGAATGGAATATGCAATGTAAACGTTTGTAAATATATACAGTGAAATACTGCTGTAACATATTGATAGTTTCGCTTTGTGCATTTTTTGTCGTGAGCTGCTATTGCGATTTTTTTCTGGTTCATTACTATTTCGCCGCTTTTTGTAACCTATAACCGATGCGTTATAGGTATTTATTATGATATTTTTTAATGAGCGGCTTACTATGAATGTAAAAAACACACTCTCTATTTCTGCGGTGCTACTTGCTTTGACTGCGTGCTCCAGCGACAGCGATAAGATTAAAGAAGAAGTTAAAGAAGAGGTTGTGCAACCTGTCGTCGTTACAAAAAAAGGCCTGTTTTTGGACAGTGCCGTAGCTAACATTGACTACAAGACACAAACTTTATCTGGTGTTACCAACGCGCAAGGTGAGTTTGAATATGCTGATGGTGAAACAGTGACATTCTCATTAGGGCTCCTTGAGTTTCCTGCTGTAAATGCTCAAAGTGTTGTGACGCCATTAACTCTTGCCGGTACTGAGAACGTTAACGCACCCAATGTGGTTAATATGTTGCGCTTGCTACAAACGTTGGATACAGACGCAAACCCAGAAAATGGTATTACCATTTCTGATACTGCTAAAGCGACAGCAGTGCCTGTTGATTTTAATCTAGCTCTAGACGAGTTTGCGACAAACCCAGATGTAGTTAACCTGGTACAAAATGGCGGTCAAGATAGTTTCGTTGAATCGTTAATTACACCTCAACAGGCCGTTTCACATTTTACTAATACACTACAGCAAGGTGGCGTTGCATTCGATTCTTTTGCAGGTGTATACAAAATCGAAGATGAGTCTGTATTATTTCATTTTTTCAATAATAATGAATACCTTGCTATGCAGTGGCAAGAAGATGCAGGTTGGATAGGCGTTGAAAATGGCGACTATACCCTTACCGACACACAAGTCACTTTTCACACAACAGGTAACAGTGATGGCGAAGCGCTATTTTGTAGTGCTCCTCGTGGAGAGTTATGTACTGACGACTTAACGCTTGATTTTGCTCTATCAGATGGAGATATCGTCTTAGCGCCAAACTCAGAAGAGCCACTTAAAATTGCAAATGTCTCTGTAAGTGATGAGTCAGTTGCTGGGACTTGGTTACTTGAAAGTGAGTACGAAGTTCAATACATGACTTTGACAGCACAAGGTGAGTATTATTTAGTAGAGTTTGATAAAGAAGGGCATTTTGAAGCTGGATATGAGGTGGGTAAATATACATTTGATGCCAATACACTATCGTTCGTTATTACTTACTCTTACTGGGGTGAGAGTTTGCAATGTACTGGCACTCAGTCGTCACCTTGCGAAAGCGGTGAATTTAAGGTGAGTGTTGAAGATGATACATTGGCTATTTTAGAAGAAAACGGTGAAATTGAATCTCAATTAACACGCATTTTCTAATTTAAGTATGATAACGAAAGCCCAGACTAGCCTTGCCTGGGCTTTTATTTAACCTCAGCTGAGGTTATTTAGTAAAATTGAGGTTTTGTATTACCTGGGCATTAATTTATTATTGCTCGTATACGTGAATATAGCCGTCAAGATCTGGGACGATCACTTTACCGTACCCAATGGCTGGGGTGCCATGCACACCGCCGTGTACAAATTGATTGATTTTTTCAGGGTTATACTGCCATTTCAATTTGCCTGTTTGGGTATCTACTGCGTAAAACCCCCGTTTTGTATCATACCAATTAGGTTCATCATGGCCCACACTGCCCATATAAACCACACCCTTGCTCACTTGTGGTTTACCCCAAGCCCATCCTCCGGTATTAAATTGCCATTCAATATCACCGTTTTCAATGTTGATTTTGTACAACATGTTGAGATCTGAACTGCCGATATAGAAGTACTTGCCATTGGGATCTGCGCTTGCCGATGAGTCGACCCAAGAAGCTTCAGGGTACTGTAAATGCCAATGCTCCTTACCGGTTATTAAGTCTAAAGCATAGAGTTTTGTGTCTCTTGAACCGATGACCAAGGCATCATCTACAATTTCTGGATGTGAGGTAATGGCACCACTACTTTGGTGGCTCCATACTTGATCTGCAGTAAATCTATTGATGGCATAGGTCGTGCCGTTGAAATTGCTGATATACAATAAATTATCTTTAATGATAGGTGTTGATCTGATTTTGCCTTTGGTATCAAAGGTCCACAAAACTTGGCCACTATATGCTGATAATGCATACAGTTTACCGTTCGCACTCCCCACATAAACATGAGCCCCGTTCACTATGGGGCTTGACTTGGCGTAGTCAAACTCCCATGGAGCATGATTGGCTGGTAAGTATCTGGGTATATCTGCATCATCTAAATTCGCTTTCCATAAAAGTGTGCCGCTCCAACGGTTTAGCGCATATAAATAGCCGTCATCACTACTAAAAAACAGCTGATGATTACTAATTGCCGGCTTGGAGCGAACGATGCCCTGTGTGCTATAAGTCCATTTTAAATAGGGTTGTTCAACATTTAGAGCATATAACTTGCCATCGTCGCTGCCAAAGTAGGCTGTGTGATCTTTATAGCTTACGCTTCCCCAGTTTTCAGCGCCAACGTTGAAGCTATAAAGGTAATCGCCACTGGCTGCAAAACCGATGTTCATCAAACAAGACGATAAGGCTAGGGCGGCTGTTAAGTGTTTTAGTTTTTTAGTTGTTTTCATCATGTTCTCCTAGTGATTTGTGCAAACCTTAAACGCGATGAAAAGAAAAAGTCCTTAAAGCAAACTAAAACTATCTTAAAAATACTTAATCCGAGCTTTTACTTAGATGACTTGTTTTCTAATTTGTACAACATATTTTAATTATGTTGTTGTTTTTTATAGTGATAAATTTTTTTAAATAAAATGGTTTTGACTTTAGTATTAGTCAGAGGGCGCAAAGTGAGGGCAAATAACGGTGGGCTTTTACAAACCCACAAGTAAGTCTAAAAATTATTTAATTATCTGTTTAATATGGTTTTAAGTTTAATTTTGAAATAAATTCAATGAAGGCTTTGTGCTCTCTGAGCGGTTTGAAAATCGGGTCGACGGCAACCCAGAGCAATGGCTTTTGGCCTGCCTCAAATGCTTGTTCAAGATACTTTAACGAGAGCGGGTAGTCTTGGGCTAAAACCGCATATCTTGCTTTTGCATAAGGTCCGCTGTAATGGCCAATATCAGCTTGTATATCATCGTCGTATAGCAGCCATTGATATGCGCCAACTAGGCCTGAGTGATTATAACGGCGGCTAATTTCGACGATATGCTGCTCAGAGTAATTTTCATGTCGCATTACCCACACAAGCTCCTCAAATGCAGCTTTTTGTTTTCCTAACTGCTCGTATACTGAACGTAAGCAAACGTGATAGTAACGATGAGTTGCTGCATATGGTGCGAGCTTGTTCAACTCATTCAGTGCAGCTTCGTAGTGCTCACTCATCATATATACCCATGCCACACTCTCACTTGAATAGTGAGCTAAATCAAGCTGCTGATATTCTCTAATATGGTAAAGGGCCTTGGAAAACTGGCCGATTGCTAACAAGTATTGTGCATAGTCTAGGTGTCCTTTGGCAAAGGTTGTTGCGTGAGGGTAATATTGTGCGGCAGACTGCACGTCAAATTTCTCTAACATTAAATAATTTGCCATTAGCCAGTTTGCTTTCGCATGTGTTGGGTGTTTCGTTAAAATGCTTGTTAGTATTTGCTCAACCTTGCTGGCATTGTGGGCGTATAAAGGGCCTTGTTTAGTTAGGTTTTTGTAATAAGCCTGAGCTAAATCAAACTTTATTTCAGTGTTATTGGGATGTTCAATGTGCAGTTTTTGCAAGATTTCTATGGCTTTACCTGAATGCGTACTTTGATGTTCAATAATATAGCGTGCTTGGATCAGCTCACTCATTTGTGAGTGTTGGATTGCTGCAGGGGTTTCTGGCTTGGCTGAATACCACGTTAAAATACTTGTTAAAAGTACAACCGTTATGCCTGCTGCCATGCTTAGAGCCAGCGAATTGATGTTGACCTTATATACCGTTGGGCCCACCCAGCAGTAACCTTGCCCTGAAACCGTTTGTATATAGGCTGGATGTTTAGCGCTGTCATTTAACAGTCGTCGTAATCCGTTGATGGCAACATAGACAGTATCTTCAGTGACTATTTTATTTTGCCAAATATGACTGAGAATATCGTCTTTGTTAACTGTTTCTCTGCGCATTATAAGCAGTTCAAGAAGTTGATATTGCTTGTCTTCTAAAGAGATAAAACGTTTACCGTTAAAAAGTTGTCGCTTGCTAGGGTCTAAAAGCCATGGAACAAACTTAAAGAGAATATCGGTCATTAATTTGCTTCTTAATTGATTTTGACCAAATAGTCTGGTGGATTTGATTGTACCTATATTTGCAGGTTTACTGCGGGTGTCAACCTTTGTTTGTTGCCAAACTGGCTAATAGTACAAATTGTTTCAATCATGGTTGAGCAAAATAATGGCTGATCTGAGTACATTTAAAGCGTGTATATTATTAGCCCCAATGATAAGTTCTAAGTCAAAGAGAAGGAGCTACTGTGATAGAAGTATCAAGACTGAGCTTTAGTCGCCATGATGGCGGCGAAAAGCACCGCATATTAAAAGACTTAGATCTAGAAATACCAAAAGCACAACATGTCGCACTGCTTGGCGATAGCGGTTCGGGCAAAACTACTCTGCTCCATATTTTAGCGGGGCTATTAAAGCCTGAGTCTGGCTCGGTAAAAATCAATGGATTAGAACTCAACGGGTTGAATGATAAAGCATTGGCGCTTTATCGACGCAAAATTGGTTTGATATTTCAACACTACCAACTGCTAGAGTGTTTGACTGTAAAACAAAATATCTTGTTTCAACATCAACTGAACTTTGCAGGTCAAACCGCAGTGCAGTTTGATGAGTTAGTTGCGCAGCTTGGGTTGCGAGATAAACTCCATGCTTTACCCCATCAGCTTTCTGGAGGAGAGCAGCAACGGGTGGGTATCGCCCGAGCCATGTTAAACCAACCGCAATTAATTTTAGCGGACGAACCAACTGGCAACCTTGATCAAAAACGTTCCCATCAGGTTGTAACGTTATTAACCAAGCTATGTAAAGAGCGCCAGATAAACTTAGTTATGGTGACCCACAGCCAGCAACTCACCGATTATTTTGACACCGTTAAGGTGTTAAGTGATGGTCGCTTTGAGTAATGAATTAAAACTGGTTGTTGCGACTCACGGCTACTTTTACCGACGTCACCCTTGGCTTTTAATATTATTTTTACTGGGGTTAAGTTTAGGTAGTGCCTTACTCACGGCTATTTCGGGGTTAAATCAAGAAGCCAAAGCGCGATATGAAAGCTCATCTGCTTTAGTCAATAACCCAATCTCACATTTAGTTAAACCGTTGATCGGTGAGCCATATTTGAGTGGACAAGTGTGGATCACCCTACGTCGCAATGGTTTTGTTAGCGCTCAGCCGGTACTAAGAGGAACATTACGCACCCAAAAAGGCCGCTCTATTGCAATACAGGGGGTTGATACCTTGCAATGGTTGGCCCGAGGCACGCAAATTCGAGCTGAGCATGTTAATGAACACGGTCACTTGTCTTCATTTGCTACTTTGATGGTCGACTCGCAATACAAAGAGCGGTTGCTGGATGAAGCGCTCAATATAGTCGAGTTTGAGTTTAAGCAAGCTTGGCCACAACCCAAAGTCACTTTTAATGAAGGTATCGGGTTTTGGGCGTTGACGGATCTGGCTTATGCAGATCAATTGCTTGATGCTAAAGGGCAGCTTAGCTTTATTGAGTTGTCAGACATATCCGACGAACAAGCGATGTTCATCAATGCGTTGCTTGCAGGTAAGGCCCGGTTGGTGAAAGCAGATCAACAGAATTTTGATGTGCTATCGCAAGCGTTTTTTTTCAATCTTACCGCACTGGCGACATTGGGTTATGTAGTTGCCGCATTTTTAAGCTTTAATGCCATAAAGTTAACACTTAGTGCCAGAGCAAAACTGCTTACTCAAATGCATGTGTTGGGGTGCAGCAAAGAGGCCATTTCATTAGGGTTGGCATTGGAGCTTATTATTTTGAGCTTATTAACGGCTTTGTTAGGTTCGCTTGGGGGCTTTTTAATTGCCAATGCGCTGGTGGTTGATGTAAATCGAACACTTATGTCACTTTATCAATTAGACAAAGCCTTAGTTGTACAGTGGCAATGGGTCAATGTATTGCTTGGGTTTGTACTTAACTTGATGGCGCTAACGGTGATGCTAGTGGCTCAAACAAAACGTTTTGCCAGACAAGCCAAGCGGGCGTTTTATGCTGCACTGGTGATTGTTTTGGGGTTACTGACTTGGTTAAGTTTTTACGCCAAAACGGATATTCAGGCACTGGCTTTGTGTTTGTGTTTGATGTTGTTATTTGTGTTGGTAGTACCCACATGCTTACACGCGTTGTTTAATATTCGATTGGAGCTTACCCATCCATTAATGCAGTGGTTGTACGGTGATACTCGTTATCATATACAAGATTTACGTATTGCGGTTATCGCAATCTTAGTTGCTTTAGGCAGCGCAATTGGTATGCAAGTTATGGTACAAAGCTTTAGCAATACGCTCAATGCGCATTTAGAAAAGCAGCTTAGCGCCGACATTTACCTACCATTGAAAGCGCCTGACTTAGCGCTTGAACACGAGCTCAATGCACATTATGGGGTTTTTAGGCTAAGCACTTATCGACAAAGCGAAGGCGTGATTGGCACTTTGCCAGCAAAGCTTGCAAGCTATGGACTAGATCATCATCATTACCAGCACATATCTTTAACCTCAGCAAAGCCGGTTTCTAAATCGCATTTTGATAATCAAGGCTGCTTAGCAAACGAGCAAAGTAAGATAAAGTACGGTATCACATTAGGTCAAAGTGTAAAGTTTGTGCAAAATGAGCAAGCTTTTACATGTCGAGTAAATGGCTTTTTTTATGATTATGGTAATCCAACAATCGCTATATTAACCCTTGAACCACGTTTGTTAGGTGCTGGTTTGCACAGCCACTTTTATGGCTATTCGGTTAAATTGAATAAAGGTATAACGGTTGCGCAGTTGAGTGAGTATCTGGTTAATGAACTGTCTATCGACAGCACCCTTATTACCCCTAATCGCAAATTCAAGCAGCTGGCTAAGTCGTTGTTCGATGACACCTTTGTGGTTACTAAAGCGCTGAATGGATTTATTTTAGCCATTGCATTACTGAGCTTGTGTACCAGCTTGTTAAGTTTGAGTGCGCAGCAATTGAAGCAGTTAATAATATTGCAAAATTTAGGGGTAACACAACGTCAAATACTGATAATGAAGTTACTACAAACGACGGCCATTGTGTTTTTCACGGCGTGCTTCGCTATTCCATTAGGTCTGGCTTTGGGGGCTGCTTTATTAAAGTTTGTGATGCCGATAGCGTTTGGGTGGACTATCCATTTTAGCTGGGATCTGGGCACTTTAGTTTTCACGTGTTTAATATTGATTGCGGTGTCGATGATATGCGCTTATTTACCAATTAGAAAGATGGCCAAAAAATCACTTAGTGGGAGCTAGCATAATGAAATTTAGACTATGCCTTATTTTTCTCTGTGCTTTGCTTTGTGCGTGCAAACCCGCAGTACCCGAGCAACAACATGCATGGCAAATGGCACAAGGAGAGCGTGTTAAAAAAGGCACGCCATTGGTGTTTCCAGGCGATCATGGTGCCCACCCAAAGCAAGGCATTGAATGGTGGTACATCACCGCGAATTTACACACTGAGAGTGGTGAAACATTTGGCATACAGTGGACACTGTTTCGTGCACAGTTAAATGCACAGATACATTCGCAATGGTGGGATAATAATGTGTATTTTGCCCATTTTGCTATTCAGCATCAGCAACAACATCGTGCTTATGAGCGTTTTGCTCGCGCTAAGCAAGCGCAAGTCATCAGCTTTCCGTTTAGTGCCAGTATTGATGACTGGCACTTAAGCAGTGTTGGTCGTGACTTCTTACCGCTAAAACTATCTGCCAATCAAGCACAGGATAGTATTGATTTAACTTTGCAAAATAGTCCGTTGGTTTTACATGGTGAGCAAGGCTATAGCCAAAAGACGCAAAGTGGGCATGCGTCTTATTATTTTAGTTATCCTTTTTTAGAGGTTAGCGGTCACGTTACTTTTGCGGGGCGTCGCTATCAAGTGCGTGGTAATGCTTGGTACGATAGAGAGTGGTCAGCAAGCTTGATTGATAAGTCGCAGCTCGGCTGGGATTGGTTTAGTTTAGTGAATGAGCAGGAGCGTAAGCAAGGTTTAATGCTATTTTGCGTTCGCTCTAAAACCCAAGAGTATGAATATTGTAGCGCAACCGAGATTGAAGAAAATGGCCAAACTAAAGTAATAGATAAAGAGCAGATAGCGTTGTCGGTACTCGATCACGTTTTACTCGACGGGCGAAGGTATCCAAGTAAATGGCAAGTTGACATTAAGGGGCGTGAAACACCCATCGTTATTGAGGCCCTGACTAAGGATTCTAGAAATGACCTTACGTTTGCGTACTGGGAGGGGCGGGTGGTTGCATCGGGCGGCTTTAAAGGCAAAGGGTATGCAGAGTTAACTGGTTATTGACGAGTACGATTAAGGTCATGTTCGCTGCGTTTACGCCCGCTCTATAAAGTGAGCAATATAAAGTTTTCACTTTATCTTATTTAACACATCCAAATAACCATATGTTTCCGTTGTTAACGGCAAGACTTCTTTGCTTTAGATAGACTCTTCGAAAAGCGAAGAGGTATAGTGCACAGCCGTGGGGCTTTTTAGGAATAATACTTACGGGTATAGTTGGCTTAAAAATGTCAACTAATACCAATTGCATTAAATTGGTGATCAGATATTGCGACAGATAAATGGCTTAGTAACAAGGTAAATATTTCGCTATGTAGTTATTCTACATGAGAAATATATAACGCAGTTAATGAGTTATTTAGCTCGCTAGAATGATCAATGTATTAATAAAATTGGTATAAAACAATTGTGGAGAAGCTATGGTAGGTGAAACCAATTTAGAGGTGTTATTGAACGCCATGCAGCCCGAGCTGCTAGATACAGAGTTTGTATTTATAACTTTGGCTAAAGGGCAATACGCAGATGCCGTGCATTTATCTCCTAAAGCGATGATTATGGAGCATGAAGGTATGACTTTGGTGATCCCAAAACAAAAGGCCGATGAGTTTGGGCACCAGTATGAGTCTATTTTTCAGTGTATTACGCTCAAAGTGCACTCAAGTCTTGATGCGGTAGGGTTAACAGCTGCGTTTGCCAGTAAGTTGGCCGAGCATGATATTAGCGCAAACGTGATAGCAGGGTACTATCATGACCATATTTTTGTACAATGCGCCAAAGCACAGCAGGCAATGGCGGCACTTAAGTCAATTTAGGCAAAAATCCAGAGTTGGATTGTTGGGATCCTTGAAACATTTACAGACACTTTTTTAATCCATTTTTTAGAGTAAGGAGTATAGACTCAAAAGATTCAGTAATTGGATGCTATAACAATGAGAAACATATTTATACTGACCGCACTATTATTTATGGCCGGTTGCTCAACAAAGTTTGTATATAAAAATTTAGATTGGCTAACTTATTGGTATGTGGATGATTATATCTCATTGTCGGATGAGCAAGAAGCACGTTTTGACGAACATTTATTGACATGGCTAGACTGGCATAAAGCGCAAGAACTAGACACATACATAATGCAACTAAATGAAATTAAAACAGATGTGTTAGCAGGCAGTATCAACGCAGAACGGGTTGCGTATCATCAACGTAAAATGCAAGCGCACTGGTATAGATTAAGAGATAAAGTTGCGCCAGATTTAGCCGCAATGGCACCTTTGCTTAGCAAAGCGCAAGTGGACGAATTGTTTGATGCCTTAGCTGAGTCTGAAGCTGAATCGATGGAAAAGCGTCAAAAGCGCTCAGAGCAAAAGCGCAAAAAACGTTGGTTAAAAAGTCGAAACAGCAACTTAGAGCGCTGGCTTGGTAGCGTCAGTGATGAGCAACAAAGCTTAATAGCGCAACTTTTTGAGCAACAGCTCAGCACCGCTGACTTATGGTATACGTATCGTGCAACCTACCAAACTGAGCTGAAAACGTTGTTTGAACAGCCCAACAGAGACGCTTCGTTTGTAAGTGATTTACAGCGCTTGCTTACCCAGCCAGAACAGTTTCGACCCGCTGCGCTACAAGAACGAATTTTACATAATAAACAGGCTGAATATCAATTTCTTGCGAATGTGTATGATAGCTTATCTGACAAACAACGAACGCATTTGATTGCACAGCTTGATGAATTGATTGACGACCTCACATCATTAAAGAAATAACTTTGATATCAAGGATGATTGAATGAAACACTGTTACTTAATGCTTGCTTTGCTTGGTGCCATTATCCCGCTTGGTGTATTTATACCTTGGTTGTTTGATAATGGCATTAATATAGGGCTTTTTTATCACAATGTTGCTGCAAATCCGATAAGCTTATTCGCTTGGTTAGATGTGCTCATCGCTGCGATTGTACTGATTGTATTCATTACGGTAGATGCTAAAAAGCGGCAAGTTACTGGGTATCAATTCGCCATACTTGGTACCCTATGCATAGGTGTTTCTTTTGGGTTGCCGTTTTATCTATATTTAAAGTGTGTCAATGGTAGAGCGTTATTGCAACGGGGATAGAACGGCACTGAGCTACCATGTCAGCGCCGTGTAGTTTGGAAATTTAAACTTAAAACTCCCAGTTAAAGCTGGCGAAGTAAGTGCGGCCGAGTGTGTCGAACAGGCCGCCATCAGTGCCTAAGTAGTAGTTAGCGCCGCCGCTGTACGCGTTGGGCATTTGCGGTGTCTTTTTATCAAAAACATTATTTGCTCCCACGTTTAAGCGCATGGTCTCACTGATGTTATATGATGCGGTTAGGTCGGTATAAAACATGCTTGGTGTTTCATGCGGGTTGACGGTTGATGCGGTATAATTCTCTCTATATCGCTGTTCGCCTATATACCGTGTGGCTGTACCCACTCTAAATTGCTCGTTTTCATAACTTAAATTAACCGTTGCTTTCCATTCTGGATGCGCAAATAAGCTTACAGTGGGCTCGAGATCTAGTGTTGGATCGGTTTGAATATCACGACGGATCAGCCGTTGTACAATCGTATTGATTGCAAATGTGCCGCCCAAAGCATCAAATTTATAATTAGCGATAATATCTAAGCCACTTGTGCGTCTTTGATTTAGGTTGAGTGTTTTTAAATTAACATGGGTGATAATGCCATCAGGTTGGCGTGTTAATAATGCACAAAATTGGTTATCCAAAGAGCTTTGTTCAACACAAGAATCAACAACTGTCGCTACATTAAAGTTATCAATTAGCCCCGAAAGTCTTATATCCCAATAGTCAAATGTAAGCTCTAAGTTGTCTATTGCTGTTGGCGTGATAACGAATCCCGCAGTGAGAGTATTGGCGGTCTCTACGTCAAGGTCTCGGTTTCCTGAGTTTACGATGGTACCCGGTTGATACCAGCGGATATCACTGGTTGTTTCGCCTGTTTGGTCGGTAAACACATTTACACCCAGCTTTTTACAGTTTTCGACCACTTGAGCACTTGCAGACTTTATACGGTTTTGGCTACATGGTTGGTAAAGCCATTCAAAGCCTTCGCCTTCAGTGGTAAATTGTTCATTAATATTGGGAGCGCGAGCTGAGCGAGAGCGCGATACCCGTAGCGTTATATCTTCAATCGGTTGCCAGACTGTGCCTACATTCCAACTGGTATTTTGACCCGCTTCGCTATAGTGCGCGGAGCGAACTGATAGATTTAAATCAAGCTTTGAAGCCATAAATACATCTTTTAGCAGCGGTATGTTGGTTTCTAGAAATAGGTCTTTTACATCATATGCCCCAATAACAGGCTTTTCTATGGCGTATGATGCGCCAATACCGTCGCGTAACACATCCGAAGGTGATGTTTCACTGCTTTCTTTTCGATACTCAGCACCCACAGACAGTGCAATAGGGCCAGCCCAACCTTCAAATAAATCACCACTGGTGTTGAAATGAACTACTTTTTGCGTCTGAGACTCTGTTGAGGTGTGTTCCAACTTAACGTAGTCTAGTAGCTCATCAGACATGGGGGTGAATACGTCATGTGGGATGCAATTGCTATAGTCTCTACCAGGAATTGGCGCAGCACTGGCATCAACAGAAGCGCGACATACCGCATTACCGTTTTCGTCCCTTATCGAGTCTAGGCTGGCGCGCCAGCGGTCTTCATAGTAGCTATTTACAGTTGTGTCGTCTGAGCTTGCCTTACCATATTGCGCGTAAAACTCCCACTGCCAGTTGTTGGAAAAAGCCCCTTGCAATGACGCGACCACTTGGAATACATCACGTTTATAATCAGTACCTTGTAAACCCATTTCAGTGAAGTGACGCGCTATGGGTAAGTAGCTCATTTCATACTCATCCATTTTAGCGCCGAGGTCAGGGCGGATAAACGCGTTATCTCTACTCAGTGGTACGCTGCCATAAAGTGAGTTTGGAAAAACGCGCGATTCTGACTCTGTTTTCACATACTTTGTATCCAATGAGAAGGAGTAACCGGAGTCAAACTCATAATTGATGGTATTGTTGAATATGGCTTTTTCGACGGGCACACGCAAACGTTGGAACTCATAAGCGCCTAGCTGCTCGCCCCCTTCATCGGTTTGTATTCCCGTTAAGCCGTTTTCAGGGCGATAGAGTTCACCGCTGTTACCCAGCTTAACGGGCCGCATAGAGCCATCAACATTGAACGTATAGGCAACACCACCTATGAATACAACGGTAGTTGGGCTGGCAGATATTGAGTAGCGTCTGGCTGATAAGTTATTTGGTATATTATCTTTATCAGTTATGTCTGTGACCTGTTGTGAGGTTTTTCCTTCAGCGAATAACTTTTCTTTGAGAGCAAGGTGTTCAGGGTTTGGCAAATAGGCCCAGTTTGAATTCGTGTAAGGGCGGTCTTTGGCATTGATTTCATCTTCTTTATCATAGGAAAAGTAAAAAGTTGCGTTACCCTTATCGTTGTTGAAATTTAATCCATGAAGAAAATTAAAACCGTGTTTTTCACCGTCAGAGCGAGATGATATGCCCGCTGAGACGTTAAGCTTTGAGCCCACATAGTCAGTTTTAGTGATGATGTTTATCACACCCGCAACTGCATCGGCACCATATACTGATGATGCACCACCCGTTAGTATTTCGATGCGTTTGATAAGCCCGGTTGGGATAGAGCTAATGTCAACAGTGCTTTCACCAGGAATAGAGCCTACATGTCTGCGTCCATTAACCAAAGTTAATGTACGCTTTGCTCCTTGTCCTCGCAAATCTTGCGTGCTCATACCCGCGTTACCGTTGTAGTTACTAGTCGCTGAACTCAAACCAGGTGCCATTGAAGGGAGTTTATTCAGTAGCTCGGCAATATCTGTAGCGCCGCTTGCTTGGATCAAATCTTCGCCAATAACTGTAACAGGAGACGGAGATGCAGCTTCAATGCTCAGCAGGCGGCTACCAGTAACAGCTATGCGTTCGACATTATCGATATCGTTATTGGCTTCTGCGGCCAGTGCGTAAGTTGTTGCGCAAGTAGCGAACATGCCTAGCATACTTATGCATATTTTGTTGTATTTTTGCACGTTTATACCTTTTTTGTTGTTGTCAGAGGTACTACTGTATTACAGTTTCTTATATGGGGATATTAGGGGATAATGAATACAATATTCTGAAATGTTAGTTTTTGTTTACACTATATTTATCTTTGAGGGTCTAATTTGAAATATTACGGCACTATTTTTTACACGAAGTGAGTGTTTGCTTATGCACCTTTTTATAAAAACATATATAGCTTTTTGTGTTGTATACGGCAGATATTTTATTTGCTTTTGGTGTGTAGCGTTACCTGGGAGGCGAGAGGAAACCTGATTTGAAATTGATTTTTATACTCTTATTTTTGTCGTAATGGTGTCGTAATGGCGGGTTTTATAAAGTGTACATATTTAGCAACAGTTGTTGGTTATTGAGTGGTTTAAAGGTATGAAAATAAGCGCTAATAGGGTTGTTGAGCTGAGAAAAAGTAGGTCATGGTCGCAAAGTGAGTTGGCCCGGCTTGCTGGGTTGAATTTACGAACTGTGCAAAGAATTGAGCGAGAGGGCGTCGCCTCCACTAAATCAAAGAATGCACTCGCTGATGTTTTTGGTTTGAGTTCCAGCGACTTGGATAAAACATCACCAACAAACCAATATGAATTTAAAGTGCTCGAAATTGCATTTGATAGCAACATTTCTTTGGAGCTTAACAGCCCCTTGGCACTGGAGTTAAATACTCAGCTTAATAAACATGGTCAAGCTGGTTGGAAACTAGCGCAAGTTATTGCGCCTGAATCGATAGCGGGGGGCTTTTCGGTACCTAGCAAAAAGCTCCTGGCGATAATGCAAAGAGCAATCAATAAGTGAAATTACCTGTTGTGTTATTTTCACTAATCGTTGCGCTTTACATTGTCAGTTTTTACTTTGTTAAAATTTAAGGATTACAAAACTGACAGTGTGACGGATTTGCATACTTATGCTCGTTGGGCTGCTCCAGAGTAAAGTCACAAAATTTGCATTGCTTGATTGCACAGCGCGCCACTTGAGTAGGTAGCTGACATGTTTTACAGGGTAAGCCAGAGCGTGTTTTAGATACCCAAAAATCAGGTGTATTACATTGAGGACAACGACTTTGCATTCTATTGGCTAGTTGCTCTGCGGCTTTTTTTATCATGTGTTGTCTGGGTGGACAATGCATTGCTCTTAAGTCGGGCTGCAATGTAAGCGGTTGCCCTGACTCCCAATGATGTTGCTTCAAAATAGTCTTAAGTTGCTGCTGTGTTGTGATCCCTTTAAACCAAGCGTTATTGATGTTTAACATCCAGCCTTGAGTTGGAGTTTGCCAAAGCGTTTCGCTTAGCTGATCAATATGCTTAAACTCAACAGAGCGCAGCGGCACCGGGCCTGATGCGATTGAGACAATATCTTCATTAGCATCGCTATCGTGCAACACTAAAATTTCATCATCCCATTGCACAATGCCTGGATAGGGGCCACCACCAAAACTCCCCTCACTGCCCAAGCCAAAGCGTTCACCGGTCATTTTAGCTGCTAAATATGCCTTTTTTTTAGCGCACTCGAGGGCATTGAGTGTGCGCGGTATTTCTTTTGAAAATGTCCCTAAAGTATCGGTGTCAAACTGATCGGTGGTGAATAATCTAACCCCCAATTGAGACAATGCAGGCTCTATCATTGGTTGCTTATGGTGCTTAGTCAGTAGTGCAATGGTGCTGGTTGACCAATCAATGTGCGTGTGTGCTTGTTTCATAATGTTGATGTTAATTGAGAGTTGGTTGGCCAACGACTCGCGCCGTTGACCGTTGGGGGGCTATAGGTTTGTCCAAGTACCGTTAGCATATTGTTGCAGCCCTTCGTCTGTCCACTGCCATAGATACAGCCATTGGTTGTTAATGAGTTGCTGAACATCAGGGTGCTTGTTAATAATGCGCTCCAGCAACGATTTTGAAGCGCGCACCACAACGGTTAAGCGCATTGGTTCGTGCATCCATTTTTGCCCATCATGAACCGACTGCAGCGGTAACCCGACTCTAAGGTCGCCACCTTGGCCTTCAAATACACCAATGTGCCCGCCCACTGCATTGTGCAGCACTTTGTTACCACTGCCGAACTTATCTGGTGCGCTCACCGAGGCATTGTATTGCATATTGATCCAGTTAGTGACCAGCATTGGCGCGGTAAGGAGCAACTCTAGGGTGCTACCATCAGGGTCGAGTGTTTCATCATAAGTGTGTAAAAAGGTGCGGCCGTTAAAATCTACATTACGTGTTAATATTCTAGGGCCGATAATAAATGCTGCATTGTTTGCCAACCCCCATTCAGGGCGGGTTTCTGACCAATCAAGTTGACGGCGATTAAGCTCTTGGGGTAATGACGATAATGTTCGCTCGTCGGCCTGAGATTGACGGACCGCACGTTCATTTTGCGTCGCTTTAGTGGCATGTTCAAACCAATGACTGATGTGAGAGTCGACTTTTGACAAAATAGTGACCTCATCGGTGGTGGTATTGTGTATTGCTGGTGCAAAGCGGGTAGTTTCGGGCAGCGTAACTCCTCTGGAGGCAAGCGCTTTACGCACGCTGCTATCATTAAGTAGTGAACACAATACGCGTACGTTCACTTCGCCGCTTTGCCCACCACAAGCACCACAGTCTAAACTAGCGGCGTGCAAGTTATTTTCATTGTGGCTGGCATGACCTACCAATAGCACTAGAGGGGCAAAGGCTTTAAAGCCCAACAAATGTAGCACTTTTTGTGCTAAATCTGCTTTTTGCTCAAGGCTTAAAGCGACACCAGCTTGTTCTATTTGCCATTCATCCGTTTTACCTGCTGCACACAGTACTTTGTTAGAGCGTTTTGGTTTAAAAGTCCGTTTGATGATTTTAGCCAGCGCCATCCAGCCCGCGGTTTCAACAATCGGTAGCGAACTGGCTGGGTGTTTATAAACTTGATCCCAATGCCCAGCTTGATGCCTTGAAGCCAATAATGAATGAGGCGTGTTTAGAGGCGATACCGACAAAATAGGAGCGAGTAGCCCAGGAAGTTGTGGACGAGTTAAAGGGCTGTGCTTAAGCTTTAGCTCAAGCGGTAAACCAAAGAACCCGGCAAAACCGTGGGTTTCTATTGAGTCATCTTGCGCTTCTAAATGTCGGCGCAACACTTCTGAGCGCACATCAATACAAAACACCGCTTGTAATTGTGTATCTGATGTTATGTTTGTGCCTTCGGTTTTAGTGAGCTGAGCCGCAAGTTCATTTTGATATTGTATCTCTTTAGCGCGCCACCAGATAAACTGATAGGCTTGTTGCTCACTAATTGTTTTTACACGCTCTTGAACGTGCGCTTGCTCAAATTGCCATTGTTTGTTGATATGCGAAAACACTGTTTTATTGGTGCTTTGTAAGTGCTCAAATAACACCAACTCCCATCCGAGTTTGATGGCTATTAGGTCTAGGTGCCATGCAGCGGGTTTTGCATATAGGTTGGCCTGCCAGTTTAAATAGGCTATCCAGCTTGCCCAACCATTGAGCTGTAACAATAAGTTTTTGCTGTAAAAAGGCCATGCGCTTGGGGGCAGGGCAAAGCTGTGTTCACATTTAGTTATTAAAGCTTCGACAGATTTGGGCAAGGCGGCATATTTTTTGTGTAACCCTTTGATATCAAGAAGCAGTGAAATGCCTTTGTCTTGTGCTACAAAATTTTGATATTGCTGATATAAATGCCCTGATTCTTGCTTGGTTGGGCAACTGTCGTAATGCTGAAAATACCAAGCACAAAACTGACTGATATGAGAGTTGAGCTCTTGTGAAAGGCTAAGCTGAGTTTGGCAGTTTTGCTGCTCAACATATGCGGTAAATGATAAGCACTGGGCATCTGTTACACTGATATTTGTTGATGCTGCAATCAATTCGCCCAAAGTTAAATGATTAAGTGTTGGGTGTTCGCTAATCGCCTGTTTGAGCGCCTGATCAGAAATTCCACCTTGGTGATAGTGCTTTACATAACGCGCACAGGGCCAAACTACATTGATATTGGCAACGGCTTTTAATTGCGCTGCAACTTGGCTGATTGGCATGTCGCGCATTTGCCAATATGGGTTAACCGCAATCATTTGATCAAGTGGCCAATTAGGGGCTACTTGCTGGCTGACTTGCTGTAACGTGTCTAACAGCGTCGGGGTGTTTGCTAGTTGTGTAGGGTCTAAAGCAATATTCATGGTCAGCTCCATATTTTTAGCTACGACTACTGTCGTTTAGGTATGCTGGGGTCAATCTGGTTGGCCATACGCGTTGGGTAAATCGTGTTAACCACTCATCTAGATAGAGACCGGCAAAAAATGCGTTTTGAAAACGTGACGTAATGCCGCTGGCTTGCTTTTTATGTAGTTGGTTAGCACACAGCAGCAACAATGTGACTATACAAATAAGATAAACATCTGCCCATATGTTTACATTGCCTGAATTTGGCAAGTTAAACCAATGACTTGCGAATGACTTCCAAACCACAATAAGTGCAATCATCATGATTGCACTTAACAAGGCAATCAGTTGGTTTTTAACACTGTGTGCTTGGCCGTACAAATGAAAACTCAATCCAATACCGAGTAATAACCACAGCGATAGGGCACTGTGCACCAGTGTAGCCGCAAGCCCGACCAAGAGCGCACAGACGATGATGCTAAACACGAGCCTTAAATGTGAATGAGTTGATGATTTAGCAAGTAGCACATTTTGGTATTGCTGCACTGTGCTGCCTGCAAATAAAAACGCATGGGCTTTGTAAAGTGAGTGAGCGATTAAATGCAGCAGCGCTAGCTCGTAAAAACCCAGCGCGCACTCAATCAACATAAAGGCCATCTGTGCGCTAGTTGACCAAGCAAGTTTTACTTTAACACTCACTCGGGTTTGCATGATCAGTGCGCTTAACAATAAGCTTATGCCAGCAATTGCTAACAATAGGCCGTTTGCGACTGGGCTTAGCTGCATCACTGGGGCAAATAAAATTAGCAAATAACCACCTAGGTTAATAACCCCTGCATGTAGTAGCGCACTCACTGGCGTGGGCGCATCAACAACTTGAATAAGCCAGCCATGCACAGGAAGTTGGGCGCATTTTAGGATGGCTGTTAAGGCAATCAAACAGGCAGCCACGGTAAGCTCGCTAGAAGAGACAAGCTGAGCGTTATTTACCATGTCGAAAATAGCAGAGATGTTTGCTGTGCCAGTTTGTTCGTAAATTAGCCAAAATGCGATGGCTAAACTTACCTCACTCACTCGGGCGATAATGAATTTTTTGTGTGCTGCTAATAGTGTGCGTGCTCGGTTAGGGTAAAACACCAATAAGCGATGTAGCGATAGGCTGATCATTACCCAGCCAAACAATAGCAATAGTAGGTTATTAGCCAAAACGGTGATAAGTACCGCAGATAGGGTAAACAGCAGCCAACGATAGTAGTAACCAAGTCGAGGTTCGCCACGCATGTACTGGCGACTAAATCGCGTGACTACCCAGCCAATACCAAGCACTAAGCTGGTTATAACCCAGGTTAAGGGGGTTAAGCGCGCAAGCTCAAGTGTGCCAGAGGAGGGAAAAACTGCATACATTAAAACAAGTAATGCAAAGCTAACAATACTCATCTGTATGCCAAGTAGTGCTTTTTTGGCAATTTTAGAGTCAGTTTGCAGTGTCCAACCCGCCCAAAAACCAACAACGGCAGGCGCAAGCGGAACTAACAGTAGTAAAGCAAAAACAACATAATCAAGCATGGGTGCCTCCATATACATCTCATACATTGTGCTTGAATGTGCTTGATAAAATAAAATACATATATTTTAATTAAACGTTCTATATAAGAGAACGATTATGAGTAGACTCAATTATCATCATTTGTATTATTTTTGGCGTGTTGCTGTGGTAGGCAACTTAACGCAAGTAGCCAAAGAGCTGCACCTATCGCAGTCTGCTTTGTCTACGCAAATTAGGGCGTTAGAGCAGCGTTATGAGGTAAAACTGTTTGATAGGGTCGGGCGTACGTTGCGCTTAACCGATGCGGGTCTGCGAGTATTAAAGTATGCGCAAGATATTTTTAACACGGGCGATGAACTTGAGCAGGTACTTAAGTTTGGTGTTGTTGCGACTAAGCAGTCTATTTCAATAGGGGTGCTCACTCACCTATCACGAAACTTTGTTGAAGGTTTTATTTCGCCTTTATTGGCCAAACAAAATGTGCAAATAAAGCTCTCAAGCAGAGGGTTAATCAATTTGCTTGATGGCCTTGTTAATCATGAATTTGATTTTGTGCTTACAAATCGTATGGTTGGCAACGATAACAACCAACAGGCATGGCAACATCAGTTACTGCGTCGTCAAGCGATTTCGATAGTCGGTCCTGCGGGTAAAAAGCCAACTACGCCGTTTCCACAAGGTTATGAAAATATAAACTGGGTGCTACCTGCCACCAACACCGAGGTGCGCTCTGCGTTTGATTCTATTTGCGCGGTTAATCAATATAAAGCAACCATACTCGCCGAAGCGGATGATATGGCCATGTTGCGATTGCTAAGCAGAGATAGCGGCGCTTGTGCAGTGTTACCACCGCTGGTGGTGTTAGATGAACTTAAAAGTGGCGTGCTAGAGGAGTATCAGGTACTCCCTAATACTTACGAGCATTTTTACGCAATTTCATTGCCCAAAAAACACCACTCTGAGGCGGTACTAGATTTACTCAGGCTGGATGAAAGTAGTTTGTGATATAAAGTGTACTAAAGCGAAGCAACCATTTAGCTAAACGTAACGGCAAGTGAGAGCTGCCCAATTATGCGTTGAGCAGCAACACCGTGTTTTATTGCTCAACGAGCATTTCTTCAACTTTTAACCCTGTTAGCTTTTTCAAAGATGAAAACAGGTAAAACAGCGCAACAAAAAACAACACCATAGTAGGCAATGCAATTACCGGGTAGCTTAATGCGGTCATGCGACCGAGCTCGTTGTTAAAAGCCTCAGTGCCTGCAGGGCTGACAACAATCATTTTTGCCAATACATAGTTAAGTACAGAAGATAAAAAGAACGAGCCTGCCAGAATATTTGAAGCAACAACTTGTACTTTAGAGAGCTTTTCGCTGTTGCCTTTTTGCTCAAGTGCCTGCTCTATCTTTTTTATGTCCATCACGCTTTCGTTAAATAGCATGGTTTTAAGTAATGGATACTTAGTGTATTGACTCACAATTACGGCAATCCCAATTAGGCCCGGAATAGCCGCCTCTTTAATTGCAATATACTTGGCATCTAACTCAAGCAAGCTAATGCCGCCAGTTAGTAAAACGGATACAAAGCCAAGGCCCGACAAAAAGTTAAACTTGCCCGTTTTATGGCGCTCCCAAAGGCCAAACCCTAGCGGGAACAACAACGCGATAATAACGCCCAACGTTGGCCCTAAATGCGCCTCGCCAGAGAAACGGGTTAAAATAATAGCGGGAATAACAATGTTAAAAAGAATCTGGCTAAAAAAACCAGAAGATTTGTTATTGGTTGCTGACACGTACGCCTCGGTATTTTGCAATATAATTATCGAGTTTACGGTAAAATGCAGGTGGGCTGCAAATGCTTGTGATGAAAAGTGTGGCGGTTTTTAAGCGGCACGCCTACTGAGCGAGCCAATAACCGCGCGGTGTGATGTGTATAAGTGCGATTTTAACGAGTAAGGCAGCTTTGCGATTAGGTTAGATGGCGCGGTCGGCTTGTCTAACCTAGGGGTTGGTGTGTACTTTTTTGAGGTGCATCTTTGGAGGGAGTTATTTTACTGGTCGTGTTTAAATGATAGATTGAGTGTAGAAGTCAAAAATGAGAATAACTAATCTTGAGCCCATTATCTGAGCTATTAAATGAACTTGCAGCCATTATTAATGGCTATCTGACACTTATTCTACTTTGGTTTTTGGTTGTTTATTTTAGGCAATGTAGCTGGAGGTTGTTATTTGCTAGAGGAGAGCAAATTCAATCTCTAAAGCAACATGAGCTGTATTCTTGTTTCATGACTGTTTTCTGGTTTGTTATATTTCGCCATTTTGGTGGTGAGATGGAGCACTACTTACTTAGTCTAGATTTTGAGCTTTATGGGAAAGTCAAAGTGTTTTATCTATCTCATCTAGCCATGAGTTCTATGCTTATTTTAGTCATATTTATTAATCATCGATTGAGGAAGTGTTTGTTCTCCGCTTCAACTCGCGTTTGTTTTTATTCAATATTAATCGTTTTGTCGTTATTATTTATGCAGCTCATTGCAAGAGGTTACTTCTCTTATCATGAGCTGAAGGTTATCTATAAAACAGGTGTTTTAATGAGCATTTTAATTGCAACTGCTGCCATGTCACTTTATCCAATTAGGCAAACTTTGGCGTATTTTAACAAAGAGAAAGAAGCCTAAGGTTAAAGAGCTTGAGTAAATTTTTGTGTAACGACAGAGTAGCCCTTGGCAATCGTAAATGTGTTTGCTGCTGATAAACTTTTTTGCAGTGCGTTAGATGGCGCCTTTGGCTTATCTAACCTACGGTGAGTTACATAGATAGATTATAGCGTAAAAGCACACATGCCTCGTTGTACTTTTTATAAGTAAAATACACCACAAAGGCAATGCTCAAGTGTTATATTGCTTGCCAAGTTAATCAATGAGAGTCGTTAGTTTTGAGCCCTTTGAATGAACTTTTGAGCCGATTAGGTAATATCGTCGATATTTATATTGGACTCATTGTGTTTTGGTTTTTGGTTACGCAGCTTCCTGTGTATCGGTGGCGTTTATTTTTTGCAAAGAAAGGGCAAATCACGTCTTTACAGGAACATGAAATATACTCTGGTTTTATTACCTCGGTTTGTTTTCTTATGGTGCGTTTTACGAATGACTTAATGACACCATATTTGTTGATGTTCGACTCAGGTATGAATAGTCGAATAAAGGTTTTTTATCTATCGGGCATAGTAATTAACACCGCACTAATAACTATGATTTTCGTTGTACATGAACTACGAAGCTGCTTGTTTTCGAAAGCGTCGCGCATATGCTTATATGCGACTTTGTTGGTAATGTCTTTGTTTTTTTTACAATTAGGCGCCAGAGGTTACGTTAATTTTCATGGGTTTAACAATGCTTATTCTCTAGGTATTTGGTTGGCAATTTTAATTGCAATATCAGCCATGTCACTTTATCCAATTAGGCAGACTTTGGCGTATTTTAACAAAGAGAAAGAAGCGAAAGACTAAAGAGCTTGAGTAAATTTTTGTGTAACGACAGAGTAGCCCTTGGCAATCGTAAATGTGTTTGCTGCTGATAAACTGTTTTGCACAGCGTTAGATGGCGCGGTCGGCTTATCTAACCTACGGTGAGTTACATAGATAGATTATAGCGTAAAAGCACACATGCCTCGTTGTACTTTTTATAAGTAAAATACACCACAAAGGCAATGCTCAAGTGTTATATTGCTTGCCAAGTTAATCAATGAGAGTCGTTAGTTTTGAGTAATTTGAGTGAGTTTTTAAATCAGCTAACTGTTTCTATTTCAGTCTACATTGGAATGCTGATACTGTGGTTTTTGGTTACTCAGTTTCCTGTCTATCGCTGGCGTTTATTTTTTGCAAGGAAAGGGCAAATCACGTCTTTACAGCAGCATGAAATGTATTCTTGTTTTATTACTGTGGTTTGCTTTTTTTTGATTTGGGTAGTCGTTGATTCTTTAGAATTCTATTTATTAACGCTAGACTTTGGTTTAAATAGTAAAATCAAAACCTTTTACCTAGTATTGATGGCTATAAATACTATTAATGTTGTCATCGTATTTCTTATCCATAAATTGTCTGAGTGCATATTTTCGGGTTCAACCAGAGCTTGTTTGTATATGCTACTAGTATCTATATCTGTTTCTTTTATGCAGCTCATTGCAAGGGGGTATTATGATTACCATGAATTGAAAGTTCTGTATAAAGCAGTTACTTGGGTTTCTAATCTGGTCTCTGTGTTTGCTATGTCACTTTATCCAATTAGGCAGACTTTGGCGTATTTTAACAAAGAGAAAGAAGCGTAAGGTTACAGCTAAAAAGCTTGAAGTGTGTTTTTTGGCAACGATTATACAGAGTTCTGTCTGCCCAGCTTTTTTAAGTCCTCCTCTCTTAGTTCTTTTTTAGCAGCTGTTGGTTTGTGCATTTCACCTTGGGTAAAAAGTGTACTCACAGCGTGTCGCAAGTGTTGTGCACTTTTGTTAGATGGCGACTTTGGCTTATCTAACCTACGGGTTATGTAGGTCGGTTAAGCGAAGCGCCACCCGACGTTTGTGACTCTGTCTTGTATTTTTGTTAGATGGCGCCTTTGGCTTATTTAACCTACGGGTTGTGTAGGTCGGTTAAGCGAAGCGCCACCCGAAATTGAGAGTCTCTCAGCGGTGGTTACAATGGCTAATTTCACCTTGCGTAAAAAGAGCGTAATCGCTTCGCTCAAGTCGCTAACCTTTTACACCTAATTCACCTTGCGTAAAAGGGATGTAAGCGCGCACAGCGCGCTTTGTTGCTAACCTTTTAGTTAGTCTTTTAACGCGATTTGCCATACGGCTACTGAGCCTGAGATCTCATTACCAACGATCAATAGCGGCTTGCCTGTTGCGCTTTGCTCGGCTGGTACAAACGCCATGCCCTCAGGTGCTAAGTCTCCGCTGATATCCGCGCCTTCAACCGTACCGCGGTTGTAGAAGTAGTCAGCAAATTTCACATCATACGGGTTGGTAATGTCGTACACCATAACGCCACCCATGCGCTCTAAGCCAACAAAAGCAAACAGGCGCTCACCGATTTTACCCAGTGCCAGCGCTTCAGGCTCTGGGCCTTTGGCATCTGAGCGGGTATCACCTTCGTTTTCATCTTCGTCGTTATTAAATGCACTACCGTGAATTGATGCGGTAATACGTTCGATTTGGTCGCCAGAGTCAAATACCACCATGCCATTACTATCCCAAATGGTAAATGAGCGAGCACCGTAAGTGTATAGTTGCTCGTATTGACCATCGTTGTTGTTATCGCCTTTCACAGTGGTAACTTTTAAACGGCCAATGTCGTCGTTGTCATTGTTTAGGTAGGCAAAGTTATCCGCTAGGGTCAGCTTTTTAGCGCGGCTTTCATCAATGTATGCAAGGCAACCATCGTCTTTATCGTAGTCTAAGCCACCTTTTGCCGTACAGTCGGCTTCATCTTTGGCATCAAAAAAGTATTCACGACCATCCCCTTCGTTGGCACTAACAATAAAGTTGGCACCTTTCCAAGTAAAGTTGGCGATGGTATCGGGTTGGTACATGCCGTACAGGCCAGGGTAGTTTCTAAAATTAATTTTGCCATCTTTATCAGAGGCATCCATGCTTAGCTCTGACCAATCTTTAAAACCAAGGCCCATCAGCTTTACGCTGTTGTCGCTTAAATCAACCACTGCAATGGCATTGTTTTCTTGAATAGAGACATACGCAAAACGGTTGTCTTTTGAAATACTCACGTATTCAGGCTCTAGATCCATCGCCACAGTTGTATTAATGAGCTTGCCATTAATTGTTCGGCCTGTTGGGTTAGCAAACACCATGCCTTGCGCTTCAAGCTCGGCCTGCTTGTCGTTAAATGCGTTAAAGTCAATGTGTGTAGCAGTATCGGCAATTGTGCCGTTAGTGATGCTGATGACGCTGATGGTGCCTTCTGGGTCTACACTGTAATCGCCAGCCGGTTCGCCCTCGTTTGCAACCACTACTTTTGCGCCATCATGACTAAAGGTAACCATATCAGGTAAGGCACCAACCTGAACATTTTTGATAAATGTGGGTGTATTGCCAGAGATATCATAAAATGCAATTTGGCCCGCTTGACCCGTAACTTTTGCAGCCATGGCTACAGCAAGTAGTTGATTGTTACTGTCAATCGCAATACTGTTTGCGTCTCCCGCTGTGTGGTCGTTTAATTTTAAAGTTAGGGCACTTGTTAAGTTGGTGCTGGTGGTTACATTCTCGTTGTTTCGAGCCAGCGCTGTGCTGTCAAAACTTGTGGCGGGAATAACATCTACAACTGCTTGTTCGCCTGAGCTGTTAATGGCATAAATCCACTTTTTAGACGCTTGATATGCTACGATTTCAGCAGCCCCTTCTGGGCTTTGTGCATTCAATACAGCGCGACCAACCAGTTGAATATCAAGTAAGCGATTGGCGTCTTTACCATTTTGCCCGTCGATGCCGTTTTGACCATTCGTACCGTTTTGTCCATCTTGACCATTTGTGCCAGTAGGCCCTTGCTCACCGGCAACACCTTGTGGCCCCTGTGCGCCATTTTTGCCATCATCACCATCGAGTGAACAGCCAGCCAAAACAGATGTAATAGATAAAGCAATAAGAGAGTGCTGCAATGAACGTTTTAACGAATGTTGTAACATGTGTGACCCTTTTTAAATTTTATTGATTTCAAAAAGGGGACAGTCAAACATAGCTTAATGACTTTGATGTGACTGTATTATTTCATTTTTGTGTATTGCGATGAGCTGATGAGTATTTTGTTAGTTGCAATAGTGGTTAGACATTTTAAAAAGTAAAAAACCGAGCTATCGGAGCTCGGCTTTTATGGTAATTTGGCTTAAAAGTTAGCGTTTAGTTACTTTAACTAACTTAACCATGTTTTCTTTTAGTTCAACTACTTCCATTTGGTAAGCAGCGATCACTAAGCTAAGTGGCGCATCAGGAATGTCTTCAAGGTGCTCAACAATTAAACCACTTAACGTTTTAGGGCCTTCTGTTGGCAGCTCCCAGTTCATTTCTTTGTTGATATCACGAATATTCGCCGCACCATCAACAAGCACCGAGCCATCGCTTTGAATGTTTACTTCGTCACTGGCGGCAGGCGTTTGCGTAGTGGTGAAGTCACCAACCACTTCTTCAAGTATGTCTTCAAGTGTTACCAAACCTTGAATATCACCATACTCATCAACCACTAAGCCGATACGTTCTTTGCTTTGTTGAAACTTAAGCAATTGGGTATTGAGTGAGGTGCCCTCAGGTATGTAGTAAATTTCGCGTACTGCACGTAGCAAAGAAGGCTTATCAAATTGCTCTTTAGTGAGTAGGCGCAGCGCATCACGTGAGTGAATAAAGCCAACTGCATCGTCAATTTGGTCGCGGTACAATAGTACGCGGGTATGCTGTGCATGAGTAAGCTGGCGTGAAATATCCTTCCAATCATCGTTGATATCAATGGCGTTGATCTCGTTTCGCGGGATCATAATATCTTCAACAGTTACTTGCTCTAAGTCTAAAATAGAAGTCAGCATGTTTTGGTGATTAGACGGTAGTAGGGCGCTTGATTCATTCACCACGGTTTTTAGCTCTTCTTTGCTTAAACTATGCTCTGCAATTTGTTTGCTTGAAATACCAAACAATTTAAGCATGCCATTGGTGATCCAGTTAACGGTAATAACCAATGGGAATAATACTTTAAGTAACCCTTTTAATATAATTGAGCTCGGAAAAGCAACTTTCTCGGGGTATAAAGCAGCGAGTGTTTTTGGCGTAACTTCAGCAAAAATAAGTACCACGAGTGTTAATACAAACGTTGCGATGGCAATACCCATATCGCCGTATAAACGTAAACCTATGATGGTGGCAACTTGCGCAGCTGCAATATTAACGAGGTTGTTACCGATGAGGATCAGGCCGATGAGCCTATCAGGGCGTCGTAGCAGTTTACTTACGCGTTTTGCTGCCCGGTGGTTTTCTTTTTCTAGATGTCGCAATCGAATGCGGTTTATTGACATGATCCCCGTTTCAGAGCTAGAGAAATAGCCCGAGATCATGATAAGCAAGCCCAATATTATAAATAAGGTGCTTGTTGATATGTCGTCCAACAGTGGATCCCTTTCAAACTTACGAACGTGTATTAAGCGTTAGCTGGCGGCAAGAGTCAAGCTAAAACTTCCCTAGGATGACTTCTTGAATAAATCGGCTGCCAAAATAAGCCAATGTAATCAATCCAGAAGCAGTCATGATTGACACTACCACAGCCTTACCTCGCCAACCAAATTTATGGTGGCCAAGGGTAACTGCTGCAAATATGGTCCATGCTACTAACGATAATACAGTTTTGTGAATAAACTCTTTTGCGAACATACCGTCTAAAAATACGAACCCCGACAACAACGCAAGTGTAAGCAAGGCTGTGCCAATAGTAAGTAGCTGATAAAGTTGCCTTTCAACTTGCATAAGTGGTGGCAAATGGCTGTGCATAATGGCTAAATCTTTGTGTTTTAGTCGGTTATCAATATAAAAAAACTGCACTGCGTACAGTGTTGCGATGATCAGTACGCAATAAGCCAGCAAAGAAAGAGAAATATGGACCACTAAGCCTAAGTCAACATTAATGGTGTGCATCACAATATGGTGCGGGATAAATAAACTGGAAATTAATAATATGGCGGCAAAGCCGTACACTACTGGAAGTAACAAGGTTGCAGGAAACTTTAGCGATACGGTTGTCACGCTCACGACTATCACCCAGCAAGTAAGCATTGCCACATTGACCGTACTTAAATCTTGTCCGTCGTGGGTGAATACTGAATTTACCAACAACAGCATATGACCCAAAATAGCCAAGGTGCTTAAAATAATTGTGAGCTTTTGATTTGGCCCTTCTTTGTGAAATAGCCTTGATAAAACATGACCCGTCGCAAGTACATAAAACAGGCTGGCAAATAAAGACAAGCTAACAATCAACATCAAAGTGTGCCCACTAATAAATTTCCTTTATAAAAGCTATTGTATTTTAAGCACTGCTTCTTGCATAGAGTTTCCAAAAAGAAACTTTGTATGCACTTGAACACTGTATTAGTCGGGGCCATATCAGTATAATGCAAAACAATTACGAATTATTGGAACCTAATACATGTTTGAAAACCTCCAGGAACGTTTAGGTAAAACGCTAAAAAACATCAGCGGCCGAGGCCGCCTAACCGAAGATAATATTAAAGAAACTCTGCGCGAAGTACGTATGGCGCTGCTTGAGGCCGATGTCGCGTTACCTGTGGTTCGTGAGTTTGTTAAACAAGTAAAAGAGCGCGCGGTTGGCGTAGAGGTCACCAAAAGTTTAAGCCCGGGTCAGGTATTCATTAAAATTGTTCGCGAAGAGCTTGAAAAAGCCATGGGCGAATCGAATGAAGAGCTAAACCTAGCGGCGCAGCCACCTGCGGTTGTGATGATGGCGGGTCTGCAAGGTGCGGGTAAAACCACCAGTATCGGTAAATTGGCTAAGTTTTTAAAAGAGCGCAAAAAGAAGTCTGTGCTTGTGGTCAGTGCCGACGTATATCGCCCCGCAGCAATTAAACAGCTAGAAACATTGGCCAGCGAAGTAGATGTCGAGTTTTTCCCCAGTGATATTTCACAAAAGCCTGTAGATATTGCCACCAATGCAATTAGCCACGCCAAGAAAAAGTTTATCGATGTTGTGCTTGTTGATACTGCAGGTCGTCTGCACGTAGACAGCGATATGATGGATGAGATTAAAGCACTGCACGGTGCTATTAATCCAATAGAAACGCTGTTTGTTGTAGACTCGATGACAGGTCAAGATGCGGCAAATACTGCTAAAGCCTTTGATGAAGCGCTGCCACTGACCGGTGTGATCTTGACCAAAACCGATGGTGATGCCCGTGGTGGTGCGGCGTTGTCAATTCGTCATATTACTGGCAAACCAATTAAATTTATTGGTGTGGGTGAGCGCACAGACGCGCTAGAGCCATTCCACCCAGACCGTATTGCATCTCGAATTTTGGGAATGGGTGACGTATTGTCGCTTATCGAAGAAGTTGAGATGAAGGTTGATAAAGATAAAGCGGCCAAAGTAGCTGAAAAGGTATTTAAAGGCGACGGCTTTACCCTAGAAGACTTTGCTGAGCAGTTACGCCAAATGAAAAACATGGGCGGCATGATGTCGATGTTGGAAAAGCTGCCGGGTATGAATAACTTACCAGATGCGGTAAAAGGTCAGGTTGGAGATAAAACCTTTAACCAGATGGAAGCCATCATCAGCTCAATGACGCCAAAAGAGCGTGCTCGTCCTGAAATAATCAAAGGCTCACGCAAAAAGCGTATTGCGGCAGGCTCTGGCACTCAAGTGCAAGATATCAACAAGCTGCTTAAGCAATTTACGCAAATGCAAAAGATGATGAAAAAGATGAAAGGCAAAGGCGGCATGCAAAAAATGATGCGCGGCATGAAAGGCATGTTACCGCCAGGCATGATGGGCGGCGGTGGCCCGAAGTTTTAAGCGATAAAAATTGTCAAAAAACCCGAGCCAAGCTCGGGTTTTTTGTTGCTTGCTTGATAACATTATTACGCGTCGCCTTGCTCTATTTTGACAGAAACAGATTTTGGAGATCTCTAAAATCCTGTTTACACTGAATTTTTGACGTGGGAAGATTGAGGCACGTAATATAACCCGTTTTGTCAGTATTTACCCCCACATTGTGGGAGAGGATAAGCTGTTAGTGCTCAAGAGGTACAATGAATCATCTTTTTTCATTAGCTTTTATTGGACTTTATGGTGCCGCCATTATCCAACTAAGTTTTTTGGTATTTAGTGATGTTCTTGATGATGGTGTTTTAACTTATGTAGCGGTAGGTTTAGGCTTACTGGCTGCGCCAGTACTTCGGCTTTATCAAAAATGGAGGCATGATAAATCGGCTAATATTATTATTGAATATAAGCCGGATTCAACACCGTTCCACCATAAGATACTAAATTTCCCGGCGATTGCGGTGCTTACTACAATTGGCAGCATGGGGTTTATTGCTGTCACGAATCATAAGTTTTCATCTAATGAGGTGACCCACAAAGAATTCAGAGTAACCGGAGTTGGTCAATAGCGTGTTCGTTACGATCTTTTTGAATATGTGCGAATATCAGATGGAATATCGGAAACTAGTTATAGTCTAGGCACAGATACAAGTAATCCCTATAAAGTTGGTGACCAGCTAAAGGTAAAATTAAGAGCCGGATTTTGGGGTTATGATATAGTCGATGAAATTAACAAAAAACACTAACAAAGTTGTTAAAAAAGGACGCAAAACAGCAGGCTTGCGCTCATTCTTTGCTTAGTTAAGCCTGCTATTTTGTACTGTTTACGGCAAGCATTATCTTTAAGGATGTCATATGAAACTCATATTATTGCTTTTACTCTTTCTATTTTCTTTTAACGCCTCTTCTGAAGTTAGCTTCATCAAAGTGAAAGGTTATGATGTTGAATATGAAATCAAAGGTAGTGGTGAGCATATTGTTTTTTTAGAGGCTGGTGGCTCTGCTGGGTTGTCTGATTGGGACCTAATCTTTGAAAAGCTAGCTAAGAAAACTAAAGTTATTCGTTACTCGAGAATTGGTAATGGTGGCTCTGAAAAAATCAAAAAAAACTACACATCTGAAGAATATGCTCAAGAGGCTTCATTACTTCTAACCGCTTTGAAAATTGATCAACCTGTTGTTTATGTCGCCCATTCTTATGGGGCGTATATCGCAAGGAGGTTTTCGTCAACGTATCCCGACAAAGTTTTAGCATTAATGTTGATTGAGCCAGCCTCAGAGCATGACGTTGATATTATGCGTAAAATTGATTTAGAGTTAGCTGAAAAGCAAATAGCTCAAGTAAAACTTGATGATTTAGCTAACGGTATGTCAAATCAGTATCTTGACTTCTGGTCAAAACGACCGCTGCCAGACTATCCTGAAATTCCAAATATTCCAGTAACAGTAATAGCGTCTACAAAAAAGTTTGAAGAGCCCCAACTTTTATTTTTTACGGATCAAGCTCGTGATATGTGGGGCAAACTGAATTCAAATTGGGCTACTGCTTTTCCACAAGGTAAAGTCGTTTTGACAAATAAGAGTTATCACTTCCCACAAAATGATGAGCCAGACATGGTAGTGGCAGAAATAGTGGAGTTGTTGTCGCGTATTAAACACTAGCAAAGCCTTTCCTCAAGTAACTTGCGTGGCCACCCGCTTTTATTTTTGGACGATGATTGGAGAACAACCGAAAATAACATTGTTAGCTACTCTAACTTTGGATAAAGAGCGAAAAGAGTCTCTGTGATCATATATGCCCTGTGTTTCGCGAAAACGGTAACATGTTGTGCAGGGATTAAGTTGACTTGCTGCCAAACATGTTCTGCCCAAAATGGAGAAGACACAAAGGCTCCCATAACAATTTCACAAGGCGGCAGGCTAGCTTCGAGAAAGACGTTTGGATAAACAAGGATGGCCGTGACTATCAACACCTAGTAATCGAAATGCGTTTTTGCTAGGTCAATGCGCCCGCGAATTCAGCATTTAAACCTTTTCGTCATTTGTCTCGTCTAAAGGATTATTTTAGTTATTTATAAAGGAAACCAATGAAACTCTTAATCACGATTTTACTCACTGCAGCCTTTTTTGCCACCAATGCGATAGCAGAGCCTAATAAGAAAGTGCTAATCGTAGCCTCTAATATGGTAGATATGGGAGATCCTGAAAAGCATGACGCCAGAAATAATTTATGGGAATTTGCGCCTCCTTATCACATTTTTGTCAGTCACGGCTTTGACGTTGATTTTGTATCACCCAAAGGTGGAGAAGTTCGGTTTATGATGGATCCTCTTGGCATAAGTAGTTACACCATCAAATATGAAGGATTCTTAGACAAAGCGAACAGTTCATTCTCGCCCTCTCAAATTGATCCTAATGACTATTGGGGTGTGTTTATTGGTGGTGGTTATGGTGTAATGTTTGACGTTGCAGATAACAAAAAAATTCACTCTATTATCAGTAGTGTATATGAGTCTGGCGGTATTATCGGTGTGGGTGGTCATGGTTCAGCTGGCATTGCAAACGTGACATTATCTAACGGGGAGTTTTTGGTGAAAGGGAAAAAAATAGCCGGATTTCCTAACTCTACCGAAACATCTAAGTCATGGGCTAAGCAAGGAACACTTTTGCCTTTTCTTATTGAAAGTCAGCTTAATAAGAATGGTGCAATTGCGCAAAATAAGAAAACACTAAAAGATAAACATGCAGTGGTTGCTGATCAACGTATTGTCTCAACAATGTTTTTGCCTTCAGCTGCACTTGTAGCAAAAGAAATGATAATTTTAAAGCCGTAGTAACGGCTCCTAATTATTAGTGAATGTCTGTGTAAACATATATGGTCACTTCAATCACGGCACATTGTGATGCTGTGGGACGTGACCATCTGAAGCTGACATTCTATATTTGCACACTAGTTTGCATGTTGGGGTGTTGTCTAAGCTAATGTGCTAGTTGCTTTGAATTACTCTGAATGGGTAAGCTTTCCAAATTGCTGTTTTGAAACCATAAGTATTGTTATATCCCTCGAAAAGTGACTTGCGAGTATGGTACATGGCATTCGCGGGGGTGCTACCATTATTCAATTGAGTAAAAAATGACTGAATAGTTAAGGTTGATGAGTCGCCAGCTTCATTATCGAATAGTGGCGCTATAATAAACTGATTCGCACTTTTTGATACTTGCTCTGCAAAATTAAACGAGGATCCTATTTGGCAAGAGTCCAAATAGAGCAGTCGACTATTTAACTGAGCAAGGTCGTAAGAATAGACCTCTTCATCATTGAGCTGCATAAAAGCTACGCCATCAGATGCAATTCCATGCAAACTAATTAATGCCATATCTAAGTTGCTGAGCTGTGCTAACTGATCCTTAGATATACTTTCCATATTATAATTTACAGTATTAGGCATTATTTTTGACAAGATTAATGACGCGCTTTCTGGGTCGGTGGTTTTATCTTTTATAGTTAATCCTAAACCATCTGGGTTAAATTTATAATTCTTAACGACTCTAATTGGTTTGCTACTGAATGAGGTAGGGCGTTGTAAAAATAGCGGTTTTCCTTTATAGGGTATCAGATCTAAAGCAAAAGCAAAGCTTCCTTCATCTAAAATAAAATGAACCTGATTCGATTCATCTAGCATTGTTGAAATTGGATTGAATATAGTTTTTTCATAATGTGCAAGATTATTTTCAAAATATTTCTTGCTTAATTCCCATTCGTTCAGCTTTTCTAAAATGGATTTAAAGTTCCTTTTTGTGATATTGCTATCTTCGTCAAGTCTGAATTTTTTTGTTTTTCCATCTAGTTTGGCTTCGATCGATATAGTTTCTTCAGATGATGTTAAATTTAAATAGAGTATTCTATTGGTTGAGTAGAAAGCTGAACTTGATATGGAGAGAGATAGTAAAATAAAAGTGAAAATTCTTTTTATCATAACTGTCCTTATATAATTATAAAATGATAGCCTTGTATTTTTACAGCATAAAAATAGAGACTATCGATGCTTCCTAACTAAGTCAGAAAGCATCAACTATACTTGCTCGTTTATAAAAGCGTAAGGTGATTAGAGAAATAATATTAAGCGATAGGTCAAATTTTCTTCCATATCCTTTGCTTAATCCGAGAAGAGTATCACCCATCTTTAACTAACATGGTCGATAGACGTTTTACAGCACACTTGGAGATAGTTAAAAATAAGGTGGTCATTTTATATCCATGTATGAAAGTCAAACTCTGTTTCAGACTTAGGAGTCAGTTCAAAAATAAAAGACCCTAATTGACGCGAAAATAGCTTGTCATTTCTTAAATAAGTTTTTATTTCATGCGTATCATCTAGTTGGTATATGGCAACATACTTTTCGAGCTGATTCATGGCCATTGAGAATGAGTTTGGAAACTCTGTGCTTACCAACAGGGGGAGTAAAAGCCACTTAGGTATATAACTCATTGGACTTCCCAGCTTTTACCAACTACTGAATTGTCAGCAAATATTTGAAAAGTAATCTGGTTTGCCAGAAGGTATAGCAGCTAAAGAGCTTGCAATACTGAAGATAAGTGAAATTATTGAAAAGTCGAACATAGATGCGGTGCAATTAAAACGCTTAGAACGTGCAGTTAACCTTTTAGGCTCTGTTAGCGCTTTATTTGGGCCTCATGAGAGGGAAAAAGTTCTCGTCATCGCTTAGTTGATGAAATTCGTCGTAAGTACAAGCTAAAACGCTAACAAACGCTTCAGAGTAGACATGCACAGTCATTTTTTAACGTTGATTGTGCATCATCATTTTGATGGACTGGCTTTGATAACATTGTCCACTAAGCAGCCCGAGCCTTGCTAAAGTTTCCGGCTTGTTACTTAAAAACACACTGTGACAGTGGGCTGCTCCTAACGTTCTGTTTTGATAATTGGTATAAACTCTTTTCGTGTGAAAAAATTTCCCCAAAGGCTGTAATAAATAACGCTTGTTAACTACTAACCAGTAAAACACAAAATGGATTGAGGTGAATGGGAAGCGATTTTTATCAACAATCGATAATGCCTTATGCAGGGATAATCATCAAAATATGTCGTGCATATACAAACAGCCAAGCGGATTTTGATGATTATTATCAAGAAGTTTGTCTGCAAATTTGGCGCAGTAGAGATAGCTTTAATGCAGCATCTAAATGGTCAACATGGGTCTACAAAGTTGCTTTAAATGTGTGTTTAACCAACTTAAAGCAGCGTAAAAAAGGCGAGCAGCGGTTTGTATCTGATGCTTTGCCTGATGAAGTGAATGATGATGTGAAAGCGTTTAGTTCAGAAGATATTAATATGCTTTATAACGCGATTAAGCATTTATCAGAGATAGATAGAGCGGTGATTTTACTCTATCTAGAAGAGAAGTCTTATGGTGAGATTGCAGAAATAATTGGTGCTAATAAAAATTCAATTGGCGTACGCATTACGCGTATAAAAGGCAGATTAAACAAGTTTATACAAGCGCAGGAGTTAACACATGAGTAAATCTATTGAACAAATGTGGAAACAGGGGTTTGTCAGTGAAGGCGAGTTGTCAGCGCCAAAGGTAAACGATTTATACAATAGAAAGTCACAGAACATAGTTGATAAGCTACAAAACATGTTTGCTGTGAATATTAAAGCAATCGCGATTGGCGCATTGATAATGCTAGTAGCGATGAGTTTAATTGGCATCCCTTGGCTAGGTTTATATATCTGCCTGTTATTGGCTCCGTTAATACAAATAGCAAAAAGAGAGCTAGATAAGTCGTATAACTTATCAAAAGGGCAGAGTAGCTTAGAGTATTTAGAAAGCTTTGATGCTTGGCTTAAGCAGTCAATTTCAAATTATTCTAAGTACTATCAGTTTTTCTACCCTTTATTTTATATCGGTATGGTGGCACAAGGGCTTGCCAGCCAATCGGGTGGTAAAGTGATGTCATTATTATTAACAAAATATCCGACAGACTATGTTTTTTTAGATATCCCAGGTTATATATGGGTAATTATTACGGCATTTCTACTAGTGGTTATTAAATACTCTGAAGCTTTATATCGCTTCGATTTATACATTATCTATGGTCGACAGTTCAAAAAGCTTGAAGAATTACTAGCGGATATGCGCGCTTTGAAAGCATAAAGAGGTAGCATGGCGCAGCCAGAACGCTGCGCTTTTTTGTTACAGAGAATGAGAAACTAAGATCCTATCAACTAGCTCTAATGCGGATGTAAAGTTACTAAGATCAGAGTGAACATTGCCATTTTTTCCTGAGTGGTGACCATGGCCAATTAACTGCATTTGCTGTAGCTTATTGGGTTGATCAAAGTCTAATTCAGCTTGATAAATCAACGAAGGCTGTGCTGTATATCCGTCGCCAGAGTAGATAGGATCATCAGGAAATCGGTCACTGCTGTAATAGCTGTTGTAATCGAACGAATGATTAATTTCGAAGCGAATACGGTATTTACCTGTCAGTGCATTGGAAAGTTGAATCGAGTAAATAAAATTATCGGTCATCGTTGCGCCACTAAAGCCATCAACAACCAACTTGTTATCGGTAGGCAGAAAGTAGCCATTGCTAGCTTGTACGCCTAGCTGATGCAAAAATACAGGCAAAGACTCCGGACGCATACGAGTATCTTTCGTTTCGGGCTCTTGTCCGCCAACCAAGGCATCTCTGCCAATGGCATTTTCACCAATTAGTAAGTGGTCAGTGAATACTTGCTCCGGGTCTGCTTTAGAAACCTTATTGGTGAAATTATTAGTCGCAATGGCTTGTGTGACATACAAAGGCTGCACAAATTCACCTTCTAAGGTCTCTAACCAAAATGCATATTGCGGCCACATAAAATATGGGCCTTTTTTAAGTTCTATGGTGATAGTTTGCCCGCTAGCATTGTCAGGTGTAATGGCTCGCTCGACATATTTATGTTCTTTATCTTGATCAGCCTTGTCGGCCGCTTTGAGTGTTTGCCCCCAAGTATACACTTGCATCGCGGGTGGAAGCGCCAAAAAGGGAGAAGCCAATAAATAGCCCATTAATAAAACAGCCAGTGGCATGGCAAAACTTATTTTACCCATGTGCTTTTTGAAGGGGTTTAAATAGCTGAGTAAAGGCTTAAAATTTTTGAACAAGTGCCATACTACAACCAAAATCATTGCGGCACCAATGAGGGTATGTATTAGGGCAACCACAGTGTCATGTTGTTGGCTGTACATTAGTACAGAAGTAACCAACATAATAGTAAAAGCTAAAAACAGTAGGGTGCCGATGAATACACGGGCATTAAAAAACGACATAGAGACTCCTTTTGTGAATAATTCTCTTGTCGCTTATTTCTGGTGTTAAAAGCCACTAAAGCTTTCTAAAATTATCTAATGCTATTGATTTTAAAGGTAATAATTTTACTTGATGGTGTTTAAATACTTTAGTTGCTCAGTGAGGGCTCGGCTTTTGGCAATTTGTTTTGCTTTGTTTAGTGCGGCGTTGAACTCATCAAACTTGTTTTGTTTTTTGGCAAGCAGTGCCAAACTTGCCCAAACACTGCTTTCTCCAACTGGGCACTTCAATACTTGATGATGTGCTTTGGCTTCTAGGTAAAATCGCTTGGCGCTATCATAATCTCCCTGTGTTTGTGCGATACGAGCAAGCAAGTCTTTCGAGTAGGCCATAAACAGCCAGTCATTACTGCTATTTGCGACGTTAAGAGCATTAATTGTTTGTTGCTTTGCTTGGTGATTATTGTCTTTGACAAGGTGAAATATTGCCTTGAGGTAATACAGCCTGGTTAGTTCGGCTTTATCATTGAGGTTTTCAGCAATAGGGATCGCAAGAGCTAGCCTTTGTGCTACTGCATCGAGGTTATTTGCCTCAAATAGTATCTCTATTAATATACGTTGCGCGGTGAGGTTTTTCGGATCACTGATGACAATGCTTTCCAATAAAGGCTTAGCGGCTTGATATTGACCCTCTAGTTTTAAATCTATCGCAACACCAAGCATTTCATTATTAAAGTCTGCATGGTAATTATGGGGTTCAACAACCGCATTAGTACCAATGTGCTTAGCAACAAGTGCGCTAAACTGATCAGTGATGGTTTGAATATCTCTAGCAAAAATGACACCTTTTTGTTCGGTATTCTTAAAGTGTAAAACGTAACTGAGTTGATAATCGTGGGGCGTTCCTGAGAGTTTAGAAGAGACAATTATCTCTGCGCCTGATACGGTAAATAGCTGGTTTATATGTGCAGACTTTACATCAATCAAAGGTGCACCGGCTCGCTCTAACACTTCGAGTACGTAATCTGTCTGGAGCACGCCATGCTCTTGGTTATTAGGTAAGCGCTGTATTACTTGGTCCATCATGCCAAGACGTACCCAACTGTGGTCATTTCCTTCAATGGTGTTCTGCACGGGAAGAATGACGACAGAGCCTGAAATTAGCTGTGATTGTTGCTCAGGAACGAGTGTATCGGAAGATAAGTAATTAATGATAAAGGCTGTAATCGCCAGACAACATACCAGGCTGCCAATGAGCCACAAGTGACTGTAGCGAGCTACTTTGTGAGTTGCTGTAGCTGCCGCAGTTACTGCTGGTAGCCAAACATACCCTTGTTTAGGGATTGTTTTGATCACCTCTTCATTATTAAAAAGCTGGCGCAACTCATTGATAGATTGAAAAACAACTTGATCAGCAACAACCGAATTAGACCAAACCTTCGCTAGAATCGTTTGCTTGCTTACGGGCTGACCTGCATTTTTGAGTAATAAAACTAAGAGTTGGCAGGTTTTGGGGCGTATTGAGACATTATCACCGCTGTGCGTTTTAATCGTTAATGCTTGAGAGTCGATTTTGTAATGTAAAGTGTTGTACAGCACGTGATGTAGATCCCGTATAAATGAAATAGTTTTATTTTATCAATCAGTGAGTAACTATTTGCTTGCTTTGAATGCGTGGAGAATGAGTTAGTATTACACATTCTAACAACACTCAGAATACAAATTAAGGATGTTACGTGAAAGCACTTTTGTTCTTTGTGCTGATAATCTGTTTCTCAGTGAAAACACAATAAGTAAACGCGAACATTGTTAGAGCGCCCTGCCTTAAAGACTTTATCTCTGATTAGCTTTGTGCTTGTTATAATACCAATTTTATTAATACATTGATCATTCTAGCGGGCTAAATAACTCATTAACTGCGTTAAATATTTCTCATGTAGAATAACTACATATCGAAATATTTGCCTTGTTACTAAGCCATTTATCTGTCGCAATATCTGATCACCAATTTAATGCAATTGGTATAAGAATTATTTAAAATAAACAATAGGATATCTTCCATTTTAGGAAGTGAGCATATCACTCCTATTGCTGCAAAATACACAATATGGACAGCTTATGGCTAAAATCATTGAACCAAAAACCGCGCGTATCCAGCTTCGCCAATGGAGGCCGAGCGACTTAGAACCGTTTTTTACAATGTCGTCAGATAAACAAGTGATGAAATATTTTCCAGCTACTTTGAGTCGCTCTGAAAGTGATGGTATAGCCAATAAGTGTCAGTCACTGATAGCTGAAAATGGCTGGGGAGTATGGGCCGCGCAATTGCTAGAAACTAACGAGTTCATTGGAATGGTTGGATTACATAAGCCGTCAGCAGATTTACCTAGTTCTGGAAGTGTTGAAGTGCTTTGGCGCCTAGCACGACCTCATTGGGGCAAAGGATATGCAACAGAAGCCGCAGCTGCAGCGCTCAGGGTTGGTTTTGAGCAACTTAACTTGCAGGAAATTGTCTCATTTGCGGTAGTTAATAATCACCCCTCACGCGCAGTTATGGAACGGATCAACATGCACAATACCGGTAAGACATTTATGCATCCTGATGTGCCAGCCCCAGAGCACTTAAGAGAACATTGTTTGTATAAGATCTCGAGAGAACACTGGGCCGCAAAATGCGCTTGAACAAAGTGTCTGGCAGCCACTTTTAATACAGCATATACCAACTAGCGGGCAGCTTAGTTGTTGGCAGGCGTTATCATCGTCAGTTATTTTTGTATAACTACTAGGGGTAAAAAGCCTTCAGTTTGGCTTTTACCTGCCCAAGATAGCGTCGGCTAACGGGGTGCATATGTCCTTGGCAACACAGATATACCCCTTCGTCTGTTTGTTGCATGCTTTCTATCATGCTGATATTTAGTAAATGGGAGCGGTGACACCGTATAAACTGCTGTGGGTCTAACAATGTGCTTAGTTGCTTCATGGTTTTACGTATTACCATGGTCTGGTTTGCGACTTTAATACACAGGTAATCATTAGCAGACTCCACAGATATAATACTTTGCGTATCTACCATGCGGGTTTCGCCCCCTTCTTTGAGAGCTATTCGTTTAAGATACTGGTGCTTAGGCGTTATTACCTGCTTATCTTTGGGATGATTTATTTGACGTTGTCGCAGACGAGTAAGTGTTTGTGCAAAAAATTCATCGTTAATTGGTTTTGTTAGGTAATCGATTGCATTGAGACGAAATGCCTCTATAGCATGTTCTTGATAGGCACTAACAAAAACGATGTATGCGTTGCAGTACTGTGCGAGCAATGCACCGGCTTCTATGCCGCAGAGCCTGGGCATATTAATGTCTAGAAACACCACATCGGGTTGCTGCTGAGCAGCTAACAATAAGGCGTCTTCACCATTGTCAGCCTCGCCTACTATTTCTATATCGTTGGCAACCTCTAGGCGCAGGCGAAGCGCTTCACGGGCTAATGGTTCATCGTCAACAATTAAGGCTTTTAGGGGCTTCATAGTGGCACCGTCATGGTCACAATAAAAAGGTCGCCTTGTTGGCCATATGCCAATGTTGCCGAATTGCCGTAAAAGGTCTGTAACCTTTGCTTGGTGTTATACAGTCCCATGCCTGTTCCTTTGTTATTGTTTATATTTTTGGCTGCGCTGAGTGAAGCACATGGATTACTCATTTTAATTATAAGGGAATGGGGCTGGGTTTCGAGTGCCATACCAATGCTCGAGTGTGACGTTTGTGCCGCTGCACCATGTTTTACCGCGTTTTCTAGTAGCGGTAGAAGTATGCCCGTCGGTAGTGTCACTTGTGGTAAAGACTCTGGTACGTGCCATTCTATCGAGAGGGTATCGGCAAAGCGCATTTTTTCAATGTCTAGATAGTGTCTGCACCGCATAAGCTCTTTTGATAGTGGTTGAGTAAGAGGAGGCTCAAGTGTCAAGGTGTGCCTAAGATAGCTACTGAGTTTATTCAGCATGTTACGTGCGGTGTTGCTGTCTTTTTTAAGTAGTAGTGTGTCTACACTTGCCAACACGTTAAACAAAAAGTGCGGATCGATTTGAAATTGTAAAAGCTTTAACTGCGCATCACGCGCTTGCTGCTGTAATTTCTCCTGTTGTTTAGATTGAAGTTGTGTACGTTTTTGATAATGCCAAAGCCAAAAGCCACAGCTCCAAAGTAATAATTGCGTGACCGCTGACTTACCATTATGAAAATAGCCCCAAAAATGAAACTGGTTATTGGCAGATTCCAGTACATGGTACTCAAGCGCGTTGAAGCTAGCTCGCCAAGCCAGCCCTGCAACTACTGACAGCGCTAAGGCGATGGCTAGCTGAGCTGCGACGTGCCATCGCAGTATGGGCTGGTAAGCGACGAATAATAAAGACGAAAAAAGTGCGCCTAATGCCATGTAGCTGAAGATCCATATCCACTCAGGGGGTCTTACATCTAACCAAGTAAAGCGTGTTAACAGCGCTAACGCCCCCCATAGCAGTAGTTGTCCCCAAGCAAAACGACGAGCAAAAAGACTTGTGAACATATTATCCTCATTATGATTTTGGCCTGATGGCATCATAGCGTGCAGGGCCCTAGGTTAAAAACCGAAATCCGCAAAAGGGTGACCGAATTTCGCAAATGACTGTGCCTTTTCCTTTGAGATCGTTACGTTAAGGGCATAACTTAACCCGGAGTATTTGCATGTTTCGAATTATTTTTTGGCTTTTTTTTACACTGAGCGCCAATGTTTGGTCACAGCCTTATCGCACTGAGTATTTTGCTGATTTTCATTTTTGGGAGTCACCTTATCAGCCTTTTATTGGCACTACACCGCTTAGCAAAGCAGATGCACAAAAGCGTATTCATATTCAGGCAGGTTATGATAGATACAATCGTTTGGTCGAGATCAAAACTAAGCTGGGTAAGCATTATAAACGTATTCCATCTTTGTACGTGCACGCGGTTCATACTCAAATTACATATCAGGATAAGTATGAAATACATCGTTTTTTTGATTCGTTCGGCAACCAAATCACAGCATGGGGCGATGTGTGGGAACAACGCTATAAAAAAGATGGCAAAGGACGTTATCTGAGCCTTAAGTTTTTTAATAAAGACAACGAGGCTATTGAAAACAGTTGGGGTGTGGCGGCCTATCATTGGTCACATCCAGGTGACGGCAGTGTTGTTGAAACCCGAGTAAGTCAATCTGGCGAGCTTAAACCCCATCGGCCTGGCTTTGAATTTGAGCGCATTAGATTACTTTTTGATGGGCGGGGAAACTTACGATTAATGCAGAACGTGGATGAGCAGAACAATTTGCTAACATCGACCTCTGGGGCTGCGCAATATCGTTACTTTTACAACGCTCGTCAGGGGTTTGAGCGCTGGGAGGTGCTCGATAAGCAGGGGAAGGCCGCGCTAGGTCCAACAGGTACAGCGGGTGAGCAATATACGTTTGATAAGAATAATTGGACTCAAATTGCGTTTTTTGGCGTTAACGGGCAACCTGCAATACACGATTCGGGGGCGGTACATTGGCATGCGCAATATGATCAATACGGAAATCTAACTGAACGTTGGTTTACGGATGCACAAGGCCAGCCCATTAACGGGAAGTATGGCTTTCATAAACGAGTGTCAGTGTGGGACACCACAGGGCTAAAGCTGTTGCGCCATGAGTACTATGACCATAATAATCAATTGACGCGTAACATTGACGGCGTGGCTAAAGTTCACTTTATCTACAATATGCAGGGCTTATTAATTGAAATGCGTAATACCGATGAACATGACAATTTAGTCAACGACGCATGGAGCGGTTATGCCAGACAAACTTTTACATACGATGAAAAGCATGTGCAAAAAGGGTCACAGCGTTATCTTGCAAAAGGGGAGGTTTATCAACCCGCTGCTCGCTAAATAGTGTGTTGCAGTTGGCCGCAGCGGTGTAAAATACGCTGCGGTGGCTTAACTGCTTACTTTACATTAGCATTGTGCTCTTCGGGTTTTCGAGCCACCATAAATACGGCTTTATTGGGGCCTGGGCACCACTCATATTCAATGGTAAAGCCTGCATTTTCCATGGACTCTTTTAATGCTTTTTGGCTAAAAATTTGAACACTGGGCATAAATGGCAGCACTTTAAAAAGTGGTGCAAATAATTTAAACCGAGTGCCCATATCACCAATACAGGCTGTGCTTGTCACAAAAACGCCACCAGGCTTTAATAGTTCAAATACCTTGGCAATGTGAGCTTGCCAATCGTGTAGTAGGTGTAAAATACTCATGCCCAGTACTACGTCCCAACTGCCATTAGGGCTATTGAGATCAAGCAGTTGCGTTTGCTCAAAACTAATATTGGTTACATTAGCTGTGTCTGCTTTTTCTTTTGCGATCTGAAGCATTTTTGAAGAAAAGTCTGTTGCGTGAACATGTTTAACTTTGGGGGCGTGATATATCGCCGTTGAACCTGTACCACAGCCAAATTCAAGCACACGTGTGTCGCTCGAAAGGTATTGCTCAGTATGATCTAGTTTTTTTTGATATGACACTTCGTCGGCAACCGGTTGTTTTGCGTAATTGTTGGCGATGCAATTCCAGAAAAAAGAATGTGTAGGCATGTTGACTCCAGCCGTAAAAGGGATTTAGGTGCATATTAGCATGCACAAATTAATATTAATTGGCCGAAAATTGCATTTTAAATATACATATTTGCATGGGTTGGTATATTGATTTAAAAGGTAGTAGAGCGATGGAGACAGGATGGATTGGCGTTCAGTGAATTTTGATTGGAATCATGCGCGGTCATTTTTGGTTACCGCAAGAGAAGGCTCTTTGTCAGCGGGCGCACGTGCACTCGGGCTTACTCAACCGACGTTAGGTCGTCAAGTTGCATCGTTAGAAGCTGAGTTGGGTGTTGCTTTGTTTGAACGGGTTGGACGAGGGTTAAGCTTAACGCCAACCGGGTTGAAATTAGTTGAACATGTAGAAGCGATGAGCGAAGCGGCTAATCTATTTTCGCTGGCAGCATCGGGGCAGTCTGATTCTATCGAAGGCAACGTGGTGATCTCAGCATCTGAAGCCACATCAGCTTTTATACTGCCACAAATATTGCTGCCGTTTAGAGCGTTACATCCGGGTATTTCATTGCAGTTACTTGCTTCAAACGCCGCCAGTGATTTAACAAGACGAGAAGCAGATATCGCTATTAGGGGCTTTCGGCCACATCAACCTGATTTAATAGCTAGGCGTATTAAGGATATGGAGTTTGGCTTTTATGCATCACCAAGTTACCTAGCTGGTGTCGATTGCTCTGTTAACGCCACCGACTTTAACTCGTTGTCGTTCCTTGGTTTTGATCACACCGATATGATGATTAATGAACTGAACAAAAGAGAGATCCCTGCGACAGATAAAAACTTTTCGATTGTTTGTGAAAACCATCTGGTGCAATGGGAAATGGTTAAAATGGGATTTGGGATCGGGATAATGGCCACATCAGTTGGTGATAACGAGCCGTGCGTGACCCGTGTGTTTAAAGATATTGCCCCTTTTGTCGGTGAGCAGTGGCTGGTTGCCCATCGAGAGCTACGCAGCAACAGGCGTATTAGAGCCGTTTATGATTTTTTAGCACATAAACTAGCGCGGTAGCGACTACCGCACTGCATTATTCGCTTTGGTGGTCATTCGCATTGTAGCGTATCAATTGATAACTCAATATCTACCCATACCAGCCTATGATCTGAAGACGCGCGTCTATCAGCAACCAATTCAGCGCCAGCTTCATCTTTTGTTGGCCAAAATACGCCGCTGTTGGTGAGCGTTAAATCTGCTGATGGCAGCACATAGTCTGCTCTCATGCCCCAATGAGCGGTATGCGTTGCCGCATTTGTGTTACTTGGTTTATTCAGTAAGCCACCTTTTGAGGTGGGGGCTGGATATTTGCTAACTCGTGGGTGCTCCAGAAGCTGGCTGATGGCTTTTGGGTGTGCATCACCATCAACTGCACTGGCGTTTAAATCGCCTAAAATCACGAATGAGCTACCGTTAAAACCACCTGATTGACCATTGTCGTCATACAGGTAGCTGTTGCCTGTTTCACTGATGTAGTCTTTCCACAATCTTATTTCATCGTGGTTTCTGCGACCATTTCTATCTTCAGGTCCATCAAATACAGGCGGCGTTGGGTGACTTGCCAGTATGTTGATTTTTTTGCCGCATACATTGATAGGTACATCCCAATGTGATTTAGAAGACAGTCGCATGATGTTGCGTTCTTGTTCTGAATACCAGCTGCGTCCATCTTGCGTTTTAGGCATGAAGTTGTCGGGCATGTCTTGCCACAAAAAGCGCTGGAAAGTACGCACATTCTTATTATCAATGGGAAATTTAGAAAGTAAAACCATGCCATATTGGCCGGGGTAATGACCAAACCCAAAATGCGTTAGTCTTGTTTTTTCGCCCAACAAAGGCGTTTTGACGCCTGTATTTACAGGAGCTAGGTAAATGTGTGGGTAGAAAATGGGCTCAAAACCATTTTGTGATACTTCTAAATATCGCTTTTTAAACAAATTAATCCCTTGTTCTGGGTCGCTGATGTAATCAAATTCATTGAGTAAAATCACATCTGGGCGTGTGCGTTGAATGATTTGAGCAATATTGTTTATTTGCTTGAACTGACCGCTGATTAAAGCAGTGGTTAACGCATTGCCGGATACGTCGAGGTGCTGATCTATTTTGTAATTAGTCGCTTCCATACTGACGTTAAAAGTCGCCACTCTCAGGTTATTTGAGTCTTCTGGCACCTTTGTGGCTGGCTTATTTTGAATACTTTGACAACCTATATTTAATAATGCGGTTGCCAACATGGCGGGTAGAAGAGTGTTTTTCATTGTGAACCTAGAAACTAAATACGGTCGCTGTAGTTTACATGGTTTCGTCTTAAAATGATGTTGGTAGCATATTGTTTTATTTCACTTAATTATTTAAAAAGGCGCATGATGGTAGTTAAACTCCGACAATATGCGCCAGTTAAAGGCTTTATTCACTGTGCTCAGTGGCACTTTCTTCAGCTAGTTGCTCTCTCGCTGCTTTGGTTAATCTCACTAACTCTTTACGCACACTGGTGCTATCTAAGCAGATTTTCTCAAATTGCACATAGTAGTTTTTCTCGTTGGCGCGCAAGTAGCAGCCATCGCTGACTATGGTTGTCATGGTGACGCTATCGCTAGCAATGCCATGAGTGAGCTTTAAGATCAGACGATTAGCATCGCTGTGGTCATCATTCATATGGGTAACCATATTGGCTTCGTCGTTTAAATCCCATTGTGATTGCGCTTGTCGCCATTCATCGTTTTCAATCCAAAAAATATGACCAAAGCCGCCGATATAGCGTACGCGTTTAACTTCCATGCGCCACAGCTGGAAATCATGGGCTTGGCGGTAGCTTACAGCTTCAGGGTACTGGCGCTCATAGCGGGCTAAGAGGGCGTCATGTTCCTCTACAGGCACCGGCGCTGCGTCACCCACCACAGTTACACGGGCATGCGCATTTTGGTCACCTTGCTCGGCCGCATCAAATACGGTGGCACACATTTTACTGTTTTCACAGAGGTTGCGTGAGTGCTGCGCAATGCCTGCAATGTAAAAGACTAATCGGCCTTCATTATCACTCATAAAAGGTGAGACCGAACCAAACGGGTAACCAGCTAGGTTCTTAGAAATGGTTGAAATTACGCAAACATTAGATTGTCTGACTAAAGTTCGGGCCTCAAAGGCCGCTTGTTCACGCATGAGTTACTCCTCGTTGTGGTTCTGAAAATATCATGGGTATTTGGTGATCAGGATGCGGTGTGATTTGCATGCCTGCTCTATAAATTGGTTGCAAAACAGAGTGTTGTAAAACATCCTGAGGCTTGCCGTCATGACTTAGCTTGCCTTTATTGAGTAGCAGCACACGATCTGCATACAAAGAGGTTAAGTTTAGGTCATGTAGCACTGCAACAACAGTATTGCCTTGTCTAGCAAACGCTTTAGCTTTTGATAGTGTTAAGTGTTGATGGTGCATATCAAGCGCTGAGGTGGGCTCATCCAGCAACATCAGTTTACTTTGCGTTGAGCTTTTGTGGGCATTTAGCTGTGCCAAACAGCGGGCAAATTGAACACGTTGAAATTCGCCGCCCGACAACGCTGTAACATCTCGGGATGCAAGTTGCTCTAAGCTCAGTTGTTCAATTATTTGATTGACCACCTCTGCTTGTTGTTGCATCGACTCATTATATGGATAACGGCCCATGGCAATAAGCTGTGCGGCAGAAAACGCAAAGTTGATACGGTTATTTTGTAAAAGCACAGCACGTTTGGTAGCAAGCGCATGATCATCCATAGCGTACAGTGCTTTACCTTCTAGTAATATGTTACCTGTAAAAGGGATATCGCCACAAATTGCACTTAATAGTGTTGATTTACCTGCGCCGTTCTCTCCTAGTAATACCGTAAACTCACCTTCTTTTAAGGTAAAATTGACGTTTTCAAGGATGCGTTTTTGGCCACGTTGAATAGATAAATGCTGGCAGCTAAGCATGTTGACCTCGTTTTTGTTTCAATAATTGATAGACAAAAAATGGGCTACCAAATAGCGCAGTTACAATACCGATAGGCAGCTCTGATGGCGCAACAATAAGGCGTGATATCCAATCTGCTAATAACATTAACACGCAACCTAGCAACATACTCAATGGCAGCATACGTCTCAAGTCGGGGCCAACGAGCAAGCGTGCCACATGAGGGACTAACAGGCCAACAAAGCCAATCATGCCAGCCAGAGCAACGGCGCTGCCTACACCTAAGGCAACAATCACAACAATTTCCATTTTTAGCTTTTTAACGTTTACACCAAGGTGACGCGCTTCAAGCTCGCCAAGCATCAATGCATTGATTTTTTTACGACGTATAAATAAAGCAAATACGCTCAGTACAATGAGCGGGGCCGCGTATTTCATTGCTGACCAACTTGCACCGCCAAGCGACCCCATTTGCCAATAGGTCATTAAACGCAGGGCGCTATCATCAGCAAAAAAACTAAACAAACCAATGACAGCCATAGCCATGGCATTAATAGCAACACCGGCAAGCAATAAAGTGGTGATCTGCACTTGCCCCTGATGGCTTGCAACTTTATAAATTAATGCTGTAACACTAATTGCGCCTAAAAATGCTGCTGGTGTTACCATCGCTTCGTGGATAAAGCTTACTTTTGCATTAAGTGCAATCACAGCCACTGCGGCCATGGCAGCCCCGCCCGTTACACCCATTAAACTAGGATCTGCAAGTGGGTTTCGGCACAGCGCTTGCGTTGCAGCACCAGCGCTGGCTAATACTGAACCGACTAAAATAGCGAGCGCTAACCTAGGCAAGCGAATTTGCGTCATCACGCTAACATGCAGAGGTTGAACATCGGCAGTCATTGACTCAGGCAACAACCAAACAATTGGCATTTTTAAATCCCAACCAATTGCTCCGCTGCTTAGTGATAACCAAGTTAACAAGACAAGTATGGCAGCACTTAACCAGTACCACTGAATATGCTGCCTATCGTGCAGTAATGGGTGTGCAATATTGTTCATAAAGCTGTTTGTACATAGTCAGATAAGGTTGCAATGGCTTCAGGGAGTCGAGTGGTCATGCCGATCGAGCTTAATGAATCCATCACCAAAACACGGCATTTTTGTGCCGCAGGGATAAGCGCAAGTGATGCTTGTGCACAAAATGCGTCTTTTCCACCTAATGCATACACACTATGGCTTGGCGCAACGATGAAGTCGGGGTTGCTGGCTAAAAGCGATTCTAAGTTGTAGGGTTTAAAACCTGAGCCATTAGCAAGGTTTTCAATTCCGGCATAATTAAACAACACCTCAGGTACTGTTTCTTTGCCTGCAACCAATACACCTCGGTCACTGGCGGATAATATAAAGAGTGCTTTATAGGGCGTTTGTTTTTGCGTTGTTGGTAACTGCTGTTTGAGCTTTCTGATCAGTTGTGTCGCACTATTTTGCTTATCTAAGTCCTCACCAAGCATATTGATCAGGGCAAATAATTCAGTAACTTTGGTTGGTTTAGGATAATGCTTTACTTGAACACCTGTACTTTTAATTTGCGTTAAAACTTCAGGCCTGCCACTGCCTTCGAGTGTTAACACGTGTGTAGGGGACTGCGCCAAAATGCCCTCAGCTGCTAAATCTCGATAATAACCTACTTTGGGTAACGACTGTGCTTGCTGTGGCCATGTACTTGAAGTGTCTACGGCAACAACTTGTTCCCCTGCGCCGAGCGCAAAAACAATATCTGTGAGCGTCCCGCCTGCGATAACCAATCGCTCAGCTTGCACGTTATAACTCAATATCAACAGTGTAAAAAATAAATAGATACGTTGTTTCATCTGTTTCTCATTTTATATAAAAACTCACGGATAAGCGCCTGGGGCATACTTTGTTTGTCTAGCCCAGTTTTTAAGCACGCGCTTTTTGATGTGTGAAGTGTACAGAAAATGGGTTTTTAAATCTACACCTAAATGATATCTATTTTCATTTGCATTTGTGTCTTTGTGCTTTTATAGTGTCGGCAAATAACTCGTTTCCCTTTTTGAGGTATAAAAATGGTATTTAAACACTCAGCAATTTCTTTTGGTTTGATTATGGCTATGACTAACTCGATGAGTGTGTTAGCTGAAGAATTTGAAAAAAATAGCGATGTAATCGTTGTTACGGGCTCGCGTATCGACCAAAAGTTATCAGATGTTGCTGGAAGCGTTAATGTGGTTACCGAGCAAGATATTGATGGTGAATTGGCGGTAGATTTAACAACGGCATTTCGCTATCAAACCGGTATTAGCGCAACAGGGAAAGCGGGGCAGGCACAAGCGTTAAATATTCGCGGCATGGGTGGCAACCGCGTGGTTTATGTAAAAGATGGTCGCAGGCTTAATGATGCCTATCAAGGTGGCAGTGGCTTGTTAGTAGGTCGTGGCTACTTAGATATTGAAGGGATAAGACAAATAGAAGTAGCAAAGGGTGCTGCGTCTTCTTTATATGGCTCTGACGCACTGGGCGGTATTGTTGTTATTTCTAGTAAAACCCCTGAAGACTATTTGGCTGAACAGTCACAATTTGCAAGTATTCAGGCTGGTTTTAATGGTTTAAGTGATGAATCGTCTTTCACTGGTACGTTTGCAAGACGTTTTGGTGATAACGCAACATCCATCGTTTTGACGCGCCGAGACGGTGAAGAAACGCAAAACTACGCAGAGGACCTGCCTGGCTTTGATTACGACAGCAATGCCGTGGTTTTAAAATCACAACAGCGCTTGAATAGCACCGACACTTTATTAGTAACGGTGGATTACTTTGAGCAGCAAACCAATCAAGTTGTGTCTAAAGCGTTGCAAGAAACGGTTGATGACAACAATAGCGTATCGTTCTCTTTGGGTTACAGCACTCAAGCGGCTACTTATTTATACGATAACTTAGATGCGCAAATCTACTTAACCGATTTTGAACAAAAGAGTGCACAAATAAGAGCCGGAAATGGTCGAACGGGCGCTTATGTAGATCACAATGATTACCGCTTTGAACAGCAAATTTGGGGCGCTAAGCTGTTGCTTGATAAAAAGCTGATGACTGGCAGCGTGGCTCAGCAAATAGTTTATGGGTTTGACTTTGAACGTTACGACACTACACGCCCGCGTTTTAAAACTCGCATAGATGCAACTGGGCAAACGCTCTTTGCTAACCAGCCGCAAAAGGCATTTCCTGGTGCCGATACAGACATGCTAGGTATTTTTGCGCAAAGTAATATGACGTTAATAGATGAACTGCTTGAATTGCAAATGGCGGTACGTTGGGACCATTATGATATGCAAGCTAAAGACAGTGCACTATATGAGGGCGCAGACTTTAAAGGTATCGACAAAACTGCATTTTCTCCAAAAGTAGGGCTGGTTTATTCGGTTAATCGTCATTTGCGGGCTTATGTACAGTATGCAGAAGGGTTTAAAATTCCTCCTCATGACCAAGCATATCAAAGCCATGGAGTAGAACCATTTTATCAAATCTTACCTAATGCAGATCTTGACCCTGAATATAGCCAAGGCATCGAGTTGGGTTTAAAAGGCGACTTTGAAAATCATCAATTTGCGTTATCAGTATTTAATACTGACTTTGATGGCTTTATCACCTCTAAAGTTGTAAAAACGCAGCCAACACGGATCCCAAGAGTCAACAAATCTTATTATCAATATCAGAACTTGTCTGACGTTGAAATAAAGGGCGTTGAGGCCAGCTATACACTATGGCTTAATGACCGTTTTGCGATTGATGCGGGTGTAACGTACTTAGATGGCAAAGATACGGTGGCAAATCAATATATAGAGTCAATGAGTCCATTGAATGGTTATCTAAAAGCCCGTTATGACTTTGGTGATTTGTCGGTCACTGCTGCTATTCGTGGTGCCAAAAGCATGGATAAAGTACCTAATGAAACGATGGTACAAACCAGTGGCTGGGGTACAACTGACTTGTTTGCACAGTATCAACTAGGTAAATGGCAATTTAATGGTGGGGTGTTTAATGTATTTGATAAAGAATACATCTCCTATCAAGATGTCGCAGGGCAAGACAAGGACACTAGTCTGAGCCAATACACGCAGCCAGGTAGACATATTGCTGCAAAACTGAAATATATCTTTTAACCTCTTTTGAGAGCGTCTGTGAGGCTATAAGGCGCTCTCATCGTATTTTTTATACACTTAGGCTATACCTTAGGTGTAAACAGTAATGAATTGTTCTACCAAAAGCAGAAAACGTAATTCTTACTTGCATTGTTGAAAAAAACTCGTACAATTCCCCAGCTTCCCAATAGTGGGAAGTAAATCTTATTAATGAAAACAGTCAATCTATTTAGAGGACGGTATGGTAACTATTCGTTTGCAACGTGGTGGCGCTAAGAAGCGTCCTTTCTATCAAATTGTGGTTGCGGATAGCCGTTTCTCGCGTGACGGTCGTTTCATCGAGAAAGTAGGTTTCTTTAACCCTATCGCTGCTGGTCAAGAAGAAAAACTTCGTCTAGACCTTGCCCGTGTTGATCACTGGGTAGGTCAAGGTGCAGGTCTTTCTGATCGTGTAGCTAAGTTAGTTAAAGACGCTCGTAAAGCGGCTTAATAGGCGTAAGTGTAACCATGAGTCAAGAAAACACCTCGATTATTGTAGTAGGTAAGCTTGGTGCCCCTTATGGTATTAAGGGCTGGCTTAAGGTGCATTCATTTACTGATGATCCCCAAGGGATCTTCGATTTCAGCCCATGGTTGATAGGGCAACAAGGTAAATGGCAAACCCTTGAAGTAAGCGACTGGCGTCGCCACAACAAGGGCTTTATCGCCAAGTTTGCGCAAGTAAATGACAGAGACCAAGCAATGGCTTTCACCAATGCGGAAATTTCTGTAGATGCTGCGCAACTGCCAGAGCTTCCTGAAGGGGAGTTCTATTGGCGAGATCTCATTGGCATGTCTGTTGTGACTGATAAAGGTTACGACTTAGGACAGGTTGATGACTTGATGGAAACAGGATCAAATGATGTTTTGGTTGTGAAAGCAAACAAAAAAGATGCATTTGGTCAGTCGGAGCGTTTAATTCCTTTTTTAACTGATTCAGTTATCAAAGAAGTTAAACACGATGAACGACAAATTATTGTTGATTGGGATCCAGGCTTTTAATGAGCCAGCAAAATCCATTGTGGATTGGAGTGATTTCGCTCTTTCCTGAAATGTTTGATGCGATAACCCAACAAGGCGTTACAGGCCGTGCGGTTAAAAACGGTTTAATCGATTTTAACTGTTGGAATCCACGAGACTATGCCACTGATAAGCATAGAACTGTGGATGACAGACCTTACGGTGGTGGTCCTGGCATGTTGATGATGGTGCAACCATTACAGCAGGCAATACTTGCAGCCAAAGCGGCAGCAGGCGAAGGCGCTAAAGTAATTTATATGTCTCCTCAAGGGCGAAAACTAGATCAACAAGGCGCGGCCGAATTGGCCAAGTCAGAAAAATTGATTTTAGTAGCTGGTCGCTATGAAGGTATAGATGAGCGGATCATCGAGTCTCATGTAGACGAAGAATGGTCCATTGGTGATTTTATCCTCAGTGGTGGTGAACTACCGGCCATGACATTAATTGATGCAGTAGCTCGATTAGTGCCAGGGGTGTTAGGTCATAACCAATCTGCGGAGCAAGACTCATTTTCGGATGGCTTGTTAGATTGTCCTCACTATACTCGGCCAGAAACATTGGATGGCAAAAAGGTACCTGCTGTATTACTCAGCGGTAACCACCAAGAGATAGCCAAATGGCGCACTAAGCAGTCATTAGGTCGAACTTGGTTACGACGTCCAGACTTGTTGCGTAACCTAGCTCTGACTGAGGAGCAAGCGACACTACTCGCTGAGTTTCAGCAAGAGTACCAAGAAGCTTGTGGCTAGAAGACAGTTACACCTAGGAATGTGAGAAATAAAATGGCAAAAGTAAACCAAAATATTATTAAAGAGCTTGAAGCTGAACAGCTTAAGCAAGACGTACCTGCGTTCGGCGCTGGTGACACAGTAATTGTACAGGTACGCGTAAAAGAAGGCGAAAAAGAGCGTCTACAGGCCTTTGAAGGTGTTGTAATCGCTAAGCGTAACCGTGGTCTACACTCAGCTTTCACAGTTCGTAAAATCTCGAGCGGTGAAGGTGTTGAGCGTGTATTCCAAACGCACAGCCCTCTAATCAGCAGCATTTCAGTTAAGCGTCGCGGTGCAGTTCGCCGTGCTAAGCTTTACTACTTGCGTGAGCGTTCAGGTAAATCAGCACGTATTAAAGAGAAACTTAACTAATACGCGCGTTTACCCCGCTAAAAAAACAGGCCACTCTTTGAGTGGCCTGTTTTGGTTTATAAACACAAAAAATTCAACTAACATATAAGCGCTTTACGCTTTCTTCATTTTAGCTATCTTGATAGACTGACTGTATCATATTTTTTACTGCTGTAATTTAATCTTTACACCTCATGGCGAGTACAATGGATTTAAACGAATTAAGACACGGCATTGATGCGTGCGATACTGAGCTGGTCAATTTGTTGGCTAGGCGTCGCGCTTTGACTGAGCAAGTCGGTATTATTAAACAACAAACGGGTGCACCATTGCATGCACCAGAGCGAGAGGCTGAATTAATTGCCTCAAGACGGGAGCAGGCCCAAAGCTTAAATGTTAACCCTGATCTGGTAGAAGATATTCTCAGACGTATGATGCGAGAAGCCTATGAAAACCAGCAGGGCAAACTGGCCTGTGCCGCGCCGTCTTTATCTCCTGTGGTGATAGTAGGTGGTGAAGGGGCGATGGGGCAGCTTTTTGCCAAGCAATTTCAGCGCTCAGGTTATGAAGTACGAATATTGGATAGAGCGCAGCAGTCTCAGGCTCAAACATTGTTAGCAGATGCTAAACTCGTGATGATCAGTGTGCCAATCAACGCAATTGAAAGCGTTGTAAATAGTTTACCAGAACTACCTAAAGACTGTGTTTTAGCTGATATTACCTCTGTAAAGCAAAAACCACTTAAAGTGTTGTTAGACAAACATAGTGGCCCGGTTGTGGGTTTACATCCTATGTTCGGTCCAGATATTTCTCACTGGGTGAAACAAACCATTGTGGTTTGTCACGGTCGTATGCATAAAGCATGTGAAGGTTTGTTACAGCAACTCAATATTTGGGGAAGTCAGCTGGTAGAAATTGATGCAAAAAAACATGACCAAGCGATGCAAATTATTCAAGTAATGCGTCACTTGACGACATTCGTATATGGACAATTTTTGTCAAAGCAATGTCATACTCTTGAGGAACTAAGAAGTTGCTCGTCGCCAATTTACCAGTTGGAACTGATGATGGTTGGGCGTTTGTTTGCGCAATCACCAGAGCTGTATTCCGATATCATGTTAGCACAATTTGACGATGTAGAAGGGTTGCTGGCAAGTTATCAAGATACGTTTGCCAATACTTTAGATAAATTACAAAAGGGCGACAAAGCTGCGCTTATAGATGCCTTTACCCAAGCCAAACAGTATTTTTCAGATAGTGCTGCACAATTTTTAAAACAAAGTCGCGGCTTGTTAAACAAAGCCAATGACGCCAAAGTGCTAGATTAATTAAAAAGTATTGGGCCAAGAGAAAACCTTCACTTGGCCCAATCAGTTGTTCTTGTTACATCACCTCAACAGCTTGCATAGACTCACTTTGGTAGCACCCCAGAATACGGATATACTGAGTATGATCCTTTAGCTCTTCTAGCGCTTTTTGTACGTGTGACTCAGCCGTATTAGCGACCAAGTCAACATAGAACACTTCTTCCCATGGGTTGCCTGGAACTGGGCGCGACTCTAGTTTAACCATGTTAATGTTGTGCTGCTTAAACACCATAAGTGCATCAGCTAACGAACCAACCTGCTGTTTGGTCGCCATAATTAGGCTAGTTTTAGTTGGGATCTGTGTTGAGACTTGTAGTGCCTTACGGGCTACTACAATGAAGCGGCTATGGTTTTCAGCTTGGTTGGCAAGTCCTGTTTTTATTACTTCTAAGCCAACATCTTTGCCCGCTTGAGCAGAGCCAATTGCTGCGCTATTAGGGGTATTTAAAGTACTTTGTAATGCACTTGATGTTGAATCACAGGTTTCATGCAACACATCACCTAGGCCCTGCACAAACTTGCTACATTGAGCAAATGGTTGCGGGTGGGCAAAGATTTTGTGCACATCCTTTAACTGGGTATCGGGTTGGGCGAGTAAACAGTGCTCAACCGTGTGAGTAACTTCACCCACGATGGATACTTGTGCATGTTGTAAAAGGTCAAAAACTTCGTTGATACTGCCTGAGCTGGTGTTTTCAATCGGTAGTAAGCCGTAATCAGCTTGGCCCTTTTCAACTTGTTCGGTGATCTGCTCAAAGCTCTGACAACCATTCTCGACTAACTTGCCGGGTCTGCGGCTAAAATACTTGTGACATGCCAATTGGCTATATGAACCCGGGCCACCTAAATAGGCTACGCGATGTGTATCTCCAACGGCATCTGGGTTTAGACTTTTTTGTAGGAGTGCTTGTTGGTTTAGAACCGAGTCTTCAAGAATGGTTTGAAATACATTATTAATATAGTAGGCATCTAAGCCCAGTGATTTACCATAGCCGATTAACTTCTCAAGTAAGGCCTGCTCGCGACGCTCATCTCGGATCGGTTTTTTGTTGGCAATTTTGTACTCTAACACGCTGTAACTAATGCGTCGGCGTTTCGCAAGCAGGATTAACAGCTCAGAGTCAATTTCATTTATGTCGCTTCTTAGGGCGTTTAATGTATCTTCAGTCATAGGTCCTCATTCCCATTGGCAAAAAAAAACCTCCCAGTTGGGAGGCTTATTATTTGTGAGTGTTACGCGCAAACAAATAAGCCTCTTCAATCAAAGAAGCTAAAAAAGAAAAATACGTAAGTGCGAGTAACAATTAAATTCATAATTAAACTGATAAAATAAAGTCTGGCTACATTATTAGCACACTTTAAATCGAATCTACAAGCTTTAGTTTTGTTAAATTACAGATATCACTTTATTGTAACAAGTTGATAAAACGCCGAGCTTGGCGTATGGCTAACGGATCTGTTATATTTGCTCGACTAAGTATAAGAATAACAACTAACTAATAAGGGTTTAGCTGTGGTCAATCGCCGACCCCCTTCGCGTTTTGGGATGCACTCGCTCAGTGTAAAGCTGTCAGTGTTGATATCAGCAGTGTGTGTAATCGCTGGTATTTTTGCTGCCGCATTAATGCTTAAATCTGAAGAAAGGCAGTTGATCCATGAAGAGTATGCTCAGTTAAAGCGCATAAGTAATCAATCAGTTAAACAATTTAATCAGTTTTTGGATCACAAATCTAACCTTGCTGAACAAGCTAATTCTATTGTTGCAAAAGAGCTATGGTATCAGGCAAATAATATTACCCACACTCAGTCGTTAGATATTAATTTCAGTGATGGGATATTTCAAAGTACTGCAAGTAATGGCTTGTCTGCTGCACAATTTGCTACCACAGAACTAAATGAAAGGCAGCGACAAGTTTTTGTTCAGTCTGAGGCTTTGTGGAATGTGCTTGCCCCCTCCTTGTTACAAGATTTTTTTAATTTTTATGTTAATACACAAGATGGATTTGTGCGTGTAGCGCCGCCCAATGTATTGATCAATACACAAAATAAACAAGAGCGATTTAATTCACATTTTTTGCCTTTACTTCGTGAAGAATTAAACCCGACTAGAGAGGCACTTTGGTCTGACGTTCATTTCGACAAAGTTTGGAATAAGTGGGTGATCAGCATTTTAGTACCGCTGTATTATGACGATGCATATGTTGGTTTCACGGGATCGGATATTGAAGTTAAGAATATGGTGTCTCAATTGTTGTTGTCAGATGAGCATCAGGGCTACGTTATTTTAAACGCCCAAGGAGAGGTCATTGCAGCACCATCGATGGGCAAGGTAAGTGCACAAAGCCACAATACTAAGCAATCTGTAGCCACACTTTTTCCTGAATTAAAAAATGTTTTTGAACCTGTTCTTGAAGCTAAATTAACTGATTTTCAAGGGGAGTTTGAACGTAATGGGCAGGCGCACATCATTAATGTCACCACCTTGAAAAAGCTAGGATGGTACTTGGGAGTTTACCAAAAAAGAGACTCAAGTTTATCGTCGATAGAAGCATTAAAGATTAAGTTTTTTGGCTTATTTATTTTGTATGCGGCGTTTGTTGCTTTATTACTTCATCAGGTTTTATATCAACTGGTGTTAAGTCGTATTAACGCGCTAGTAGGTGCGGTGAGTGGGTTTGGCAAAGGGCAATGGGAAACGCCTAAATTACCGGTTAGTAATGACGAAATTGGTTTGCTTAACGACACCGTCAATAAAATGAGTAGTGAGATTAAAACGCTCGTCAGTGGCCTAAATCAGCGAATTGCGGAAAAGGAAAAAGCTGAAAAACAAGCGAATCGCTTGTCTAAAGCAGTGTCGTTTTCTGGCACGGCAGTGGCGATCACCAACGGTAATTTTGAAATCGATTATGTAAACCCAAAAATGATTGAAATGACCGGGTTTGAAGAAACGCATTTTATTGGTAAGCCACTGTTAGATATTATTTCTTCTGATATGGCAATATTGGTTGATGATATCGATATAGATTTACGAAGCCGAAATTATTGGCGTGGTGACACAATACTTGCAGGCTCCGGTGTGGATCTTATTTGGGTTAGCTTGAGCATTTCGCCAATTCGCGAAGCCGACGGCACTATTTCTAGCTATGTCGCCTCTGCCCAAGATATTTCGTTTGTGAAAGAAAGTCAGCGCAAAATGGAAGAGTTAGCCTATTTTGATACGTTGACAGGCCTGGCTAATCGTACATTTTTTAGAATGCAACTGCGTAAGTCGATGGCTTTAGCAGGGCGAGGACACTACGCTTTTGCGTTGTTTTATTTTGACCTTGATGAATTTAAGCGAATTAATGACACTTTAGGCCATGATGCGGGTGATAGGCTGTTGGTTGAAGTGGCAAACAGGTTGCAAAACCGCTTACGTGCCGAAGATACCATTGCGCGTTTAGGGGGGGACGAATTTGCGGTATTACTCAGTGGTATTGATAGTCGAGATAACGCGATGGAAGTGGCCCATACCATTCAACGTACCATTAATAAGCCAATAAAACTGGGTAACAACGAAGTGATAGTCAGTGCGAGTATTGGCATCACGATGGCCCCCTTTGATAGTCAAGAAGAAGAGCAACTACTTAAACATGCTGACTTAGCTATGTACGAAGCTAAGGCAAAAGGGCGAAACACTTTCCACTTTTATTCTCAAGAGTTGGATGCAGCAGCCAATGAACGTTTATATATTGAAAATGAGCTACGCATTGCAATCAAAGAAAAGCAGTTTAAGCTCAATTATCAACCTCAAGTCAACAGCCAATCCTTAGAAGTGATCGGCTACGAAGCCTTGATAAGGTGGTATCACCCTGAACAAGGTTTTATTCCACCTGATAAGTTTATTCATATAGCCGAAGCGACTGGCCTTATAGTCGAGTTAGGTGAGTGGGTGTTAGAGGAAGCGTGTAATTTTTCAATGCAATTACAAGCGGTTGGCAAAGCTGGAAGCATGTCTATTAACTTATCTGCAAGGCAATTTAAGGATGACCGCTTAATAAGTACTTTAGCGGACGTTTTACGACGTACTAAAATGCCTGCTCATTTACTACACCTTGAGTTAACAGAAAGTATGTTGATGGGCGATGTAGAAGCGGCTATTAAACAGCTACATGATATTAAAAAGCTTGGCGTTGCTTTATCCATTGATGATTTTGGAACAGGGTATTCCTCGCTGAGTTACTTAAAGCGTTTTCCTGTAGATATGCTCAAAGTTGACCGATCTTTTGTCAAAGATATTCCTGATGACCAAAATGATATGGAGATCACCGCGGCTATCATCGCGATGGCGCAAAAGCTGCAACTGCAAGTGGTGGCAGAAGGCGTAGAGACGCAAGAGCAAGTGGACTTCTTACAAAAAAATAACTGTTATGTGGTGCAGGGCTACTTTTATAGTCCACCAATTGCTCAGTCTGACGTTGAAGCATTTTTTGAGACCCTCAAACAGCGCGCTATTTAGAAAAACAAAACGTTATTTTTCACTTAAATATGCAATAACACGGATGTGGGCGGTTCTGCGCTTTTATTCGTATGTTCGATAGCATAAAATGCAGCGCTATTGTGAAAAGAGGTAAGTAGTGGCTATGCGTGTAGCATTAGGTATTGAGTATAACGGTGCAAATTATAGTGGCTGGCAAAGACAGTCTCATGTAAACAGTATTCAGCAAGAGTTAGAAACGGCACTTTCTAGGATCTGTAATCACCCTGTAGATATTGTATGTGCTGGGCGCACTGATGCAGGAGTACATGCAACAGGGCAAGTGGTGCACTTTGATACTGACGCGCAACGAGATATGAGTGCCTTTACACTTGGCCTTAACTCCCAACTACCTGACGATATTGCAATTCGTTACGCGCAGCAAGTTGATGAAGAGTTTCATGCACGTTTTAGTGCCACAGCAAGACGCTATCGGTATGTGATTTATAATCACCCTTATCGGCCAGGTATTTTACGCAGTGGCGTTACGCATTATCATCATCAGTTAGATGAAAAACTCATGCAAGCAGCTTGTCCTGCTATGATTGGTGAGCAGGATTTTACGTCTTTTAGAGCGGTACACTGTCAATCAAATACGCCTTTTCGCAATATTCATCATTTAGAAGTACAAAGAGTTGGCCACTATGTTGTTATAGACATTAAAGCCAATGCATTTTTGCACCACATGGTAAGAAATATTACAGGGTGTTTGATAGACATTGGTATTGGCAAAGAGTCGCCAGAGTGGATGCAGCACTTGTTAAATATTAAAGATCGCACTCAGGCGAGCGCTACAGCAAAACCAAATGGCTTGTATTTAGTGGATGTTGACTACCCTGAAAAATGGCAAATTCCATCGACCCCACTTGGACCATTGTTTTTACCCGAATAATCTCTTTATGTGGGTGTTAGAGTGCTGAAAAATAATAGACTACTAAGACCAGTTTTTTATATCTCTGGCATCTGATTCATGTTTTAATTAGAGAAATTCGTCTGTGCAGATGCAGACATTACAACACAGGATTAGCAATAAGAGAGTTGCCAAATGAGTTGGTTAGAAAAAATATTACCAAAGACTACGAAGTCGTCTGGTAAAAAAGAAATTCCAGAAGGCGTTTGGGCTAAATGCACAGATTGTGACTCTATTTTATACAAAGCAGAGTTAGAAAAGTCTTTAAATGTATGTCCAAAGTGTGATCACCATATGCGTCTTAGCGCCAGAAAACGCTTAGAGCTATTTTTGGACGATGCGGATCGTCAAGAATTAGGCGCACATCACGAACCTAAAGATATTTTAAAGTTTAAAGACTCGAAAAAATACTCAGACCGTATCAGTGCAGCGCAAAAAGTTAGCGGTGAAAAAGATGCACTAGTAGCAATGAAAGGCCGCCTAAAAGGTATGCCAGTTGCGGCAGTGGCGTTTGAATTTGCATTTATGGGCGGTTCAATGGCGTCTGTTGTGGGTGCTCGATTTGTAGATGCTGTTGATGAGTGTTTGAAGCATGATATGCCATTGGTATGTTTTTCTTCATCAGGTGGCGCCCGCATGCAAGAGGCGTTGATGTCTTTGATGCAGATGGCAAAAACCAGTGCAGCGCTTGCAAAAATGTCTGAGCGTGGCTTACCGTTTATTTCGGTATTGACGGATCCAACTATGGGTGGTGTATCAGCATCGCTGGCAATGTTAGGTGATATTAATGTCGCTGAGCCAAAAGCACTCATTGGTTTTGCGGGCCCCCGTGTTATTGAGCAAACTGTGCGTGAAACGCTTCCTGAAGGCTTCCAGCGAAGCGAGTTCTTATTAGAGCACGGTGCAATTGACATGATTGTAGACCGTCGTGAAATGCGTGATACATTAGCGCGTATTCTAGCGAAGTTTATGGACTTGCCTTCTACTGAACAAGAGCATAGAGTAGCGTAAATTTTTTTAGTTAAGCTATTTTTAAATGACAGTTCAGACTCCATGCCAATCATCAAGCCTTGATGATTGGCTTTGTTATTTAGAGGGTGTTCACCCCAGTACTATCGAAATGGGACTTGAACGCGTTAAACGCGTTGCTGAGCAAACCCAATTACTCAACACTTCTAGCAAAATCATTCTTATAGGCGGTACTAATGGCAAAGGCACAACAGCGCGTTGTCTGGAGTCGTTACTGCTAGCTCAAGGTTATAGCGTTGGCACATATGCCTCTCCGCACTTAATTCGTTACAATGAGCGAGTACGGATAAATGGTCGAGAGCTTGATGACCAAGATCATATTGATGCGTTTTATATGCTCGATCAGGGCCGAGAAGACACGCAGCTAACATTTTTTGAGTACGGAACTTTAGGCGCTTTGGCTATTTTTAAGCGCTATAAAGTTGATTTTGTACTGCTAGAAGTTGGTCTTGGTGGGCGCTTTGATGCAACCAATATTGTTACGCCGTATGCAAGCGTGATCACAACTGTTGACTTAGATCATAAAGAATACCTAGGAGATACGAGAGAGCTTGTTGGTTATGATAAAGCAGGCATTTTTAGGGCTAATACACCGGCGGTTGTAGGCGATCTAAATATTCCACATACTGTAACTGATTACGGCAAAGAAATTGATGCGGACTTAGTGCTCGCTAATAAAGACTTTACGCATGCAGTGACCGATACAGGCTTTAAATGGCAGTATCTGGATTATGATTACGACTTTGCAGCCCCCGCGATCCCTGTACAAAATGTCGCAACGGCACTTGCACTGCTTGCTAAACTCAGTTTATTGCCTAAGCAGGATGTGATTAGCACCTGCTTGTCAAAGTTAACAGTTGAAGGGCGCTTTCAACAACTGAGTGTATCGCCAAAAGTGTATACTGATGTTGCACATAACCCTGAATCTGCACGCTATTTAAAGCAAAAAATCGCTCAGTTACGCGCTCAGGGGTTTAAAATTCACGCTTTAATCGCTATGCTGGCAGACAAAGATAAAGCGAGTGTAATCAAAGAAGTGTCTGATGTGGTTGATATTTGGTCATGTGCTTCTTTACAAGGTCCAAGAGCTGAGCAAGCGAGTAATTTGCAGGCAATATTAAGTACGCAAACACAAGCTGCATCGGCTAGTTATACTAGCGTTAGGATAGCGCTTGATGAAATACTTGCTAAGCAGTCGGATGATACCGTGTTGGTGATATTTGGCTCCTTTGTTACTGTGGCTGAAGCCATTCAATATTGGCAAAAATAGAGAGTAGTAATGTGGACTCAGGATTTGTAAATCGGTTAGTAGGCACCTGTATTGTTGTAGTGGCAGCTATCATTTTTATCCCCAATATTCTTGATGGTGAAAAAGTACATTACAAAGAAGGGTTCAAAGCTATCCCTGAACGCCCTGAGTTCGCTACGGTTGATTTGCAAGCTGTTATCGATGAGCGGGTGTCGCAAGCACCTAGGGTGCAAGGTGCGCCGGTAGAAGATATCGAACCAGATGACCACCAGTTTGTTGCTGCGAGTACCGAGGATGGTCTTGGGGAAGCACCTCAAACAGCGCCTGGAGAAAGTGAATCTAGTCCCAGCGTGCAAGCAAGTGCCCCCCCAGCAAAATCAAAGCCTGAAGAAACTGCCCTTGAAACACAACAGGCACAGCCAAAAAGTGTGCCTAAACGTACACCTACCTCAAATTTAACCAGTATGGCTTATGTTATTCAGCTGGGTAGCTTTTCACATAAACCTAATGTTGACGCTTTGGTAGCTAAACTTAACAAAAGTGGTTTCAAAGCATTTACAAGACCGGTTAAAACACCCAATGGTACTTTAACAAAAGTATTTGTAGGGCCTGATTTAAATAAGGCTAAACTTGAAGCTAAGTTACCAGAACTAAAGAAGTTAACTAAGTTAAATGGCCGTTTAACACAATTCGAAATTGCAAAATGATCTGGTAATTAACTAGCAGCTCTTATAGAATGCGCCCCAAATTAACGACTTATTGGTTTTTATGATCTGGGTTGATTACACCATTCTTGGTATTGTCGGATTATCGACTTTATTTGGATTAATTCGTGGCTTTGTAAAAGAAGCGATGTCATTAGCCGTTTGGATTGGCGCCTTTTTCATCTCCAGTTTGTTTTACCAGTATCTAGCAACCTTCCTAACTTTCATTTCAGAACCCCTTTTAAGAAATGCAGCCGCAATTGCCATATTATTTTTTGCGACGCTACTGTTGGGCGGATTTGTTAACTATATTTTAGGTGAGATTGTGCATCGCACAGGCTTAACCGGCACAGACAGAGTCTTTGGACTGGTGTTTGGGGCTTTAAGGGGCGTGTTGGTCGTTAGCGCCTTACTGTTTTTTCTAGATGCTTTCACCAATGCACCAAGCACGCAGTGGTGGCCAGCATCAACTTTGATCCCTGAATTTGGCTTTGTAATAGAATGGTTTTTTTCCTATCTAGAGCATAACTCCAGCTTTTTAAATTCAGTAAACCGTTAATCGGCGAGGAAAATTTAATGTGTGGTATCGTTGGGATAGTCGGAAAGTCTCCTGTTAATCAGGCGATTTATGATGGCTTAACTGTTTTGCAGCACCGTGGTCAAGATGCGGCAGGTATTATTACCATTGACAACAATACGTTTAGCTTGCGTAAAGCGAATGGCTTAGTGAAAGATGTATTTCACACCCGCCATATGAAGCGCCTACAAGGTAGTATTGGTATCGGCCATGTGCGTTACCCAACAGCAGGCTCTTCAAGCTCAGCTGAAGCTCAGCCTTTTTATGTAAACTCACCTTTTGGTATAGCGCTTGCCCACAATGGCAATTTAACCAATGCTGAAGCCTTAAAAGAGCGTTTGTTTACAACAGCGAGACGTCATGTAAATACAACGTCAGACTCAGAAATACTTCTTAACATCTTAGCGCATGAGCTGGGCAAACCAGAGAAAATGAAGCTAGATGCTCAAGATATGTTTACCGCTATTACGGAAGTTAACAGTCAAGTAACAGGTGGCTACGCGAGTATAGCGATGATAATCGGCCATGGTATTTTGGCGTTTAGGGATCCAAGTGGTATCAGACCGCTGGTATTTGGTAAGCGTGAAACAGAACATGGTACGGAGTATATGTTTGCATCCGAAAGCGTCGCCTTAAAAATTGACGGCTATGATTTTGTACGTGATGTTGCGCCAGGTGAAGCAATTTATGTGACAGAAGATGGTGAGTTTTACTCGCAATCTTGTGCTGATAAAACGACTCATGCGCCATGTATTTTTGAGTTTGTGTACTTCGCTCGACCTGATTCTGTGATGGATAAAATGTCTGTTTACGCAACACGCGTAAACATGGGGACTAAGCTCGGCGAAAAAATAGCCAGAGACTGGTCTGACAAAGAAATCGATGTCGTTATTCCTATTCCAGAAACTTCATGTGATATCGCGTTAGAAATTGCATCAGTGCTTGATTTACCATATCGCCAAGGATTTGTGAAAAACCGTTATATTGGTCGTACGTTCATTATGCCTGGGCAAGAAATGCGTAAGAAGTCGGTACGTCGTAAGCTAAATGCTATCGATAGCGAGTTTAAAGGTAAGAATGTGTTGCTTGTTGACGATTCAATCGTTCGTGGTACAACTTCTGCTCAAATCGTTGAAATGGCTCGTGAAGCGGGTGCAAAAAATGTTTACTTTGCCTCTGCAGCTCCTGAGGTACGCTTCCCTAACGTTTATGGTATTGATATGCCATCAGCAGCGGAATTAATTGCCCATGGCCGAGAAGTTGAAGATATCAACGCAAGCATTGGCTCTGATGGTCTTATTTATCAGTCTTTACCAGACTTAATTGCTGCGGTAAGAGAAGAAAACCCTGAAATAACACGTTTTGAAACATCGGTATTTGATGGCCAGTACATTACTGGTGATGTTGACCAAAATTATTTAAACCGTATTGATGCGTTGCGTAATGACTCTGCAAAATCGACTCGCGAAAAAGCGATGTCGTCGAGCCTAGAGCTGCATAACCAAGAAACCGGTGAAGGCGAGTAATCGTTAGTTATTGAAGACATAAAAAAGGAGCGTTTAACGCTCCTTTTTGTTTACTTTATTGTATCAATGCTAGCTAAACGTAGGGCTAATAATACCGTTAGTCCAAAGGATAGCGGTAGCGGCCAAAATAATTACCAGCAGTATTAGGCCGCAGGTCACCACAGAGCTTGCGTAGATAAAGCCACGCTCTTCGGGAATGTGCATCAAAATAGGCACGCCTGTATACAGCAAATACACTGAATAGGCTAACGCCACTAAACCCACACTTACCACAAACCACAGCTCAGGATAAAAAGCCGAAAATGCTGACATAAACATTGGGGTAGCAGTGTAGGCTGATAACTCTAATGTTTGCGTAAATGTCGGTTTTGCACCAAATGTGACCGCCATCCAGTGAGATAAGTAAGAGAGTGCAAAAATACCAATGATAAGAGCTATGTACATAGCAGCGCCAATCATTATTGCACTGTCATGAGTAAGGTAGACGGCATCTCCTGCACCAATTCGCCAGCCTAAGTGTACTGATGAATAGTAGCCCATAATGCTTGGGATCAGCGCAATTAGGGCAATATGAGAAAGACTGTATCTCATGCTTTCGTGACGATTGTCGATAGTTTGCCACTCTTCGAGTGGATGAGCATATAAGCCCCATAAATGGTTTAAAATCATAACCTGCCCCTCATAATATTGTTGTGTTATTTTTATACTGTGTCTGTTTAGTTATGAGAGACGGTCCGATTTTTGTCAAGAATAGGTTAAACTTTTGTCTAATTGAAATGTTCAGAAAAAAATGAATATTTGGTTTAGTTGTTTTTATACCAACACTTAGCGCACTTTAAATCTGGTTACGTATAAAAAACAAATGTGAATGTTTTAAGCTGTTACGGGGCATTAATTACAAAAAGGCCTGTTTGGGTTTTAGCTAAAATAATACAGGCCGAGGTTTAGACTGAGAGGGCTCGTTTATTAATGTATGTCTATTGTGCCATTTAGGTAGCGTACAGCATGCCCTGAGATCACAACTCGGTCATTTTTTATCTCACAGAATACTACGCCACCGCGCTTGGAAGCCTGATAGGCGACAAGGTTTGTTTTACCTAGTTTTTGTGCCCAGTACGGGGCAAGGCCTGTATGAATAGATCCCGTTACCGGGTCTTCATCACCGCCATTGGCTGGCCAAAAGTAGCGAGAGACAAATTCATACTCTCCGTTAGATAGAGCGCTGACTACCACATCAAGCGGCCCTAATTGCATCAGTTGTTCTTTATCTTGAGTGACTGCCAACACATCTTGTTCATTATCGTAAATCGCAAAATACGCCTGCTTGTTTTTTAAAACTTTTGCCGGTTTTATTGAGAGCCCAAGAAATAGCTGTTCAGGGGCTGTTTCAATCTCTTGCGGCATACGATTTGGAAAGTCCATGTTAATGCGTCCATCGAAGGACTTTTCTATCACCATGGTTCCCACAGCTTGTGCATAAAGCACAATTGACGTTTGCTCGGGAAAACGTGAAAAAATCACGTATGATGCTGCCAACGTTGCATGCCCACAAAAGTCGATTTCAGTCAGGGGAGAAAACCAGCGTATATGATATTGCTCATCGCGTTTTACCAAAAATGCAGTTTCTGACAGGTTGTTTTCAGTGGCGATTGATTGCATTAAATCATCAGCTAGCCAAGTATCTGTGATAACCACGGCCGCGGAGTTGCCGCTAAAGCGCGTATCAGTAAAGGCATCGATAATATCTATCTTTATCTTCATAAGGTTTCCTTGCAGAATGAGCTGGACTAATGCGAGAGATCCTGACCTTTGTCAGAAGGATATATTTTTGCGCGTTAGAGCAGAGCTTTTTATTCTTACTTCTTGGTGAATAGTTTAACTCTTAAATGAGCGGCATTAAGTAACAGTTATATATTTTTTATATGAATCTCTCAATAGCTATGATCTCGATTCATTCCGTCAATAGTCAGTTGTGTTACAATGCGCGCAATCAAGATAAAGAGTTTGTACTTAGCAAATCCGTAAATAGAGAAAGTTACGTTGGAAGAATTACTTAAACCTATTAAGCACTTTTTACAGTGTGAAACGCCAGATGCTTGGATAACTGAAGCAATAAAGCCGCAAAATTTATCTGTGGTTTTAATTGATCATCTTATTTGTGAATTGAAGGCAGCCCAGTCAGCCATGTTCTTAATACGTAAATATGCGGTTGATAAAGACAGTGGTGATGCGTTGCTTGAGTGGCTAAAGCCATTTGAAACGCTGATTTACAAACGCGAAGGAAACTGGCGTGACTTAGCGGATAAGAACAAACTAACTAAATCGATGATCCCCAAATCAAACACGCCTTATGGGCAAGAGTTGATTGATAAAATGGTGATGTTGATTAAAGAAGAGTTGCACCACTTTTATCAAGTTTTAGAGATCATGGACGAATATGGAGTTGAATACCAAAGTATCACGCCATGTCGTTACGCAAAAGGTATGCTCAGACACGTTAAAACCTATGAGCCTGACGCGTTGGTTGATAAGCTAATCGTAGGGGCTTACATTGAAGCTCGTTCGTGCGAGCGCTTTGCCAAGCTTGCCCCACATGTTGATAAACGCCTTGGGGATTTTTATATCTCATTGCTGCGCTCTGAAGCGCGTCATTATCAAGACTACTTAACATTGGCGCAAGAGATCAGTGAATTTGATATCACGGAGCGCGTTGCTTTTTTTGGTAACGTTGAAGCTGAACTGATTGCAACACCCGATGAAGACTTTAAGTTTCACAGTGGCGTGCCGAATATCTGAGTGATATTTCTTAGGCGTGGTTTATTCGCTAGACTGCGCTGTCTTGTCTTTTATTAAAGTGTGTTCACCAGCCTCGTTCACCACTAAGTAAGAGCTTTGGCTATACCAGTCACCTAATACGGTGCGGGTTAGTTTTTTATTGTTGTGCTCGTAAGCATGTACATTTGGGCGGTGGGTATGGCCGTGGATCATATGCTCCACGTTATAACGCTCGAACATTTCTATCACGGCACTGGATGTAACATCCAAAATTGCAGCGGCTTTACCCATTTGGTTGGCTTTGCTTTTTGCGCGACCATTGCGAGCAATATTGCGGCGAACACTTAAAGGCAGTGATAGAATTAATCTTGGCCACCACCAACCACGGCTTTTTTTACGAAACTTCTGATAGGCAATGTCTTGAGTACACATTTCGTCGCCATGTAATACTAGCGTCGGGGTACCGTATAAATCGACAATATGCTGCTCAGGTAGTAGTTTGAAGCCTGCTTGTTTGGCATAACGTTTAGAGAGCAAAAAGTCTCGGTTGCCATGAACAAAGAAAATGTTGATGCCAGTTTGTGAAACAGCCTTGAGCTTATTTGCTACTGAAATAGCAAGTGGACTTTGCTCATCATCACCTATCCACACCTCAAAAAAGTCGCCCAAAATGTACAAAGCATCCACATCTGCATTCATGTGTTTAGCTAAAAAGTCAAAGAAGGCTTGGGTAATTTGCGGGTGGTCGTCACTTAAGTGTAGGTCGGAGATGAAGTAGGTTTTTCTCATGGCTCTTCTTTTAGAATAAAGCGGGCAGAGCCCGCTTAAAATATTTTAATTACTCTGTGACAGTTACTTTTTCGATGACCACATCTTCAAGAGGCACGTCTTGATGGAATCCAGCTGAACCAGTAGCAACAGATTTGATCTTGTTAACTACGTCCATACCTTCAACGACTTCACCAAATACACAGTAACCCCAACCTTGTGACGTTTCACTGCTAAAGTTTAAGAAGTCATTGTCATTGACGTTGATGAAAAACTGCGCAGTTGCAGAGTGAGGATCTGGTGTACGCGCCATCGCTAGCGTACCAACTTTGTTGCTTAGACCGTTGTTTGCTTCATTTTCAATTGGCGCTTGAACAGATTTTTGCTCCATACCCGGCGCAAAACCACCGCCTTGAACCATAAAGCCATCGATAACACGGTGGAAGATTGTACCATCGTAAAAACCAGATTTTGCGTAGTTTAAAAAGTTTTCAACCGTTTTAGGGGCATCTTCAGCAAATAAGTTAACGCTGATCTGACCATAGTTTGTGTGTAGAACAACCATTTCGGCTTCCTAATCTAATGAATTTACAAAAGCGGTATTCTATAGCACAAGAGTAGGGGCTGACAATTTTCAAAGAGAATTAATCGTACATAATAAAAAACAGTTAATTTATGCCAGCAGTATCAAATTGGGTATAGAGCAGCGGCGGGGCAAGTGTTATGATTACGCTTCATGTCTTTTTTGTTTAGGAATAACACTACATGTTGCAGATATACAACACACTAACTCGCCAAAAAGCGCCGTTTAAACCATTAGTCGAAGGTAAAGTCGACATGTATGTGTGTGGTATCACCATTTATGATTTCTGCCATGTGGGACACGCACGTACCTATGTATCTTTTGATGTGATGAACAGATACCTACGTTACTTAGGTTATGACGTTACTTATGTACGCAATATCACCGATGTTGACGATAAAATAATTAAACGTGCGGCAGAGAACAAAGAAGAAATTAACGACTTAACGGTGCGTATGACCAAAGCGATGCATGAAGATTTTGATGCCTTAAATATCTTACCAGCTGATATTGAGCCTACGGTTACGGGGCACATGGATGAGATCATCGCGATGATTGAAAAGCTCATTGCTAAAGGCCATGCGTATGTTGCAGGTAGTGGTGATGTGTTATTTGATGTCTCAACCTTTGAGCAATATGGCCAGCTGTCACAACAAGACTTAGAGATGTTGCAAGCGGGCGCACGTGTTGAAGTAGCGCACGATAAAGACGACCCATTAGATTTTGTCCTTTGGAAAAAAGCCAAAGCAGGTGAGCCTGCTTGGCAGTCACCATGGGGTGAAGGTCGCCCAGGTTGGCATATTGAATGTAGTGCGATGAGCTCAAAACACTTAGGTGAGTTTTTTGATATTCACGGTGGTGGTTCTGACTTGCAATTTCCTCATCACGAAAATGAAATCGCGCAGTCATGCTGTGCCAACAATGGCAAGTATGTAAATACTTGGATCCACACAGGTATGGTGCAAGTAAATAAAGAGAAAATGTCTAAATCGTTAGGTAACTTCTTTACAGTGCGTGAAGTATTAAAACAATACGACCGTGAAACCGTTCGTTACTTCTTGATCAATGGTCACTATCGTAGTCAATTAAACTACTCTCAAGAAAACTTAGATCAAGCGCGTTCATCGTTAGAGCGCATTTATACAGCGCTTCGCGGAGTAGAGTTAGTTGAAGTGTCACTTGAGGGTAACGAATACGCTAAGCGTTTTGAAACGGCTATGAATGATGACTTCAATACCCCAGAAGCATTGCCTGTGATTTTTGAGCTTGCGAAAGAAGTGAACTTACTTAAAGACAAAGAGGCTAAATCGGCGGGCGAACTGGCTTACATCTTAGTACAACTTGCAGGTGTGTTAGGCATTGCACAGCAAGAGCCTGAGCGATTTTTACAAGGTGAGCAAGATAACGATGAAGTGGCAAAAATAGAGGCGCTTATTGTTAAGCGCAACGAAGCCCGCGCAAGCAAAGATTGGGCGGCTGCCGATGAGGCGCGAGATGCCCTCAATGCCATGGGCGTTGTGCTCGAAGATAGCGCAGGAAAAACCACATGGCGAAAAGCATAACGGTTTGCAAAATTAGTTGCCAATTTTAATGGTAAACGCCACACTCAATGAGTGTGGCGTTTTTTTTGAGGAAAAATAAATGGATATGAGTTGGCTTGATAAAGAACTGATTAAAGTTGGTGATTTTTCTTTGCTTGTTGGCGAACTACTTTCATTTTTTATGGTGTTGTTAGTCACCTTTATTATATCTCGTGTATTACGAGCCGCATTTGGGCGATTAGCGACACGTCAGGGCATGATTGCACATACGTCGGCTTACGTTATAGGGCGTTTTATTCATTACATTGTGTTGTTTATAGGCTTTATTATCGCATTGACATCGTTAGGGATGGAAATGACAGAGCTTGCGCTTATTGCCAGTGCTTTGGGGGTCGGTATTGGCCTGGGGCTGCAGGGGATGGTAAACAATTTTGTATCAGGCCTCGTTCTGTTATTGGAGAAAACCGTTAAGGTAGGGGATTTCGTTGAATTGTCTAACGATGTAGTTGGTGAGGTAATTGCTATCTATATGCGCGCCACCCTGATCCGCACAAATGATAATGTAGATATTCTTATTCCTAATGCTGAACTGGTGTCTGGATTAGTAACAAATTGGACTTTAGCTGAAAAAGTAAGACGCTTTAGAATTTCTTTTTCGGTGGCGTATGGTAGTGATAAAGCGTTAGTGAAAAAGGCCGTTTTAGAAGCTGCTGATAATGTGCCATACACCTTAAATAGCCTTGGACGAGAGCCAACAGTGTGGATGACAGGTTTTGGCGACAGTAGTTTGAATTTTACACTTGGGGTTTGGGTGCAACCAGAACAAGTAAAGCGGCCAACAGCGCTGGTTTCTGACTATTTGTGGGCGATAGATGATGCACTGCGAAAATATGATATTGAGATCCCATTTCCGCAACGCGATATTCATATTCGCACACCCGCACCGACAGGTGATTGTGTTAATTAGTTGCACAATTATTTTTTTAAATTCAGACTTTGGTCGAGTGTTAAAGGAAAAAGAGCAAATTTTGGTTTGCTCTTTTTTTATTACATGTTGATTTTTAAGTAAATGCTAATTTTCTATTTAATCTTTTGTGTTATAAGTTGTCAGCCTGTTAATATTTAATTTTGCATAAAATGAAATTAGCATTATAGTTAAATTAGTGTAATTCAATTGGATGAATAAGCCTATGGCAGAGGGTGTAATAAAGTTAGACTTTGATCACACTGCAGCATTTATAGATGCTATGAATAAAGGGCTTAATCACCTGGATAGTAAAATGTTTGCTCTTCGGCATGTTGCTAAAAGCGGTATTGAGATGCAGCTGTATTGTCGTCGTAAATCGCCGTTTTGTAACAAAGATACCGTGTTAGTCTGTAAAGAAATATCTGAGCATTTATTAGATTCTCGAGCTACTTTTGATTGCAAGCTGACAAGTGACGAGCGCTCAGTCATCGATGCCTTGAAAGGCCAAGGCCATAGTATTTTATTTATGTACATTGTTATAAGACGTGGGCCATTAATGGTGTTTTTCTTGGAAGACGAAGAGTGGCAGCAAGACAAGGTATTATGTCAGGAATTGTTAAGCCGTATGATGTCAGATTATGGTGCGGCGCGAGCTCTGGCACAAACTCGCGTATATTGAATTATCTAGGTCAATTTCCCAACAATTAGGCACCGAAAGGTGCCTTTTCTTTATTGTTCATTTTTTAGTGTGACAACACGTTGCGGGAATGGAATATCGATATTAGCCATTTTTATTGCGCGATATACCTGTTTGTTAATTGCCAGTTTAGTTTCGATAATTTGAGTGGTTGGCACCCAATAACGATAACTAATGATCACCGCACTATCGGCAAACTGTTCAATGCCCACCTGAGGTTGTGGGCTTTGTGCTACTTTTTCGTTAGCCACAATTACATTAACTATCTCATTAATCGCCTCATCGCTGTCACTATGATATGCGATACCAATTTCACCTTTGACAAGAGAGTACTCAAATGAGTTGTGTAAAATTTCTCCAACAATATGTTTGTTTGGAATCGTTATCTCAACTTTCTCTTCATTGATGAGAACAGTGTGTCCTAGTTCGATTTGTTTAACTTGACCGCTAACACCTTTGATCTGAATTGTATCACCAACAATAAAAGGGCGAGTTGCAATAATAGCAAGGCCAGAGCCGTAGTTTGATAACATGCCTTGCAATGCTAGACCTGCACCCAGTGAAGCCGCACCAATTGCAGCAACAAACGGGGTAACACTGATACCTACCTTACCTAAAGCAATTATGACAAACATGATAATGAGTAATACTTTGACGACATTACTAATAAAATTTGTGAGTGTCACATCAATGTTATGGCGCTGCATAAGCGCTTCAACCATTTTAGATATTCGATTAGACAACCAAAGACCTAAAATGAGGATTAGTATGGCACCAACCACTTGCATGCTGTAGGTAACTAAATAGTCTCTTATTAGATTAAAGTAATGTTCAACTTGTTTAATTTCTTGCTCTATCACAGTGTTTTCCTTTTAAAGCGTGGTTAGCCAAGTGTAAAACAGGGGGACCCAAAGAGCGGTGGTGACAGCACTGATGGTCATGGCCGCTGATGCATAAGCACCGGCTATTGGGTGATGCTCTATGGCACTTGCCGTACCGATTGCATGACACGATACGCCGAGCGCTATCCCCTGCGCTTTAGGGGTTTTTATGTTCATTTTTTCAAGTAATGATAAGCCAAATACACCACCGAATACCCCGACTAATATAACCATTATCGCAGCAACCGCACTTACACCACCGAGGCGCTCGCTCACTATAATTGTGATAGGAGTTGTGACAGATAAAGCGGCTAGTGATGCACTTAGTTGTGCATCGACAATAAATAGTTTGCACAGTGAAAAAGCTATGAGTGTTGCACTACTAATACCCACAAAGCTGCAGAGCAGTATTTGTACGAAGTATCTTTTAATGTCATGAAACTGCATGTAAAGCGGGTAGGCTAAAGCAACAACTGCAATCTCTAAAAAAAAGTGTATCGGCTGGGCGGCAACAAAGAAGATTTGGTATTGTATATCGAACATCAACAGTACCGAGCTGATGGCAATAATACACATGAGTAACGGGTTTAACAGCGAAACGGGATAGGCTCGATACAGCTGTCGAAAAATATAAAATAAGGCGCAAACCGAGATAATAATTAAGGCTGAACTAATCATTTTTAAGCCCTTTTTTTGCTACTAACCCCACTATGCTTAAGCCGATAACAGGCACTAATATCAACGTGCATACCAAGAGAGGCCAATAGAGCGCAAGTAACGAGGTATATTGTACAATGCCAACGCCTGCAGGGATAAAAAACAGCGCCATGTACTTCAAAATTGGTGCACAGGCAGGTGCTATCCAGCTTGCTTTTATAATGTTACTAGCCAGTAGAGTTAACAACATAAGCATCGCTACAAGGGGGGATGGCAATGGAATTTGCCACCATAAAGTGATTAATTTAGCGCTGTATAAACACATTATTAGAATGCCCAAGGCAATTATAAACTTAACGAGTTGATGCAACGAAGTTACCCAGTTATCCATTTACATAGGGGCCCATCATAACTAATCTAAACAACTTATTGCTATTGGACCAACTTACCATTTATTTCTTAGCCTGTAAGGCTTTTGCTCACTGTGAGTGGCATTATGCATAGCGACTTTGGTATTTTTACTGAGCAGCAATTTTATTTGCGCAAATGTCTCTTTGGCTAAAGTTGCTCTTAGGTTTTGTCGGTAAGCGGTTTGGTTAATGCGTTTGATAGCTGCGAGCGTATCGGGTGAACGAATAAGCAACCCCTCTAACAGGGCTAGGCAGCTGGAATGTGGGTCATCACTTACTTCAGAGATTAACCCTATCTGTAATGCTTGCTCACCAGTGATGCAGGTCCCAAGGCTGGCTAGTTTTAACACTTGATCATAGTTACTGATACTTGGTAGAAGTGGACCGGAACCCATATCAGGACACAGCCCCCATTTAGATTCCATAATTGCTAGCTGTGCGTTGCGTGTTGCGATACGGTAGTCTGCCCCAAGCGCGATATGCAACCCTCCACCAAAACAATTCCCACTGATCAAGGCAATGACAGGTACAGGTAAGCTTCGCCAAGCAAGACAGACTCGCTGAGCTAAATTGGCATTGCCAGGTAGCCATTTAAACAATAGTCGTAGCACTGACATGGGTTGTTTCATAATTGACTTCACGTCGAGTCCAGAACAAAAGTTGCCACCGGCACCTTGAATGACAACCGCTCTAAGCTGGCGGTCTTTTTTGAGCTGCTTTATGGTTTCATCAATGGCAATAAACATGTCAAATGTGAGCGCATTTTGTTTTTCTGGGCGGCTCAGCGTAACCCAAGCGACATTGTTGTGGTGCTCTACAGCAAGCATAGAAAAATCCTGTTATGGTTATTATAAACGGCTGATTTAGAGTATATATTCTATGCGCTGTAACTTCAGCATAGAAATTTGCACATTCAACGAAACATCATGGTCTTTAATTTAATGAATTTGTTATCATAGCAACGAATGCATTAATTATGAGAGCCGTACCTATGTCAGCCCGTCTTTGTAGCGTTGAGGAAATAACTCATCAAGCATATGAAATTTTTCAACAACTCGCACCTGAGAATTTATCAGAACAGGATATAGAGCAATTTAATCAGCATCATGAAGAGTTTGGATTTATTGAAGACAGTGAGCCTGATGACAGTTGGCAAAATTTTGTTGCTTTGGAAATTGAGCCTGAGCACTTTGTGCAAGTATTGGTTGGTATTGAATACGAAGATGGCGATGAGGTTTTTGCTAAAATTTTGATTAGCAGAGATATAGACGCACCGTTTTGTCATATTTTATGGAAACAAGACGGGGTTGAGTGACCTTAACTTAAAATAGTCGTTGTAATATTGTGCAGTATATAAAAAAAATAATATGTCTTTTTTGCTTAATATTGGCCGTAAAAGGCTACGCTTCGGATCCCTTAAAAGCGTTCTATAAGTATGGTGAGTTGTCAGATGACGAAATTCATAAATTACATGAAGGGGATATACTTTACGGTGATGTAGAGTTTGGTTTAATTGCAAATAATGGCAACAAGAAAAGCACCGCATTCAAACTTAAAAGTAATGTTTATCAGGATTTTACCCAATGGCGAAATCAGTTCAAACTAGATGCTTTATATCGTGAAGATGATGTCAATGATACCGGTCATAACGAGGTGTCTGCATCTCGATACTTTGTTTCATCTCAAGGGAACTATAAAGTCGGCCAAGACAATGAATCGTTTTTTCTATACGCAGATTATCTGAATGATAAATTCAGTGGTAAAGACTATACCGCAACAGTAGCACTGGGATACGGAAACCGGTTATTTGAGGGTCGAAAAGATACCATAGACTTTGATATTGGACCTGGCTTGTACTTATCCAAAACTGATAGCGATACTGAGTTAGCACAGGGAGAGGCTCGTTTAAAGCAGGGTCAACTGCTGCGTATTGCTTTACAATGGGAAAGAAATATTTCTAAGCGCACACGTTTCAATCATGATGTTAGCATGGAGGTGTCACTGTCAGGGTTGAACGATCGCTTAATCAGCGAAACCGCTATTGTAAGTCAGGTTTTAGGGGGTGTATCGTTGAAGATATCGTATACCTATCGTTATAATTCTCAACCAGAAACTGACAAGGTAAAAGCTGACACAGAACTTGGCGCAACTTTGGTTTATAGCTTTTAAAGAGGATATTTATGTACCGTCATACCCAATTTTCATGGGCAATAATGGCAATATTAGCTTGGATAGCAAGCTTTTTGATATTGGCAACGTGGTTGCTTGGTTACAATGTGATGGTACTTGTGTTCGCCATTATTGTTGCGGCTCTGGCATGTCTTTTTTATGGCCTAACGATAGAAGTGAACAAAGACGCGCGCACTTTAAGTTGGTGGTTTGGCCCAGGTGTCGCTAAAAAAGTATTGAGTTTTGACGATATAGAGCAAATTAAAGGTGTTACCAATTCATTCCGACATGGTGTTGGTATGCGTATCACCAACGATGGTTGGGTCTATTCTGCGTCAGGGTTTAGTGCGATTGAAATTTGCTTACCAGATGGTATGAAATACCGTTTGGGCACTAACGACCAAGCGAGCCTATTAGAGGCATTAAATGAGAAAGTAACAAGCGCCGAATAGGCGCTTGTTTATAAGCTTAGCTTAGTGGTCGTGGCCACAGCCACCTTCGCCATGTACATGGCCATGTGCAAGCTCTTCTTCGGTTGCATCGCGTACTTCTAAGATTTCGACATCAAAGTTAAGCGTGATACCTGATAGCGGATGGTTGCCATCGACAATCACTTCGTCATCTTGAATATCAATGATCATCACCATCTGGTCACCATCATCAGTCGTGGCTCTAAACTGCATGCCGACTTCGATTTCCATACCATCGAACATAGACTTAGGGACTGCTTGCATTAGGTTGTCATGGCGCTCACCATAGCCTTGCTCAGGCTCTACCGTTACACTTAATTTGTCACCAGCTTGTTTATCAATGAGCGCATCTTCAAGGCCTGGGATCAAATAGCCTGTGCCTATGATAAACACCAGTGGCTCACCATCAAAAGAATTGTCTATGGTGTTGTTGTCATTATCTAATACAGAGTAATGCATGCTTACCACTTTGTTTGGCGCGATTTTCATAATATATCCCGTTTTATTGGTCATCTAAAGAATAGGGAAGAGGTAATATATTGAGTGTTACCTCGGGTGAATTTTTTGCACGTAACTGTGCCGATTGTTCAGTGTCATTGGGTAGAACCGCCAAGGCACTGTAGGTATTTGTTGTTGAGTTAAAAACTTGATGAACTACCTTGCCCGCACGACGCCAATTATCACCAAGTTGTAGCTCTAAGTCGCTTTCTTCAACCGGGGTTGTCGACGCGCCTTGCACTATATACATTGCGCGTTTGTTTTTACCAAGATAGCGCATTCGAGCTACTGTTTCTTGGCCTGTGTAACAGCCTTTTTTAAAACTGATACCATTAAGTGCTTGTAGGTTGATCATTTGTGGTACGAATTCTTCAATATTTTGTTCATTGATTTGTGGCTCACCGGCTAAAATTCCAGCTTCAATAAATGTGTTTGGATCATCACTTAGCTCAATTTCAGCAGGAAAGTCGTAGCTATCACTAACAATTAAAATGAGCCTTTCGTCATCCAGTTTTAACGCCTTATTATCGCCAAAATCACATGCAGTTTGCTGTTCAGTAAAGGTTAAGCCTAGCAAATCACAGACATTGTTCAATTTGGGGCTATGAATGCCAACTACCTTAGCATTACTTAAAGGCTCAATATCTACTTTGGCAAATACACCATATTTTTTTAATTCTCGGGTTGAGGCGTCAATTTCAGCGTCAGAGCCTAGGAGCATGAAACACTGTTGATGTTTAAATATGCGAAATACGCCCCATAATTTTCCTTTGGGACTGCAATGCCCGCCCCATAAAAAGTTTTGCTCAGTAATAAGGTTCATATCTTGAGTTAGCTGGCCATGCAGATAACTCAGTTGCTCTGCTCCAGAAACAGTCGTTACTTTGTATGGAAGATTAACAGCACGTGCTAGTGACATAGAACTAATCCTTAAATAGAGAATGGCGTTAATGTTAACTCATATCAGCATGCGCATAAATGCTGACAATAAAAGAAATCTAATTAGATTACATGGCTGCGTATTTTTCAGGCAAAGGCGGGTGCCTGACAAGTTAAACTAAGGTATAATTTTGCACGTTAATAAATAAAACAATTTCGTATAAGGGTAGTGAAATGGCAGAGCTGTATTCAAAGTCTCGCACAAAGTGGGCATGTCGGCGCGGTATGTTAGAGCTCGACGTATTGTTGGGGCCCTTTGTTGATGAAGCTTATGATGCATTGAGTGAATCGGATAAACTTGTTTTCCAACGCTTGTTGGCTGTGGAAGACCCAGATCTGTTCGCTTGGTTTATGGGTCATGAGACTTGCCCTGATGCAGAGCTTAATGCAATGGTAAAGTTAATCCTTGATCGAGTCCGCGTATAAATTCACATTTAAAAACAATTTCTTAGGCCATAAACCTTTTGTGGCCTTATTTGCGAGCGTCACTTTTATTTGTGTGATGTTATTTCCCCAGTGGTATACAACGTTGCTGGCCTTTGTTTTGGGCTACGTGGGCTATCGAGTCTGCTTGGCGCAATGTCAAAAAGATACGCCATCTCATGGCACAATTTTAATCACCGAGTCAGATAATTATATTGAGTTTCATGGCGTGCGTACTTTGGTGGGAAAAGTACTCACCGCGCAGCTTTTTATGGAAATCTTGTGCTTACAGGTCAAAGATTACTCGGGTAATAATCATCGCGTGTTGCTCACCCCAGGGAGCCTTTCGGCGCAAGACTGGTCGCGCTTGTGCCGAGTTTGTTTTGCTCACCATACTAGGGAGTTAAAATCGTAGGTTTGGGTGATTCACTTTGCTCTGGGTAGTCAATGGTATAGTGCAAACCTCGGCTCTCTTTGCGCTCTAAGGCACTGCGAATAATAAGCTCCGCTACTTGAACTAAGTTTCTAAGCTCAAGTAGATTATTTGACACTCTGAAATGAGCATAATATTCGTGGATTTCTTGTTGTAAAAGCTCAACACGACGCAAGGCTCGTTCTAGGCGTTTTGTGGAGCGTACTATACCAACGTAATCCCACATAAATAGCCTCAGTTCATGCCAATTGTGGGTGATAACGACTTCTTCATCTGAATCACTAACACGGCTTTCGTCCCATTCAGGGAGCTGTGGTGGCTCAGAGCTCGTTTTTATCTTGGCCAAAATATCTTTGGCCGCAGCGTGGGCAAAAACGATACACTCTAGTAGTGAATTGCTGGCCATGCGGTTTGCGCCATGCAGTCCTGTGTACGCGACTTCCCCTACAGCATATAGGTTATCAATGTCTGTTTTCCCATTAAAGTCAGTGATGACGCCACCGCAAGTATAGTGCGCCGCCGGAACTACAGGAATGGCTTCTTTAGTAATATCGAGTCCAACACTCAAACACTTAGCATAAATAGTCGGAAAGTGTTCAATAATAAAATCTTTGTCTTTGTGCGAGATATCAAGGTAAACACAATTTGCACCTAAGCGTTTCATCTCGTAGTCAATCGCTCTGGCAACAATATCACGAGGCGCTAACTCTTCTCGCTTGTCAAAATCTGGCATAAAACGAGTGCCATCAGGGCGTTTTAGCAGAGCGCCTTCTCCTCGCATTGCTTCTGTGATCAAGAAATTTTGTAGCTCAGGATGATACAGGCTGGTCGGGTGGAACTGATTAAACTCCATGTTGGCAACTTTACAGCCTGCACGCCATGCCATTGCGATACCATCGCCACTTGATACGTCTGGGTTTGAGGTGTACAAGTAGACTTTACTGGCTCCTCCTGTAGCTAAAGCGACAAACTTTGCAGAAATGGTCTCAACACAATCTTCTTGGCGATTAAAAACATACACGCCATTGACGCGTGATTGCTCGTTATTTTTATCACAAATTAAATCAATGGCATTATGCTGCTCTAGCACCTTAATTTGACTGTGTGCTTGTACTTGGCTCACGAGTGTTGTTTGCACTGCTTTGCCTGTCGCATCAGCCGCATGCAAGATGCGTCTATGACTGTGACCACCTTCACGCGTAAGGTGAAATCTTTCTTTACCTTTGCTGTCAAATTCAACATCAAATGGTACACCTTGTTCAATCAGCCATTTTAAACAGTTTTTTGCATTACTGGCGGTATAATGAACGGCTTCACGGTCGCAAAGCCCTGCGCCTGCGGCTAATGTATCTTCAACATGAGACTCAATACTGTCATTTTTTTTATCAAATACGGCTGCAATGCCGCCTTGTGCATACAAGGTAGAGCCTTCTTTTAAGTCGCCTTTGCTTATCACCGTAACATGGCAATGATTTGCTAAAGATAGCGCTAAGCTTAAACCGGCGGCGCCACTTCCGATAACGACAACATCGGTGTGATGGTTTTTATTTGAGTTCATGTATTTAGATCTTCATTTTTCTATGCGCTACATACAGCTAGTTGCAGCATTTTTTGCTATTATACACCTAATTAAGGTAAACCATATGTGCTTTGTGCGAGCTATGTCTGTGCAGTTATGTACGTTCAAAACGTGCTTTTGGTCATTATTTTAAAAAAAATATCAAAAAAACAGAACTTTTTATTTATTGCTCAGTCTGAGTAGCTGTAAATAATGGCAACGAAACATTGAGTTATAACTATAACAAAGAGGAGTACCGGCTCGAATGAGCGAGCAGGATTTGGATTTAGAACTGGTTAAGCGGGTACAGCAAGGAGATAAAAACGCCTTCAACCTTTTAGTTGCCAAGTATCAAAATAAGGTTGCCGCATTGATTTCACGTTATGTGTCAAATCACGGCGATGTAGCAGATGTAGCCCAAGAGGCATTCATCAAGGCGTATCGCGCTCTTCCAAATTTTAGGGGAGAAAGTGCGTTTTACACTTGGTTGTATCGTATTGCGGTTAACTGCTCAAAGAATTATTTGGTGGCTCAAGGGAGAAAACCCCCAGCCAACGATGTGGATGCAGAAGAAGCCGAGTTTTATGACGGCGCTGAGCAATTACGCTCAAATGCATCTCCGGAGAATTTATTGCTAAGTGATGAGGTTAGGGCTGTTATATTTTCAACAATTGATAGCTTACCTGATGACTTGAAAACAGCGATTACCTTACGAGAAATCGAAGGTATGAGCTATGACGAAATAGCGGTAGTAATGGATTGCCCAGTTGGTACCGTTCGTTCTCGTATCTTTCGAGCGCGAGAGGCAATAGATAATAATTTAAACCCACTAATAGGTGAGTCATAAAATGACAAAACAGAACCTTACTACATCACCGCAAGAAGCTGCATCGCGTTTACTTGATGGCGATTTGCAACTAGAACAAACCTCTTTGAGTCAATTAGATCAAGATAAGTTTGCTCGCTATGCGCAAATTGGTGATGTGATGCGTCAAACGCAAACAGGTGGTATTAATATTGATATCACGGCAAGCGTGGCGAGTGCTTTGGAAAATGAGCCATGTCACAACCTGTCTGATGATGGCAATAGCTTAGATGAAGAGCATGTAAATGATACAAAGGTAGTTAAATTAAGTGCTTGGCGCAGACCTCTATCACAGATTGCCATAGCTGCTAGTGTAGCACTTGTAGCGGTGGTTGGGGTGAACACGATGCCACAGCAAACGAGTCCTGCCATTGATGAAATGCCAGTGTTACAATCTCGTCCATTAGCTGGTGGTGTTGCGCCAGTGAGTTTTTCATCAGAGCAGCCAGCTTTGCAACAAGCAGAGCAGGGGATCCGTGATTTACAGCAGCAACGTATAGGTGCCTTGGTGTTAGAGCATCAACGCCAATCTCGCGTGGCCTACGCATTACAGCAAAAAAGCAAAGCTGAACGTGAACAATTAGAGGAAAAGAAGTAGTTAAATGAGATTACTTGCCTGCATTTTAGGTTTATTTTTGGCAACCTTGGCGCATGCCAACGAGGTTGTTTCCGCAAAACAGCTATTGAATAATATGGCAACGGCGGTTCACAACAGAAATTTTGACGCTTCGTTTGTTGTTCTCAAGGGTAAAGGCATGGAGCCTTACCGATGGGTTCATGCAAAACACAATGAAAAAGAACTAGAACTATTGAGCTTACTAAACGGCGCGGGCCTTGAAATAGTGCGGGTCGATGATTTAGTCACTTATTATGAACCGCAATCTGCACCTTATTCAGTTAGAACCGATTCAATAGCAGGGCCGATTCCGGAGATACTATTTAAAGATGCAGAGGCTTTGTTAGAGCACTACGACTTTGTCTTAGGGGGTAAAGGTCGCATCGCAGGACGTCCAGCTCAATTAGTGCGAGTTGAAGCTAAAGACGACTCAAAGTATAACTACTGGCTTTGGATTGATACGCAGTCGTCGTTGTTACTCAAGGCTGCTTACGTTACGCAACAAGGTGAATTGCTTGAACAACTGCAATTAACACATATAAGCGTAACCCCTGAGCCCGCTGAGCAGTTGCTTGAGCTCACACAGCGCGAGTTTCCTACCCCTTTACCTGCACTTGAGCTGAATAAAAACGAAACAACGCAAAGCAATTGGCAAATTGGCTGGTTGCCTGAAGGTTTCAAACTGCTAAAATCAGACCGTCACAAATTAGATTTAAATAATGAATTAGCGGATTACTATTTGTTTTCTGATGGCCTAGTAGACGTGTCGGTGTTTGTGCAACGCCCGCTTCCAGGTCAGCGTCCAAGTGGTGCGCTTTCTTCGGGAGCAACCACGGTATATGTTCATAATTCTGGTGCGTTTGATGTATCAGTTGTAGGCAATATACCCGCTGTCACAGCAAAGAGTATCGCTGAATCAGTTAAGCGACCACTATGATTGAACAAACGCTTACCGTAGTGTCAGTTTCTGGCACTACTGCGCATTTACGAGCTGAGCAAAAAGCAGCGTGTGAGGGCTGTAATGGAAAATGTGGCTCTCAAATATTTTCTAAGTTATTCGCAACGCAGAAAAAAACTTTTTCTATCAAGTTGACTGAGCCAGTCGAAGTTGGGCAAAAAATTAAGTTAAGTCTTGATGATTCAAAAGTTGTGAGTAATTCCTTTTATGTCTATATGCTCCCCATATTTGGTGCGTTTTTGCTTTGTTTTATTAGTGCGCTAGCTCTGCAATGGAATGAACCAAAACAAATATTATCTGCTGCAATCGGCGGTTTTTTAGGCTTTTTACTAGCCAAATGGCGCGTACAAGGCCTGCAGCATGAGGTAAAAGTGGTAAAAATTTATCCAATTAGCATGAGCGTGACGCAAATAGATGGTGATTGCGCTAAATAACAGGTAAAATCGCCACTTTAATCCATTTAGTGACTTATAGAAGTTTAGAATCCAGTATATGAAGCATATCCGTAACTTTTCTATCATCGCCCACATTGACCATGGCAAATCAACACTTTCTGACCGCCTAATTCAAGTATGCGGTGGCCTTACAGACCGAGAAATGCAGCAGCAGGTTCTGGATTCGATGGATATCGAGCGTGAGCGCGGTATTACCATCAAAGCACAAAGTGTAACGTTGAATTACACTGCTAAAGATGGTGAAACATACATGTTGAACTTTATCGACACGCCGGGACATGTGGATTTCACATATGAGGTTTCTCGTTCATTGGCGGCTTGTGAGGGCGCGTTACTTGTTGTTGATGCAGGTCAAGGTGTAGAAGCACAAACGCTTGCCAACTGTTACACCGCAATTGAAATGGACTTGGAAGTTATTCCAATTTTGAACAAAATCGACCTACCTCAGGCTGATCCACTGCGCGTTGCTGAAGAAATTGAAGACATTGTTGGTATCGATGCCCTTGATGCTGTGCAATGTAGTGCAAAAACGGGCATTGGTATTGAAGACGTACTTGAGAATATCGTGCGTGATGTTCCCCCACCAGTGGGTAACCCTGAAGCGCCATTACAAGCATTGATTATCGACTCTTGGTTTGACTCGTACCAAGGTGTTGTATCTTTGGTTCGCATCAAACATGGTGAGCTGCGCCAAGGCGATAAAATTAAGATCATGTCAACAGATCAGACACATATCGCTGACAAAGTTGGTATTTTCACTCCTAAGCAAACCAACACCGGTGTTTTAAAAACGGGTGAGGTAGGCTATGTGATCGCGGGTATTAAAGACATTCATGGTGCGCCAGTCGGCGATACGATCACTCAGACAAAAAATGCAGCACCTGAGCGCTTGCCTGGTTTCCAAAAAATAAAGCCTCAAGTATATGCGGGTATGTTCCCAATTTCGTCAGACGACTATGAGTCATTCCGTGATGCGCTGAATAAGCTTAGTCTAAATGATGCATCGTTATTCTTTGAACCTGAGAACTCAACTGCCTTAGGCTTTGGTTTCCGTGTTGGTTTCTTAGGCATGCTGCACATGGAAATCATTCAAGAGCGATTAGAGCGTGAATATGACATGGATCTTATCACGACTGCGCCAACGGTTATTTATGAGATTGAAACCAAGCATGGAACAATCCAAATTGATAACCCATCAGACTTACCGCCGGTAAACGATATTCTTGAGATCCGCGAGCCTATCGTAGAAGCTAATATTCTTGTGCCACAAGAATATCTTGGAAACGTTATAACACTGTGCGTTGAAAAGCGTGGTATGCAGACTAAAATGGCCTATCACGGCAAGCAAGTTGCTGTCACTTACGAACTGCCTATGGCGGAAGTGGTAATGGACTTCTTTGACAAACTAAAGTCAACGAGTCGTGGTTTTGCGTCACTTGACTATAACTTTAAGCACTTCCAGACATCGGATATGGTGCGTGTAGATATTCTTATCAATGGTGATAGAGTTGATGCGCTTGCGATTATTGCGCACAGAGACGGAGCACAAAGCCGTGGTCGTCAATTGGCTGATGCATTGAAAGAGCTTATTCCGCGTCAAATGTTTGATATTGCAATTCAAGCTGCGATTGGTGGTCATGTTATTGCACGTACAACCGTAAAACAGTTACGTAAAAACGTAATTGCGAAATGTTATGGTGGTGACGTAAGCCGTAAGAAGAAACTACTACAAAAACAAAAAGAAGGTAAAAAACGCATGAAGCAGTTAGGCAACGTTGAAGTGCCTCAAGATGCGTTTCTAGCCATTCTAAAAGTGGGTAAATAACAGGAATTAATTAATGGCAGGCTATTTTTCTATATTTTTGGTGGTATTAACCATTGGCTCAGGCTTAATTTGGCTACTAGACCATTTGGTTTATGCTCCTAAGCGAAAAGAGCGCATCGCCTTGGCTCAAGGCGCTTCAGAGCAGTCACTTGATGAAGAGGTCATTGCGCAAATAGCCCCCGAGCCTGCCATAATTGAAGGTGCTAAATCTATTTTTCCGATGATTGCGGCGATCACTATTTTTCGCTCGTTCATCTTTGAACCATTTCAAATACCATCGGGCTCAATGATGCCAACTTTGTTAGATGGTGATTTTATTTTGGTTCAAAAATATGCGTACGGCATCAAGGACCCCGTTTGGCGTTCTCAGTTAGTGGAAGTTGGTCAACCGCAGCGCGGAGATGTCGCGGTGTTTAAATTTCCACTTGATGAACGTATCGACTTTATCAAGCGTGTGATTGGCTTACCTGGCGATCGTATCGTTTATCGCAATCGCCAGTTATACATTAAGCCTAACTGTGCTGAAGGTGAGCAACAGCAAGGCAATTTGGTGTGTGGTGAGTATAATAAGATAAAGCTTGATATTGTTAACAACGATGAATACAAACAAGGTTCTATGCCCTTGGTTCGATTAACAGAAAGCTTGCCCAATGTGCAACATGATATTTTGATTAACCCACAAGCTATCGAACCAGTAGAGCGCTACCGTCCGCAACAGCCTGGCACGAGAAAAGACGAGTGGGTTGTACCTGAAGATAGTTATTTTGCAATGGGTGATAATCGTAATAACAGCCAAGATAGTCGTATGTGGGGCTTTGTTCCTAAGGAAAACTTGGTTGGTAAAGCGGTATTTATTTGGATGAGCTTTGATTTTGAAAATGGCCCAGATAGCCTACTTCCAGGTTGGGTTCCAACTGGTGTTCGATTTGGACGCCTAGGTAATATTCAGTAACAATGAAAAAAAACGTAGCAGAATTATATAGTAAGATAGGATATCACTTTAGCAACGAGGCATTGCTCGAGCAGGCCATGACACATCGTAGTCATAAAGGTCAGCACAACGAGCGATTAGAGTTTCTCGGCGACTCGATTTTGAGTTTTGTTATTGCCAATGCCTTATATCATAAATTTCCCAAAGCACGCGAAGGCGACTTGAGCCGGATGCGTTCAACCTTAGTTAGAGGGCAAACTTTAGCTGAATTTGGCGTAGAGTTTAACTTAGGTGATTATTTAAGACTTGGCCCTGGTGAGCTGAAAAGCGGTGGTTTTCGACGCGAATCTACATTAGCAGATGCGGTAGAGGCTATTATTGGCGCAGTATTTTTAGACTCAAATATTGATACTTGTAGTGAGTTGATTTTAACTTGGTATGCTTCTCGTTTAGACGCGATTTCTCCGGGGCATAATCAAAAAGACCCAAAAACATTGCTACAAGAGTATTTGCAGGCTAGAAAGCTACCATTACCTGGCTATACGGTGATTGATACCAAAGGTCAGGCACACAACCAAACGTTCACGGTCGAATGTATTGTGGAAGGGATGGAGAGCATAATTTCAGTAGGTAGCTCTCGTCGCAAAGCCGAGCAAAAAGCTGCCGAAAAAGCATTGAAGATTTTAAAAAATGACGCCTAACACACACTGTGGCATGGTTGCCATCGTTGGTCGCCCAAATGTGGGTAAATCAACGTTATTAAATAAAATTGTGGAGCAAAAGGTGAGTATCACCTCGCGTAAGCCACAAACTACTCGTCATCGCATCATGGGTATTCACACAGAAGACAACTATCAAGCTGTTTATGTAGATACACCTGGACTTCACATAGAAGAGAAGCGTGCCATCAACCGTTTAATGAATCGTGCAGCGTCTAGTTCAATTGGTGACGTTGAGCTGATCATTTTTGTGCTAGAGGGCACGCTTTGGAACAGTGATGACGAAATGGTGCTTAACAAGGTGATGCAAAGTGGTCGCCCTGTACTTGTTGTGATGAATAAAGTAGACCAAGTGAAAGTGCAAGAAGATGTGCTCAAGCATATGCAATGGCTTTCTGAACAAGGTGACTTTGTAGGCATTATTCCCGTCTCTGCGAAGCAAAATAAAAACATAGAGCTTGTAAAAAAAGAGGTTCGTGCGCGTTTGCCTGAGTGCGAATTTTACTTTCCTGAGGATTATGTAACAGACCGTTCAATGCGTTTTTTATCAGCCGAGATTGTTCGTGAAAAGCTGATGCGTTTTATGGGTGACGAGCTGCCTTATTCTGTGACAGTAGAGATCGAGCAGTTTAAATGGCAAGACAATGGGGTTTGGCAAATTAATGCGCTGATCCTAGTGGAACGTGAATCGCAAAAGCGCATGGTTATCGGTAACAGAGGCGAAAAACTTAAAGTGATTGGTCGTGAAGCACGCAAAGACCTAGAAGATATGCTTGATAACAAGGTGTTTTTAGAACTTTGGGTGAAAGTTAAATCTGGTTGGGCTGATGATGAACGTGCATTACGCAGTTTAGGCTACGGAGAAGACTAATTGCAAAGTGACTTTCGGCAAGTATATTTGCTGCATCGCAGGGCGCACAGCGACTCTCAATTGATGCTTAATATGCTTGTCGAGGGTGTTGGCCATGTAACAATGATAGCGCGCATTAAAGGTAAGCAAGCGCTAAAACACAATGCTCACCTCAGACCTTTCGCTCCAATTTTGGCCCATTATGCTGGCCGTTACGACCTAAAATATTTAAACTCCTTTGAGCTGGCTCAGAATCCATTAGAATTACACGGTAAGCAGTTGTATTGTGGTTTTTATTTGAATGAGCTGACCTATCGTATTGTGCCTCGTAATGAGCCTTTAGAGCAAATCTTCGAGTTATATCAAACTCATTTACGCTCGTTAGCGCAAAATAATGATGTAGAACCTATTTTGCGTAGTTATGAGTTTCAGTTGCTAAGTGCGTTAGGTTTTGGCATTGAGTTTGATATTGATGCCAATGGTGAGCCAATAACGGCAAATTTGCATTATCAGTATATACCCGAACTAGGATTTGAACCGACAGACACACCACAATACGGTTTTTCGGGCGCAGTTTTATTAGCAATGGCAGAGCATGATTTTGCCAAAACAACTGTTCGTACTCCAGCGAAACACTTGAGTCGATATTTATTGAAACCCCTTTTAGGAAACAAGGCGTTAAAAAGCCGCGAATTATTTATATCAAGGTAGGGCTATGAAAGAGATTTTATTGGGCGTTAACGTAGATCACATTGCAACACTCAGACAGGCACGCGGTACCACATACCCGGATCCTGCGCATGCAGCAAGTGTTGCGGAGCATGCTGGTGCAGATGGGATCACCATTCACCTGCGCGAAGACCGTCGTCATATTCAAGACGCAGATGTGTATGTAATGGCTAAAACCATTCAAACACGTATGAATCTAGAGATCGCTGTAACAGATGAAATGCTAGCCATTGCTCAAGAAGTAAAGCCAGAATATGTGTGTTTAGTGCCTGAAAAGCGTGAAGAACTCACTACTGAAGGTGGTCTAGACGTAATCGCTAATCAAGCCAAAATCACCGAAGCGGTTAAGCAACTTGAAGCGGCTGGTATTAAGGTAAGCTTATTTATTGACGCGGATAAGGCGCAAATAGATGCCGCAAAAGCGACAGGCGCGCCATATATTGAGATCCATACTGGTGCATACGCTGATGCGCAAAACGATAAAGCACAAACGCAAGAGCTAGAGCGTATTCGCGAAGGCGTTCAATACGCGCATGGTCTAGGTATTATCGTCAATGCAGGCCATGGTTTACACTATCACAACGTTAAACCGATAGCTCAAATGCCTGAGATATATGAATTGAACATAGGCCACGCAATTATAGCTCGCGCAGCAATAGATGGCTTAGAAAAAGCAGTGCGTGACATGAAACGTTTGATGTTAGAAGCCAGACAGGCATAGCCATATATTTAAAGTTGAATAAAGGTCACGTAAGTGACCTTTTTATGTTTAGAGCAGGTCATATATGCAACAATGGCAACGTCACTTTTTAGATAAGCATCAACTATTTGATACGTATTTGAGCGATGCTGAAGCTATTTTATATTGGCTACGTAAGCAGCTGGCCAATAGAAATACACCTTACTGCTTTGCTATCAATGGCGCACAAGGCTCAGGCAAATCCACCTTAGCAAGGTACATTACACGCTTTTTATGTCATGAGGGCTATAAAGCTGACCATGTTTCTTTGGATGATTTTTATTTAAGTCAAAAAGAACGTCGCTTACTGGCTGAGCAATATCATGCTTTGTTTGTCACGCGAGGCGTGCCCGGCACGCATAATGTCGCTCATGCAAAACAAGTGATTGAGCACTTTAAAAAGCAATTACCAATCACACTCCCTAGGTTTGACAAAGGATTGGATGAGCCAAGTGCTAAGCATAATTGGCATCAACACAGTCAGCCTCTTAATGTGCTGATATTTGAAGGGTGGTGTGTTGGCTTGGCTCCTCAGCTATCCGATCAATTAATTACTCCCATTAACGAATTTGAGCAGCTGCAAGATAAAGATGGTCAATTTAGAGGGCTTGTTAATCAATTTTTGAAAGACCAATATCAAACACTATTCGCTCAACTGGATGGCCTTATCTATTTGGATATTGGCAGTTTTGAGCGCGTGTATCGTTGGCGATTGCAGCAAGAACAGCAACTAAAAGCACGTACCGGACAAGGGATGAGTGGCCAGCAAGTGAAAACATTCATACAGTTTTTTCAACGCCTAACCATGCATGGGTTAGCGTCTTTGCCAAATCGTGCTGATTTACATGTCAAAGTGGCTTCCGATCATCGATTTATATTAGAAAAATAGTCACGCTCGTACACTTTAACTGATTTATCTGTTCAGCATGAGATAAAGTAGGGCGACGCAAATGACTCTAAAGGAATTAATGAGATCATGCGCCACCCCAGGGAACTTCTGGGCTTTGTTAAGAAGGTGTTTGGATTAGCTTTTAAACAACTTGGGCATCGCAGAAAAGTTAGCCAAGTTAGGAAAAATGGTATTGAGCGCGCTTTGTTCAACACCCAGCCAAGCGCCTAGCGCAGCAGCGTATTGATCGACAGATAGAGTAGGAATAAGGCGACCCTGTCCTGCATCTAAACGATGGCCAAATGTTGGCTCTGGTAAATCGCCAAAAATGGTGCCGCCATTGACCGCGCCGCCCATCACAAAGTGATGGCTACCCCAGCCGTGATCTGTCCCATCGCCATTCACCGTTAACGTACGGCCAAAGTCAGATGCGGTAAATAAGGTGACATTATTTGATAATCCTAAGCTCTGCATTGCGCTGTCAAAGTGACCCAATGCCTCATCCAATGAAGATTGTAATTTGGGAAGCAGTTTTGCTTGCGCAGAATGCGTATCGAATCCACCCAATGCAACCATGAATACTTGTCGTTTCTCACCCAGTTGACTGCGAACTGCAATGCTTTTGCTGATAGTTTGTAGTTGTTGCGCAATGCCACTTGCAGGAAATGGTGCAAAGTTCCATGAGCCATTCTCAATGGCGTCACTGTACTTTTGATTTGCGTTAAATGAATTCGACATAGACTTAGCGATATCTTGGCTCAGCAAGTTATCGCTTTTGTGCCCTAAAGCGCTAAAATGCTGCTTTAATAGATCGGGTTGATCTAAATCGTCATAAATATCTATCTTTGCACCTTGACCATCGCTGACATGAAATGGAGTAGTTTCGTTTCCTGTTAGCATCAGCTCAGAGCCAGTCGTCGTGATAGCTGAAAAAGTAGAAGGTACTTTTACCCCTTGTGCGATAAGTGCATCGTTAAGTCGCCCAGCCCAACCAAGCTGAGCACCTTCGACTTTTCCTGACCCCCAAGTTGATTGTTGGTCGTTGTGTGAAAATAAGCGTTTGGGTAATTTTGCTGTTTCTGCTTCGATTGCTAATGCGCTGGTAGGCTCTATCAGTGGGCCTACATTACCAACAATGGCCAATTTACCTTGTTGATATAAACGGGCTGTGTTGGTTAGCTCAGGCGGTAAGGCAAATTTTCTAAAACCAAAGCGAGCTGGCGTATTTAAGGCTATTAGGTTGTTACGCGTACGTTTATTGCTATAACCTGCGAGCATTGAGCTGCGAATACGTGCCCATTGTTCATAGCTTTTGTCATCAAAAGGGATCACCGTATCATGGTTGTCCATACCTCCATAGAGAAACACACAAACCAATGCTTTGTAGTCTTCATTTGATGCAACCGAGGTATTGGCAATCGCATCACTTAGTTTCAAAAAAGAAGATGCTGCAATTGACGCGCCACTGGCTTTTAGAAAAGTTCGTCTGTTCATATTATTCTCCTACCTTTGCACCAAGTAATCTGGGCTCGTCATCACTAGTAATATTGCCATTTTCACTTTAGCTGAATCTGCTTGCTCTTCATCGAAGTCCATTGTGTCGATGATCTGTTTAATCGACTTTACAGATGATTCAGAAAGCTGGTTGGCCGTGAGTAATAAATTAAGCCACTGTATGAGTCGCTCACTGTCATTTGCGACTGCCAGTTCACGACGGTAATCAACAGCAAAACTGCGCCAAAAATCCTCATCACTTACGCTAATATGTGTCTGTTTGAGCATGTCTTTGATATCTAATAATGTTTCTTCTTCACGCTCGCCAGAGATAAATTGAGTCATAAAATTGATGTAGCCGGGTACTGAACTTGCGTTAGTGATAGCAAGTTCTGGCGCAACTAAGTTAGCAGCACCAGAAATCGAGCCAGGCGCTTTGTAACCCGGACGGTAAAAGTTGAATACACTGGGTGAGCGATAAGGATGTTGTGCAAGGTGCGTAACTCGACTGGTATCCCACAATTCAAGTTGATACATAGGAGTAATATTTTTGGCTTCAAATGCTCTCGCCCAGTGGGTAAACCTGAGTATTGGCTCTCGCACTTTACCTATGTGTTTGCCCTTAGGGTTGCGTGCTTCTTTGTCAAATAATATCGCGGCCATTGTTGCGCTGAGACAACCTCGTTGGTTGCTGCCGACAGTAGAGTTATCGGGCAGTGTATATGTACCAAGGCTGAAGGCATCGGCAACACGTTTCACATAGTCACTACTGGGGTTTGATGTAACAAAGCGTTGGATCAGTTGCTTGGTTATGAAAGGTGCTAAATTAGGGTGTTCAAAAATGTGTGTTAGCGCCATATCAATAGACGTTTTTGCATCGGTATTGGCGGGTATAGTTAGGCCTAGAAATGACTTAGGCTTTGTTGAGTGATCTTCTTCAAAAATTACCATAGGAACTGAAAATTCAATCATCTGCAAGCGCTCGGCTGTTTCTTCATCATTGTTAAGCCCAGTAAATACGCGTGCTAAGCCAGTAATATCTTGATTGCTATACAGCTCTATAATATTGCCTTGTTGATCTACTTTTTCCGTTCCATCTTGGTTAAGTGCAACCACGCCCAGTGTAAATAGTTGCAAGAGCTCTCTTGCGTAGTTTTCATCTGGCGCAGTACCTTTGACTTCATCGCCTTTTTTATTACCTACATAGGTTAGGTAGTGCCCCATTGCAGATGAGTAGGTGACGTGAGTCAAAATATCGCGGTAGTTGCCAAAGGCATTACGGATCAAAAGGTCTTGAAAGCTTGCAATGGCTTCTGGATGTTCTGCTAGCTCTTCACCACCTTCACTAGATACAACGAGTATCTGTGATAAAGCAAAGGCCATTCTCTGCCTGAGTTGATCCGGACCTGCAATTGCATTTTGCCAAAACGCGAGACTATTGGATTCTAAATAAACGGGATTGAAAACTTCTTCTTCTGTGTCTTTGGGAGTGTTTTTCAGTACCGTTGGCATTATTAAACTAGGTTCTTTAGCCAACTGTGCCTTGAACCAATCAGAAGCACTGGTGTTAGCAAGCTCTGTGATTTCACTGGCTTTAGCACCGAACGTGGCTTGTTGCAAAAAACGTACAACTTGCTGATGCGTTGCGAAAGTTTGGTCTTGCTGAGCATTTTCACTAACTATTGGGGCGACAATAGTCACTCCATCAGACTCGCTACTGGGCAGTGTGGGTGGCATTTGCTCAGAACTTGCAGAGCCCCCACAACCTATACCTGTCATCAATAGAGTACAGGCGAGTACCTTGGCAAGCTTTATTTTTATCGTCATACGGCAACCTACATTGAGTTAAACAGATCTCTAGTATAGAGTGCAAGCTTCGCGCCATGGTTTACGATTTGCTATCGCAAATGATACAAATTTGTATGATTGAATCGCTAGATATGCGGGATCTCAACATTGAATACCGCACCATTTTGGTCTTTAAGCAAATACACTTTAGCCTGATGAATAGTACAGATAGCTTTTACAATACTTAGGCCAAGGCCATTTCCTGGTTTAGTGCGGCTTTTATCGGCACGGAAAAATTTGTCGAATATTCGTGCTTGATCATCTGGTGCGATACCTGGCCCATTGTCGCCAATTTGTAATAGCGCACCAGTGGTATGGCTTTGCAGCCTAAGCCACACCTTCGCATTTGCATTACTATATTCCAGAGCATTCTCTAATAAGTTGCATATTAACTGACTAATTAGGTCTGCGTTGCCAAGGCATTGCACGCCTTCAATAACTGAAACCTCTAAGGTTCTACCTGAGTCACTAAATACTGGTTCAAAACTCTGTGCTAGGTCTAGCGTCAATGATGATAAATCAAGTGTAATAAAGTCTTTTTTATGCTGGCCAGATTCAATGGCGCTTAGTCGAACTAGGTTATTGAATGTAGTAATAGTTGAGTTAAGGTCGGTGCTTGCATGGTCTAAATGAGTGCGTAACAGCTCGGGTGAGTCGATTGAGTGGCGCATCGTCTGTAGGCGATTAGCAACACGCGTAAGTGGTGTTTTTAAGTCATGGGCTATCCCCTCTGACATGGTTTTTATGGTGGTGTGCACCGTGGTCACGTCATCTAGCATTTGATTTATTGAGCTGATCAGCGGCACAAACTCGGCTGCTGGTTTGTCTAGCTTGACGCGTGTTGAGTCAGGCTTTTTGGCAATCGACGTAAGTAGCTTCTGGATGGATTTAACAGAATGGTCGCGACGGCACTGAATAATGGCAAACAGTACTAGCAAAACCATAAAACTGATAGCACCAAACCAACCAAACGCACGATTTAGCCAACTAATAGCGAATTGGTATTCATGAAGCAAGGGTTGTAAGAGCGTGACATGGTATCTATTATCTAGCGCAAAGCTTGTGTGTAATACTCGTACTTTAGATTGGTCCTCTAAGATGTAATACTGCCAATTTGGTAAAGAATCACTGATGGTAAGTATTTGGCTGCCGTGAATTAATGTGTTGTCCAAAAAGAGTGACACCAATATACTTTCTTCTTCTAGGTGCAGGTCGCTCAGCGATTTGCTCCAAACACGGCCTTGCTGCACATCAAACTCTGCCATCAGGCCATCAATGTGTTCTTCTGCATAGATTTCAATTAGTTCTTCTTTAAACTCCTTCAAGGCAATCACTTGAGCTGCCATGAGTTGTTGTTTAGTTATGCTGATAATAGCAAAAGCCAACAAGCACAGTGTCAGCCAAAAGGTCACAGTTTGGCTAAGTACCAAACGTGTATTTATAAGTGAGAGTTTGCAATGCATAACTTTATTCACTGATGATGTAGCCGCAGCCGCGAATTGTTTGGATAAGCTCTTGCTCAAATGGTTTATCTATTTTATTTCTAAGTCGACTAACATGAGTTTGCACTAAGCTTGTTTTGGGATCAAAGCTAAAGCCCCATACTTTTTCTAGAAGCATTGTTTTTGTTATCAGTTGTGATGCATTGAGCATCAGGTATTCAAGTATTTGATATTCTTTTGGCATTAACTCAATTTTTTGGCCTGCGCGGGTAACTTCTCGAGTTGTGCGACATACAACAAGATCTGCAACTTTTAATTGCAGTTTGGTGTGTAAAAGTGGTTGGCGACGTGTCAAAGCGTGCAGGCGGGCCTCTAATTCGGCAAATGAGAATGGTTTTACTAAATAGTCATCAGCACCGGCGTTTAATCCAGATACCCTATCGGCGGTTTCTCCTAATGCAGTGAGCATGATAATAGGGGTTTGCACATTGCTTTGCCTTAGAATGCGCACAGCATCAACACCGTTCATTTTGGGTAATAAGCAATCAAACACAATCACATCAAACGGGCATGTCGCGGCCTTTAGCATACCTTGCTCTGCATCGCTGCAGTGCGTGACACAGTTCCCCTGTTGTTCCAAACCTTGGCTAATGAATTGTGCTGTATCAAAGTCATCCTCTACGAGTAGTACATTCACCGAAAAACCTCATTTTTAGAGAGTTTGAGAGCGTTCATGTTATCGTAAAAACGTGTGGTATTTTATATAAATTTTTGTATGGATCTTTGCAGCGCAGATTAGCAACTAGTATAGGTTTAAAGTAGAGCAAGCTACTTGACTTGAACGCCCAAACAACCCCATTTTACGATAAACTCATTGGCGTTGTACTTATTACAACGATTTTTCGGGGCTGATAAGCAGCGATTAGCCATTGCAGATATACTTATTTATATCGATTTGCCTTACTAGTTATTGAATAGTAACAATACGTTTGATTAAAGGACTTTTTTGTAAAGCCTGATGGCGTCATTAAAGATACAGTTCAGAGTTATAAAAAAACTTAGGCTCTTTCCAAAGCTTTGGAATGAAATTTTTTAGCCCAATCAAAAGAAAATTATGCAAGCAATTAGTTATTTGTCGTACGATTAATAGCTCCGTCAAAAAGCGTTAGTTAATACACTGATTAAAGCTAAGAATTAGCTTTAATCAGTTAGGATATCTAAGACGGCTCAATTTAGTTTTTTACAAGACTTTATTAGTGAATATTGATTTATCTAAAAGGTTTTTTTGTGCAAAGATCCGGTTAGTTAGCAACTCTTTTGTCAATAATATCCTCACTTGCCAACAAAATATCCTCCCAACATTGCCAAAGCTTAAAGATATAGGGACATTCTAGTACCTTGGTGTTATTGGCATTACTGAGCGTTTTCACTTCCAACAATCCTGTCTGCAGCATAACGGTGGCAGCTTCGACGTAATGATGTGCTGTTTGCATATTTATAATGGGGGTATCGTACAGTTGCTGGACTAGTTCCTCCCACCCTTTTGGTTTCATGCAGCATGCGAGTGCAAGCCTAAATTGTTGTTCACACTCGCTCAAAGCTTGTGCTATTTGTCTTTGTTTTTGTTCGAGCCACCTAAATGCGGTTTCCCAATAGTTGAGCCATGAAACTATGTTGTCTCTTTGGTAAGCATTGTGTTTGTTCTTGTATTGCACTGAGCTGTTGGCTAATCTAAAAAAAAGTGGGTGTAGCCAATAGTTGTTTCGAACATGGGATAGTGCCCCATCTAGAAATGCTCTAGCTACTCTACCATTGCCATCGTTAAAAGGGTGGACAACTAAAAACTGATCATAAAGACTTAGTGCGTGCTCTAAAGAGGTGGATGGTTGTTGGTCCAATGCGTTATACCAATCTTGCATCAGGCTGTGAATTCGATTGGCATCTGCAGCTACAAAACGCGCTGTATCAGGGCTCTTACCTCCAATCCAGCATGGAGAGGTTCGATATTCACCATGATTATCTACTTCGGGGGCCAATATCTGATGTACCTTCTGTAAGAGTACATTTCTTGAAGGGCTTTTAATAGCTAGTTGCTCTTTAGCAAACAAGCATCCTCGCTGAAAATTGTAAATTTGACTCCACAGCTGCTGAGTCACTGGATTTGTGGTTTGAACGCCAAGAGAGCAAACGGATAGTTGTTTATGGCTAACTTGCTTTCCTTCACGCAAACTCACGCTCCCAGCTAAATAACGGCTAAAAAACTTAGCGTGAACTGGCGCAATTGAGTAGACATTTAGTCGTTTCTGTATCGATTGTAGGGTTGGTGATACAGGTGTGACTTTGTGTTTAAGAAAATCGGGCACATAGCATTGATAGGGTTGATTGTTTTTTTGCCAAATGCAGTTTTCATAAGAAGGCATAATATTACTCTCTGAAAAAAGGGCAAATATTTATGATTTGCCCCATGTATTTAGGTTACTGGTAAGGTACGCGAGGTATAAAGTTAAAACCATGCATGGTCACATCACCAATATACTCTGCGGTATTCCTCCACCAAGAGAGGGTAACGAGTACAGCACTCAAGCGTGCACATTGTTGTCCATTTTGAGAGAATAGGTCGGTTTTTACGCGACCCACGTTTTTAGTGTAGTGTTCTGCAACAGAGACACCTTCAGCGACACGATCATATGCACCACTAGGGTTATAACCAAAATTTACACGGTAATCTAAGACATAGTCAGGGTGTAGGCAGGTTTCTACCCAAAATGTTTCCTCACAGTCTTGCACCGCTCCACAAGCAGGTTTTTTTACATTTAAGGTTGCAGTTTTTTCCACAGGTTCCCAGCGGTGTATTTCCATTGCGTATTCATGGCAGTTAGTATTACCAATTTTACAGCTCGAAACTTTTGGTCCATCTATACATGATGACCATGTACGTTGCGCTAAACACTGGCCATACTCTTTAATTATTTTGCTGCGAACCGCATTACAGATATCGTATTGTGGTCGTTTATACCTATCTATGCGGATCAAGCCAACATCACGACTGATTTTTCTTCCAGCTTGTGTAATACCATCTGAGTGTGGACCGTAGATGTCGCAACGATCTTCTACCTGTGCGTTAAAATTTGACCATGTCGCAATTTTTTCAACAATGGGTGAGTAATCCATAAATATCTCGTTTAGAGGTTTATTTGTTAACTCATTCGGAATTGGATAGTTGTTAGTCGTAAAGCCAATCGCGGTGTAATTGTCAAAGCTTGTATTTACATCAGAGAACTTTTTCAAGCTTTCAATAAACGAGGGAAGAGAGTTATGTGAGACAACTGACCCTGCGAATTCAGCTCCTGCTGAAACAGATTTTATCTCTAAATTAAAGTTAGCAAAGTCATTCAAGAAGGTTTCTTTTTTGTTACTGTCGAAGTTTGAGCTCACTAATTCTTTAAATTTGGCAGCAAATTTTGTTTCAAGGTCTTTTTTCTTATAGTTAAAGCCTTCTTCGTTCAAAACGCGAATGTAATAATACATCTCTTTTCCAATATCGACAGAAGCAATATATTGGTCACCACACAGGCTTCTAAAGCTTGATTTATCACCATTTATCAACATGCTGTTGAATTTATGCTGCAAGTGTAACTGATTACTTGGGCGTGATACCAAGGTTTTGCTTATATGTCTAAACTTGCCCATAAATAGTGACTTATCACGTTTTTGCATTGCATATTCGTATAGTTTGTTCTTATAGACATTATCTTTTGTTTCTAACCCCAATAATGAAGCGCTACCTTTGATGGTGTTATCCTTATCAAGAATATTAATGGCTTTGTCACGCTCGGTTATTAGCTCAAAAGATTGATCTGTCTCGAATTTGTTGTAACTGGTATGCTGCTCACCGGGTGGGGTAGTAAAACAGTGGGCGTTAATATTCATACCATTGCGAACCATGTCATAGCCCTTTTCTAACAGCTTATCGATCCCAGTGACGCGACTGTTAGCAGCGAAAGTATGGACTTGTGCTTCTATTTGGTCTGGCCAACCCATCTCAGACTCATAGGGTACTTTATGCGTAAAACCAGCACTGTAAAGCTCATTGCAGTTAACTGAATCATCATTTAAGCATGGTTGCACTGCGACTTCTGCTTGGTCCGAAACTGTCACGTCTTCAAGTATAACCTCGCCACCTGTATATACAGTTTTGGCAAGTTGCCAGCCATTACCATCTTGATTGACTAGTATATTAAACTTCTGATTAGGAACATTTTTTTTGACATTGAGTATGAGTGCTAGCTCTGCAACAGTATCATGTTCAAATAAGAATCTTTCTATAGGTTCAATATTTTCTATTTTAGGTAGATCTTTTTGCTGCGTATTATCAATGTTGCTATCTGAGTTGTTTGTATTTGCATTGAGTTTTTGGTTCCAACCCCAGCCAGTTAAATTTTTATTTTTTTCGTAATCAGCGTCTTGCTCAATGACACTACTTGGTTGCTGTTCTACCAATTGTTCAAACGCGGCGACTTGTGCGCTTGTTATACTTAACGCTGCACCCAAAACTGCGGCATGGCGAGCTTGTTTCATATTCATAATGTTGTTTCCTTAAATGACTACTAACACAGAGATCAATCTCATAATGTGTACCGCTTTAACGGTACAGAGGAGAGTTTGCTGCTAGGTGATTCAATATGACTAGTTAAATTAAGTAAATTAATGGTAAAAATGAAATTAACTTGTTGATGTTGTTGTTTGAATGGGTAAATAATAAGTAAAAATCTATTTTACCCAGCTTAAGTTCGTCTGGAGGTGAAGGAAGTGTTTCAGCAAAAAAAACTGAATGCGATTAGAATTTCAATCGATGAATATCAAGGAGTTAGATTTAAAGATCTGTATGTTTGTTTTAAAAAACGTGCCGTGTTTAAATCTGGAGTAGACATTAAGTTACCAGAATTGTCTTTTCGGTTACTTACAGTATTGCTTGAACACGCGCCAATGCCTTTGCAAAACGAGCAATTACTTGAGCTTGTATGGAAAGATACGGTGACGGGGGAGGAGAATGTAAAACAACGTGTTTTTATGCTGCGCTTGGCGCTTGGTCAGGATGAGAATAATTGTTACATCACAACACAAAGAGGAAAGGGGTACTATATTAATACACCGCTAAAATGGAGCAAAAAGCCAAATGCGGTAAGTGTAACTCGCTTTACGTGGATAGTGTTAACAAGTTGTGTACTTATGGCTGCGTCTAGTATTGCGGTTTATTCTATAGTAAATAATAAAAATACACATATTACTGCACAAGTCTTCATGGATAAGCAGGAAGTTATTCGTTTAACAAAAAATGTAGACGACTTAGCTTTTTGCTTAGACGGCTATGATGATTACGTTGAGATTGCAGATGATGACGCTTTAGATATTGCATTAGGTGATTTTTCGCTTACAGCGTGGATTCGAACTGAAGCCTTAGGGCAGCGTGTGATAGTTGATAAACGTTATGAAAATTTTTCAGATACAGTACAGGGCTACGTATTGTTTGTTGATGAAGGAAGACTAGGCTTTCAGCTTGCAGATGGCAATGGTGGTTGGTATTGCGAGAAACCTGGAGCTTCATGTACAACATATTATGCTCAAAAAAATATAGCTGATGGTCTTTGGCATCATGTAGGGGTAGTAGTAGATCGTGATGAACCCAATGGAATTAGTTTTTTCATCGATGGTGAACAAACCTGTCGCCATGATCCAAGGGCTCATCGTGGTACGTTAGAGAATGATATGCCGCTTCGTATTGGCAGTCGTTCCTCTTATCATACGGGTCTATTTCAAGGAGCTATTGGTGAAGTCGCATTGCACCACAGGGTGCTTAGCTCTAGTGATATCGCCAGAGAGTTTGCAAGTGGCAATCAGCGTTACTGTTATAGTATTGCCTCGAAAGGGGGGTTAAGAACGGCAGAACGATAAATTTGATAAAGACTAATGTAGGTGAATTTACCAATTGGTTTTATATTTGATGCTTCGAGAATAAGCAAATTGATTCTTACATATCATATGTTTTTAGCGTAATGCTTAAAGACCCTGCGAGGGCTTCTAGAGATCAGCTTTTCATTGTTTTGTTCTGTTGTGGGGACTGACTATTCGCCATAAAGCCAAAAAGATGACGATTATGCGTTATATTGCTTTCGAGTCGAGCTATGTTACACAACATTACATAATAAAAAAGTATCAAAATGATGTGCTTAAGCTGTTTGGAAAGACCTCTGTTACTTTAATGATTGAGTATATCCACTTATTATCGCAAAGACACAAAGTATATATAAAATAGATAAATATAAAAAATAAGGATAACTAATGGATATTTATGAATTTTTCACTTTGGTGCAAACTATATTAGCATTAAAAAATGAAGGTGGAACGACTAACGAAGACTTAGATGCGCAACTTCTTAGTTCTTTACAGCAAGGAAGTGATATAAAAAAGAGGTTAGATAAATTACACCAAGATGTATTTAAACACTGTAAAACCGACAAAGATGTATTGCATGTGTTAAACCAAATGAGACAGCTATTGTTACACGATACAAAGGAACTTGAAAAGCTACAGGAAATATTGCAACAGAATATGCTTGTTTCGAGCAACATAAATAGTGAAGTCGTACAAACTAATAAAACGGTAAAACAAATATTAAATGTATTACATGAAAAATTTGAAGTGCAGCGAACTGTCGATGAAATTGCCAATAATGTTGAGGTTTTAGTAAGTAAAAACAAAGCTATAGCTCACGAAATTTATGTTAACTTTGAAAGTAAAAGTAGCTATTTAAAAAGAGAGCTGCAGTCATTATGTCAAGGCATCATTCATGAAGCCGCCTTCGTATATCTAGGTAGTCCTAGTGAAATTGACAATACGTTTTTTGACGATTTTCCATTGGAAAAAGCACTCATATATTATCCGTATTTCAAACCTGTTAAGGGGCAGCTTTCATTGAATGTGATAACCTTAACCTCAGCTGAGTCGGCCCTGCATATTAATAAATTTCTATCGACTATCTGGTCTACCAAGGTAAAGTTAAACGAAATGGTTGCTGATTCACCGCCTGCAAGTATTTTAAGAGATAAAATAAGAGCAATTTTAGCAAGACCGCTTTTTAATACCGATATTGACGAGAAGCTGTTTACAAAGTTTCCTGATGATGAGCGTGCAGAACAAGTTGCGAAGCAATTAGCTTTTTTTATTCGCTGTGTCGAGGAGGACTTGGATGCACTAGCAACAATGCTTTTCCTGTTGAAAAAAAAGAATCAATACTTAAATTAACGCAACAACATTAAAGCCGCAGATGCACTTATCAGCGGCTGTAATGTTATCTATTTTGGTTGTTTATTCGCTATCAATTAAGTCTTCAACACCAACAATGAGCCACGGGGCATTGCCTTGCGTTTGGCGCTCAAGGTGCCAAATTTCGTGGATTGCTTCCTCTTGCTTATCGCCAAGGTCGCGGTATTTACCTTTAAATAAAATACTCACTTCCCATACATCAGGTTTAGTATCAGCGCGCACCAGTTGGGCATCAACAAACATCACTTCGGTAGCGACGTCACCTTGGTTTTCACGCTCACGCTTAAACTCTTCAACCAATTCAGGGCTTAAGTACTCAGCCATGGTTGCAAAGTCTTTGTTATTCCATGCTTTTTGTAGTGTATGGTAATGCTGACGAGCACCTTGCAAAAAGCCGTTTACGTCAAAGTCTTTTGGAAGATTAAAAGGCACAGAGTCTTGTTGACCAAAACCGCCCGTCGTCACTGACTGTGTTTGGAATTGTTGTGGCTGTTCAAATTGTGGTTGAGCGCCCATAGCTGGACTTCCCATTTGTGGACCCCCCGCCATATGCGGTTGTTGGCGTTTTTGCATCATCCCTTTGATAAGCTTGAAGATAACAAATGCCGCTAGAGCGAGTAAAACCATCTCAAGTAGCTGAAAACCTTCAAAGTCATCGCCAAGCATAGCTGCAATTAAACCACCTGCTAATAAGCCCCCAAGCACACCAGCCATAATGCCTTTCTTACTAGACTTAGGCTTAGCGGTTGAAGTTGGAGAAATTGCTTTGGTGTCGGTTTGTTGCTTTTGCGCCGTGGTACTGGTTTGGTGAGTTTTGCCAGTAGATTTACTGCCAAACTTTTTTCTTGCTTCGACGTTAAAACTGCTCACAAATAACAGTGAGATCAATGAGAAGAACACAATAAAGTTTTTCATAACTATCCTATTAAACTAAAACTGTGTGAATTGTAAATAAATCAGTGTTTAAGAGGAATAAAAAACGGTTCAATAGGGTGGGTAAAGCGACAAGCGGTACATGATAAATGTACCGCTTTTTTTACAACTCTAAAGCCAACGTAGAGCGCTGGAGACATTTTTTTGATATTGCTTTACAGGTGAACCTAAATCAGCTACAAGTACAGTGGCAGCGTGTTGATCTTGTTCAATGATCCCGTTGTAGCGTTCATCCTTAAATTGACCATCTCCACCCAAACTATTTTTGCCAGACAGAGGTACGATAAAGACTGTCATAGGACCATGTTCAGACTGAAAAACTAAGTGTAAACTCTTTTGGCCCTTAAAGTTGCAAAAGGTTGCATAGGTTACTTCACCGGGTAAAGAGTCAAGCTTAGCACCGAACAACGATAACTTGTCATTGACCGCTTGTAGGGCGATTGTTGCATTGCTCTGAAATGCAGCTTGTTCATGGTGCACATGAGCAAGGGCATGTTCACCTGCCAATAACGGTGTTTGTGTTGCGCTCATAAAATATAAGCCAAGCGCAAAAGTGGCACTGGCTGCCGTAGCAAAAGGTGTTTTATAGCGCTTAAACCAGCTCTTTCTAATAACCACATTATGGGCATAATCGGCTTTTTGGTTTGCTAGAATACGCTCAGCTAACCCTTCAGGCACTTTTACATCAAGCGCATTATTTAGTTGCGTGTCAAAAGCTTGGATCTCTTTTAGTAAGGCTTGTTGCTCGGCATTGTTTGCGGCCTCCTGCGCAACTTCCTTATCGTTAGGATCGGCAAAAAGGCGGCGACGAAATTCAAGTTCATTCATCAGTTTTGTGCCCCTTTTAATGGTTCTTCGGCTTCAGTTAACGCGTCTTTTAGTTGGTTACGAGCCCTGTAAAGTCGCGTCATCACGGTATTTTTGTTCAGTTCTAAAATTTCAGCAATTTCCTCTCCGGAGCAACCCATAACAACTTGCAGTAGCAGAGGCTCTCGGTATTCAGCTGAGAGTTTATTAATTTGCCTTTGAATAACGGTTTGCTCCATCGCGTCGTCTAAGCTCGCGGTGTTGTTATCAATCAATGTGTCGTTTTCGACATCGGCATAATCAAACTGTTTTCTCTCAAAACGACGTGCATTCTCACGACGTAAAATAGTTAACAACCAAGGCTTGGCAGCGTTTTCATCTTGTAAAGAATCAAGAGAGCGCCATGCCCGTAAAAAAGTTTCTTGAACTAAATCTTCGGCGACCGTTGGGTCTTGGCATAACCAATAGGCAAAGCGATATAGCTCACCATGATAGACCTGTACCAAAGCTTCGTAGCGTTTTTGTTTTGTGGTCATGCTAGTAAGACCTTATAGTTGGTAATTTTATTGCACCACGATATAAAATAATTTTACCTAGCTCAGTAAAGCTGAGCTAGGTGCTTGTCACTACCCGTGTTTTGGCTTTTTTGGGCACTATTCACGAGCTTATATATCTTAGATAAATCAGCAGATTGATTGCTTTCACTATAGAGCGATGCCTGTAGTTTGGCAATTTCGTCGCTAAGCTCCGGTAGGTTAAGTTGTGTTATCCAAGCATCTAGGCCTTTACCTTGCTCTTGCGCAAGTTCACGCAACGCTTGGTAAAAACCATTTGCGTCTTGTTGACTTAACGCTTTTTTAAGCGCTGCGTTAGGGCTTTTAACAGGATCAGGTGATGCTATTGATACCTCGGTGGTGCGCTTTTTGGGTTTGCGTATTATCCAAATTACGACCGTGAGCAACCAAAGTACATAACCCGAGATCAGTATGAGCCAATCAAGCCAATCTTTTGGTTGTGTGACATTGTTAATTGGCTGCTGCATTGGTATTTGAGGCTGCTCACCTGCGCTTTGTGATTGCGCTACCTGTGGTTGTGTTGGTGCGACAGCCATTGGCTGATTAGGATCTGCAACAACGGTAATAGTGCGCTCAGGCAAGGTGGCATAGTTTACCTTGTTGATGACGGTATTAAACCAAGGAATTTTAACCTCAGGTAGGGTATAGGTGCCAGGGGTTTGTGGCACCAAGGCATGTGATGACACTAACTGGGAAATAACACGCCCGTCACGAGTAAGCTGATTTCTGTCGCTTTCATCAGGGTAGCTGCGAATGCCTGTTATTTTATCAAGCTTGATATCTGGCAGTTGCTCTTGTGTTACACCCAGAGCGGTAAGTGTAATGGTTCGTGTAATGGGCGTGCCAACGGTGATTTGTTCATCTGCGGGTTGCCATTCTTCACTTAAATTAACTAACTCGCTGGGTAACCAAGTCCCCTGATAATCATTAGGAATTGGCTTTACGTCGAGGCTAATTTCATCGGCAATGGCAGACACTGCCATACGGCGGTAGTTTTCGCGTACTTGACCGTTGAACACCGGAGGGGCAATGGTAAACGAACCGCTTTTTTGAGGTTGTACTAAATATTCGCGGGTGATCACCATATAGCGACGACCGTCAACTACTTCATAGTCCTCTTTTTGCTTACCCATTTGAGTTATTTGGGCATCATCAATTTCCGGTGCAGTAAGTTGTCCGTCGAGTAAGTCTTTACCTAAGTAAAGTTTTACTGTGTAGAGCCCAGCCTGTTGTACGTATAGTGTGCTGGGGGCAAGCTGAGCTTTCACAAAGATATCTTTTTGCTCTTGGCTATCATCACTACGCGCTATCACTTTTAATTCGATGGGGGCAGTGCGTTTACCACCGAGTTCAAATTCGGGAATGGTAAACGTGCCCGCTTTTCTTGCCAGTACTTGCATTTGCCATGTGGTCTGGCTGCTCATGCTGCCATTGATTATGCTCGTACGAGAGCTGGTGCTTACAGGGCCCGTAACGAATTGCTCAGTGAGTGCACTGGTGTCTGGTTGCCCACCGGATACTTTACCATCAGCTGCAATGGTTAAAGTAAAGTACTCGCCCACTAATACGGGGTTTTTATCAACACTGGCCGTTAGTTTATCAAAGGCCATAACTGGGTTTACTAGTAGTAATAGGAATACATAAACAAACAAACGTATTACCATGATTTTTCAACTCCTTGTGGGCGGCGTTGTTGAGCGCGTTGCTGAGCTTTTAGCTGCATTTTATTGCGTAGTAAAATGGCAGGGTTATCAGGTACTTTTCTAAGTAGCTGATTAAGCTGCTGCGCTTTTTCTTTTTCTTCTGGTGTGAGCGGTTGTGCAGCTACAGACGCTGCTTGCTCATCACCTTGTTGTTGGGCTTGTTGCTCTGAGCGTTGCTGTGCTTGGCGCATGGCGTCTTTTACTGCTTGCTCATCTTGCTCTTCTTTACTGTGCCCCGCGTCAGCTGATGTTGACTCATTTTGCTGCGCGCTTGGCTCACTTTGCATGTTTGGTTGATTATCTTGCTCGCCTTGTTGCTGCTGGTCACCTTGTTGCTGCTGGTCACCTTGTTGCTGTTGGTCGCCTTGTTGCTGCTGATTCTCTTGCTGTTGTTTTAATTGCTCAACCAGCTTTTTGTTGTCAGCGGCTTGGCTCATATCCGGGTCAAGCTCTAACGCTTTTTGATATGCCTTAATCGCTTCGTCAAGTTTCCCTTGTTTGGCAAGGGCATTACCATAATTGTATTGACCAACTGACGACGCTGCGCTTTTAAGTACTTCGGCTGCTTGTTCATAATTGCCCTGTTTGTACAGCGCGGCACCTTTGAGCGCACTGTTGTTTGCGGACGTCGCCTGAGCAAAGTTTTCGTTTTGATATTCAGAGAGGGCATTTTGATCGGCATTTTTAAACCAGCTTTGCCAATCTGCCGCCATTGCCTGCTCGGTGGGCTGCATCACAAATAATAATGCCACTAAGGTTAACCCCGCGCGGCGCATAAGTAATAACGCTAAAGGTAGTAAAATGATCAAGCCATATTGGCCAGCATCAATACGCCACAAAGTTTTGCTTTGCTGCGATTCGCTTAGTTCATCTTCAGAACGTAACTTGGGTTTAAAGGCTTTTATATCGTTACCACTGGGGCTATAGCGTACCAACTCTCCGCGATGTCTTTTAGCAAGACCATTTAGACGTGCAAAGTTAATTTTTGGTACCACAATTTGTCCAGATCTGTCTTTCAAAAAGCCCCCTTCAGGCAGGGCAATAGGTGCGCCTTGCTCAGTACCGATACCGTAAATACTCAGGGTGTATGCTTGGCCTTTTAGCTCACTATTTATGTCGTCAACATCCGCTTGGTCAAGCCCATCAGTGAGCAAAATAATGTCGCCAGTTGCATAACCGGCTTGTTTGAGTAAAGCGATAGATTCGGTGATCCCAGCTAACACGTTTGAGCCACGACTAGGCATGATCTCTGGGCTAAGACTGGGGATTAAATTCGCTAAAGTTGTGGCATCACTGGTTAAAGGGGATACCACAAACGCATCACCCGCATAAGCAACCAAAGCGGTATCGCCTTCTTTGAACAGGTCAATCATATCGAGCGCTTTAAAGCGTGCTTGTGTTAAGCGATTTGGCGTTATGTCGGTAGAATACATAGAGTACGACATATCCATTAACAACACTCGCGCTTGTTTTGCTTGATACACATGTACCTGCTGCTTTTCAAAACTAGGCCCTGCAGCACTAATGATGGCAAGCAGCAAAAACGTACTAATAAGCAGAGGGCTGTGCTGTTTGCGTTGTTGCTTAGATTCGACAAGCATCACGTTTGCTAAATGTGGTGCAATAAGGTCGCTATGTTGGTGTTTGGCACGCTTTATAAACTGAATTGATGATATCACTAACCACGGCACTAACAACCACAATAGCTCGGGGCGAATAAACATAAACTCCATGCTATGCCTCCTGCTTTAAGCCACGTAGGGCCTTAAGTAAAATAGTCAGCGCGATGAGCGCCAAAACTGCCAACAATGGCCAGTAGAACAGTGCCAGCTGAGGCCTAAAGGTTTGAGCTTCATCAGACACGGGTTCGAGCTTATCGAGCTCTTGGTAAATCTGTTGCAGGCCTGCAACATCTTTTGCTCTAAAGTACAGCCCACCGGTTTCTTTGGCTATGTGTTTGAGCGTTGTCTCATCAATGTTGCTGCCACCTGCACCACCCATACCAAACAAACTAAACCCACCTCTGCCATCTGAGCCGACACCAACGGTATAAACCTTTATGCCTTCTTCTTTGGCTAATATTAGGGCGTCTTCTGGGTCAAGGTTGCCAGCAGTATTTTGGCCATCAGTTAAGAGAATAAGAATACGGTTACTTTGCTCTCGTTGACTAAAGCGTTTGACCGATAAACCTAATGCATCACCGATCGCGGTGGCGCGACCAACAAGGCCGATTTGTGCTTCGCTGAGCATTTGGCTTACAGTGTTTAAATCCCTCGTCAGGGGAGTTTGTAAAAAGGCGGTATCACCGAATAAGATGAGCCCGAGCCTGTCGCCTTGGCGCTGCTCTATAAATTCGCTCAGTACAGCTTTTACCACAGAAAGGCGGTCTATATATCGGCCTTGATATTCCATGTCCTGCTCTGTCATTGAGCCCGACAAGTCTACGGCTAACATAATATCGCGACCTTCGTTGGGCAGTGCAACAGGGTCATCTAGCCACTTTGGGTTGGCAGCTGCTATAACCAGTAACAGCCAAATAAGCACTTCAAGCCAATTAACACCACGGCTTTGCTGGGCCGTTTTTGGCGCAAGTGCTGCAAGGTGTGCAAAACTTGGCATACGTAAGCGCGTTGAGCTGGCATGTTGTACCGGCTTTATCTTGGCGAGAAGCCATGGCAGTGGCAATAAAATAAAGGCCCAAGGCCAGCTAAATTCAAACATCTAGGGCCTCTTTTAGTTTAAAGTTTCTTATCGCTTGGCACAGCTTATCGGCAAGTTGTTCGTTAGGCGCTGGTCCATACAAACTATCGAGCTCTTGAGCATTAAACGTTTGTCCGCATAGCTGAGTTAAGCGTGTTGCCCACAGTTGATTGGAACCCGCAACAGCGCGTGTACCATAATAATGTTTGGTTAACCGTTTGAGCAAAATATGCAACTGCTGTGCATCGTTTTGATGTTCAGCAATATGCTTAATTGCTACTCGTTTTGCTTGCTGATATTTCCATGCTTTATAGCGCCATATGGCTATTGCCATGAAAATAAACAGTGTAATTAAAATAACGGCCCACATGGCGTATGAAAAAGGCCACCATGAAACCTCGCTTGGTGGCATAACGTCGTGTAAAGCATCTAATGGCGAAGCTTGCATAACTACTACTATTACCTCATAAGCTGTGATTCAAGCGGCGTAGCCGCACTAAATGATTGCATTGTCATACCTGCACGTTTTAATCGTGATAGACGATTTGCAAATGCCTCGGCTGACTGCTTAGCAAATTTTGCCCTAAATTGCTTGTCCATCAAGGGTAAGGTCCAAGCATTGTCGCCAGCCTCCACCATAATTGCTTCGCGATAAGCTGGGAGTTGGTGCTCAAACGGATCGCTGATCTGACAGCCAATCAGTTCACAATGTCGAGCAAGGCGCTCTAATTGCTTAAAACTAGCGTCATTTAAATTGGTAAAATCAGAGATGACATAAATTAAGCTGCCTGGTTTGGCTAAATGGGTTAACCGCTTTAAATTATCTGCAAAGCGGCTTTGAGCCACATGCTGCTGCGTTATGTGCTCTCGATTGTGCAGCGCCTGCTGATGAATATCGCAGAGTTGATGACAAAGCGCTAATACGCCTTTATCTCTTGCTATGGGCTTAAGTTCATGATGGCCATGCTCATTAAACACAATACCACCCAATCTATCACCGCGCTGACAGGCAGACCAAGCGACTAATGCGCTCAAGTGCGCTGCTTGTACAGATTTAAGGAGCAGTTGGCTGCCAAACAGCATACTGTTTGATAAATCGGTGAAAACAAACACTGGTCTCTCTTTTTCTTCTTGATAGAGCTTGGTATGTGCCTCACCGGTACGGGCTGTTACACGCCAATCGATAGCGCGTATGTCATCACCATATTGATATTGACGCACCTCTGCAAACTCCATACCTCGTCCCTTGTGCGGCGCGAGATACTGGCCAGCTTGTGCGCTTTTTATACGCGCTTTGGGTTTAAGCGATAACAGGTTGGCTTTGGGCTTGTAATAAAGTAACTCTTTCAAGCCCAACTGTGCGCCATTGCTATGGCATTGTTCTAACCATGCTTGGCTTGATAACTGAGTTTGTTGCATCATTATGGTACTGGTACTAATTCAACAATACGACTAATTACTTCATCTTTACTGATGCCATCAGCTTGTGCTTCGTAGCTTAAAATAATGCGATGACGCAGTACGTTATGAATAACAGCTTGAATATCCTCAGGCGTTACAAAGTCGCGGTCATGCAGCCAAGCGTGCGCACGGGCACATTTATCTAGTGCAATTGTTGCACGAGGACTTGCACCAAACTCAATCCATGCACCTAGTTGAGGGTCTAACTTGGCTGCCTGTCGAGTGGCAATGATAAGCTGCACTAAATATTGCTCAAGCGGCTCGGCAAGGTGTAGTGAGAGCACGCTCTTACGCGCTGCAAATAATGTTTCTTGACTGATTGGAGTAAAGTTCACCGATTCTTGCTCTAGTGCTTCACCGCGAGTTAGTCGTAAAATTGCCAGCTCATTTTCGGCGTGCGGGTAGTCAATGTTTAAGTGTAACAAAAAACGGTCTAGCTGCGCTTCTGGAAGCGGGTAGGTACCTTCTTGCTCTAATGGGTTTTGCGTTGCCATTACCATGAACAGGCTAGATAAAGGATAGGTGTTTTTGCCGACTGTGATCTGTCGCTCTGCCATGGCTTCGAGCAATGCTGATTGCACTTTAGCCGGTGCGCGGTTTATTTCATCAGCCAAGATCAAATTATGAAACAGTGGGCCTTTTTCAAACACAAACTCACTGGTTTGTTGGCGGTATATGTCTGTTCCCGTTACGTCAGCGGGTAATAAGTCAGGGGTAAACTGAACGCGTTGAAAGCTCCCCTCAATACCTTTTGCAAGCGCATTCACTGCACGTGTTTTTGCCAGTCCTGGCGGACCTTCTACCAAGAGGTGTCCGTCTGCCAAAATGGCGATAAGCAAAGCTTGTGTCAAAGCAGGTTGACCAATAATTTGAGTATCTAGATAGCGTTTTAATTGTGAAAATTCGTTTACTGCCATTGCTTTGTCCTTGTTGTGACAAATTTTTGCTTTAAGTTATATGGATTCGTTGTCTGATCTCAAGTCTAGATTGACATTTTAGCGTCATATTAGACCCTAGTTTTTTGAATAGTTCCCCAGTTTTTTCAATAACTTTTGCTACTGTATAAAAAAGCGGCTAGGGTAAGTAAGGTTTGCTTCTTTAGTAACCAATTTTGATTTTACTATTGGCATTGTGGAATCGGTTGTTTAGAATCAGGTAAAATTAAACAGGTCAGACCTGTCAGCGGGAGAGCATATTAATGTCTGAGCAAAACATTCTAAAAACAACAAAAGGCGACCGTATCGCGATTGTAAGCGGCTTGCGTACCCCTTTCGCAAAGCAAGCGACGGCTTTTCACCATGTACCAGCACTTGATTTAGGAAAGCTGGTGGTTAATGAAATGCTTGAGCGTTTGAACTTTGACAAAAATGAAATCGACCAACTTGTTTTTGGCCAAGTAGTGCAAATGCCAGAAGCCCCCAATATTGCCCGAGAAATTGTATTAGGTACGGGCATGCCGGTATCTGTTGATGCTTATTCAGTGTCTCGTGCGTGTGCAACGAGCTTTCAAGCAATTGCGAACGTAGCAGAGTCTATCATCGCAGGCTCAGCAACCGTCGGTATTGCAGGTGGCGCAGACTCATCGTCAGTATTACCCATTGGCGTAAGTAAAAAATTAGCAGGTAGTTTGGTTGATTTAACCAAGGCGCGTACTTTAGGACAGCGTTTAAAAATCTTCTCAAAGTTACGTTTTAAGGACTTAATGCCGGTTCCCCCTGCGGTTGCTGAGTATTCTACTGGACTCTCTATGGGTCAAACAGCAGAGCAAATGGCCAAAACACATGGCATTAGTCGTGCTGATCAAGATGCAATGGCACATCGTTCACACACCTTAGCTGCAAAAGCATGGGCAGACGGCTTATTAAGTGAAGAAGTTATGGCTGCGCACGTTCCGCCTTATAAATCGTTTATTGAACAAGACAACAATATCCGTACTAACTCTTCATTAGAGGGCTACGCTAAGCTAAAACCCGTATTTGACAGAGCGCATGGCTCTGTGACTGCGGCCAATGCCACACCACTTACTGATGGCGCTGCAGCTGTATTGATGATGAGCGAAAGCAAAGCCAAAGCATTAGGTTACGATATTTTAGGCTATGTACGTAGTTTTGCGTTTTCAGCAATTGGTGTGCATGAAGATATGCTAATGGGCCCAGCGCATTCAACACCTATTGCACTCGATAGAGCGGGTATTAGTTTACAAGACCTCGATTTAATTGAAATGCACGAGGCATTTGCAGCGCAAGCGTTGGCAAACATGAAGATGTTTGGCTCAGATAAATTTGCGCAAGAAAAGTTAGGTCGCTCTAAAGCGATTGGCGAAATTGATATGGATAAATTTAACGTTAACGGCGGTTCATTAGCTTACGGTCACCCATTTGCAGCAACCGGTGCGCGTTTGATCACGCAAAGCTTACATGAATTGAAACGTCGTGGCGGCGGCTTAGCATTAACCACTGCCTGTGCGGCAGGTGGTTTAGGTGCAGCCTTTGTATTGGAGAGCGCATAATGTCAGTATTTAGTTATAAGTTAAACGAAAAACGCGTTGCTATCGTTACCATTGATGTACCGGGCGAAAAGATGAATACCCTGCGTGATAGTTTCGCGGATGATCTATCGGCTATTTTGAAGCAAGGCCGTGATGACAATATTTTTGGCATGGTATTTATTAGCGGTAAAAGCGATAACTTTATTGCTGGTGCAGATATTAAAATGCTTGATAGTGCTAAAACGCGCGAAGATGCGCTGGCGATATCTGAGTTATGTCATCAGGCATTTTTTACTTTGAAAAAGCAGCCTTACCCAACGGTTGCCGCTATTCATGGTGCGGCCCTAGGTGGTGGTTTAGAATTTGCCCTAGCCTGTGATTATCGGGTTTGTACTGATAGTGATATCACCAAGCTAGGCTTGCCTGAAGTACAGCTTGGTTTATTGCCAGGCGGCGGGGGAACACAACGCTTACCTAAGTTAGTTGGTATTCAAAAAGCATTAGAGTGGATGTTAACAGGTAAGCAAGTGCGCGCTAAGCAAGCGAAAAAAACGGGCTTGGTACACGATTGTGTGCCGCTAAGCATTTTAGAGCGCGTGGCTTGCGAATTGGCAACTAAGGGCAAGCCAAAGGCGACTAAACCGCGTCTTGATAGAATCAGCCAGCTGTTAGAGTCAAATCCATTTGGTCGCAATATAATCTTTAAAAAAGCAGAAGAAAACGTACTTAAAAAGACGGGCGGGCATTACCCAGCACCGCTCAACATTATTAAGGCAGTGCGAGCGTCGATTGAACTGGATGAGCTTAAAGCATACAAAACAGAAGCTGAAGGGTTTGCCGACTTGGTAATGACCGACGTGTCTAAATCATTACGTGGTATTTTCTTTGCAACCACTGAAATGAAAAAAGAGTACAAAAACGATGATGTTGCAGCGGTTGAGCGCACTGCTGTACTCGGTGGTGGTTTAATGGGTGCTGGTATCGCACACGTAAGTGCAGTTAAAGCTGGTGCTTTAGTGCGTATTAAAGATGTAGCACACCAAGGTGTTAGTAACGCTATGAACTACAGCTACAAGATTTTATCTAAGCGCCAAAAGCGTCGTATTATGAGCAAAGCTGAGCTACAGCAAACAATGAACCGTATCACAGGCACTACTGATTATTCAGGCTTTAAGCATGTGGATATGGTGATTGAAGCGGTATTTGAAGACTTAAAGCTTAAACAAAGCATGGTGGCCGACGTTGAACAAAACTGCCAAGACGACACCATCTTTGCAAGTAACACCTCATCGCTACCAATTGCTCAAATAGCAGAGCAAGCAAAACGTCCAGAAAATGTGATAGGCCTGCATTATTTTTCACCTGTAGAGAAAATGCCGTTGGTGGAAATAATCCCGCACGAAGGCACTTCTGAGCAAACCATAGCGCGCACAGTTAACTTTGCACGAAAACAAGGTAAAACGCCCATTGTTGTTAAAGACAAAGCGGGTTTTTATGTTAACCGAATTTTAGCGCCTTACGTAAACGAAGCGGCAAATTTACTGCTCGCTGGCGAACCAATCGAGAAAATCGACCAAGCTTTGGTTGAGTTTGGCTTCCCTGTTGGTCCTCTTGCATTGCTTGATGAAGTGGGTATTGATATTGGCTCTAAAATAGCCCCAATTCTTGAAAAAGAGTTAGGTGAGCGTTTTAAAGCGCCGAATGCGTTTGATCGTATGATTGATGCAAAACGTTTAGGCCGTAAAACAGGGCGCGGTTTTTACACTTATGAGAAAAAGGGTAAAAAGGTCGACGAGTCGGTATATGAGCTACTGGGCATTACCGCAAGCCCTCGTTTAAACAAGCAAGAAATTGCCAGCCGTTGTGTGGCACAAATGCTCAACGAAGCAGCACGTTGTTTAGATGAAGGTATTATCGCAAGCCCACGCGATGGTGATATTGGTGCCATATTTGGTATTGGCTTCCCACCATTCTTAGGCGGTCCATTTAGCTATATGGATAAACGGGGTGCCAGCAAAGTGTGTTCTGAGTTATCTACTTATGCATCAGATAACCCAGTGTTTACACCAGCACCTTGCCTAATGGCAATGGCTGAAAAAGGCGCAACCTTTTACGGTGAACGTAAAGTTGAGTTAAGTGAAGTAGTCACCGAGCAAGAGAGCGATACGGAGCAAGTTCAAACGTCTTGATAGGGCGCTCTTAACAAGACAAAAAACGCGCTATTTGGCGCGTTTTTTACTTCCAAGCGAAAAGTACGTACAATCTGCGGCCATTAAGTAACTCATGGCATGTTAGTAGTTAATGCACAACGTTTGCGACCTAATTGATATTTTCAATCGACAATTTTTTGAAGCGTATAACACGCAACTGATAAAAGGCGATGATGAGCCTATATACCTTCCTGCTAGCACTCAGTGCAGTTACCATCAAGTGGTATTCGCCCATGGTTTTTATGCCAGTGCTCTTCATGAAATAGCGCATTGGTTGGTGGCAGGCAGCAAACGTCGTGAATTAGAAGATTATGGCTATTGGTATTGCCCTGATGGTCGTGACAAAGCGAAGCAGCACGAATTTGAAAACGTTGAAGTAAAACCACAGGCCATTGAATGGGCTCTCAGTGCAGCAGCCGGGTTTGAATTTAATGTATCGGTTGATAATTTAAATGGGGAACAAACGTGTCGGTTCAGTTTTCAAAAGCGCGTTCATAAGCAGGTATTAGACTTGCTTGAACACGGTTTTAACCAACGAACGGCTCGGTTACTGCAAGCACTGAGTGAATTTTATAAAACCCCTTGGCCGCTCACAAAAGCGCAATTTTCTTGGCATTGTCCACAGGAGTTATTAGATGCAGTTTAAGCTTGGTTTAATTATTAACCCCGTAGCTGGCCTAGGTGGCAGTGTGGCATTAAAGGGCAGTGATGGCGCCGATACTGCGCAGCAAGCTATGATATTGGGTGCAACACCAAAGTCTAATGCCAGAACTCAGTTAGCCTTAGAGCAGTTATTACCTTATCAACACCAAATTGAAGTGTTTACGGTCAATGGTGAGATGGGAGAAAATACCGCACTTAAACTCGGCTTTAAGACCGAGGTGGTTTATCAAAGTGCTATACCAACAGTGCCCGAAGATACCGAGAATGCCGCCAAAGCGCTGTTAGAGCATGGCGTAGATATGATTTTATTTGCAGGCGGTGATGGCACTGCTCGCAATATCTGTAGCGCGGTTGATGACAGTATTCCAGTGTTGGGCGTGCCTGCAGGGTGTAAAATCCATTCAGGTGTCTATGCCATTACTCCAAAAGCTGCCGGTCGAGTGGTAGAAATGTTGGTTACTGGTGAGCTGGTTACTGTCTCAGATGCGGATGTGATGGATATTGACGAAGAGGCATTTCGTCAAGGGACGGTGCGTGCTAGACGTTATGGCGAAATGCAAGTTCCTTCGGAATTACGCTACGTACAAAGTGTTAAAAATGGCGGCAAAGAAAGCGATGAGTTAGTGCTTGCTGATATCGCCGCGTACGTAATTAGCGAAATGGACGCCGACACGCAATATATTATGGGCTCAGGCTCAACGGTAGCGGCGATTATGGAAGAGTTGGGTTTAGACAATACTTTGTTAGGTGTAGATTTAATTCAAGACCATGAATTATTATCGCAAGATATGACGGCCGCCCAGTTGCTACAACGAGTTGATGATGCGCCAACCAAGTTGGTAATCACCCTTATTGGTGGGCAAGGGCATATTTTTGGACGTGGCAATCAACAACTCAGCCCTGAACTGATTAAAAAAATAGGTAAAGAAAACATCATAGTCGTTGCAACAAAAACTAAGTTGCAGGCACTCAATGGTCGCCCACTTATTGCCGATACCGGCGATGAGCAGTTAGACCAAGCACTTAGTGGATATATTAACGTTGTGACTGGCTACAATGACCATGTTATGTACGCCGTTGGCCATGCAGATTTAAATTAGGAAACAATTATGTCATTTCAAGAATACGTAGACGCTGCACAGCAGTTTTTTGATAACCTAGTCGACAGAGCGAGCGACGATGAACTGTTTGCTGGTGGCTATTTACGTGGTCACTTTGACTTAGCGGTTGGTTATGCACAAGTTAACGGCGAAGTCATCAGCGCAGAAGAGCTGAACGAGAACGTCGAAAAAAGCTTAGTAAAAGCATATCGAAGCGGCGAATTAACCGAAGAAGATAAAGCCCATGTTGTGGATATTTGGGAGCAAGTGAAAGCCCTACAAAATAGTTAGAGTTCAGGTTAGTTAGTGCCTTAACATACACCGCCTTTTAATAAGGAGTGAAAAGAGTTAGCCGCTCCTTATTAAACGCTTTACGTCTTAGCGTTCACACGTTAGTTTGTTAGCAGCATATCATCGCTAACAATCCTCAATAACCGTTTCTTGCTCCAAGCTACACTTGACCTGTTTACGCATCGCTTTTTTGCTTCACACTAGTGTATTCACTCTATTGAATTGCCATTCAATTTGCCAAAGTTAAAACAATTATGGGAACCGTTTTGTTAGGGCATTTTGGTATTCAGCTGAATTTATATCTAAGTATTTTTGGTTCAATAGTGAACGTTTTTATCACATCACGACTTTAACTTTGTTATACGTGGTATTTCATCAAAAATAGCAATGGGGAAGTGGCCAGCATTATTTGAAGATGGCCACAATCACGCGCAATTTAAAATTTCCAGTACAAAAACAGCAGCGTAAAACCAAATAAATAAGCCAACCCTAACCAACTTAACACTTTAATAAGGCCTGTAGGTTGTTTTCCAACCACTTTCATTAGGCGATAATTAAACCAAGCAAAAATAGGGGTAGTAACAAATGCCAGTGTCATCGCAAAAGTAAGCATTTCTTTTAAATTGGCTTTAAAAAACAGTACAACACTGATGCCCAAAATAGCCTGAACTAATACCAGCACAGACAAACAATATTTGGGCACAGACTGTGCTGTTAAGAGTAAAGACTCATTGAGCGTACGCGCGTAGCCATCGAGCACCGTTAGGGTGGTACCAAACATACATAAAAATGCGATGGCAGCAACAAGCGAGTGTGACCAAGCGCCGATAGTTTGTGTATACATACTGATCAACTGCTGGCTAAACGCAATGCCTGCAAGTTCTATTTTGGTGCTACTGCCATATTGAATAAGTACGCCCAAAGAGAAAAACACCACAGCAAGTAGGGCGGTAAGTCCGTATCCTAAATTAAAGTCAAACAAACCCTGTTTTAAGGTTAAATTACTAGTTCGTGTTTTGGCTCTTAACCATAACGAGTTAATCGCAGAAATTTCAATGGGTGCTGGCATCCAGCCCATTAATACTACTAAAAATCCTAACATAGCCATTTGAAATGGTTCTGGTGGTATCGTGGGTGGCGGGTTTGCAGCACCTTGAGATATGGCCACGCATAACGCAGCGATTGTAGATAGGGTGAGCGTTGCCATGATCCACTTACTGGCTTTATCTAAAAGCTTATAGTGACCCAGTAGCAAAATGGCTAAGCACGACGATAAGATAGCAAAGCATAAAATGGTAATGTCTATTTTCCAAGGTAGAGCATAATGCAGCAAACTGGCGGTTAATAACAGAACACCAGCGGTATTTACAATAGCAGCAATGATATTGAGTATTACGAACGCGAAGAAGACCGCTTTGCCTTGCTGCTGGTAGCCTGCGACTAAACTTTGCTTGCTCACAAGGGTATATTCAACACCAAAGCGAAAAAAAGGATATTTAAGCAGGTTTACTATGACGATTAGCCAAAGTAGTTGCCATCCGAATAACGCGCCCGCCTGTGTAGCGGCAACCAAATGAGAGCCGCCAATTGCGGCGGTGGCCATCAATATACCAGGCCCAAGCGTATCTAATTTATTTTTTAAAGCTAACAGCACAGCCATTCCTTATTATTATTTTGTGCCATATTAGCGGTTACGTTTTTAAAACTAAACAGAAAATTTACATAATCATGTTCGCCCAACAACGAAATCTAACTAACCTGATGTACACGGGATAATGGATATGACAAAGTTAGTTATATCAGTCCATTACCAGAGTAAATCATACAGTGCTGCTATTTTTGTGAAGTTCAAGGCGAGTTCGCGTATGTAATAGCGAGCTATGGCTAGCGAATTCAACGAAGAAATACGAAAAAAGTGCAGTGCTGTAGCATGTTGCTTATCCCGAGTTCGGGTTAACTAAAGCGCTCTTGAAAAAAGTCTTGTACATCTTCAACTACATCTTGATAGTCGTCATCATCGATATCAAGCACATTGAGCACTTCTGAATGTATTTCAGCCCAGTCTGGGGTAGCAACAAAACGTTTTTGCGTGTGCACTAAATTTTCAGCCATTTTTAATGTTGCATAACTAACGAGAGACTCTTGGTCATGTGGCTCATGTAAAAACTCGGTATCATGATGGCGTAAAATGAGTTGGCATGTTGGTTTTGGTAAATGCCAACTTGATGCGAGATAAAACCCCACCACCGTGTGGTTGGTGCAATACGCTTTGCCCTCTAGTGTGACTAGTGATATGTCGCTGTTGTTGGCCTCATTTAACACGTTTACATAATCGGGGTATTTTACTGCCATTGCCGGCACGCCTGCGTCATGAAACAAGCCAAGCATATGCAGGTTTTCTGGAGGGACATTTGATTTTACTTTTTTGCTTATAAGGGTTGATACCGCAGCAATTTCACTCGATGTATCCCAAAAGCGCTCTAAACTGATACAGCATTTTGTCTGCTCAAAAGCTTGTTGTAACAAACAGCTCGTAACAAGCTGAGTAATGCTGTCTAAGCCTAAGAACATAACCGCTTGCTTGATATCGGTAATTGTTCGTGACATGCCATATGTTGGAGAGTTAATCACTTTTAATACGGCAGCTGATGTAGACAGATCCGTTGCGATTAACTGGGCTATCTGATTCAACTCAGGCTCAGGGTGTTGCAGTTGTGTCTGTAATTGTTCCAATAACTCAGGTTTGGGCGGTAAGTTAAAACCACGTTTGATGTCTTTGATAACTTCATCGTTGATGTTAATCATTTATATTGTCCTTTTGCACGGCGTAAAGTTAAGAATAGTCTATTTCTTAAAGCCGTTATGATGCGTAATGTTAAATTTCTGTAGATATCATTCGTCTGATTTATTGCGACAATCAGTAAAGTTAGGGTACAGTTAGCCAACTTTTTTATTAAGGAATAACTATGGAATCACAAGCGAATAGTGAAGTTAGTAATGGCGCAGTGGCTCGTTTTCTAAACTTTATTGAGCGGGTTGGGAATAAGCTTCCTGATCCTGCAATGATTTTTTTATTTTCTATGTTGTTGATTTGGTTGCTATCTTGGCTGTTTTCTAGCACACAATTTGAATCAATAGATCCTCGAACTGGCCAAGCAATTGTTATTCATAACTTACTCAGTGGCGATGCACTTGCTGGTTTTTTAGCCTCTATGGTTAAGACGTTTACCGGTTTTGCGCCACTTGGCGTGGTGTTGGTTGCGATGTTAGGGGTGGGTGTTGCTGAGCACTCAGGCTATATTAATGCGGGATTAAAGTTGATGTTAAAGCGTACCCCGCAGTCTTTGCTTACACCATCAATCATTTTGATTGCAATCGTTAGCCACACAGCAACTGATGCGGGTTACGTGTTGGTGATCCCAATCGCGGGTGTGATTTATTATGCAATGGGACGCCACCCATTGGCGGGTATTGCGGCTGCTTTTGCGGGTGTAAGTGGTGGCTTTAGTGCTAACTTTATACCATCTGGTATCGATCCGTTATTACAAAGCTTTACTCAAAGCGCTGCCCACATTATCGACCCTCAAATGTCGATAAACCCGTTAAATAACTGGTTCTTTACCTCAGCTTCTAGTGTTTTTATTATTCTTTTGGGCTGGTACATCACAGATAAGATTATTGAACCTCGTTTAAAAGACACACCTATTGATGGCGATACAGAAAATCTTCCTGAGTTTCATGAAGTAACAGACAAAGAGCGTAAAAGTTTTTATGTAGCTTCAAGTGTAATGATTGCAGGTCTTGCGTTGTTAGTTTACGCAGCAAGTGGTGATGATTCTGCGCTGCGAAGCCCTAGTGGCTCATTGACTGACTTTAGTGCGCCATTAATGCAATCTATTGTACCGCTTATTTTCTTATTGTTTTGGATCCCAGGCATGGTATTTGGCTTTATGGCTGGTACTTTTAAGTCTTCAAAAGATATGATTGATGCAATGAGCAAATCTATGGGTAGCATGGCTTATTACATCGTTATGGCGTTTTTCTGTGCGTTGTTTATTGCTGCATTTGCGCAATCAAATTTGGGGGCCTTGTTAGCGATTGAAGGTGCAGAAGTACTAAAAGCTATGGCCTTGCCAAGTAGTGTCACGGTTATTGGCATTATCTTTTTAACCGCGTTTGTTAACTTATTTGTTGGGTCAAGTTCAGCAAAGTGGGCGTTATTAGGACCTATTTTTGTTCCTATGTTAATGCAGCTGGGGATTTCGCCTGATCTTAGTCAAGCGGCATATCGTGTTGGCGACTCTAGTTCTAATATCATCACCCCACTTATGCCTTACTTCCCACTGGTGGTTGTGTACTGTCAGAAGTATGTTAAAGGAACTGGTATCGGTACTTTAATTGCCATGATGTTGCCATATTCAATTGTGTTTTTAATCGGCTGGAGCTTGTTCTTACTCGCTTATTGGGCATTAGGTATTCCGCTTGGTTTGCAAGCCAGTTACGAATACTTAGGTATGCAATGACACAGATAAATTAACTAGTCTTGGCTCCAAGTTGGTGATATGTTCAAAATGTATGAACTATGTCGCGACAAGGAGCCAAATTGTGCAGTACCTAACAACAAACACCCCCGAAATACTTCTTCATTTTGACACCATACATAACTATATTTGCCACTCTTACTGGGCCGAGAATATTCCAAAAGCAACACTCAGAACAGCCATAGAAAACAGTGTGAATTTTGCAGTAATAGATGAGCAACTAGGGCTACAAGCGTTTGCGCGGGTGATAACAGATAAAGCAACTTTTGGATATTTAGCTGATGTATTTGTATTGCCAGAATTTAGAGGGCAAGGCTTGAGTAAAAAAATCATGGAGCAAGTGATATCTCACCCAGACTTACAAGGCTTAAGACGAACAATGCTTGCAACTCGCGATGCCCACTCTCTTTATACCCAATATGGCTTTGAGCAAGTTACCAACCCTAAACCGCTGATGCAAATCCATAAACCTGATATTTATGTAAAAGCAGTATAACGCTGCTTTTATTTACTTATCTAGCTGTTGAGAGCGCAAAACATCATTTGCAATCGCGAATTAATAAACTTATTCCTTTCATACCTAAACTGCCTGCTTTAGCAATAGCCAATCACATTAGTATTGAACTCACCTGATATAAAGCTGTATTTATTCTTCAATAGTGGTGTTATACCAATTGCATTAAATTGGTGATTAGATATTGCGACAGATAAATGGCTTAGTAACAAGGCAAATTTTTTGCTATGTAGTTATTCTACATGAGAAATATTTAACGCAGTTAATGAGTTATTTAGCTCGCTAGAATGATCAATGTATTAATAAAATTGGTATTAGTTACCAAGCCGCAGATAAATGTTATCAAGTGTTACTTGCTATCGAGAAATGCCGCTTGTTGTTATACAATCAACAGTTGAATTTTAAATAACAATAAGTTAACTAGCAGACGTTAGGTCGAGACTAAACATGAATAAAAAAATGAAATGCGCAGCGCTAATGGCTTCGCTTTTGGGTAGCTTTGCTGCTCAAGCCACCATCGTAGAGTTCCAAACATCTCAAGGCACTTTTAAAGTCAATTTATTTGACGAGATAACGCCAAAAACAGTGGAGAACTTTCTTAGCTATGTGAATAACGACAGCTACCAAGGAACCGTCATTCATCGTGTTGAAACTAACTTCGTAGTTCAAGGCGGTGGTTTTTATTATGACGGAAAAATCCCGTTAAATGCTGTACAAACCAACGCACCAGTTGTGAACGAACCCGAGTTATCAAATGTTCGTGGTACGATTGCTATGGCTAAGCAAAGTGGTCAAAAAGACAGTGCAACTAATCAGTGGTTTTTTAACTTGAGTGACAACAGCGCTAATTTAGATGTGCAAAATGGCGGTTTTACAGTATTCGGTCAAGTGGTCGATAATGGCATGGAGATTGTTGATAAAATCGCACAAATCCCTTTGTGTGGTAGTACGCCATTGGTTGACTTTAGTGCTAGTCAGTGTACAGACAAAGATACTCAGCCTGCTGGCAATAACTTTATTACTGTAAACGCAATTACTGTTATAGACGATGCCCCAAATTCGGCTCAGGCCTTAACGCCTAAAGAGAATACTTTAATAGACGCCGTACCTACTGACCCAGATCCAGAGCCAAGTAAGCCTTCATCATCGTCGGGTGGCTCTATGTTTATCTCGTTGATGATGTTAGTTGGTCTTATTGTGACTAGAAAGCGCGGTTAAATTTGGTATTGGATTACAGATGTCGTGAGTTTCAATAGTATTTGGTGCGAAGTATAATCTTCGCACATATCTTCTTTCTCTATTTTTCGAATCTTGATACAGGGGCTTGCGGCCGTGGGTTGATACCCTAATCGCATAATTTGAGAGTAGACTATTAAATTTTTGATGGAGTGCTAAAAACCTATTTACGTCTGAAAATAGCTCAAAGGGTAAGCAGATGTGACAACCCTGTAGTTCAGGCATATCGCCTTTAAACGGTTACTTATAAACGCAGATTTTACGCGCTTTTTGCTTTTTTAAATGAGCCGCTTAACATTGGTTTCAAGTCTCTCAAAAGTAACTTTCCACTGGTTTCAAAATTTGCTGTTTTGGTTGATTTAAACCATCCCAGATGGCAAAGGAATAGTAGTGTTTCTTTTGTTTTACTAATGAATTGCTTTTCAAACTCTTCTTCTGAGAGTGTAGGGGTAAAGAATTCGTCGCTTATTGGGGTGTTTGTGGTCGCATTGGGGTGGTTCTCGCCGGTGATTAACCAGTGTGCAAATGCTTTTGTTTTAGGGTGTTCAAAAAACTTGCTGATAACCGAAAGTGTTGGCTCTCGCTCACCTTTCTCATACTTTCGATATGATGGTACTGGGATCTCTAACATCTCCGCAAAGTTTATTTGAGATTCATCTACAGAAATTCGCAGTTGTTTTAATCTTGTTGCAAAAGTATTTGACATATGACCCAATCCGATCAATTATTTTACCAGTTGACCCAGATAGGCTACATGAATTAAAACGACTTGTCTATTTGTGGTGATTAAAGGGGCGTGAGCTGGTGGAATGCTTTGTGATTTGTTTCATCACCTTCACAAAAAGTTAGGACCGTTAAGCGTTTAGTTAGTTTGCTGAATAAGCAAATACAGTTGCAGCGGGCAAAACGCTAACCATTACCGAATACGGATATGTAATGAATACGATACGAAGAAATGAACGTGTGCGTAAAGCGCAAACGATGGCTGCTAGGCAGTATATTCCTGCGACGATCCGCAGATTGCGTCGTGAAATGAAGTTAACTCAGGCGCAATTAGGTAAAAGCTTAGTAACGCCAGTAGACCAAGCCACGATTTCTAATTGGGAGTCAGGTAAAACTGAACTAACAGCATGTCAGTTACTTGATATCATGATGCTGTTCGGACAACCTAACTTCCTTTCGTTTATCGAGCAGTTTGAACCTGTTGATATTGAAGAGCAAAGAGAGTCAGCTTAAATACAATAAATATAATGCAATGATTTATTTACATCGCATTCACAGACCCGAGTTCTCGTACCTGTAGCAGTTTAATTAGCTGCGTTTTGCTGGTGAAATAGGCTTCAATAGCAGTCGGTCGTTTATTTCACCTTTTCGCGCTTGCTTTTAGATAATGCCCTGAGCGCTTATCCTTTTATACTTGCAAATTCTTAAATGCGAGTTTTTATCATTATCTATTTGTGTAAATAAGCACGGCGTCTCGTATCCTCTTTATATTCTTTTGGTTCCAATAATTATTGAGTTTTTCCAAGTGATGTGGTGCTCTATTTAGTTAAATTGGAGATATGCAATATTGCGTATTAATGCAGAGGGTATAGTACCAATCCGCAACTCTAAAAAAGCCAATAGTTGTATCAACTTTATGATGATGAAATTTTCTCAAACTACTCCTATCTTGCTATTAAGTTTACCTTTTAGCTCACTTGAGTTAACAAAATAAATACATATGGACCCGATATGAGTAAATTTCTATGTTAATTTTTTGTGTTTTGTGCCATATTAATAGTCACTAGCGCGACAGTAGCAGGTTTTTGGGCTGCTGTTATCAATACTAAACTTGGTTAGCACGGAATGAACTCATGGCCTATTCAGCAAAAGAAGCAGTATCATCAATAAGTTGTAATCCAGCATTTTCTAAAAAAAATGGCATAAAGTGGTTGCTACTCAGCATGGTAATTGCTCTTTCTTCTTGTGGGAGCAGCCGAGTGTATCAAGGTAAAGAGCTGGCCATTGCTTATCTTAATAACTCAAACGAGCTACACACTAAACAGGAATCAGAGTTAGCAGGGTATCAAGTAAGGATCAGCTACAAGGCGAAAGACTCAAACATAACAAGTGGCATGGGTGTACCCATTACAGAGCAACTCATTGTTACAGCGGATCATGTGGTAAGAGATTTAGAAGTCGGTCAAGGTGTTAATGTACAAATGGGTGATTTAGGCCGGCTTTCAAAGCCTGTGACGGCTAAATTGATAATGCGTTCACCAGAAAAAGACTTAGCTTATATAAAACTAAGTAAGCATACACTTCCTAGTAAAGCGGTGCCAATTTGGTGTGATAAGCAACAACTTGGCGATAAAGTAACGATGATGAAGCTAACAGGCGCAGCCAAAGTGTCGACAGCATCGGGCACATTATCTGGTATTACTGATAGGCCTCGTATGACTGATAGCTTTAATATAAAAGCGGCACAAAACGGAGCTGAACCAAATAGCATGCTAGACGAGCCGGTAAATTTTGTATTGTTGCATAGAAACATGCAAGGTGGGTTTTCGGGAGGGGCCATGTTTAATACAAATAAAAACTGTGTAACGGGTATCTCATCTATGGTGGCAAGTTTTAATGATTTAGCACAACCCCAGCGCTATGAATCAGTAAAAGAAGCGCTCAATAGAAAGTATTGGTCGCAAAACAGTAAAGTACTTGCTTTTGGTATACCAACAAAAACGGTACTGCAATACGCCAAAGGCCTTTAACTTCCTGTTAAAAAGCACTTTAAACGAATAGATTAGCGAGGCTGCGCAAGTGCCTCGCTTTTTGTTTTTGTGATAGCCAATCCCAAGGAACCGTGTATAAAATACGGCTTGATAATGATTAAAACAACAAGTTAACTAGGGAAGGTGTAGCAATGCAAAGCCGTTTATTAACCGCACTAATGGTCACACTCATAGTGTGTTTTTCAATTAAGGTGCAGGCATATCGCTTACCAAGTAATGATATCTTAGAATATCAAAGTGTTAACTTAACACTCTCCCCTGAGCAAAAGACATTTAAAGGCCAAACAACCCTAGACATCAACTATCTGCAAAGCACAACCACCGTGTCTTACCACGCCAGAGCACTAACAATTAAATCAGTGAAGCTCACACATCAAGGGCAAACGCACACTTTGAATATCGCAAAGCCTAATGAATTTGATATTGTGACGCATCAATTGGCTAAGCCAATAACAGGCAAAGCGCAATTGACTATTCGCTATGAGGGTGAGATTTCACAAAACACCATGGGCCTGTTTGTAGCGGACCAGCAAAGCGGTTCACCTTATGTTTTTTCACAACTGCAAGAGATGGAAGCGCGTACCGTATTCCCAGGTTTTGACGCGCCAGACAAGAAAACCCGCTTTGAGTTTAGTGTTGATATCCCAAAACAATATGACGCATTGCACAACACCCCAGTGGTTTCTAGCCTCGTGCAGGGGGAGCGCAAAATAGTGCGCTTTGCGCCGAGCCATAAAATATATACCGACGTGCTGGCATTAGCGGTGGGAGAGTTTCATTCTGTTGAACTTAAAGACACCCCATTTAACTCTGTTGTGTATGCGCCAAAAAACACGGCACTTAACTTGCCCACTGATATGAGTGAATTGGTGAGCAATACCATAACGTTTATGGAGCGGTACCTACAGTATCCATTCCCCTACAGCAAACTAGACTTTTTTGTCGCTCCCATTAACGGTCTTGCAGCGATGGAAAACGTGGGTTTAATTGCTCTGAACAATCATCAGATCCCAGAGCTGGATGCTGATGGTTTTGCGATGTGTCGATTCAGAAAGCTAATTGCACATGAAGTGGTGCATATGTGGTTTGGCAACGATATCACCATGAATTGGTATAACGACTACTGGATGAACGAATCATTCGCTGAATTTTTTGCCGCTAAAGCAATGCAAGCCCTTTATCCGCAGGCAATGGGCTGTGCATTTAATCCTCAGTCGTCGGCATTTTTTGACGACAAGCACAGCGCCAGAGCACTGCGCAGTGAAGTAAAGTACCGAGGTGATAACGAGGCTATAGGTCAGCTTGCATATACCAAGGGCCGCTCGGTGCTAGAAATGGCAGAGTTAGCACTGGGCCAAGCGCAGTTTAAAACCCAGATGCGCGCTTATGTCAAACAAGTGGCTGGGGCCAATACCAGTGCGCCTGCATTTACAGCACATTTTGCTAACACGCAGTGGTTTGAAGCGTTTCTTAATTCATTTATCACCCAATCGAACTATCCGTTGTTGACGCTTAGCAAGAATGATGACCAAGTGTTTATTCAACAAAGTAGTTTTGACAGCAGCCAAGATAAACGGTGGACCATCCCCTTAACCTTGAAAATATGGAATGGAAAACAGCTTAAAACACATAAAATTGTGCTCGGCAAAGTGCGCATGGCGCTCACCAATGTGCCTGCCAACGCACAGATATTTTTAGACACCAATGGCGTTGGGTACTTTAGATATTTAGACAATACCGGCAATGGGGAGTTTCCTGTTAAAAAGCTAAGTACTGCTGAGCAAGCCTCATACATAGACAATCAAGAAGCACTGGCAATGGCCGCTAAGGTTGATTTTATGACATACATTGATTCGCTGGTGCACATCATCAACACACTGCCACATAACACGCTTGAGGTAAGCAATGCGCTGTCGAGCTTGCAAAATACGTTTGTGACTCTAATACCTGAGTCTCTTAGCGTTGGTTATGCGCATTATTTAAGGGCTCAGTTACCGAATATCAACGATTGGTTGCCCATACTTGCCAATCAAAATGGCGGCTTATGGCTTGAATTATATGGCGTGCATCTTGGCGCAAGCAGCGCCATTACGGCGGCTAAACAAGCCTATAAAAACGCCCCTTTGAGCGAGCTTGCGCACCGTACCGCCGTGTTACGCGTATTGGTTGCCAATGCCGGTGAGCAAGAGTACCAAACAGTACTGAGCCAATTTGCACAAAGCGAAAAACACGTCAAAGAAGACTTACTGGATGCCTTGGGTTATGGCAATACACATAGCCAGATCCAAGCCTTTTATGACTTGTTACTAAGCGAGGCCACAAAAGGCCACGATATTGACTACCGCTTTCAGTTTCCAGCGTTTACCCCCAAACACCGTGCTTACGTAGGGCAGTATATTGTCAAGCACAAAGCGGCTATAAGCCAGCGCATTGCCGGGGATAAGTTGCAGTGGTTTCCTTACAATTTCATTACCGCTTGCTCAGCAAAAGAGGCTGAACTGGTCAAAAACACCTTTGCAGATTGGCAGGATGTACAAGGCCTAGACGCCAAACTAAATATTGTGCTTGAGACCATTAATGAATGTGCTGGTAACAGCAAAAGTAATTTGCAAAGCGTACGAAAGGTGTTAGCCCATTAACTACTAAGATAAATGCGGCTATGTGGTTGTATGGTCGCATTATCACCCACCCACTTAACAAGTGTGGTCATTGACTACACATAGCCAGAAAACTAAAATAGCGCCTCATCCTTTTGGTTTATTTTTAACCATTTGTTTTTGCTGGTTTTGTATAAATTATCAGCTGTTTCATGCGTTTAAAAACGCAGCTTCGTGCTAGTTAAGAGGTCAGGGCGTCGTGTTAAATAAAATGAAGGCTATGCTTACTATTTCGTTATTAGTCTGTATAAATTATTCAGCCGTGGCTAATAACAAAGATTCAAAGCATAGCGCAGGCAAAGAGTGGGATAAGCAAGCTCAGCCTGGTGATACACGACAAGTACGAACAGCCTCATCGCCAGCGTGGCTTGCAGCTGTGGGGCAAATGAAAATGCAAAATGGCAAAGAAGTGGGAGATTGCACCTTAGTCTTGGTGGGACACGAAGATACGCGATTGGCTCGCGTTGCAATAACCAACTCTCATTGTATTGAAGATTTATACGCGATAAAAAAGCCTCAGCTCCCTAGTAAAGTAAAGGTGACTTTTACCACTGAGCGCGGTGAGGTGGTCAATCGCACGGTTACCGATATTTTTTCCGATGGGCGTTTTGTTTACTCGTTAGACCCTGCAGATGATTATGCCATTGTTGTTTTAGATAAAGCGATTTCAGCAAGTGTTATCTTACCCCTAGTGTATGAAGCTGATTTTGCGTACAACTATCGAGATTTTATTTTTGACCCAGAATATAACGACGACCCAGAAATGGCTGTGTCTAGAAAAACCTACAAAGAAATCATTGCGGGTTACTCGGCAGACCTTAACGAGCACCTCGGTCGTGGGGGCAAAAATTTAACCTATGATGACAATTGTTTGTCTGCGTCAATCAACGAAGTTGAAGAGCAAGGTAATGACATTGAAGTAGAAAAAGTTAAAAATTGCTATGCATATCCTGGTGCTTCGGGCGGTGCATTTGTGGTGAGTTACTACGACACAGAAGAAGAAAATATCTACGGAAGTTATGGCAAGCAGATTGTGGTTTTAGTCGGGCTAAACAGAGGCACGCAAGGAGAGAAGGTTCTTAGTAACGGCCAATACGACCGTTCATTTCGTGAAATTGTGCCAATTCTAAACTTTGTTGATGATCTCGATGAGGCGGTTGAAAAATATAACACAACTTTGTAAGTTCTGACGCTCGAGAGCACGTACACAACGCATCGCCTTAAGTTTAAGTTATTCTGTGGCTACGTTTTTGAGAAACGCAGGTCATTTAATATTTTCTTGCTGAACCACTAGCTAACACTAATTATTTACTCACACGCTATACTCTTTTAAAAATGATCATTCAGTCGTTGCTACATGAATCGAGATAGTCATGTGGGTAGGTGTATTTATCCCTCATGATCGCAGCGAACAAAGGCGTTCTAAAATGAGCAATATATCTAAATCGTTAGAGCATGAGTGCGCAGTGACTTCCGGTTGCCGTGCATTAAAATTGATACTAACACCTAAAGATAAGGATTTAGGCGGGTTGAGTGTACGGCGAACGCTGCCTGTTAGGGGCTGTCGCAGTGTGGGGCCGTGGGTGTTTTTTGATCATATGGGGCCTGCTCGTTTTAAAGCTGGGCAAGGCGTGGATGTAAAACCTCACCCACATATTGGCCTTGCCACCGTTACTTACCTTTTTGAAGGCGAAATGCTGCATCGAGACTCGTTAGGGAGTGAACAAACGATTGTGCCCGGAGATCTTAACCTGATGGTTGCGGGGCGAGGGATTGTGCATTCTGAGCGCCAACGAGAAGAGGTTAAATCAGCATCACACACTTTGCATGGCTTGCAATTGTGGTTGGCATTGCCAACGCAAGATGAACAATGTGAGAGCGCATTTTTTCACTACGCAAGCGCCGATATTCCCAGCGTAAGCGAAAACGAAGTGCCAATTCGGGTGCTAATTGGAGAGGCGTATGGCGTGGTCTCTCCCGTAAAAACCTTCTCTAATACCTTGTATGTCGAAGCGCGGATGCAAGCTGGGCAGTCTTTAGTATTACCAGAAGTGGATGAACTGGCGCTCTATGTCGTCACAGGTCAACTAAGTGTGTTAGATAACGTGCTTGAAGAACATAGCATGGCAGTTTTTGCAAAAGACGCTGGCATTATCGTAAAGGCACTTGAAGATACCACTGTCGCACTGATTGGCGGCCGAAGTGTTGGCAAGCGCTATATGGATTGGAACTTTGTTGCCAGCGATAAATCCCTTATCGAACAAGCCAAACAAGATTGGAAGACGGGACAATTCCCCAAAGTCCCCAACGATGACGTTGAGTTTATTCCCTTGCCCGAGTGGTGATTGGTTGTATTTATAACTGTGATGTTTTAACAAACAAAAAAGCCATCAAAACAAAGTTTTGATGGCTTTTCATTTCGCTATTTGGTGGAGCTGGGGGGGGATTTGAATATCTGTCAATATTTATTTAACTGATTGTTTATATGCAACTTTTTGTTAGTTTTGTAATTCTAGTGGCAATATTAAAGTTAAAAACTAGATAATGCGTGCTACTCTCTTGCCTATTCGTAAGACTCTAAATTCTTTAAAAGGCGACTAATGACTAAAGTACAATATTTACTCGTATGTGTATGCTTAGTTATTGTAGGGGCAATATCAAAAGAACTGCTTGCTGAACCCTTCATGGACTTGCTTCAAGTCTTGTCAGGTATTGGCGGTCTAGTGGGGGGAGTATGCGCTTTTATAGCGTTGTTGGGGTGGCGAAAACAAATCGTCTACAATAAAAAAGTAGAAGTTCTGGAAGCGCTGGAAAACGTAAATGCTGCTTACAGTTCCAGTCAAATGAAAATTGCAGCTATGTATATGTTTGCATTGAACTTCGAAAAAAGCTCAGATGTTGAGGAAAGAAGGATTCATAGCGAGCATTATGATTTACGCTATAGAATGTATTTGGAAGATCTAAATAGGTTGAAAGCTATAAGCAGGGAACTTTTAGTTAGGTCTAGAGTTCTCGCGGCGATAACTAATACGCGTCAGGTAAATACTTTACATAATGATTATTTGTGCAATATAAATGAACTTTCTAATAAGTTAATACCGCAGTTTTTACCCCTAGACGAATGTGGGAAAAGTAATTTAATTAAAGCCACTGATGAAGAAGATAAAAAGCATAGAGAGCCTTACATAAAATATAGGAAATATTTGTATGACTCTTTGGGATTGACTTTAGATTAAATCAGCTTCTAAGCTATTTTTTGTTATGGTCATGCTCTTTGATGTAATTACCATAATGCCTAAATAACATTTCGGGCCCATCGTGGCCCATTTGATCAGCTATCCACCACAAATTACGGCCCTCACTAATCAGCATAGTCGCGAAAGTGTGGCGTGCTTGGTAAGGGTGGCGGTATCGCACTTCGCTTTTTTTAAGTATGGGGATGCAAATGTTTTTACGGATTTGCGCGGCACCAATTAGTAGTGCAGATGAAAATAAGCAAGCGCTATTTGATTTTATGCAGTGTGATATCCATACGTTTATGCAATATTCGCACAATGTCTATCGCGGTGTCCCTCACTGTATAAATAATAATATGTTGATTATGCGGATGTAGTCGCATATTGGGGGAGATTTCATCAATGGCTTTGCCAATAAAGGGCGATTCAGCTAAGCCCTTTATTGCTGAGTCCAATTCCAGCAAGTACGTATCCGCTTGGTTGCTGTCCCATTTATGATATGTGTATTGCCAAATACCCACTAAGTCACTGTGGGCAAGTGGTTTGATGGTGATATTAAGCATCGACCTCAGCTTTTGCTTTGGCGTCTGCAATAATGCTGCTCATATCTAGCGGTATAGATTCGCCACTGTTGAATCCATCATCAATTGCGGTGCGAAGGGCGTGCAGTCTTGCTTGGTATACTTCGTCTTGTTGCATTTTCAATCGCAGCGCTTCGCGAATCACTTCGCTGGCATTGTTATACATGCCAGTATCAAGCTGCTGCTTAATATACTCTTCAAATACGGGGCTTAAATTAACGTTCATAGTCGCCACCTCCTGCCTTAACTGTATATGGCTATGTCTAATATTGTCAATTTTAGACAGTATTAAACCATCTTATATTGTTGCGGTGCGCTTTTTTGTGTGAGGTCTGGGGTTATTTGGATTCCGTATTAAGTAAGTGACGTTGCTTTTAGTGGCACGATGGTGACCTGGCAATTCAAACCCTACCAAACAAAAAACCCATTAAAACAATGTTCTAATGGGTTTTTTATTTCGCTATTTGGTGGAGCTGGGGGGATTTGAACCCCCGTCCGGAAAGCGTCGACCTTCGGTCCTACATGCTTAGTATCGTCTATTGGTTAACCTTTAAATCTCGGACGAACACGATAAGTAAAGGCGAGGCCGCTTAGTTTTAGCCCTTCAACCCCGGCCAGGGTTTCCGTAGCGATCTTGTGTAGGGTGACACTCCAGAACCAGAACCACAAGCATTTCTTGGAGGAGTGCTAGCGGGCTATTATGCCGCTAGAGCGTAGTTATCGTCGTTTGCGATTACTTTAAATACGGCTTTTTTACGAGGCCAGCCGCACCTCGACATGCACCTTAGGCTTCATGAATCCCGTCGAATCCTAATCAGCCCCTGAATACTTTCATTCAGTAAGTAACGCCAGTATAGCGCGTAAGTAGGTAGTTACTCAAGGCCCTTTTTTGGATAACTTTTTATATATGAGATAGTTGGATGATTATTGAACAAATCACATTTACAATCGTTTATAATTTGTATGCTTTTATGGTGATATATTACTTAACATCGGTGCGTTGATGTGCTCAAATGGCTTATGTTACGTTGTCAATAACAAAATGGACTTGTTTTTGTAGGAATAGAGATAAATGTCGTTGTTTCGTTTTGATAAAGATATGGGTGCGGTGTATTTACTTTCTCACCCAGCAGAATCGGGCTTTCCTGCCAGCGCTTCACAGCTGGTTGAACTGCTTGAACAATCTGATTTTGCAGACTTTGATATCATACATGCAAACATTGGTAAATTATTCACAAGCAAAGATACTGATAACGAATCGCTAGTAATTGCTATGGCCGTTGGTGGTGAAATAACCATTCGAGTTGATGAAAATAATATGATGGCAGAAGCCACGATTGTTACGGCTCGCGGTGGTAACATCGTATCAATGGATATGGCTGAAAAAGCGTTAAAAGACGCAGGAGTGAAACACGGCGTTAACAAAACAGTGTTAGAACAGTTTTTAGCGCAACAATTTGAACAGCCTCCTGGTGAAGTATACAGCACGATTGTTGCACACGGGCGTCGTGCAAAAAATGGCGAAGATGCCAAATTTGTTCGCTTGTGTATGACAGCGCAGGACAGAATACTTGCCCCACAGCGAAAAGATGGCGGTAAGGTTGATATGCGTGATTTAGGGGCGATTATTACGGTTAAACCCGGTGCGCCGCTGATGAAACGTATTCCGCCAACAAAAGGCGAAACCGGTTATACGGTATTTGGAGACGTTTTAGAGCCAAAACCGGGCCGCGACTTTGATCTCCAAGTGCTTGAAGGCACTAAACTTGACCCAAATGATCCCAATGTACTTGTTGCAGACGCTAAAGGCGTGCCTGTAGCTGTGCCAAGAGGTATGCGTGTTGATGACGTATTGTGCTACAACAATGTAGATGTTAGCACCGGTCACATTGAGTTCGATGGCAGTGTGATTGTGAGCGGCGATGTAAAAGAAGGTATGCGTATAAAAGCAACCGGAGATGTCACCGTGATAGGCTTTGTTGAATGTGCTTTTGTTGAAAGTGCAGGGGCGGTGACTATCATGCAAGGCGCAATTGGACGTAAACGCTCGGATAACGATGAATTTTCTTGCAGTGTTAAAGCAGCAAGAACGATTTCTATTGGTTATGCGCAGTATAGCCATATCGAAACTCAGCAAGACCTATTTGTTGAGCGCCAAGCTTTACACTGCGACTTATCAGCCGGGCGCTTAATTAGAGTGGGTAAGGGTGATACACCTCGCGGTAAGCTAATTGGTGGTAAAGTTTTAAATGCACTACGAATTGAAACTGGTGAATTAGGTGCACCGTCTGGTACACGTACTCGAATCGCTATTGCGCAAAACTGGTTTGAGTTAAAAGAAAAGCAAAAAGAGTTTAAAAGCTTTGAAAAGCGCCTAACCGAAAAGGTAATGGAGTTATCAAAGGCCAAAGCTAAAGCGAATAAATCGCCCCAATCTACAAAGCGTGATGCGTTTTTGAAAAAACTCGAAGAGAGTGAAAAGCAACTAAACCTGCATTATCAACGCAATCAACGCAATATTAAAATAATTCAGCAAAAGTTATCAAGATTACTGCATACTTGCCGTGTAAAGGTTAATGAGCTTATGCACCCTGGTATAGAAGTGACCATTGCTAAAGATTCTAAGCAATTTACGCGTATCTACCCACCGCACTCGGTCAAGTTAGACGAAGGAAAGATCACGCAGCAATTTAATGCGCAGTGATTTTAAGCGCATTTTACTGGATACACTAAGCTGATAGTAACGCATTATTACAATGCTCTATTCATAATTTTCGAGTTCTCAGAATAATTCTTCTAAAGCGACCCTAGTTGGTCGTTTTTTTATTTTTAAGTCTCATTTTGTTCATTATTTGGTCATTTATGATTTTTAGACTAAATTTATGAGTAAAGGTTGACACCGGTGTCACGGTTGTGAGTTAATACAGTGACACCGGTGTCAGGTTGGGGTGAGAGACAACCTGATAGCGTACCTTTGAACGGGTAAATCAAAATGTGCTCAGTGCAAAGATTGGAGTGGAGTCTTTGATCGCGCTGAGCCTTTTTCCTCTAACCTATATAGAGAACGAGTCGAATATATGTTGCATCCACGAGTAAAAGAAGTCACCGAACGTGTTATTGAACGCAGTCAGCAAACACGTCAAGCCTATTTAGACCGCATTAACAAAGCTAAAAAACAAACGCGAGTTAGAGCAGGCCTTGGATGCGGCAACATTGCCCACGTTATGGCTGCGTGCTCAAGCGACGACAAAGCTCGCTTAAAAGCAGATGAGCAACCAAACTTAGCAATTATCAATGCATACAACGATATGTTGTCTGCTCACGTACCTTACAAAGAATACCCAGATTTAATTAAGCAAATTGCGCAAAAATATGATGCTACAGCACAAGTAGCAGGTGGTGTACCTGCAATGTGTGATGGTGTTACACAAGGGCGAGATGGTATGGAGCTATCACTGTTCTCGCGTGACGTTATTGCTATGTCAACCGCAGTTGCGTTGTCACATGATGTGTTTGATGGCGTATTTTGTTTAGGTGTGTGCGACAAAATCGTCCCAGGATTACTAATTGGTGCTTTATCGTTTGGCCATTTACCAATCTATTTCTTACCAGCTGGGCCAATGCAATCAGGTATTCCTAATAAAGAAAAAGCGCGTGTTCGCCAAAAGTTTGCACAAGGCTTAGTAAGCCGTGAAGAGCTGCTAGAGGCCGAAAGCGCATCGTATCACAGTGCCGGCACGTGTACTTTTTATGGTACCGCCAACTCCAACCAAATGTTGATGGAAATTATGGGCCTACACTTACCTGGTAGCTCATTTATCAACCCTTACACAGAGTTACGTGACGGCCTAACAGGTAATGCTGTAGAGCGTATGTTACAGCAGCTTATTGATAGCAAAGATGCTAACTGTTTGGCTGAAGTGGTAAGCGAAAAAACCGTTATAAATGGTTTGGTTGGCCTATTAGCAACAGGTGGCTCTACTAACCATGCTATTCACTTGGTCGCGATGGCAAAAGCTGCTGGCGTTCAAATTACTTGGAAAGACATGGCAGACTTGTCTGAAGTAGTGCCGCTGCTTACGCGCATTTACCCAAATGGTTCTGCTGATGTAAACCACTTTCAAGCTGCAGGCGGTATGGGTTTCTTAATGCGTGAACTTAGAGACGCAGGTTATCTACACAACGATGTTAAAACTATCGTAGGTGAAGGGCTTGATGCCTACACTCACGAGCCTGTGCTTGCAAATGATGCCAGTGTGATCATGACGGACAGTCAAGGTCCAAGCAAAGTTAAGTGGGTTCCTTGTCCAGAAAATTCATTGGATGAAGAGGTGCTTCGTCCTGTAAGTAATCCATTTAGTAAACAAGGTGGTTTACAGCTGCTAACTGGTAACTTAGGTAAAGCCGTTATCAAGGTATCGGCTGTACAAGAGCAGCACCGTGTGGTGGTTGCGCCTGCAAAAGTATTTAGCTCACAAAGCCAGTTACAAGACGCGTTTGCCAATGGCGAATTAAACCAAGACTTTATTGCCGTTCTGAAAGAGCAAGGCCCTAAAGCCAAAGGGATGCCAGAGCTACATAAGCTAACGCCAGTCATGGCAACATTACAAGATCAGGGCTTTAAAGTTGCCATTGTGACTGACGGACGTATGTCTGGTGCATCAGGTAAAGTGCCTGCGGCCATTCACTTGGCCCCAGAGGCTGTTGAAGGCGGCATCATTGCTAAAATTCAAGATGGCGACTTAATCACCCTAGATGCGCCAGCGGGTGTATTAAAAGTGCATGTGTCTGATGAAGAGTTGGCAAACCGTGAAGCACAATTAACACAACCAGAGATGACTTACGGCACAGGTCGAGAGTTGTTTGCTGGATTTAGAAATATTGTAAGCAGTGCAGATATGGGCGCGAGCGCCTTTGGCATTGAAGAATAATAAGTGCATTGGGAATGAGGAAGGTTATGAGCATAGAAAAGATTTTATCATCGGCACCCGTGGTTCCTGTTGTTGTTATCGACAACTTAGAAGATGCCGCGCCGCTTGCACAAGCGCTCTATAACGGTGGCTTAAAAGCACTAGAGATCACATTGCGTACACCAATTGCAGCGCAAGCGGTAAAAATTATGAAAGAAACCGTGCCGGATGCTTATGTTGGCACAGGTACTGTGGTGGATAGAGCGACTTTTGAAGCCTCTGTTGCAGCGGGCGCAGACTTTATGGTTAGCCCGGGTGTAAACGATGAGCTATTAGCGCTGGCTAAAGAGTCTGATATTCCGTTTTTACCCGGTGCAGCAACACCGAGCGAAGTGATGAAGCTTGCATCAGCAGGCTTTAAATATTTGAAGTTTTTTCCAGCAGAAGCCGCCGGTGGCGCGCCAATGCTTAAGTCAATTGGTGGTCCACTACCACATATCACCTTTTGTCCAACTGGGGGGATCACCCTAGAAAGCGCGCCTAAGTATTTGGCGCTTAATAATGTAATTTGTGTTGGCGGCACCTGGATGTTAGATAAACAGCTTATCGCTAACAAAGACTGGCAAGCCATTGAAGCGCTTGCAAAACAAGCAAGTGAAGTTAAATAATCAAGGGGAATCGCAGCATGATCAACATCGCAATTAATGGCTATGGCCGTATCGGCCGCAATGTTTTACGAGCGCTTTACGAGTCAGGCCAAAACGAACAAATTAAAGTTGTTGCTATTAACGATTTAGCACCAGCAAACGTCAATGCACATCTAACACAATTTGACTCTGTGCATGGTCGCTTTAATCAAACTGTTAGCTTGCACGACAATACATTGGTTGTCGGTAGTGACGAAATTACCCTAACGCAAGAGCGCGACCCTGCGAACTTGCCTTGGAAAGCACTGAACGTTGATATCGTGCTTGAATGCACGGGGTTATTCACCTCACGTGAAGCGGCTGCTAAGCACATCGAAGCGGGTGCCAAAAAAGTAATCGTATCAGCACCGGGTACTGATATGGATGCCACGGTTGTACATGGCGTAAACAGTGAAGTATTAAACGCGCAAAGCAATATCATTTCTAATGCTTCATGTACTACAAACTGTTTAGCACCTGTAGCTAAAGCACTGAATGATACTATTGGTATTGAGCAAGGTAGCATGACGACAATTCATGCTTATACGAACGACCAAAACTTGTGCGATGTTTATCATAAAGATTTATACCGCGCACGTAGTGCCACGCAATCTATGATCCCAACTAAAACTGGCGCTGCAAAGGCGGTTGGTTTGGTGCTGCCAGAGCTTGCAGGAAAACTAGACGGTATGGCGGTACGTGTACCGACGGTCAACGTATCATTAGTTGATTTAACATTTATTGCTAAGCGCGAGACAACAACTGAAGAAGTGAACCAAGTTGTTAAAGCTGCATCGGAAGGTGCAATGGCGGGTATTCTTGAGTACAACGAGCTACCACTTGTTTCAATCGACTTTAACCATAATCCAGCGTCTTCAGTGTTTGACGCATCGCAAACCAAAGCGGATGGCAAATTGGTTAAAGTCATGGCATGGTACGACAACGAATGGGGCTTCTCAAATCGTATGATTGACCAAGTAAAAGTATTAGGTCAGTTCTTATAATTTGAAATAATAATTACACATAAAAAAAGCCGTTTTAAAACGGCTTTTTTTATTTTTAAAGCGTCACAAGGTTAGTCTTGAGCAGGCTCTTGTGTTTCTTCAGTTTTTGGTGGCAAAGGCCAGCCGCCTAGTTCTTGCCATCTATTGACAATGTAACAAAACAACTCTGCGGTGCGCTCAGTGTCATAAAGGGCTGAGTGAGCTTGGCTATTGTCAAACTCAATCCCTGCCGTACGACAGGCCTTGGCTAAGACGGTTTGGCCCAAAGCTAATCCTGCCAGTGATGTGGTATCAAAACTGACGAAAGGGTGAAAGGGGGTTCTTTTTATATTGTTGCGCTCAATAGCCGCATTTAAAAAGCCATGGTCGAATGCGGCATTATGTGCAACAACGACAGAGCGAGAGCAGCCAGCCGCTTTTTGCGCCTTTCTAACCATTTTACATATTTCTTTTATGGCATCGCCTTCTGCAACAGCCCCTCTAAGCGGTGAAAAAGGGTCTATACCGTTGAACTCAATGGCAGATTGCTCAATATTGGCACCTGCAAAAGGCTCAATGTGAAAATGTAAGGTTTGATCTAAACTGAATACCCCCTCATCATCTACTTTTAAAGTGGTAACCGCGATTTCTAATAAAGCATCGGTATCTTTATTAAAGCCTGCGGTTTCTACGTCGATAACTACAGGAAAGAAGCCACGAAAACGTTGTGAGTATAGAGTTTGCTCTTGATCTGCCATAATCTTATTGGTTGCTAAATTTGAACCGCACATTATACAAGGTGTGTGCAAATATGCGAACCAGAGTTTAGGTAAATTAATGCTGTTTAGGCATAGTTATTGCAGTATTTTGAGGTGGTAGTGTCGCCATGACAAGAATTTGGCAAGCGGAGTAGAACGGTGAAAGTTAGGTTAAGTATTTTAGGGGCAGTAGTTTTGTTCGCAGTGGCAGGGCAGTCACATGCGGCAATGCGCCAATATAGTGCTGATGCAGATACTTCCCATTGGGTAGTAGAGAAAAATGCGCGACTAGAGTGTAGCTTAAACCACGAGGTGCCTTATTATGGTGAAGCCATATTTAGCGTTATTGCCAGCAAAAATAAAGATCTAACGTTTAATCTTGATATGGTTGCACGACCAGAAACCTATGCGTTTGCCGGCCTACAATCTGTGCCGCCAGCGTGGCGAGCAGGCGTGCCCACCCGCGATATTGGTCGTATGCAGCTCTTAAAGAAGTTTGACGGTGAGCTGGATAATCGCTTGTCTTGGGAAATGCTCAGTGAGCTAGAAAAAGGTTATTTCCCTACTTTTTACTATAAAGATTGGCAAAATAGTCAAGACAAAATCGCTGTCGCTTTATCATCTGTTAATTTTCAGCAAGCGTATTGGGCATTTTTACAGTGCCGAGATAATTTACTTCCTTTCAGCTTTGAAGATATTTCTTTTACTGTGATGAACTACAAAAAGAATTCAAGTGAGTTAACTAAATCGTCGCGTAAGCGCTTAGATATGATTGGAGAGTATTTAAATAACGATCCTAATATTGAGTCAATTTATATTTCAGCTTACACAGACAGCCATGGTGGGCGTTGGCCGAATATGGAATTATCACGTAAACGAGCTAAGGCCATTAAAGAGTATATGACCGCAAAAGGTGTAGAGTCAGATAGGATCATCACAGAGGGCTTTGGTGAAAAGCGTCATGTGGAGCCAAATAGTAACGCGATTGGTCGCCAACGTAACCGCCGTGTGATCATTCAAATATCTAAGCCATAAACGGAATATTGGAACGCCGCAGATGAAAGCGGCGTTGTTGTTTTTTATCACTAGATTTTGTTGCGAATAAGATCGCGAACCACAAAGCGGTTGGGGTGAATAGCCTGATGTACACGTTCACTCAATGGTCTAGGTTCGTTGCACAGACTCGATACCAAGTGCGCTATAGTCAAAGGCGCGCTACAAAGCCCACGAGCACCAAATCCTGTTACTACGTACAAGCCTTTATTTGGCTCACTTAATGCCTCAAAACCATAATGTTTGCCTTTACGTAAGTTTGCAAAGGTGCGAGTTAAATCTTGTTGATCAGGTACTTGTCCTAGCATGGGTAAGTGATCGGCAAAGCAGCAGCGCACAGCAGCTTTGGCGCCACTAATTTCTCCTAGGCTTTGAGCAAACGGCGTTTGCCCATAAAACTTATTAAGTTGAGCGCGATTGGTAACATTATCCTGCTCTTTGACCTCACGACTTTTGGTATCTTTGTCAAAGGTTGCCCCCATACAATGCTGACCGTTTTGCGCTGGTGTAAAGTAGCCTTTATGACACAGTACCGTTTTTAGCTCAGAAGACACATCGCCAGCTTGAATGTGAGACACTTGTCCTCTAACCCCCTGCAGCGCAACAGATTGAGTTTGCTCAAATCGGTCGCTGTGTTCACCAGCACAAACAAACACATCGCTAAAAGGGCCAAACACCTGTGTTTGGCTATGCAGCAACCAGCCATCAGGAGAGTGTTCTAAACGTTCAATATCGGTATTAAAATTGGCTTTGGCGCGGCCACTGTCTTGTGCTGCGGCGTATACAGCATCAGTGAGTTGAGCAGGGTTAACCCAGCCAGCTTGCTCTATGAATAACCCGCTGTAGGGTAGTGAGACGCCCGCGACTTCACTGGCTTGCAAAGCGTTTAAAGGCCGAATAAGTGCATCAGGCCATTTCTTTTTGTCGACTAAGTTTTGTTGTTGGGCACTTTTCGATTCGTTGACGGCCTGTAATAGTACGCCACACCATTGGTGCGCAAACTCAAAGCCAAGTGCATGCAGCTGTTCATAAAAGCGTTTGGCATATAAAAAACTATGTGCATATAGCTCGCTAGGTGGCGTGTGATCGGCTTGTAGATTAGGATAAACGGCCCCTTGGCGATTGTGAGACGCACCTTTTGCTAAGGCGTCATCTTGGCAAAACAAAGTGCTTTTTATGCCGCGTTTACTAAGCTGATAGGCCAAACATGCTGAGGCAATACCTCCGCCGATAATAGCAACGTTTGATAATGAGGCGCATGAGGTTTGATAGTATGGCGGCGTACTGGCGTAGCTATTTGCGCAAGGAAGTTGGCCGATGACCATTTCTCTTTTTCGGCCATACCCTTTTACTTTTTTACAATCGAACCCCGCCTGTTGCAAACCTCTGCGAACAAACCCTGCAGCGGTAAAGGTTGCAAAGGTTGCACCGCTGCGGCTTAGATCAGCCATGGCGTTGAAGAGTGATTGCTGCCACATGTCAGGGTTCTTACTCGGCGCAAACCCATCGAGAAACCAAGCATCTATAATGCCTGCTGACTGGCAACTAATACTAGGAATAGAATCATGAACATCACCAAACCATAAGTCTAGCGTGATGTTGCCATTATCGAACTCTAGGCGATGACATCCAGCCAGTGCCATTGGGTACTGTTGACTAAGTTGTTGTGCGTAGTCAGCCAGTGTGGGCCAAGCAGCTAAAGCTGTGCTCAAATCCGCATGACTTATAGGGAACTTTTCAAATGATATGAAGTGCAGTCTTGGTAACGTGTGAGATTGTTTTAGCCGGTCATATTGTTGCCAAGTATTGAGAAAGTTTAGCCCTGTGCCAAAACCAGTTTCGGCGATAACAAAGTGCGGTTGGTCATGGTTGAGTAAGCGTTGTTCGATTTGGTTTTGAGTAAAAAATACGTAATGGGACTCTGCAAGTCCATCATCGTTGGAGAAATAAACATCATCGAAATCATCGGCAACGGGCGTGCCCATTTCGTTAAAGTGGATTTGTGCGTTTTTGATCATATACTGCAACGAAATAACTAGAACATTTACTACATTTTACGTGTTTTATTTGTCTAAGTCCGTTGTATTTTCCGCAAAATTAATTCAGAGTACGTGTGTACGCTGGAAAGCTGACCACTTCATAGGGTATTTCAGCGTAGAATAACCGCAATTAAGTAAAGATTAAGGGAATTTACCCATGAGAAGAGCCGTAATTACGGGGATCGGTGTCGTTTCAAGCATCGGCAACAACAAACAAGAAGTATTAGAGTCTTTAAAAGCTGGCAAAAGCGGTATCGTATTTAATCAAGAATTTGCAGATTATAACCTGCGCAGTAATGTGTCGGGCAACCTTGATATCGATGTAAAACAATTTGTTGATCGTAAAGCACAACGCTTTATGGGTGATGCGGCTGCATTTTCTTATATCTCAATGGCGCAGGCGATTGAAGATTCAGGTTTAACACAAGAACAAGTGTCGAATGAGCGTACCGGTCTTATTGTGGGCTCTGGTGGCGGTTCATCAAAATACCAAGTTGAAGCGGCAGATATTTTACGTGAAAAAGGTGTAAAGCGCGTAGGTCCATATATGGTGCCTCGTACAATGGCCAGTACTACTTCAGCATGTTTAGCAACGCCTTTTAAAATTAAGGGTGTGAACTATTCAATCAGTTCAGCGTGTGCGACGTCTGCGCACTGTATTGGTAATGCTGTTGAGCAAATTCAATTGGGCAAACAAGATGTTATTTTTGCCGGTGGTGGTGAAGAACTACATTGGACTTTGGCAATGGAATTTGACGCGATGGGTGCGTTATCAACTAAGTACAATGAGACGCCAGAGAAGGCGTCGCGTACCTATGACGCGAATCGTGATGGCTTTGTTATTTCTGGCGGTGGCGGTATCGTTGTGGTTGAAGAGCTGGAACACGCTTTAGCGCGCGGTGCACATATTTATGCTGAAATCGTTGGTTACGGTGCGACATCTGACGGTTATGATATGGTTGCACCATCGGGTGAGGGAGCTGTACGTTGCATGCAACAAGCGCTACAAGGCGTTGAAGGGCCTGTTGATTACTTAAATACCCATGGTACCTCAACACCTGTAGGTGACGTAAAAGAATTGGGTGCTATCCAAGAGCTGTTCAAAGATAACTCGCCTGCAATTAGTGCAACCAAAGCAATGACTGGGCATGCATTGGGTGCTGCAGGCGTGCACGAAGCGATTTTCTCTTTGCTAATGCTTGAGAATAACTTTGTTGCGCCTTCAATTAATATTGATGAGCTAGATGAGCAAGCGAAGGGGCTAGACATTGTTAGAGAACGTCGTGACGTTGAGCTTAACACCGTAATGTCTAACAGCTTTGGCTTTGGTGGCACTAACGCCACATTAGTGATGCAAAAATATAAAGGTTAATACGTTTAGTTTTTGCAATGAAAGCCTCGTACTGATACGGGGCTTTTTATTGTCTAATACCAATCCGCAATAACACTTAATCCTTTTGAAGGATTAAACCTGACGACAGCTGCGTTAAAAATTTCTCATTTAGAACAACTAAATAACGAAATTTTTGCCTTGCTATCGACAAGGTTTTCTTGCTTCAAAATAGACCACTTAGTTAAGCGGATTGGTATAAATGAAAGCAAAAAAGCCTCCGAAGAGGCTTTTGTCGCAATTTTTGTCGTTACAACTATCTTGCTTTATGTTTCATTAAACGTTCTTTTTCACGAGACCAATCTTTCTCTTTGGTGTCTGCACGTTTGTCGTGCATTTTTTTACCCTTAGCTAAGTGAAACTCTAATTTTACCCAGCACTTTTTCCAGTACATTGCGGTGGCAATAAGAGAGTATCCTTCACGTTCAGTGGCACCGACTAAGCGATCGATTTCTCGTTTGTTAAGCAAGAGTTTGCGATAACGCATCGGATCACAAATAACGTGTGTAGACGCGCTATTTAACGGTTGGATCTGGCTACCTAGCAGAAAAGCTTCACCGTCTTTGAGATGAATATAAGTATCAGAGATATTTACTTTACCTGCTCGGATACTTTTTACTTCCCAGCCTTGTAATTCAATACCCGCTTCGAATTTATCGTTTAAAAAATACTCATGACGCGCTTTTTTATTGAGCGCGATAGTATTGCTTGTTGATTTAGATGATTTTTTCTTTGCCATAATGGCCTAGTTTACCTAGAAAAGAGATTAGAAAACAGCGCTTTTTTAAATTTACGCTTTATTTTCGCTTAGCACCGTATCACACACAAGATAATTCTTAAAAAGCTTGCTAAAATCGGCGCAAATGAATTGGAGTAACTATGCCACAAATAGAAAAAAGCGCATTGGTGATGTATAGCACCCAAGAAATGTTTGAATTAGTTAATGATGTAGATGCTTACCCGGCTTTTTTGCCGCATTGTTCAGATGCCAAAATTATCCAAGCAAGTGAAGAGGGAATGACGGCGAGTTTGGAAATTTCAAAAGCTGGACTAAAAAAGTGGTTTACGACCAAAAATAGTTTTGATGGTACCACCGTTCATATGCAATTGGTTGATGGACCATTTAAGTCACTCAAAGGGTATTGGCAGTTTACTGAGCTGGATGACCAAGCTTGTAAAGTTAGCTTAAAACTCGAGTTTGAATTTGCCAGTAAACTGATAGAGATGGCGTTTGGCAAAGTATTTAATGAAGTGGCCAAAAGCATGGTTTCAGCCTTTACCCAAAGGGCAAAAATCGTTTATGGAGCCCGATAGTGATAAAAGTAGAAGTTGTTTATGCTGTGCCTCACAAGGCAACATGTGTGCAAGTTGATGTTGCTGAAGGCACCTCAGCTGAACAGGTCGTGATGCAGTCAGGTATTTTGGATAAGTGCCCTGACATTGATGCAACAAAGCTTACGCTCGGTATTTGGAATCGCACCGTTAAGAACCATCAAGTGGTAAAAGAAGGCGATAGAATTGAGATATACCGACCTTTAATAGCAGATCCTAAAGACGCGAGAAGAAGGCGAGCAGAAAAAGCCAAAGAAGAAGGGCGAGCTAATAAGGTGACAGGCGGTCGGCCTTTAAGTTAACCATAAATTTGGCGCATTAAAAAAAGGGCACGAAAGCCCTTTTTTTAATATTGATTTTATTATTGATCAAGTGGGATATTGAATGATTCAGGTTGGTCGAAATCACCACTGATATTTTTCAATTTATCGCCATCAAAGTGTACAGTAAGAGACTTACGTTGTTCTGATTCACGGTCAATATTAAAAACGTAGGCATAGTGCCATTGCTGATCATTAAAAGCGTCTTTGGCGATAGGTGTACCCAACACGAACAATACTTGTTCTCGGGTCATATCGACACGTAGTTTGTCTACATCTGACTGCTCTAAAAAGTTACCTTGTGGCACATTGATGCGATATACCCAACTTGAGCAGCCAGATAGCATCACAGTAATTACAGCAGCACTGAGCCATATGAAAAGGGATTTATTAGACAGCATGTATTTGTGTATCCTTGTTTTGATTTATTTGCATGATACCGATTAAGAGCAGAAGGTAAAGCTTCTTGTCGAACTTCGACCATGCAAGGGGGTAAAAGTTTCTGATGGTGAGTATTTTTAAATGACTAAGCCTAGTGCAGAGCAACCAAACTGGTTTATTTATATTGTTGAAACACGCTTTGGTCATTGGTACACCGGCATTACGACCGATGTAGCGGCTCGATTTGCGGCTCATAAGGCGGGCAAAGGCGCAAAAAATCTGAAGGGAAAAGGGCCGTTGCGATTAGTATTTAGCTATTCAGTTGGTAATAAAAGCCAAGCAAGCAAGCTTGAGTGGCACATCAAAAAGTTACCCAAAGCTAAAAAAGTTCAGCTTGTACAATCTGAAGGGCAACTTAGCAGTGAAACCATAAAGTCATTGATGAATTTAACAACACTCTGATATTTATGAATATCTATACTCTCAAGCGTGTCGTCAACACTGTGATGATTTTTGTCTTCTCCTACTCCAAAATACAAATATGGAATGCCAACCCGATAGAAAGCATAATGATCACTGGCTCTTAACCAATCTATTCGGCCATCACCTATGAGTCTCTTCATTCTGTTAGGGCTTACGATCTTTACACTAAAAGTTTGCTCTTGAAGCATCGTCATGTTTTCAGTAAACGTTTTAGCATTTGCTGATTGCATGACATATAAGGTGTTTTTTTTGCTCGGTGAGAGCATATCTAAATTAATGTTAAGCACATACGCGTTTGTAGCATCTGTTTTATCGGCATAATGCTTTGCCCCATATAGGCCTTTCTCCTCAGCATCGGTAGCCAAAAATGTCACATTATAACGACGCTCGATGTTTCTGAGTTGTTGAGCAAGAGAAAGCAAAGCCACAGTGCCGGAGGCATTATCATTAGCTCCAGCATATACTCGTTTGCCAGTTGCACCTAAATGGTCATAATGCGCCGAAATAACAATGGAGCCATGACAACGCACAGTGTTGCACGGTAGCTTAGCTATTACATTGTGGCCATAGGCGCTGGAAAATAGCCCATCTTTAAAGGTAAAGGTTTGAAATTTTGGTGCTAAACCGAGATCATTGAAGCGCTCAAATATAAACTGAGCGCTAACATTTGGCTGAGGGTTACCGGCTTCTCGCCCGCCATGCTGTGCACTTGTCAACACCCTTAAATCATCATACAGTTGATGAGCGTACGTTTGTGTACAAAGGCACAGCAGTATTAATCCGCTAGTTTTTAGCCACCGCTTGCAACCACTGTAGCTTACCTTGATAGCGTGTGCGGTCATGTTCATAATTTGAATATTCATATGCTTTAGATAAGTAATGCTTAGACAGTTCAATCTCACCTCTTAAATAGTACACTTTAGCCATACCAAAATAGCTATCATGTAGTCGGCTATCAAGCTTTTTCGCTTGGCGAAAATATGCCAGCGCTTCAGAGAGTTTATTCGCACTAATTGCCTCATTGCCTTTTACTATTTGATAGTAAGGGTTGCTTTTTCTTCTGTCGTCTAAGCGCGCTAAGATCTGATCGCCTGCCGCTTCTCTATCAGTCATTTTATAGAGTAAAGCGAGATTACCTAAAACGTTACTATTTTGTGGATTAAGCGCGAGAGCTTGCTTGTACACTTGTTCAGCTTGTTGCTCAAACCCTGTTACTCTAAATACGATACCCAAGTTACCCCACGCTCCAGAGTAATATGGATCTGTATTTATTGCAGCTTTGAAATAGCTATATGCCAAGTCATAGTCTTTATCGATTAGTGCCATTGCACCTTTGTTACTATAAAACATAGACAAGATACGGTTTTTAGTAATGTTAGATACTGGAAAGTCCTGCTCTCGACTATTGGGGTCAAAATCAATCGTAATAGATTTTGGTTTGCTGTATAAAACATGAGCAGCACCTAGGCTGCGATTGGCTTCTGAAACGACCAAATTAACATGGCCTGTTAATAGGCTATAACCTTGTGTTTGATCCCAGTATTCGGGAATATGAACGCGTTGGAACTGCCCGTCAAACCCTAAAAATTCTGACAAACTATATGCAAGAATTGACAGTGACAGGCAATTAGCATTGAGATTGTCAAATGCCTCAGATGCTGTTAGGTTGGCATTTGATTGATAGGCCATTGATGCTTCTCCGTTGTCGACTAAAAACTGCATCAAGGCCTCGGCTTGAGAAAGATGAGGGGGACCGTCGTTAAAGTAGCTTGTGAGCTTAGAGGTAATTTTACTATCGAGACGAAACACATCGTTTTGTGTCTCTACTTTGTGTTGTTTAAAGAATGCGTTATCCGCTAAGCTTTGGTCAACTTGAATATTGCTTTGCGTGCTATTGCACCCCACCAAGAAGAACGTACCCGCGAGCAAAATACTATTCAGTGTATGTTTCATATCCAGCATACAATTACCTCTCATACAGCAAACTCTATTGAGTTTAGACTAGTTTTTCTTTTTATTGTTCGATCTATAGCGTTACAAATTATTTCTAGCGCTAGTTAAGAAGACCTCAGTTAAGAGAGAATAATTTCAATTGGATAGGATAAAAAGTAGAAATTTTGATCGTAGTGGCCTTTATAGGCCACTACGCAAGGGGTTATTGTTCTTCAAAGCTGGCAACTAGCTTATCGAGTGACTTGGCTGAATCTGCAAGTGCTTGTATGGCTTTTTCGGTGTCTAGCTGAGCATTCATAACATCATCACTAATTGTACTGATGTGCTCGATACTTCTGCCTACATCGGCCACTACATTGCTTTGTTGCTCAGTTGCAGCGGCAATTAAAGTGGTCATATCATTTATCTGATTTGCCGTTTCAGTCACATCCGCCATCAGTTCGACGGATGTTTGCATGCTATCTACACAGTGATCAGCTTGTTGTTTTGACTGATTGATTTGATTAACGATAGCATCTGATGATTGCGTAAGCTCTGTTATTGTTGCTTGGATCTCGTCTGTAGATTTAGAGGTTCTGCTGGCAAGCGCACGCACTTCATCGGCAACGACAGCAAAGCCTCTTCCGTGCTCTCCTGCCCGAGCCGATTCTATAGCGGCGTTTAAAGCTAACAAGTTGGTTTGCTCTGAAATGCCTCTGATAACATCAACAATGTTTGCAATTGATTGGGTTTTATCAGCCAGAGTTTCTACTTCATGTGCCATAGCATCAATATCATTTGCTAATGTTTGCAGGGTATCCTGGCTTTGCTGAACGCGGTGGTAACTTTGCTCTGATGATGCTTTACTTTGCTCGGTCAGCTTTGCGGAATTATTGGCACTGCCTGCAATTTCTTGCACGGTTGCGCCCATTTCGTTGATGGCTGCTGCAACAGTGATTGTTTGCGACTTTTGGTCATCCAGAGCTTGAGAGTTTTTATGGCTTTGTTCAAATACGTGTTCGCTGGCGTTACGAATATCGCGACTCTCATTAGCAACCATTTTAATAGCCGATTCAATTTTAGATATAAACTCGTTGAAACCATCTGCTAATGCTTGTAGTTCCGGCTGATTAGAGTTGGGCACGCGGTAGTGAAGCTTTGCATCACCACTTCCCAAACGTGCAAACAGTTGCGCCATATTAGACAATGGGGCGCTGAGGTTTTTGGCCATAAGAAGGCTGGCAAAACTGGCGATTAGTGCCGTGATAAGAGCAAAAAGTATGATTTGCCACTGTAGGGCGTTAATTTCATCAAATACCTCCTCTGCGGGCACTTGAGCGATAACATATAAATCAGTTTGTTCAATAGCACTAGCTGCGATAATAGTGTTGTCACCATTTAGTTTTAGAGTATTAACCGAAAAGTTGCTGCCATTGAGTAAATTACGACTGGCGTTTGCGCCGTAAAAGTCGTTAAGGTTTGATTTGGCAACTTTTGACGCATCAGGGTGAAGTTGAACCTGTCCCTGTGCATTTACAACGTAGACAAACCCTGTTTTTTCTATTTTCATATTGCTTAGCATACGCTGCATATCATCAATGCTTTTCGCCAGACCTGCTAAGCCAACCCCGTTGGTTTGCTGATGGTTAACAAACATCTTCACATCGCCAGGGGCCTCTTGGAAGATACTAATGGAATATTCATTGCCGCTTTGCGTAAAGCCAAAAAACCAGCCATCTTGCTGCTGATTCAAGACTCTGAGAAAACCATCTTGGTTCCAATATTGAGCACTTTCACGATTCGCCCATGAAGCGGTAACTAAGTCATATTGATTTGCAATACGCTTGAGTTCATCGACTAACACAGATTCGTCTAGCTGACCTTGCTTGGCCATATTTAAAATAAACTGGTTGCTAGATAATTGCTGTGCTGCGTTTTTTAGTTGCAATATTTGTTGCGCAATCGATTTATTTATACTCTCTACTTTACTTGGGAGCTCTGACTCTAACATCCTTTTTTCAGTCATGGCTTTAGCGCTATAAATCGCTCTTGCACCAATAACACTGGCGACAACAATTGCGATTAAGCTACCAAGCAGGGTGATCCTTTGGGTAATAGATAGGTTATACATCCGCATTTAATTACACTTTTTACCAAACTGAATTAATTATTCTAGCATATTACATAATTTGGTCATATTGTTTCTATTATTCGAGTATAGATAGCAGGATTGTTAATTAATATTTTATTATAAATACCTTTCAATTAGTTATATAACTCTAATGTTAATTGATGCACAGCTATTTTCTCGTATATCCAGCATAGAAAAAGCCCACAGCATAAGCGAATGGGCTTTGGTTTCTAACAAGCGAACTGGTAAAACAAGCCAAGTCAGGCTGACCCTGATGCGCGCTTGCCTAGGGAGTAGGCTTAAACAATCTTTTTCATTGCAGACATGTAACCGCGCAGCGTCTCGCCAATTTTTTCTACTGGGTGATTGCGAATAGCGTGATTTGCTTGGATCAATGCCTGGTTATCAACATAGTTATCTACACCTTCTAATCCTTTGCCAATCACGTCGGTGTTAACGGTACTCATAAAAGGTTTTAGCAACGGCAAACATGCATGATTGTATAAATAGCAGCCATACTCAGCCGTATCTGAAATCGTTCTATTCATTTCAAATAACTTTTTACGCGCAATCGTGTTGGCAATGAGCGGTGTTTCATGTAGTGATTCGTAGTAAGCTGATTCATCAATGATCCCAGCCGCAGTCATGGTTTCAAAGGCAAGCTCCACACCTGCTTTAACCATTGCTACCATTAAAATGCCTTTATCAAAGAAAGTTTGCTCCGAGATTTCTGCGCTGGTATTTTGCTGTTTTTCAAACGCTGTATTAGCGGTGTCGGCGCGCCATGAAAGTAGCTTGGCGTCGTCTTCTGCCCAATCTGCCATCATGCCTTTTGAAAATTCGCCGCTGATGATGTCGTCCATATGTTTGTTGTACAAAGGGCGCATGATTTGCTTTAGCTCTTCACTTAACTCAAAGGCCTTTAATTTAGCTGGATTAGAAAGGCGGTCCATCATGTTTGTAATACCACCATGCTTTAACGCTTCTGTGATCACTTCCCAGCCATATTGAATAAGCTTTGAGGCATAACCCGCTTCAATGCCTTGTTCAACCATTTTGTCAAAGCACAATAATGAGCCAGTTTGCAGCATTCCGCATAGGATGGTTTGCTCGCCCATTAAGTCAGACTTTACCTCGGCAATAAAAGATGAATGTAAAACACCGGCTTTATGGCCACCCGTACCTGCAGCATAAGCTTTTGCTTGCGCTAAACCTTTACCTTCAGGGTCATTCTCTGGGTGCACAGCTATCAGTGTTGGTACGCCAAAGCCACGCTTGTATTCTTCACGTACTTCGGTACCTGGGCATTTTGGTGCCACCATGATAACGGTGATGTCTTCGCGCACTTGCATACCTTCTTCAACGATATTGAAGCCATGAGAATAAGCAAGTGTTGCTCCTTTTTTCATTAACGGCATCACGGCATTGACAACGGAAGTATGCTGCTTGTCTGGTGTTAGGTTAAGGACTAAATCTGCCTCTGGAATAAGCTGCTCATAGGTGCCAACAGTAAAACCATTATCAGAGGCATTTAAATATGATTGACGTTTTTCACTGATTGCAGAATCACGCAATGCATAGCTTACATCTAACCCTGAGTCGCGTAAGTTTAAGCCTTGGTTAAGACCTTGTGCGCCGCAACCTACGATCACGAGTTTTTTACCTTCTAATACTTTAACTCCGTCATCAAATTCCCTTGGGTCCATAAATTCGCACTGTGCCAATTGCGCTAGCTGTTCTCTAAGAGGGAGTGTATTAAAATAATTCGCCATGTTAGTACCTTTAAATAAGTTCACGTTTGTTAGAAATGTTTATGGGTTGAGCATAAGCGCTGTTAATAATTACGTAAAATGATATATTTGAATCACTGTGTTTCATTTATTGAAAGGTGAATATGGACCATAAACAACTTGGCTACTTTTTGACACTGGCTGAAACACTGCACTTTGCGCGAGCTAGTGAACAGTGTCATGTCAGTGCACCAACATTGAGTCGACAAATAAAACAGCTTGAGCAAGAACTGGGTACTGAGTTGTTTATTCGTGACAACCGCAGCGTTAGCTTGACTCAGCATGGCAGGGCATTTGTTGAATACGCGCAAGCAACGTTGGCAAAATGGCGACAGTTTAAAAGTCAGTGTCAAGATAATGAAGGCCCGTTAGTGGGTGAGTTAAGTATGTATTGCTCGGTAACTGCAACGTATAGTTTTACCTATGACTTATTCGCCGTTTTCAGAAAGCAGTTTCCCGCCATTGAGTTAAATCTTAATACTGGCGATCCCGCGTTCTCAATTCATCACGTTCAAACTGGCAAGGAAGATGTTGCGGTTGCGGTTAAACCCGCCCACTTGCCACAAGGATTAGCCTATCTGCCGCTTGGGCGTTCAAAATTAGCCATTATAGCGCCTGTCATGGATTGCCCGTTGAGTAATTTGATCAACACTCATAAACAAGATGAAAGTTTGTGGGAAAAGCTCCCTTTTATTATGCCGGAGCAGGGAGTGCTTAAAGATCGTATTGACGACTTTTGTGCTGCGCAAAATTTAACTCCGAAGGTATATGCGCATGTGTCAGGACATGAAGCGATGGTTGCACTGGCGAGTTTAGGTTTTGGTGTGGCATGTGTACCGCAAATTGTTTTAGATCAAAGCCCATTTATAAATCAAGTGCAACACTTAACGGTAACCCAGCAGCAACACATAGAAGATATTGAAATTGGTTTGGTTTGCAAGCAAAAGCGGCTGCAAGACCCAGTAGTAAGTGCATTGTGGCAATGTGCAACTGGGTTATTCAATAAAAATACAGCGAAGGTGTGATTGTTTTGTTTTCTGTAATTATAAGTGGGCAAAGCGATGCGTAGCTTTACACCCTAGCTACAAGTGTAAAAGGCTAATAATGCACTAAAAGCGTTGTAAAGTAAGCCCTTTGATAAAATTCTCGAGAATATAAATTTACATTCTCGTGACATGAGAAGAATAGTAAGTGATTTGTTTATTCTGGCAACGCAAATAATATTGATTGTCATTTAGATATGTGTATACTTTACTCCCAGATAAAAATACAAATTTTAATAATTTTCAAAGGAAGTCATTGATGGTTTTTCGTAAGTCTCTTCTCGCTACTTCTATCGTTGTTGCAACACTGGGTTTAACCGCGTGTGGTGGTTCTGGCTCTAGTAACAATAATACTAATAATGGTGATAATGGTACTACAACACCAACTAATTCTGCGCCAACGGCAATCACGTTAACTGCGCAAGCGCAGATCCATGAAAACGTGGCAGGTCAAGTTGTTGGTACTTTAGCGGCAACCGATGCTGATTCTGGTGATACATTTACTTTTTCAACCACAGACGAGCGTTTTGAAATTGATGCAACTTCTTTGAAGTTGAAAAGCTCTGCGGTACTTGACTATGAAGCTGAGTCAGAAGTTTCTGTTGATGTGACTGTTACAGACAGCGCAAATAATACGTTCTCGCAAGCCGTTACGTTTAATGTAACGGACGCTAAAGACTATGACTTTAGAAATGCACAATCGGGTGACTCAAGTGTGTCTTACTCAGGTCAAATTGCACGTCATGTACTGATTAAAGAATTATACAACTACATTGGCGGCGATTTAGCGGCTGATTCACAAACCATGACCGCAGACTTACTACTCGCTAAGTTAATGCAGTACTACAAAATAGCAGACGCTGATTACGATGCCATCGCTAATGCGATGACGTTATCAGTGACAAGTAATGCCAAGCAAGCAACGCTTGCAGATATTTCAGGTAGTCATAAAGACCTAAGTGGTAAAATTGCGGGCAATGACGAGAAAGGCCAACATAAAGACTGGAATGATGGTGCAAGCTTTGAAGGCTGGGCAGGTCTGGAAACAAATACGCCAGAAGGTTTAATGAACGCTTTGTTTGCACAACTTGTAGAGCGTGTGCAGCAAACGACAGTTTCAACACCAAATGGTAAAGAGATTGAAACGCACTACGTAACGGCTGATGGTGTAGACCTTAAGCAATTAACACAAAAATTCTTGTACGGTGCGGTGGCGTTTTCGCAAGGCGCTGATGACTATTTAGATGATGCAACAGCAGATAAGGGTCTAAAAACCAGCAATGTGTTAGGCGACAAGCCTTATACAAACCTAGAACATCAGTGGGATGAGGGTTTTGGTTACTTTGGCGCAGCACGTAATTACCTAAGCTACAGCGATGATGAAGTAGCAGGTAAAGGTGGCCGTGAAGATTGGCAAGGTAAAAACGATTTTAATGCCGATGGCAAAATTGACTTAAACGCAGAGTACAACTTCGGTAACTCGACCAATGCTGCTAAGCGTGATAGAGGCTCTAACGGGGCCACTGATCTGAGTAAAGATGCATTTGACGCATTCTTTGCGGGTCGTAAGTTAATTGCTGATAATGTGGGTTCAGAGTTAACGGATGCACAGTTAACAGAGCTTAAAGGTTATGCTGTTGCAGCAACCGCAGCATGGGAAAAGTCAATTTCAGCAACCGTGGTTCATTACATTAATGACAGTATCGCTGATCTAGAAGAGATGAAAGCGGGTACATATGATGCTGATAAGTTTGTGACTTTGGCTAAGCATTGGTCAGAAATGAAAGGGTTTGCACTAAATCTGCAGTTTAACCCTGAGTCTCCATTCAAGGCAGCAGCGAATGCAGGTAAGTTTGCGCAAATGCATACGCTAATGGGTAACAAGCCTGTTGTAGGATCAGAAGCTGACATGACTGCTTATATTGCACAGCTTAAGCAAGCGCGTGATATTTTAGAGCAAGTATACGGCTTTGATAGTGAAGTAGTTGCCAGCTGGTAGTATATTCACGTTTAAAACAGTAAAAAAGGTTAGCTTTTCGAAGCTAGCCTTTTGTCATATATGAAATCGAATAAAAGAGGCAATTGATGGCACCAACAATAAAACCTTTGCTGTTGGCAACGACGTTAACTGCATTGTTGAGTGGTTGTGGAGAGAGTACCTCAAGTTCAGAGGGTGAAAACTTCTCAAACAACAAAGGTAATGTGACGATTAATTTTGATCAACAGGCATTACTCGTTAACTTAACGGACAATGTTATTACACCGACTTTCGAAGCTTTTGCAAGTAAAGCGCAATCTTTACCAACTCAGATTAAAGCTTACTGTGATTTAGAAACCACTTACGACCCCAGCATGCAAGACGACGCTGCAAAAGCAGCACGCGACGAAGCAATGCAGGTGGCGCAAAATGCATGGCGTGAAACCATGGTGAGTTGGCAGCACGCCGAGTTAATGATCGTTGGTCCACTACTTGAAAACGATAAGTCGTTGCGCAACGACATATATTCTTGGCCGAATGCTAGTACGTGTAGTGTTGACCAAGATGTAGTGTTTTTTGAACAGGGTGATATCAACGGTGTTGCTTACAATATTCGTAATCGTTCAGATAAGCGCCGTGGCTTAGATGCGCTTGAATACTTGCTGTTTAATGAGAACCTAAATTACAGTTGTTCGAGCCTCACTGCCGGTGACATTTTAGCAGATTGGAATACGCGTGCTGAGCAACCACGTAAAGTGACACGCTGTAAGTATGCGCTAGAAGTTGCCAATGACTTAAGCCACTCAGCGCAATCTCTAGTTAACCAGTGGAGTGGCGAACAAGGTTATAGTCAAGTACTCAAAACTGCCGGCCAGCCAGGCAATAAATTTGAAACACAGACTAAAGCTATCAATGAGATCTCAGATGCATTGTTTTATATGACTGAGGAACTTAAAGACTACAAACTGGCTACACCGCTTGGACTTTTTGCCAACAGCTGTGGCCTAGAGGCCTGCCCAGAAGCTGTTGAGTCGGTATACGCTAAGCACTCAATCGAGAACATTAAGGCGAATATTGCGGCGTTTGAGCAGCTGTTTTTAGGGGGCAGTGCTGATGAGACTGCAACGGGCTTTGATGACTTTTTAGATGAACAGCAAGCCTCTGACACAAAACAAAAAATGTTGCAAGGTATCGCTGATGCAAAAGCGGCGGCAAATGCGTTAGAGGGCTCTTTGCAAACAGCGCTTACAGCAGATGAAGCGTCAGTAACTGATACGCATGGCAAGGTAAAAGTGGTGACCGATCAGCTTAAAAATGACTTTATCAATAAGCTAGCACTCGAACTTCCAAAAACGTCGGCAGGTGACAATGACTAAGGGGCCTTTTATGCAAAAATCTTTGTTGGCGCTGGCAGTAGCTGTGGCTATGCCAAGTGCATTCGCAGCTGATAGTGACGATAACTTAGAACATATCCAAATACTGAGCCATTACGACAAACTTCGCACCGAAGCCGGCTCGGCAACGCTGCTTACTGAAGAGCAATTGGCAAAGTATGAATATGATGATATTCACCGTATTTTGGCCTCAGTGCCAGGCGTAAATATTCGTGAAGAAGATGGCTATGGACTGCGCCCTAACATTGGATTTCGTGGGGTAACGCCAGAGCGCAGCAAAAAAATCACGATCTTAGAAGATGGCGTTTTAATCGGTCCTTCTCCTTACTCTGCTCCTGCTGCTTACTACTTTCCTGTGACTACTCGTATGACAGCCGTTGAGGTGTTCAAAGGCCCGGCTGCGATAAAGTACGGCCCACAAACGGTTGCAGGAACGATTAACTTAGTGACGCGTCAGGTACCTGAGTTTACCGAAGGTGGCATTGATGTTGCTGCTGGGACAGATGGCTACCAAAAAGCGCATGGTTACTTTGGCTCAGTGGTCAATAACGTAGGTTTTTTAGTTGAAGGGGTTAACCTTAAAGCGGACGGCTTCAAAGAACTCGATGGTGGTGGTGATACAGGCTTTAATAAAAATGATATTTTGGCCAAGCTAAACTACAAAATGCGTCTTGATGGCTTTGATCATACTTTTGCTCTGAAGCTGTCGTATGCCGATGAAGAATCCGATGAGACTTATTTAGGTCTGACAGATTCTGACTTTGCAAAAACACCATACAGACGCTATGCCGCTACACAAGATGCTTTGATGGATACTGAGCATCAACAAGTTATGCTCTCTCATTACCTTGAGGGTGATGATGTAAAAGTTACCACGCGTATCTATCGAAACGACTATGAACGTGCTTGGCGTAAACTGAATAGTTTAACCAATACCAGTGGCTCGCTATCTGCAATTTTGGCAGACCCTGAAACGTTTGCTGATGAATATGCGGTCCTTACTGGTCAACAAGACTCAGTACAAGCTGGGCGTAGTGCAATCTTTTTAACAATGGGCACAAATGATCGTGAATATTTTTCGCAAGGTGTTCAAGTTGATGCATCAGTCAAGTTTCAATTGTTTGATTTAGAACATAAATTAGCAGTTGGAGTACGATATCACGAAGACGAAATTGAGCGTAAACACTTTGAACAAACGTATGCGATGAGCAACGCAAACGTGGCCAATACAGGCCAAGATAAAGCATTCACGACGCTAGATATTGAATCGACAGATGCATGGTCAGTATATATGGAAGACCAAATTACGCTAGATGCACTGACACTTGGTGTAGGTGTACGTGGCGAATTGATGGATATGCATTATCAAAACAACAAAGATACGCTGGATTGGCAAGACAAAACGACGCGCATTTGGTTACCGGGAGTCAGTGGCTTTTATAAGTTGTCTGAAGAGTCAGGTTTGTTGTTTGGTGTACACCAAGGGTTTGTACCATCTTCTCCAGCTCAGGCTGAGGATATTAAACTTGAAAAGAGTGTAAACTACGAATTTGGTGGCCGTTTTAATGATGGCGTAACGCAATTCGAGTTAGTGAGCTTTTACAATGATTACAGTAACTTGAAAGAGAGTTGTAGTCAGTCAAACTGTGGTATTAACTCGCAACTAGACCAAGAGTTTAACGGTGGTGAAGTTGATGTGTTTGGCGTTGAAGCTCAATTTTCGCAAAGTTACCCGTTGAACTTGCAGTTAGAAATTCCTTATGGATTTGTATACACCTATACTAAAAGTGAATTTCAGCATGACTTACGCTCTGAGTTTGCACAGTGGGGCGAGGTTAAAAAAGGGGATGAGTTACCGTATTTGCCCAACCACCAAGCAACCTTTAATATTGGTTTAGCAGCGCAAGATTGGCAGCTGTCTATGGCGGTTAAATATGTCAGCTCAATGCCAGAGGCGGCGGGTGTTAGTTGGCAAAATGCGAATTCAGGTAAAGAGGTAAACATCCCACTGGCCGGTAAAAAGGTGCCTGCCAATGTGGTGGTTGACCTTTCAGCGAGCTATGAGCTGGGTAAGTATGGTCGCGTTTATGCCAAAGTAGACAACCTACTGGATGAAACTGAAGTAGTGAGTCGTCGCCCTTACGGTTCGCGCCCAGGCAAGCCTCGCCAATTCTCGTTAGGGTATAAGTATCAGTTTTAAAAGCGACAACTGATTACTAAGCGATAAATAAGGGTCACGCAGTTGGCCCTTTTTTTGAGGTAAGTGATGTTAGAACAAATGTGGCAAAGTTTTATCTCGTTGCCAAGTTACTTGTTAGATGCTAATAAGCGCATTTATATTCCCTATCTGCTCAGTGCGGTACTTATGGCTGTGCCAGTTTATTTTGCCGCTCAACAGAAGACTCAGCGGTCGCTTGCTGGTTTTTTAATGTTTCTATTTCCTAAAAAAGTATGGCTATGTAAAAGTGCCAAGTTGGATTACTGCCTACTCATTACCAACGTGTTACTTAAAGCCGCGCTTTTTGCGCCAATTGTTTTAACTATGGTGCCGGTTGCTATTTTGACAACGGATACACTGGAGTGGGCCTTTGGTCAGCCTTTGCATTTAGCTTGGTCTGAGGCTGCTATCATGACAATATTTACTTTGATGTTGTTTATCGTAGATGATTTAACGCGATTTTTGCTGCATCTATTATTGCATAAAGTGCCCTTTTTTTGGGAGTTTCATAAGGTTCACCATTCTGCAAAAGTGCTGACGCCATTTACAATTTATCGCTCTCACCCCGTAGAGAGCTATCTTTATGCATGCAGAATGGCACTAACGCAGGGCTTAGTAGTTGGCTTTGGATATCATTTTTTTGGTACTGAGCTAAGCATGTATGACATTTTAGGCGCGAATGCTTTTGTATTTATGTTTAATATTTTTGGGGCCAATTTACGTCATTCCCACGTGCGCTTTAGCTGGGGAGATAGGCTAGAAGGGTGGTTTATTAGTCCTGCACAACATCAAATACATCACAGCGGTGATCCTCAACATTTCGATACTAATTTAGGCTCTGCATTGGCGATATGGGATAGCATGTATGGCTCTTTGATAAAGGCGTCTTCAGCACCCAACATCACGATTGGAGTTGGACAATATGATGCAGGACACGACTCACTTGGGGCTATTTATCTCAAGCCGATTAAACAAGCTTTTAAGACACTGTTTAAAACTAAGAGCGCGGATAAAACTGACACTGACGAGGTTGAAGTTGATAGCAAACCTTAGTGTTTATTTAGTAGCGGCATTAACAGCTTTTCAAGTCCGTTGAGTTTTACTTCGTAGATCATTGCTAATTGTTGGCCAAGCTTGCCTTGTGGGAAGCCTTTTTGTTTAAACCAAACGACGTAGGGCTCAGGTAACAATAACAATGGCGTACCAGCGTATTTTCCAAATGGCATTTTTGTATTAATTGCTTCAATAAGTAGTTGCTGGTCTTGCATCGCATCGTTTCCGTTGAATAGGTCGGTAATATTGTATCAATATATACAAAACATGGCACTGCAACTAAACACCGAGTGGGCATTGTAAGTGTTTAGCAGTGTATTGAAGCCTAAAAACAAGAGAAGTTCACAAAGGGTAGAACGTGAATGCTAAGTGCTTAATTACGTTCAAAGCTATATCTCGCAAGCGAGCACTTGCATTTGCTCTTCACACCAACTGAGTGCATCGTTGTATATCTGTGGCAAACTATCTGGGTTGATATCCAGTGCTTGGCATTGTTGCTGAGCGCTCTGCCAGTCAGCTTTTTCATAGCTCTGTACTATCAAAAGTAACTGTGCCAAAGCTCCTTCTTTGACTACCAGAGCTTGTTTGATGGCATCGACCAGTGGTAGGCGACCCATGATATTTTCCATACTGTCATCGTGAATTGCATCAATAAGGGACATCATACCGGTTAAAAAAGCAGGACCGACAAATTTCTTGTTTTGCGCTTTGAGCGCAAGTTGTTCGCAAAACCGGGCTCTTGTGAGCGATAGTTTAATTAGCTCTACGGGTTTATTTGGGGAAATTTGTGCAGCGAACATCAGTGAGAGAAACTTTTTAAGTTCTTGGCTGCCAAGGGTCACTAAAGCCTGCTTTATATTGCTGATTTTAGTTCTACGCTTGAAAATTGCGGAGTTAGCATAGCGCAACAGTTTGTAAGATAGGTTTACATCGCGTTCAAATATCGGTGTTAATTTCTTTACGTCGATATATTCGTTGGCCGTTTCACTAAGCAGTTTGGTGATTGATAACTCACTTGCGCTGAACATCTGGCTTTTAAGCATTTCAGGTTTCGCAAAGTAAAAGCCTTGAAAGTATTCAAAGCCAAGTTCTTTTAGCTTATCTAATTGCTGGTGGGTTTCGACTTTTTCAGCGATGAGCTGAATATGTTGATAGGGCTGAATTGCTTTTTTAATTAATTGGATCTCAGGCCAAGGTGTAGATGTAACATCTATCTTTAGATACTTTATGTAAGGGAAGAAATGTCGCCAAGTAGATTGATGACAATAATTATCTAGCGCGATCAGATACCCTTTTTTGTGTAGTACTTTGGTGGCATCAAGCAGCTTTTTCCCCGGTTTAGTCGATTCAATCACCTCGATAACGATATGTTGCGGTGCAAACATAAAAGGATAGCCAAGCAAAAGTGACTTTAGCGTAAAGTTTATAAATGCAGGTTTATGGTTACTTAACTCTTCAAGTGCAAAGTAAAACTGACTTCCTTCGACTAACCGAGAAGTTGCTTCGTCGGCACTAATACCAGGAAAGGTATTATCTGGCCCATTTCGAAATAAAATCTCATAGCCTATAGGTTTATTTTCAATGTTAAAGATAGGCTGGCGCGCCGCGTAAAAATACATAAATATAATGAATTTGAATCCGATGATCTTAAAGGATAGTAAAATCAACCCTATTTTACTAGCTTATGTCTTATAATTGGTTCTTTTGTACTTTATATTGTGCTTTTTATAGCCCAATGATAGGAAGAAAAATGTACCTGTTCGACTAGACTGGGGTGTGTGGTTTATTCATGTTATAGTCGAACAAAACTAATAAGGCTTTCTTTTTAATGACAATAAGAAAAGTAATTGCTGGATAGTTGTCATTGAGTAGGGCGCCAATAACGAAGGAGGTAACTTTGGAATTAGGCACGATTATTTCGTTAATAATATACTTTATAGTTATGTTAGGCATCGGCCTGTATGCATACCGCAAGTCAACCAGTGATGTATTCGGTTATATGTTGGGAGGACGAAGCTTGCCCCCAAGTGTAGCGGCGTTGTCTGCTGGTGCTTCCGACATGAGTGGTTGGATTTTGATGGGTTTGCCAGGTGCGATGTTTATGTCTGGATTTAGTAGCACTTGGATTGCCATTGGTTTGGTGATCGGTGCATGGCTTAACTATTTCTTAGTGGCACCGCGTTTACGTGTTTACACTGAGCTGGCGAATGATTCAATCACGATTCCAGATTACTTTGCCAACCGCTTTGAAGACCGAGGCAACGCGCTGCGCATAGTGTCTGCACTGGTCATTATTGTCTTTTTCACTCTTTATACCTCATCAGGCGTTGTCGCTGGTGGTAAGTTGTTTGAAAGCTCATTTGGTATGAGTTATGAATCAGGGCTTTATATCACGACAGGCGTGGTCGTTTTATATACTTTGTTCGGCGGCTTTTTAGCGGTAAGTCTTACTGACTTTGTACAAGGCTGTATAATGTTTGTAGCCTTGATTTTGGTTCCACTAGTGACCTATTCATTACTTGATGCACCACTTTCATCAACCTTAGACGCAGTGAATCCTCAGATGTTGACTTGGGTTGGAGCAGGTGGAGCCATTGGTATTGTCTCTGCGATGTCGTGGGGGTTAGGTTATTTCGGTCAGCCACATATTATCGTGCGCTTTATGTCGGTGCGCAGTGTTAAAGATATGCCAACGGCACGTCGTATCGGTATGACGTGGATGATCACTGCTGCTTTAGGAGCCGTAGGTACTGGACTATTTGGCGCCGCATACGCCCATGAGAAGGGCATTGTTGTGGATGACCCTGAAACAATCTTCTTAATTTTATCTCAGTTGCTTTTCCACCCACTCATTGCAGGGTTCCTGCTTGCTGCTATTCTTGCCGCTATCATGAGTACGATTTCTTCACAGCTTTTGGTAAGCTCAAGCTCTTTAACGGAAGACTTCTACAAGATCTTTGTACACAGAGATGCTAGTGATAAAGAGCTAGTACTTATTGGCCGTTTGAGTGTTGTGGCGGTGGCATTGTGTGCAATTTATTTGGCATACGATAGAGATAGCTCAATCTTAAGCTTGGTAAGTAATGCGTGGGCTGGATTTGGTGCCGCATTTGGTCCGCTTGTATTATTAAGCTTGTTTTGGCAAAGGATGAATTTCTATGGGGCACTTGCTGGTATGGTGTCTGGGGCTGCAACGGTCTTATTTTGGATTTACGCACCAGTAACTATTAACGGCGAGCTTTTGAGTAACATTGTTTATGAAATTGTGCCGGGCTTTATTGTATCGTCTGCAGCTATTATCGGTGTTAGCTTAGCAACGTCAGAGCCAAGTGAACCTGTGCAAAACTTATTCAAAAAAGTACAAACTGAGCTGTAAGGCGCAATGCCTACTGATAAAAGAGCGCCATCTGGCGCTCTTTTTAAAAGCATTCTAAATTACCCATCTCGATAATTCTTTGTGTTTCACCTCTATTACCAAATTGGTATAAGCTTTTATTTATGTCATCCAATATTTGTCGCCATTGGGGCGATTTTTTACTTAACGCAAAGTAAAGGTGATTATATTTTATTGGCTTACTCTCGTTCTCAATATTGCTTAAGAGTTTAACCTTCTCGCTTTTTGACAAGTCAGAATAGTTCACAGTAAAGCGCAGCACTTTGGGATCACCAATTATTAAGTCGACTCGTTTGGCAACCAACAGTTTTACTAGCTGAAGATCGTCGACGGCTTCTACAATCACAAACTCACCATTATCCATCATGGCATCGAACTCTGGGGTATTTTGATAGCCTCTAACTACGCCTATCTTTTGGCCCTTTAAGGAACTTAAATTACCGTCAAATCGGTCTTTATCGCCTTTTCGTTTTAAAAAGCCTATCTCCCCACCTGGAAAAGAGTTAGATAGCGCTAGAACTTCTCGACGGGTTTTACCAGTAACATAGTCAGAGGGAGCTGAATCTTCAATATAGTATTCCGGCATGAGAATGTCAGCCTTGCCTGTTTCTGCGTCTCTAACAGCGCGCGCCCAAGGTAAGAATTCGATATAGATAGGGTAGTCCTGCTCAGCGAGGATGGCGATTGTAAATTGGAATACCCAGCCTTTGTTACAAAGTGCTTGGCCGATGTAGGGAGGCCAATCAAGGGTAACAACATGGAGCATTTTTTTGCGCCCGTTAGGATTGTAGAGGTAGCCATTTTTATAATTACTACCTTGTACAAGTTGATAAGAGGCGTTTTTAAAATAGCCGACATTGACAACATCTTGGGCTGAAGCGGCCAATGACAAGAGTATTAATAATAAGACTAAGAGTGTTCGCATATCACATAAATTTGGATATCAAATCATGAGTTAAGTTTAGAAAAATATTGATATTTTTCAAACTTTTTTAGGAACAAAAAAGCCGGCATATGCCGGCTTGATAATTAGTCTAGCTGTAACCTACTGAACAAGTTCTTGCTCTGAAAACTCATCAGCAAAAAGTGGGCTAGATAAATAACGTTCGGTCGCGCTTGGTAAAATTACAACAACATTTTTGTCTGCATTTTCTGGCTTTTCAGCGATACGTTTAGCCGCAACAACTGCTGCGCCCGATGAAATACCCACTAAGATACCTTCGTCTTTCATCAATTGGTGCGCCATTTCAATGGCTTCTTCGTTTGACACCAGCTCAGTGCCGTCAATTAATTCAAGATCTAGGTTGCCAGGAATAAAACCTGCACCGATACCTTGGATCTTATGTGGGCCTGGTTTTACTTCTTCGCCTGCTAGCGTTTGTGTAATAACTGGTGAGTCAATAGGCTCAACAGCAATCGCTTTAACATTAAGACCTTTCTCGTTTTTAAGATAGCGAGTTGTGCCCGTGATTGTGCCGCCTGTACCAACACCTGCTACGAAGTAATCAACTTTGCCATCCATCGTTTCAAAGATCTCTGGACCGGTTGTTTCAAAGTGAATTTTAGGGTTAGCTGGGTTTTCAAACTGCTGAAGAAGAATATACTTTTCAGGGTTACTAGCCTGAATTTCATTTGCTTTTTCAATCGCACCTTTCATACCTTTCGCGCCTTCTGTAAGCACTAGGTTTGCACCAAGCGCTTTAAGTAACTTACGACGCTCTAAACTCATTGTGTTAGGCATTGTCAATGTTAGCTTATAGCCACGAGACGCTGCTACAAAAGCAAGGGCGATACCAGTATTACCTGATGTAGGCTCGATCAGCTCTTTATCTTTTGTTAATAATCCAGATTTTTCGGCTTCCCAGATCATTGAAGCACCAATACGACATTTTACGCTGAAGCTTGGGTTACGCGCTTCAATTTTAGCGTATACGTTACCGCCAGTTACGCGGTTTAATTTTACAATCGGAGTTTGACCAATAGTTAGGCTGTTATCAGCGAAAATCTTAGACATTGTGTTCCCTTAGGTGCTATAGGTTTTACTTAACATCACACTTTACTTGGCTTTGTATAAAACTGAAGTAAAGAATGGCTATAAGTTATATCAAATTTGCTTATAGCCAAAATGAATATAAATGGCTTCTCTTATTTCATTACATCAACCAAGCGTAGCTGAATTTAGCAAAAAATGTTTTTTCATCTTTCGTTATTTTTGATAAGTCATCATCTTGATAACCATTGTCAGCGTAGCCCGCAAAAAACACAGTTTGTGGGTTGAGTTTGTACGAATATAGTAGCTGTGTACTGAGGCTTTTGTAGTGCTCATCTACATCATCGATGTAATTTTCACTGTTTCTATCGATGTTTGTATGAATGACAGCGATGCGTAAGTAGCTGTTTATATTAAACTGATAAGTTAAGCGTACATCTGTCAGGTTTGCGGTATATACTTGCGCACCATCGGCCTCTAGGGTTTCGTAGCTATGTCGAAAGTTAACTTCGAAGTGTTTACCCAAGTTCAGATTGATAACAGGACGGGCAAAATGCATTTGACCAACTCGGTTATTTGCTAAATCTACTTTATTACCAGTCCTTAAATTTAAGCCGGCAAACAAACCTGATATCGGCTTAAATTCCATGTAAGTCCATATCATATTCTCAGAAAATAAGTCGCTGTTGTTATCAATTGATAGGCTGGCTTTGTTGTGTCTCAAGCCTCTGCGATTGCGATGCTCTACGCCAAAGTCAATAAAGCTTTGTAAAGGACCATCTATGGCAAGGTTAGTCTGTATCTCTTTTTCTAGTAGTGCGCCGTCGTCGTTGTGTGTGATATCCCAATCGGTATACCATCGCGCACGGTTCCACCAGGTGTCTTGCTCGCCGTACCAACGATATTCAAAACCAGCTAAAAACTTGTTGAAATCCACTTGAGACATAAAGCCCATATCTGCTCTGAGCCCTTCATCATAGTTTTGATAACTGGTAAATGTCCGCCAATGTTTGGTGTTATGTTCATAATGAACAAAGTAACCAAGTCCATCTAAATCATCTTGATTTAAGGTGCGCAACACTCCTTCATTAAAATCGCAGTCTTCATCTTGTGGGCATTCAGTGCTAGGAAGCTGTGCACAGTCACCGTCGTCACCGTCACATAACTCATTTGCAAATGCTTGACTATATTGGGTATTTGAACGCAGCAGTTGTAACTTAAAAGTGTCACTTGTTGTTGGTTTATACTTTGTGTCAAAGCTAATTAGTTGGTTTTGATAGTCTTTTGAATCTCTAAGGGTTGCACTAGAACCTATCGATAAGCCATTGTCTACGTCATAACGATAACGAAGTGCTGCGTTGTTACTTTTTTGTTCTAATGACACAACACTGGAGCCTAAGTTGCCTGGCACCAATACATTTAAGTGCTCATCATTGGTCGCAAAAACGCCATATGTGTGGCCCTGCTTGTTGCCCGATAGTTTGATACCGTAATCAGGTGCGGCGATGTTTCTAGTATGGATCAAGTTGAGATGGGTAGAGAAATAGTCTGCATTATCGAGGAAAAATGCACGTTTTTCAGGGAAGAACAAACTAAAACTATTATTAACACTGAGCTGTCCAGTGTCAGCTTCAACTTGTGAGAAGTCAGGGTTGAGTGTGGCATTAATTGTGGTGTCGGGTGTTATGGCCCATTTTACATCTAATCCTGGCTCTGTCTTATCATCATCTTGCCAAGCGGGAACCTCACTGCCATCAATGTCTCGGGTTTGAGATTTGCTTAGTACTAATGAAGGGATAATGGCGATGTTGTTACCCTGTTTTGCATTTTTAAACCCTGAATACTGCGGCATTTGACATATCCAGCAATTATTCGCATGGGAAATCTGCATATTTGACAATCTTAAGCGTTGATCTCTTGGCAGAAACCGAACAAATTCCATGGCCATATTTTTAACTTGGGTACTGTCATCAAAGTTTAGTACTCGCAGTGGAATTTCGATTTCAACGGTATAGCCTTGGTCATCTATTATACCGGCGCTGTCCCAAATGCCATTCCATGAGCTATCTTCACTTTTGGTCAACTCGTTTTCAATGGAGTCTAGTTGTACGCCTAACGGGTTGATAAAAAACTGGTAAGCACTGCGCCCGCTGTTGAATGAGTCTATTTTTAAACCAACAAGGTCATCATTCCATACACGGTCTCTGTCTTTATAAAATGCCCTTATCAGCTCAGGATTTGGGTCTTGCGCTTTATAGGCTACGAATAATGATTCACCATTTTCGTATACGTATGCAATTGTTGACACCGGACTTGGCATATTTTCTTGTGGCCAAGTAACATTATTAATATGGATTTGTTTTGCTTGTTGCCAAACTGGCTCATTGAGCTTGCCATCAATTGTTGCGGTCGCACTTATAAAAGGCAGAGACTCAACCTGCTCGTTAGCATAGGTCGTTGCAGACATTATCGAGGCAAAAGCGAAAAGAACTTTACGTATCATACAGCTAAAATTATCTAAATTATGTAAATGGTATTAAATAGCATGATGATGGTGTAAACAAATTTTTCGCGTTGGATCACAGTTAAATAGGGTGAATAAAAAATGCAGTGGTGATATCAAATATCAACCGGCAGATTAAATAATGCCCACAAGTGCATAATGTGCTTTACATCAGTTTACAGGCAAATTAATACAGTTGTGGCAATCACTTTATAAAACATGATACAACAACGCATCGTTTTAGTTAGAGAAGTATTATGTCGTTAATTCTTAAACTTATTGCCGGTATTGTAGGCGGTATTTTGGTAGGTTTTTACATGCCAATGGGGTTAATTGAATTGTTATACACAGCGAAAGTGATTGTGGGACAATTGATCAGTTTTACGATACCCCTCATCATTTTGTTTTTTATCGCGTCAGGTATTGCAGGTTTACCTCAAGGATCAGGCCATTTATTAGGTAAAACCGTTGGCTTTGCTTATGGCTCAACTATTATTGCTGGTACTTTGGCGGTATTACTTGTTAACGCATTTATTCCGTTTTTTGACGGCTCAATTGGCTACGAAGCGGCTTCGAGCGTTGAAGTAAAGAGCTACATTGATTTAGAGATCCCGCCTTTGATGGGCGTGATGACCGCATTAGCAACTGCGTTTATTTTTGGTATTGGTATTAGTCAACTCAACTTATCAAAACTTAAAGATGTGGTTGACCAAGGTCGAGATGTAATTGACGCACTCCTGGCTAAGGTTATTATTCCTGCTTTGCCAATCTATATAGCAGGCGTGTTCGCAGAAATGGCGGTTGCTGGAACGGTTGCTGATACGCTCAGTACTTTTGGCATTGTGCTGGTCGCTGCAATTTTAATGCACTGGTTATGGCTCAGTGTTTTGTACATAGGAAGTGGTATTTTACTCAAGCGCAGTCCTTTAGAGTTGATAAAAAACATGCTCCCCGCATATTTTACAGCTATCGGAACGATGTCCAGTGCTGCTACTATTCCAGTATCATTGCGAGCAAGCAAAAAAAATGGTGTTAAAGAAGAAGTTGCAAATTTTTCAGTTCCTTTATGCGCGACTATTCATTTGTCAGGTTCAACGATAACAATAGTGACCTGTGCGATGGCCGTGATGTTACTATCTCCCACAATGGCTGTGCCTTCTCTTGTTGAAATGCTACCGTTTTTGTTTATGTTAGGTATCGTGATGATTGCAGCCCCAGGTGCACCTGGCGGCGCTGTAATGTCAGCTTTGGGTTTACTTACGTCAATGTTAGGTTTTAACGAAGCCGCTGTTGCGCTGATGATTGCGCTGTACCTCGCTCAGGATAGCTTTGGAACAGCCTGTAATGTTACAGGTGATGGTGTTATTGCATTATGGGTTAATCGTTTTTCTCAACGAGCATAGTCTAAGATATTGCACTAGACTTAAGGCAAAGGATTGTGTCACGAAAGTGTAATTTTTTTGTTATTTGCTGCGCGTTCTTAACGTGAATATTTAAAAATTTATATATTGGTATGGTATCTTGAGGCGTTGTAAAAATATGAAACATGACGACCAAGGTAACAGTAAGAGGGTGAACTATTGATTAACGTACTTTTAGTTGATGATCATGAGCTTGTACGAACAGGTATCAAACGTATATTAGATGATGTTCGTGGTTTTAAGGTGATCGGAGAAGCTAAAACTGGTGAAGAAGCGGTTACGTTTTGTCGTCAAAATGAACCAGATATTGTGTTAATGGATATGAATATGCCGGGAATTGGCGGCTTAGAAGCAACGAAGAAAATCTGCCGTTATTGTCCAGATGTGAAGGTGATTGTTTTAACGGTTCATTGCGAAGACCCATTTCCAAGTAAAGTGATGCAAATTGGCGCACATGGTTATTTGACCAAAGGTGCGGGTCCTGATGAAATGATTAATGCAATCAGATCCGTGAATGCGGGGCAACGTTACATTGCACCGGAGATAGCACAGCAAATTGCCTTGAACCAGTTTAATGGTCGCAATGATGAAAATCCGTTTCAGTCATTATCTGAACGAGAATTGCAAATCATGTTGATGATCACCAAAGGCGAAAAGGCACAAGATATTGCTGAACGTTTGAATTTGAGTTCAAAAACCGTAAATAGTTATCGCTATCGAATGTTTGAAAAATTAAATGTTGGTGGAGATGTGGAGTTAACACATCTGGCGATTCGTCATAAAATGATAGATATTGATACCACACGTTAATCTATCAACTGAATGGCTGTATTTGATCATACCTCATTTTTAAAAACCTTAAGTACTGAACCTGGTGTTTATCGTATGTACGACGATGAACAGCAGGTTATTTACGTAGGTAAAGCTAAAAACCTTAAAAAACGGGTTTCTAGCTATTTCCGCTCTAATATTCCAGACAGCAAAACCCGAGTTTTAGTTAGCAACATTTGCCATATTGAAGTTACGTTAACTAATACTGAAACAGAAGCCTTGTTGCTTGAGAATAATCTAATCAAGAAGTATCAACCTAGGTACAATATTCTTCTGCGAGATGATAAATCTTATCCATATATTTTCTTAAGTGGTCATAAACACCCTAGATTGGCGTTTCATCGTGGGGCGAGAAAATACAAAGGTGAATATTTTGGGCCTTTTCCTAGTAGTGCTGCAGTGTCTGAAAGTTTGCGCTTGATGCAAAAAATTTTCCCGGTACGTCAATGCGAAGATGCTTACTACCGCGCCCGAAGTCGTCCTTGTTTACAGCACCAATTAAAAAGGTGCTCTGCACCGTGTGTTGGAAAAGTATCTGATGAGGAGTATCAAGAGCAAGTTGAGATGGTGCGTCAGTTTTTGAACGGTAAATCTCAACAAGTTATCGCTATGCTAGTGACTCGTATGGAAAATGCCAGCATGTCACTGAACTTTGAGGCGGCTGCTAAATATCGAGACCAAATTGCGCTACTTAGGCAAATGCAAGAACAACAGTCGGTAGCTGGGAACTTTGCAGAAATGGATGTGATCGGTTTTATGCAACAGAATGGGTTATGTGCTGTGCATATGTTGATGATCAGGGAGCACAAAGTGCTTGGCACGAAAACTTACTTCCCTAAAGTGCCTAAGGATTCTTTGCCAGACGAAATATTAACATCGTTTATTGGTCAGTACTATCTTAGTGGTGGCACTAATAGCCGTATTGCAAAAGAGGTGGTGTTGCCCTTTGCTTTGGTTGAGCAAGAAGAGCTTGCCCATGCGTTAAGCGAAGTCGCACAAAGGAAAGTGCAGTTAAGAGCCCAAGTTCGCACAGAACGGGCTCAATATTTGGCACTTGCAAATAAAAATGCTGCAAATAGCATTGCTGTAAAACAAAGCGCCCAAGATTCAATAAACAAAAGATATGCGTTATTAAAAGAGGCCTTACAATTAAGCGATATTCAACGGATGGAGTGCTTTGATATTAGCCATACGATGGGTGAGAACACAGTGGCATCTTGTGTGGTATTTGATGCACAAGGACCCAATAACAAAGAGTATCGCCGTTATAACGTAACGGGCATTACCCCTGGTGATGACTATGCCGCGATGGATTTTGCACTGAATAAGCGTTACGGCAAATTGCAAGATGAAGCAAAAGTGCCAGACGTTATTTTTATTGATGGTGGTAAAGGTCAATTAGGTCGGGCTGAAGCTTTTTTTGCTGATTGGCCTCTAGATAAGTTACCATTGCTTGTGGGCGTTGCGAAAGGCACGAGTCGAAAACCAGGATTAGAAACGCTGCTTATAGATGGCGGAAGAAGGACGGTTAATCTAGATAGTGATTCACCAGCTTTACATCTTATCCAACATATTCGCGATGAGTCACACCGCTTTGCGATTGCAGGGCATAGAAACAAAAGACAAAAACAACGCAACCAATCTGTTTTAGAAGAGATAGAAGGGGTTGGGCATAAGCGTCGTCAGGCACTGTTGAAGTATTTGGGCGGAATGCAGGGGGTAAAATCTGCTAATATCCATCAACTAAAGCAAGTTCCAGGGATCAGTCCTAAAACGGCTGAAAAGATATTTAACCATTTGCATGACAAAGCTTAAGCATTCATGCGAACATAAAGAAAAAGACCTCATTAAGTAGTTATGTGGAATATTCCAAACGCGCTTACAACATTTAGGTTGTTACTCATTCCTGTATTCGCAGTGTTATTTTATTTGCCTTATTCGTGGGCGTTTTTTGCCGCTGCCTTTATATTTTGGTTGGCTTCTGTGACAGATATCCTCGATGGCTATCTCGCTCGCAAGCTTGAACAATCAACTCCTTTTGGTGCATTTTTAGACCCTGTAGCTGACAAAGTTATGGTGAGTGTGGCGTTAGTGATGCTAGCAACTTACTACCAGAACTATTTTGTAACAGCCGCTGCAATTATCATTATTAGTCGCGAAATTGTGATCTCGGCATTACGTGAGTGGATGGCGGAACTCGGTAAGCGAGATGATGTGGCTGTTTCTTCTCTGGGTAAATTCAAAACCGCAGCGCAAATGTTAGCCATCATAGGTTTGATTTGGCAATATGCACCGTGGATGATTAATATCAGTTATGCATTATTAGCGATTGCAACGCTACTTACAGTGACCTCAATGCTTGCTTATTTCTATGCGGCAAAATCGCAATTGACTAAATCTTAACTGAAAGTGTTTATAATCACGGCAGTTTAGATAATTTTTGAACAAACGATTCAAAACATTCATTTTTTATGTTGACGCGTTTTATAACTTCTGTAGAATGCGTCCGTGTTGAGAGGGCAGTGCGCCTTTAAAGTTAAAGATTGCGAGTATAACTCAGCTAGAATTAGAAAGGCGCGACCTAGTGCTTTTATGGTTTTAACTAAGTTAGAATGTATAAGTGATGCGAGTATAGCTCAGCTGGTAGAGCGCGACCTTGCCAAGGTCGAGGTCACGAGTTCGAACCTCGTTACTCGCTCCAATCTTTAAACAAGTCGGCGGAATGGCAGAGTGGCTATGCAGCGGATTGCAAATCCGTCTACCTCGGTTCGACTCCGGGTTCCGCCTCCATATCTCAACAATCCACATGCGAAAGCAACCCGATGCCCGGGTGGTGGAATTGGTAGACACAAGGGATTTAAAATCCCTCGCTGGTAACAGCGTGCCGGTTCAAGTCCGGCCCCGGGCACCATTTAGATTAGAGATGTTTCTCGTTCTTCGTATGAAGAATATTATGCGAGTAAAGCTCAGCTGAAATTAGAAAAACGCGACCAAGTGTTTAGTGATTTCATCTAGGCGGAAACGCATTAGTGAAGCGAGTATAGCTCAGCTGGTAGAGCGCGACCTTGCCAAGGTCGAGGTCACGAGTTCGAACCTCGTTACTCGCTCCAATCTAACGCTTTTGTAGACCCGATGCCCGGGTGGTGGAATTGGTAGACACAAGGGATTTAAAATCCCTCGCTGGTAACAGCGTGCCGGTTCAAGTCCGGCCCCGGGCACCATTTGATTGCGAGTATAGCTTAGCTGGAATTAGAAAGACGCGACTTCGTCTTAGTTAGTTTCAACTAAATAAAACGCATTAGTGATGCGAGTATAGCTCAGCTGGTAGAGCGCGACCTTGCCAAGGTCGAGGTCACGAGTTCGAACCTCGTTACTCGCTCCAATCAAATATCTGGTCACCTTGTTTTTTAAAGTTTGTGAGTGAAACTCAGCTGAAATTACACAGATGCAATCAAGTGTCTAGATAATTTCAACTTAGATAAACCGCATTAGTGATGCGAGTATAGCTCAGCTGGTAGAGCGCGACCTTGCCAAGGTCGAGGTCACGAGTTCGAACCTCGTTACTCGCTCCAAACTTTAGATAATAAGGCGGAATGGCAGAGTGGCCATGCAGCGGATTGCAAATCCGTCTACCTCGGTTCGACTCCGGGTTCCGCCTCCATTTATCAAACTTTCCACATGCGCAAGCAACCCGAAGCCCGGGTGGTGGAATTGGTAGACACAAGGGATTTAAAATCCCTCGCTGGTAACAGCGTGCCGGTTCAAGTCCGGCCCCGGGCACCATTTTTATCTTTCCTATTCGTTATTAAAAAATCAAACCGCGTAAGCAAAACTAATATGAATATTTTCTTTTTTATGCCCTAAAACGTCCAAACAATATGCAGTTGGGTCGCTGACTCATTATGAGATGTGCCCATTTTATTTCGCCACACTTGCCATTCGACACCAAGCAAAAGGGTATTGCTAGTAGTTGCGATAGCATGTCCTAGATCCCATTGAAAAGCCATTTGTGCCAATATCCAATCATTTATATAAACGCCAATTTCATTGCGCCTAGAGCCGATATACTCGGCGTGACCTGTGAAGTAAAACTTCTGAGCGCCGAGTGAGTAGGGGTAACCCCAAGCGAGATCAAGCATAAACGTATTGTTAGTTTGTGGCGCGCCGCCTTGTCTTATGCCAGCACTATCATCAAAATAGGCGGTTGCTGTCGTGGTTAAAAAGTCAAACCCTGGAATATCCCAACTGAGCTTAATCCCAGGCAGGTACTTGAGCACTTTGGCATCGCCGGCGGCGTTATAGCCAATGACAAAACCAATGTCTTTCAATCGCCAAAAATTATATTGCCAATCAAACAGTGCTTTGCCACTGAACGTTGCATAACCCTCTGAGTAAAAGTCCTTATCATTGAAGCCATCAACAACATCGTCATCTAAATAATCAACGAAAAAGAACACGCTACCGTAGTTATTGGTTGATGCATGTTGTAGTGAGATTACATCAGTCATGGCTTTTTGTTTGGTAAAGGGATGGTCAAATACGCCGCGATTGATATGCAGCTGTGTTTTACTCCAGTTCGCAGCGTGTGTTGTTAATGACAGAGTTGTGAGTATCACAGTGATAAGCACAGTAAATATTTTACACTTCATTGACATTGTCCTTAAGCGCAGGGTGGTATGAATTATAGTCAATGGTCAATACGTGTGGCGTGTTGCTGACAAATTTTCCCGACATGAGTGAGCACAGTAGCGATATAAGGGAAATACAATATACCGAGCTTAACGGAGTGAAAGGGCAGCAAGGCTGCCCAAAGAATGAATTAGTGTAACCTATTCATTAAATACACGTATTCTAGACTATTGACCATAGCATACTGTTCTTTGTTAGCCGCACCAGCATGGCCGCCTTCCATATTCTCAAAGTAAAGTACATCAAAGCCCATGTCCTTCATTTTTGCCACCATTTTACGAGCGTGGCCCGGATGAACACGGTCATCACGCGTCGATGTTGTAAAAAACACTTGCGGGTATTGCTTGTCTTTACTTAGGTTGTGATATGGAGAATACGTTTTAATATATTGCCATTCATCTGCGTTGTCAGGGTTACCATATTCACCCATCCAGCTAGCACCAGCCAACAGTTTATTAAAGCGCTGCATATCCAAAAGAGGTACTTGGCAAATTACCGCGTTGTAAAGATCTGGTCTGCGTGTAAATGCCGCACTGACTAATAAACCACCGTTGCTACCCCCTTTAATGCCGAGGTGTTTAGGCTCAGTGACTTTATCTGTAATAAGTCGCTCTGCAACAGCCTCAAAATCTTCAAAGGCTTTATGACGGTTCTTTTTTAGTGCAGCTTGGTGCCAGCGAGGACCGTATTCGCCACCTCCTCGGATATTTGCAAGTACATACACGCCACCTTTTGCTAACCAGTTTTTGCCTATACCTGCAGAATAAAATGGTTGCATAGATAATTCAAAACCGCCATAGGCATAAAGTAAAGTAGGGTTTTTGCCGTTTAGTTTTAGATCTTTTTTGTGAACGATAAAGTATGGAATTTGAGTCCCATCTTTTGATGTTGTAAATTTTTGCTTAGCTACATATTTGTTAGCATCAAAGTGTGATTTGTTACCTTTTAGCTTGGTGAACTCTAAAGATGCGCCGTTCACTAGGTACAAGCTTGAAGGCGATAAAAAGTCACTATAGTTCACAAAAAAATCATCGCGTTCAGGGCTGGTGTTAAGTACAGCTATCGAACCAGTTTCTGGGAATTTCACTTGGTCAACTTGCCATTGACCATTGGCTTTGGGTAAGTAACGATAAACTTTGTTTTTTACATCGTCCAATACGGTGACCAAAATGGCTGACTTAGTAAAGCTTAACTCTTCTATGGAGCGAGTGTCAGAGGGTTTAACGAAGCTGGTAAATGAGATATTTTTCTTACCAACATCATTAATATCAGCGTAAATGACTTCTGCTTGTGCAAATTCTTGCCAGGTGGATTTGAGTTGAACGAAAAATTTACCGTTGTTTATGCCAATGATATTGGCATCATTAGGTAAGTCGAATTTGATTTTTTTACCGTCTTGAAGCAAGTAGAGGTCCATTGTGTGCATGCTAGTTAAATCGTAAATAAGCTGATATTTGGAGCCATTGTCGTAAGTAACGTAAGCGCCTGCTAGTACCGAGCTTTTATCTGAGGTGTATACTGTTTTAGCTGTTTCTAACGGTTGTTCGCGCTGCCAAATTTTGACAATACTTGGGTAGCCTGAGTTAGTAAGCGAGTTTTCACCAAAGTCAGTGGCAACAAAAATACTGTTCTCATCACGCCAAGATACTCGTGTTTTGGCTTCATGAAGATAAAAGCCGTTTTTAACAAACGATTTGGTCTTCATGTTAAACTCGCGCACTACGGTAGCGTCGGCTCCGCCGCGGGACAAGGAAATTAAACAGAGTTCGTATTTAGGGTAGTGACATTGTATGTCTTTATAAACCCAGTTTTCGTTTTCCAATTTTGCGAGTGCGTCTAGATCGAGCACGGTCTCCCATTTTGGCTGTGCTTTTTGGTATTCTTCTAGGGTTGTTCGCCTATAAATACCCTTTACGTTGTGTTCGTCTTGCCAAAAGTTGTAGTAGTAACCTGCACGCTCGTTTACGTAAGGAATACGAGACTTATCATTCAAAATAGCGAGATTGTTTTGGTAAACTTCTTGGTATACCTCTTGACCTTTTAAGTAATTCAGAGAAATATCATTTTGTTCTTTCACCCACTTTAACGCTTTTTCCCCCTCAACGTCTTCGAGCCACATATAGGGGTCTTTGTCTGAGGCAAGTATTCCTGATGATATTACAGACAGAGATAGGAGAGCAGCGATACTGATTATTTTTGTTTTCAAAACTTAGTCCTTAGTTAGTTGTCAGTTAGACTAAGGTTACCAGTGTACCTTTTTTGGTACAACGGAGCTGTGTGCGTTAGTGAAATACATCATAAATAAATGTATGAGCTTACAAGTAGCCTACATGTAAAGGGTAAATTGCTATTGCTTATTGCGCCCACAAAGATAGGGCGCATAGAATCATTTTTACGCTTTGTTACGGCGTAGGCAAATGACCGTAATAGCGGTAAACGCCAAAATAAAGCAGTAGAAAGAGGAAGTTGATACATCCCAAGGGCTGATCTTGAAAGTTGCACCTAACAATAAGGCTTGTGCACCGTAAGGTAATGAACCTTGCATCACACAGGCAAAAATGTCGAGTAAACTTGCCGAACGTTTACCCGAGATCCCACCATCATCCGCCAGCTTTTTAGCAACTGGACCCGCAACAATAATACTGACAGTATTATTGGCGATACATAAATTACTGGTTAATACCAAAGCGGCGATACCGAGTTGATCGGCAACTTTACGGTGCCACTTAGCTATTATTGCGGTTAATTTTTGGATTTTCGCTGCAAGATAATCTAGACCACCATTGACGCGAATAAATTCAGATAAGCCTCCGATAAACATCGACAGTAAAAATATTTCCTGCATGTCACTGAAGCCTTTATAGACATCTTTGGCAAAATTACCCACTTCATAATTACCAATAAAGCCCATCGCCGCGGCGAAAACAATGCCACTGAAAAGTACGACAAATACGTTTAACCCTGCGACCGCTAATACCAAAATGAAGATATAGGGTAATACTAACAACCAGTCAAAAGGTTTTGTTTCAACAGCTTGCGGTTCAGGTGTGAGAAAAACAAGTAGCAACACCGTCAGAAGCGCCGCGGGTAGAGCTATTTTTAAGTTCTCTCTAAACTTGTCTTTCATTTCGCAGCCTTGTGTGCGAGTGGCGGCAATCGTGGTGTCTGAAATAATAGATAAGTTGTCGCCAAACATTGCACCAGAGACGATAGTGCCCGCCATTAAAGCGGGGTCGATACCTGTTTTTAATGAAACAGCGTAGGCGATGGGTCCTATTGCGCCAATAGTGCCCATTGATGTGCCCATGGCGGTAGATACAACTGCTGATATTAAAAAGAGTCCAGGTAGTAAAAATGACGCAGGGATCAGCGATAGACCGGCGTTCACGACGGCATCAACTCCCCCCGTGGCACCGGCTACAGCAGAGAATGCACCTGCTAATAAATAGATTAAACACATAGTAATGATATTGCTGTGTCCAGCGCCTTTTATAAAGGTCTCAACACTTTGGTTGATACTGGCTTTATTAATTAAAAAGGCGACGACGATCGCTGGCAATATAGCTACTGGTGCTGGCAGTTGGTAGAAGGCGTAATCAACCCCTTGGGATTGCAGATATAGGCCTGCGCCTAAAAAAAGCCCGACAAAGGTCAATAAAGGCAAAAGCGATAGCTTCGCGTGTAGAGTGTTTGGCTGCATTATGCTCTCCAAAAAAATGTACCACAGCCATGAGATCCATTATTAGCTGTATTTAAACTTCAAACGCCCGCAATAAGTAAAATCGGCGAATTGGGAAGTTTATACATTTAGACGTCCAAAGTCCATGGCGTTCTGTTATTATTGTAGTTTCACTGACTATGGCATAGAGAATTGATAAACTCTATAGCTAAGAATAATAAGCCAACCTTTAAAATAGAGTTAAGACATGGATAAAATTGGAATTTTTGGTGCCAACGGCCGTATGGGCTTGGCGTTAATAGAAGCCTGTACGCTAGTGAGCGGTACTGAGATAGCTGCGGCCGCAGTGCGTTCTAATTCTCAATTACTTTCTACTTTAGTGATTAATAAGCAACCTTGTGCCCCAAAAGAGCTAAGTTTTAGCGATGAAGCTGAGGTACACAATAGCGATGCAAATGTTCTGATTGACTTTACTCTCCCTGAGGGAATGAAACGCCACTTGAACCTTGCTGTGTTGCACAATTTGCCTATGGTCATTGGGACAACGGGGTTGAACGATGATGATATGAGTGAAATTAAAGCGGCAGCAAAACATATTCCAATCGTATTTGCGCGCAATTTTAGCGTTGGTGTTACTTTATTGTTGGACCTTGTACAAACTGCAGCGACCAAGCTTGCTGATGAAATGGACATTGAAATTTTTGAGGCTCATCACCGTAACAAAATTGATGCGCCCTCTGGTACTGCTTTGGCGATAGGAGAGGCAATTGCAGAGGCTAAAGGTTGGGATCACGATGCAGTAGCTAGATACGATAGAACGCCAATTGAGCAAGCAAAGTCGCAAAATGAAATCGGTTATTCGGTGCTCAGAGCTGGTGATATAGTAGGTGAACATACGGCTTATTTCGCTACAATGGGCGAAAGGCTAGAATTAACCCATAAAGCAACTTCACGTTTAACCTTTGCCTCTGGTGCTGTAAGGGCTGCAAAGTGGTTGAGAAATAAACCAAATGGACTTTATAGCATGCAAGATGTGCTTGGATTGAAGTAGTTAACTTAGCTTTTTGGCGGTTTGGTTTGAAATTTTATTAAAACGCAGTGTTTTCCATGTTTTTTCTGGTTGGGTTAGACGAATCTAACAAATTGCTGTAGACTATAACGAATTTGCCAAAAATTAATAACTGCGTGTTACCAAGCGCTTTGTGAACGGGAAGAAAAGCGTTAAAGCTTGCTCCCGTTTTTTACCATTAGGAGGTTAACTTGACTAAATCCGCTCTGTTAGTCCTAGAAGACGGCACGGTGTTTCGCGGTACTGCGATCGGCGCTGACGGTATGTCAGTCGGTGAAGTAGTATTCAATACGTCTATGACTGGTTATCAAGAAATTTTGACAGACCCATCATACGCGGAACAGATCGTAACTTTGACTTACCCGCACATCGGTAATACCGGCACTAACAGTGAAGACGAAGAAGCGGACCAGATCTGGGCGAAAGGCCTAGTGATCCGTGACTTACCTTTGCTAGCCAGTAATTTCCGTAACGAGCAATCATTAAGTGATTACCTTAAAGCCCGCAATATCCTCGGCATTGCTGATATTGATACGCGTAAACTTACGCGTATTTTGCGTGATAAAGGTGCTCAAAACGGCTGTATCATCGCGGGAGACTCATTGGACGAACAACAAGCTTTGGAAGCTGCAAAAGCATTTCCAGGTTTAAAAGGCATGGATTTAGCCAAAGTGGTGTGTACAAAAGAATCGTATGCATTTAGCGAATCAAGTTGGACACTTGGTGAAGGTTACAAGACCTTAACGGCAGAAGAAGAGAAGTTCCATGTTGTTGCATATGACTTTGGTGTTAAGAAAAACATCTTACGTATGCTGGTTGACCGTGGCTGTAAACTTACAGTAGTGCCTGCAGAAACCTCCGCTGCAGACGTGTTGGCACTTAATCCTGACGGTATTTTCTTATCAAATGGCCCGGGTGATCCAGAGCCTTGTACATACGCAATCGAAGCGATTAAATCATTTTTAGAAACAGATACACCTATTTTTGGTATTTGTTTAGGGCACCAGCTTCTGGCTTTAGCATCGGGTGCTAAAACAGTAAAAATGAAATTTGGTCACCATGGCGGTAACCACCCAGTTAAAGACTTAGACCGCAATGTGGTCATGATCACTGCACAAAACCATGGCTTTGCTGCTGATGAAGATAGTTTACCTGCTAACTTACGTGCCACGCACAAATCATTATTTGATGGCACATTGCAAGGTATTCACCGTACTGATAAGCCTGCATTTAGTTTCCAAGGTCACCCTGAGGCAAGCCCAGGTCCGCACGATGCGGCACCATTGTTTGACCATTTCATCGATTTAATGCAATCGCGTAAAGCCTAATTGAGAGTGGAGTTATAATGCCAAAACGTACTGATATTAAAAGCATTCTTATCTTAGGCGCGGGACCGATTGTGATCGGTCAGGCGTGTGAATTTGACTACTCAGGCGCGCAAGCTTGTAAAGCGCTAAGAGAAGAAGGCTATCGAGTTATTCTAGTTAACTCTAACCCTGCAACGATTATGACAGACCCAGAAATGGCTGATGCCACGTACATCGAGCCAATCCACTGGGAAGTTGTCGAAAAAATTATTGAAAAAGAAAAGCCAGATGCAGTATTACCGACCATGGGCGGTCAGACAGCATTAAACTGTGCGCTTGATTTAGATAAGCACGGTGTGTTGGCTAAGCATGGTGTTGAACTGATTGGTGCAACCGCTGATGCGATTGATAAAGCAGAAAACCGTGAGCGTTTTGACGTCGCGATGAAGAACATCGGTCTGGAATGTCCTCGCGCTGAAATTGCACACTCAATGGAGGAAGCCCACGACGTGCTTTCTCGCATTGGTTTCCCGTGTATCATTCGCCCATCATTTACCATGGGTGGTACTGGTGGTGGTGTTGCTTACAACATGGAAGAGTTTGACGAGATCTGTACACGTGGTCTAGATTTATCGCCAACCAATGAACTTCTGATCGATGAAAGCTTAATCGGTTGGAAAGAGTACGAGATGGAAGTGGTTCGTGATAAAAACGACAACTGTATCATCGTGTGTTCAATTGAAAACTTTGACCCAATGGGTGTACATACTGGTGACTCAATCACGGTTGCACCAGCGCAAACATTGACTGACAAAGAATATCAAATCATGCGTAACGCCTCGATGGCCGTTCTGCGTGAAATTGGTGTTGAAACAGGTGGTTCAAACGTACAATTTGGCGTTAACCCTGTTGATGGCCGTATGGTGATCATTGAGATGAACCCGCGTGTATCTCGTTCATCTGCACTAGCATCTAAAGCGACTGGTTTCCCTATTGCGAAAATCGCTGCAAAACTAGCTGTCGGTTACACACTTGATGAGCTGCAAAATGACATCACAGGTGGTGCAACGCCAGCATCATTTGAACCGTCAATTGACTACGTTGTAACTAAGATCCCTCGCTTTAACTTCGAAAAATTTGCCGGTGCAAACGACCGTTTGACCACGCAAATGAAGTCAGTGGGTGAGGTGATGGCGATTGGTCGTAACCAACAAGAGTCACTACACAAAGCACTACGTGGCTTAGAAGTAGGGGCAACGGGTTTCAACCCTATCGTTGCACTTGACGACCCTAAAGCAAAAGAAACGATTATCCGCGAACTTCGTGAGCCTGGCGCTGAACGTATTTGGTATATTGCTGATGCTATGCGCCATGGTATGAGTGTAGAGGATGTGTTTGAACTAACTAAGATAGACCCTTGGTATCTTGTTCAAATCGAAGACATCATCAAAGATGAAGCAACCATTGCTGAAGTGGGCCTTGCGGGTCTTAACGAAGACTTCTTACGTCGCTTGAAGCGTAAAGGTTTTGCTGATGCGCGTATTGCTGAAATCGCAGGTGTGTCTGAAAAAGAAATTCGTAAGAAGCGTCACCAGTTAAACATCGTGCCAGTTTACAAGCGCGTAGATACCTGTGCGGCTGAATTCAGCTCAGACACGGCTTACATGTACTCAACATACGATGAAGAATGTGAAGCAAATCCGTCTGATAAAGATAAAATCATGGTTATCGGTGGCGGCCCTAACCGTATCGGTCAAGGCATTGAATTCGATTACTGCTGTGTACATGCAGCGCTTGCAATGCGTGAAGACGGCTATGAAACTATCATGGTTAACTGTAATCCTGAGACGGTTTCAACAGACTACGATACTTCAGATAGATTGTTCTTCGAACCAATTACCCTTGAAGACGTATTAGAGATTGTGCGTGTTGAAAAACCAAAAGGTGTGATTGTTCAGTATGGTGGCCAAACTCCACTTAAACTAGCGCGTGCGCTTGAAGCGAATGGTGTGCCAATCATTGGTACTTCACCTGATGCGATTGACCGTGCCGAAGACCGTGAGCGTTTCCAGCAAATGGTAGAGCGTTTAAATTTACTTCAGCCTGAAAATGCAACAGTAACTTCTCTTGAAGAAGCGGTTGCGAAGTCGCAAGAAATCGGCTTCCCACTGGTTGTGCGTCCTTCATACGTACTAGGTGGTCGCGCAATGGAAATTGTCTATGACGAAGATGACTTACGTCGCTATATGACTGAAGCTGTATCAGCATCAAACGAAGCGCCAGTTCTACTAGACCGTTTCCTAGATGACGCAATTGAAGTTGACGTTGACGCGATTTGTGACGGTGAGCAAGTGATCATCGGTGGTATAATGGAGCACATCGAGCAGGCGGGTGTTCACTCAGGTGACTCAGCATGTTCACTACCAGCACATTCACTGTCTCAAGAGATCCAAGATGTCATGCGTAAGCAAGTGACAGATATGGCACTTGAATTGGGTGTTGTTGGTTTGATGAATACTCAGTTTGCAGTGAAAGATGGCGAAGTTTACCTAATCGAAGTTAACCCACGTGCCGCTCGTACTGTACCATTTGTATCAAAGGCGACAGGGGTTGCGCTTGCTAAAGTAGCAGCACGTTGTATGGCTGGTCAGTCTCTGGCAAGTCAAGGTATAACCAACGAAGTTATTCCACCTTATTACAGCGTAAAAGAAGTGGTATTACCATTTGCTAAGTTCCAAGGCGTTGATCCGCTTCGTGGTCCTGAAATGCGCTCAACAGGTGAAGTCATGGGTGTTGGTGAAAACTTCGCCGAAGCGTTTGCAAAAGCGCAATTAGGTGCGGGTAACGCTTTACCACGCGGTGGTCGCGCGCTACTATCTGTGCGTAACAGTGATAAGTCACGCATTGTCGAACTGGCTAAAATCATGAGAGAAATTGGTTTTGAGCTGGATGCGACAAATGGTACTGCCAAAGCGCTTGAAGCTGCTGGCATTGAAGTACGTCGTGTAAACAAGGTATACGAAGGTCGTCCTCACATTCTTGATAGAATCAAAAATGGTGAGTACAGCTACATAGTTAATACCACTGAAGGTCGCCAAGCGATCGAAGACTCGAAGGTGTTGCGTCGTGGTGCATTGCAGCATAAGACAAACTATACCACTACGCTTAATGCAGCATTTGCTAACTGCATCGCGCATGCCGCTGATGATAGAAGCACGGTAAATTCTGTACAAGAGCTACACCAACGATTGAACTAAGGACTAACGCCAAGGCCACTCGGTCTTGGCATCAAGTGAGAAAGTTATGCAATCAATTCCGATGACAGTACGAGGCGAGCAGTTGCTTCGTGAAGAACTAAACCATTTAAAATCGGTTGTTCGCCCCCAAATTGTTGCCGATATCGCTGAAGCACGTGAACACGGTGACCTAAAGGAAAACGCTGAATATCACGCAGCGCGCGAGCAACAGGGTTTTTGTGAAGGCCGTATCCAAGAGATTGAAGCTAAGCTTTCAACCTCTCAAGTGATCGATGTAACCAAAATACCAAATAATGGCAAAGTGATTTTTGGCGCAACAGTGACTATTTGTAATGTAGACACTGACGAAGAGGTGAAATATCGCATTGTTGGTGACGACGAAGCAGATATTAAGAACAACCTAATTTCAGTCAACTCGCCGATTGCAAGAGGTTTAATTGGTAAAGAACTAGATGATACCGCTAACATTCAAACACCAAATGGTGCTGTAGAGTATGAGATCATCGAAGTTGAGTATATCTAGCTTAAACATTTAGTTACATAAAAACCGAGCTTGGGCTCGGTTTTTTTATGCCTTGGATATGGAGCGGTTACGGTAGTTTCCTATAGAATAGTAAATATTCGTTGTAAGGAAGACCATGCTAAAGCGTTTTAACCGAAATAACTTTAAGTTTGTTACTGCCATGCTAGCAGTTATGTGGCTCGTGCATATATTTACTAGCGTTACTAGCATACCGTTGACCCAGTTTGGCCTGGTGCCACTGAGTCAATCTCGGCTCTATGGGATAATTACATACCCTTTTATCCACAGTGATTGGCAACACTTAATTGGTAATACGTTGGGCTTATTGATTAGTGGTTTTTTGGCAAGCCAGCTGACTTACTTCAAACGCGCTACAGCCGTCATTTTCGTGTTGACTGGCTTGTTAGTGTGGTTATTTGCTAGTTATGCAAACCACATTGGCGCTTCGGGGATTGTGATGGGTTACTTTGGCTTTATTATGGGTAGTGCGGTGTTTAGACGCAATATAGTGAGCTTTGTTATCGCAGCTGCACTACTAGCTATTACGCACTATTTTCAGATTAATTTATTTGGCACTTTATTTTCTTTTGATGCCACCACGAGTGTTTCAAGTCATTTATTTGGCTTTATTAGCGGAGTAATAGCAGCGTATTTATTTAGGTGTGCAAATTTTGGAGTGGATAAAAAGTAAAGTTGATAACTATTTTTAGTATTACTTTTCATTAAAAAATACTTTGCATAGATTCATCGATTATTAATCTGATAGAAAGCTACAAAGCTTTAAATAGAACATCATAAAAGCGACTGATAGAGCGTTTTTTATTGCTCTGTATGAATAGGAAAAGCCCAACCCTAGATTAAGGGTTAGGCTTGTGTATATGTGTTAACACTCAATGATATTTACTGCTAAGCCGCCTCGAGCGGTTTCTTTATATTTGGTTTTCATATCATTGCCAGTATCGAGCATGGTTTTAATTACTTTATCCAGTGATACTTTTTGCTCACCCGTGCCACGCATAGCAAGACGTGAGGCATTAATCGCTTTTACTGCGCCCATTGCGTTACGTTCGATACAAGGGACTTGCACTAAGCCACCAACAGGGTCGCAGGTCAGTCCTAAATTGTGCTCCATACCTATTTCTGCTGCATTCTCAACATTGACCACATTACCTCCCATGATCTCTGTTAAAGCTCCCGCAGCCATTGAACAAGCAACGCCTACCTCGCCTTGACAGCCAACTTCTGCACCAGAAATTGAGGCATTCTTTTTATATAAAATACCGATTGCAGCGGCAGTAAGTAGGTAGCGAGTCGCTATTTCCTCATCAACCTCTTTGATAAAGGTGTGGTAGTACATGAGTACTGCTGGCAGGATACCAGCCGCACCATTTGTTGGTGCAGTAACCACACGGCCACCGGCGGCATTTTCTTCATTCACCGCTAGCGCAAACAGATCCACCCAGTCCATAGCTCGAAGCGGGTCATTGCTATTTTCAACATTTAATTTTAAGTACAAACTCGGTGCACGACGTTTTACTTTTAACCCACCTGGTAAAATACCTTCGGTACGGATCCCACGCTCGATACACGCTTTCATCACTTGCCAAATATTAAAAAGTTCTGCTTTTATTTCTGAAACCGGTCTTAATGTTTTTTCGTTAGCCATCATTAGCGAAGACACACTTAAGCCAGACTCTTTGCATAAATCTAAAAGCTGCTCAGCACTATCGAAAAGGTAAGGCGCTGGGTTTTGCTCGCGGATATCGAGCGCAGCTTGTTTCTCTTGCTCAAACTGTTCGTCTGTGACGATAAAGCCACCGCCAATTGAATAATAAATTTGGCTGTGTACTTTGTCTTTACCATTTAGGGCGACCACTTCCATTGCGTTTGAATGTTTAGGTAGTGTTTTTCTGCGATGAAATACAATAGCGCCTTGCTTTGGAAATTTTACTTTATGGCTTTGATCTAAATAAATAACTTGTTCTTGTTCTATTTTTTCTAAAATATCAGGAACGGCGTCGGCATCGATGGTTTCTGGGTCGTAGCCCGCAAGCCCGAGTATAACGGCTTTACCAGAACCGTGACCAATGCCTGTTTGACCTAATGAACCAAACAGTTCTACTTTTACTTCAGTGGTTTGTGCCAACAAGCCTTTATCTTGCAAATCTTTTACAAACAGTCTTGAAGCGCGCATTGGACCAACGGTATGCGACGACGAGGGGCCAATACCGATACTAAACATATCAAATGCACTAATCATATTTTTTACTCAACATTGCCTTTGAACGGGGGCACATCATAACGTTAAAAATGTGCCTTGTAACCCGTTGTGCTACGAAATCGCTATGCAGTTTTGATTAATTTTATAAAGTTTTTGACTAAGCTTGCGGTCGCTCCCCAAAGTAGTCCGTGGGGGGTGATAAAGCCGGGAAGTGAGCGGGACTTTCCGGCGAGTTGTAGCTCGTAAGTGTGCCAGTTCGATTCTAAACTGAGTTGGGCAATTGAAATCGTAAATGCATGCTCAACCTCCAAGCTTTCGGTATGCCACTGGGTGTTAGGTGCTAATCTGGCAACTACTGGGAGGATAGAAAAACCAGTTAAAGTAGCGTGAAGGCTTAATGTACCTAAAGGAGTGATTTGTTCGGGAGTAATTCCTAGTTCCTCATGTGTTTCTCTGAGTGCGGTCATTATTAAGTTACAATCCTGCGGTTCAGCTTTACCGCCAGGAAAACACAGTTGAGATGGGTGGTGCTTAAGATAAGCAGCTCGTTTGCAAAATAACAAAGCTGCTTGACCATTTTGCTCAATTAAGGGCATTAATACGGCACTTGATTTTACAGAGTCTTGGGCAATTTCGCGCGACCCGTTGTTTTGTAACGCGCTGATATGAAACCTTGTAATTACCTCGTCTAATGTCACGTTGTACTCTTAATTTTCTAATACGGGTAGAATTTTATTTACCTTGTGATATGTCTCTTGGTATTCCAGCTCAGCTTGAGAGTCTGCCACAATACCGCCGCCAGCCCAGCAATGTATTGTTTCTGCATTGCACACTAAGGTACGAATTGTGATGGACGTATCCATCCTACCACACGCACTTAGATAGCCGATAGAGCCACAATAAACACTGCGTCTGTGAGGTTCAAGTTCTTCGATAATCTCCATTGCACGTATTTTTGGTGCTCCTGTGATAGAGCCCCCAGGGAAAGCAGCTTCGAGTTGGTCGACGGCACATTTTCCTTCGGCCAATTCACTTTTTACTGTACTGACCAAATGATGTACGGCCGGAAAGCTCTCTATTGCAAATAAGCTCGGCACCTGCACTGAGCCTGGTTTTGCTACTTTGCCCAAGTCGTTTCTTAATAGATCAACAATCATGACATTTTCTGCGCGGTCTTTACTGCTATTAGCCAAACGCTCAGCTTGGCGTTTATCTTCTATTGGGTCGAGCATTCTTGGTAATGTGCCTTTGATAGGTTTAGTTTCAACCTCATCATCTTGGACCAGCAAAAAGCGCTCAGGTGAAACAGACAAAATGGCACTGTTCTCGAGATTGATAAAAGCAGAGAAGGGAGCTTTGTTTTGTGCACGTAACTTTTTGTATGCAAGCCAAGGAGAGCCTTCATACTTTGCACTGAAGCGCTGTGCGAGGTTGATTTGATAGCAATCACCACTTTTTAAGTAACACTGTATTTGCTCAAATTTCTCATTGTATTGCACTTGAGCCATGTTAGATTGCCACTCATTAGTTAAAGTGAATGCTGTATGGTTTGGCGACGGTTTGGCTAATAACGTTTCATAAAGTGCTAACCGTTGATTTGTTGGTTGGCTGACGTAATACCATTGTTTTTGCTGATTGTCGTAAACTAGCGCATCTAAATATAGACCAATGTGTAAATCTGGTAAGTCAATATCTTGCGCTGCCAGCTCTGGAAGCTTTTCAATGTAACGACCTAAATCATAGCCAAAATAGCCGAGCCAGCCGCCATTAAAAGGCAAGTCGTAGGGGGCTTTTTGCGCAGATAGCTTGGCTAGATGTGTTTTCATGAGTGCGAAGCAATTTATACTTTGCGGTTCGCCATCTAAAAAGATATGCCCATCTTTAGCACTCAGTAGGTGTTCAGGTTCGATACTGATGACATCAAAACGACTGTTAACATGGTTGGCATTGCATGAATCTAACAAAATTGCATTGGGTAAATGTGCAAAGTGCTCAAATACTGCCTCAGTAGGCAAAGTAATATTTAATTTTTTAACGTAAATTTGTTCATTTTCCATTTACTTGAACCTGAAAACTAGCCCGAAACGGGCGGGGAGGTTATCATACTTATCTATTTTTCTATAGTGGCTTGGCTGGTAGCATAAATCGGTCACTATTTTTAAGATGTATTCGTTATTAGCCTTTGGGTAAATAACTAAACTAAGGAACCGTCATGAGTATGATCCGTCAGCAAGACTTCATCGAAAGTATCGAAGATGCTTTGCAATATATCTCTTTTTATCATCCGCTTGATTTTGTTCAGGCGCTAGAAAAAGCGTATCACAAAGAAGAAAGCAAAGCGGCAAAAGACGCGATTGCGCAAATCTTAATTAACTCGCGCATGTCAGCAGAGGGCAAACGCCCACTTTGTCAAGATACAGGTATCGTTACCTGCTTTGTAAAAGTAGGTATGGATGTAAAATGGGATAAGACTGATCTTACGGTTCAGCAAATGGTAGATGAAGGTACGCGCAGAGCATATCTGAATCCAGACAACCCATTGCGTGCATCAATTGTTGCAGACCCAGCAGGTAGCCGCAAAAATACCAAAGATAACACTCCGTCGGTTGTGCATATTGATATGGTGCCAGGAGCAGAAGTTGAAGTGATGATTGCGGCTAAAGGTGGCGGCTCTGAGAACAAAACTAAAATGGTTATGCTAAACCCATCTGATGATGTGGCTGCTTGGGTTGAGAAAACTCTGCCAACAATGGGGGCAGGTTGGTGTCCTCCTGGCATGCTGGGAATAGGTATTGGTGGTACGGCTGAAAAAGCAGCAGTATTAGCTAAAGAGTCACTAATGGACCCAGTTGATATTCACGAGCTAATGGAACGCGGCGCGCAAACGGCTGAGGAAGAGTTACGCTTGGAGATCTTTGAGCGTGCAAATAAACTAGGTATTGGAGCACAAGGTCTAGGCGGTTTAACAACCGTGGTTGATGTAAAAATAAAAACAGCGCCAACGCATGCGGCATCAAAGCCAGTTGTTATGATCCCGAACTGTGCGGCGACCCGTCATGTGCACTTTACGCTAGATGGTTCAGGTCCTGCAGATCTTAAAGCGCCTAAACTAGAAGATTGGCCTGAAGTGACTTGGGAAGTAGGTGAAGATACGCGTCGTGTAAATCTGGATACGTTGACTAAAGAAGACACTCACGACTGGAAAATGGGCGAAACAGTTTTACTATCAGGTAAAATCTTAACAGGTCGTGATGCAGCGCATAAACGATTGCAAGATATGATCAACTCGGGCGAAGGCTTACCGGAAGGTGTAGATTTTGAGAACAAATTTATCTATTACGTTGGCCCAGTTGATGCAGTGGGTGACGAAGCGGTAGGTCCAGCTGGTCCGACTACTGCAACTCGTATGGATAAGTTTACCGATATGATGTTAGAGAATACCGGTATTGTAGGTATGATAGGTAAAGCAGAGCGAGGTCCTGCAACCGTTGAGTCAATCAAGAATAACAAATCAATCTATCTTATGGCTGTAGGTGGCGCTGCTTATTTGGTTGCAAAAGCGATTAAAAAAGCACGTGTTGTTGCTTTTGAAGACTTGGGAATGGAAGCTATTTATGAGTTTGAAGTTGAGGACATGCCAGTAACAGTTGCTGTAGATAGCACCGGAGCAAATGCGCATGAGCAAGGCCCTGCTATTTGGAAAGCAAAAATAGAAGAGCTTGATAGTAAGCTCAAATAACGCCTTTTAATCAGAGTATACAAGCCGCATGTTGCATAAACATGCGGCTTTTTTGTAATTAAAATTTTACACTAAAGCTAAACTTTACGTTTACGTAAACATCCCTTGCGAAGATTTAAGATATCTTAACTATACTTGCCCGCTAATTTCGTATTGTTAGTTTAATTATTCTCATACATTTGTTTTATTAACTTGAATATTTAAATTAATTGTATTTAGTAGGATGATCATCTCATTTTCTGGCATGCTGGTGAAGTTAGTGATAGAGTTTTGCCAATTTCAGCGCTATCAACACCCAAAGGGTGAGACATTTCGGAGAACTTAAAGTGGCTGTATTTAACCAAGTTGAATTTGACAATCATGAACAGGTCGTCTTTTGCGCCGATGAAGCATCAGGCCTAAAAGCGATTATTGCTGTGCATAGCACCAAGTTAGGTCCTGCGGTAGGGGGGTGTCGTTTGTGGCACTACGCTAAAGATGAAGATGCAGTGTATGACGTATTACGCTTATCTAAAGGTATGACGTATAAAAACGCGGTGGCACGTTTACCATTTGGTGGCGGCAAGTCAGTGATCATCGGCGATGCGAAAGAAATCAAGTCTGAAGCTTTATTCAGAGCCTTTGGTAAGCATCTTGAACGTTTGGGTGGTAGCTACTACTCAGCAGAAGACGTAAACATCACCACTGGTGATGTCATGATGATGCACAAAGAAACAAATTATGTTTTGGGTCTGGAAGGCAAAAGTGGCAATCCATCGCCATTTACGGCATTAGGTACGTTTTTAGGTATTAAAGCTGCGTACCAGCATAAACATGGTCATCAAGATTTAGCTGGCGTTAAAGTAGCGGTTCAAGGCCTAGGCGCGGTAGCTTATGGCTTGTGTAAATATTTACACGAAGCAGGTGCTGAGCTATTCGTGACAGATATCAACCAAGCATCAATCGATAGAGTAGTTAGCGATTTTGGCGCTACGGCAGTAGGCATCGATGAAATTTACGACTTAGATGTAGATGTTTATGCTCCTTGCGCGCTTGGTGCAACTATCAATGACAATACTATCCCGCGTATCAAAGCAACTATCATCGCAGGGTGTGCTAACAACCAGTTGGCGGAATCTCGCCATGGTGAAATTTTGCGCGAAAAAGGCGTGTTGTATGCGCCAGACTACGTGATTAATGCCGGTGGTATTATCAATGTCTATTATGAGACTAAACCTGAAGGCTACAACGAGGCTGATGCTACTAAACACGTAGAAGGTATTTACGATACCCTGACAGAAATTTTTGCGCGTTCTGAGAGTGAGCAAAAGTCTACTCACATTATTGCAGATGAACTAGCGCAAGAGATCATCGAACAAGGTCTTTAACGATTTTATTCGATAGTCGATATTTGAAAGGGTATGCTTAAGCATACCCTTTTTTGATCTGTACAAGTATGAAACCAATTGACTTAAAAACGTGGCCACGCGCACAACACTTTCACTTTTTTAAAGGCTTTGAAAAACCGCACTTCGATATTACTACTCACGTTGACTTCAAGCCACTTTACCAGTTTGCTAAAAACAAAAACGTCTCTTTTACCCATTGTTATTTATATTGCTTGTTGCAAGCGATACATCGTTATGCGCCAATGCGCTACAGGATAGTAGATGGTTTGCCAGTTGAAGTGCCTAAAGTGACGGCAAGCACGGTATTTTTGAAAGATGATGACACATTTCGTTTTACACCGTTACATTTGCACGAGAATTTAACTCTCTTCTGCGAACATGTGTCTAGGCAGCAGGCAGTATACCTAGAGCAAACACTTTTGAATGAAAGGTTTGAACTTAGACAGACCCATGAGGCGCAAGTTTATGTTTCAATATTGCCGTGGTTTAACTTTAGTAGCTTTAGCCATGCCGCAACAGATACGAGTAATTGTTCTGGGATCCCAAAGTTTGTGTTTGGACAGTATCAAAAAGAGACTGGGCTAATGCCTGTTAATATAGAAGTGCATCATGCTTTATTAGATGGGGTTCACGTTGCGCAATTTTTGACTACACTGAATAAGGTTGTTTTGGAGTTACTAAATTAAGTGGTTGAAATGTAGGCAAATGAAAGATTTTTTGTCAGTAATGCAAAAATGACAATTATTTTTCAATCATAAATTTTATTTGTTAGTACATTCATAGGGTTAAGAGTCACAGTTGCAAAATTAAAGAGACTATTACATTGTGCTCTTGTGTTGTAATTAAATGTAAACATTGTGATTTAACTGCTTTATTATCAAAGGTTATAAGAGGAGATAAAAAAAAACCATGTTAATTTTTTGTTTTATATCGGATTTATTTTTTTAAAACTGGAAAATTTGTTTTGCAAGTGAAGTTGACACAGCGACTTGCATTTAGCATTATTGGACAGTTGATATCTGTTAAAAGATATCAGGGTTGCTCCCTAGAGGGGTGATAAAATTATAAAAGTAACATTACTTAATTGGTTGGGAACTATGTCTGTTAAAATCAGAAAGAGTCTTGTAGCTACAGCGCTCTTAGGCGCTACAGCATTTGCAAGCAGCAATGTGATTGCAGATCCTTTGAACGACGTACAAAAAGTAGGTCAACAAACTCAAAAGGCTGCTAAAAAGTCTCAAGAAAAAATCGACAATATCTTTGGTCAAACGCAAGAAATGATCGGCGAGTACCGTAGTGTTGTTGACGAAACTGAACTGCTAAAAGTTTATAACGACCACGTCGCACGTTTGGTCGCTGACCAAAGAGCTGGCATCGAGTCATTTGATCGTCAGATCGGAACAATTGAGAAGACAAAACAGGACGTTGTGCCTTTGATGTATCGCATGATCGATACGCTTGAGCAATTCATCAAAGCGGACGTTCCGTTTGATACTGAAACACGCATGAATCGCGTAGAGAAACTACGTGAACTGCTTTCAAATTCTAAAGTAACTACTTCAGAAAAATTCCGCCAGGTACTTGAAGCGTACACAATCGAAACTGACTACAGTTCGGTTATGGCTGCGTCTCAAGGTTCTTTAGAAATTAACGGTAAAAACATCAACGTTGATTTCGCTCGTCTTGGCCGTGTTGCTTATGTTGCTCAGTCTTTTGACTTAAAGCACGCATGGGTTTGGAACAATACTGCTAAACAGTGGGATGAACTAGGCGAAGAATACCTTAAGCCTGTTAAAGACATGATCCGTATTGCACGTGGTCAGGCTGCCCCAGATCTAGTTGCATTACCAATCTTTGGCGCGGAGTAAGTGAAAATGAAGAAACTATTTAAAGGCTTTGCAGTAGCCGCTGCACTATCTGTTTCTGCAGGTGCCGCGCTAAATGCACACGCAAATACAGAAGCTCTTGATAAAATCCTGCAGGAAGTGAAGCAAAACCGTATTTCTGAAGGTAAAATCAACAAGCAACGTGAGCAAGAATTCCTTTCTTCTCGCGCAAACCAGCAATCTTTACTTAATAAAGCAAAAAGTGAACTTGCTGCTGAGAAAGCTCGCGGTGAGCGTTTGAACAAAGAGTTCAAACAAAACGAAATCACGCTTGCTGAAAAAGAAGTTGAACTAGCTAACGCGACTGGTACTTTAGGTGAGATGTTCGGTGTTGTGCGTCGTTCAGCTTCTGAAGCTATCGGTTCAATCGAAGCATCACTAGTATCTGCTGAAAAACCAGGACGCGCTGAAGTACTTCGTTCTCTTGCTGCGGCAAAAGAACTACCAACTACTCGCGAACTAGAAGAGCTTTGGATTGCATTCCAAACTGAAATGACTGAGTCTGCAAAAGTATCTACTTTTGAAGCACAAGTTGCTGAACTAAGTGGTGAAACTAACGTTAAGCAGGTTACTCGTGTTGGTAACTTTAACTTAGTAACTAAAGACGGCTATGTTCTTTATGACGCAGCTAACAAAGCAATTACGCCACTTGGTAAGCAACCTGACGGTTATGTACTAAAAACTGTTGATTCGCTACTTAGCACATCAGCGGGTTCTTACACTAAGTTCTATGTTGACCCAACTCGTGGTTCAATCTTACGTTTGAACACACAGCGTGCTACACCTGAAGAGCGTTGGCACCAAGGTGACACAGTTGGTTACATCATCACTGCTTTATTAGCAGTAGGTGCATTGCTTGCGCTTGTTCGTTTCCTAGACCTAATGATGGTTGGTGCGAAAATCAAGGCGCAAATCAAGAACATCAATACGCCTAACACAAATAACCCACTTGGTCGTATCTTGAAAGTTTACCATGACAACAAGAACCAAGATGTTGAGAACCTAGAGCTTAAGCTTGATGAGGCGATTTTACGTGAAACGCCACGTATTGAAGCGGGTATTAACATCATCAAGATCTTAGCTGCGATTGCACCGCTACTAGGTCTATTAGGTACGGTTGTTGGTATGATCTTAACCTTCGAATCAATCACACTATTTGGTACTGGTGATCCGAAGATCATGGCAGGTAACATCTCTCTAGCGCTTGTAACTACAGCTCTAGGTCTGATCGCTGCTCTACCTCTAATCCTATTACACGCTATCGTTGCAGGTCGTAGTAAGTCTGTTCTACACATCCTTGACGAGCAAAGTGCAGGTATTGTTGCTGCACACGCGGAGAAGGAGAAAGCCTAATGCTAGTCCTGATGGAGACCTGGGAATCTATCAGGGATTTTGTTGGCACCGGCGGCCAAGTTTTATACGTGGTCGCGATAGCACTCTTTGTTATGTGGGTTTTAATGATTGAGCGCTATTGGTTCCTACTTGCGGAATATCCAAAAATGAAAAAGGATATCGTCGCTAAGTGGGACGCCCGCCAAGACACAACGTCTTGGTACGCACACAGAATCCGCGATGCATGGATTTCTGAAGCGTCTGAGAAATTAGATGAGCGTATGTTGATTATCAAAACATTGGTTGCAATGTGTCCACTAATCGGCTTACTAGGTACAGTAACAGGTATGATTTCGGTATTCGAAACCATGGCTACACAAGGTACCGGTAATGCACGTTTGATGGCATCAGGCATTTCAATGGCAACGATACCAACAATGGCAGGAATGGTTGCGGCACTGTCAGGTGTATTCTTTAGCACTCGCTTGGAAGCAAGAGCGAAAATGGCTAAAGAGCAGTTGATTGACAGCTTGCCACATCACTAGAGAGAGATATAAATATGGCACGTAAACAACGTTTTCGTGAAGAGGAAGACGCAGCAGTAGATATGACGCCGATGCTAGACATCGTATTCATCATGCTGATCTTCTTCATCGTTACCACTTCTTTCGTAAAAGAGGCTGGTATTGAAGTTAAGAAGCCTAAGGCTGCTCAAGCTCAGCAAACTAAAAACGCAAACGTCTTTATCGCAATTCGTGAGAATGGCGAAATATGGATGGACAAGCGTCAAGTTGATGTAGAGCGTGTAAGTGCAAACCTTGAGAGTATTCTTGCTGAGCAACCGACCGAAACCGTAATTATCCAAGCGGATAAAGGCGCTAAACACGGTGTGGTTGTGAAAGTAATGGACCAAATCAAGGCAACTGATGATGGCCTGAAGATTTCAATAGCTGGAGCTAAGTAATGATTCGTTTTCTGTTTTCACTGATTGCAGGTGGGGCAGTTACTTTCGGCTTATTCTTTTTTATGTCCTATCTTATCTCCGGCGGAGCTGATAGGGCTGAAGACAAAAAAGAACAAATAGTTGTCGAAATTATGACGAGTCCACCTGAATCTGAGGTGCAGGAGCGGAAGCGTGTTCCGCCTCCGCCACCACCTCCACCGAAGCAGCCGCCTAAGCCGCAGCCGCCTCAGCCTGAAAATGCAAACCCTGCAGCAGGTGCAATTGGTTTTAATATGCCAAGCATCGACTTAGGGGGAACATCTGGCGGTCTGAGTGGTCCTGGCGAATTTGGTCGCGACGGTGATGCAACACCTATCGTACGTATTGAACCTAAATATCCGGTTCAAGCAGCGCGTGATGGTAAAGAGGGTTGGGTACAGCTTTCATTTACTATCAACGAGCTTGGTGGTGTTGAAGATGTAGAAGTTATTGATGCTGAACCAAAGCGTATTTTCAATCGTGAAGCTATCCGTGCTTTGCGTAAGTGGAAATACCGCCCTAAGATTGTTGATGGGAAACCAGAGAGACAACCGGGTATCACTGTTCAGTTAGACTTTAAACTCAATCAAGGTTAAGGAGGCAAGATATGAAGCACTTACGTAAAGCAACAGCTCTTGCGCTACTTATGTCTTTGTCAGGCACTGTATACACTACGGCTGCAGTGGCTGCGCCAGACTATGCCGAGATTGAGAAGCGTAAAAATGCCAAAACCAAAATTATGGGTGAGCGTACAGGTAAGAAAGTAGTAAAAGCTTTTGACTTGTACAATGAAGATAAAATCGATGAAGCAATTGCTGAATTGAGAGATCTTGACCCTTCAAATGATTTTGATAAAGCAACGGTAAATCGTTACTTGGGCAACATGTATGCGCAAAAAGAGCAGTATGATGAGGCGATTAAGTATATTCGTGCTGCGATTGCTCCAGATGCGCTTAACTTTAAAGACCAAGCTGATTTATTTAAGCTATTAGGCGACTTGTTAGTTGGTACAAACAAGTATCAAGAAGCGGTAAAAACGTATAACGATTGGATGGACTTCACAGGTGAAGAAGACCCAAAAGTATACGCTCGTATCGCGCAAGCTTACTATGAGCTTAAACAGTACAGTAAAGTTGTAGAGCCTGCAGACAAAGCTATTAAGTTAGAAGAAGAGCCAAACAAGCAATATCATATGCTTAAAATCGGTGCCTTCTTTGAGCTTAAGAAGTATAAAGATGCAGTAAAAGTTGCAGAAACATTAGTGAAGTTGTTCCCAGAAGATCCAAAAATGTGGACACAACTTGGTTCTTTCTACATGCAAACTGAAGACTATTCTGATGGTTTGACTGTGATGGAAGTAGCATACAGTAAGGGCTACTTCGAGAAAGAAAATCACTATAAAATTTTGAGCAGCTACTATTCGCTAAACGACATTCCTTATAAAGCCGCAATTGTTTTTGAAAAAGCATTGAAGGATGGAAAGGTCGAGCGAACAAAGCAAAACATTACTGCGACTGCAAGTTACTATCATCAGGCTAAGCATTTAGTTGATGCGGCCAAGTACTATGAAGAAGCTGCAAAGTTTGACGACGATGCAGAGCTTTATAGAAAGGCTGGTAGCTTACTGTTAACAGAGCAAAAGTTCAGTGCTGCGGTAGAACGCTTAAACAAGGCGCTTGAACTTGGTACAGATAGAGAAGGGAGCACATACTCTGATCTAGCTGAAGCTTATTTATACCAAGAGAAGTATAAGCAAGCGTACCAAGCAATTGTTAAAGCTCAAGAAGATCCTCGAACACGCAAATTTGCGCGCGGTTGGGCGACGTTTATTAAAGACAAAGCTCAACGCAAAGGCGTTAAGATCTAACGAAAAGGCCCCGCAAGGGGCTTTTTTATTACTTATAGTATTTCAAAACATGCAATTTCACTCTTCAAAAGTATTAAAGTCGTTATTCTGTGTTGCAAGCTTTATGTTTATAACTGGTTGCGATAAGCCCCGTGATTTTAAGTCAATAAGCTATAAATCTGCACAAGAAAGAATGCAAGAAACCAATCAAGTTCTGATTCCTTTGCCTGATAAAACCGCGAGTAGTTCTGTTGTTTTACCCTTTACGGACAAGTATCTAGAAAAAAGACATGAAGTTTATAATCTGGTAGAAGAACAAGCATTAAACAATTGCCAGTTAGATGAACTTAACTATTTAAAAATACAAGAGCGATATCCCGAACGTTACATTATGTGGCCAGCGAGTGTTAACGTATTAGATAATGCGGTATCTATGGATCTCAATCACGATGATATCAACAACTGGTTACAAGTCTTTAAGGCGAAGCTAGAAGAGGCCCAAAAAAGTAATATTTACTTATCTCGGTTAGAATTGTCTAGGTTAAAAAGATATGTATCAGAACAGCCGGTTGGCGGTGAATTACTCGATTATTTAATGATGTATAAGCCAAGAAATGGGATTGGCCTATATCAACTACCGAATGGTAAAGAATGGTATCAGAGTAAATTAAACTTTTACTACACTAAGCCAGTTTCACCAAATAGTTTGCTTACTCAGGTGCAACAGCGCTTAGCCAGTAAGCCGATTAGTGTTAAAGCAGCTCTTAATAGCACAGAATTAAACTATGCTCTTGAAGTGATAAAAGCCCATTGTGACACGCTTAAACCTGGTCTTAATTGGGTAGATGACTATATTAACCTGCCTGCCACTGTTTTTGATTGTCAGCTAAATTTGGCAGAAGTCGATAAACTGATAGTATTGGCATTAATGGAAGTGGATTTAGGTGTTCATTATCAAGGCTGGTCTTTCAAGCAGGCAAAAGTCACACTGCAATCTAGATTAGAGCTGACAGACGAACAAGCATACAAGCTTATCGAAGGAATCGCTTTATACCCTGCCAGCATACTAACCTTTTTACCAAAGCTTTAAACTTGGTGGTTTTTTTCACAGCAATTGTGGCACCGCTGTATGGTTGGATCTGCGGATAGATCTGCAATATCTAGCTGCGTCTCACAGTCACAACAATAGCCAAATTGACCTATGTCAATTTGGCACAGTGCAGCTTCTAACTTTAATAGCCTTTGAAAGTCAGGGTACTGTAATGGGTTTATATGTTTAGCTGCGATATCCAACCACTGTGAAGGCGAACTTTGCTCTAACAACTCAGCAAGCTCACCAGCAAATTTTTGGCTAGATTGTTTCAACTCGTTCAAAAGTGCTTGTCTAACTGAAAGTAGCTCGCACTCTAATCGGTCTTGAAAGTTTCTTGTCTGTTCTGAATTCATAGTCGCTCTCCTGTGAGCTTCTATTATCATCAGCTTTGCAGATGGTTATCATGATTTGAATCAAGACTCGGACACTTTGCGTATTTCTCAAGCACTGTAACAACATCATCTTTGTGTTTTAGCGTTTTTATCTCATCAAATAACTCATGAGCCTGAGGGTATTGCCTTTTTAGGTAGCCTAACCACTGCTTGGTACGGGCTGAAAAGTACTTTTCACTTACGTTCGGGTCTTGATGCATAGACGAATGCAATATGTGATAAATAACATTTTCCCAACTTAACGTATTGTGACTATGTTGGTGTACTTTTGCTTTTATTTTTGCAGCCAAATCTGGCATTGCCAGTGCCCCACGTCCAATCATTAGATCTTTACAGCCACTTCGTTGTTGGCATAACAGTGCATCTTCAACCTGCCAGATCTCACCGTTAGCAACCACGGGAATTCTAAGGCGAGATAGCAAGGGAGGGATTTTTTCCCAATAGGCTGGGGGTTTGTAGCCATCTCGTTTAGTGCGTGCATGAATAGCTAAACTTGACGCACCTGCGCTCTGCACAGCATCAACAATTTCAGTGCTATTGCTGTCATCGTCAAAGCCTAGGCGGATCTTCGCACTGACCACATGTTCTTGTGGTACAGCCTCTCTAACGGCTTTAATTATTTGATAAATTTGTTCTGGCTCTTTAAGTAAAACTGCTCCGCCTTTACTCTTATTAACGGTTTTTGCTGGGCAGCCAAAGTTTAAATCAACACCATGCGACCCTAGCATGACGGCTTTTCTTGCATTGGCAGCAAGCACGTGCGGTACTTGCCCAAGCAGTTGAATTCTTACTGGTGTCCCAGAGCGTGTCTTTCCGTTATTGAACAACTCTGGGCAGTACCTTGTGAAAACACGTCTAGGTAAAGTTAAGTCTACAACGCGGATAAACTCGGTCACGCATAGATCAAAGCCACCAATATCAGTTAGTAATTGGCGCATTTTAAAGTCTACAACGCCTTCCATTGGGGCTAATATAAGTTTCATACTGCTTAATCGTTGCTGCAAAAGGCGGCCATTTTAAACGAGTGTTTGATATTTGCTAAGCGCAAATTTGCTTTTTTTGCTATTCGGTGAAATATTTTTAGTTCACAGTAGGTCTTGTTCAAAGAATCATTTATTTCATAAAAGAGAATCAGTCATGAATACAATCAAAAAGAACTCTATTGCTCTAACATTAGGTGCTGTTGTTGTGGGTACGGCGGGGCTAACTGCAACAGATGCAAATGCAAACCCTTTTGCGTTTCAGGCAATGACTGCAGGGTATCAGCTTGATGGTGCTGAAGGTAAATGCGGAGAAGGCAAATGTGGTGGCGAGCACAAAGGCAAAAAAGAAGGCAAATGCGGCGAAGGTAAATGTGGTTCGCGTTAATTACTGAGTGATACTACTTATAGAGCAACTTTGGTTGCTCTAGTTTTTGAGGTGAAAATGCAAACGAATAAACTTGGTAGTGTTGGTTTAGGGTTTAGACGTGAGATGATAGACGACTTTTTAACAGCGCCACCACCAAGCGCTGATTTCTTTGAAGTCGCACCAGAAAACTGGCTAAAAATGGGTGGCAAATATGGTCGTCAATTCAAAGAACTGACCGACAAACATCGTTTTATTTGTCATGGTTTGTCTCTTTCTTTGGGATCGCCGGCGCCATTAGATGTTGAGTTTGTAAAGTCTTTAAAGTCATTCTTTAAAGAGCACAACATTTTGCTCTACAGTGAACACCTCAGCTACTGCTCTGGTGACGGTCATATGTACGACCTGATGCCAATACCATTTACTGAAGAAGCGGTTACGCACGTTGCAAAGCGAATCGGCCAAGTGCAGGATATTTTAGAAAGGCGCATAGCTGTTGAAAATGTTTCTTACTATGCGGCGCCAGGACAAGAAATGTCAGAGCAAGCGTTTACCTTGGCGGTGCTAGAGCAAGCTGATTGCGATCTACTTTTAGACGTGAATAATATTTATGTTAACAGTATTAATCACGGCTATGATGCGCTTGAGTTTTTAAAAGCGATGCCTTCTGAGCGCATTGCATATGGGCATGTTGCTGGTCATTATGAAGAAGCACAAGACCTATTAGTTGATACGCACGGAGCGCCTGTATGCGATCCTGTCTGGCAACTTTTGGCTAAGGCTTATCAGTATCACGGTGTTTTTCCTACACTGCTAGAAAGAGACTTTAATATCCCTAGTTTGGATGATTTGCAAAACGAGCTCATGCATATTGAGGGTATCCAAAAGCAACATCACGCAGATGAAAAAGGGGTTGCCTAATGTCTTTTATCGATGTGCAAAATGCCTTCATGGCGCATATTCGAGATCCGCAAAATGTGAGTGGACCAAGCCATATTGAAGACAGACGACTCAATATTTATCGAGAACTGTTTTTTAACAACATTGAGGGCTTTGTATCTTCAGCGTTTCCGGTGCTAAAAAGTTTGTACAATGAAACAGATTGGCAAGGTTTAGTTCGTCAGTTTTTTGTTACGCATAATTGTCAAACGCCTTACTTCTTAGAAATAAGTCGAGAATTTTTACTCTTTTTGCAGTTTGAATATGAACCAACGCCTTCTGATCCTAGCTTTATGCTGGAATTGGCGCATTATGAATGGGCTGAGCTTGACGTAGCGGTATGCCAAAGCAGCGATGACTATGTTCCGGTTTATGACCTAGAACAACAAGCTTTGTTTTTTAAAGATACTGCTCGTAATCTCAGTTATCAGTTTCCTGTGCATCAGATCAGTGCTGATCATCTGCCAACCGAGCCTAGCGCACAGCCTCATTACTTTGTGGTTTACAGAGATCCACAAGAAGAAGTGGCATTTTTGTCGTCTAACCCGATGACTGCAATGCTCCTACAGATCATCGAACATACCCCAGGTATTAGCTTTGACGATTTAGTGACTCAAGTGCATTCGCAACTACCACAATTTGAGCTTGCGCAATTGCAAGCTGGAGCCAAACAGACTTTAACAGCATTTGTTGAGCTAGGTATTATTGCCAGTAAAAAACGTGAATAGGACTTTATCCCATTAGGCATATCGATTATTATGTGCGCCGTTTTGTCGTGCTTAAATAAAGGTAGTATTTATGTCTAAAGGTGAATTTAAAGACCCATTCAACGCAAAGTATTTTCTGGCATTTCTTGCTGTGTTTGCAGGTGTTGGGTGCTTAAACGCAATTCTTGGCTGGGCAACAGCAATCGCGGTATAAGCGACACCACAATAGAACGGGCTGCATTGCAGCCTTTTTTGTACGTTTATAACGCACTTCCATCGAGTTTAATTGAGAATCCCGCCACATAGCGTTCCATGTTTGGTCAATCTTGTTATAATCATTTTTTTGAAAATTTATTTAACAAAGCGTGCCAAAATGACACAAGTTAATTCGTCTATGATTAAAGACAGTATTGTTACTATTCCTAATTACCCAAAGCCGGGTATTATGTTTCGTGACGTAACAACGCTTATGGCAAACCCTGCCGCGTTTAAAGCAACGATTGATTGCTTCGTTTCAGAGTACAAAGACAAAGGCTTTACAAAAATAATCGGTACAGAGTCTCGAGGTTTTATTTTCGGAGCGCCTTTATCGTACGCCTTAGGTATTCCATTTATTCCTGTACGTAAGCCGGGTAAGTTACCACGAGAAGTTATCTCTCAAGCTTACCAGTTAGAGTATGGTGAAGATGTTTTAGAATTACATGCTGATGCGATTGTTGAAGGTGACAAAGTGTTACTTGTAGATGATTTATTGGCAACGGGTGGCACGATTGAAGCGACAGCTAAACTAGTTGCTCGTCTTGGTGGTGACGCAACTGATGCGGCTTTTGTCGTCTCTTTACCTGAACTCGGTGGTGAAAAGCGCGTGGTTGACATGGGTATCAATGTGCTTAAGCTGGTAGAGTTCGAAGGCGAATAATATGAGCTATCAAGTCCTGGCAAGAAAGTGGCGACCGCAAACATTTCATCAGTTGGTGGGGCAGCAACATGTTAAGCAAGCGTTAGTTAATGCGCTAAACGAGCAACGGTTGCATCATGCTTACTTATTTACTGGGACTCGGGGCGTTGGTAAAACTACCATCGCCCGGATCTTTGCTAAAAGTCTTAATTGCGATCAAGGGATAACGTCAAACCCTTGTGGCACCTGTAGTAGCTGCCAAGATATTGAAGCGGGTAAATTTATTGATCTCATCGAAATCGATGCTGCGTCACGTACAAAAGTAGAAGACACCCGTGAAATTTTAGATAATGTTCAATACGCGCCAACTCGGGGCCGTTACAAGGTTTACTTAATCGATGAAGTACATATGTTATCTAAGCATAGCTTTAATGCTTTGCTGAAGACCCTTGAAGAACCTCCGCAACACGTTAAGTTTTTATTAGCAACCACCGATCCACAAAAGCTACCAGTAACTATTTTATCTCGGTGTTTGCAGTTTAACCTTAATGCGATGTCGCAACACGATATCATCGGCCAGTTAACTGACATTCTTCCCAAAGAGCAGGTCACATTTGAGACGCAAGCTTTACAAGCATTAGCTAAAGCAGCAGATGGCAGCATGCGTGATGCTCTGAGCTTAACCGATCAGGCAATTGCGCAAACAAACGGCGATTTAACATTAGTTGCGGTGCAACAAATGTTGGGCTTAATGGATAGCGCACATGCCATTACATTGCTTTGTGCCATTATCAGCCAAGATGCAGAGACGCTAATGCAAGCGGTTGATAATATTGCAGTGCAAAACGGCAACTTTGTTAGCGTTTTAGACGATTTGATAGCATTAACACATGCCATGCAGCTAGCACAATTAGTACCGCAAGCGGCTAGGCTGAGTGACTTTGACCCGCAAGATGTGACTGTACTTGCTCAGCAAATTGGCCCAGAAAAAGTACAGCTTTATTATCAATTGTTGCTTAATGGCAAACGAGATCTGCAATGGGCACCTGAGCAAAAGTTAGGTTTTGAGATGCTAATGCTGCGGTTGCTGGCGTTTGAGAAAACTAACATACAGAGCGCACCGATTGATACAGCGAGTGTTGCTGAGCCAAAAGCCAATAAGGTTGGCAATTTGCGTGCCTTGCTAAATAAATCTAGTGAAGTGGGTAGTGAGCAACCAAAGTCAGCCACACAAGCACAAAATACGGTAGCCGCGCAGCCAACACAAGAAGAAGTAGTTACCCCGATAGCGCCCGAGGCTAACGAACATGTGCCACAGGTAAGCCATAAAGAGCAAGCTGTGTCGCAAAGCGACATGCCAACAAGCCCAAACAGCGATGTTCAAAATGACGAGTATCAGCAGCATCAAGATTATGCAGCGCAATACGAACACGTGATGGCGCAAGCAAGTGAGCAGGGCTTTGCAACCAACGAGCAGCAAGTTAAAAGCACTGATATTGCTCCTGAAGCGGTTGAGCAAGCACCGCAACAACAGAGCGTGGCAAGTAACCTTGCAGATAAAGAGCAGCAGGCCCAATCGGCCATCGCACGTATTTTGCAAAACCGTAAAATATCGGGTGCAGGGCAATTGTTGCAAGGGCAGGAAGGTGAGGTAAAAAAGCCTCAGGCGCGCCCAGCGCCGATAAACCAGACGACGCCACCGGTTAAGAAAAAAGTTGCTTTTAAAGAGCGACATAAAACCAAACAAGAGAATTTAGCACCAGAGTTGTTAGAGCAAATAGCGCCCCCAACGACTAACAAAGTAGTTGAGCCACAAGAGCCTAGCATTCCAGTGCCAGAAGATTTTAGTAGCCCAATTAGCGATATTAAGTTTGCCCACCAGCAAGATGAATGGGCGCACTTAATTAAACGCATGGGACTTGGTGGTAGAATGCGCCAATTTGCCTTGCATTCTATTTTTACCAAAGACGGGCATACGTTTAATTTAGAAGTAGACCAAAGTCAGCAGCACTTAGACAGCCCAATGCTTAGACAAAAGCTAACCGCATCGCTTAGTGAAATATATGGTTACGAAGTGCAATTAGAAATTTGTTTTGCACCAGGGGTGATAGATTCACCCTATCTAATCCAACAGAAGATTGATGCCGACCGTTACCAACAAGCTGTTGATGTGATAAATAGCGACCCAAATATTGTGCAGTTTGTCCAAGAATTTGATGCAGCGGTCGATGAAAATACAGTACAGGCATTGTAATCAAGTACAATAGCCCTTATCTTTTAGCCCAATTGAATTGATGTAAGAGAGCATATTATGTTTAAAGGTGGAATGGGTAACATGATGAAGCAAGCGCAGCAAATGCAAGAGCGCATGCAAAAAGCCCAAGAAGACATTAAAAACTTAGAAGTAACAGGCGAAGCTGGCGCAGGCTTAGTAAAAGTAACCATGCTAGGTAGCCACAACGTACGTCGTGTTGAAATTGACGAAAGCTTAATGGAAGACGACAAAGACATGATTGAAGACCTACTTGCAGCGGCGTGCAACGATGCCGTTCGCCGCGTAGCAGAAGAGTCTGAAAAGAAAATGTCTGAGATCACAGGCGGTATGCAATTACCACCTGGCTTCAAAATGCCATTCTAGTTGTAACTATCTAAAATATATAGGTTTTTCTATTGTTCTGTCTAACTTAGACAAATATTGGACAAATCTAAGTAAAAAGCTCAGGTTTTCAGGCCTGAGCTTTTTATTTTTATCGGGGTAAACTCACTTACTCATTGTCTAATCCCTTATTCGAATCGTTAACAAATATCGTAAACATCGCTTGCTCATGCGACGCTATTTGGGTTTCTGTCCATTCAGTAGCAGTATTCATCAGGATGGCGAGGAGATGGTTTGCAAAGGACACTGCAACTGTACATTGCAAAACCTGAATTAATTTCTTAATGTCGTATTTTATTTATATTCTTAAAAATCAATTTATTATCTATAAATCCTAATCATAAAAAACAGCGTCAGCACAAAATCAGGCATAGATCATACGCGCGTCAGGTATTTAAAAAAGGCTTTAGTTAGTTTGGTTACTTGTTCATAAATACTAAAAATAAGGATAAGTGATGAACTTCAAACCGACACTCATTATGCTACCGTTTTGTTTAATGTTGAGTGGTAAAAACTTTGCGCAAGACAAGTCTTGTGTTTCAGCGCAAGAATACTTTGGAGAGCAGCCGCCGGGTTTAATGCCTAAGCTGTTCGACCCTAAAATTGTCTCTCCTGAGGGGCGCTTTGAAGGGGGGATGTATAATCATGATATGACTGAGTTTTATTTCACCCGCAAAAATGGCAAGTATAAAAAGCGCACCTTTTTTGTTATCCGCTATGAAAATGGCTGTTGGGGGGAAGAGGCTGAAACGGATATTCGCTGGCCGCAATTTTCTGCTAATGGCAAGGTGATGCGCCTTGGTAAGCAGTATAAAGAGCGCACAGCAACAGGTTGGTCCCAGCCTAAAAACCTAGGCGCGTTTATACAAGAGCAGGGGCATGGTTTGTCTGTATCGGCAAACGGAACTTATTATTTTCCGTTTTATAAAAAACAAGATAATGGCCATGGCAACATCGGCTATTCGCAGCGAGTGAATGGCCAATACCAAGACCCGATAAAGCTGGGGCCACAGATCAATACCGGAGAGTGGATAGCACACCCTTATATTTCGCCCGATGAATCATATTTAATGTGGGATGTGGTGCGCGATGTAGGTCACGGTGGGTCTGACATTTATATCAGCTTTAAAAATAAAGAAGGAGAGTGGTTACCTGCCATCAATATGGGCGAGCATATTAATACTGACTCTGATGAAAGTTCTCCGTGGATAAGTTATGACGGGAAGTACCTATTTTTCTCTCGTGGTGATTGGCATCGTCGAGCAGATGGTAGCAAAAATTGGGTGGGTAGAAGTTACTGGGTTGATGCTAAAGTGATCGAAAATTTGCGACCTAAGTTCTAACTCGTGTTACCAGCGCAGTCATAAGCCCATGGCTGCGCGCTTTTTAGCAAAAGTTAAGCACTGAAAGTCAGTAAGGTGTTGACTTTGGTTGTTACGAGGTAGCAGTGAGTCATAATTTCGTCATTATAGTATCGTGATTTCGTCATCATTTATTTCTGAAAAGGTAACAATGGGGCCGTATCTTCTGCGACTTGTTGATTTTAGTCGTTCACTCAGAAGTAGAAGTACAGATGAAAAAGCCTCTTTCAGTTTATTTTGCCGCAGCCCTTACATTGTCGGGGTTAACCCATGCCATTTCTGCACACGCGCAGCCTTTAATTTTCGATACGCAAGTAAAAGTTGTCACCGCTAATTTATGGCATGATTTAAGTGCCAAGGCACATTACTACGAGGCAGGCGTTGCCGAGTTTAAGCATTTAGATGCCGATATCATTTTTACGCAAGAGGCCGATGGCGCCAGTGCTCGCCTTGCAAATGACCTGGGTATGTATTTATGGCAAGGCAGCTACGCAGCAAGTTCAATGGGCATTTTGTCTAAATTTCCGATAAAACAGGTAATAGATACCGATGCAACGGGTAGTCATATTGGCGCGGTACTAGATATTAATGGCCGTGATGTAGTGGTTTGGTCAAACCACTGGAATTATAAGCAATATGTATCTTACGATGCACGTGGTGGCAATGGCACAACGTGGGCGGCGCGCAAACACTGCCAAGCGGTAAGTGGTAGTAACGAGTTAGATGCACTGAACGACTCGTCACAACGACCCATTCAGGCTGCCAGCTTAGTGCAAAGTTTAAAGCCCTATATTGAGCAAGGTATACCCGTGATTGCAGGTGGCGATACCAATGAGCCAAGCGGTTTAGATTGGACCGCTGCTACTGCTAATATGTTCGACCATAAAGGCACGGTATATGATTTTAAATCTCACCGCATTGTTCGAGCGGGTGGGCTAACCGATAGTTATCGCAAGCTTTATCCAAATCCTGTTACGCATCCAGGCGTGTCGTGGCCGTTTAGACAAGAAGATAGCTGGACCAAAGGCAGCACATATATCAAAGAATGTGGCAGAGCATTAGATGACAGAGATCGGATCGACTTTATCTATTACAGCCAACAAGTTGAAGGCATAAGCTTGCAAAGCGCGGCATTTGTTGGGCCACGTTTTAATACCTACTTTAGCGGTCCCGATGGGCAAGATCCCCATCATAATTGGCAAGACCCATACGTAGGGCGACTGGTGAATAGCGAAACGCAAGAGCCAGAGTATGGCATCTACGACTTTCCATCTGATCATTTGTGGTATCAAACGTCATTTATCATTAAAACGCCGTCAGATAAAAGCACAAGTGTGTCGCTAGATAACAATGCCAAGTTCGACAATGTACTATTAAGTGTAGCAGGCACCGATCTGCAAGTAACATTTACACTTAATAATAGCCAGTATATGGGTACAGATATTGACTACTCGGTCAATGTATCAACTAAAAGCGCGGCTCCATCTGATCAAAGCGGTGGGAGTGTTAGTATCACTAGCAATCAGTACAATCAACAAATCTCTTTGATAATTCCTAAGCGCTTTTTGACTAGCCAATTTGAGAATAACGATATTCAATTACGTTTGTTCCATAACAACGGTGCATCGCCACGTGTGGATGCGGTGCACGATTTAAGCTGGCCTGAAATTAACGCCATGATTGATTTAGGCGCAACCACAAATACAAACATTCGCGCTTCTAAAGCGGTTTATGGCGTTAATGAAAGTATTGTTGCTAACTTTAGTAATGCACCAGGCAATGCCAAGGACTGGATTGGTATTTACTACAAAGGCAACCCAAGTGATGGTTCGGTGTATTCGATTGATTGGCAATACATAGACGGGCAAACATCAGGTAAGAGAACTTTTACAGGACTAAAGGCGGGTGAGTACTTGTTGCGACTGTTTGAAAACAATGGATATAAGCTATTGGCGCAAACAAGCTTTGTAGTTGAGTAAGCGCTTTAAAAAAGTCACAGAATATCTGGTTAGGTACATAAGTGCTTTTTGTTGCACTTATGTACTCTAAATGATGATTGTGGTACTTTTTCGCATATTCACTCATGCTTGGCAAAGTTCAAAAAGCGAAGCCAATATAGAAAAACGACATTTATGCAATTATCACCGAGTTTAACTGCCCTTATTGAAGCCTTACGTTGTTTGCCTGGCATAGGCCCAAAGTCTGCGCAACGGATCGCTTTTCACTTATTAGAGCGCGACCGCGATGGGGGAAATCAGCTGGGAAACTGCCTGACAAAAGCAATGGAGGTGATCGGACATTGCCAGTCATGTAGAACGTTTTCAGAGTCGCCTCAATGTGATATCTGCCAAAGTATTAAGCGTCAAGACAGCCGTTTATTATGTATTGTTGAGTCGCCCACCGATGTACTGGCGATTGAACAAACGGGTCAATATCAGGGGCTCTATTTTGTGTTAATGGGGCATTTGTCGCCCATAGACGGCATTGGCCCTAAAGAAATCGGCTTAGATTTACTCGAGCAAAAGCTGTCGCAAGGCAATATTGATGAAGTGATATTAGCAACTAACCCAACTGTTGAAGGGGAAGCAACCGCTCACTTTATTGGTGAACTGTGTAATAAATATCAGGTTAACGCATCGAGAATTGCACATGGTATGCCAGTTGGAGGTGAGTTAGACTTGGTGGATGGTATGACCCTAATGCATGCATTTTCTGGTCGGCGTTCTTTGCGCTCATAACGCAGATTACTTGATGATGTGGCCATGCGAAGCTCGCTTGGCTGCCGATGTATGAAACGCGCCGTTTTGCGATGGGGCGTTTCTTTTGCAACAAGATGGCCATAAATTGTTGAGGCTGTATTCTATCTTGAAAAAATTTACACGCTCCCCTTGAAGTTAAAAAACTCCCCCCCATATCTGATTGCATATTAACACTGCATCAATTGGTTATACCGGAGAGAACAATGACCGCAGCTCAAAAAGAAACATTAGGCTTTCAAACAGAAGTCAAACAACTATTAAACCTAATGATCCATTCTTTGTATTCAAACAAAGAGATCTTTTTACGTGAACTGGTGTCAAACGCATCTGACGCAGCAGATAAACTTAGGTTTTTAGCACTATCTAACGGCGACCTGTATGAAGGTGATGCCGACCTTCGTGTTCGCGTCAGTGTCGATAAAGACGCCAATACCATTACCATTTCAGACAACGGTATTGGTATGACACGTGATGAAGTGATCAGCTCATTAGGAACTATTGCAAAATCAGGCACAGCTGAGTTTTTCCAAAACTTGACTGGTGACCAAGCAAAAGACTCGCAATTAATTGGTCAATTTGGTGTTGGCTTTTACTCAGCATTTATCGTCGCTGATGCGGTAACTGTTGTTACACGTAAAGCTGGTGAGAAAACAGCTGTTGAATGGCACTCAAAAGGCGAAGGTGAATACACATTAGCTGAAGTTGCAAAAGAGGGCCGTGGTACCGACATTATTCTTCACCTTCGTGAAGATGAAAAAGAATTTTTAGATAATTTCAGATTACGTGGCATTGTCACTAAGTACTCAGATCACATCTCTATTCCTGTTGAAATGTATAAAGAGCCAGTGCCTGAGTCTGAAGGTCCTGATGGCGAAAAAATCGAAGCTAAACCAGGTGAATGGGAAGCCATCAACCGTGCTACGGCACTTTGGACACGTGATAAGTCAGAGATCAGCGAAGAAGAATATAAAGAGTTTTACAAGCACGTAGGCCATGACTGGGAAGAACCACTAACTTGGGCACACAATAAAGTAGAAGGTAAAACAGAATACACCAGCTTACTTTATATCCCTAAAAAAGCACCTTTTGACCTTTGGAATCGTGAGCGTCAAAGCGGCTTAAAACTGTATGTACAACGCGTATTCATTATGGATGACGCTGAGCAGTTTATGCCAAGCTACCTACGTTTTGTAAAAGGCTTGCTTGATTCAAACGATTTACCACTAAACGTATCACGTGAAATTTTACAAGATAACAAGATAACTCAAGCTATCCGTAAAGGCTGTACGTCACGCGTACTTAAAATGCTTGAGCGCATGGGTAAAAATAAGCCTGAAGAGTATCAAACATTCTGGAATGAATTTGGTCAAGTGATCAAAGAAGGCCCAGCAGAAGATATGGCTAACAAAGAAGCCATTGCTAAGCTTTTACGCTTTAGCTCAACTCACACTGACGAAAGTACACAAAATGTGTCTTTGGAGCAGTACATTGAGCGTATGAAAGAAGGCCAAGATAAGATTTATTATGTGGTATCTGACAGCTTTGAAGCCGCTAAGAGTTCTCCGCACTTAGAGATCTTCCGTAAGAAAGGCATTGAAGTGTTACTACTTTCAGACCGTGTTGACGAGTGGATGATGAGCCACTTAACTGAATTTGACGAAAAGCAGTTCCAGTCAATCACGCGTGGCGACTTAGACTTGGGTGACTTGGATGACGAAGAAGCCAAAAAAGCGCAAGAAGAAAGTGAAAAAGAAGTAGAAGGCTTAGTTGAGCGCGTTAAAACAGCGCTTGGTGATAAAGTGAAAGAAGTACGCTTTACACACCGCTTAACAGACTCGCCTGCTTGCGTGGTAGCCGATGAGCATGACATGAGCTCACAGATGCAAAAACTGATGGAGTCAGTAGGACAAGCGGTTCCTGAGCAAAAGCCTGTATTTGAGCTTAACCCTGAGCATCAGCTTGTTAAGCATTTAAATGTTGAGCAAGATGAAGATAAGTTCGCTCAGTGGTCAGAAGTATTACTTGATCAAGCGCTACTTGCAGAGCGTGGCAGCCTAAAAGACCCTGCAGGTTTTGTGACTCGCTTAAATAAATTGATGCTTGATTTAAGCAAGTAATCAATAATAGGTAACTAGGAAGGGGCCAATGGCCCCTTTTTTCGTTTTTAAGACCGATAAAGCTTAGCAATTAGTATAAGTCGCTTGAGAATCTCGGGCGCATGTGAAAAAATTTAGACAACTTCAAATAACTCCGATACGAGGAACATAATTATGCGCATTATCCTTTTAGGCGCGCCGGGTGCAGGTAAAGGCACTCAAGCACAGTTTTTAATGGACAAATACGGTATTCCACAAATTTCTACTGGCGATATGTTGCGTGCAGCTATCAAAGAAGGTACACCGTTAGGCCTAGAAGCGAAAAAAGTGATGGATGCTGGTCAATTGGTGTCTGATGAAATCATTATCGGTTTGGTAAAAGAGCGTATCGCGAAAGAAGATTGCGCTAAAGGTTTCTTGCTAGATGGTTTCCCTCGTACCATTCCACAAGCGGATGCAATGAAAGACAACGGTATCAGCATCGATCACGTGATTGAGTTTGACGTTGCTGATGAAATCATTGTTGAGCGTATGGGCGGTCGTCGTGTACACCCAGGTTCAGGCCGCGTTTACCACGTTGTGTACAACCCACCTAAGGTTGAAGGTAAAGATGATGTCACTGGCGAAGATCTTATTATTCGTGACGACGATGTTGAAGAAACAGTGCGTAAGCGTTTGGGTATTTATCATGACCAAACTAAGCCATTGGTATCTTACTACCAAGCAGAGGCGGATGCAGGTAATACTCAATACCACAAGCTAGATGGCACACAAGCGGTTGATGCGGTAAGACAACAATTAGCTGAACTACTAGGCTAACCTAATAGCCTTTACTGAGTATGCGCTCAATGTGTGCATACTCAGCACTTCTTTATTTTCCTGCCATCAAGCCTTGCAACACGCCGTTACAAAATTACCCACGAATTTTTAATTATTCACGCTAGTATAGTGCTGTTTATTTCGCTCAAAGGATAATAATAATGAAGGCAAAAATTTTGAGTGCACTGCTGTGTTGTGCATCTTTAGCAAGTACTTTTGTACATGCAGACGTATATAGTGATGCTGTGGCAAACTCTGCGCGCTCTGAAAAAGATCGCGCTTTGGATGAAAGGCGTAAACCTGAACAAGTGATGCGCTTTTTTGAGATTAAACCAGGAATGAAGGTTCTTGATGTGTTTGCCGGTGGAGGCTACTACTCTGAGTTGATGAGTTATGTTGTAAGCAACAGTGGCCATATCACGATGTATAATAATCAGCCTTGGCAGCGATTTGTGCAAAAGTCGGTTGATGAACGCTTGAAAGATAATCGGCTTGCGAATGTATCGACATTAATTGTTAAACCTGAAGAATTAAAAAATACCAAAGTAAAGTACGATGCCGCAGTGTTTGTTCTTGGAATGCATGATTTGTATTACGCTCATCCAGAAAATGGCTGGCCTGAAATTGACAAAACAAAGTTTCTGCAAGGAATATACAGCAAATTAGAGCCAGGCGCTGTATTTGGAGTTATCGATGCTAACGCTGTAAAAGGCGCTGATAACGAGCATGTAGGCAAGTCTATTCACCGTGTCGACCCTGAAGCGGTGATCAAAGACCTTGAAGCGGTGGGTTTTGTACTAGAAGCGCAAGGAGAGTTTTTGCGTAACCCTAAAGATGACCTAACGACGTCGGTGTTTTTGCCCGAGAACAGGTATAACACGGACCGCAGTGTGCTTAAATTTAGAAAACCGAAATAAAAACACACGAAAAGGTCACAGTATTGCTTTGAGCGACCCAGACTCTCGTCAGTGACAAAAGTATACATTTTGAGTGTGAGTCGCTCGCTCAAAAGCCTTCGAGATCCTGAATTTGTTTTAGGATCTCACAACACATTAACTCTCAGTAAAGGCTAATTAGTAGTCTTTAATATCCGCATAGAGATTAAAGCGATTTTAATTTTTCAATGACGCTGTCGTAATTAGGCTCTGTGGCTAGGTTCTCAACTAACTGCTTATAGATCACCTTATGCTCTTGGTTAAGTATAAATACAGCTCGGCTTAACAGCCCCATATCTTTGATATATAAACCATAGTTTTTACCGAAGTCATGCCAGACTGAGTCAGAGAGGGTCTGTATTTTGTCGATATTTTCAGCTTGGCAAAAGCGCTTTTGGGCAAACGGTAAATCGGCACTAATGGTGAGCATAACAACGTTTTTGTATTCGTCAGCTACTTGCTCATTAAAGTGTTTTGTCTGTAGGCTACATATGCCAGTGTCTAAACTTGGCACAACACTAATTAAAACAGGTTTACCCGCAAAGTTGTCTAGCGTAACAGGCACAAATGACCCATCTACGACCTTAAAATTTGGCGCTTGTTGCCCAAGTTCGATACCACTACCAAGCAATGTGACAGGTTTTCCATTAGCATTTACTTTACCAATATCAACCTGATTTTCAGGTAAACTCATAGCAAATAGAGAGTGAGAAATGAGGGCTGCGGCAAAAATTAGTACTTTGTTCATAAGCTAAGACCTTAGTCAGTTATCGTAATCCATCAGAGTGTATTATACTGTTAGCTGTGAACCAAGTTTACGAAAGGAATAACGTTGTAAATCAATGGTTATTTGATTAACATGAGCCGTGAAAATAAGCGATATTTTATTATCGTATATAAATAATAACAAACGCAACTATTTTTTAACATGTGTTTCTGAAAGTGGTTTGATAATGTAAGAGAGCTTTTATGTCAACATTGGTCTTAATATGTGATGACTCGAAACTGGCACGCAGACAGCTAGCGCGCTCGTTGCCCAATGATTGGGATATAAAAGTAGAGTTTGCAGAGCATGGCATCGACTGCTTGGAAAAAATAAAATCATTTTCTCCTGAAATTCTCTTTCTTGATCTCAATATGCCCCAAATGGACGGTTACGGCGTGCTCGAAGCCATTCGTGATCAGGGTTTAAACGTGCTTACTGTTGTGGTGTCGGGCGATATTCAGCCTAACGCACATCAACGTGTTATTGAGTTGGGCGCAATAGATTTTATTCGTAAGCCGTGTGATGCAGATAAGCTTGTTGAAATTATTGAACACCACGGAATACGTGATAGATCAATCAGAGAAAGTTTGGTTCATAAGTTGGGGGAACAGTTAGAGCCTGAGATCCGTGACATTTACCAAGAGTTGACCAATGTCGCAATGGGACAAGCCGGCGACTTACTGGCTAGGCTGCTCAATGTGTTTGTCGAGCTACCGATCCCTAATGTGAATGTGCTAGAGGTTAGTGAATTGCATATGGCATTGCAAGCAATTGATGCCAGTGCTAGTACATCGGGTGTATGCCAAGGATTTATTGGGGGTGGGGTATCGGGAGAAGCGCTGTTACTTCTCAACGACTCTAGCTTTAAAGAGGTTGCCTCTTTAATGAATTATCATGGTGAGCTTAATGATAAAGTAGAGCTAGAATTACTAATGGATATTAGTAACATATTGATTGGCGCTATTTTAACCGGTTTATCTAAGCAACTCGATATGTCTTTTAGTCAGGGGCACCCCGTGGTTTTAGGGCAGCATTGTGACGTTTCTGACTTAGTGAAAGCTAACAAAAGTCGCTGGCAGAGAACGCTTGCCATTGAAATAAGCTATGGCATTGAAAATCACAATATCAACTGTGACTTGATGCTTTTATTTACAGAAGATTCTCTGAAAACCTTAAAATATAAAGTTGCTTACCTTTTAGAAGATTAGAATTATGCCTGCTGCTGACTTTGAAATGAATGAAATACACTGGTTGATGGATATGTTTAATACCGTCGACGTTGGTCTTGTGGTACTAGACAGGGAATACAAGGTGTGTGTATGGAATGGCTTTATGGAGAATCATTCAGGGCTATTACCGAGTGCTGTAAAGGACAAAGACATATTTGATATTTTCCCAAGTATTGACGAGAAATGGTTTCGTTCGAAGGCTGAGTCGGTGTTTGTATTGAAAAATCGCTCATTTACAATTTGGGAGCAGCAGCCATATATTTTCCGCTTTAAAAACTATCGCCCAATCACGGGAAAAGCTGATTACATGTATCAAAACTCAACAATTATTCCGTTATCCACTTTAACGGGAGAGGTTGGGCATATTTGCATTATCATTTACGATGTAACTGATGAAGCGATGAATAAAGTTGAATTAGAAAAGGCCAACCAAGAGCTAGAGCGGATCAGCAGAACAGATAGTTTGACGCAATTGGCAAATCGTGGATATTGGGAAGCGGGGCTTCGTAATGAGTTTTTACGCCTTAAACGGAGCAAAGGCTGCAGTTCATTATTAATGTTTGATATCGATCACTTTAAAACGGTTAATGATGAATATGGTCACAGTGGTGGTGATGAAGCTATCAGGCATATTTCTGATCTATTAAAGAAAACACTCAGAGAAACCGACACTGCAGGTCGATATGGCGGTGAAGAGTTTGCAGTGACTTTGGTCGACACAGATGCCGAAGGAGCCGCTATTTTTGCCGAACGGTTGCGTGCTCTAATTGAAAAATCGTCTATTTTTTATGATGAACAGCAGATAAAAATTACAGTGAGTGTTGGCTATGCTACATACAGTGACGATTTTATAAAACATGAGCAATGGATTGAAGCAGCTGATATGGCGCTTTATCACTCAAAAGAGACTGGACGTAATAAGGTGACTCAGTATACAGCTGAGTTGAAAAAAGATTCAGCTAAAAAGGGCTGAGTAGAGTGAGTAACACCAACCTATCCTTAAGGCTATAGTGTTACTCAGCTAATAGATTAATCTTCTTTTTCTTCAATTGGGCATTTTGCAATAACTTGCTTTTCGCCGTGTTCATCAAGCTGTTCGAGCCTAACATCAAATCCCCAAAGCCTGTATAAATGCTTAAGCACTTCATTTTTTGAATCAGCCAATGGGATATTGTTATGAGGAACGTACCTTAAAGTTAACGAGCGGTCACCTCTAACATCAACATCGTAAATTTGAATATTAGGTTCATTATTACTCAAATTATATTGTGCCGACAGCGAAGAGCGAACCTTTTGATACCCTTCATCATTGTGGATTGCACCGACTTCTAGGTGAGGGTTTTTTTGGTTATCGACAATAGTAAATAATTTAAAATCACGGATAAGCTTGGGAGATAAAAACTGACTAATAAAGCTTTCATCTTTAAAGTTTTCCATTGCAAAATGTAACGTATCTAGCCAGTCACTGCCTGCAAACTCAGGGAACCACGCTTTATCTTCGTCAGTGGGGTTCTCACAGATACGTCTGATATCAACCATCATATTAAAGCCAAGCGCGTAGGGGTTAATACCAGAGTAAAACTTGCTGTTATAAGGAGGTTGATAAACAACATTAGTATGGCTTTGTAAAAACTCTAACATGAATGCATCTGATACTTTTCCTTCGTCGTATAAATGATTCAAAATGGTGTAATGCCAGAATGTTGCCCATCCCTCGTTCATCACTTGAGTTTGTCTTTGTGGATAGAAATACTGCGATATTTTTCTAACGATACGGATTACTTCTCGCTGCCACGACTCTAACAGAGGGGCATTTTTTTCAATAAAGTACAGGATATTTTCTTGTGGTTCGCTTGGGAAGCGAACTTTTTTCATCTGTTCTTCTTGCTGGTTAACAGGAATAGTGCGCCACAATTCGTTTACTTGTGACTGTAAATAGTCTTCCCGCTCTTTTTGTCTTTTTTGCTCTTCATACATCGAGATTTGCTGTGGCCGTTTGTATCTGTCGACCCCATAATTCATCAATGCATGACATGAATCTAGCAAGTTTTCAACTTCGTCAATGCCGTGCTTTTCTTCACATCGTGCAATGTAGTTTTTTGCAAATACTAAGTAATCGATAATTGATGAAGCATCAGTCCAGGTTTTAAATAAGTAATTACCTTTAAAAAAGGAGTTATGGCCATAGCAAGCATGCGCCATTACCAATGCCTGCATGGGTAGCGTATTCTCTTCCATTAAGTATGCAATACAAGGGTCTGAGTTAATAACTATCTCGTAAGCAAGTCCCATTTGGCCACGTTTATAGTTTTGCTCTGTAGAAATAAACTTTTTACCAAACGACCAATGGCTATATCCAATGGGCATACCCACGCTGGAATATGCGTCCATCATTTGTTCTGCTGTGATCACCTCAATTTGGTTAGGGTAGGTATCTAACCTGTAATGCTCTGCAACGCGAGCAATCTCTGCTTGATACTCGTTTAACAAATCAAAGGTCCAATCTGGCCCATCATTCATTGGGTTATAACTCATAAGCTCCCTCCAATGTGGCTAAGCCGCGCCTTGTTGCTGACGATTCTTTTTGAACAACTCTCTAAAGATCGGATAAATATCTTCAACTGTGCGGATATGCTGCATGGCAAAATTGTCGTGTGTATTAGCAATAGCTTGATATTCACGCCATAAACTCTGATGAGCTCGCGTTGTGATCTCGATGTAGGCATAGTATCTAACAGCTTTGAGCAATTTTTTCGTCATGATTTCTGTGCAGTGAGGTGAATCATCAGCCCAGTTGTCGCCATCAGATGCTTGTGCTGCGTAGATATTCCAATCGCCTTGAGAGTAGCGCTCCTTGACTATTTCGTCCATTAGTTTCAATGCGCTGGATACTATGGTTCCGCCAGTTTCTTGCGAGTAGAAAAACTCCTGTTCATCAACTTCTTTTGCTTGAGTGTGATGCCTAATATAGACCACTTCAATATCTTTATAAGTTCTAGTCAGAAATTGATAAAGCAAAATGTAAAACCGCTTTGCCATATCTTTTGTAGCTTGATCCATTGAGCCTGATACATCCATTAAGCAAAACATAACCGCTTTACTTGTTGGGTGTGGGCGTTTTTCATAATTTCGAAATCTCAGATCATAGTTATCTATAAAAGGAACTGCTGCTATTTTTTGTTTTAGCTCTGCTATTTCAGTCTCTAGCTCGGTAATTTTACCTTGCGGTGGAACCGGCTCTTTTAGCAATAAAGCCAGTTCTTCCTCCGCTTCAGCAAGTCGTCTACGTTTACTAGCAGACATAGCGACTCTGCGCGCCAAAGAGCCTCTTAAAGAGCGAACTATATCTAGGTTACTAGGCATGCCATCGTTACAAAAACCAGCTCGGTGCGTTTTCATCTGCACAAGTTTATCGAGCTGGCTTTGCTGAAGGTTTGGCAGTTCTAAATCTTCAAACAAGAGGTCCAGATATTCGTCTTTTGATATTGAGAATACAAAATCATCTTCTCCCTCACCCTGATCACTGGCATCACCAGGTCCAGATCCCCCACCTTGGCCCGCGGGAGGTCGCTGTATTTTGTCCCCGGTACTAAATTGGTCATTACCAGGGTGGATCATTTCACGATCCCCCCCTTTGCCTTGATGAAATACAGGTTCGCTAATATCGCGTTGAGGGATTGAGATACTCTCTCCGCTGCTCGTATCGGTCACACTGCGCTTATTAATTGCATCAGAAACAGCTTCTTTAATCTGCTTCTTATAGCGTCTTATGAAGCGCTGTCGATTCAGCGTACTTTTGTTTTTACCGTTCAGGCGACGGTCTATAAAATGCGCCATAAATCACCCTCTCAGTGTCTAATCGTATTACTGTGATTTCCTAACTCTTAGATACCATTCAGAGAGCAACCTAACTTGTTTCTGCGTATAGCCTTTTTCAACCATGCGATTAACAAAATCCTCATGCTTTTTCTGATCTTCTGCAGAAGTTTTTGCATTGAATGAAATAACAGGGAGTAACTCTTCTGTGTTTGAGAACATCTTTTTCTCAATAACAGTGCGAAGTTTCTCGTAGCTAGTCCAAACTGGATTTTGGCCATTGTGATGGGCTCTAGCGCGCAGTACAAAATTAACAATTTCGTTTCTGAAATCTTTAGGGTTTGAAATGCCAGCCGGTTTTTCAATCTTTTCAAGCTCTGCATTGAGAGCTGCTCTATCAAATAACTGTCCTGTGTCTGGGTCTCTGTACTCTTGGTCTTGGATCCAAAAATCAGCATAAGTGACATAACGGTCAAATATGTTTTGGCCATACTCAGAGTATGATTCTAGGTATGCGGTTTGTAGCTCCTTACCGATAAACTCAACATACTGAGGGATTAAGTACCCTTTAAGATGACTTAGGTAACGCTCTTGTACTTCAGCGCTGAATTGCTCACGTTCAATTTGTTGTTCAAGTACATAAAATAAATGAACAGGGTTGGCTGCAACTTCAGCGTGGTCGAAGTTGAACACTCTAGATAAGATTTTGAATGCAAATCGAGTAGATAACCCTGTCATGCCCTCATCTACACCAGCATAATCGCGATACTCTTGATAAGACTTAGCTTTGGGATCGGTGTCTTTTAAACTTTCACCATCATACACACGCATTTTTGAGTAAATGCTAGAGTTTTCTGGCTCTTTGATCCGAGAAAGCGCAACAAATTTAGCCAACGTTTCTAGTGTCCCAGGTGCACACGGTGCTAACGATAGTTCACTATTTTCAATTAACTTGTTGTAGATTTTTACTTCTTCAGACACTCTCAAACAATAAGGCACTTTAACGATGTAAACTCGGTCTAAAAATGCTTCATTGTTTTTGTTATTTTTAAAAGTTTGCCACTCCGATTCATTAGAGTGCGCTAAAATCATGCCATTAAAGGGCAGGGCTGATATGCCTTCGGTTCCGTTATAATTGCCTTCTTGGGTAGCAGTCAGTAGCGGGTGTAGCACCTTGATTGGCGCTTTAAACATTTCTACAAATTCCATTAAGCCTTGGTTAGCTAAGCACAACGCACCTGAGTAAGAATAGGCATCAGGATCATTTTGTGCATAGTGCTCAAGTTTTCTGATATCAACTTTACCAACAAGTGCTGAAATATCTTGGTTGTTTTCATCCCCAGGTTCAGTTTTAGCTATCGCAATTTGGTCTAAAATTGAAGGATAGCGTTTAACTACTTTGAATTGGCTAATATCGCCATTGAACTCATGGAGTCTTTTTGTTGCCCAAGGAGACATGACGGTTTTTAAGTAGCGTGGTTTTATACCGTACTCTTTTTCAAGTAGCTCAGCATCTTCAATGGGATTAAAAAGAGAAAGAGGGTGATCATTTACAGGTGAACCTTTGATGGCATAAATAGGCACTTGCTGCATCAAATACTTGAGTTTTTCTGCTATTGAGGATTTACCACCGCCCACGGGACCCAGTAAGTACAACACCTGCTTACATTCTTCTAGCCCTTGAGCGGCATGTTTAAGGTAAGAAACAATTTGTTCAATTGCATCCTCCATACCGTAAAATTCATTAAATGCAGGGTAACGAGCGATAACGCGGTTCGAAAAAAGGCGACTCAGGCGTGCATCACTTGCTGTATCAATCATCTCTGGCTCGCCAATGGCCATTAAAAGGCGTTCAGGAGCACTTGCGTAGGCCGATTTATCATTTTTACAGATCTCAAGAAACTCGGCGATACTGTACTCTTCTTCTTGTGCTGCTTCATATCTGGCTTGGTAGTGTTCAAATATCGTCATAACGACCTCCAGTAACCTGCTTACTCAAAAAAGCTGATTTGTCTACAAAGGAAAAAGGTTACTTTAAGCTTAGTCCTGATATCTGAAATTTGCCTAAAAATTCCAAATATTTAATGCATTTGGATGAAAAATGAGAGGAAATAAAAAAGGCACCGAAAGTGCCTTTTTTTGCAATAGTTTTATCGCTTAAGTGGGATTGATTTGTTAAGCAAGGTTGCTGTTTGCAAATTCCCAGTTAACTAATGCCCAAAAACCTTTTAAGTAGTCAGGACGAACGTTGCGGTAGTCGATATAGTAAGCGTGTTCCCAAAGGTCAACCGTAAGAATTGGTGTTACGCCTGCATCTGTAAGCGGTGTAGCCGCGTTCGATGTATTTACGATATCTAATGAACCGTCAGCAAGTTGTACTAACCAAGTCCAGCTAGAACCAAAGTTATTTACCGCTTTGTCGTTGAACGCTTCTTGGAACGCTTCGAATGAGCCCCATTTAGCATTGATAAGCTCTGCAACTTTACCAGCTGGCGCACCGCCACCATTTGGCGAAAGGCTGTGCCAGTAGAAAGTGTGGTTCCAGATCTGAGCAGCGTTATTGAATACACCACCTTCTGAACTACATACTACTTCTTCTAACGTTTTGTTAGCAAGCTCAGTACCTTCAACTAAACCATTTAGTTTTACAACGTAAGTGTTGTGGTGCTTGCCGTGGTGGAACTCTAATGTTTCTCTAGAAATATGTGGCTCAAGTGCATCGATTGCATAAGGTAGTGACGGTAGTTCAAATGCCATTTTAATCTCCATTTTGTTGTGTGAATGCCAAATAAGAGTATCAAACATTGTGCACTTAACCAGTGCTGTTCTATACGAATTGGCATTATAGTGATACTATAATTCCCGAGTATTTTACTCAAGTTTTGGCAAACAGCAATGGCGTTGCCTTAATACTAATTGTAAATGTGGTCTTAATGGTGATATTTCAAGCACACATTTTATTACAGACCAAATGCTATCGTCACTTTGAGGTTAAAGATGGAAACCATTGATAAAATTAAACAGCAAATTTCTGAAAACCCGATTCTTCTTTATATGAAAGGCTCTCCTAAATTACCTAACTGTGGTTTTTCGTCACAAGCAGCACAAGCATTGATGTCATGTGGTGAACAATTTGCTTACGTTGATATTTTACTCAACCCAGATATTCGTGCTGAGCTACCTCATTATGCAAATTGGCCAACATTTCCACAATTATGGGTTGAAGGTGAGTTAATTGGTGGCTGTGACATCATTATTGAAATGTTCCAACGTGGTGAATTACAACCGCTTATCCAAGAAACTGCCGCAAAATATAAAACAGAAGAGTCTAGCTCTGCTGAGTAAATGGCTTTTCTGAGAGATTTATAGCCCAACCAAGTGTTGGGCTTTTTTATGTCTAATTCATATCGCGCATCAACAAAGCAAGACGTTGGGTTGACGTTCGCGTAAACCTCAGGATTTGACCGTAAGCGGAATCTGTTATTTGCTCAAGCCTAAACTGCATAGTATGCAAACGAATAAATAACGAAAGCCAATCAAACGACCTTGACGTTGCATATTTATTCATTTTCTATGGGGTTACGTTTACGTAAACTGTATCTTTCAGCTTAACGAGCTTAACTTTAAATTTAAAATGACACTGGTGTCATGTTCTTTTTTTAATCTTTTTTTGCGACTTTTATCCTATTTTAGAAGTGTCTTGTTAATTTTTGATACCAATGAGAAATATTCAAGTTCATGAATATGTATTCATAATTTTGTTGACTCGCATATAAAACCTCGCTAATTTTGAATATCTGCCAAAAATATCGTTAGAAGTGTAACCAACGGCAGTTGTAGCAAGGGGAGGAGTCCATGTTATATGACTCAGCACTAGAAAAAGATAATTGTGGTTTTGGCTTGATAGCTCATATCAATGGTCAGGCGAGTCACAAACTCATTCGCACAGCGATAACAGGATTAGATCGGATGCAACACCGAGGGGGCATTGCATCTGATGGAAAAACAGGTGATGGCTGTGGATTATTATTACAAAAGCCAGACAGTTTCTTTCGTGCTATTGCTGATGAAAAGCAATGGCGCTTAGGTAAGAACTATGCCGTCGGCATGTTATTTTTAAATACGGATAGTGAACTTGCGAACGCTGCAAGAAAAGTAGTTGGTGAAGAATTAGAAAAAGAAACACTCACGCTGGTGGGGTTCAGAGAAGTGCCCACAGATCCGTCAATGCTGGGTCCGATTGCAAAGCAGCAATTGCCCATTTTTGAACAAGTATTTGTCAGTGCGCCAGAAGGCTGGAGACCAAAAGATCTCGAGCGCCGACTTTATATTGCAAGGCGCAGAATTGAAAAGCGCTTAGCTGATGATAAGCAGTTTTATATTTCGAGTCTCTCGGGCCTTGTAACTGTGTATAAAGGTCTGATGATGCCGGCAGATTTGCCAAACTTCTATCTTGACCTTGCAGACATGCGAATGAAAAGTGCAATTTGTGTGTTCCACCAGCGCTTTTCAACCAACACCCAACCGCGTTGGCCGTTGGCTCAACCATTTAGATATTTAGCACACAATGGTGAAATCAATACCATTACTGGCAATCGTCAGTGGGCAAAAGCTCGTGCCTATAAGTTCTCTTCGCCGTTGTTGCCTGACTTGCAAAGTGCAGCACCTTTTGTCAATGAAGAAGGTTCAGATTCATCGAGCCTAGATAATATGCTAGAGCTGTTTTTAGCTGGTGGTATGGATTTATTTCGAGCCATGCGCATGCTAGTGCCACCTGCGTGGCAAAAAAATCGTGCGATGGACGATGACTTACGCGCATTCTACGACTTTAACTCTATGCACATGGAGCCTTGGGATGGCCCCGCGGGCATTGTTATGTCGGATGGGCGTTTTGCTGCGTGTAACTTAGATAGAAATGGACTTAGGCCTGCGCGTTATGTATTAACCCAAGATGGCTTTATTACACTAGCCTCAGAGGTAGGAATTTGGGATTACGCCGCTGATGAGGTGATTGATAAAGGCCGTGTTGGACCCGGTGAATTGCTCGTAATTGACACATTACACGGCAAAATTTGGCAATCGGATGAAATTGACCAAGATCTAAAAGCACGCCACCCATACAAAGCGTGGTTGGAACAAAACGTTAAACGCTTAACGCCGTTTGAGCAGTTAGATGAGCAGCAAGCAGGTGGCAGAGATGTAGACGACCAAATGCTATTGACCTACCAAAAGCTGTTTGGCTACTCCAATGAAGAGCTTGATCAAGTATTGCGTGTGATGGGTCAAAATGGCCAGGAAGCTACAGGTTCAATGGGTGACGACACACCATTTGCAGTATTATCAGAAGGTTATCGCTCGCTGTTTGATTACTTCAGACAAAAATTTGCGCAAGTAACCAACCCGCCCATTGATCCTCTTCGCGAAAATCACGTTATGTCTTTGGCTACATGTATTGGTAGAGAGCAAAACGTATTTAATGAAACGACCGGTCATGCTAAGCGCTTACAGTTTGATTCGCCCGTATTGTCTTACTCTGATATGCAGCAGCTGCGTAATGCAGACGATGAGCACTATTCTATCTGCAAGGTATCACTGAACTACAAACCAGATGAGGGCTTAGAAAATGCCATAAATCGTATATGCGATGAAGCGCAGCAAATGGCACAAGCCGGTTGTGTGATGGTAGTATTGAGCGACCGAGATATCAGTGAGGCAACGTTACCTGTTCCAGCTGCAATGGCTGTGGGGGCAGTGCAAAGGAGGTTAGTTGATACTAACTTGCGTTGCGATTCTAACATTATTATTGAAACGGCAAGCGCAAGAGATCCACACCAATTTGCAGTATTGTTAGGCTTTGGTGCCACAGCTATTTATCCTTACTTGGCATATGAGTCATTGGTAGCGATGTGTGATCAAGGCATCATCAAAAAGACTTACCGTGAAGTGACGCTAGCCTATCGTAATGCGATTAACAAAGGCTTGTATAAAATCATGTCAAAAATGGGCATTAGCACGGTTGCCTCTTATCGCTGTTCAATGCTATTTGAGGCGGTTGGTCTATCTGATGTCGTGGTTGAAAAATGCTTTAAAGGTGTTGCAAACCGCATTCAGGGCGCATGTTTTGAAGACTTTGAAAGTGATCAAGCTAAGCTACATAAGCTCGCTTATAGCAAGCGTAAATTGCTCAGCCATGGTGGCTTACTCAAATATGTACATGGTGGAGAGTACCATGCATACAACCCAGATGTTGTGCAAACGCTGCAAGTGGCAGTGCGCTCTGGTAGTTATTCTGATTACCAGAAATACGCAGATCTGGTAAATAATCGTCCTATTACCAACTTGCGCGATTTGTTGGCTTTAAAAGGACAAACGGCAGTTAGTATTGATGATGTAGAACCTGCAACTGAGCTTTACAAACGCTTTGACTCAGCAGCAATGAGTATTGGCGCGTTATCGCCAGAGGCGCACGAAGCATTGGCAATTGCCATGAACCGTTTGGGTGGTTGCTCTAACTCAGGTGAAGGCGGTGAGGATAAACTGCGTTTTGGTACAGAAAAGAACTCGCGTATTAAGCAAGTTGCCTCAGGCCGATTTGGTGTAACGCCGCATTACTTGCAAAGTGCCGATGTGATCCAAATTAAAGTAGCGCAGGGCGCGAAGCCGGGCGAGGGCGGTCAGTTGCCAGGTGAAAAAGTGACGCCATACATAGCGAAGTTACGTTATTCAGTACCTGGCGTGACGTTGATCTCACCTCCACCGCATCATGACATTTACTCAATAGAAGATTTAGCTCAGCTAATTTTTGACCTTAAGCAAGTTAACCCCAATGCCATGATCTCGGTGAAGCTCGTGTCTGAACCGGGTGTTGGTACGATTGCCACGGGTGTGGCAAAAGCTTATGCCGACCTTATTACCATTGCTGGTTATGACGGTGGCACCGGTGCAAGTCCGTTAACATCAGTTAAGTATGCGGGGAGTCCGTGGGAGCTTGGTTTAGTTGAAACCCAGCAAGCATTGGTTGAAAACGGCTTGCGTCACCGCATTCGTTTACAAACCGATGGTGGTCTAAAAACGGGTTTAGATATTGTTAAAGCCGCTATTTTAGGTGCCGAGAGTTTTGGTTTTGGTACCGGCCCTATGGTTGCGCTTGGATGTAAATATTTAAGAATTTGTCATCTCAATAACTGTGCAACGGGTGTGGCAACACAAGACGAAACGTTGCGCCAAAAGCATTATCACGGTCTACCTGAAATGGCGATGAATTATTTTAAGTTTATTGCCCAAGAAGCGCGTGAGTTAATGGCGCAATTAGGGGTAACAAGACTTGTTGACCTAATTGGCCGTACCGACCTGCTTGAGGTGATAGAAGGTCGCACAGCCAAGCAAAGTAAGCTTGATTTATCGAACTTGCTGGCACAACCGAGTAACCCCTCAGGTGAGACGCTTTATTGCAGCGCAAAGAACACCTCTCATTATGAGGGTAAGCTTAATGAGCTATTGCTTGATAAGGCAAAACAAGCCATCGACGAAAAATCAGGGATCTCTTTGGTCAACCGAATAGCTAATACCGATCGTTCGGTCGGGGCAATGTTATCGGGTTATATTGCCAGTAAGCATGGTAATCAAGGTATGTCTGCAGACCCAGTTGCTATTGAGCTACATGGTACAGCTGGCCAGTCTTTTGGTGTGTGGAACGCCGGTGGTCTGGAGATGACACTCGTAGGTGATGCGAATGATTATGTAGGCAAAGGTATGGCTGGCGGTAAGCTGGTGATCAGGCCGCCTATGGGTTCGAGCTTTGCCAGTCATCAAGCCACAATCATGGGTAATACCTGTTTGTACGGTGCAACAGGTGGAAAGTTGTTTGCTGCAGGGCGAGCAGGTGAGCGTTTTGCGGTGCGTAACTCTGGCGTTCAAGCGGTTGTAGAGGGCCTAGGGGATAATGGCTGCGAATATATGACCGGTGGTGTGGTGTGTGTGCTTGGTGCGGTAGGGGTGAACTTTGGTGCCGGTATGACCGGTGGTTTTGCCTATGTGTTAGATGAGGGCAATGACTTTGAAAAACGTATTAACCCAGAGCTTGTTGAAGTGGTTGAACTGACTGAACTGGCGTCGCATCAAGAACATTTGCGAGGCTTAATTGCAGAGCATTTAGATCTAACTTGTTCATCACGTGCCGAGCAAGTGTTGGCTAACTTTGATTTGTATTTGCCGATGTTCAAACTAGTTAAACCTAAATCTAGCGATCTTAAAGGCCTATTAGGGCACAGAGCACGCAGTAGTGCTGAACTTCGTGTGCAGGCTCAATAGGGGGAAGTATGAGCGAAAATGTATATCAATTTATAGACGTACAACGAGTTGACCCGCGCAAAAAGCCAATTTCGACTCGTAAACAGTCATTTGTAGAAATTTATGAACCGTTTTCGAGCAGTCAGGTAAATTCGCAATCGGATAGATGTTTAGATTGTGGCAACCCATATTGCGAGTGGAAATGCCCAGTTCATAACTATATTCCGCAGTGGCTGAAGTTAATAAGAAATGGTCGACTTTTTGAAGCGGCAGAGCTGTCACACCGCACCAATAGTTTACCAGAAGTATGTGGTCGGGTATGTCCGCAAGACAGGTTATGTGAGGGCGAGTGTACACTTAACGAAGAGTTTGGCGCCGTCACAATAGGCAATATTGAAAAATACATTACCGACACCGCATTTGCACAGGGCTGGAAGCCGGATATGTCTTATGTGGTTTGGAGCGACAAAAAAGTAGCTATTATTGGCGCAGGCCCGGCGGGGCTCGGATGTGCCGATATTTTAGTACGCAATGGCGTTAAGCCAGTGGTGTTTGATCGTAACCCTGAAATTGGCGGCTTGTTAACCTTTGGGATCCCGTCATTTAAGCTCGAAAAATCGGTAATGGAAAAACGCCGCGAGATCTTTACTGAAATGGGAATCGATTTTCAGCTGAACACGGAAGTAGGCAAAGACATTAGTATGGATGAACTGTTATCACAATACGATGCAGTGTTTGTAGGTGTGGGTACTTACCAAAGCATGCGCGGTGGACTGGTGAATGAGGACGCACAAGGCGTATATGACGCACTGCCATTTTTAATTGGCAATACCAACCGTGTGATGGGATATGACGAGTCAAAACAGCCGTTTATCGATATGGCAGGCAAAAAAGTCGTGGTACTTGGTGGCGGCGATACTGCCATGGACTGTGTGCGTACGTCTGTTCGACAAAACGCCGCATCGGTTGTGTGTGCCTATCGTCGAGATGAAGAAAACATGCCGGGCTCTCGTCGTGAAGTAAAAAATGCCAAAGAAGAAGGGGTTGAGTTTAAATTTAACCTACAACCAAAGGGGATTTTGGTGAACGAGCAAGGCCATGTCACTGGCGTTGAAATGGTACAAACCAAACTCGGTGAGCCCGATGCCAATGGCCGTCGTCGCGCTGAAGAGGTGGCAGGGTCTGAGCATGTGGTAGAAGCGGATGCGGTATTGATGGCATTTGGTTTTAAACCACATAGCCTTGATTGGTTAGCGCAATACGATGTGGAAATTAACCACTGGGGCGGCATAGAAGCACCAGAAAAAGGCGAATTTACCCATCAAACCAGCAACCCAAAAATTTTCGCTGGTGGCGATGCCGTGCGCGGCTCCGATTTAGTGGTTACCGCCATCTTCGAAGGCCGAAACGCCGCAGAAGGTATTCTCGATTACTTGGATGTTTAATCACTCTATTTAGAAATTAGTTTCAAACTAAGTAGTAAGACCATCGAGCCCGCACAAGCGGGCTTTTTTGTTGGGTTTGGTTTATCGATATGCTTTGTGAAGCGCGTATCTAAACGGTTGGTTAAAAGTGGCATTTGGACCTGAGATTAACGGCTGGAAAATGCCAGAAGCGTAGTTCCAATGCCTGAATCTGAAACTTTGTTGGGTGGCGCCTTCGGCTTAACCAACCTACCTTTTGGTGTAGGTCGGTATAAGGTGCGCAGCGCCGCCATCCGACTAGAAATCATGCTGTTACTTAGAAATAACCCGACTGACTACGTTAAGCTGCTGGCTAAAAGTGACTATTGGACTTGAGTTTAAGGGCTGAAAAATGTCAGAAGCAGCCGTTAGTAGAGAGCAAAGTTATGCCGTTTTATACAAAGTGCCGAATTTTGTCCTAAAACATTATTCCTCGCTGTTTTGGGGTAAAGCGACAAACTGGAATTTTCCGCTGTGTTATATGCTTGTTTACATTGGCAATTATTGGTGGAATTATAACGGTATGTAATATGAGTCGCTTTGGTGTGTTATAAACTACCAAAAGGGGCTGAATGGGCTGTTAGGGCTACTAGGAAGTTCGATGATTTTCGATTTAGTAAAAAAGTATGAAACTATTGATCGTGACATAAAGTGGCTTACTTGGTTATTGATAACGTACTGTTGTCTTGTTCTCTTCAGAATTATTTATTGCCTTTATATTAAAGATTTTAACTATCTATTCGAGGGGGCTAAATCTTTATTGCCCCCTTTAACTGCTCTTCTAGTTGTACAGGTTGCTAACCGGCTGATAATCAATAACCGTATATTGGAAGAAAATGAACAAAGAGTTGAAACTGTACAGTCAACTCATCATGCAATTGTTATTGTAAAAGACCTAAAAGCTAAAGTTGGGTACGTTAAACATTGTATTGAAAACAACAGACCACCAATAGCATTGGTTGAAGTGGCCGCTCGTATCGAGATGCGTTATGAATCATTATTTGAACGTAACTTATATAAGTATTTACAAGGTGAAAGCATTGATCTGATAGCTAGGATTTCAGGTACTATTTTTGGAATTCAGGTCTTTGCGGAACAATTAAAGCAGCAGATAACTTGTAAAAAAGAACTTACTCTTGAAAATATGCCAAAGTTAAATAGCGATAAGCCTCTGAATTCTCTAGATGATTTGCTTAATGAATTAGACACATTACTCGACCATCTATATGAAATAAGAGAGAAAATCAATTAGTTGTGTAGCCCTAAAAGGCAAGGGGTCACTAAAAGGCAAGGGGTCAAGTCACTTGCTTCACAATATAAAGATCAAAAACTACCAATCTGACTAACAGCCTGTACGTATGTGACAGGCTCTGAGCCTATGATGGAAGCGCTCTTTTAATGGCATATGCAAAATTAATTCTGACTATCCACCAACTGGGCCAGTTCACTGCGACTGTTGATGCCTACCTTTTCATAAATACGATACAAATGATTAGACACCGTTGACGGTGCAACCTCGAGTTGCTTGGCTACTTCTTTAAAGCTGAGGCCTTTGCAGATCCAGGTTACTATTTGTTTTTCACGCTGACTGAGTACGTCTAATGGCCCAGGTAAGCGCAACGTGACTAAAACAAGCTTACCAAGCGACTTAAATGTGATGGACAAATTATTGATCTCGACCATTGTTTGGTCTTTGCCAATGGGAAAGGGTAAGGTTACATCGGAGCGGTTTGGAAAGTGTTGATTTAACAGAGTTACAAATCGCGGTTGTACTTCATGAAAGCAGCCGTTCAAATCGCAAATAGCTGAAGAGGCGTGATCTTTGGTTTGTTCTAACGCGGTGCCCACACGCAAATGTAGAAAGAATGCGTGAGAGAGTGCGCTGACTAAATGAAACACCATGCGTTCTTGTATTTGCTGTTCTTCGCGCGTGAAAACGTGTTCACGGTCAAAGCGATAAAGGCTGATCAATGAGTACAGGCCGTTGTCATTATCAAAGTGCCCAGCGGCCAATATGCGCTCAATACCATAAGGCTTAAAAAGTTGATGGTATAACTGAGACTGATAAAAATCGTCATCCGCGAAGGCATCTTGCATGTTAACCGGTCTGCCCAAGTTGCTTATGACCATGTCTTTGATGGGGTTGAGCGGTAAGGTTTTTTGCAAATGATGGGCGTAGTTGTCGTCTAAACCGATATGGCAAACATAGTGAAAGTGAATATCGGCACTGTTACCGCTGCCCCAAAACGCGGCATCAAATTCAATGACTCTAGATAGTTGTTCTAACGCCCACACTCGATATTGGTCGGGCGGAACCCGTGTTGCCTCACGGTAGAGCGTGCTGATCAGAGCTTCTTGGTTGGTTATTGTTGTCATAATGCTGCTTTTCGTGAGGACTAAACTTACAAAGGAGAGTTGCGTAACTTCAACCTTTTTCAGTAAAACTGCCTCTGTTGTAACGAAAGTGTAATGTTACTTTAACACTTCAGCTTAGGTCATATCTACTATTGGTTGCGTGCGCATGTATGGTCACAATATCAGTATTACACGCATTTATGAGACCGATATGCAACCCAACTACCAAATTGCCCCGAGTTTATTAGATAACCGTTCACAATTTTCATCGCCATTTTTTAATCGTTTTGAACTACGCCATGCAAGCAGCCCGCTGAAATTGAATGAGCAGGTGAGTAAAAATTATCTGTTTCCCACTTTATATGGTGATGTGAGTTGCGCTATTGCTGTATTTTTGTGTGATTACAAACGGGCGCAAGCGTTGTTGCCTCACCCAAAAATGAAGCCGGTAGCCATGCCAAGAGGGCGGGCGCTGGTTACATTCTCATGTTATCAATATAAGCGCGTGCTGGGGCTTGCTCCTTATAATGAGATTGCCATGACCATTCCAGTCATGGTTGACCCCTTAGTGAATGTGCCAGTACTGCCAATGCTCATGCAAAGTTTAGATAAATTTGGTTATTACGTATTTCATATGCCTGTGACTTCTGAGGAGAATCGAATTAGAGGCCGTGAAATATGGGGCCTGCCAAAAGAGGTTGAAACGGTTGAGATCCAAACTGATAACCATTACTGCACCAGCAGAGCCATCGACGCTAAGGGCGATCATTATCTCACGCTTAAAGTGCCCACACAGGGTAAAGCACAGCACTTTGATGTTGCATCGAATTTATACTCTCGCTTGGGCACAAAGCTGTTGCAAAGCCCAACACATTTTAAAGGTGGCTTTAACGTGAATAAAAATATCAGCCGCTTGTGGCAAAAAGGGGAAGATGACCCAAAATTCTTGATTTTAGGCCATGGCCCAAAAGCGCAAATGCTCAGAGAGTTAGAGATAGAACCACAACCGCTTGAAACGCGGTATACAGCGCACATGGATGCGTGTTTTGATCTGGCGAATAGCAATTTTGTGGCACCGTTTGCTTTTAGCGATGAGCGATAGGCTTTTGTTTAATTCCAGCTTAACGACAACCCTTAAAAAAAGAGGCTTAGTGATGCTAGGCCTCTTTGTATTATTGGTTAGTTTACTGAAAATGACCGACTGGAACCGGAGTAGCTGCGTATTTTGCTATCCCAACCACTTTTCCAATGCCCATGATGTTTGATGCGGTAAGTGCCGGATGGCATAGTCGCGTCAATGGTCCACTCTAGCTGCGCGAATGAACATGCCAGACAATCGGGCGCCGTATCTCTTATCCACTTAAACTTGGTACTGAAGTCATTATCAGTTAGTACCGTCGTCCAATTGCCGTTGATGTTGCGCTGAACTTCCATAAAGCTCGACATCGTCTTAAAGTTATTTTGCGGATGGCCCGAGCGAAACTTGACCTTGACCGTGTCTCCTCGATTGTAACGGCTGTTTGCATTTTGCCAAGTTTGGCCAAAAGACTCCCACAAGCGTTTGTCGTCATAAACCACGCCAATCGCATTGACTTTTTGCTTGTTTGACCAATCTAGTGGTGTGGGGCCTACATTCACATTTTGGCCGCTGCTCAAAGCACCTGCGAGACCTGAATAGATTTGACGGTAGGCTGCAAGCGTATACTGACCGAAAAGGTTATGCGCGCCTTCGTAATATTGAACGCGATATTCCTCTTTGGTGGTGATATATCCACCATATGCATTCGCTAAACCTGCGAACACGACTCTAGTTATACCTTTTGCAGCAAGTGTAGCTTGCAGGTCGTTACGTAGCCTGCGAGCGGCCATGGTGGTAATCTCACCGGGGATACCAATCAATGCCATATTACCAATTTGAAATAATTGGAACGGTAACGTATCGGTGTAAAGGTGTGCAGCAGCACCCAATTTGATGGGTAAAAAGGTTGGTTTTGGGTATTGGCAACTTTCATGAGTTTTACTGCCCAGTACGTTTTTATCAAACCCGAGTAAACCGCCAAAGTCGTTAATGAACTTGAAAGCACCGCTGACCGCGCCAATCGCTGTACTGCGATCCCATGCTGAACCTTCGTTATCTTGTGTCATACCTTCAAACACACCAGCTTGACCAGAAGGGCCATCATGAGTTGCACCTGCGGTCATTGAAAAACCAATTGCACCTTCGCATAGCGCTTGGTTGCTGTCGCCCGAATAGTGACTTGAAACATTAAAGCCGGGCATTTTCGCGTATTGGAAACGAAAATCTAGCTGGCCACTTAATGCTTCAGACGCAGAATTGTATAAACTCATGGCTTTGCTATATTGCTTTTGCGCAGATAGCGCCACGTTGCCTTCATTGTTTCCTTTACCCGCGCAACCATTTTCTGGCCCGCATACATTGGGTGACACATCGCCTTCTTCGCTATTGGCAAATGCTGCAACAAACTGGCCTGATAGCGGCCAATTTGCGCCTTTTTGTTTTTCAAATAACTGCGCTGCAAGCCCTTTATTGTCGCCCGTAATGAGCCTTTGACTTTGACTGCTCGATACGTTGTGAACACCAAACCAGTTCAGCATGCCGATTTCTTGCCCGTTAGTTTTTACAAATTTCAAGAGCGTCATGGTTTCGTTGATGTTTTTAGAGTAATTATCAGCATCTGTGTTTTGACGATAAGCGGTTGGATTGCGATTAATCGCTGCACCTGATAATTGCCCTTCATTCACTTTTATACTGCCAAACCCCTTACTGAAAAACGCACTGCGAATGGACACATAAATACCGTTGACGATGGTGTTATAGTTATTCGCATCATAGCCAAGTGCGCTCATATTGAGCATGATATTATGATCATAGCCACCGGGGCCAACATGAACATGGGTTGCACTGATCATCACGTTGCTTTGGTTGAAGTAGGGGGCAAGTAATGGATCGCTCGCTATTTTCTTTAACACACCTTGGTGAACACTTTGTGTAATGCTTTGTAGGTCGGCGCTTACAAAAGCAATGTATCGATCGTTCGTGGGGGTGCCAATAACAAACGCACGTGACCAGAGTCTTGTGTGTATGCCTTTGGTTGTTTGTGCAATATCTCCGTAGCCTACCATACCTCTATCGGCAGCAGGTCCGGTGATATCGTAAATGCCTGTGCCAATGATCCAATCATTATTTGCTTTTGCGCCTAAGCTTAGGAGCAACAGGGTAAAGCTGGCAAGTTTCTTAAACCAGTGTGCATATTTTGAGTTATAAAAAATCATACAAATCCTCAAGCTGAGCCAATTAGCAAAGCTATGTTTTTTGTTAGGAAGGATGAATACCCATAAAGGGCGGCGCTTTCTATACTCGCGAGATAGGGAAAAGATTAAATCGCATTACTAAATGAAACAAAATAGTAATATTAGCCTAACAAATTGTTTTTATGTCGTGGAGTAGGAGTTGCTTTGATTGCATGGCTATTGGCACCATAACAAGCGCAATAACGTATTAGCAGACAGGCTGAATAAGTTGCGAAGCGATGCCATCCAACATGGCCGCCTCAGGAGAAAAGCGCTTCGTGATTTGAAGCGCTTTGAAGCACTATGCATGCTTTTTATTTGATGGTTTTAAATACGTATTAATGACATAACCCCAAGGTATTGCAAGGATGGGTAAAACAATCAACAAAAATGGGAACAACATACCATCGGTTGTATCGTCAGACAGCGTACCTGCGTGATAAAGCGGTAAGGCAACCAGTGCTAGCCAAATACACTTGTAAGCGATTTCTAGCAGTAAGATGGGGATCATTTTTACCGGTTTAAATATGCCTATCAGAGCGAACAGTGAAAACGCTGCCCACACACTCCAGTCCATCGCATCGCTCGGGTCCCAAGCGTGCTCATAAGAAATGATGTACGACCAAACATCAAAGGCTAAAATTGTCGCCATTAAAATGTAAATCAGTCGCATAGCATAGATATTAATGGGGCGAATACCATCATATTTTTCGTTCTGCGAAAATACATACCTTAACGTGTTCATATATTTCCCTTACCAATTGCTTAAGTGCAAAGCCACTCTAAAAGTGCCGGCATACAAGTTGCCTTCTGGTTAATATTTACACTAAAAACACACCTTGTAAATTGGCGTTTAATCCACGTTTTGAAACAATTTATTTCGTGTTTTTCGAGCCGCTTAATGAAGACGGTTAGCTATATGGTTAGGTACTGTGGTGGCTAAATAATGGAAACAACGAAAAATAATAAACAACAAACTAATTAACCTCAGCTGCGGATAAGAGTTTTGATAGCTCAGAAGAGAGACATTGCAACCCCTTCAATATCCAATGACGATATTTCGCTCACTATCAAGGCATTTTCGTGAAGTAATAGCGAGCTATTACAAATTAAAATAACGAAGAGAGTGAGCGAAATAGCTTTATTGGGCAAATTCTCTTATGTGCAGCTGAGGTTAATTACAGCGAGCTGTAATAATAAGCCACTTGTTGTACATGAACATATGTGACTAGCCGTGTGTGGTACTGATCATTACTACATGGCCGCTCTTGCGGCCTTTTTAAAAGAATATTTATTGAAATTTAGGGGAAAAGGAGCTAGCAAAAAGTCAGTTGGCATGAGCGGCTCCTATTCAATTATCAACTTACGCGCTTTGTACCGAGAGTAATTCTTGGGCACTGGCTTTGGTTGTTGTACTAATTTTATCTCCACCAATTAAACGGGCAATTTCTTCTACCCGCATATCGTGTTCAAGTGGTTTCATTGAAGTAAAGGTTTCACCGTTTTCAACTGACTTGGCAACAAAAAATTGATGGTGCCCGCTACATGCTACTTGTGGTAAATGGGTTACACAGATCACCTGGGTCGATTTACCTAGCTGTCTTAAAAGCTTACCCACTTGCGATGCCGTTGGCCCTGAAATGCCCACATCTACTTCATCGAAAATAAGGGTAGGGGTTGTAACACGCTGGGCAATAATTACTTGAATAGCTAAGCTTATTCTCGACAACTCACCACCGGACGCTACTTTACCCAGCGGTTGCAGCGGCTGGCCAGGATTAGTTGAAACTAAAAATTCAATATCATCAAATCCTTTAGCTGTAGGCTTTTGTTGTGTTTTTTGCGTTAACTCAATCGCAAAACGGCCATTCTCCATTGATAGCGAGGTCATACTGTTGCTGATCAATTCATTAAGTTGTTTGGCGGCTGATTGCCTGCTTTCGCTCAAGCCTTTTGCGGCGATATTGTAAGCTTGTATCGCGTCTGCGATTTCTTGTTCTAGCGCATCAAGGCGCTGCGAATCAGAGCTGATATCGTCAAGTTCTGACTTTAACTGCTGGTGAAAGTCATAAAGTTCATCTGGCTTCACAGCATGTTTGCGAGATAAATCCATCGCTTTTGATAGCCGCTCCTCTACTTCTTGCAAGCGCATTGGATCTTGGTCGATGTTTTCACTGTAGCTGCGTAGCTCTCTGCAGGCTTCTTCAATTTGCACTGCGGCTTCTTCAAGCATCAATGCGATAGGGCTCAAGTTGCCATCATAGCTGGACAGTTCACTAAATTGCTGCGTACTATGCTGTAGTTGACTCAGCACCGTTTGGTCGTCTTCGTATAAATGGGCAAGCTCTCTTTGACAAGTTTCAATAATGGTTTGGCTATGACTAAGACGCCCATGCTCTGCTTCTATTTCGGCAAATTCATTATCTTCGAGCGCAAATTCATCTAACTCAGCGACTTGATATTCAAGTAGTTGCTGCTTGGCAGCTTGGGCTTGTTGTTGCTTTTGCAGCTCTGAATATTCGCGTTGTAACTTGTTAAAATGGGTATATTGTGTAGCGACAGCATTCACGAGTGAATAGTGGCCTGCATAAGCGTCGAGTAGATGCAACTGATGTTCGGGTTTAAGCAGCAGCTGGTGAGCATGTTGACCGTGAATAGAAATTAAGTATTGCCCTAAATCTTTTAATTGCCCGGCAGTCACAGCAACGCCGTTGATATAGCTTTTACTGCGACCATTCTTACTGATCACGCGGCGTAAAATACAGTCTTGCTCTTCGTTATTAAGCATGTGCTCTTTTAAAAATTGCTGAGCGGTGGGTAACGTTGAGATATCAAAGTGAGCGCTGATCTGTGCTTTGTCAGCCCCTGGGCGGATCGCTGCAGGGTCAGCGCGCTCACCTAAGCATAGCGATAGGGCATCAATGGCGATTGATTTACCGGCACCAGTTTCACCAGTGATGGCAGTCATACCTGCCTGCCATTCGATATTTAAGGCATTTACAATGGCAAAATTTTTAATTTCTAAATTTATAAGCATACTGTGTATCCAAACAGTGGTTATACTGTTAATCTATACAGTATGCTTTAAAAATGCAACTTGAATTTTGTAACTAAGCTGATGCAAACGCTAGCTCGTCGTTAAGCGTTGCCTTGCTGCTGTCATTTGCTGCTCTGTTTGATTGTTTTGGTCGTCATTCGAGTCATTATTTTGCTCTTGAGTGTCAGTTTCTTGATCAACAGACTCACTGTCGCTCAGTGCTTCGACAGACACATCAGGTGTTTTTATAAGCGCAATTAATGCTGGCAAGATTTCATGGTAGAAATCTTTATTGTACGCGATGCCTGAAGATGGAAGCTCAGCGACAAAGTATTGTAATTGCTCCGCTAGCAAGTCTTTATTACCTGTAATTCTTGATTTTCCTAACTCTGTTCCTACTGCACGCGTAAACTGTTCGCTTACTGTTTCTAGTTGATTAAGGTTTTCTTCAGTATGAGCTTGAACAACAAAAAAATTGCTGACAATGGCATTTATTTTAGGTGCATATTTTGGGCGAAGTATTTTAGCATCTACATACTCAGCGGTTTTCGCCTTAAAGTTATCAGTGACTTCTTTTAAGCGCTCATTAAAGACTTTTTTTTCGGCTTCTCGCGCTTTTTTGCGATTATTTTCTATCACCACATACACTCCTAACAGCGTAATAAGAAGCAGTAGAGTGAAAAAAACAATGTAACTGATCATAACAACTAAAATTTCCTAAATTAGAAAAATAACTAACCCTATTTTGCGGCATATTAGTGGCATTAGTAAAGCCTACTGCCCCAATTTAATTTCTGCCTGAGCACATTATAATACGAATAGGATTTTGGATGGATCAAGCGCAAAGTTTGATCTGCTTTTTTTATTACTACTTCATCACCAGGGAGTACAGCGAGTACTACGTGGCTGTCACAGCTGACTTGTAGGCTGTCGGTATTTTCTAGGCTCAATTTAAGGCGGATCTCGTTATTGGCATCAACGACTAAGGGGCGACTAGATAGTGTATGAGGAAACATCGGTACTAAGGCCATTGCATTAAGCTGAGGTGTTAGTATTGGGCCTCCCCCCGATAATGAATAGGCGGTAGAGCCCGTTGGGGTTGATATAATGAGCCCATCAGAGCGCTGTGAAAAGACAAATTCATCGTTAATAAACGCTTCGAATTCGATCATGTGTGCTACTTTATCTGCGTGCAGCACCGCTTCGTTTACAGCAAGATTGGCGCTTTTTAATTGGGCATGACGATAAACTTCTACTTCCAACAAAAAACGCGACTCAGAAATGAAGTTGCCTCTAAGTACCTCCTCTAAGCTGGCTTCAAAACCCTCTGGGTTGAGATCGGTCAAAAAGCCAAGATTACCTCGATTAACACCAATTACGGCAACATCAAAACGTGCTAACACACGCGCAGCCCCAAGCATATTGCCGTCACCACCTACAACGATGGCTAAGTCACATTGGGTGCCTAAATCGACCAGTTCAGTAAGCACGTTGTTATCAATGTTAGAAATTTGCGCTCCTACGCGTTGCTCAACTAAAACGGTATAACCAAGTGCTTGCAAAAAGGTGTATAAGCGTTGTAAGGTCAACGCCGCGCCTTCATGGTTAGGCTTTCCAATTAGGCCTATGGTTTTGAAGGGAGTCGTCATTGTTGAATTCCTTGATAATAATAGCGCAAGACTAACTTAAAATGTCAGCACTTGAAACTGGCAAATGATGTCACTACATAAATAATATGAAATTAACAGCACGCGACCAACAAATCTTCTCTGCGGTAATGAGTTTGTACTGCAATGGTGAAGGGCACCCAGTGGCTTCTAGCAAGATAGCCAAGCAAAAAGGCATGGCTGTATGCTCTGCAACAGTGCGCAATGCCATGGCTCGTTTAGAAAAAATAGGCCTATTGTATTCGCCTCATACCTCTGCAGGTAGAGTGCCAACGGACTCTGGCCTAAAGTATTGGCTGAATGAGTATTTTGCTTTGTCTGATATTGCCAACTATTGGCAACCTGAACAGAACCAATTGATTGAATTTGCACACAGTTTGAGTCAAAAATTCCATATTTGTTGTTGCGTGGGCTTACCACAGGCCAGTTCACAACTCGTTTTTAGGGTTGAAGTATTGGCGTTTGATAGTACTTATTGGCTGGTTTTGTTAATAGACAGAGCAGGGCAATCTCACAACATTTGTATTAATAAGCCCAAAGACGACAGTGATCAGCATCGTTATTTGTTTGCAGCGTGGATGAACACGGTTTTTAGCCAGCAAACATTAATAGAAGGGCTGCATCGGATGAAAGCAATGGCGCATAGCGCGCCAGATAGCTGCAGAGATCAACTTGCACAGTGGACGCGAGAGTTACACTATCAATTAGGTACAGACAATAGCATTGTGGTTGGTGAGCGCTTTTTATATCAGGGATTAGATATCGAGTCAGAACTAAATATTGGCGTATCGTTTTTACACCAAGTTGAAGATAAATTAGCTTTTAAAAATGGTGTGTCAGTATTAATGGGTGAAGAGCTAAGTACACTGAATGTAAAACAGTCACTGGTATTGAGTGTGCCCTATTTTCAAAATGGTGAATATCAAAGTCGTTTTTGCGTAATTTGCCCTGCAAATGCACCAATTGAAGCCATCATTACACAATTTTCTCAAATCACGCCAATCGGGGCTTGAATCTGAAATTTCTATCCCCATAATTAGCCACAGTTGTAAAGAATCGGAGAAATCTTACATGTCTGAGCAAACCAATGCCCCTGAACATGAGCAAGAAGCTGCTGAGCAAGTAGAGCAAGCAGCACAAACACACGAAACAGAGCAAGAAGAAACACAGGCGCAAACAGATGTTAGCCCTGAAGAAGAGATAGCTGGCTTGTATGCTGAATTAGAAGCGGCTAAGCAGACGATTAAAGATCAACAGGACGGCGTGGTAAGAGCGGCGGCTGATGTTGAAAACATGCGTCGTAGAGCGGCTCAAGATGTTGAAAAAGCACATAAGTTTGCGTTAGAAAAGTTTGCAAACGAGTTATTGCCAGTAATTGATAATCTTGAGCGTGCTATTGAGTTTTCTGACAAAGAAAACGAAACGTTAAAGCCTGTACTTGAAGGTATCGACATGACTTTGAAGAGTTTTGCTGATGCGCTATCTAAGTTTGGTGTTGAAACAGTGAATCCACAAGGTGAGTCATTCAACCCTGATTTACATCAGGCGATGTCTATTCAACCAAGTAACGATGTTTCGCCAAATACTGTGCTTGCAGTAATGCAAAAAGGTTATACATTGAATGGTCGTTTGTTGCGCCCAGCAATGGTGATGGTATCTAAAGAAGCAGAGTAAAATGCATTTTTAGAGACAAAAAAGCCGGTGTTATCCGGCTTTTTTTGTGCGTGATTTTTGCAATACTTGGTAGCCAATAGACACTAATACCGCTGCTAACATCAGCGCCGAAAATGGCAACGCGCTTTTAGGCTCTACAAAGGCTAAGATGGGGCCTACTAGCGCACCACTGCCAAAGCGCAGAGTGCCTATGACCGCCGTAGCGGTGCCGGAGTGTTGCTCGAAGGCGATTAAAATAAGTGCATCGGCATTGCTGGCGATGACCCCTAAACTCATCATCAATGGAGCAACGGTACTGGCAAAAAGCCATACATTAACAGTCATCATACTTTGGGCCACTAGCACACTGGCGGCCAAGACACCAATAGCTAATCCTAAAAACAGCATACGCCTAGAGCCAAGTCTTGGCACCAGACGTGTATTTAAAAAATTTCCGCACATAAGCGCCATCACATTGAGTGCAAAGAGCACGCCAAACAACTGCTCAGACACAGCGAAGTAATCAAGGTAAACAAACGGAACTGAAGTTAAAAAGCAAAAAAAGGCAAATGACACCGACATGGAAGTGAGTATGTCATAACGGCTTTGCTTATTAGAGAGTACAACGTGATAGTTTTTTAGAAAGAACGAAAGAGATATTTTACTTTTATTGAATCTAGGCACATCTAGATCAGCGTAAAAACAACAAACTAGCACTAGCAAAGCATAAATACTTAGCGACCAAAAGATAGCGCTCCAGTGCCAAACTAGCATTAAGGCGGCACCAATACTGGGTGCAAGTAGTGGCGCAAGCATCATGATCATAGAAACATATGACATACCTTTGGCTGTGTCTTGTTGGTAATAATGGCGAATGATCCCTGGTACAACAACACTGGCCGCAGCGCCGGTAAATGCTTGTAATACCCGAAGCATGTTAAACAATTCTATGTTTGTGGTTAATGCAAGTAACGCAGAGCTGATAGCAAACCCCAGTAACCCTAAACGCGCTAAACGTGTGCGTGAAAATCTATCTGCTAAAGGGCCAAAAATAAGCATGCCAAATGCGTAGCCCGCCAAGTAGCAACTTAAAGACACTTGAACTTGCTCAAGAGAGGTATTTAACTGTGAGGCGATGGCAAGCATTGCCGGTAAATATAAATCTATTGCTAAAGGTGTTAGTGCCACAATGCTGGCAAGTAACGGTAAAAATAAACGACCAAAAGAATGAGAATGTTGCACAAGCGTCCACAAAAAATGACTTTTATTGATTATAACGATATGTGGCCAATTAAGCTTAAGTTAATAGTTAAGTAGCAATTATTTGCGTCAAAATAGAATAATAACAAAGCCGTATGCTTGAGTCAGTGCTAGGATGTTTTAAACTAGCAACAAGCTTAATGTGATTGGAAATGAACAGTATGAAAAAAATACTTACAACGTTGGCAAGTGCCTTACTTATGACACTGGTGGTGTCTGGATGTAAAACTTCTCCTACAGGGCGGACACAGATCACTTTGTATTCTGACCAAAAAATGAGTGAGATGGGGGTGGCTAGTTTTTCTCAAATGAAAGAGCAGCAGGCGATTGAATCTGATAAGGCAACCAACGCTTATGTGCAGTGTATTGCTGATCAATTGATTGCTCAACTACCCGCTGAGTACGCAAATCAACAGTGGGAAGTTGTGGTGTTTAAAGAAGATAGTGCCAATGCGTTTGCGTTGCCTGGTGGTAAGATTGGGGTCCATACTGGATTATTAAATGTTGCTAAAAATCAGCATCAACTTGCAGCGGTAATGGGTCATGAAGTAGGGCATGTTATTGCACAACACGCAAACGAACGTGTATCGCAAAATAGTTTGCTGCAGTTTGGTCTTCAAGCCAGCAATGTCGCGTTACAAATGGGCGATGTGCAATATAGAGATGCAATTATGCAAGGGCTTGGTTTAGGCGCTCAGTTTGGTGTTGCGTTACCGTTTAGTCGTTCTCATGAAAGTGAGGCTGACATCATTGGTTTAGATTTAATGGCCAAAGCAGGTTTTGAACCTCAAGGCTCAGTTGACCTTTGGCAGAATATGGCAGCGGCTTCTGGCGGTGAGCGACCTCCTGAGTTTATGTCCACTCACCCTGCACCACAAAGTCGTATTGCAAATCTACAAAATGGCATGACTAAAGCGAATGCGCTAAAAAATACGGCATGGCAAGCTGGTAGAAAACCGCAATGTAAGTGATTTAACCCCCCGCAGTAAAGTACATCAACTACAAGCGCATGATGTGCTTTGCTCTGGCAATGCTATATTTAGCTTAGCCAGTCATAATTTGTTTTAGATGTTTTTTTATAAATTTGATCTGGCTCAAAATAGTGCATAACAGTCAGTGTGAGAGGACAAAAGTCCTTATCGGGCGGCGCTTATTTAACTATGCTCGCCAGCTATCTACACAGTACATGCACTAAGATAGGCGGGGTTAGAATACCAATTGCTTATTTACCAGTGAATTCATGCAATAATCAAGTGGAATCAATATGCAACAATTACCTACGGTCGATTATCAAGCGCCCAATGCAGCCGCACAATTTGTCGAGTCTTTACGTAACACAGGCTTTGGTGTATTAAAAAATCACCCAATTCCCCAAGAGTTAGTTGAGTCTATTTACAACAATTGGCAAGCGTTTTTTAACTCTGAACAAAAGCATGAGTTCTTGTATGACAAAGAGACTCAAGACGGATATTTTCCACCTGAAGTATCTGAGGTAGCAAAAGGTTTCACTGTAAAAGATATCAAAGAGTACTTCCATGTTTATCCTAAAGGCCGTGTGCCAGCGCAACTTGATGCGCAAATTCGCGAGTACTATCGTTTAGCGAACGAGTTTGCAGCTGAATTGTTAAGTTGGGTACAGGCAGAAGCCCCAGCAGATGTGCGTGCTAAATTCTCTATCGATTTAAAAGATATGATAGCTGACTCTGAGCAAACATTATTACGTATATTACATTACCCGCCAATGACAGGTGATGAAGAGCCGGGTGCTATCCGAGCTGCCGCACATGGCGATATCAATTTGCTAACGGTTTTGCCTGCGGCTAATGAGCCTGGTTTGCAAGTGCAAACAAAAGATGGCGGTTGGCTAGACGTGCCGTGTGACTTTGGTTCATTGATCATCAATATTGGTGACATGTTACAAGAAGCATCGGGTGGCTACTTCCCATCTACAATCCACCGCGTAATTAACCCAACGGGTAAAGCTTCAACAAAATCACGAATTTCTTTGCCGTTATTCTTGCATCCTCGTCCTGATGTTGTGTTGTCAGAGCGTTATACGGCAGATAGCTACTTGCAAGAGCGATTAACTGAGTTAGGTGTAAAATAAAAAGAGCGGCTTAGCCGCTCTTTTTATTTATAATACAAAAACTTAAACTGATTCAATTACTGCATTCATCCCTATAAATTCAATATTATTAGTATATTTACGCTGACAACTTATAGATTCTGTGCAATATTAGAATTTTTCATTGTTAAGCAATTTTATCAAAAATTTAATGACAACGCTGTCATTTTGTGTGTAACATTAATTCAACACGACTCAAATGCTCAGCAAAAACTATAAAATTGAGCCAACCCCAATCGATAGAGGTCGCTACATGATGGCTAAACAGGTGCAACAAGACCAGTTATATATAGGTATAGACGGCGGAGGAACTAAATGCCGCGCTACTATCTACTCACAGCAACACGGTGTATTAGGCTCAGGTCTTGGAGGTCCTGCAAATCCACTTCATGGTCTTGAACGTACGTTAGAGTCAATCATGGTTTCGACCCAATTAGCACTGCAAGATGCGGGGTTACGTGTTGAGCAAGTTCATGATTTAAATGCTGGTATGGGTTTAGCTGGCGTAAATTTACCTGCGCTTTACGACAAAATAATGCAATGGGACCATCCATTCCAACAAATGTTTTTAACCACTGACTTACATACAGCGTGTATCGGTGCACATGAAGGTCAAGATGGTGCGGTTATTATTACTGGTACGGGCTCTTGTGGATTTTCTATCGTTAATGGCGACTCCGTTAATTATGGTGGTCATGGCTTTGCGCAAGGTGATATTGGTAGTGGTGCTTGGATGGGGCTTGAAGCCATCAAAGCCGTTTTATTAGACCTTGATGAGTTAGGTCCAGCCACGCAAATGAGTGCGATGTTTAAGGCGCATTTTAATACGCTAACAGCCATGGGTATAGCCGAGCAGATGGCAGGTCAACCTTCAAGTACGTATGCTAAGCTTGCTCGATTAGTATTTGAAGCTGCGGAACATGAAGATGAAGTGGCACTGTCCATTGTCACTCAAGGTGCTGATTATATTAGCCGGTTAGCAAAAAGATTGCTTGAAAACAATCCACCTCGTTTATCGATGATAGGGGGCCTTTGTGAGCCGTTAAATAAATGGCTAGACCCCGATGTCGCAAAATTAGTAGAGCGACCCAAGCAGCCACCAGAGATGGGTGCAATCTACTTTGCGATTAAAAATGTAGAACAGAATTTAGTAAAGGCGAATTAATGACTAGGCAATTGTATAAAGCAACGAAATTGTTTGATGGATACAGCTTCCAAGAAAACGTAATTTTTGCCGTAGAACATGGCAAAATTAGCTATGAGGTGAGTGATGTAAGCGAGCCTGTAGAGCAGCTTAATGGCTTGGTTGTACCTGGTTTTATTGATGTACAGGTTAATGGTGGTGGCGGTGCATTTTTTAATGCAGAGCAAAGTACTCAGTGTCTTGCAAAAATGCTATCGGCACATGGGCAGTTTGGTTCAACGGCAATTATGCCTACGCTTATAACCGATAAAGTAGAAGTGATGTCGGCAGCAGCAGACGCGGTAGCTGAAGCTGTAGCAAATCATCAAGCTGGAATTGTTGGTATACACTTTGAAGGACCACATTTGTCTCACCCTAAAAAGGGCACTCATAGTGAGCAATATATCCGCTCTATTTCTGATGATGAGTTTGCTATTTATGCACGGCAAGACTTAGGAATTAAAATGGTGACACTGGCCCCTGAAACGGTGCCGATTGCTGACATTGAACGACTGGTTAAACTCGGTGTTAAAGTATGTATTGGCCATTCAAATGCCGATTTTGATACAACCATGAACGCATTACGAGTAGGTGCTACAGGTTTTACGCATCTATTTAACGCTATGTCTGCATTTACTTCTCGTGAGCCTGGTGTTGTTGGTGCAGCGCTTTGGGATGACAATAGTTGGTGTGGTTTGATTGTTGATGGCCATCACGTGCATAGCACGTCGGCAAAGCTTGCTATTAGAACAAAGCAACGTGGCAAAATCATGTTGGTGACCGATGCCATGCCACCCGTTGGCACTGATGATATGGAGTTTGATTTCTTTGATGGCCGTAAGGTGATACGTACTGGTGATAGGTTAAACTCAACAACGGGGGAGCTTGCAGGTAGCGTGTTAGATATGGCGAGTGCGGTACGCAATACTGTGAATGACTTAGATGTGTCGCTTGGCGAAAGTTTGCGTATGGCATCTATGTATCCAGCGCAATACTTAAGTATTCCAACAAAAGGGCATTTAACACATGGAGCGGATGCTGATTTTGTGTTGCTTGACGATTCTTTGCTAGCAAACGCGACTTTTATTGCTGGCCAAAAGATTTAGTTTTTCCCTGAATAAAAACCCCGTTGCAGTATAACGGGGCTTTTTTGTTTTTAAGAGGTACCCGATGACTACAAAAAGCACAAAAAAACGTCTGGCATCGCTCGATGCTCTGCGGGGCATGGATATGTTTTGGATTTTAGGGGGGCAATCTATTTTTGCCGCACTATTTGTACTTACAGGCTGGCATGGCTGGAAGTTATTTGAAGCGCATACAGTGCATAGTCCTTGGCATGGTTTTACTTTCTATGACCTAATCTTTCCACTATTTATTTTTCTCTCTGGCGTGGCGATGGGACTTGCACCTAAACGTATTGATCACATGCCTTTGGCACAAAGAAAGCCGTATTACCAAAAAGCTGTTAAAAGGTTGCTTCTGCTGTGTTTACTTGGGGTTTTATACAATCATGGCTGGGGGACAGGCATACCTGCTGCTGTCGATGAAGTTCGCTACGCAAGTGTATTAGGACGAATAGCGTTCGCATGGTTTTTTTGTGCGCTGTTAGTTTGGCATACCAGTGCGCGCACTCAAGCTTTTGTTGGTGCGGGGATCTTACTTTTTTACTGGCTCCTATTGTGCTTTATTCCTGTGCCAAATGGTGTGGCAGGGGATCTATCAGCTAGCGGCGCTGGAAGTTGGAATGCTTGGTTTGATAAGTACTTTTTACCTGGGATAAGTTATCAATCTCGTGTTGTTGACCCAGAAGGGGTGTTATCAACCTTACCAGCGATAGTAAACGCGATTGCAGGAGTGTTTGTTGGCCGCTTTGTGTCACGCGCTGAGCAGTTTGGGCAGTGGCGTAGCGTTGTTGTTTTATTTGGTGTTGGTCTAGGTTGTTTACTCATTGGTTGGTTATGGGATGTGTTCTTTCCGGTAAATAAAGAGCTTTGGACCAGTTCATTTGTACTCGTTACGGTGGGTTGGAGTACAATTTTGTTCGCGATTTTTTATGCGTTGGTCGATTTATTAAATACGCAAAAGCTAGCTTATCCATTCATAATCATAGGGGCGAACTCGATTATTATCTATCTTGCTTCGTCTTTGGTTGATTGGGGCTATATCAGCCTAAGTGTATTTGGTGGATTAGTTACAGCTGCTTCAGCTCAATGGCAACCTTTACTTAGTGTTTTAGCATTGCTTTTAGTGCAGTTATTAGTGCTACATTGGATGTATAAACGGAAGATCTTTGTAAGCGTTTAATGTAAATTAAAATAATTTCAAGATAGCGAAGCCCACGAAATACGTGGGCTTCATCGTTTTTGGAGCTAAAATGGTGAATTTTTTCTTCACTTTTACTTTACAAAGCTTTTTATTCTGATAATAATGACAGCGTTGTCATAATGGTAATGCCTAATAATACAGTGTATCCCAATTAGGTTTGATCTGACCTTACTTTGATTGCACGCGAAGTAAGGTTCAGATCCCATTTTTCTTTGTACTCAACGTTGAGCTAATACTATGCAAATTGTTATTTTAAATGATGCCGCAGAAGTCGCAGCCTATGGCGCAGATTTATTTTCTAACCAGCTACAACGTAAAGCTGAATCAGTACTGGGGTTGGCGACAGGTTCTACGCCAGTTGCCCTGTATCAAGAGCTTATTCGCCGTAATCGAGAAGGCGAGTTGAGTTTTAAAGATGCTACAACATTTAATTTAGATGAGTATCTTGGTTTAGAAGGCTCTCATCCGCAAAGCTATCGTTACTTTATGAATGAGCAGTTGTTTAACCACATCGACATTGATATCGATAACACGCACGTACCGCCAGGTGATGCGAAAAACCCTATAACAGCATGTCAAGATTATGAAGCACGAATGGCTGCAGCTGGGGGAGTCGATATTCAGTTACTCGGTATTGGACGCAATGGTCATATTGGCTTTAATGAACCATCTTCAGGTTTAACATCTCGTACGCGAGTAAAAACATTAACTAAAGAAACCATTGACGATAATGCCCGTTTTTTCAAAGACGGAGAGTATCAACCGCATCTATCCATCACAATGGGCATAGGCACGATTTTAGATGCCAAAAAAGTGATTTTGCTAGCAACAGGTGAAAATAAAGCTGATGCAGTTCAAGCGATGGTCGAAGGTCCATTAACAGCATCCTGCCCCGCGTCAGCGTTGCAAATGCATAAAGACGCCGTAATCGTCATCGACCTGTTAGCGGCTAGTAAACTAAAAGATATTGAATTTTACCAACATATTGAAGCTGAAAACCAAAAGCTTCAAGACTATTTGGCGTCTCTTGCCTCTCTGTAGTGTGGAGTTACACTATAGCTTTAAGCCCGAAAGGGCTTTTTTTTTGCGTGTATTTTGATTGCTGACTACTGTGCAAGTAGTTTAGCTTTGTTCTGCAATATGTTAGCTTTATGCAAACATCATCAACAGGGATCAGGCTTTGTTACATTATACCTTTATGCACTTAAATCGTGCTTCTAATGAACGCAAAGATCAGCAGTGGATAACACGTCAAATCAATACCAATAGCCGATGGCTTCTTATAGATAAAGATAGAAACTTGATAAATGTTGCCACGAGCGAGCTTCATTTGTTTGAGCTTGAGGATGTGCGTGAATTTGATAAAAAGAATGCGGTATTTTTGGGTGTAGACGAGCGATATAACTACTTCGCACTAGACGTCTCTAACCATAATGGCACTTTGCCTTTGCTACACAATACAGATCTTGAGTTTGTAGACATGAGGCGCATCGGTTTGCAACTTGATCATAATATGGCATCCGTTGGCGTGTTGGCCAGGGGGTTATGTTATTGGCATAAAACGCATCGCTTTTGTGGACGCTGTGGTTATACCAATGAAAGTATTGAGGCAGGACACGCTCGGCGTTGTCAAAATGAGCAATGCCAACATATGACATTTCCGCGTACTGATCCTGCGGTGATCATGCTTATCACACATACTTTTGATGATGGTATTGAGCGCTGCTTAATGGGTCGCCAAGCCGGTTGGCCTGAAGGTGTGTACTCAACCCTAGCTGGGTTTGTAGATCCAGGCGAAACACTAGAACAGGCTGTGATAAGAGAGGTTAAAGAAGAAGCTGACATTGATGTGATCGACGTTGAATATATCGCATCGCAGCCATGGCCTTTCCCCTCATCGCTTATGTTGGGTTTTATAGGTAAAGCAAGTTCTACAAATATTAATATTGATCAAGACGATTTAGAGGACGCGCAATGGTTCTCGCGTGAACAATTGGATACGTTTGGTCAGTGGGGGGACGCTGGAGCAGGCTATAAGCTAACCCGACCAGATTCTATCTCTCGTTATTTAGTCGAGTATTGGCGTGCACAATAAAGGTGATAAATGAAAAAAAATACAAAATTAGTGAGTGCTGGACGCAAATCTCAATATACGCAAGGCGTCGTTAATCCGGTCGTGCAACGCGCATCAACGGTTGTGTTTGATAGCGTTGCAGACATGCATCAAGCAATTAAAGAGCGAGGCAATCGCACCTTATTTTATGGCCGTCGTGGCACCAACACACATTATGCTTTGCAAGATGCAATCATGGAGCTAGAAAATGGCGCTGGTTGCGCGCTTTATCCCTGTGGTGCGGCTGCAATTAGCCAGTCTTTATTGTCATTTTTGAAAACAGGCGACCACCTATTGATGGTTGATACTGCGTACGAACCAACGCGAGACTTTTGTGACAAAATTTTAGCGGGATTGGGTATTACCACAACCTACTATGACCCTATGATAGGTGCCGGTATCGAAGCACTTATTCAAGAAAACACCAAAGTGTTGTTTTTGGAGTCTCCGGGTTCAATAACCATGGAAGTACAAGATGTTCCAACCCTTGTTGCTACTGCCAAGCGCCATGGAGTGATCACTATGTTAGACAATACTTATGGTAATGGCTGGCATTATAAGCCGCTTGACCATGGCGTTGATATTAGTATTCAAGCGGCAACAAAATACATTGTTGGTCACTCTGATGTAATGATGGGGGTTGCCGTTGCCAATGAGGCACACTGGCCAACGCTTCGGGAGCATTCATACTTGTTGGGGCAATGTACCTCCGCAGATGATGCCTATTTGGCGTTACGTGGCTTGCGTACCATGCCTGTGCGTTTAGCTCAGCATGAAAAAGCAGCGCTGCAAGTAGCCCAGTGGCTCACCAACCACCCGCTTGTTGATCACGTTAGGCATCCAGCTTTGCAAACCTGTCCTGGTCATGAGTTTTTTAAACGTGATTTTAGTGGGAGCAATGGTTTGTTCTCGTTCGTAATGAACAAAGGAACTCAAAAGGCTATCAATGCATTTTTAGATGCGCTAGAGCATTTTAAAATGGGCTTTTCATGGGGTGGGTACGAAAGTTTGGTAACGGCCAATAAAACCATGGCTGGTTTACGTAGTCAGACTGGTTGGGAGCAAGGTCCGGTGATCCGTTTGCACATAGGGCTTGAAGATGTAGACGACTTAATCGCAGATTTAGATCAGGCTTTAGCCGTGTATGAGGCAAACTGCTAAATATATCAGCAAAAAAAAAGCCCGCTGTTGTTGCGGGCTTTTTATTACTTATTGGTTTATAAAGACGTTTTCTCTTCTAGCTCTTTTGCCGCGTCAGGGTCGTTAAACACCTCTATATCGAACTCTTTTTCAGATTTGGCCACAATACAAGTAACCATACAGTCACCAGTAACATTCACTGCAGTACGGGTCATATCAAGTAATCTATCCACACCAATGATAATTGCTATCCCTTCTACGGGAAGGCCTACTTGATTAAGGACCATGGCAAGCATAATCAAACCAACACCGGGCACACCTGCAGTACCTACTGAAGCCAGCGTTGCGGTTAAAATAACCATTAAGTAGTCGGTAATGCTCAAATCAATGGCAAACACTTGCGCGATAAATACGGTCGCCACGCCTTGCATAATTGCTGTGCCATCCATATTGATGGTTGCGCCCAGTGGTACAGTAAACGAAGCTACTGAATTGTGTGCACCTAGTTTTTTGGTTGCAGTTTCAAGGGTCACTGGCATGGTTGCGCTTGAGCTTGAGGTGCTAAAGGCAAACATACAAGCGTCTTTCATTTTTAGTAAAAAGGTAATTGGACTTAAGCCGGTGAGTACTTTAAGGATGATAGAGTAGTTAATAAGTGCATGAATGAAAAGCGCTGCAACGACAACAAAGAAATACTTGCCCAAGCTGATAATAAGGCCCATTTCAATGGTCGTAAACAATTTGGCCATGAGGCAGAATACGCCGTAGGGTGCCAAGTTCATTAAAATAGTTACTAGCTTAAGTACAACTGTATTTAAGTCGTCAAACACTTTCGCAACGCGTTTGCCTGGTTCCCCTGATAACGCCATTGCAATACCAAATAGCAACGCAAATACAATAACTTGTAGCATATTTCCTGCTGCCATTGCATTGATTGGGTTAGTTGGGAACATGTTGATAATCACTTGTGCAAGCGTTGGAGCTTGTTGTGCTTCGAAAGTAGCATCTGTAGGTATTGTTTGACCTTCACCAGGGGCAATTAGTAAAGCTAAGCTAATTGCAACTGTAATGGCAACAGCGGTGGTCATTAAATACAAGCCAATCGACTTGCCACCCAAGCGGCCCAGCTTTTTAGGGTCGCTAAGGCTACATGTACCACATACCAAAGAGATGAAGACCAAAGGTACAACAAGCATTTTTAAACTGGCAATAAATATTTGTCCGCCGATATGGAATAAGCCGTCAACTAGAAAGCTTTTAACGGGGAAGTCAAAAAGACCCAGGGGGATAAAATATTCAGCTTGACCTGAAAACAGGGCTTGCAGTGATAAACCAAGCACAATCCCGAATACCATGCCAAGCATGATCCGAGTTGTTAAACTCATCTTGTTATTTTTTTGCATACTGTTAGTTTGAACTGAGTTACGTCATTCGATCTGCATAGCCTAACAGGCTGGATGATTTTGGCAAAAAAAATCGGTTAGAAATAAGAAAAAACTGTGAATTTTTGCTTATTTCTAAGGTAACATGAAAGAAAATACAGCTTTAAGTTTGCTAGGGAGAGAGGTTAATGCCTTTGATGCGCTGGTTATGCATGTGTATGCTCAGTTTATTACTCACCGCTTGCGGTGGTGGTGGTTCAATTGAAAAAAATAATGATGGAGATGGTGGTACAAGCAGTGATGGTGAGATTACGTTAACAGTTGCTATCGCTGATCAACAGGGAAATCAATTCAATGAAGCAAATCCTTTAAGTCAAGATAATAAAGGCGTCATTACTGTAACGCTATTGCAAAACAGTCAACCATTAAGTAGCAAACTAATTCAAATACAATTGAATTATGCTGGCGTCGAAACTCCAGAAACATATACCGCTGCAACCAACTCCGAGGGTATTGCAACTATTTCGGTCGAAAGTGGCGAAAATGGTGGTTGGGGAGAAGTCACTGCCACCTTTAATGCTACAGATGATAACGTGATCACTGGCAAATCTGTATTTTATGCATTGGGTGTCAGTTCAGAAATCATTTTCAACATAACTGTAGTTGATAACGAAGGGAACACGTTTAGTGAGACTAACCCGATAACCCAGGATAAAAAGGGTTTTGTAAGAGCAACGTTAACTCAAAATAACAAACCTCTCACTAACAAGCTGGTGCAATTTCAATTGAATCATGCTGGTCGTTTGAGCCCTGAGTCGGGAACAGGCGCTACTAATTCCGATGGTATCGCTACCATAACAATAGAAAGTGGTGAAAACCGTGGCTGGGGAGAGGTGCTTGCAACGTATAGCGCCAGCGAAGGTAGTGACATAACCAGCAAAACCGTATTTTACTCATCTGGTGATGAGGCGAATGCTGAAGATGATAGCACCAAATTAAATATTAAAGTGTTGGCTAATTGCCCTGCGGGTTGGGAAAGTGAGCGTGATAACGTGTCTTTGGACGTGCTTTCAGAAAGTTGTACACAAACTAATAAAATTGACGCGATTACTGAAGTTGATGTACTTGTAGGCGCTTCAAGTACTAAGTCAGGTCAAGGTATAGCTGGAGTATTGGTTAACTTAGCTGCTGACATTGGTACAATTTTATCGGGCGAAAAAAGCGTCACAGACAACTTTGGCTTTGCATTATTTAAATACCGTCCACCTTTGCAAGGTGGTGCAGGTCAATTAACCGCAACATTTAATGACGTTTCAGCCACATTTGCATTTACCAGTGGTGCAGAAGACCTATCTCTGAGCATAGACAATGGCTTAAATAAAGATTCTCAAGGTAATGACATCGCGCTTGGAGCCGGTGAAACAACGTTATTAACGGTCGAAATCCGAGATCAGAGCGGCGCATTTGTCACTACGCCTCTTGATGTTGCATTCTCTTCTGGATGTGCTGAAGGCGACAAAGCAAGCGTTGATGCCAATGCGACAAGTGTGGGTGGTATTGCATATTCTACTTATAAGAATCTAGGGTGTGATATCGCAACAGGCGATACCGTATCGGTTACTATCTCAAAAGGGGGCAATTCAGTGACTGATCAGGTCATTATTCCTGTGTCTCCTGCTAAACCTCAATCAATTGAATTTGTTGATGTGACTGAGAGCTTATTGGCACTTAAAGGTACAGGTGGCCCGCAGCGAAAAGAATCATCTGAGCTGACGTTCAAGTTGATTAACAGTCTAAGTGGAGGGGCTGCTAACCAGCGCATAGATTTTAGACTCAGAGCTAAGCACAGTGACGCAACGCTAGTGCCAAGCAGTGTTCGTACTGACTCGCAAGGTGAAGCAAAGGTTATTGTAAGCTCAGGGAATGTATCATCTAGTTTTGTGGTTCAAGCCTGTTTCATACCTTCGGAGCTTATTCCGACTAACAATAATGATGAAGTTACCTGTTGGCAAGAGCGTTATGATGAATGTAGTGCAGTTAATAAGCCTACTGGTTGTCAAGTAGGTACAATTAAGTTAGTTCCTCAAGATCAAGCTATCATGTCGGTATCTAGTCGTTTGAGTGTAACGAGTGGCTTGCCTGTAAACTCAACGATGTCTTTGTCAGTCGCTACGACAAACACAGAAACACTTAACTTTAGTAACCAAGAAGTGCCAGTTACAGTGAATATCGCCGATAGATACGGTAATTTCGTGCATGATGGCACTAAAGTTTATGTTAGTGCAGAAGGGGGCGCAGTGGGTACCGTGGATGGTACACAGTTTAATGCTGAGCTTGAGTGTGAAACAACGGATGGCCGTTGTAGTGCCACTTGGGTAAGTCAAAATATCATCCCGTTTGTGACTAATAAACCCTCTAGCGATCCGCGCAGTCCAATTGACTGTGAGTTACCGAGTCAAGGCAATTGTTCTACTAATTACTGGGGAAATCGCGTTGATTCGTTTAACCCTAAAAAACTATATGCCGCGAAAAAGTCCTTTTTAGTGGGCCAAGGTATCTCTGAGCCATCTCATGAACAAATTTTGAATGTTGGCAACAATCAGCTCAATGGCACTGTACTTGAAGACACTCGTAATTGTGACTTGTATGCTGGTGAACCCGCACCTTGTATCAAGGGTATTTTAAATGCAGCCCATGACTCAGACGGTGTGCCTCTAGCAGGGCGTGCAACATTGATAGCCATTACTGACGGAGAAGAAAATTTCAATGACGTGAATGGCAATGGACTTTTTGACAGCAATGAATTTAGCCTCGTGTACGATGTGCCTGAAGCTTTTAGAGATGATAATGAAAACGGAAACTATGAGGGCACAAATTGTATTCCGTCGAGTACTTCCAACCCTTGTTCCCCCCTAAATACAAACTCGGGGCATTTTGAAAAGTTATGGGATGGTAATGGCGATGGCACGTTTACTGATAGAGACGGACAATACAATGGCTTAAGTTGTACTGCTGCCCAACAAAGCGCAGCACAGTGTACAAAATCTCTCATAGATGTGTTTGATAGTGCCGAAATTATTATGTCAGGTAGTAAGCCTACTTTTCGCTTTGTTGCAAAGGTTGGTGCTAAGTTGGGAAATAATGTAACAACAATCCCAGCTAATTGTGAAAATATCATGTTGAGAGACCCCGACGATACGAGCAAGTCTGTTATTGCGGTACAGTTGGAAAAATCTGACAACGATGAATACTGTGATGTGCTCGGTGTAAATTTTGCTACGGCGGCCGCACCGGGTACGACCATCGATAATATTGAGAGTATCCAAGTGACTTTGCTATACAGTGATATACACAATAATCCACTTCCGCAAGGCACCGAAATTGCGATTAGTACAGATAATGGACTATATACGGGTGTATCTGACGTGACTGTTCCAAACTCAAGCTCAACCTTACCTGCCAAGGAAACGTTTACTATTTCAAGAGAGATAGAGGCGAACCAAAAGAAAGATGGTGCAGTGTCATTTATATTCACTACGCCAAAAGGGGTAATAACCTCTGTTACGCTACCAGTAAAAGATGCTGGTTAATAAACGGCACACAAAAAATGCCAACCTTCGGGTTGGCATTTTTGTACCGTTTCCTTTATATTGCGCTGCTTAAATTTGGCTTTGTACTTTTTGCTTAAAATAGCAGCGGTAATTGTGTAATTAATCGTTAATCAGCTAAAAGATTGTATTTAAAGCTTGTAACAATAGGTGTTTGTAGATATACCTATAAATATTAGTCGCCCAAGACGGGCAAAAACTCAGACAAGATGGGTCAAAATAGGCAGCTATGGGCAAATCGCTAGTAATTGTAGAGTCTCCCGCTAAGGCAAAAACAATTAATAAATATTTAGGTAAGGATTATATCGTCAAGTCCAGTGTTGGGCATGTGCGAGACTTACCTACTTCAGGCGCAGGTAAAACGAAAGGCTTGGCTACAAAAAGTCCAGCTGAAGTTAGAAAAATGTCGCCTGAAGAAAAAGCCATTTATAAAAAGAATAAAGATTACGCTAACTTAGTTGCGCGTATGGGGATCGACCCAGAAAAAGGCTGGGAACCTCATTACGAAGTACTGCCAGGTAAAGAAAAGGTAGTACAGGAGCTGAAAAAACTTGCTGAAAACGCCGACCATATCTATCTCGCAACCGATTTGGATAGAGAAGGGGAGGCTATCGCTTGGCACCTAGAGCAGATCATTGGTGGTGATGAGCAAAAATATAAGCGCGTAGTCTTTAACGAAATCACTAAAAACGCAATTCAACAAGCTTTTGAAACACCAGGCCAGTTGAACACTGATATGGTGTATGCACAGCAGGCACGTCGTTTCTTAGACCGTGTTGTTGGTTTTATGGTGTCTCCGTTACTTTGGCAAAAAGTAGCTCGCGGCCTCTCTGCAGGACGTGTTCAGTCTGTTGCTGTGCGCTTGCTCGTTGAACGAGAAAGAGAAATTAAAGCATTCATCCCTGAAGAGTTTTGGGATATTCATGCTGATGTAACGGCTAAAAAGCAGCCTATTCGTTTAGAAGTCACAAAATATCAGGGCAACGCATTTAAGCCCGTGACTGAAGAACAAACGATGACTGCGGTTAAAGCGCTTGAAAACTGTGATTATAAAGTTGTTAAGGTTGAAGAAAAGCCGAGCAAGAGCAAACCAAGTGCACCTTTTATTACTTCAACAATGCAGCAGGCAGCAAGTACCCGTTTAGGATATGGTGTTAAGAAAACCATGATGCTTGCTCAGCGCTTGTATGAGGCCGGCTATATAACTTATATGCGTACTGACTCGACTAATTTGTCGAACGATGCGGTTGCAATGTGTCGTGACTACATCACAGAGCAGTTTGGCGATAAGTATTTGCCAGAAAACCCAATAAAATATAGTGCAAAAGAAAACGCACAAGAAGCGCACGAAGCGATACGTCCATCCGATGTAAATGTGCTATCGGGCCATGTTGAAGGCGTTGATGCCGATGCTAAAAAACTCTATGAGCTTATTTGGCGTCAATTTGTTGCATGTCAAATGACCCCTGCAGAGTACGACTTAACCACATTAACTGTGGGTGCAGACGACTATACGCTAAAGGCGAAAGGGCGTGTTATGCGCTTTGATGGTTGGACTAAAGTACAGCCGTCAGTTCGTAAGAAAAACGAAGAAGATCAATCGCTACCAGCGGTTGCGGTGGGCGATGCAATTGATTTGGTTGCACTGGATCCAAAACAACACTTCACCAAGCCACCAGCACGTTTTAGTGAAGCGAGTTTAGTTAAAGAGCTTGAAAAACGTGGTATTGGACGTCCTTCTACGTATGCTTCGATCATTTCTACGATTCAAGATAGAGGCTACGTTCGAGTAGAAAACCGTCGCTTCTTTGCAGAAAAAATGGGTGAAATTGTCACCGATCGTTTAGTTGAAAACTTTAATGACTTAATGAATTTTGACTTTACCGCAAAGATGGAAGACCGACTGGATGACATTGCTGAAGGTGAGCGTGTCTGGACTCAGGTACTAGACAAGTTTTACGATAACTTCTCAAAGCAGCTTGAAGTTGCCTCAGGCGATGAAGAGCAAGGCGGCATGCGCCAAAACGTTATGGTTGAAACAGATATAGATTGCCCTACGTGTAGTCGTAAAATGGGTATTCGTACAGCATCAACTGGTGTATTTTTAGGGTGTACAGGATATAACCTGCCGCCAAAAGAGCGCTGCACAACAACGATGAACTTAGTCTCTGGTGATGAGGCGATAGCAGCTGACGTTGAAGATGTTGAAACCGAAACATTGATGCAAATGAAACGCTGTCCGCTGTGTGAAACGGCGATGGACTCGTATTTAATCGATGAAACGCGTAAGTTGCATGTGTGTGGTAACAACCCAGCGTGTAAGGGTTATATAGTTGAAAAGGGTACCTTCAAGATCAAAGGTTATGATGGACCTATTATCGAATGTGATAAGTGTGGTTCAGACATGGAACTTAAATCTGGTCGCTTCGGTAAATATTTCGGCTGTAGTAACGATGAATGTAAAAATACCCGTAAACTGCTTAAAAATGGTGAGCCTGCGCCACCTAAAGAAGACCCTGTACATTTACCTGAATTAGAGTGTGAAAAGTCAGAAGCGTACTTTGTGCTACGTGATGGCGCATCAGGCATTTTCTTAGCGGCGCATACATTCCCGAAATCTCGTGAAACACGTGCACCTAAGGTTGCAGAATTGAAGCGCTTTAGAGATAGGATCTCTCCAAAGTTTTATTATCTTGCTGATGCACCTGAAAAAGACGCAGATGGTAATTTAGCCGTTGTTCGCTATTCACGAAAGACTAAAACTCAGTATGTGATGACTGAAGTTGATGGTAAAGCAACTGGTTGGAAAGCGACTTATGAAAATGGTAAGTGGGTAGAAGAAACCAAAGCAGCGAAAAAGAAAAAGTAAAAAAAGCCGGGGGAACCCGGCTTTTTTAATGAATTAAGAATGAGGTTTTAGAGGCTTTTAAATTTCAACGCTTGAAACTGCTTGGTAATTACTGCTTGTTAGCTCGTCGTTTACACAGTCTAAAACGTATTTTTTAAGATCTTTTCCTTCCACACCATCGTCATTTGCCCACTCTAAGCACATTTGTGTGAACTCTTGTACTAACTCTTGAGGTGCAACAGCGTTATCATCAGCTAGGCTACTTGTTGCAACGAAGGTTAAAGCTGCAACCATACCAAGTAATGTGTTTTTCATTTTTTTTGCCTTAAGTTAATTGGACAAGCACTTTTTAAACTAAAAATACCCCATTGGAAAACGAAATTATTTACTCGTAAAGAGTAAAGAAAATGATGGTATCGTACGCTTTCTTTTGGCTTAGAACTAAATTGAGTAAATCACTATTTTTGTAAGACGAACTGCATAACTTGGCGTGAAATCAGTTAGCTACAAACTTATCTCATTATCATTGATGACTTAGCAATGACATTTTGGCTGTTGCAAGCATTTAGTAAAAAAATAAATTGACGAAAATACAATTCCTGTTTATTTTTTCGCGGATGTTTCAAGAAGGGCCATACTAAGCATCGGTCAACCCAATATTAAGCAGCTCTGCGCACTTATCAATTGCGCCTTTAACTCTTAACGATAAATTGTAATATTGGGAAAATACCGCATGTTTGAGCCTAGTGTTATCAGTGTTATTCCACCTATTGTTGTACTTGCACTAGCAGTGCTGCTTCGCCGACCTATTCTTGCACTTGTGATTGGTGCACTGGTTGGTTTAGCGTTAATTAATCCATTAGAAGTTTTAGCTAAATTTTCTGAAACATCGCTCAAAGTCATGGCAGATGAGACGATAGGGTGGCTGATCCTAGTGTGCGGCAGTTTTGGTGCATTAATTGCCTTGCTGGTACGCACTGGCGGAGCCCTTGCATTTGGTCGAAATGCATTAAAACTAGCAAAAGGGCGTAAATCGTCTTTGCTGATGACTTATTTGCTTGGCGTGGTTATTTTCATAGATGATTACCTTAATGCGTTAACCGTCGGTGAAACAATGCGCAGGGTAACTGATAAGTTTAAAATATCCAGAGAAATGCTCGCTTATGTAGTTGACTCTACCGCTGCACCTATTTGTGTGTTGGTGCCCTTATCTACTTGGGCGGTGTTTTTTGGTGGCTTGTTGGTCGACAACGGAGTCGCTGAGCAAGGGCAGGGGATCAACACATATATTCAAGCAATACCTTACATGCTTTACGCATGGGTTGCTGTGTTGATGGTGCCTTTGGTTATAATTGGTATTATCCCTTTGATTGGTGGGATGAAAAAGGCTGAGGCCGCAGTTGAAAGAGGTCAGCCGGCATTAGAGCAAATTGATTTTGAACAAGTGCAGACGCCTGATGAGTATGCTGCTAAAGCCATTGAACAAGAGTTTGAAGAGGCCGACGAGCAAGGTAAGTTATACAATTTTCTTGTACCTATTACTTTATTGGTCGCCTTTACTGTTTATTTTGATATTGATGTGTGGAAAGGGCTATTAGCCACTTTGGCTGTGACCGTACCGTTTTATTTGCTACAAAGATTAATGACCCTTGCTCAGATGCTAGAGCAGATGATTGATGGTTTTAAATGCATGTTACCAGCTATCGGTACGGTGATTGCCGCTTTTATCTTCAAAGATGTCTGCGATCAGCTTATGCTCCCGCGCTTTGTGATTGATTCGCTCAGCCCATATATGAGTGCACAGTTATTGCCTGCTATGGTATTTTTGTCTATGGCTATTTTAGCGTTTGCTACGGGCTCTAGTTGGGGGATCTTTGCTGTGACTATACCCATTGTAATGCCATTAGCTGTAGCAGTTGACGCCAATATCCCCATGGTAATTGGTGCCTTGTTATCAGCTTCATCATTTGGCAGCCAAGCGTGTTTTTATTCAGACTCCACGGTACTGGCTGCACAAGGCTCTGGTTGTAACTTAATTAGTCATGCGGTCACACAGCTCCCTTATGCATTGATAGCCGCTGTGATAGCGTTTGCCGGCTTTTTGGTAATGGCTTAAAGGGTTAGGGGGCATGTTTTATGCCCCCTATTTGTAAGATGTACTTTATTTACCCCCACCTATTTCCACTTAAGTTATGCGTGTTACATAAAAATCGCCTGTAAATCACAGTTTAACAATGCTAATGGATAGCTGCGATGACCGAGAACGGTAAAGGTAACTGCGTTTCTTGGTCCAAGCTTGGTGGGTACGGTGTGTATTCGGCCTTGATAGGCTTGTTGTACCATCCCTGAGCCATCAAACCAATGCAGAGTTAAATATGGTTCAACATACTGCCATGTGCCATGTAAATCAGTTTGGTTACGGGCTATCCATTTACCGTTTTGTTTGATATGAACTTGCAAATCAGTGGTAGTGCATTGATGTGTAAATAATAATTCCGGTAGTTCTACTGAATGGTTGTTTTTAGCGGGAAAATATAATCCCATATTACCCTGGGTGTAATAGTGGTTTTCTTTGTTGAACACCTGCGTGTTTAATCTATTAAAGCCTACCTCTCTAACTACACGTTCCACTGCACTAATGAGAGCCTGATCACTATCTTGGGGGTGGTATAGCAAATACGGTTCACGATAGTGAGTAGGCGATTGCAAATTGGTAAACTTAAACTGGATATTCTCAGTTTCAAAAAGCGATTGTAGTTTCGAACGCTCTAGTTGCGATAAATCACGCGAATAGATATGAACAGTTGGGCTTTGACATGCGACCATCGTCAATGCGATTAATATCGATAGAATTATTTTCATAGCTTAGTATTTTGGATTACGGATGTAATCTAATTTAACTGTAGATTACACTTGTAGTCAATGGTTAAAGTTCGTGCCATTTTTAAAGGTAGAGTGTGGGTAACTATGATCACGCCTAGAAAACCCATTATTTTTAATTCTTGGCCTTATTTACGAGTGCACCTGAGTGAGACATAATGCATACCGATGTTACGCATAATAATAAGCGCAATCGTAACCATAACACCGGGCAAAACATATGCTTGTATAAGTCTAAAATCCGGTGCTTTCTACTGTTTTTAAAGGGGTTTTTATTTAATGTGTGAGCTATTGGGCATGTCGGCGAATGTCCCAACAGATATTTGTTTTAGTTTTTCTGGGCTTTTGGAGCGTGGCGGTAACACTGGGCCGCATAAAGATGGCTGGGGTATTACGTTTTACGAGGGCAAAGGGTGCAGAACATTTAAAGACCCTGAGCCTAGCTGCCAGTCTGAAATTGCCAAACTAGTGAAAGCATACCCAATCAAGAGTGTATCGGTGATAAGCCATATTCGACAAGGCAATCGTGGTCGGGTGTGCCTTGAGAACACCCATCCTTTTACACGTGAGTTATGGGGTAGAGAGATCACCTATGCTCATAACGGCCAATTATCTAATTATAGTGACCTAAAGCCAGAATTTTATAGACCAGTGGGCAATACCGACAGTGAATTAGCATTTTGCTGGATACTCGATAAAATACGTGAAAAATACCCAAAACGGCCTGCAAATATGGCCTCGGTATTTAGATATGCCGCTAAACTTGCTGACACCCTTAGAGCTAAAGGGGTTTTTAATATGCTCCTAACGGATGGGGTGTATGTGTTGGCGTATTGTACAAATAACTTACATTGGATAACCCGCAGAGCACCATTTGGTAAAGCGACACTGATTGATGCGGATATGGTTGTCGATTTTCAAAAAGAAACGACGCCTAATGATGTGGTAACAGTGATAGCTACACGGCCATTAACCAATGATGAACAGTGGCAAAAAATGGCTGAAGGTGAGTTTGTACTGTTTAAGATGGGTGAAAAAATCTAACTACTGTGGGTGGTTTTAAAGGTAGTCGAACAACGTCGACTACCTTTATGAGTTATTACATAGCGTTATGCTTCTCATACTTTGTTAGTTGCACTTGAAACTGCTCAATGCCTTCTTTGCCTTTGTACATTTTTACCACCATATAATCATATTCTGGTGCTAACCAAACCGTTGCTTGGCGCTTGTCGTTATCATATAGACGTTTGATCCGAATGGTTTTTACGTTGCCAACGGGCAGGGTGATGGTCTCTTCGCCATCGACTGCAAAGTCATAGGTACGCTGGTTGCCTTTTTTATCAATAATTGGGTAGCTAAAAGTTTGCTTACCTGCCTTAAGGTCGTTGCGAAGCTGCAATTGATAGGTCAATAAATCTTGTTGCTGCGAAATCCACTTTACATCCAAAGGATACTTATCTTGATTAGATAAAATGGCTTGGTTTTTATGGTCAAAAGTAATTTTATAGTCTTTATCAGGACCAGTACCACTGCGTATCATAGAGTATTCCATGGGGATCGGCTGTTCGCCTTGCATTTTGAATGTTGAAGTTTCTTCTCGCTCGTCAGAAAAAATCATCCATTCAATTTCACTTCTGTATTTTAGTTGGTAGGTGTTGTTATCTAGTTTTGTTAGCGCTCGAAACGCTGAACCTTGAACAGATCCCTTACGAGAGACTTGATATTCCGCATTGTATGGAACGAGTGGGTTGGCAAAAAGAGAACAGGAGAACATAGCGCTTAAGCCAATTAGCCAAGCGCATATTTTTTTATTTTGGGTAAGTTGCGCCTTGAGCTGGAAGGGGTTGGTCATCAAAAACGGCATAATCTGCTTCCATAGTTAGTCTGTGTTCGCTGAACCACTGGACCACCAAAGGATAGATTATATGTTCTTGCTCATGAACCCGCTGTGCCAGTGTCTCGGCTGTATCGTCGGCTAAGATAGGCACCTTAGCTTGCAGTACAACCGGACCACCGTCTAGCTCTTCAGTCACAAAGTGTACGCTCACACCGTGTACATCGTCTTTTGCGTCTATTGCTCTTTGGTGGGTGTTCAGCCCTTGGTACTTAGGCAACAAAGAAGGGTGAATGTTCAACATTTTTCCCTTAAATTTTTGCACTAAGTCAGGAGTTAGAATACGCATAAATCCAGCTAATACAACCAAATCTGGATCAAAAGATGCAATTAAAGATGCTAATTCAACATCATAATCTTCACGTGTAGCAAATGCCTTATGACTTAAAACGCGTGTAGGTATGCCAGCGTTGGCAGCGCGTGTTAAGCCATAAGCGTTGTCTTTGTTACTAATAACAGCAACTATCTCGCCCTTAATTTGACTACTCTGGCAAGCATCTATAATGGCTTGCAGGTTTGAACCACTTCCAGAGATCAATACCACTAAGCGAGTGTTAGACATTAGGCTTTTCCACCTACAATCTCAACTTGCTCTTCATCTGCTTTGGCAGTTTGGATCTCACCAATGTGCCAAGCGTCTTCACCTTGTGCCTTTAAGATCTCAAGGCTTTGGTTTAGCTTATCGGCTGGCACAACTAAGATCATACCCACGCCACAGTTGAACGTGCGGTACATTTCATGAGTGCTGATATTGCCGTTTTCTTGCAGCCAGTTGAAAATAGCAGGCCATTGCCAGCTGTCGCCTTTAACAACTGCTTTTGCTGACTCAGGTAATACGCGTGGAATGTTTTCCCAGAAGCCGCCACCTGTGATGTGTGAAAGGGCGTGAACATCAACATCTTTAAGCAGTTCAAGAATTGATTTTACATAGATACGTGTTGGCTCTAATAGGTGCTCACCAAGCGTTTTGCTTTCAAACTCTGAGTTTGTGTCAACGCCAGATACTTCTAACACTTTACGGATAAGCGAATAGCCGTTTGAGTGTGGGCCGCTTGATGCTAAAGCAATTAATTGGTCGCCAGAGGCAACTTTAGTACCGTCGATGATTTTAGATTTTTCAACTACGCCCGTACAGAAGCCGGCCATGTCATAATCATCGCCTTCATACATACCAGGCATTTCAGCAGTTTCACCACCAATCAATGCACAACCCGATAATTCGCAGCCTTTACCAATACCTGTTACAACATCAGCAGCAACGTCTACGTCAAGTTTACCTGTTGCATAGTAGTCCAAGAAAAATAGGGGTTCAGCACCTTGGACAATTAAATCATTCACACACATTGCAACGAGGTCGATGCCTACTGTGTCGTGTTTTTTCAAATCGATAGCAAGGCGTAGCTTTGTGCCAACGCCATCAGTGCCAGCAACTAATACAGGCTCTTTGTAACCAGTTGGAAGTTCGCATAGTGCACCAAAACCGCCAATTCCGCCCATTACTTCTGGACGGCGAGTTTTTTTCACTACGCCTTTTATGCGCTCTACCAATGCGTTACCCGCATCGATGTCTACGCCTGCGTCTTTGTAGCTAAGAGACTGTTTTTGTTCGCTCACAGGTTTTCCTCAAAATTGCTATTTATGGGTTGCTTAGAAACGCGCGTATTTTACAACAATTGGCAATTTGGGGCTAGCTGAAATATGACAAATTAGCTGTTAGGCTTTATTGGCTAAAATGTTGAAGGGCCAGCATGGGCCCTTCGATACAAAGTTGTTACACTTTGGCGGTTAGAATAGCGCGCAGCGGTGCGGGGTAACCTTCAATGGTTTTGCTTGGGTCATTAGGGTCTAAAAAGTCAGCTAATGACTCTGTTTCCATCCATGAAGTGCGGCGTTGTTCGTCCAACGACGTGATGTCTTTGTTTACCACTTTGATATCTTTAAAGCCAACACGTTCTAGCCACAGAGTAAGTGCATCAGTGCTTGGGATAAACCACACGTTACGCATTTTCGCGTAGCGGTCCGTTGGTACCAGTACGGTGTTCACGTCACCTTCAATGACCAGTGTTTCTAGCACAAGCTCGCCACCAGCGCGTAACTGTGCTTTAAGCTGCGCTAAAAAGTCGATTGGTGAACGACGGTGATACAGTACGCCCATCGAAAATACCGTATCAAAGGCTTTGAGTTGTGGTAGTTGCTCAACACCCAGTGGTAACAGATGTACGTTGGGGTCGGGGTTAAAATGTTTAACAGCTTGAAATTGAGACAAGAATAAATCTGATGGGTCAATTCCTACTACAAAATTTGCACCTGCGCCGCGCATTCGCCATAAGTGATAGCCAGAGCCACAGCCAATATCTAACACTGTACGGCCATGTAAATCGCTAATATGTGGCAACAGGCGATCCCACTTCCAATCGCTACGCCATTCAGTATCAATATGAATACCATGAATGTTAAATGGGCCTTTACGCCATGGCATCATGCGTTTGAGAAGATGAGTTAGCTGTTTTTTGTGCCCATCAGAGAGTTCTTCGGGTAGTCCAAATTCAACGCTGTCTGTAATATTTACATGTGTGGTATTTGATTCAGGTAAGTTTTTAAGGACCTTTTCCCACTGCGGCCAGTCACCATGCTGCGCTTCATTTTGCCAATGCGTTAGCTGCGCAGGCAGTGTATCTAGCCAGTGACTGAGAGGGCTTTTAGCTATGGCAGCGTAAAAATCTGTAAACCAAGAGTGCATTTTTGCTCCGTTATTTAATTGCTACCAAAGAGCAAAAGTTAAAACATTGATACCAAACTTGGGTTTGTTTAAACCCAATGTTTTCCAGTCGAGACATATGGGTGCTTAAGCGGTCAGGTCTCATTACATTTTCAATCGCTGTACGTTTTTGGCTGATCTCAAGCTCAGAGTAACCATTGTGGCGTTTAAAGTCATGGTGCAAGTCAATCAGTAAGTTATCTTGTTGATCCGTCTCACCTTTGACTTTTTCACTTAAAAGCAACACACCACCGGGCTTTAACCCTTTATAAATACTTGTTAACACTGTTTCACGTTGTTCTTTTGGGATAAATTGTAAGGTGAAGTTCATAGCCACAACACTGGCATTTTCAATGTCAAGTTCAGTAATATCACCTAATTGCACGCTCACAGGCACGTCTGATTTGAAGCCACTTAAGTGCATTTTGCAGCGCTCAACCATCGCTTTAGAGTTATCAACAGCGATAATTTCACAGTTTTCTTTTGCTATATTACGACGCATGCTCAGTGTTACCGCGCCTAAAGAGCATCCCAAATCATATAGATTTGAGTTGCTTTGCGCATATTGCCCAGCAAGTTTGCCCATGGTGCTTACGATGGTTGCATAACCAGGCACCGAGCGCTGGATCATATCAGGAAACACTTCAACGACGTTGGCATCAAAGCTGAAGTCTTTTACTTGTTGCTCAGTGGCATAAATACTGTCTTTGCCAGTCACAATTTTATCTCTCTTGCCAATTAATCATGCTATTTTAACATTTTATACTGGATAGTCAGTGATAAATTGAGTAGCTTGGCTACTATTAATAAAAAGAAGTAAGTAAAGAGACAAATAATGACGAAAAATAAAGTGGTTAGTACAGAAGACATATTATCAACCTTGTGTCGTTCAGTGACCGAGGTGCTGTCATCAGCAAGCGGAAATCAAATTGCATACTCGGCAATGGTACAAAAGATCACACGCACTTGTATGCGCCCTGATATTGGCTGTTTTGTGCTGTTCGATGGGGGGTTTACAGGGCTCGTTGTAACTAATTTTACCGCACAAGCTGCAATGGAAATTTACCAAGATTACATGCGTAATATGGGTATGCCAGAGGACGAAATTGCCAGCAGTCACCTATCTGATGATGTGTCAAATGTGATGGGTGAGTTGATGAACCAAATCGTGGGTGATTTTACCAGTAAAGTGCGTGAGCAACTGCATACCTCAATTACGCAAAACCAACCTAAGATGATGGCCATTAACAAGCAAGTGCAAATATCGGTAGATACTACTATGGACCGTCCTCAAGCAAGACGTGTTACGTTTACCACACAAAGCCAAAATATATTTTATCTTGAGCTTGCGATGGATAAGACTGAGTTTATCAAACTACACGATTTTGATATCGCTGAGTCGGTGGACCCTGATACCATCATTGCCAGCCAAGCAGCTAAAGATGCTAAAAAGGAAGAGAAAAAAGCCGCCGAGAGCGCTGATGATATGGCCGATGATGACTTTATGTCGGATTTGGGTTTGTAACTAGCGTTGTCAAACCGCGGCATTCGCAACCTTAGGTTACACGAAGTAGTTTAAAGGCGTGCGCTCACAAACCACATAAGTGCCGAGTAATTCGGCACTTATTGCTGATATAGTTTAAATTAATTGATTAAATGGCATTGCCTGACAGGCACAATAAAACAGGGAAATACATACCTACCGTTGAGTCACTTAATGTGGTCAGTAAAAACTCAACTCTAACTCTTGTAGTACCAAAAATAATCGCAAGTCTAACTCTAACTGATGATAATCAGGCTCCATATGACAACAAAGCTGATAAAACGCTCTGTTGTGGTCTTTTTCCTTAAAGTGCGCCAATTCATGTACAACGAGTACTTTTAACAACGCCTCTGGCGCTTGTTTTAATTGTGATGCAATCGCAATTTCATGCTTGGCTTTTAATTTACCACCATGCTGATGACTTTTAAAAGTGTGAGTGCCTAGTGCATTTTTCACCAGATCTTGTTGCTTCTTATACCTTACGCTACTGAGCTTTGGTGCGTTTTTTAAGTAGCGTTGTTTAAGTTGATTGGTGAATTCATATAAGGCTTTTTCACTTTGTAAGTGGTGTGCATTGGGATACTTACGTTCGAAGTATTGCTTAATACGTCCTGATGCGATGAGCTGTTCAATCTGTGATTGAATGGCGTCGGGATAGTGGACAAAATAACGCGCAAAGTCCATGTCTTTACCTCTGGTACAAAAGTTCGTGTGCAGTATAATGCATTAAAAAACAAACAAGAATAACTTCAAGGAGTACAGGATGTATCAGGCAAGCTGTTTATGCGGTCAAGTTGCGCTTACAATCACAGGTAAAATAAGCGATATCATTCATTGTCACTGTTCGCTATGCCGTAAATCAACAGGCACAGCCTATGCTACCAATGGCTTTGTAAATACGAGCGACTTAACTGTGGTAAAAGGCAGTGAACATATCAAATACTTCGAATTTAAGCCCGGAAGAAAACGTCATTTTTGCACTCACTGTGCGTCTCCTTTGTTTAGTTCAAACAGTGATTTACCAGAAAAGCTGCGCTTGCGCTTGGGTATTTTAGACTCAGATATTAGCGAGAGACCGATATCTCACAACTTTATTACGAGTAAAGCCAACTGGGATGATTTAGATGCAACCTTGCCTCGATATAAAGCGTTCGAACCTAGCCGCAATATATAAAATGACCTACAGTAAAGTAGTTTGCTGGGGTTGCTGCTCTGCAGGAAACGGTCCCAGCTTAACATTCAATCTATTGAGATCAGACACAAATTGCTGTGCAAGCAAAGGCGCGTCGTAGTTATCAGCTGTATGAAAAAACACATAGGGCGTTTTACCTTCATCAAGCCATTGGTTAATTTTTTTCAGCCAAGGGATGTAAAACTGCCTGTTAGCTTGTAAGTCGGAGCAGCCTACATAACGTATAACTGGTGAAGTACCTGTTGCAATCACATGTAAAGGCACTCTTGGTTTTTTCTGCTGCGCATCAACAATGGCTGGTGAGGTAGCGGGCTCGCTGAAAAGTGGGCGTGTATCCATCATAATGCGGTTATACTGATTAGCCATCAAAAACTGGTTATATCGTCGCTCATTATCCGTTTTGTCGAAAAAGCCTAAATGGCGCACCTCAATACCTAGTGGCAGTTCATTTGGTAATAACTGACAAAATTCGATGATCCTTGATAAATACTCAGGACCGCATGCTTTAGGCAGTTGCAGCATTACCATGCCAAGTTTATCGAATAGGGGCTCAAACAATTGTAGCCATTGATTTATTTCTTGATGACAGTTTTGTAGTGCCATGTCGTGTGAAACACGCTTTGGGATCTTAAAGGTGAAGCGAAAGTTTTCAGGCACCTCGCTACACCATTTTTTGATGGTGCTAGGTTTTGGATCAGCATAAAAGCTGGTGTTGCCTTCTACAGTGTTAAATATATGGGCGTACTCATTGAGCATTTTGCTATTTGGGCAATGAGTTGTGAAAAAGCGTCCTTTCCAGTGCACAGAGCTCCATTGAGGGCAGCCAAGATATAACATAACTGTATGTGAGTCGTCTAAATAATGGCGCTAGTGTAATAAAGTTAGCGAAATTTAGAAACTAAATAGAATCAAGGATGACATTGCGACGGGTATTTTTATATAATCGCCGATAATTTTTCATATTAATGCCAGTCACCACGTAGTGTGACTGAGAGACAGGAAGACTATGCGCTCAATATATTGCGGAAACTTAAACAAAAGCCACGTTGAACAAGAAGTAGAACTATGCGGTTGGATAAACAAACGCCGTGATCTAGGTGGCCTAATTTTTATAGATTTGCGCGACCGAGAAGGGTTAGTGCAAGTTGTTTTTGACCCAGAAGTAGAAGGGTTAATGGATGTAGCTAATACACTGCGCCAAGAGTTCTGTGTACAGGTTAAAGGTATTGTACGTGCTCGTCCTGATAGTCAAGTTAACAAAGATATGGCAACGGGCGAAGTTGAAATATTAGGCACCGGTTTAACCATTATTAACCGCGCAGAGCCTTTACCACTCGATTTTAACCAGCAAAACTCAGAAGAGCGTCGTCTTAAGTATCGCTACTTAGACCTACGTCGTTTAGAAATGAGTGACCGTATCAAGCTTCGCGCCAAAGCGAGCAGCTTTGTACGCCGATTCTTAGATAGTAACGACTTCTTAGATATCGAAACACCGGTACTGACTAAAGCAACGCCAGAAGGGGCGCGTGACTACTTGGTACCAAGTCGCGTTCACAAAGGTAGCTTCTACGCGCTTCCACAGTCACCGCAGCTATTTAAACAGTTGCTGATGATGTCGGGTTTTGATCGCTACTATCAAATTGTTAAGTGTTTCCGTGACGAAGATTTACGAGCTGACCGTCAGCCAGAATTTACCCAGATCGATTTAGAAACGTCATTTATGACGTCTGATCAAGTGCGTGAAGTGACAGAGCAATTGATCCGTGAAATGTGGCAAGAGCTGCTCAACGTAGACTTAGGCCAGTTCCCAGTAATGGCATACAGCGAAGCGATGCGCCGTTTCGGTTCAGATAAGCCAGACTTGCGTAACCCGATGGAATTGGTTGACGTTGCTGATCTTGTAAAAGATGTAGAGTTTAAAGTTTTATCAGGCCCTGCAAGCGACGAAAAAGGCCGCGTAGCGGTGTTAACAGTACCAGGTGGTGCTCAGCTTTCTCGTAAGCAAATTGACGAATACACTAAGTTTGTTGGTATTTATGGTGCTAAAGGTCTTGCATGGATGAAGGTCAATGACCGTGACGCGGGCGTTGAAGGTGTGCAGTCACCAATCGCTAAATTCTTAAATGAAGAAGTGATCACGGCACTACTTGAGCGCACTAACGCACAAACGGGCGATATCATTCTGTTTGGTGCTGATAAGCGCAATGTAGTTAACGAAGCAATGGGTGCATTACGTTTGAAAGTAGGTCTTGATCTTGAACTTACTGACTTAAACAAATGGGCGCCGCTTTGGGTTGTTGACTTCCCAATGTTTGAAGAAGATGACGAAGGCACGCTGCATGCAGTACACCATCCGTTCACTGCACCAAAAGACATTTCTGCGGCAGAGCTAGAAGCCAACCCTGCTGAGGCGATTTCTGATGCGTACGATATGGTTCTAAACGGCTATGAAGTTGGTGGAGGTTCAGTTCGTATTCACAACAACGAAATGCAACAAGCCGCATTTAGAGTTTTAGGCATTAATGAGCAAGAGCAACAAGACAAGTTTGGCTTCTTGTTAGATGCGCTGAAGTACGGTACACCACCTCATGCAGGCCTTGCATTTGGTCTTGACCGCTTAGTGATGTTGCTTTGTGGCACTGATAACATCCGTGATGTTATCGCATTCCCCAAAACAACACAGGCATCATGTCTAATGACCAACGCGCCAAGTGTTGCCAACCCTGATGCGCTCAAAGAGCTGGCGATTAGTGTTGAACAAGCTCAGCTAGATAGCGAATAATTAAGCAAATTATTTTGCAATAGGCGACTTCGGTCGCCTTTTTTGTTTTCGGCTATTATAGTGAAATAGCTTTAACGCAACGCTAAAACCACAGTGGGAAGCACACCTATTATATAGTGCTAAGCATTAGCTACTGCCAGTGTTTACCTTGTAATGCCCCTTCTAAAGCATGAGCTTGGTCATCGATGGGCAATAATCGTGTTTGGAATGAAAACTGCGACAGCGTTGTACCTAGCCGAGGGGTAAATGCGGGTTGCTTGCTGTACACAATCGAAGATGAAATTGAGCATTGTAGCTAAAAAAAGCGCTACATTGTCGGAGAACTCAAATGATAAAATTAGCTGATTTACCAGGGCTTGGCCCTAAATCAGAGCAAATGCTCATAGAGTCCGGCGTTGACTCCGTTGAGGTACTCAGAGAAATAGGTTCAGTACGCGCTTTTTTAAGAGTAAAGCATAACCAAGGTCGGGTAAGCTTAAATCTGCTTTATGCTTTAGAAGGGGCATTACAAGGTAAGCATTGGTTAGATATTGCTAGCGAGAAAAAAGCAGAGTTGTTGATGACACTAGAGGAACACGAAGAAGTAGAAAAGCGACTTTCAGACGCTTATTAATATAGCGATGTGAGTTTAATTACATGATTGACACAGTGCGTTTCTCCCGATATATAACTGGTAATTCATACAGTATTTTGGCATTATGCTGTTAAAGAAAAAAAAGAGTAGATGCATTGGCAGTTATTTTAGGCATAGACCCTGGCTCTCGATTTACAGGCTATGGTGTGATCACACACCAAGGTGCGAAGTTTCAGTATCTTGGCAGTGGTTGCATTAAACTCGGTGAGCACGACTTTCCCACCCGTTTAAAAATGATTTACCAAGGGGTAAGTCAACTTATTGAGCAATTCTCTCCAACTAGTTTTGCGATTGAACAAGTGTTTATGGCACACAATCCCGATTCGGCTTTAAAGCTTGGCCAAGCACGTGGTGCCGCTATTGTTGCGGCTACAATGCAAGATGTTGAGGTGAGTGAGTATTCTGCACGGCAAGTTAAACAAGCGGTGGTGGGGACTGGGGGTGCTAAAAAAGAGCAAGTTCAAGAAATGGTTAAGCGTCTTTTGAAGTTACCAGGTACGCCTCAGGCCGATGCCGCGGATGCGCTTGCAATAGCGATATGCCATGCTCACTCACAGCAGAACTTAATTCGTTTAGCGGGTAGTGCGACCAAGACAGTGCGAAGAAGACTAAGGTAGGATTTAATATGATCGGAAGATTGAATGGCACGTTATTAGAAAAACAACCGCCAGAGATATTGCTTGATGTAGCAGGCATTGGTTATGAAGTGCAAATGCCTATGACCTGCTTTTATGAGTTACCCAATATAGGAGAGCAAGCTGCGGTTTATACGCATTTTGTGGTACGTGAAGATGCGCAGTTGCTATTTGGGTTTAATCATAAAAAAGAAAGAGCGTTATTCAGAGAGCTAATAAAAGCAAATGGTGTTGGCCCTAAACTTGGCTTGGCTATTTTATCTGGTATGTCGGCTGAGCAGTTTATTCAATGCGTTAATAACGAAGATGCAACAACATTAGTGAAAATCCCTGGTGTAGGTAAAAAAACAGCTGAACGCTTAGTACTTGAGATGAAAGATAGACTCAAAGACTTTGGCCATGATTTGCTAACGCCATATAGCGATTCGACTATACTAGAGCCAATGCAAAATCCAACAGTTGCCGACACCCCTGCAGACGATGCAATCGCTGCCTTATTGGCTTTAGGCTATAAACCAGCTCAAGCGCAAAAAGCAGTTAAGAATGTGTCGCAACCAAATATGAGCACTGAAGCGTTGATTAAAGAAGCGCTTAAATCAATGATGTAACCTTTATGATAGAAGCCGATAGATTAATAGAGCCAGAAGTACAAGGTAATGAGGATGTGGTCGATAGAGCGATACGTCCTAAACTACTGAGTGACTACACAGGCCAGCCGCATGTTAAAAAGCAAATGGAGATCTTCATCGAAGCGGCGAGAACACGAGATGAAGCGCTTGACCATTTACTGATTTTTGGTCCACCAGGGTTAGGTAAAACAACATTGGCGAATATTGTTGCCAATGAGCTTGAGGTGAATATTAAAACTACCTCAGGACCAGTACTTGAAAAAGCGGGGGACTTAGCTGCACTTCTTACTAACCTTGAAGAAGGTGATGTGCTATTTATCGATGAAATTCACCGCTTAAGCCCGCAAGTTGAAGAGATTTTATATCCAGCAATGGAAGACTATCAACTCGATATTATGATAGGAGAAGGTCCGGCTGCGCGTTCAATAAAACTGGATTTGCCCCCGTTTACGCTGATCGGTGCAACTACTAGAGCCGGTTCATTGACATCACCGCTTAGAGACAGGTTTGGTATTGTTCAACGTTTAGAGTTTTACTCTGTGGCTGACTTGTCAAAAATTATCTCTCGCTCTGCTTTTTACTTAGATCTGACTATAAGTCCTGAAGGGGCTGATGAAATAGCCAAGCGTTCTCGAGGTACGCCGCGTATTGCAAACCGGTTATTGAGGCGTGTTCGTGATTTCGCTCAAGTAAAAGGGGATGGCAAAGTGTCAGTTGACATTGCGCAGCAGGCGCTTGACATGGTTGATGTAGACAAATGTGGCTTTGACTACATGGATAGAAAGTATCTGCTCGCCATAATTGAAAAGTTCACAGGCGGTCCAGTCGGCTTAGATAACCTAGCGGCGGCGATAGGTGAAGAGCGTGAAACCATTGAAGATGTCATAGAACCGTTTTTGATCCAACAGGGCTTCATTCAGCGTACCCCAAGGGGGAGAATAGCTTCAAACGCTGCTTATCTACACTTTAACTTAACACCTCAAGCCTAGTGGAAACTGGGCTTTTTTAACTTTTAAAGCCATCATACCCTGTAATTGTTATTGATTTTTCAGTGAACGTTAAGACTGTTGCAGTAGACTTGTGATAAATTTTTGACAAAAAAAAGCCCGCTAAAATAGCGGGCAAAACAACAAGTTGAAGGAAGTAATCCAGGGAACTGATAAATGAGTTTAGGTTTTATCCCAAATACATCTATCAATAGTAATACGACAAATCAGAAATCATATTACTTATAACTGTGCGTTTGCATGATTCATGCTGCTTGCTCAGTACAGGATGTATATTAAAGGGGTTTATTAATTCTATCAAACTAGAAAAATTTAATTTTCAAATAAAAAAAACTAATAGCAAGAGGGTTTCTTTATTTTTTCTTTGCTGTATTTTTGTTCTTGGTAAAATTTTAAATTGTTGTTTTTTAAGTGTTTTTTGTTTTTGTTTGGTTTTTTAGAGTATTAGTTTATTTGTTGTTAATTGGTCTTACCAAGTTGTATTTGAGGGTTTATTCTTTATTTATGCATAAAGCAATAGATTTATGCAGTTACTAGTAATAAATACGCACCTTAAACTCACAGATTATGCAAACTGCTCATCCTTTTGTGTTAAAAACAAGCATGAAATTAGCGGTTTGTTATATTTTTGCGCACTTTGTCGCCAAATAGCTGTATTTCATGGTAATGAGATTGTAAGCACGGACATGTGTGAGTAAACTAACTGAACCTTTATAGCCGCTTACAGTCAATTAAGAGATTTGTGGTTGAAAAGCCGAGATACATTCGTTAGGAGTATAAAAAAGTGGAATCGGGACTCAATTTTATTGATCTTATTTTAAAAGCAAGTTTGTTAGTGCAACTTGTAATGCTAACACTAGTTGGGATGTCGATTGCCTCTTGGGCCATTATCTTTCAACGTAAAGGTATTATTAGTAAAGCAGTGAATGAAGCAAAGGAATTTGAAAAAAGATTTTGGTCTGGGATGGATCTCAGCAAGTTATACAGTGAAGTAACTAGTAAAGTCTCACCTGCATCTGGTTTAGAGGCGTTGTTCAGCGCCGGTTTTAAAGAGTTTGCCCGCCATAAAAAAAATAGCTCTCCATCAGCAGGTATGGTGATTGAAGGCACTCACCGGTCAATGCGTGTTGCATTGTCCAGAGAAGTTGAAAAGCTTGAATCAGGTTTATCATTTTTAGCTACTGTTGGCTCAATTAGTCCTTATATAGGGTTATTCGGTACAGTTTGGGGCATAATGAATGCATTCATCGCGCTTGGTGAAGTAAAGCAAGCAACGCTGCAAATGGTAGCCCCAGGTATTGCTGAAGCTTTGATAGCGACGGCTATGGGTTTATTTGCAGCAATTCCTGCTGTTATTGCTTACAACCGTTTTGCTAAAAAGGTAGAGGTTGTAGAAACCCAATATGTTAATTTTATGGAGGAATTTTCGAATATCCTTCATCGCCAAGCTACAAACTCAGTAGAGGCAAAATAACATGTACGTGCGCAAAAAACGTCGTCAAGTAGCTGAAATAAATGTGGTCCCTTATATTGACGTTATGTTGGTGCTGTTGATTATTTTCATGGCCACAGCACCACTTATCACACATGGGGTTAAAGTAGACTTGCCACAAATGCAAGAGTCTGACTTGGTAGAAACTAAAGACGCACCACCAATCATCGCAAGTATAGACTCACAAGGCCGCTATTACGTCAGTGTAGGTACCGATCCAGAAGCGCCGATGGATGCGGTTGAAGTGGCTGCTATCATCAAACTTAAACTACAGCAAAACCCTGAAACACCGGTCATGATAAAAGGTTCAGGGAGAGTGTCTTATCAAGAAGTTTTATTGCTAATGGACTTTTTGAAAAATGCGGGTGTGCCATCCGTTGGCTTAATGACGAAATCGTTTGAGGAATAGCCATGGATTCGTTACAAAGTGGGTTATTGAAATCATTTCTTTTGCACTTAGCCATCGGTGGATTTTTGTTTGCTAGTGCAATGTTTAAAACACCAACACCAAGCGTGATGGAAGTAACGCTAAATGTGCCACAAACCGATCCTTCTGAAAAAGTTGTCTCGGCCATATCGGTTGATCAAAACGCCGTAGAGAAAAAAATTGCAGAGCTCAAACAAAAAGAAGATGCACAGAAAAAAGCTGAAGAAAAGCGTATTCGAGATTTAGAGCGTCGTGCTGTACAGGCCAGAAAAGAGCGAGAAGCTGAAGCTCGCAGGATCAAAAAGCTGGAACAGCAGCGCTTAGCAAAGGAAGAAGAAAAGCGCAAAGCAGAAGCACAAGCTAAAAAAGCGCGCGCGATAGAAAAGAAGCAGCGTGAACAAGCACAAAAAGCACAGCAAGAGAAGCTAGAAGCAGAAAAAGCAGCTAAAGCAGCCTCTGAAAAACGCAAAGCAGAGGAGGATGCACTTAGAAAAGCTGAAGAGGCGCGCAAACGCCGTGAGGCTGAAGAGAAGCGTAAGGCAGAAGAAGCAGAGCGAGCACGCCAAAAAGCATTAGAAGAAAAAATGCTACAGGAGCAACTAGCAAAAGAGCAAGCCGCACGTGCCAGAATTCGTCAGCAGCAGGTATTGACAGAAGTTGAGAAATATCAAGCGCTGATCACGCAACGGATTCAGCAAAACTTGTTAACGGATGAGAAAATGCGTGGCAAAGAATGTCGTGTGAACATTCGCTTGGCGTTCAACGGTCTAGTTACCAGTGTCACTTCTCTTGGTGGCGATAAGATTGTATGTGATGCAGCGCTCAGGGCAGTAAGAATGGCGGACACGTTGCCTGTATCTAAAGAGAAAGATGTGTTTGAAAAGCTTAAAAATATAAACTTAACAATTAAACCTAATTTATAAAGGAAACTCATGTTTAACCGACTGAAAACCTTGTTAATCATAGTTGCTTTTGGCTTGCAAGGCGTGGCGAATGCTGCGCTTGAAATTGTCATTACAGAGGGCATTGATAGTGCACGCCCAATCGCTATTGTGCCATTTCAATACAATGGTGTTGGCCAAGTACCGTCGCAATTAAGTGATGTGATAGCTGCTGACTTAATGCGCAGCGGTAAGTTTAAACCACTGGCTTTGGCTGATATGCCGCAACTGCCTACCAGCGATGAAGATGTGGATTACAATGCATGGGTAAACAAAGGTGTTGAGGCGATAGTAGTCGGCTCTGTAGAGCAACAACCCGGTGGGCGCTATTTAGTAAAATATGAGTTGATTGATGTGATCCGCGCGCAAATTACGGGTGGTGAAACTCGTATGATGACGAATGGACAATTAATGAAAAGTCAGGACCACATCCAAGAGGCAAGACAAAGCATTATTACCAGTGATGGCTTTAGGCGCTATGCACATCAAATAAGTGATGTGGTTTATGAAGCGTTAACAGGAGAGCGTGGGGCATTTCGTACAAAAATTGCCTATGTGATCGTGCGTGATGGTGAAGACAAGCCTTACCAATTGGTTGTTGCAGATTATGATGGTTACAATGAGCAAGTATTGTTGCGCTCTAAAGAGCCTTTAATGTCACCAGCATGGTCACCTGATGGAAATAAACTTGCTTATGTTACCTTTGAAAACCGCCAATCACAGATCATCTTACAAGACTTATATACGGGCAGAAGAGAAATCTTAACGAGTTTTCCTGGTATTAATGGAGCACCGCAGTTTTCGCCTGATGGTAAGCAACTGTTAATTGTGTTGTCAAAAGATGCTGGTGGGGCTACAGAAGTTTATGTGATGGACCTAGAAACCAAACAGATAAGACGTTTAACTAAACACCGTAGCATAGATACTGAACCATCTTGGCACCCAAATGGTAAAGAAATTGTCTATACGTCTGAAAGGGGTGGTAATGCCCAGATATATAAGTTAAATTTACAGTCAGGTCGGTCAAAACGTATTACTTTTGACGGTGATATGAACCTAGCTGGCTCAATAACACCCGACGGGCAGCAGCTTGTTATGGTGAACCGAACGCTTGGCAAATATCACATTGCTAAAAAAGAATTAGGATCAGGGCTGTTTCAAGTATTGACGAGAACACGTTTAGACGAATCTCCGAGTATCGCACCAAATGGCTCAATGATTATTTATAGTACGCTACATAACAATAAGCAGGTTTTAGCTTTAGTGTCTATGGATGGTCGATTTAAAGCGCGACTTCCCGTTTCAGATGGGCAAGTAAAGGCCCCGGCCTGGTCGCCATTTTTATAATAACTTTGCTGATTTGAATTTTACAAATAGGAATATACTCGATGCAACTTAACAAAACTTTAAAAGCGCTATTGGTGGCTCTACCAGTAATGACGCTAGCGGCATGTAGCTCTTCTTCAAGTGTTGATGAAGGTGCAGCAAATGAAAGCAATCAAGCTGCCAATAACGATGCAAATAATCAGGTAGATGTGAACACCATTTCGCGTGAAAAATCAGCAGAAGAAAAGTTGCGTGAAAAATACGAAGCATTACGTCAAGAACAGATCGTATACTTTGACTTTGATAAATCTACGATTCAAAGTCAGTACTCAGAGCTTTTACAAGCGCACGCTGATTTCTTAGTTAAAAACCCTAGCGTTAAGGTACTGATTGAAGGCCATGCTGATGAGCGCGGTACGCCAGAGTATAACATTGCTTTAGGCGAGAGCCGTGGTAAGTCAGTGTCTAAATACCTACAGAGCTTAGGTGTGTCTCAAAGCCAAATCTCTGTAGTGAGCTATGGTGAAGAAAAGCCAATGGTAAAATCACGCACAGAAGAAGCTTTTGCTAAAAACCGTCGCGCGGTGCTTGTATACTAAATTAGTAAAGAGAGATTATGAAGCCGAATACAATTTTGGCAGCTCTAATGTTACTAAGCGGGAGCACCCAAGTTTGGGCTGCTCCCGCGCCTGTTTCTGAAGCTGCAAATAACCCCAGTCCTGGTTCAGTAGAGCAACGAATCGCGCAGTTAGAGCGTATGATGAAGACGCGCAACCTACTGCAAATTGAATTACAGCAGCAGCTCAATTTGCTACAAGATGAAGTAAGTCAAGTTCGAGGGGTTACGGAAGAGCAAAGTTATAAGCTTGAAAAAGTTCTTCAGCGTCAACGAGAGCTATACCAAGAGATAGAAAATCGTGTTTCTAAGGTATATGAACAAAGCACTACAGCGCCTGTTATTGTTAGCCCTGTCGATGCGACACAAGCGCTAAGCAATGATTTGTCGGAAAATGAAGCATATGACCGAGCTGTCGCTTTGATCATGCAAGATAAACGTTATGACGCAGCCATTCCTGAATTTCAGAGTTTTTTAACAACATTCCCTAATTCAGTGTATATCCCTAATGCACATTACTGGCTAGGGCAGTTATTGTCGATTAAAAATGATGATGCGAATGCGTTAGTGCACTTTAAAAAAGTGGTTGAGCAGTTTCCTGAATCTAACAAACGCCCAGATGCAATGCTAAAATTAGGTGCATTGTATGAAAAGCAACAACAGCTCGATCTTGCAAAGCAAATGCTTAATACATTGATATCTGAATATCCCAGTACAACTGCTGCTAAATTAGCCACAGAACGTCTGGCGAAGATATAAAAGGCATGATTTTTTGCCACAATGGTTTAAAATTAGGCGCTTAGACACAAAAACTGAAAAAAACTACGTATTTCAGTTGCACTCATTTTTTAAATAAGTATTATAAGCGCCCGCAGCAGGCGATTGGTTCAAACCAAACTGCTGCACTAAGTGGGTCATTAGCTCAGTTGGTAGAGCAGTGGACTTTTAATCCATTGGTCGATGGTTCAAGTCCATCATGACCCACCATTCTCTCATTGTGTCTTTTATACTTCATTTTAATTTCTTTATCGTGTCATTTAGTCAGTCTTTGACTAGGATTATTGCGCCTGTTTACGTATAATTCGCCGTAATTATGCAATGTGACTACAGTGGTCGAGAAATGAGTTTAGCTGAACAAATCATGCCTGAGGATTATATTTTTCCTCCAAAACCTGCGCCTTTAACTGACGATGAAAAGTTACAGTACAAAGCGCGTATCAAATCATTGTTAAAAGAAAAGAATGCGGTGCTAGTTGCACATTATTACACTGATCCAGAAATTCAAGCTTTGGCAGAAGAGACGGGTGGGTGTGTAGCTGACTCTCTTGAAATGGCGCGTTTTGGCGCCAAACACGATGCTGACATTATTGTTGTGGCAGGTGTACGCTTTATGGGCGAGACAGCAAAAATACTTACACCTAACAAAACAGTGGTGATGCCAACTCTGGCTGCCACTTGTTCACTTGATGTCGGTTGTCCTATCGAAGAGTTTTCTGCGTTTTGTGATCAACACCCTGATAGAAAAGTGGTTGTATATGCCAACACTTCCACTGCGGTCAAAGCTCGAGCAGATTGGATAGTCACCTCTTCGTGTGCACTTGAGATAGTGGAACATCTTGATGATCAGGGCGACAAGATAATCTGGGGCCCTGATAAACACTTAGGTTCTTACATTCAAAAGAAGACGGGTGCCGATATGATCATGTGGAATGGTGCTTGTATCGTACATGATGAGTTTAAAACCAAAGCCTTAAAAGATATGAAAGCACTGCATCCAGATGCTGCTGTGCTTGTGCACCCAGAGTCACCTGCAGAGATAGTAGAGCTTGCAGATGCAGTAGGTTCAACAAGTCAGCTTATAAAAGCAGCACAAACAATGGAAAACCAAAAGTTTATTGTTGCGACTGACAGAGGCATTTTCTATAAAATGCAGCAGTTGTGCCCAGAGAAAGAGTTTTTTGAAGCGCCAACAGCTGGAGAGGGTGCAACTTGCAAAAGTTGTGCTCACTGCCCATGGATGGCAATGAATGGTCTTAAAGCGATAGAAGAAGCGCTTGTAGACCCATCTGGCAAAGAAGTGTTTGTTGATATGGCGCTTCGCGAAGGCGCGTTGCGTTCTTTAAATCGTATGCTGGATTTTTCAGCAAGCCTGCAAAAGTAGTGTTCGATAGTTGAGCAACCGATTGATATAACCCAAAAACTACTTGCTAAAGTGCGTTGCTTTTCATAGTATTAGCCCCGCACTTTAGGTGTAACGGAGAGGTGGCTGAGTGGCTGAAGGCGCACGACTGGAACTCGTGTATAGGCTAACCCCTATCGAGGGTTCGAATCCCTCCCTCTCCGCCATGTTGCCTGGTAAAAGTAGGTAAAACAAAAAAAGCGCTATAAGCGCTTTTTTTGTATCTAAAACTCAGATCCTTTCGTTTTTTATACCAATTGCATTAAATTGGTGATCAGATATTGCGACAGATAAATGGCTTAGTAACAAGGCAAATATTTCGCTATGTAGTTATTCTACATGAGAAATATTTAACGCAGTTAATGAGTTATTTAGCTCGCTAGAATGATCAATGTATTAATAAAATTGGTATTATTGCAAAACGTGTTCAAGTAACTGTTTGCTTAAACTCATAAGAGCTAGCTCATCATTACTGGTACTTGCATAAGTTCTTAACCCATAAATGCCCATGACCAAAAACTGTGCTCTTTCTTTTGCGCTGGGTACAGAGCTAATTTCACCACTTTGCTGTGCTTGAGTTAATACATTTTGTAGTGATTGCTCGAATGCGCATAGGTTATTTGAGAGCACTTGAGTAACTTCTTCATCTTGTCCATCCACTTCTGACAGCGTGCGTGTAAGTAAGCATACCTGAGTTGCCTCATGACTCGTACATGGCCTAATAATATCTTGCAAAAAAACCTCTAAGGCAGAGCGGATGTTGTCGTGTTGAGCAAATAGTTGCGTAAATTGCTCATTCTTATCTTTTTGATATTGTTCTACTGACGCTAATAGTAAACCCTTTTTATTCTTGAATGCGCAATAGATAGATCCCGGGTGTAGCCCTGTGGATTGGGTTAATTTTTGCATACTGGTTTTACTGTAACCGTATTGCATAAAGGTATGCATGGCTTGTCGTAAAACATGTTCTTTATCGAATTCTGCGCTTCTCATATTAGGAGATATCTTGGTTGAGTAGAAAAAGTCTAACCTAATTTGATTGCTTATTCAAAAATAGTTCTTGAACGTTTATTCAAGTATGTGTATCTTGAATGTACATTCAAAATTAACATGCACCTATCGTTCTTGCGAGGAATTATGACTTCTAGATTATTTGAGCAGTTTAAACTCAATGACACCATTACTTTGAACAACCGTATTTTGATGGCCCCGCTGACGCGCTGTATGGCAGATGATGAACTAGTGCCAACAGAAGCAATGGTCGCTTATTATGCGCGCAGAGCTGATGCAGGCTTAATCATCAGCGAAGCAACGATCATTCGTCCCGATGCACAAGGTTACCCTAATACGCCAGGCCTATTCACACAGGCCCAAATTGATGGCTGGAAAAATGTAACGCGTGCTGTGCACAATGCGGGTGGCAAAATTTTTGCTCAGTTATGGCACGTTGGCCGCGTTGCGCATCCATTCTTTTTTGGGGAAGGGGACGTGCTTGCGCCTTCGGCTATTGGCATTGAAGGTACAGTGCCAAGAATGCGTGACTTACAGTATCAAACTCCCAAGGCAGCAACATTATCAGAGATTAAGCAATTAGTTGATGATTACGCACAAGCTGCAAAAAATGCCATTGAAGCTGGTTTTGATGGGGTAGAGATACATGGTGCAAATGGGTATTTAATTGACCAATTTTTACATTACACATCAAATCAGCGCACAGATGAATATGGAGAAACGCCAGAAAACATGTCGCGCTTTGCTCTTGAGGTAGTAGAGGCTGTTTCTGCTGCCATCGGTGCACAAAGAGTAGGCTTGCGTCTATCTCCAGGCGCATATTTTAATATGGAGCCTGATCAAAAAGACAAAGCTGTATTTGACTATTTACTGGCTAAACTAAGTTTACAAGATTTGGCATTTGTTCATGTTGGGATTTTTGACGATAGCATGCAATTCGAACACTTAGGTGGACGTGCTTCAGATTATATGCGCCAGCACTACAATGGCACACTGGTCGGTGTGGGTGGATTTACGCCACAAACGGCTACGCAGGCACTAGATGATAAGAGATTTGACTTAGTAGCGATTGGAAGACCGTTCATTGCTAATCCAGATTATGTGAGTAAAGTTAAAAATCAACAGCCGTTAACTGAATATAGCGAAGAAATGTTAGCGCAGTTAATCTAATTGGTGCATAAGCGCCTATCTATATAATGTATATTATTCATTGTGAGTAAGTGGAAGCAGGCCTTCCGCTTACTTTTACAACCCTATCGAAAGTCTAGTTGTAATCTTCTGCAAGCTTAAAAATCCTGTCTATACTAGTTAGATAACATTGTTTCTAAAGTAAAATAACGCAAATTCGGTAAGTGAAATGTTACTGTTGCGTGTATGGTGTGTTGAATGTACACCAATATCTAATTACAGCGTGCCCGATTTAAATGGCAGTTTGGTGCTTTGAGTTTTCTCTAAGGTAGAATATGCAAGAAGAGCTACTTCATTCAGTTGTAAAACTTACAAAAACGCGTGATGTTGATTCGCTTGAATCGAGTTTGTTGTCAACGATACATGAGTTTATTGGCTGTCAGGCGGTATCTATTTATAAGTCTTTGTCTGCAAATGATGTCTTAGAAGTTGAATGTTGCTTGGGTTTAGAAGTTATCGACGGAAAACGTTTTCAGTGGAGCCAATCAGAAAAACTCGATAACCCCAGTCCTGAGTTACTATCTTGTTTAAACTCTGCATGCATAATTGCTATTCAAAGCAATGATGGCGTTGAGAAACGCTGGGTACCCATTACACTATCAGATAAGCCCATTGGTGCAATTGCAATTGTGAGTAAAGGGTTGGGTAGCGCAGAGCAAGTGCTGTTGAATGCGTTTTGTTGTATTTATGAAAATTACCTCACTATTTTGCATGAGAACGAGCGAGATAAACTAACGGGGCTGTTAAATCGACAGACATTTGATAAGAAATTAAAACAGTTAATAGAAAAACAAGTTGTTAAGCACCATAAAACCACGAAGTCTAAAAAAGACAGACAAAACCAAAAAGAAACGGTGTCGTGGCTTGCGATGTTAGACATTGATCATTTTAAACAGGTTAACGATAACTATGGGCATGTGTGCGGAGATGAGGTTTTACTTATCTTAGCACAAGTGATGCACAGCTATTTTAGACCAACTGACTTGCTCTTTCGTTTTGGTGGCGAGGAGTTTGTTTTAGTGTTTGAGCCCGCAACGGTTGAAGAAATCGAGGCGCTATTAAATCAATTTATGGAGCAAGTAAGGAATACGAAGTTTCCATTTGTCAAAAAACTCACCGTTAGCATTGGAGTAGCAAAAGTCGGCCCCTATGACTTTCCCATCCATGTATTAGAAAACGCTGATAAAGCACTATATTTTGCCAAAGAAAATGGCAGGGATAAGCTTTGTTTTTATGAGCAAATGGTTAAAGCTGACAAACCACAAACAGAAGATGATTCGGGTATAGATTTATTTTGAATCTATCTTCTAATACGTAAATCTTTTACACTGCCCAACGCATATAAATCTTATAAATCAGCCAGATCCTCAGGTTATTGTGGTTGTAAATAGCGCGGGAAACCATCATGTTGCACATTATTCAGTCTAATCGAATGGAAGTCTTGCAGGCGCAGTTTCACACCTTGCTAAAATCCGCACCATTAAGCTCCCCATTCTGTAAAGAAATTGTCTTGGTGCAATCTCCTGGTATGTCACAATGGTTAAAAATAGGCTTAAGTGAGGCGCTAGGTGTTGCTGCCCAAGTTGATTTTCCGCTTCCGTCGAGTTTTATTTGGCAACTATATCAACAGTTTTTACCTAATGTGCCTAGTGAGTCGCCATATAATAAACAAAATATGACTTGGAAGTTGGTAGCAATATTGCCCCAGTGTTTGGGCGATGATAAATATGCTCAACTTGAGCAATATTTAAATGAAGATAATGATGGCTTAAAGCTGTTTGCTTTGTGTGAAAAAATAGCCGACGTATATGACCAATACCTTATGTATCGGCCGCATTGGATAAGCCAATGGGATGCAGGAGAGGATGAGCTCGATGATGTGGATATTTCTATTGCAGCTTGGCAGCCCGACTTGTGGAGGCGTTTGGTTAAGCATACGCAATCTTTAGGGCAAAGCGATTATCACAGGGCAAATATGCATCAGCAACTAATTGCGGCGCTTGATAGTTTTGATGCTAAAAGGCTCTTGGCAGAGCGGCTCCTACCGGAGCGGATCACCATATTTGGTTTATCTGCAATGGCATCGAGTCAGTTAGAGATCTTTGAAGTCTTGGCCAAAAAAGTTGACGTGCTGTTGTTCTTTTGTAACCCAAGTGAGCATTATTGGGGGGACTTGGTTGATGAAAAAACGCAGGCTAAGATTGCCGCAAAATATCTGAAAATGCCTGAGCTAGAAGCCAAACAAAACCAAGAAGATTATTACTTTATTGGCAACCCGCTGTTATCTTCGTGGGGCAAGCTTGGACGAGATTATTTTGAGCAGTTAGTGCAATTAGATGCCCAATGGATCGACGGGTTTATCGATGACTTTGATGATAGTTTATTGGCTAAAGTCCAAAGTGAAATATACCAACTAGCGTTTAAGGGGAAGTCACTAACACCGGATAAAAGCTGGTTTATTAGTGAACAGGGTAAGTTGGAAGTTGACCCCGAAGATAAATCCATTCAGCTCGTTGATTGTCACACGCCACTGCGAGAAGTCGAATGTTTGCACGACCATTTACTGAGATTGTTTCATGACAACCCAACCTTAACGCCCAAAGACATTATTGTGATGATGCCAGATGTTGGCACTTATAGCCCTTATATCGAGGCGGTGTTTGGCGCGGCAACAGGCGAGCGATTTATTCCCTATGCATTGGCCGATTTATCGATTGAGCAAGAAAAACCAATTTTAAGCTCATTTGTGAGTTTGGTTAATCTGCCATTTAGTCGCTTTGGCGTATCGGACATATTGGACTTACTAGCTGTGGCACCAATAGCTAGCCAGTTTAATGTTGAAGAACATGAGTTTTCACAACTGAAGTATTGGCTTGAACAAGTTGGCGTGAAATGGGGGCTAGATGCGAACCATAAAACAGAGCATGAACTGCCTGCGTTATCGCTCAACACTTGGCAACATGGCCTAAACCGATTGCTGCTCGGTATAGCATCGAGTGATGAGCATGTTGCATTTGATGATATTTATCCTGCCGATCTTGTTGAAGGCATGGCGGTGAATAGTTTGAGTAAGTTGCTGCACTTTGTTAATGCACTAACAGGCTATAAGCAAAGACTGAACAAAAGTGAGCGGCTGTGTGATAAAGCGCAGCTGCTACGAGAAATGGTTGCGCAGTTTTATGATGAGCAGAGCGAGCAAAGTTGGGATTTGCTCACATTAGAAAGAGTCATTGATGATTTACAAAAACATGATGACAATTTGGATATGCAAGCGCCAGTATCGGCCAGAGTATTAAGCTATCTGGTAAAACAAGGGGTGCAAGAAAAGGGTGTTGGTCAACGTTTCTTAGTTGGACCTGTTAACTTTTGTACATTGATGCCGATGCGTGCAGTGCCTTTTAAAGTGGTGTGCTTGCTGGGCTTGAATGATGCTGACTATCCGCGCACCGTTCAACCAATTGGTTTTGATTTAGTGCCACACTCTAAAAGGCAAAAAGGTGACCGGTCACGAAAATTTGATGACCGTTATTTATTTCTAGAGGCACTACTCAGTGCACGTGAGCACTTTTACATCAGCTATATCGGTCGCTCCTGTTATAACAATGAGCCACAAATGCCATCTGTATTGGTCAGTGAATTATTAGAGTATGTTGACCGCAGCTTTAAATACGCAGATAACCCGCTAAAACCGTCAGATAATTTGCTTGAAAAGGCAACACTACAACCGTTTAATCCAGAAAACTATTGCTCCGGTAATAAGTTGCAAAGTTTTAACCCTGTGTGGTTGGTTGAAAACACAACGCTTAAGCGTCAAACGCCAGAGCCCCTTAACGTAGAGTATGAGAAAAATATTGATATCGCCCAGTTTTTATTTACTGTGCTTGCCCCTCAAAAGGCGTTTTACACACAAACATTGGGCTTGAGGTTACACGAGTTAACCGAGTTTAATAAAGATGAAGAACCTTTCATTCTTGATACGCTTGAGCGCTATTTTTACCTTGATGAATTGTTGGAACATGAACTTAGGGGTGAGCCGATAAACTTAGAACAAATTATCCAACGAGGTAATTTGCCGCAAGCCACGGTGGGTGAACTACAGTTGGCGCGTTTACAACAGCGTGTGCAACCTATGGCAGAGCGCTTAAAGCCGCAAGTTTGCCAACGCAGAGTGCCGCTAGAGGTAAGGTTAGATATCGCACAGCATACCTTGTTGGGTTGGCTAGATAAGCTCTATGATGACAAGCAAATCTTTTATCGCAGCGCCAGTATAAAAGCAAAAGATAGAGTAAAAGGCTTTTTAATGCATTGTATTGCACAGTGCATGGACGAACCTGTGCACACTTATATTTACGGGCTCGATGAGCAGGTGATTTTTGCTCCCATCGATAAGCCCAAAGCGCAAAGCCACTTAGAGAAGTGGTTGCGATTTTATCAAGCATGTTTGGCTGAACCGATGCCTTTTTTTGTCAGTACAGGGTATGAATTAGCTTCAACGGGCGATGTGAATAAGGCGGCAGCTAAGTTTAACGGCGGACAATATATTGGTTATGGTGAAAGTGAGGATGCGTACGTTGCTTTAAACTTTACAACACTTGAAGAGGTGCTTGAGCCGCTGCAAGCTATCAGCCACGACTTACTGACTGATATTGTAACATTAGCTCAGGAGCAGCGATATGCAGATGCTTAATCCACAATTGATGCCCATAGCCGGTAGTAGTTTAATTGAGGCCAGTGCAGGTACGGGTAAAACTTATACCATTACCGGTTTGTACTTACGTTGCTTACTTGGTCTACAGGTCTCTGAACAACCAAGCGCGCCATTAAGTGTTGAGCAGATTTTAGTGGTTACCTTTACCGAAGCGGCAACGCAAGAGATTAAAGAACGGGTGAGGGCGCGTATTTTGCTCGCACGCGATACCTTACTTGGGCAGCCTTGCAAAGATGAGTTAGTAAATAGTGTGCTTAGTCAGGTAGATGATCCTCACTACGCTTTTGTACTGTTAGACGCTGCGGCGAAATCAATCGATGAGGCGGCAATTTTTACCATCCACGGTTTTTGTCAAAGAATGTTAAAACAGCACGCATTTGAGTCTAATGTGGCATTTAATTTGGAGTTTGTTTTAGATGAGTCTGAGCTTGTCTTAGAGGCAATTAAAGATCATTGGCGCAGCTTTGTTTATCCATTAGACAGAGATACCACGCAAGCCATTATTGAGCATTATAAGAGCCCTCAATCACTGGCAAAAGACGTTATCAGTGCTCTAAATAAAGAACAGGCGACTATTACTCCCCAGTTAGATTTGCAAACGGTGCTCGCAGCGAGAACACAATATCAGCAACAGGCTCAAAAGTTTAAGCAGTCATTGCTGCGTAGTGACTTTTTTAGCGTGCTTGCCAGTTCTGGCTTAGCGAAAAATAAAACCCCGGGCAGAGTGGCAAATATCGACGCTTTGATTGCCTATTGCCAAAACGACGATTGGTATTTTGAATTTGGTAGTGCTAAACATTCGTTTTCAATCTGGGGCGAGGCGGCCTTATCCAACCCAGCTAACTATAAAAAGGGCGCAAAACTGATTGAACACCCCATGCTTAGTGAGTTTGATAAGATGGCCCAGTTGCATGAACAAGTAAGCACAGGGCTAAAAATTGCGATATTGCAGCACAGTGTGGTTGAGGTACGTCGGTTGTTGCGTGCTCATAAGCAGCAGCATGGCTTAATCAGCCCCGATGATTTATTGCGTCAGCTTTATGAGGCGTTAAAGTCTGAGCAAGGCGATGTCTTAGTTGCTAAAATTGCCCAGCTTTTTCCCGTAGCGATGATCGATGAGTTTCAAGATACCGATCCAATCCAGTATGGCATATTTGATACAGTTTATGGCCGTGACGGCGCGAGTGCATTAACCATGATAGGTGACCCTAAGCAAGCCATTTATGGCTTTCGGGGAGCAGATATATTTACTTATATCTATGCAAAAAAGCAAGTTGAAGAGTGTAATCAATATACCTTAGCAACCAACTATCGCTCTGCCACAGGGGTGGTTGCGGCGGTCAATGCGATATTTTCTAACCATGAGCATAGTTTTATTTTCAACAAAGCCATTCCATTTATTTCTGTAACGGCTCATGGCAAATCAGAGGATAGCCGCTTTTCATCAAACCTTTTGGGTAATGCGGCTTTACAATTTAGTGTTTACAAAGATGATGCGCCAATAACCAGCAAGTCTAAAGCACAGCCAGTACTGGCAAAACATTATGCAAATAAAATTGCCCAGCTACTGATTGAAGCGCAAGAAGGCAAGGCATTGATAGGAAAAAATGCCGTGCAAGCGGGTGATATTTGTGTATTGGTGCGAGATAGAGGTGAGGCGAGCATCATCAAGTCGGCGTTGTCTAGCTTAGCCATACCCAGTGTTTACTTGGCGCGAGATAGTATTTTCAGTCAGCCAATTAGCCTTGCAATACTGAGCTTCTTAGAAGTATTGCACGGTAAGTACGATGAGGCTGCACTGCGAGGTATATTAGTAAGCCCCTTATTTGCGCTGGACTATCAGCAAGTTTTTCAACTTCGTACTAATGAGCAGCAATGGCAAAGTTATCTTGACCAATTTAGTGCATTGCAAAAGCTGTGGTACAAACAAGGCGCTATGGCCATGCTTGAGCAGTTACTTGTGCAAAACAAGCTGCAAGCGCTTTGGCAAGCTCAGGGCTATAATGTTGAGCGATGGCTGACCGATTATCGACATTTGGCTGAGCTTTTACAACAAAAGCAAATAGAGCTTGATGGCACGTTACGAGTGCTACGCTGGTTAGCAACACAAACTCAACAAGCATCACAAGATAGTGCGCAGGTTCGACTAGAAAGCGATGCGGATTTAGTGAAGATAGTCACTATGCACGCATCTAAAGGTTTGGAGTACCCCATCGTTTATCTGCCATTTGTGAGTAGTTACCGCGAGGCCAGTGACGTACTTTTCCATCGAGATGGGCAATTAGTCTACGCACTAGATGCCGATAAAGATGAGCAGGCACTCGCTGAGCAAGAGCGTTTAGCTGAAGATATACGGTTGTTATACGTTGCGCTTACAAGAGCTATCCATTTTTGTGATGTGGGGCTGTTTAACGTGGCGGCAGGGCGCAGCAAAAAGCCTGGTATAACGCAAACTGCCATAGGTTATGCACTGTTTGGCGCTCAGAGCTTTGCAACGCAAGCTTTGTGGCACGAAGCGTTAGAGTCATTTTGCGCGGGACATCGGGATATTAAGCTAAACTGGTTATCAGATGACGTGCAAGCTGCGGCTCAAGTTGCTGCACCTCTAACACAACCTCAGTCTCTATCCGTTAAGCCAGTGACCGCACAGATTGAACGTAACTGGCGCGCTACTAGCTTTAGCCAATTAAGTTATCAAAGCCATGTTGATGATAGGCCGCTTGGTGCGCTGGATGAAAATCATCAGTTAGATTTACCAGATCAGGGGGTTCATTTAGCAAATATATCGCAGGACTCATATACCTTTCCAAAAGGCGCAAAGCCGGGAAGCTGCTTACATGAGATATTTGAGCTTATTGATTTTACATCGCCTGATTTACCTGCAAGCAATGAGCAATTACCGTTAAGTGAAGCGATAGAAAAAAGCTTGAGCAAGTATCATATTGACGAGCAATGGCAAATGCCAGTATACGACTGGATAAAAGGTTGTTTGCAATGCCAACTCAATACCGAAATCGGCTTGCAACTTGCTAAGCTAGCACCGCAAGACTGTTTGGTAGAAATGGAGTTTTACCTTCCTTTAGAGCCGCTCAATGCCACACAGTTGAATCGTTTGGTGAGTGATATCACCGGTCAGCATAGCCAACTAAGTTTTGACAGTGTAAAAGGACTATTAAAAGGCTTTATCGATCTGATCTTTGTTTACCAAGGTAAGTATTACATTTTGGATTATAAGTCTAATTATCTTGGCGATAACCCAGATGATTACCAAGCTGATAATTTAAAGCTCGCGATGGATGCTCATCAGTATCATCTGCAATACATGATTTACTCGGTCGCATTACATCGCTTGCTGATACAGCGTGTCAAAGATTACCAACCAGAGACCCATTTAGGGGGCGTTTATTACTTGTTTTTAAGAGCACTGCCTGATGAAGCAGGGGTGTTTTTTAATCAGTTAAGTACAGAACAATTGCTAAAGTTAGATGCACTGTTTAGCCAAGGTAGTTTGCTATGAGCCAGTTAGATTTATTTGCCGATATCCAAGAGGCTGTATTTGATCACGATGACTATATTGGCTCATTGTTGTCGCACACGCGCATTCGCCATGCTGATCTTGCGTTAGCCAAATTATTGAATCAGCAGAGGGTAGATGACTGCTTATATTTGATATTGCTATTGCTTCGTGCTGAACAGCAACAGCATAGCTGCCTATCTTACGAGGAAATTAACTGGGCTGATCCTTTCTCATTGGCTATGCATGAGTTGGAAGGCCCTTTAGCACCTTGGCAGCCTCACAATGCTGGCACAATATGGCAGCAGTTATTGCAACACCCAGCAGTGGGTGATGGCAAACCATTGGTACTGTTTGCCGATAAGTTGTATTTATCCCGCTTAGCCAGTTACGAAGCCTTGTTAGCTGAGCGTTTTCTACAAATGCAACAACAGCCTTTAAAGCTAGATGAAAACAAGCTTATCCAATTGCTAGAAAACTACTTTCCTGACACGCAAGCTGATCATATAGACTGGCAAAAGGTGGCATGTGCCATGGCCGCCAGCACTGGCTTTTGCGTGATAACTGGCGGACCGGGTACGGGTAAAACCACCACCGTAACTAAGCTATTAGCTATTTTACAATCTTTGTATTTTGAAGCGCCGCTGACTGTAAAGCTGGTGGCACCAACAGGTAAAGCTGCGGCAAGGTTAAGTGAATCAATTTTGGGCGCTAAAGCCAAGTTAGGATTAGACGCTGCACTGAGTGATTTAATTGTTGATCATGCACAAACAATTCATCGGTTACTCGGTGTGATCCCACAAAGCAATCAGTATCGTCACAACCAATTTAATCCGTTACATCTTGATTTGTTAATTATCGACGAAGCTTCTATGGTCGATCTCTCGCTCCTAGCTAAACTTGTGCAAGCATTACCTGCGCACGCAAGGTTAATTTTATTGGGAGATAAAGACCAGTTGGCTTCTGTTGATACCGGCAGTGTTATGAGTGATTTATGCCAAGAGTTAACACTCAATACACAGCCTAATTATAGCCAGAAACTATGTGATAAATTAAACAAGCTATGTTTTGACAAAAAGCCAGTACTTAATGAAAAGCAAAGCGAGTTTGCCTTGTCTGACAGTGTTGCGTTTTTGCAAAAAAGCCATCGTTTTAATAGCAACAGCGGTATTGGACAGCTCGCCTTAGCTGTGAACAACAATGATAGGCCGTTGCTTAGTCAAACATTGCAAAAAGGATATCAAGACATCACTGTACTTGGGTTGAATAATGAGCAATACCTCGCTTTGATAGAGCGTGCGGCTGACAATTACAGTAACTATCTAGAATTGATGCACGAGGGTCGCGACGCGCAAGAAATTCATTATGCATTTTCACAGTACCAACTACTTGCTGCATTGCGTGAGGGCCCATACGGGGTAGAGCAATTAAATAAGCGTATTGAGCAGGTTTTATATGCTCGACAATTAATTGCTCCCACCAGCCGACATTATGCGGGTCAGCCAATCATGGTGATAGAAAATGACTATCAGTTAAAACTGTTTAATGGCGATATTGGGATACTATTACTTGACGAGCAGCAACAACTAAAAGCCACCTTTATTGACGAACAAGGCAGTTTTAGGTCGTTTTATCCAGCTCGTTTACCCCGTCATGAGAATGTTTATGCTATGACCATCCACAAGTCGCAAGGCTCTGAGTTTGCGCATACTGCAATGATCTTACCGCCGATACAAAGAGCATCGGTTGGTATAAATCGTCAGTTAGTTTATACGGGGATCACACGGGCTAAAAAGCACTTTGAGCTGGTGGCCCAAGAACAAGTTATATTCAATGCAATGCAAAAGTCGGTATCTCGTAGCTCTGGATTACGAGATAGGTTAATGAAAAATTAACAAGTAGGCAATATATTGTGTTTCTAGTGAACTGCTCTATAGTTTTTATATCGGCGTTTGAGCGGCAGTTTTGCTTAAAGCTGATATTCCCTTAATACACCCACTGCCCAGTGGTGCAAATATGCCGCCATAGTTTAATGACTATAGCGGCTTTTTTATTGCTAATGCTTATCCCGAGTTTAGGTTACTTAACATTTCGAGGGCTAAATTTGGCCTAAAAACCGCCCACTCAGTTAAGTTAATTAACCTCAGCTGCGGATAAGAGTTTTGATAGCTCAGAAGAGAGACATTGCAACCCCTTCAATATCCAATGACGATATTTCGCTCACTATCAAGGCATTTTCGTGAAGTAATAGCGAGCTATTACAAATGAAAATAACGAAGAGAGTGAGTGAAATAGCTTTATTGGGCAAATTCTCTTATGTGCAGCTGAGGTTAATTAGTATGATTTAAATAATCCAAGGCTAAATTAGCTAATGCAGCCACGCCTATAGGCAATGCATCTTCATCAACGTAAAATAATGGCGAATGGTTACTGGCGGCTTCGCTAAGTGGTTTATCTTTAGGTGTAACCCCCAGCATTAAAAATAATCCCGGTGTTTCAAGTGCATAGTATGAAAAATCTTCAGCACCGGTGATCAAATCAAGCTCAATTAAATTATCACTGCCGACCACAGAGTGTAGTGTCGGTAGCATTGTTTCAGTAAGCTCCGGATCGTTAATTGTAACGGGGTAGCCAGCATTGATCTTTGTAGTAGCAGTGGCTCCTGCTGATTGTGCGACCAGCGTTGCAGTGTTCACTAAGCGTTTCTTTATATCCGCACGCATCGCTTGGTCAAAGGTTCTGATGGTACCAATTAACTCAACTTGATCGGGGATAATGTTTGAACGCACGCCACCGTTAATTGCACCAAATGAAAGCACGGAAGGGGCCTTTGTTACATCAACTTGCCTTGACGCGATGGTTTGTGCCGACATGATTATTTGTGCTGCACTTACAATAGGGTCAACCCCACGCCAAGGTCTTGAACCATGAGTTTGTTTGCCGTTAACAATGATTGAAAATGAGTCTTCACTGGCCATCATAGGGCCACTTCTATAGCCAATTTGGCCGACTTTTAAGCGGCTGGTTGCATGCAAGCCAAAAACCGCCTCTGGTTTTTGCGAAGCGAATAGGCCTTCTTTGAGCATAAGCTGAGCACCCCCTTCTTCACCCTCAGGCGCACCTTCTTCCGCTGGTTGAAAAATAAACATGACAGAGCCAGATAGCTGCGCTTGCTGCTGTTTTAATAATGTTGCAACACCCATCAAAATAGCAACATGAGTGTCATGGCCACATGCGTGCATCACTCCGACTTTTTTACCCCTATATTCAGCGACTTGCTTAGATGCAAAAGGTAGGTCTACTTGTTCGGTCACTGGTAGCGCGTCCATATCCGCACGAAGGGCTATCAGTGGACCAGGTTTAGCGCCTACTAACTTAGCGACTACGCCAGTGTGAGCAACACCCGTTTGTACTTCAAGGCCAAGGCTTCTAAGGTGGTTAGCAATATACTCTGCTGTTTTATACTCTCTATTGCTAAGCTCTGGATATTGATGTAAATGACGACGCCACTTTATTACATCTGGCGTTATTGATTCTAAGTTTAATGAGTTGTTAGCCAAAGCTAGGTTGCTAATTAGTAAATTGGCGAAAATTAGCCATATTGATAGCAAGCGCATGAGCGGTATCCTTATGATTGTTTTATGGTTAGCCTAACTTAGAGTATTGCTTGATGCTATTGCTTTTAGATAAAGCGCAAAATTGACAAAATTTGAGCAATGTGGTTTAAAGAATAAAGTAATTACTTTAATTAGGTGGTGCTTATGCGCACATTAGAACAACAACTGATAAATTATGCCAAATACCACAGAGACAAGCGTAATATTGCAACGCATTTTGTGGGGATCCCTCTTATTGTTATTGCAATAGGTATACTCCTGTATATTCCGATATTTCAGGTTAATACCTTGGTGATCACCCCAACCCTTGTAGTGGTTCTACTTTGTAGTGGCTATTACTTGCGTTTAGATTTTCGCCTTGGTGCTCTGATGACCTTATTGTTTGCCTTGGTATACACCGGTGCCAAGCAGCTTCATATTGGTTGGTCTTCAGATCATAGTTGGTTTTATTTATTTGGGGCAACGTTGTTCATCGCTGGCTGGGTTATTCAATTTGTTGGTCACTATTTTGAAGGAAAAAAACCGGCCTTTGTTGATGATTTAATGGGGTTGATCATTGGCCCGTTGTTTGTGGCTGTAGAAGCGTTATTTATCGTGGGGTTGATGAAAGGGTTAGAACAGAAAATATTATCGCAAGCGGGGCAGTATCGCTAAAGGAAAGGCCTTAAAGCCTTTCCTTAGTTATAAAGTTAAAGCGTCATACGTGTTTCAAGCTTATGGCCTTTGATTATAGTGATATCTTGGCTGTTTAGGCGTAATTTGCCATTTGATGTTTCAATTAAATAGCCAAGCTCTGGAAACTTATCACCACCTGCTTCCGTCAGCTGTTTTCGAGCTCGGTGGACCATGATATTCATGTGGTTCATTTGCACACCTAACGCTTTAATAAGATCTTCACGGTAGATCCAGCCTTGTTGGTCTTGTTCGACACCATCGTCTTTATCTTGAATGCGTAAGCGAGCCAATAACAGCAGTAAGTAATGGTGACTACGAACGCCTAAATCAATGGTGTTATCGTCTAGATTTACTGATAATTGTGTGGCTTCTTCATCTTGACTTACAGAAAACGAAAGCCCGCAAGGTTTTACATTGGGTAAACGCTCAAGGTGTTTAGTCATAGCAGCTGTACCTGCTGAATAAAATACCCATTGGCTGTTAAAGGCACTGACAAGCCCACCATCTATGAGCGCTTGACGGTCACTGGTATTTAAGTCTTCAAGAAACCAGTAATTGAGCATTTGGTCAAAGTAGATAATGTGCGTTGGGTTATCGTCATTGGGAAGCAATAACTGATCAGATACCTCAATTACTTGTTGGTTGTCGCTTTGCGAAACGAGATATTGGCATTGAGTGCTTAGATTTGCGACAACGAAAGAATTTTGACCTGGGGCCGCAAAGTCAAGCTTGTCGTTTTCACACAATTGATAGGGTAAGTTCTTATCAATTTTTTTGTCGTTTATCCAAATGCCATTGGTGCTGACATCGCGGATAAGCCATTTGTCTTGTGCAAGTTCAATAATAGCGTGATGACGAGATACCCCCGGCTGATCTATCAAAGTATCTACATTGTATTTATAGCGGCCAACCGTATGATAGCTTTTTAGATATACTTTACTGAGTTTATGTTCGTCAATTAGATAAGCCATTTATATGTCCTTACATTACTATTTAGTGTTGTCATCAAGCGTCATAAAAGCTGTCATTGCCAATACGATTATTCCATTTTTTTGCTAATTTAGACTGCTTTCTAAGATACCCACAGGTTGCGAGTTACAACCCAGTTTTGTTGCTTTATTAACTTTTTGATATGTAGAGATAGGTAAAAAAATATCTAAAAACTACATATCATTGCGCTATTTTACAAATCTATATTTTACAACAATAGTTTAGAGATTTTTATTGTATTAGCCAATTACACAAGATTACAACTATATCGTGATCCCGTCTTGCGCATTATTGCAGAATGAACCATATTTTCAAAACTGCTTCTTCACGTAGTAAGAGAGGGCTCGATGAGCGGCTTTAAAAAAATGAGTACGGTTAAATTAGAAAATGTATACTCGCTTTGTGATCATTACGATTCGCAGCCGTTGACGTTACACTCAAGTGCGTTAACGGTTATTACAGATTTTACTCGTCGAGCACCTCAGGTGATCCTCAAAGATGTTGACATAGATCACGCGCTTTACATGATGGTCAATGGTCACGTACGCTCTAAATTAGTTATTGATCATGATGATACGTTTCTAGGTGTTGTAAACTCACGAGATTTAACAGGTCGTAAAGTATTAAGTATCGCGCAAAAGCGTAATCAAGCGCGCAGTGATCTCACCGTTGAAGACGTGATGACAAGCAAAAGTGAGCTTCATGCGCTGCCTTATAGCGTAGTTCAAGAGGCAAAAATAGGTGATGTGCTTGAAACGTTAAAAGAAATTGGTCAACAGCATGTGCTGTTGGTAAGTAAAAGCGGTGGGTTGCGCGGTATGATATCTGCCAGCGATATTGCCAGAGCATTACACATTCCTGTAAATATTTTTCAAAAAGCGCACTCTTTTAAAGAGATTTTTTCGATTATTTACGAGCATGAAGAAATGCTTGCTTAAAGTAAGCGAATTTGGCACAGCAAATAACTGTTGCTGTGCCAAAGAGCGTTAGCCTTTCGTTAATAGAAATTCTAAAGCGCCTGTAATGGCCGCTACTTGACCATCTATACAGTTTTGAGGTGTTGCCGAGCGCCCGTCAGGATACACCTCAGTCGTTGTTACATAGGCTGCATTTGTCATACCCATACATAATCCAAGTGCGGTGCCGTCATAGTTGATAACCCCTAATTGTTCTATTGGAACGCCGATAAGTTTATTCGTGTCGTCGGCTGGAGCAATCGGTGTCACAGTGGCAACTTTTTCTATAATGGCTTTTTGGAATTCAGGCTGTGGTTTTTGAGTGTGACCAACCAAGTAAAAGCCGTCAGGTATGTTCCAATTGTGATTTTCTACGCCGTCTCTTGCAGCCAGAGCCGGGCGAAACTCACTGTTATCAGTATCGGTAGTTTCATGCAAATCAACATGGCAGACCATGTTGCACGCGAGCGAATCGACGTACTCCATGGCGCGTTTTGACTCTTCAGCAGGAGAGTTTGGGTAAAAAGAGCGGTTCGGATCAATCGCATGGGGGTTCCAGCGATTAATCGTTTCATAACCCCAAGGGCTGATACAAGGCAGTATCACGATATTAAAAAAGTCTGCGTAATGTTGCGCATGGTGTTTTGCAAACGCCAACGCACCATGAACACCGCTGGTTTCATAGCCATGCACACCACCTGTGATCAGCACGGTGGGTTTATGTTCTTGCCAATTCTGACTTTTTAATGCGTAAAGAAAATAATGCTTTTCGTCATACTTTAATGTGCCATATTGGTGAACATTGAGCACACCTCTTAGGCTATCGATTTGTGTTACTACATCTTCGGCATAACTACGCTTTATCTCTTGTTGCTCTAGCCACTGTAATTTGTGGTGCGCTTGCCACGGATGGTTTGGCTCGCCAATGGGGTAGGGTTTTGACATAACCGCCTCAGTTATCTGAACAAAACCCAATCTTATTGACTTTAGTTTGTGGCTGCAACTTACTGAGTTAAATACCCAGAGCGTTTAAGTTTTAACTCTTGCAATGTTGAGAACTGAAAGCTGATGAAGTACACGCTGCAGTCAATAGTTAGTACTTCAGTGATTTTAGTAGCGAATAATTTTCTGATCTTGATATGGGTAATTTCTTCTAAGGGAATATATACTTTTTGCCCAACAGCAGAGACATAGTGAAGGCCATTGTTGCATAAACTAACAGCTCGCTTTCCTGATAGCGCCATTAATAAGTTGATATTTACTATGCCGAACAGCGTAAAACACAACAATAATGTCAGCTTCACAAAAGCGTTATTATGACTGCTTGTTATAAACAGTGTGACGGCAAAAAAGAAAATAATTAATGACGCTGTCAAAGTATAAAAACTTACATTGATCTGTAGCCTAAGTTCTTTCATTGTTTGATGTTTCATTTTGGCGGTTTGTTTGTTGGTTAGTTTACTTAGCTTAATGAAACAAAGTGGATAAAATATGGAGGCAAAAAATGTCACTCACTTTTTTGCTATGGCTACGTGTAGTTGGTGTTAATACATGAAAATTCAGTGGTTAAGATGCTTTATCAATAAGTTTTGTGCTGATATCTAATCATTTGGGCTATGTATTAACTGTTCAAGTTCTCTGTGTAACACGTGATCATCACCAATGTTCAGTTCAATCAAGCGTTTTAGATGCGTTACACTGTCTAAATCAATTTGGCTACAATGCAATCCGAGATGATCTTGCTCTATATGTCTGACTTCGACTTCCATTGCAATTGAGATATCACTATCTGGCAACATAACTTTGATACTAGCCAGCTCATCTTTTAACGGTACGTACCCTTTTGGTGACGTCACAAGTGCCCCTTTAAGTGATAAGTCAAGCAGTTGACAGTGATAATCGCCGCTTGCAGTCATCAGCAAAGCCGGCGTTGAAAACAACACTCGAGTAAACTTTCTACGGTCTTCCATTACTACTCCTTTGAATTATCTTTAGGTTTAAGCATAGTTGTTTATGTGAGTCATTACCAAATATAAAAAGCCTCGAGAGTTCGAGGCTTTAATAGGATTTGGTTTAGCCTATCTTTTTGTATTTAATACGCTTAGGTTCTGCGGCTTCAGCACCGTAAGTCTTTTTGAGCCATTCTTCATACTCGGTGTAGTTACCGTCAAAGAAGTTAACCTGACCTTCATCACGATAGTCAAGAATGTGCGTTGCAATGCGGTCTAAGAACCAGCGGTCGTGCGAGATACACATAACGCAGCCTGGGAATTCTAAAATGGCATTCTCAAGTGCACGCAGTGTTTCAACATCTAGGTCGTTGGTTGGCTCATCCAGTAAGATCACGTTGCCACCTGCTTTAAGTAGTTTTGCAAGGTGTAAGCGGTTACGCTCACCACCAGAGAGTTCTTTTACAAACTTTTGCTGGTCGTTGCCTTTAAAGTTAAAACGGCCAACATACGCTCGGCTTGGAAACTCAAAATTACCAATTTTTAAGATATCTTGGCCATCTGAAATCTCTTGGAATACCGTGTTGTTCTCATCCATATCGTCACGGAACTGCTCAACCGTAGCAAGTTCAACAGTGTCACCAACAACAATCTCACCGCCACTAGGCTGCTCTTGACCACTAAGCATTTTAAATAAAGTTGATTTACCCGCGCCGTTAGCACCGATAATACCGACGATGGCACCTTTAGGAACGGTAAAACTTAAATCATCAATTAGTACACGATCGCCAAAGCTTTTTGTCAGGTTGTTTACTTCAATAACTTTGTCACCCAAGCGCGGGCCAGGTGGAATAAACAACTCATTGGTCTCGTTACGCTTTTGATAATCAGATTGCTGCATTTCAGTAAACTGAGCCATGCGCGCTTTAGACTTGGCTTGTCGGCCCTTAGGATTCGAGCGCACCCACTCAAGTTCTTTTTCAATCGACTTTTGACGCGCTTTTTCTGACTTCTCTTCTTGTTTTAAACGTGCGTCTTTTTGTTCAAGCCAAGAAGAGTAGTTACCTTCCCAAGGAATACCATGGCCTCGGTCGAGTTCCAAAATCCAACCCGCGACATTATCTAAGAAGTAACGGTCGTGGGTGATTGCAACAACAGTCCCTTCATAGTCATGTAAGAAACGTTCCAGCCAAGCAACTGATTCTGCATCTAAGTGGTTAGTGGGCTCGTCTAGCAGCAGCATGTCTGGCTTTTCAAGTAGCAAACGGCAGATAGCAACACGGCGGCGTTCACCACCAGATAAGTGTTCAATTTTTGCATCCCACTCAGGTAAGCGCAGTGCATCTGCTGCGCGCTCTAGTACGTTATCAATGTTATGACCGTCGTGCGCTTGAATAATGGCTTCTAGTTGACCTTGTTCTTTGGCAAGGGCATCAAAATCAGCGTCTTCCAAAGCATATTCTGCATATACTTCATCAAGACGTGCTAAAGCGTTTTTAACTTCACTAACGGCTTCTTCAACAGTTTCGCGTACCGTTTTGCTTTCATCTAGTACAGGCTCTTGAGGTAAGTAACCAATTTTTGTGCCCGGTTGCGGACGCGCTTCACCTTCAAATTCCTTATCAATACCGGCCATAATGCGCAGCAAGGTCGATTTACCCGCACCATTTAGACCAAGCACACCAATTTTGGCGCCGGGGAAAAAACACAGTGAAATATCTTTTAAGATAGTTCTTTTAGGTGGCACTACTTTGCTCACCCGCGACATCGTATAAATATATTGAGCCATGAGGTTCCAATTCTAATTATCTAGTTTGGCGTTATTTTAGTGAAAGCGCAGCGATGGGGCAATGTTTTAGCACAATTACTCTTACTAAGGTATGAGCGTATTAATATCTTTATAATACCTCCGAATTATTTAACAAATGTGTATTAGTTGTTCTTTTATTGAGCAATTCACCTCTAACTCCGTGAAAACCGTTAACTTTCTAATAGTAGGTCATATTTGACCTGTTTAGAGGGCCAGAAAACGGTAAGATTAGCCTACATTGAGAACAATTGTTTAGATAAATTGTAAATAATCCCCAATCAAGAGAAACACCCCAAGTATGTTTATTTTGACGCATAGAGTTTTGTCGAAAATTTATGCCAGAGGATTGTTCGCCAATAGCACGAGATTGTTTAACACAGCGCTTTGGAATAGGGCTTTTGTTAAGTTAATCCTACGTTGAAGTTTGGTCATCACTCAATTGTGTAGTTCTGTCGCATTTATCTGTTTTGGATAGCTTATTTAGAGCATTCAGCGGTATTTCGCGGTCATAAAAAATATTAAGAAATTAAAAGGAAATGTAATGACTCAATCACCAGTTAACTCCGCACGCATCTTCACTAGGAAAAAAACCCCTAGAGGTGGAGAAATCCTGCGTTTTGCCCGCCGGCTACGAGGGTTTACACAGGCCGAATCGGCTGCCAGTTACGGGATTGAAGAGCGCACGCTCAGACGTTGGGAAAATCGGGAATTTGACCCACGTTGGAATGACGTTATCAGCTTAGTTGAAGACGTATATTTATTAGATATTTTAGATGTAATTGGAAAGATCAATCATGACGACTCACATAACAATTAAACAAGTTCGCAGCGCGCTTAAGCGTTGGGGAAATTTTTGGAAAACAAGAGAGTTTGGCAAAGGCTTTAAAAAAACGTCTATAAGCGATTCTTTCACCCGCCCCACAGGTGGAGAAGCGGGCGCAGACGCGATGTCGGTGCCAAAAGAAATCGAGTTAATTACACAGCTAATTGCTGCACTTAGACCCGAGTGTATTCGCGCTATTCGTGCGCGTTATTTGATGACAGGCACCTTGGCAGATGCTGCACAATTAGTTGGGTTTGACTCAAAACGTTCAGCAGAGTTTTGGCTCGTTAAAGCTGAGCGCAGTCTGTTGGCCGAGTTGTCGGCCAACATTAATTGTGTATAAGGGGTAACTATGTCGCTGATGATCACGGTCGAACAGATCAAAAAGCACGAAGGGTACAAGCAGTACCCTTATTACTGTACGGGGGGAAAGCTTACCATAGGCTATGGACGAAACCTCGATGATAACGGCGTTGATGAGGAAGAAGCCGAACAGCTTTTAGCACATGATGTGCAAGAAGCAAAAGCGGGTGTAAAGCGTCGTATAGACGTGAGCAAATGCAATGAAGCGCGTTTAGCTGTGCTTATCAATATGGCGTTTAACCTTGGTTTAAATGGGTTAATGGGCTTTAAAAAAATGATAAGTCATGTTGAGCGTGGCAGCTATGAACAGGCTGCTTTGGAGATGCTAAATAGTCGTTGGGCAAATCAAGTACCTAACAGAGCGAATGAACTGGCTAAGCAAATGCTCACAGGGGAGTGGCAATGATGGGGTTGCTAACCAAACTATTTAGCACAACCAGTCAAGATCCTATCCAAACCGTTGGCAACATTTTAGATGAACTATTTACCAGTGAAGAAGAAGTTCTTAAACAAGATTTACTCAAAGCAAGACTAGTTGCAAAATCGGCTCAAGTTCAAGCAAAAATTAATGCACTTAGCGCATCACATCGCAGTGTATTTGTAGCGGGTGCGAGACCATTTTTGCTTTGGGTTTGCGGTTTTGGCTTTTTGTTCTCATTTGTAGTTAATCCTATTTTACAATGGCTTTGGCCTGAAGTTGGCGCACCTGTGCTGCCATTGAATGTCATGCTCGAGTTGACTCTTGGCATGTTAGGGCTTGCGGGGTTACGAACGGTTGAAAAAATTAAAGGAGTTGCTAAGTGAGTCAACCAGAACATTGGCAAATGAAGAAGGAACTCAATTTAGCCCACATTATTACCACGGTCACTTTGCTGGTATCAGGGATCCTTTATTTGGGAGACTTAGACAAGCGTATTACCACTAATTCGCAAGAGCTTGACCACCTAAAGCAGATCCGCAATGAAGACCAAAAACGCATTGAAAAACGTTTAGATTCTATCGACAAAAAGCTTGATACCTTGCTTGGTACTAATCTTCGCAGCGAATAAACAACACACCAAACACCACCACTAAACATCATGTTATTAATCATATTGTGTGTACATCAACGAACACGCGGCACCTAGTTATGCCCAAAAGGAGTTACTTGTGAACAATGCAATTGAGCTATCACGCTTGGCGGTGCCAGATGTGATAGAGAATTTAAATTATCAAACGATCTATCAGCAAATGCACGATTCATTATTGGATGCATTGCCTGATTATACTCCGTTGGTGTCTGACCCTGCTGTTAAGTTGTTAGAAATAGCCGCAACGAGAGAGTTGTTACTTCGTCAGCGCATTAATGATGCTGCTCGCTCAGTGATGTTAGCTTACGCGAAGGGTAAGGACTTAGACCATTTAGGTAACTTATTTGGCGTTGAGCGTTCCAAAAATGAAGATGACGAGCGATATCGACAGCGTATCCCTCTGTCTTTAGAAAGTTACAGCATGGCAGGTACTATGGGCGCCTATGAATATCAAACTTTGGCAGCTAGCCAAGATGTTAAAGATGTCTATGTGTATTCATCAAGGCCTGGGGTTGTGGATGTGAAAGTGCTACCACAGCAAGGCGTTGATCCCATAGAGGTGATAAGCCAAGTAAGAGCGCATTTAAATAATGACGACATTAGGCCATTAACTGACTTAGTCAAAGTGCATAAAGTTGAGCCAAAGCCCTATCAGATCAAAGCACAGGTTTATTTAAACGAAATAGCCGATAAAGCGCAGGTAAGTGAGCAAATCGATGCCAAGTTAAAGACCTTTATTAGTGAACATTACAAACTTGGTCAAGAGGTTCCTCACTCCGGAATTATCGACATGCTGCATCAGGCCGGCGTTCGTAAAGTAAAGCTAATAGAGCCTGTGGATGATATCTCTTGCGATAAAGATGAAGCGGCAGTTGCCGATGCAATCAACATTCAATACTTGTAGGAGTGGCACATGTCAGACACCAACAAAGACTTTAAGTCTTTATTAGCGCCAAATGCCAGCAAATTTGAGCAAGCACATGAGCGCGCTACTTACTTTGATAATGTAAAACCGATACCTGATTATGTCGCAAAGCACTGGCACCCTGATACTTGCCCTGAAAAATTACTGCCTTGGTTGGCATGGAGTTTATCCGTTGATGACTGGGACGAGCAATGGCCAGTAGCGGCTAAACGTGCGTTGATCAAAAACTCAGTAGCCATCCATAAACACAAAGGCACGGTGGGGGCGGTTAAACGCGCGCTGAAGTCTTTGGGTGCCGTTATCGAATTTTTTGAATGGTTTGAAGATGTGGATAACACCGCATTAATACCCATACATAGCAAAGAACCAAATACCTTTACCTTTATTATCTGGGCTAATGAGCAGGTATACACCAGTCAGCAAGTTGCGTTATCTGATGAGCTTTACAAAGCGATTGACCGTGTGACCAATCAGACCAAGCCACAGCGCGCACACTTTAACTTTTTAGTAGGTGCAAAGTTAGATTTAGGCATCACGGTTGCAACCACCAGCAGTGGCTTGCAGGTAGGGCGAATTAACTACGATACCTTGCCTGTCAAGGCGGCTCCTAGCGAAATAACCGCGGGTTTGACTGTTAGTAGCCATGGGCGCTATGCCGTAAACCGCCAGCGTGGGTCAACCAAAGCGGTAGAAGCAAAGCTACAAGACAGCCTCGCATTTGGCCTGCATCTTCATAATCAGCGTCATACGGTTGGGAGATTTTATATGACAAGCGACCAAAAGCTTCCAGCTGGTTGCTACTACTTGCAATCAGAGCTTGCAGCGGCGTGTCATTTTAGTAATCGACGCATCAGCGTTGGGCGCTTTTATCTATATCCAAACAAGTAGTTACCTGTCGGCAATCGCTTTTTGGTCTACCCACACATTGCCCAGCGGCTTTCAAATTAGGTGTTAGTTACCACAGTGCATGCCGTGTAACTGCTTTTATTTCTATTGAAACAAGGAGTAAGTGCAGTGAGCACAATTTTACGGCCAACCATTACCACCGCCGGATTGGAGGCGGTGTTTAATTCAGACAAAAATGGCTTTCAAGCCAAAATCAACAAAGTCGGCTTAGGCACGGGTAACTATACACCCGATCAAAGCCGCTCTGCGTTACAAGCAGAAGTACACCGAATTGCAGTTGCCAGCGGTGAAGACAAAGGCAACGCACAAATTCATATGAGTGTGATTGACGACACTAATCACAACTTTTGGGTTAACGAAGTCGGCTTTTATTTAGAAGACGGCACCTTGTTCGCGGTCTACTCAAACCCAGATAAACCAATTGCCTACAAATCAGCTGAAGTCGACTTGTTACTGGCTTTTGACTTGGTGTTGACCGGGGTTCCCGCTGACTCAATCACGGTGATTGACCAAGGCGTTAACCTCAATATTTTAATTGCCCCGGAGCTTGCCAAACTAGGCGCAGCACAAATCGGCAATATGGTCCGCCACCTCAAGCAAAAATTTGCCTTGATGGATGCGGGCGTACTTTAAATAAAATTGGTATCAAAAGTAAGAGGAAGGATATAGATGCAGAATATTCAAACAGATATAGCTGACAACTCAAAAAAACGACAAAACGAGCAAGATGCTGAAAACATTTGTCATCAGTGTGTGCCGCTAACGTCAACCGTAGCACTTAAACAAGCGAAACAAGCCCAACAAATGGCAGCGCTATGTGCTGCACGTAGTCATGCCTATCAGGTCGAAGCGGATGGTTTTGCGCTTAAGTACCTTGCGATGTTGGCTCAATATGGCGAGTGTCATGAGTATACAGTTAATGCCAAAACTGTTTGGTTAAAAGCGCGTGAGGCCATTCAAGCGAGATATCCCAAAAGCTAGCTTTTGATACACGAAACTTAATCTAACTAAACACGCAAACCGCTATCGAGCGGTTTTTGTTTTTCTGAAATTAAAGGAAACATCATGGCATTGGAACAAGATATCGGTCGGTTGATAGAATCAACGGATAAGTTGACCGAAACAGTGGATGGCAAAATTCAAGAGATCACAGCAAAGCTAGACCAAAAATCTCAAGAAGTTGATAGCCGGTTAGCTGCAAAAGAGCAAGCTGTAGAATCAAAAATTGCAAGCTTTCAAAAAGCGTTGCCGCTTGCACCCAATAATCTGTCAGACACGAAGTATTTTGCAAAAATAAACTCGGGGCATGAGGATGGCGTTGCAGTAGATGTAATGCAATCTCATGCGGCTCCATGGAGCTGTTTTTATTATCAAGGGACTGAAGGCACGGCAACCGTCACCAAATTAACTAACAAAATGTTGGCTGACTATGGCTTGACGCCAAATAGTGAATTTCATCGTGCGATTGGCGTGTATCGTTCAGAAGCAGAGCCTTTTTACGGCAGTGATTTTAAAATATTACTATTTGATGTTGAATTGACCAAAGGCATGACGACAGATGAAAACTTAGGTTTGCTCTTTGTACTCAATCAAGGTTGCCCTTCGTTTACAGGTTGGGATAAAGGTGAGTTTTTAACCCAAGCAAATTGCTGGATTAATGTGTTAGAACAATCAGGTAGTTTAGAGTTTTATCCGTCTTCAAATCGTTCAGCGACAATTCGAGTAAATGCAGGTGATAAGGGGAAAGGTTGGCAGTATAAACGTAATACTCGCCAAGGTTGGGGCGGGTGTCACCAACCAATATTTAGAGGCCTTGGTAAGATGAAGGTTGCGGTTGCTTTACCGTATGTAGGCACGGGCGATCACGGTAACAATATGATTTGGGCAGATAGTGTTGGTCATGCCTATTCACATACGGCACCAGCAATTGGCGAAGGAGTATAATCATGGCTGTTTTAAAACAAATTTCTACGCAAAGAGTTTTCGCAGGTGGTATTAAAGATGCCGCGCATGCTGAGCATATCGCAAAGCAAGCAGAAGTTGCAGAAAATGACTATGAACTTATTTTTGATGAACTGGAAATACAAGCACTTAGGCGCGCTCTATACAGTAAAGAGAGTGATTACTTATTCTTTGACTATATGGCTGCAGTAACAGAGTTTGGTGAAACCTCGTCAGAAGCAGTTGCGGCCAAACAGGCTTGGTTGACACAGAGAAACGCAATCAAAGCGACTTACACCAAACCTGAATAACCCACTTTTAAACCACACAAAACCCGCTTTTTAGCGGGTTTTTTATTTTAACCCTGCCAATTTTGCAGTATGGCAAACCATTAGTTGGAGAACAAAATGGCTTTAGAACAAGATATTGCCAATTTAGTCGGTAAAGCAGAAGAGCTTACCACCGTAGTAGAAAACAAAATTTCAGATATTGACTCAAAGGTAGCCCAGTCAAAAACCAAAGTTGACGGCTATATCAACCAAGTAAATAACTACATTAATTCAGCCCGAGATAAACAGTCTCACTTTCGACTGACTAAAAACCAAGCATTGATCGCAAACGATGAGGGCTCTTTTCCAAAATATTGGAGCGGTGGTTTTGTGAAAAGTGCCAAGCTTATTGAAACAGTCACGACAGGAGTTGAACCCGAGCAACGTTCAGCATTGGCACGTGAGTTTTTGCAAGCAATAAACTCTGATCGTAAGTACTTTGCCAATAGCTTTAAAATTTGGGAATTGGAGTACTATCCGAATAGACGCGGAGAGAATGTCAACTTATATGCCTATTTGATGTATCAGTATTTCAGAGCGCCTACGCATATGACTATTGCAGGAATAGTAAAGCATATAAAAGGTGTTGTGCCGGATAACTGGTGGTGCCACGGCTTGAAAGCGGGCGAGCCAGCAAAGCTTTGTGGTCATACATATGGGGTTGACACCTTGCGTAACGCCTATTCTCATTGTCACCCGTATGTGCGAGGAGAGGGCAAACCCGAAACCGAAACGGGCATCATTCAAGTTGCTTTACCGGCGGTAGTTACCGGTGATGTAGACCTGTCAAAAGGGCAATGGGGCCAGTTCCCATATCTTGGCGACGCTGACCAAAACGCATATGACTAAGGAGAGTAACCATGGCTAAATTAATCGTAAATAATCAACAAGTAGACCAGTTTTATAACGCAAACACCCCTGAGCATGTCACTGCACAGTTGGTGTTAGAACAATTTGGTGAGGATGCTACATTTGAAGTGCAACTAACGGACGCTGAGCAGGCTGAGCAAACACGTACTGCGTCGCGCCAATCAATCAACCAACAAGTGGCCGACAATGCATCACTGCTAGGCACCACTTCAGACACCACTCATATTTTGCTTAACGAGCTCAGTGGTTTTATTAACAAGCTAAGCCAAGCGCAGAGCCTTGCTGAGATGCGGGCTTCGACCGAGTCGTTAAAAGCAGCGATAGGCAATATTGAGCAACAAGTGACAGAAGGCAACTTGATGTTCCCTTACCAAGTGAAAGGTCAAACCCAAGTGATGGACGAAATTTGCCAACGCGCACAAGGCGTGAGCCAAGTGCTAAAACAAGGCTAACTTATCCAGCCAATATAAGCGGCAAGTACTCACTTGCCGCTTATATCGCACTAACTACCCAATTCTGAATCTGTTAACCCACACGCAATTTTTGCCAATTTTGAGTTTTCTATGAGCTTAACCAACTTTAGTGCCATTGATTTAAACCAACTTCCTACGCCAGAGCTGATAGAGCCGTTAAGCTTTGACGACATAAAAACAGCCATTATTGATGATTTTCAAGCGCGCTTTCCTGATGCTCAATTGAGTTATCAAAGCGATCCGGTGATCAAACTCATTGATACTTTTGCCTATCGTGAATTGCTAATTCGCAAGCGTATTAATGAAGGCGCAGAGGCAGTGTTACTTGCCAAAGCCACCACTGAAGAGCTGGACTTTTTAGGTCAGCGCTTTGGTGTGCCGCGTGCAATGATAAGCCAAGCCAGTGAAAATCTGCCTGCCGATGAGATTGAATATGAAAGCGATGAGCGCTTTCGTACTCGCATTAAATTAGCATTAGAAGGCTTCAGCACTGCCGGCCCAGAAGGGGCCTATGCATTTCATTGTTTTAAAGCGTCAAACCATATTCAAGATGTGTTTATTGAAGCGCCGGAATTTGTTTTGCAATCACCACCCGAAGAATTTGCTGAGGCGTTACCAGTTGGCACTAAGTTGTTAACAAACACTTACAGCGCAGGACTTGAAAACCCCATGCCAGGGGATGTGGCCATCACGTTGCTCAGCGATGAAGGTGATGGAACACCGTCGGATGCTGTATTGAGTGAAGTTAATCGCTATTTAAATCAGGACAACATTCGACCCCTTACAGATAGGGTTAATTTACTAAAACCTAAGGTGAAACGCTTTGCTATCAAGGCCAAGTTACACCTTTACCCAGGCTTAGATGGCGATAGCATCTATCAATCAGTGGCAGCACAGTGTAACGGTTGGCTGAAACAGCACCGCAAGTTTGCTCATGATATTTCTTTATCGGGTTTATATGCGGTTTTGCATGGCGCGGGCGTGCAGCGTGTTGAGCTAAGTTCACCAAGCAGCGATATTTTTGTTGCCGAAAATGAAGTGGCCTATTGCGAAAATATTGACATATCAATTGAGGCACAGCGCAATGTCTGATGCTAAACAATACGACCCGCTATTGCCCGTAAGTAGTTCGTTATTTGAACATGCGCTGTCAGGGGCCGCCGCTCGGATAGAAAAAGTGCCTGTACCATTAAAGCATCTTTGGAACCCATGGCAATGTCCGGCCCATTTTTTACCTTGGCTTGCGCATGGATTAAGTGTGGATGCATGGGATGCTAGTTGGCCTGAGCATATTCAACGTCAGGTTATTGCTGATAGCGTACCAAGCCACAGAATAAAGGGCACCTTTGGCGCGCTTAAACAATCGCTAAACGCGCTGGACGCCGAGCTTGAATTACAAGAATGGTGGCAAACCGATGGCGTGCCGCATACCGCAACTGTACTGGCTTTAGCAAAAAACAATTTGAATGAGCAAGGTGATACCTTTATCACCCCAAAGTTACAAGCTCAGCTTTGGCGAGCCATTGCGGCGAACAAGCCCGCACGCACACAAATTGACTTTCAAATCGGCATTATTCAACAAAATCAGTTGTATTTTTCAGCGACTAGTACCGCTACACAAATTAAACGAACACAGCTAACACAAAATGCCGATGGCGAGTTTGAGCACGCTGCGCTTTATGTCAGTAGCACCAGTAACCTCCTGCAAATAGCGTCGAGTCAGCTTGCGCAAAGTGCAGATGACAACTTTGCAACAACCAGCATGTTTACACATTGTGTAACAAGTCCATTGCAAATTAGCCACCAAGCACTGGTGCAAAACACGGATATTCAATTGAGTACTTCAGACATTGAGTTTAGCAGTGTGTCGGGTAGTACCACATTTCAAACATTAACCATGGAATTTACATGAGTACTTATCAACCAATTATTACGCAGGCTGGTCTTAACGCAGCCGTTAATGCCAAAGAAAAGGGCCTGAGTGTACACCTAAGCCATATCGCGATTGGCGATAAAGGCTATACGCCGCAGCGCAGTCAAACCAAGTTACAAAATGAACGCAGTAGAGTGCCAACGGGTGATGCAACCGACTTTAAAAATGGTCAATTTCGCGTCTCTGGCAAATTTACCAGCGATACCAGCTATGGCGTTAAAGAGGTTGGCTTTTTCTTATCTGACGGCACCTTATTTGCGGTGTGGTCACATCCAGAAAATGTTTTGTTTTATCTCACCCCGATGGCCACCGTGGTGCAAGGGTTTGATTTATTACTCAGCGCTGCGCCCCAAGATGCTATCACCGTTACCCATGATGGTGATTTACGTTTGTACTACGACGATGTCTTTATTCATATGACAGAAGTACAAACTAAAATGCTTGCCTCACAGCTTGAAACCAACCTGACCATTGTCAATTTATATAACGAACTAGCTCAAAAAGGAGTGCTGTCATGAGCACCATCGAAGACCAAATCAAATCTCTCAATGCCACCAATGCCGATTTAGCAAATAAAAGTAATGCATTAACCCAAGCCGTGCAAACGCAAGTAACCCGTATTGAACAAGCCGTGGCTGATGCCAAATCAGATATGTCATCAGCGACCACAACCACGCTCAATAAAGTAAAAAGTGATGCGGCTAAGGTAAACAGTGAAATTCAAACGCGTATGGATGAAGCCATTAAGCCTTGGATGCCAGCGATGTCTAAAGTGCAGTTTGATGCCTTGCGTGAACAACGTAAGCATCAATATGCGGGTAGTGGGTTTGTTGAGTGGGGGAAACATATTTCTACACCGAATTATCAATTTATAAATGAAGGGATGTGGACTTGGTTAAACCGTATAAATTCAATCTCGTTGGGGGTTGCAGATTCCGATATTGGTGGAATTGGTGAATTGTCAAGCAATCGCGCTAAGGCGCTAGTAGATGGTGTCTTTTTGGCGCTTTCAAAGGTTGCACATAAAGATTATGTACTGTTTACACTGCCCCCAGCACCCGATGGTACTAAAACCTATGATTCAGCAACGGGTACTGTCACTGAGCACAGTGATGCGCAAGCGGCGTTCACATCAGAAACCGCCACGAATAAAGTGATCACTTCCCGTAAAGACTTGGTGTTTTTAGAGTCATGGCATGAAGATATCAGCGAAAAAGGCGTCGTCTACCCGCTGGGTAATGTGCAATACGGTGCAAGTAGTTATGGTGGTATCTCATTACAGAACAGTCTTGTTGCACAAGGTTACTCTGCTTTTGGTGAATGGGACCAAAACACCAAGGGTTATGGTGCTAAATGGTCGACGTTAACCGATGAGCAAAAAACACGGTTTTTAAGTGAGCCCGAGAACAATATTTATTACGATGCTCAAACTAACAAGTTTGTGCAAGTGCGTTATCGAATGCGTGTTGTTGAAGGATTAGGCGATGATTGGCAAGGGCGTTCTCAGCTTTCTAGTGGCTCAGGGTATAGTCCATATAGGTCAAGGTATTTAGGTCATGGTGACTTTGGTGATGACGTTTGGCAATGGATGCTACCGCGAGGCGCTAATGTTGATTATAACGACCTGTCCGCAAGTGTCGTCTCTGATCACCAAATATTCCAATCTGCAAACTCTCAGGCAGTGAGCAATACAGTAACTCTGGGAGATGCTGGGCTTTGGCGGGTTATAGGCAAGGATATTACTGCAATTCCTATCGCACTCGTGCAACGTTTAAACCAAGGCGCATATCATCCAGTTTACAACCCAATGGGCACAGCGCAGTTTACGCAAACTAACGTCGCTAATTACCATTGGAATACACTACCTAGCAATTACTACCCAAGCAAAGCGGGTTGCTTTGAGCTTGCGACACCTTCTCGTATTGGTCGACATGCCACATACGGCACCAACAGCGCTGGGCAAACAGGTCGCCCTGGTAGTTATAAATATCATGATGCCATCTATGCGGGACAAGTTGAAGACTTACGTTTAAACGCCAATAAACTCGATGTAAATCAGCTGCGTGAAGAGACAATGCGCAAAGCTGTGGCAGGTACACTGCGAGGAAAAGAAAGTACGATATTTACCACTGTGGAAGCAAAAAAGCTGGCAATTGCGACTGTATATGCAGGTAAGTATTACGTAAACTTGGCTGGAACTGTCGATATACAAAATGGTTATGAAATTGAACCTCACAATAGGCCATTTAGTTACTTATACAACATTACTCGAGGCAATATCCTTTACCCCATATATGTTGAACCCAGTGGCAATATTTATACCTCAGATGCGCCGAGTATATTACCAGAAAACAGGTTTCAGAATGTCGGTTCAACCACTTTACTAGACTGGCAGGTTGGAGATGATGTTTATCTAATAAAAGGCGAGCAAATGACGAGTGAATTCGACTCTCTCCCTTGGGTCGATATCATCGGTTCCCCAGAAAACATTGCTGCTACTTTCCCCAGTGGTGTTGTTGGACAATGGTTGCCTCAAATTCCTGATGGCCAGCAAAACTATGAACTAAATAGAAAAGCGATAACAAATAATGGTTTAAATATGGCCATTACTTTTACAAATGATAACGGTGAATCAGGGTGGGAAGTTAGAAATGGCAACGACTGGAATTTCAATCTAATCGCAAGCTCTTTAAACACTAATATTGCACAAACGACAGTTGCACTAATTAGTTATGAGTCAGCAAGTGTGTTCACCCAAGCTCAAGCGAGTAAGCGTGTATTAGGTGATTTAGGGAGTGTTTATGCGACTCAAGCACATAGGAAAGAGTATGGAAATAAACTGCAGTTTAGTCTTACGCAGAATATAGGGAAAAGAATGGACAGTGCGCTTTTCCAAGAGTTTTTACCTCTAAGTAAGCACACATATTATAGTCCACATCAAACACTGAGCTGGTCTGCAAGAGCAGGTGATGAGCCATTACACCCAGCAATCTCTCTTGATGCGCCAAATGATAATTCTCCTGCGGTAAAAACACTTTATAGCATTACACAAAGTAATGGTTTGCTGTACATGCAATTTAATGGTGCGCAAATGCAATATCAACTCCATGACGTGCAGTTAGCAAACTCAAGCGTTTCGCAAAGTTTCACTAAAGGACAGGTATATCGCTTTTCATTAGGTGCTTTTAAAGGGATCGTGGTGCAAGCGTTAGCAACGCTAACAGGCATTATCGAGGATGTAGCTTACGTTAATGACAATGGTGAAGTTGTGGGTATTGCTTCGGGGAATGTTGTATTTGCACCTGTAAACTTTAAAGGATCTTGGGGTGATGACCAAACCATCCAAATTGTTGATGGCGAAGACGTTAAAACCGACCTTAACGGCAACACGGTAAAAGTATTTTGCCATCACACCCAATTCCCAATTGGTATCGCATATAACAACTAAGGCCGAATCATGACTGAACAAACAATCGACTCAATTGAACTACAAACACCTACAGTTACTTACGCTGACGTTGCCACTAAACAAATGCTTCGACATCCAAGCGAGCAAATCAAAGTAGCACTTAAGCTGGCGATTGAGCAAGAAGAGGTAGAACACGCGCAAGCACACGAACAGTGGCAAGCATCATTGGCTGATATTCAAGCGCAGATTGAACAGGCCCAAGCGCACAACGCTGCAAACCCTGACGATCAGATTGATGTGCCAGAGTTACCGCCAGAGCCTGTGATTGATATGGCAAAACGCCGCGCATGTTATGAAGTCAAAAACGTAGAGGTTGATTTAGAACTCACAACCGAAGCACAAGATGCGCATATTGTTTATGACGATGAGGCACTGATTGCCTATCATCACCCCAAAACCATCGCCCAAAGCGTTGAATATATCGCTTCAGTTAAACGAGAACGTTTTAAAGCACAACGTACTGCAAATGTGGCAGCAATCACGGTGAGCGTAGATGGCCTTGAGTTTGATGGTGACGAGCTAAGCCAACAGCGTATGGTTCGAGCTATCTTAATAATGTCTGATACAGATAAGCAGCAATGGGTGATGGCTAACAATGAGGTGGTTGAAGTGAGCAAAGCACAATTAACCCAAGCTTGTCAGCTTGCATTGCAAAAGCAATCACAGTTATGGGTTGCTTAAAAGCAGCTGGCCTCTATTAAAAAGCTTCTATAATACTCCAATCAGGCAGTCACAAAATGACTGCTTCACTTCTTTTTAAATCGGTCAAACTTGACCGTTTTCTTTTCCTATTAATTGCTACTATTTCGCTAAATTGAAACAGTGGTCTTTCCCGTAACGAGGTGGGCATAGGGTTTAACTCTATGCCCATTTTTTATGTCGATCTTTGTGTGTTTTTTTGCCAATACCCAAAAGGATTTACAATGAGCAACCCATTTACCTTGGTGCATGCTGATGTGTGCCGAGCATCTACCAGTACTATTTTTATTGATAGCATTGCAGCCGAGCCTGCCAACAATCCACTTACTCAAAGCTTGTCAGTATATGGCCGTGAGCAGTATTTTGCCAATGCGGGTGTGCAAGGTCTTATTCAACCTGTTTTGATTAAATTTACCTCATTTGGTAATACCAATTTGGGCAGTTTTGCGGGTGGTCATCGCTTAGGTGAATGGCTGCAAGTGGACCAATGCAAGGTAATAAATGGCGAAGATTTAGCCTTGGTAAACCCCAACACAGGTGATGAAAACTGGTTTAGTTTGGGTAATTCCATCAGCGAGCACAGCCAAGTAACCGCACATATTATGATTGCCACCATCGGTGAGGGGGAAGAGTTTACCGCCATGCCGCAGATGGATGTGATAGCCACGCCCAACCAGTTTGCGCAAACCTTTCCCAAAGGGGTGATGGGCCGATACAACCTTAATCATGTACCTGATGGCAGCGATACCGCCTTTAAACTCACTCGACAAGCTCAGCCCGACGGGCCTGATTTTTGTGCGTATTTACAAGGCGAAAATTGGTTAGATACCACCAAGGCAATGAACTTAAACCTTGCCAACAACACCATTCAAAATGGGCAAGTTTTACAGCCTAACAACGTTGCCATTTATTTTTACCACGGTGAATAAAAGGACTTAACAAGCCATGTCAAAATCTCAACTAATTGATTTATCAAAGTTGCCGCCGCCGAATGTGTTAGAACAGTTAGACTACGAGCAACTGCTTCAAGAGTTAAAAAACAATTTATTAGCGCAAAATCCAGCGCTTGAGCAAACCTTGGGGCTTGAATCTGAGCCACTTACACAACTGCTCAACACCTATGCGTATCAAGCCATGTTACTGCGTGCACGGGTGAACGATGCGGCTAAATCAACCATGCTCAGCAGCGCAACAGGGGCAGATTTAGACCAAATAGCCAGCAAATACGCGGTTGCACGCCAGCAAAATGAAAGCGACACCCGCCTGCGCGAGCGCGTGCAACTGGCGTTTAACAGCCTAAATACGGCAGGCACCGAAAAAAGCTACCGTTACCATACGCTCAGCACCGATGAGCGGGTAAAAGACGTGCATGTGGCAAGCCCATCGCCGTGCCATATTGTGATCACCATTTTAAGTAACGAGACGCAAAATGGTCAGCCATCCACCGAGCTTATGAACAAGCTTGAATACACCTTTGGCTTAAAAAAGGGTGATCAAGACTCGGTATCGGATATTTTAGAGGCGCAAAAAATTCGCCCCATTGGCGACCGCGTACAAATTGTGGCCGCCAAGGTCAAAGAATTTAACTTACAAGCCCATGTTAAGTTAGAGCTTGGCCCCGGCCACGCGCAGGTAAAACAGCAAGTGCTAGAAAAAACCGCCGAGTTTATTGCCGAGCGTAGCAGTTTGGGCAAGCCTATCAAGCGCTCAGCGTTGTTTGCCGTGCTGCACCAAGCGGGGGTAGAAGAAGTAGAACTCACCTCGCCAGCACAAAACATTGTGGTGGCCGACGACGAAGTAGCTTGGTGCAAAAACGGCCTTGATGCGCTGACCTTCGAGGTGCTGATATGAGTGCGCTTCATCAAGGTAGCCCATTGCAAGCCCAGCTTCAGCAACAAACTGCACAATTGCTTGCGCCCATCAATCAAGGGGTTGATGTGTTGCCCATCTTGTGGGAGCCAAGTACGTGCCCCGAGGCATTTTTACCTTGGTTGGCGTGGAGCCAAGGCGTTGAAGAATGGGACGAACAATGGCCCGTTGAGCTAAAACGCCAAGTAGTGGCCAATAGTTTAGATCAACACCGCCACCTTGGTACGCGCTACGCCATTACCAAAGCTTTGCAGCCGTTTAATCTGGGCGCAGAAATTAGCGAATGGTTTGAGCATTCACCCATGCGCGACGCGGGCACGTTTCATGTTGACGTGTATGTATCAAACCAAGGGATTGATCTGCCGCTCATTCAAGAAACTCGCAGGCGCATAGACAGCGTAAAACGCAAATCGGTCGACTACACCATGCAAATGCACTTGCAAGGCAACTTAGGGGTTGCCACCACGGGCGTGTTTTGCGGCTCATCCATGACCACGATTTTTCCAATTTCTTAATTTTAAAAGTATCACTATGTCAAATTCTCAATATTGGACCAAGCTCACCGCAGCGGGCCGTGAAAAAGTACTGGCTGCCATTGCAAACAATCAAACCATTAAACTTACCGACTTTGCCGTGGGCGACGGGCATATTTCAGCAACCGACAGCGATTTACGCCAACCAGCGTATCGCAGCCATGTTAACTCACTTAAGCAATTGAGCGAGCAATCGCTGGTGGAAGTGGTGGGTGTAGTACCCGCCAGCGAAGGCGGTTTTTACGTGCGCGAAGCGGCATTTTACACCGACGACGGCAAAGCCTTTGCCATCATCAAATACCCAGAAACCTACAAACCTGCCGCCGCCGATAACGCCGCTGCAGAGCTAGGCATTAAAGCGGTGATTGATGTGATAGATGCGCAAGTGGTCAGTGAAAAAATCGACCCGTCGATGATCTATTCAACCAAAGAGTGGGTGAGCGAACAAATTGCAACCACCGCCATCATGCCCCTTGAAAAGCGCACCCACGCAAAAAACATCGGCGTGGACTTAACAGGGCAAGTGCAACAAATTCACCATCGTAAAAGTGTGATAGCGCTGTGTGAGCTAACTAATACAGATATTAGTGCTAATTCGTACTCGTCTGGCCGTTTGGTATTTCATCGTCAAAATGGTGTACACAAGGAAATTAGCGCAGAAGTCACTTTGGCAAAAATTTACAACCAAACCAATGCCCGAGGTCATCTTCTGACTAAAGGCACGAGCGACGCTATTAAGCTTTGTACCTTTGAATATAACGGTATTAAGTACGCTGGTGTGCACTTTTTTTACGACCATGCCGAGCATGGCAATGTCACCTTTGATGGCGTGGGCACCTTTGACCCCTTTGGCCTAGATTACTTTGAAACGCAAAATAACACGGCGCTTATTCAAGAAGTTGCCGATACCCTAAGCTTTGACGATATTCAACTGGATAACCCACTTAAGTGGAACAACCACGAGATTTATCACGAAGGCCATAAGCCCACTCCCAGCGAAATAGGTGCCGTAGCAAAGGGTGAGAGTATTGATTTAACCGACCAACGAATTCTTTGGAGTCAAAATAGTGATGGCGCGTCAATCGGTTTTAAAAACATTGCAGATACTGATCCAGACAGCTATTTGTATTTTAAAACGGCAGATAACCACAATGAGTATTTCAAATGGATACATCAAGTACATGGCTCAAACACTGAAGTTGAGTGGATGTCACTTAAACCGACAGGCTTGACGGTTAGTAGCAACCTACAAGCTAAACAAGCAACGTTCGACAATGTTAAGGCAAAGAATGCGACGTTTGATAATGGTGATGCAACGACCACGGTCAACATTCGGTCAACCAATAACCACGCAGCAATACTCAATGTATGTGCTGCGACAGACTCGCAAACAACAGGCATTGTTTATGTGGGTCAAAGCCCTAAACACGGTGGCGGTATTGAATACAATGGTGATAATAACCCAGTAACCAGCGGCAGTGGCGCTGATTACTTTACCTTGTTTAGACGTAATAATGGCGATACCCAATGGACTGCAAGAAACATTTATTCCAATAATGATTGGGAGTTTAGAGCAGAAGTAAAAGCCGCGTCGTTCAAAGAGGGCAATACACCGCTTGCTAACAAGTACCACGCTAAAAGCGATAAGCTCGCTGAGTTTGAAAATTCCAATTTTAAATTGGCTGGGCAAGATTTAAAAATTCACCATAAGCGTGCACTTGTCGGTTTAAACGATAAGCTTGTGATTAACTATGGCACGACAACAGCCGACTGGGATAATGTTGAAGGCAGAGGAAAGTGGACCTTCACCGATCAAATTAAAATTAAAGATGTAAATCTAAAGGCGGTATCAGGAGCTTATGGTGACAAAGCGTTAGAGTTCTCAAATTCACGAGGTTACTTAAAGCTCGGTGCGCAAAATCCTCTTCATTGCCACTATGAAACTAACATGCCACATCACTGGTTCAATAAAGATGTGAGGGTTGATGGAGAAATTTATGCTGGTGAAAACTATGGAGACCGTGTTTACCACGAAGGACATAAACCCACGCCGAGTGAGATAGGGGCGGTTGCAAAAGGCGAAAGCATAAACCTGACTAATCAGGAGTTAATCTGGCATGAAAACACCGATGGTGCGGCCATTGGTTTTCAAAATATCTCTGATAACGACACCAATAGCTATCTGTACTTTAAAACCTCCGACAACGGCAATGAGTTCTTTAAGTGGATACACCGAACGACCGATTGGATGTCGCTCAAAGCATCAGGGTTAAGAATTAAGGGAGATGTAAAAGCATCCGGCGCTACCTTCGATAACGGCGATAATACCACCGTGAATATTCGTGCTAATGATAATGGTGCTGCGGTGTTAAATGTGTGTGCGGAAAGTGACAGTCAGACGACAGGCATTGTTTATGTGGGTCAAAGCCCTAAACACGGTGGCGGTATTGAATACAATGGTGATAATAACCCAGTAACCAGCGGCAGTGGCGCTGATTACTTTACCTTGTTTAGACGTAATAATGGCGATACCCAATGGACTGCAAGAAACATTTATTCCAATAATGATTGGGAGTTTAGAGCAGAAGTAAAAGCCGCGTCATTTAAAGAGGGCAATACACCGCTTGCGACTAAATATCACCCTAAAAGCGATAAGCTGGCTAAGTTTGAAACTTCGAATATTGATACGAATGGTGATAGAGACTTATTAATTAACTCAAAACGAGCGCTGGTAGGTTTGCCTGAGAAGTTGGTAATTAACTATGGTGACAATGGTAGCGATTGGAATAGTGTCGAGGGTAAAGGTAATTGGCAGTTTACGGGTGATGTCGCCATCAACGGCGACTTAAAAATGTCAGGCCCTGATTGCTATATTTGGACGCCAAATACTGTCAACGGCTATACAGGCATTTGGGATACTAGTAATAGCATTGCTGCACTCAAATACACCAATGGCGCAAGCTTTGATTTTGGTGCCGATATTAACATCACCAAAAATAATCCATGGTTAACGCTGCATAGCAATCAACACGGTGCCAGAAATGAGGTTGAACAGGCTGCAGGTATCTCATTGGGTGAAAGTGGTAGAGAAGACACAGCGTCACTGCACCTCAGCTATATTGGGAATGGCTATTCATATATTGGCATGGGAGCTGTTGGAGCAGATAATATTCCTGATAACTGGGCAATGCAGATGCATTATGGAAATACGTGGGTGAACTTTAGGGGTGATATACATTTAGGTAGTGGCAACACTAAATTGAGTAAAGGCACGCTCAATGCGTTGCGAGTATCAACATATAGTGGGTATGTTGATATTGGCCCGATGAACGCTGATTTTTGTCATTTCCAAACAGACCGTAGCCAATTTTATTTTGACAAGCGAGTAAACGTAAAAGGTGAGCTTTATGCTGGCCCAGATTACAACAAAAAAGTTTACCACCAAGGACATAAGCCAACCGCCACAGATATAGGCGCTGTAGAGCAACACTGGGGAGTCACGCCGACAGTCAGTAAGAATGAATTTACCACAATAGCTCAAATCAATGGTTCAAACCTAGCATCCAGCATTACATTACAATTAAAAGGCACCACGGATAGCACGGTTGTTAATGTAAAAGCCGATTTATTAGTTGATCACCACAAAGGAATTTTTGTGGATGCCATGTGCGGCGGATATACGCCTATTCAATTGTGTATTCGCAGCAATGAGCATGAAAAATATATCGTTCAAGCTAAAACGCTAAGCGGAAACCCTCTATCGCTTCTTTGCATCATTCAATCACACACACAAGACGCGGTAAGTATTGGGAATTACAGCACGAATGACTATATGGTTGTTCACACCCACACAACACAGAGAAACAAACGCTCGTTAAGCTCAAACAACGGCACAGGCTTGTTTGTAGATGGTAACTCTGTGCTACACACCGGCAATATCAGCCAATATAGCGAACGCCGCATTGTAAAAACCGAAGGTGCACTCGCAGCCAACAGCAAAAACCACTTAACCGCGAGTAACACGTTTAAGCTACCCGCCGTGACAGGCTTAGGCGAAGGCACCACTGTGGTGGTATCCAAAGCCTTGGCCGCCACACCAACCATTGAGGTTGAAGGTAGTAACAGCGAGCACATCGCCATGATGCGTGGCACCACCTTATTAACGGATACCAGTGTGCAATTTGATATACATTGCACGCTTACATTTATTCTAAATTCAGACAAACATTGGGAGATGCAATAATGAGTACACAAGTAAGTAGTCTTGCTGGTGGCGGGGTGAAAAGGGTAATAAGAGGCACGTATCATGGATGGGAAGGTTCAGGAAAAGATATTACGATTCCAGAAGTAAACCCAGATAAGACAGTTGTAAACATGGCTACATCCGCTTTCTATCAATGTACGGATAATAGTCCCAGCGGGAGTACAGGTGGGTGGGCGGGAAGCATTTATTGTGTTTTGAAAGATAGCAAGACTGTTTTTGTCAGAAATCTAGTAGAAATGTATAACGGTAGTTCGGCCAGACCGATAGAACACCGTTATGTTGCAGTTTCTTGGGAGGTAATCGAATATGTATAACTACGCCCATTTAGATGAAAATAATGTTGTAATTGGCTTGTATCAATTTGATGAAGAACTGGATGTTGAACATTATATTCTTAGTGATAACGCCCAACTTGGTGACGTGTACAATGAACAAAGTCAAACATTTAGCCAGCCGATTATTGACGAAGAGCCAGTACCATCATACCCAGTTATTAGCTTGCAGAATGTCAATATCACCAGCCCCCACGCCCACCTTGTTGGCAAGATCTGGTGGGTGCCTAAGCTGGAATCTTTCACGCTGACCGCAAACGCTGAGGGCCTTGAAGATACGCAAATCATGATCATGGTGGAGCGGGTGATCAACGCCACGCAGCCGGTGGATGATATTCGCTTTGTGGCCAAGGTTGAAAATGGTGCGCTGAGTATGATTGGCAACTTTGAGCAAAGTGGTAATTACTTTATTACCGCAGAGCGGTTAAACGCGGGCCTTGAGCGCATTGACGCACCGTTTAGGCTGAGCTTTGAACCAATGGAATTTGACGCCTACGTGCCAAATCAAAACATTAGTTAAGCAAACCGCTTCTAATCGTTTAACGCTGCTCGTTTAAGTGGTTTTTGGTACTAGTTCAGAATGATGAAATAGGCTCAACTATGTGGCTACTAAAAAACGGTATTAGCTAAACATTCGTCTTTCGTCACCCTAACGAAGGTCAAGATCTCCTAAACGATCGGCATAACGCTCATTTTCAGTGTTAACTCGGGCATTTACTAATGCCACAACTCAAGGAGTCAAATCGATGACCAGTTATATCGATTTAAGCAAACTCCCTGAACCCAACATTATCGAATCACTCTCATTTGAAGCCATTTATGAAGCGCGCAAGGCGCGTTTTGTGGAGCTTGCGCCGCAGTATGCGCAAGCGCTTGAACTTGAGAGTGATCCCCTTAGCGTGTGGCTTCAGGTAGAAAGCTATCAAGAACTATTACTGCGCCAGCGTATTAACCAAGCGGCGCAGTCAAATTTATTGGCCTTTGCCAAAGGCGCTGATTTAGAGCACCTTGGTGCCTTTTATGGCGTTGAGCGAGTGGCCGATGAGCAAGATGACGATTATCGTCAACGTATTCGTAACAATACCATTGCATCAAGCACCGCAGGCAGTGCCGAGCACTATCGCAATCATGCCATTAACGCCGCGCCTAACGAGATTGCCGATGTATCGGTAACCAATATACGAGACGGAGAAGTGATCCGCGGTAGTGTGATTGTAACCGTGCTGGCAAAAGACGCTTTGGATAGCCATACCTTAGGCATTGAGCGCGAACCTCAACCAGCAGATGCACCACCAAGTAAAACCACGCTGGAACGTGTTAAAGACAAAGTATTGAACGATGGCGTTAAAATGCTCACCGATTCGGTCACTGTGCAACCCGCCGATATGAAAGTAGTTGATATTGAAGCGGATATATATTTACAACCCAATACCTCTAGTGATGTGTTTAATGAGCTAGAATCGCTGCTGCGCAACGCGTGGCGCAATGAGGCAAAACTAGATTGGGACTTAGCACCGAGTTGGATAAGCGCGCAATTGCATAAAAGCGGGGTGAGTCAGGTTGAAATTAAAAAGCCCAATGGGTTAATTAACATCAGTCCAGAGCAATGTGCCGTTCCGGGCAATATTAAACTCACACTTTGCGTGAGGTAACAATGCAACAACTTTTACCCCCTAATCATAGCCCGCTGCAGCTCAAAGGCTTGCAAAGCCAAGATCAAACAACCCTGTTTGATGGTGCAATTGCTAACCTAACCAATATGAAAGCCAATCCGCACGATGCGCAACTTATGTGGCTAGTGTGGGAGTATGGGTTAGAAAGCATTTTGCCCTACAGCCAAGATGTGCGCAAAACTCTTAAAGACGGGCTGGCATGGCAACGTATTCGAGGCACGCCAAAAAGTTTAACCACGGCACTTGGTTGGCTTGAGCTAAACGATGCACAGATAGAAAACACCCCACCGGGACAGCATTATTATACCTATCAAATTGATGCAGGCACTGTGCCCGGTGACGAGCGCTTAACCAAGGTGGTTAATCTGGCACAGCTATCGGCACCGGTGAGCAGCGAACTGACTCGCGTATATCATGGCTATGACATTCGCAAGCAAACGCTATCAAGCCAAGGCTGTGGGTTTGGTCATGTGCTCAGTGATTACTCTGGTGTGATGTTTAAGCATCAAGGCAAAGGTTTAGTTAAGGCCAGTTTTGGCCGCACACAAAAGCACTTTGTTGATGCAAGCGTTGAGCAAATTAGCTTTGCTCACCAGCGCAGGCGCAGTCAAACCAGTGAGCATTTAGATGTTTACGAGTCTGGGCGCTATTGCTTAAGCACAGAACAGCCGTCACATCTGCCTAACACTATTGTGCGTAGCCGTTTATTTAGCCAACAACGCACCCTTGCACAACGGGTGTGGTTAGGGCCATGGCATGACCGTTGGCAAAACGCTAATTGGCAATCGCAGCAACTTTGTAGTGTACAAATTAACTACAAACGTATCACCAATGTGGCACCTTTAAGCTTCTCGGGTGCAAGCACCGGGCGAATGAACTACGGCGTATTAAACCTAACCGCAACGCCACCAAACCAATAGCGCAACAAGCTGCCATCTACCTTGGCGCGTTTGCGCCTTCATATTTTGTTTTTAACTTCACGTTGTAATATCAATTGGAAACCAACATGAGCGACCCAAGCACATTTACGCCTATTGTGTGGACTGAGCAAGGCCTGAGCAAACTGCTTAGTGCCTCGCAGCAGGGCATTAGTATGGCGATCACCCATGTGTCGGTGGGAGATCAAGCCTATGCTCCCAGCAATACACAAACCACACTTCGTAACCAACTACAAATAGTGCCTATTGGTGGCGCTGAAATCATCGACGACGATGAGTTTGGCAAACAGCTGCGCTTTAGCGCCTTATTTGATGGCCCACAAGAATACCCAGTTAAAGAAATAGGTATTTGGTCTAACGACACGTTGGTGGCTGTGTACAGTGTACCCAATAAGCAGTTGAACTATAAATCAGCCGATGCCGCGTGGCTTGAGGTATTTAACCTCAGCGTATCTGCACTGCCCAATGACAACATTACTTGTACAGTTGGGGTGAATAATGCCAATGTGTTTTTAACCGATGAGCTGCTCACCATGACCTACGCACACGTCTTACAAAGTAAAAACTTGACCAAACAAATTCACCAAAACTTTCTACTGAACAAACGGTTAAGAAACGCCGGATGGTAAGGAACCACAATGAGTATAGATTCAAAACTAACCAAAATTAATGCCATTGTCACCGAGCAAACCAATGAGGTCTCAAACCTAAAAACCGCTATTGAAGACAGCTGGCAAGAGATAGACAAAGTACACCAACTTGCTAAGCAAAATCATCAAGCTGCCCGCGACTGGCAAACCAAAGCTGGTAAGGTCACTTTTAAAGACTTAAACGACACAGAGTACCAAGTTGATACCCTTGCAACGCTTATAAACGAAACGCAAAAAATTAACCCTCATCCTGAGGTGATGACCAAAGCCCAATTTGACGCCCTGCGCCAAATGCGCAAGCAACAATATGCGGGCTCAGGGTTTGTTCAGTGGGGTTACGGTGATTCGACTAATAATGCAGTCAATAATGGTATGTGGACATATCAAAATAAACTGAATTTGGGACGTTCAGGCAAAGCAAGTGGCTGGGTTGGTCAAGATAAGTCATCTAGCCCATTTCCAAAAGTGGTGGTTGATGGCGTATCCCATGAGCTTCAGTCGGTCGATTATCCATACGGTATTGTAAGCTGTAAATTCCCTTCTGCACCCGATGGAACCAAAACCTACGATTCAGCAACGGGTAAAGTCACGCAACATACGAGTACGGTCGAAGCGTTCAATGAATGTAAGCATAAAACACCAAATGGTGTTTACTCGGGCGTTTATAACAAAGAACTTGGAGAATTTAACTGTAATGACACTGGGCCTGGTGGTATTTACTTAATCAATAAAACAAGTGCCGGTGCTCATAAGGTCTCCATTGTTTTTACCAGCAGTATCGATACAACCATTGAGCTCCGAGATGCAGGAGGAACAAGTGGCACAGATCCGTTAATAAAACAGTTGTCAATCAGTGCAAATACAAAACAAAAGGTGGTTTTTACGCATACTTTTACAAAATCTGGCGTTTATTTTCGTGTGCCAGAGCCGCAAGTTGGTCAGAAAATTACCATTTATAGCTGGCAAACACTGCCAAGTTCAGAGCAAGTGATCACCTCTCGCAAAGACTTAGTGTTTTTAGAGTCTTGGCATGAAAAAATTGCTGATAAAGATGTGGTGTACCCGCTAGGCAATGTGCAATATGGTGCAAGCTCTCACGAGGGCATAGCCCTTGCGAATAACTTAGTTGCACAAGGGTATTCTGCATTCGGCGAGTGGGACCAAGACACCAAAGGCTATGGCGTTAAATGGTCAACGCTCTCTGATGCGAACAGAATTAAGTTTTTAAAAAATCCCGAGCATAATATCTACTACGACCCTGAGGCCAAAGCGTATATTCAAGTGCGGTATCGGGTGAGGGTGGTTGAAGGTTTGGGGGATGAATTTGACTATACATATCCTGGACATGTAGCCACTTCGTGGCGCCCGAGTATTAGCAGTAATACCCCCTATTTTAATGCCAGAGGAAAAAATATTACAGCTGTTGATTATTACAGCGAAAGCTTGGGGTATGGGTACTTTAACCCACTTAACAACGTCCAGCGGACAATAAAAACCAAAGGAGATTTTGAAGGGTTTGGGTCAAGAAAATTGTTGGGTCATGATAGCAAATGTTTTGCAATACCAATTGCCCTTGTGCAACGTTTAAATCAAGGGGCTTATCATCCAACTTATAACCCTCTTGGCACTAAATGTGTACTTACTGAAAATGAAGCAGGGCAAAACCTTTGGTATGGCTCAAATTCTAAAAAGCTATTTTGCCAGCTTGATGCGTTTACGCAAGTTAAGCCATATGGCGGAAAGCTTGGCGACCCTGACTCACAAAACGGCCGTCGCGACCAATACCGTTTTTACGACGCCATCTACGCAGGTCAAGTTGAAGACTTGCGTTTAAACGCCAATAAACTCGATGTAAATCAGCTACGTGAAGATGCAATGCGCAAAGCGGTGGCTGGCACATTGCGCGGGAAAGGAAAAACAATATTCACCACTGTAAAAGCAAAAAAACTAGCAATAGCCAGTGCATATGCAGGTAAGTACTACGTAAACTTGTTTGGAACTGTCGATACACAAAATGGTTATGAAATTGAACCGCAAAATAGGCCATTTAGTTACTTATATAACAGTACTCGAGGCAGTATACTTTATCCAACATATGTTGAACCCAGTGGCAATATTTATACCTCAGATGTGCCGGTTTCACTATCAGGAAACCGTTTTCAGGATATCGGGCCAAGTACTTTACTAGACTGGCAGGTTGGGGATGATATTTATCTAATAAACGGCGAGCAAATGACGAGTGAATTCGACTCACTTCCATGGGTAGATATTATCGGCCACCCAGAGCGCATTGCAGCCACTTTCCCTGATGGTGTGCTAGGTCAATGGATCCCTCAGTTGCCAGATGGTACTAGCAAAGCGTATGAGTTGAACAAAAAAGCGAATCGTGCTTTAACCTGGGCACTTACGACAGATTATGGTGAAAACTGGAGTGCGGGTACTTTAAGCATTGATGCCATAAAAAATGCCTACACCTCTTCAGCAGAAGAGACGCGAGTGCAATTGCTGAGCTACGAAGCGTTGGCAGATTTCACGTTGCCTGCCAATAATATGGTTGTAAAGTCGAGTGTGGGCAGTGTGTTTGCATCTGCCGATAGGTTTGTTACGCAAGGCAACCGGCTTATCAGTAGCCTAAGTGGTTTGATTGGTAAAGATAGCCAAGACGGTAATCAACAACGCGATTTAGCTGTGCTTAATGCCCCCAAACATGCTGGTGGTTTCTTATGGAACAGCAACAAGGTATCTCATAGCCCAATTACATTGCGTGAGCCGATTAATCAGTCTTGTGGTGCAAAAGCGCTTCCAACAATTGTTGAAAAAGGCGGTCTACTGTATTTACAATTTCACGGCGCGGAGCTGAAGTGGGATAATACAGAGTTTATCGTTATCAACTCTGCTAATGTGAATGATGACTTTGTTGATGGTCGATTTTATTGGGTGCACCCTGAAGTGGGCGGGGCATTGGCTGGTAAGTTTTTACGTTGTGTAAAGCCTGGTAATGAGCCGTTTAGTTCATTGAATTGGGCACATACAGAAAATGGTTATTCGTATAGAACCATTGCCAATAATATTTTCTTTGTTGATGCTCCTTGGGGCATAAGCTCTTGGGGTGACGACCAAACGATTCCTATCGTCAATGGTGAAGATGTTAAAACCGACCTCAACGGCAACACGGTGAAAGTGTTTTGTCATCACACCCAGCTGCCTCTGGGGATTGCGAGTTACTAAGGTGACTTTGTAAGTAAAAAACAATTTCTTTCTAAAACAATGGATCTCATAACGAGTGAGCAGCTTATGGAGTGATCTATCTGCTTATAGGGCAAAGTTGACCGATATTTTGCCCTTAATCTCGTTACAGTATGGGTATGGTAGGCAAAGTGATTAGCAACTTGCTTACCTGCTTATGTTAAGCACGCTCGTGCTTAGCCCATTTGCCAAGCTTGGTCTGTTGGAAGCCAAGTTTTGGTATTCATATTGATTCGTTGGATACATAGTCTTTAGCAAAGCTAAGGCTATGTAAAGGAAAGGAAAATGACAATAGAAGCAAAACTGGCTCAGTTGCAGCAAGCTGCCGCTGAGCAAACCAGTGCCAGTTTAAAACTGGCCAATGATGTTGTTGAGAGTATTAATGAAATCGACCAAGTAAAGGTCGATATTAACCAAACACATGAGCTGATTAAAAGTAATCACCAAGCCATTAACGACTGGCAAACCAAAACCGGTAAAGTCACCTTAAAAGACTTTCAAGGGCAGAGCTATCAAGTCGATACCTTGCCAAGCCTGATTAATGAAACGCAAAAAATCAACCCACACCCAGAGGCGATGACCAAAGCTCAGTTTGATGCGCTGCGCCAAATACGTAAGCAGCAATATGCGGGCTCAGGGTTTGTTCAGTGGGGGAAAAGTTACACTTCAGCTAAATATGCAATCAATGAAGGAATGCATGCGTTTGGTGAGTTGAATCAAGGCAGATTGGTACTCGGGCCTGCAACTAATACGCCTGTAGGGAATTCTAAAACGCTTACACCAACGGTTTTGGTGGACGGCGTGCAGCATAGTTTAGGGTTCATTAAGGCAGCCAACGATTTAGATAATAATGTTTATTTTCCACCAGCTCCCGATGGCACTAAAACCTATGACTCAGTCACTGGCAAGGTAACTCAGCATACCAGTGCGGCTGAGGCTTTTAATGAATGTAGGCATAAAACACCAAATGGATTAGCGACAGGTGACTACAATAAAGAACTTGGAGAATTAACTTTTCAGCAAACGGATGCTGGAGGGCTTTTCTATGTTAATAAGAACAATTCAGGCGCTCATGCTCTGCAAGTTGTTTTTAGTAGTAGCATTGATACAAATATTGAATTTCGTGATGCAATGGGAATTGATGGCGCAGCGCCATTATTAAAGTTCTTGCAGGCTAGCGCTAACAAAAAGCAATCTGTCACTTTAAATCATACATTTGAAAATGGCGGTGTGTATTTTAGAGTGCCAGAGCCGCAAGTTGGTCAGAAAATTACCATTCATAGTTGGCAAACGCTGTCAAGTTCAGAGCAGGTGATCACCTCTCGTAAAGACTTCGTATTTTTAGAGTCTTGGCATGAAAAAATCGCTGACAAAGATGTAGTGTACCCCCTGGGAAATGTGCAATATGGTCAAAATAACTATGAAGGCATAAGTTTAGTCAGCAGCCTAGTTGCACAAAGCTACTCAGCATTCGGCCTGTGGGACACTGACACCAAAGGCTATGGCGTTAAATGGTCAACACTCTCTGATGCGAACAGAATTAAGTTTTTAAAAAATCCCGAGCATAATATTTACTACGACCCAGAAGCCAAAGCATATATTCAGGTGAGATATCGGGTGCGGGTGATTGAGGGGTACGGTGATCAATGGAATGAATTGCGCCCCTCGGTTCATGAGATAACAACAGAGTGGGCAATTGCGGATAGGCGACGTATCACGTTTGCACAAGGCTCATCACAGAGCATTACGTCTAAAGTGTTTGTAATGAAAGGTCATACGCAAACCATTTTCACTAAACAAGATAATGGGGTTGCTGAAGGGGAAGGTACAACAATCGGCTCACTAAGCTATGGACAGACTAAACCTTTGGCTATGCCTGTTGCGATAGTTCAACGCTTAAACCAAGGTGCTTATCACCCAACTTATAACCCGATGGGAACTGGCAAGCGCAGAATATCAGGTGGGTATTATTATCATTGGTATGAGACTCACGGTGAGCTTACTGATATTAACAATACACAGGATTGCTTTGATAAAAATGCCAACCAAGGCGGCGGTAACATGGGTCAAGAGTCAGGTTGGGCCAACCTAACCCTAGGAGAAAGTTATACTGGCCGCTCTGACCAATATAAATTCCACGATGCTATTTACGCAGGCCAAGTGGAAGATTTACGCTTAAATGCCAACAAGTTGGATGTTAATCAACTGCGCGAAGATGCCTTAAATAAAGCCGTAGCAGGCACATTGCGCGGTAAAGGCAAACTCATGGTGACGCGCTTTGATAGCGAAGTCTATCAGGTGGGTGGCTCGGCGCTGGGTTATGTACAAATTGATAGCAACGGTTGGGCGCGACCAAGCAGCGTTTATGAAAAGCTATCGGGTTGGAACTTAACAAAAAATAAAGCGGTGAGCATTTATCAAAGTGCATCTTCACCCCATGTGTTTAATGTCTATATGGATGATGAAAGTGCTATCGAAGTAGGCGATAAAATCATGATCTCTTATTATCGTTCAGAGCAAAGCGCTGAGTTTGACTCACTCCCTTGGACTGACATTGTTGGCCACCCAGAGCGGATTGCCGCAACCTTTCCGAATGGTGTTATAGGCCAGTGGTTGCCAAAATTACCTAATAATTCATATGGATATCCACTTAATAAAAAAATAACAGATAGTAAGCTAAACGCGACTTATACTCGAGATTTAGGTGAAACTTGGACAAACTCGGATGTTGGTTTTGATAACATAAAAAATACCAGTTCGGGAAGTTGGCACCCTGATATCGTTGCCTTGTTAAGTTATGAATCACCATCAAACTTTACAATTGCTGCGGCTAATACAGCAATAAAATCGAGTGTAAGCAGTGTATGGGCGTCAGCCGATAGGTTTGTTTCGCAGGGAAACCGATTTATTAGTAGCTTAAGCGGTGTGATTGGCAAAGATAACCAAGATGGTAATCAACAACGCGATTTAGCTGTGCTTAATGCCCCCAACCATGCTGGTGGTTTCTTATGGAACAGCAACAAGGTATCTCATAGCCCAATTACGTTGCGTGAGCCACTTAATCAATCAGGTGGTGCAAAAGCATTACCAACGATTGTTGAAAGAAATGGCCTGCTGTATATGCAGTTTCACGGGAGCGAGTTGAGATATGAGCAAAAGCCAATTATTGATATATCAGAAAGCTCAACAGAGCCTAAAACGGGTTTTGGAGTTTATCGAATTACAGATGGACCACTCAAAGGTCGATTGGTAAAAAGAATGTTCAGCACGGCGACTGCGGTGCCGTTTAATGACGTGGACTGGTCAATTGACAATATCGGTTTGAGATATCAAAACAATACAGACTACTCGTATAAGTTCTTTACTGACGACTTAAACTGGGGCGATGACCAAATTATCCCCATCATTAACGGTGAAAATACCAAAACAGATCTAAACGGCAATACCGTGAAAGTATTTTGCCATCACACTCAACTTCCGCTGGGTATTGCCAGCCACTAAGGACTAACCATGGAACAAACTACTAACGAGACTGCGCAAGCGGTCGACTCAACTGTGCCTGATACTCAAGCGATTAATGAACAAGCAAGCACAGAGAGTGCAGAGCAAATGCTTGAGTTGCCAAGTATTAGTTATGACGATGTGCTAACTAAAATTGCTCTACGCCATGGGCAAGCGCAGGTTGACGAAGCCTTAAAACTTGCCATTGCGCAAGAGCAACAAGCCCATGTCGCCGCTTATCAAGCATGGGAGCTTGAAGTAGTCGAAGTTGAAGCGCAGCGCCAAGCGGCACTGGCGCACAACGCCAACCTTGCAGCTGACAGTGACGAGCAAGTCGCAGTGCCCGAGCTGCCAGAGCAACCGCAAATCGACATGTCGCTGCGACGCGCATGTTATCGCAAAGAATACGTTGAGGTTGATTTAGCACTTACAACTGAGCAAAAGCCTGCGCGCACAGAATATGACGACGAGGCCTTGGTGGCTTATATCTACCCTGCAACGCAAGCACACAGTCAAGCGCAAATCGCACAAGTTAAGCGTGAACGCTTTAAGCAAGCACGCAAACAAGAGCTTGCCCAGCTTACAGTAAAAGTTGACGACATGGAGTTTGACGCGGATGAGCTGAGCCAGCAACGTATGGCGCGCGCTTTGTTGGTCATGGAAGATGGTGACAACACCCCTTGGGTGCTGGCAAACAACGAGGTTGCGCAAGTGAGCAAAACACAATTGTTCAATGCTTGTAAGTTGGCTTCAGTGCAGCAAACCGAGTTGTGGGTTAGCCAATAATTCATCGTTTATGCAGATTTAAGCCTGCTTCTGCGCCACGTGGTTCGTTCATTAAGTTTGTTTTGATCATCTTGAACTTGTTTTGGGATCTCATGACCTGTTTACGAATCGCACAGCATAGAAGCGGGCTTTTTTGTGTGCGTTATCCGCCAACTATTATTATTTTAAGGAGTACACAGTGGCCATATTGACTCGTGCAGGGCGCATAGCACTGGCTCAGTCCGTTAAGCAAGAAGATATTTATCTGGCGTGGGGGCAAGGTGCAATCGAGTGGGATAACCAACTCCCCCCAGAGCAAAGTGCTAGTACACAACTGACCTCAATTTTAGGCTATCGCAAGGCAACCCGCGTGCTGTATTGCGAAGTTGATCAAACAAACGGCGAAATACAAGTACCCAATGGGCGCTATAAAATTGTCGACTATCCAACCCCGCATCTATATTGCCAATTTAACTACGACTTTAGCGATGGCTTATCTAAAACCGTTCGGGAGCTGGGGTTAATGGTAGGCACAAAACCTAATACCAATGTGCCAAATGGCAAACCTTATTTACTCCCTAGTGAAGTGTCGCAAGCAGGCACTTTGATGCTACTTGAGCATCGACCCGCGATTTATCGCGACCAAGGAGTACGTGAATCTTTTGAATTTGTAATAAGCTTCTAAGGGAGCATTATGCAACCACATATTTATGATCAAATCAGGGCAGAGCATCCTGATTACTACCAAAAGTTTGATGCCAACAAACAGTACGAACATATCCTGTTTCGCGCCGGCAAAGGTCTGCAAAGCCGAGAGCTTAATGATGTACAGCACCAAGTGGCCCATCAGGTTAAAGGTGTAGCAGACGCTTTACTAAAAGATGGCAATATTGTCTCGGGTGGCGGCGTTAAAGTTGAGCAAGACAATGATGGCGCACGCGCAAGGCTTGCTGCCGCGTCTGTATATATTCGTGGTGCCATCAGAGCAATCCCAGAAGCCACACTTGAGCTAGATATTAGTAAAGACACCGTGGTTGGCGTTTTTTTAGATAGTACCGTTATCACTGAAGAGCAAGATGTTGAATTGCGAGACCCCGCTGGTGAAGGTTCACCAACAGTGCATCATAACTTCAACGAAGCAGGTGCAGCGCGCCTGCAAGTAATGGGTCGCTGGGGGCTGTTAGCAGGGGCGCAAGCTGCTAATACTGAGTTTTACCCTATCTACCAAATAAACCAAGGCGTGCTGGAGATCAAAGAAGCCCCTGCGCAGGTTGATTCAATTTCAAGTGCATTAGCGCGATACGATAGAGAGTCAAACGGGGGTAACTACGTTGTAGCAGGCTTGGGCCTACATTACATTAAAACCGACAATGGCGAACAACACTTTAGCTTACAGTCGGGTAAAGCCCATATTGCGGGGTTTGAATTAAACTACGCGATGGCTTTGCCAGTGACGCTACCAGCAAACCCAGATGTGCAAGTGATTGGCGCCGAAAAAACAAGCCTCTCGCCAGTTGAGGGCAAAGAAGGGTTATGGGCAAAAGTTGACTTTGCGCCTTTAAAACAGGTAGACCGCGCTAGTATTGATATTCGCACTACTCGCAACTTGAGCAGAGAAGCCGGACAACTTCGCGATAAGAGTTTTCACAATACGGGCGTGACGCATATTGAAAAAGTCACGTATAACAACACTGAGTACGTTGAAGGCCAAGACTTCAAGCAAGAAGACAATCATATTGTTTGGTTGCTTGATGGTCCTAAAGAGAGACCACCCGCTGGCAGTAGCTATCAGGTGACTTATGTTTACGCTCGAGTTGTTAATGCCAAAGAGCAAACACAAACCCACTTTAGAATTGACACATCGGATATTGGTGCTGATGAGACGATTCTAACAGACGAAATAGAAATAGATTATCAGAGGTTTAACCCTCGAATTGATTTATTTGTCATGACCAAACAAGGCGTTGTTGAGCGAATAAAAGGCGCATCGGCACTGGAGTATCCACAGCCGCCAGCCGCCCCAGAGCAGCATCTGCCTTTGGCATATGTGTATCAAGCATGGGATGGCACGGCGCCGCGAATTGAGTCGGTGGCGATTCAAGCGGTGAGCATGCTGGACTTGCAAAACATGCAGCACCAAATTCGCGATTTATATCAGTTGCTTGCCATTGAACGCCTGCGCAATGACGCCAACTCGCAAGAGTCTGCCAGTAAATATGGCGTATTTGTTGACCCATTTTTAGACGATGGCTTGCGCGACCAAGGTAGAGATCAAAATGCCGCCATCATTGATGGTGAACTCACGTTACCAATTACGCCAAAAGTGGAGCCACTTGAAGCAGAGCAAACGCAATTATTACCTTATGCGCTAGAAGATGTGCTTACTCAACCAAAGCGCACGGGGTCAATGAAGGTGAATCCTTATCAGGCATTTGAGCCCGTTCCTGCGCAAGTGACTTTAACACCGAATGTCGATCACTGGACAGAGACTCGTCAGCGCTGGAGTAGCCCAATTACGCGTCGCTTTACGCGAGGTGGTGGTTTGGTTCAGCGCATTGTAACGCGAGTAGACACCCAGCGCGTGGGAGTACAAACCCAACAGGCAGAGTTTTTACGTCAAAGAACTGTGCACTTTACAATCACTGGCTTTGGTAAAAATGAGCAACTTGAGAGGGTGTTGTTTGATGGCATTGAATTAGTGGCGGAGGAAGCGTGATGATCACAGCAAATGAAAACGGGGAACTATCGGGTCGATTTACGATCCCCGCACAAACGATCCCCGCGGGTGAAAAAACCGTGGTGTTTCAAGGCAAGGGAGAGCATGGTTCACAAGGGTTCGCAACCTACACGGGCAGTGGTCAAATTCGTACCGAAACCCTAGCACAAGTAACAACCATTACCACGCAACGTTTTGACCCACTGGCACAAACCTTTACCTTGCAGCAAAGCCGATTTATAGCGGCGGTTGAATTGTATTTTACAGACAAAGGAGATGAGTCTGTACAAGTACAGATTCGTGAGGTAGTGCAAGGCATACCGACGCAAACGGTGTTAGCACAAAGCCGAGTAGCCAGCGATGATATTTTGATAGGTGCTGCCACTTTGTTTGAGTTTACCCCGGTGTTTTTACAAGCTGGGCAAGAATACGCCATTGTGGTGTTGACAGATGGGGCGCAACATGAGGTAGCGATTGCAGAACTCGGTCAGTTTGACCAACAACATGGGTGGGTAACCAGCCAGCCTTATCAAGTAGGTGTATTGTTGTCATCAAGCAATGCCAGTACCTGGACGCCACATCAAAACAAAGACTTAACCTTTAAACTAAAAGCCGCCAAGTTTACTCAACATACACACAGTGTTGATTTAGGGAGCGTTACCGCACAAAGCGTTAGCGATCTCATGGCACTGGCGGTTGTGCAGCGACCAAGCTCACAAACAGATGTTGACTTTACCTTTAAAGTAGCTGGCAGTGACAACATCTTAGAACGCGCGCAAGAGTGGTCGCCACGTCAGCTTAAGCAAAAGCTGATTGGTAAAACCCTCAATGTGAGCGCCAATTTAACGGGCACCGACACGCTAAGCCCGGTGTTGTTTGCAGGCAGCCAATGTGCACTGGGTGAGGTTGAGCAAAGCGCCGACTATATCACTCGTGAGATCAGCTGCCATAGTGGTGGTCAATTTACGGTGAGCTTTGATGCGGTACTCGAAGGCGCTGCAGCAATAGAAGTGTACTTATTAGATGATAGTCAGCCAGAACCCATCCTCATTGCGTTGAGTAAGTCTTCAGTCAGCGAAGGAGGATGGAAGCAATTTGATTACCAGCACACTTTCAGCGAAGGCACCAATACACCAGATGAAAGCTTATTAAAGCGGGTACGACTGAAATTGGTATTACGCGGCAATGAAGCACATCGCCCGAGAGTGAAAAACCTACGCGCATTTTCAACTTAAGGAGCAAGTATGAGCGTTGAAATTAAAACACCCAAGCGTGATTACCCGCTTCCTCATCCTAGCAATTTGCTTGAACAAGATGTGTTAAGGCTAATTCAAGCACTGACACAAATTGATACCGATGTAGAGGCTCATGCACAGGGCCTCAATCAACACCAAGAGGCGCTTACGCAACAACAGTTAGCACTTGCACAGCAAGCACTTAGTAGTGACGCAAAACTGGCAGAGCTAAAAGTACTGATAAGTCAGCAACAAGCGGCCCACCACGAGCTACATCGAAAGCAAAAAATCAATCACCTGCTTGGTGAAACCATCTACCCACTTTAAGAGGACATTATGGCAACGATTAATAACGCCATTCAGGAAATGGTCGACCACTTGGTCGACAAAATGCGCAGTAATGAAAAACTCAGCGCAGAAGAGCAAACCTTAGTTAGCAATGCCATCCAAAAATTATCAAGTAGTGCGAATTTGGAAGCCGCGATTGTGGCTGTGGCGCAAGAGCACTTGGGAGAGGCGACAGAGCACCTAACTAGTGCCAGTGACGTTGTAAAAGAGTTACAAGCAAAATTATTGGAGCAAAGTGATAATCTTGGTTTGTTGCCTGAACTTGAGACTAAGTTTAATGAGATCACATCAAGCTTAGTGACCAATGTAGAGGGAAAACTTGAAGGGTTACCGAAGAAGTTAAGTGAACCTGAGCGTAAACTTGGCGAAATGCACTTTGTATTTGATTACTATGATAATACTGCCGCATTAATAAAGGACGTAAATCAGAACTACGGTGCATACAATGCGATTAGTTTAGTGAACTATGATACAGATACATTCCATTTGTACTACGATGGCGGGGCGCAAACCAACTCAAATAACCCCGCAGTCATTTTAGAAATAGATCCTCAGGGAGTAGTGAAACAGTCGCAGCGCGCAACCTCGTTATCCAGTTCAAATAATGCCAATTATATCGGTTTCTTTGTCAATACAGATAAGCTTACGCATTTATTTACTTATCAAAATGACACGAAGCTACTCTCGCTTTACAAGAAAAATGAGCTAAATGTGCTATCCAGTCACAATGTTGATTACTTCAAAGTATATCAATCACCGCAAACAAGGGAGTTGTATGTGGTGGACTCAGAGTTATTGCATGTGTTTGATGGTATGGCGTGGCAAAAAAAGCTTGACCAAACTTTTGCCAGTGAAAGTGAGTTTTCGCAATGGGCTGCACAAAATAACTTAGTGGCACTGCATGATTTGGTCATTCAACCAAACTCAGCGAATAGTGTTAACTTGAGTTCCTCTACAGGTTATGGTGCGAGCCTCGCTTATCTTCAAGTGTATCGCCCAGCTGTCTTACGTGACTTAAGTTACCGGAATAATACTTATAAGGTTTTGGATCCGGTTCCAACTCAAAAATTAGCTCGCAACAGGATAAGTTCATATGCCGGCAGGACAGATAATTTATTATTTACCAGAAGCTTTAAAAGCCGAGTTCATCTACCTGGAACTGATTTACCAATTAAAGCAACAATTGAAAGCGTGACTCCTGCTAACAACAATAATCAAGGACACAGTACTTACGACACTCAATTTCATCCGCAGATGGTTGGGTTTTCTCCCATACATCGAGCAATACTTGTATTTCAAAAGGTTAAGTTTTATTACAGCGGTAGTAGTCCCGTTGAGACTGCGCTTTACCGTGTTTATTACGCATAAGGAGGAATCACATGTTTAATTGGAGCGATACAAAACAAGCCATCTATTTGCATGGCACGTATTTACTAACCCACCCAGAGACGGGGGAGCGTTGGGAGTCTAAACAACAAGCGCAGCTTTGGTATATGGAATATCAAGCTCAAGAACAAGCGCGTGAAGAAGAACTTGAGCAACGAACCACGCCAGAACTTAAAGCGGTTACATTGCAAGCTATTGATGGGGCGTTAAAAGTTCCAAGCAATTTCGAGTCGCTAGATGCGATTAAAGTGACTGTGGCTGAAGGACAGAATGTCACTTTAACAGGGCTGCTAGATATTGCTGATGAGTCATTTTTAGTACCGGTGCTACGCGATGATGGTCGCCGTGTGTACTTTCCTATTGAAGTGCAAAATGGCCAGTTTAGTGCAACGTTTAACTTTCCTACGTCGGGTCGTTTTGAAGTGTCACAAGCACTACTTAATGAAGAGTTTGCGCAGCCTCGCTTTCGTGCCACTAGTATTACCTTTTACGTAATAAGGCAGGCGCAAACCGCAGCTTAACGTTATATTCTGATCTTTGTAAAAATGACAGCAGCGTGATTTAAATATTCATTTAAGGTCAGAGTTGACCTGTTTTAAACGCTAAAAATCAGTAAGATACACATAAGCTGATTAATTAACTCAGCTGAGTATCTCAACTGCATTCTTCAACCGAGTTTATCAAACGAGTTTCTCAACCGAGTTTATCAACCGAGTTTCTCAACCGAGTTTATCAACCGAGTTTCTCAACCGAGTTAATACACAGTTGTATTCCCATCTTTGAGTTTTTGGCCTACCCATTTGGGTAGGCCTTTTTTATTTGGGGTATCACGGTTCAAAACGACTCTGCTCACAAAGGCTATGAACAGATTTATATCTTTAACTCAGGTCAGCATTGACCTGTTTTAAACGCTAAAAATCAGTAAGATACACATATGCTGATTACTTAACTCACTTGAGTTTCTCAACCGAGTTTCTCAACCGAGTTTCTCAACCGAGTTAACATACAGTTTAATGTCCCAACTTGCATTTTAAGCCTACCTACTCTGGTAGGCTTTTTTATTTGGGCAGAACAAAGCATTCCGTCACTCTTAACTAACATCGTTATTCTGACTTTAATCAGAATGACAGGGTAGGTTACAAAGACGATGAACCAATTTAAGCCTTTAACTCAGGTCAGCATTGACCTGTTTTAAACGCTAAAAATCAGTAAGATACACATATACTGAATGATTAACTAAATGCTTAAACATAAGCATTTACCTTAACAGTTCCATTATCCAAGCAATTAAGCCCACTTTTTAAAAGTGGGCTTTTTTATTGGCGTCAGAGGTGCATATGCGCGTTTTTAATTTATTAGATATGTCTAAGGTGCCGTTACCTGACACCATTACAGAGTTGGATTTTGAACAAAAGCTATCACAGCTAAAGCAAAAACTGCTGGAACAATACCCACAGTATAAAGACGCATTGAGCTTAGAGTCAGAGCCTATGTCGGTATTGCTTGAAATGATGGCATATCAACAAACGCTGTTCGATAGCAAATTAAACAACGCTATCAAGGGCAATATGTTAGCAAGTGCTACAGGTAATGATTTAGAGGCGATTGCTGCAAGGTACAATTTAGCTAGACAAGCCGATGAATCGGATGAGCGTTTTCGTCGGCGTATTCAAATGGTGTTTGAAGGGTTAAATACCGCAGGCAGTAAGCAAGCCTATCAATTTCATGCTTTGTCTGCTGATTCTCGGGTAAAAGATGTATATGTAACAAGCCCAGAGCCTTGTGATATTCACCTAACTATTTTAAGCCACGAGCAAGATGGGGTGCCATCAACTGATTTGATGAATACCTTACATCAACACTTTGGATTAACCATCGATGGCAACATTGCCAAAGAGGCGTCAAAAGTACGCCCGCTAGGCGATAGAGTGACAATCTCTGGCCCACAGCTAAAGCGTTTTGATTTAGAGGTGTCGATAAATATTGCACCAGGGCCTGCTGCATCGGCAGTTGAGCAAACGGTCAGAGCTGCGCTTGCACAGTATCTAGCAAAACAAAGTTTGTTAGGTAGAGATATAAATCAAATGGGGCTGTTTGCAGCGCTTAATCAGCCGGGGGTTGAAAGCGGGCAAATTATCAGCCCATCAGAGGATATTGTGGTGGCGGCCGATGAGGTTGCACTGTGCGAGCGCATAAAAGTAAATACCCACGTGGCTTTGGGGGAGTAAATGGATAATTTTGCTAACTTGCCCAAGTTACTACCTAGTAATGCCAGCAAATTACTTAACGCACTTACGCAGTTGTTAACTTATCCAGAGCAAACTCAGTTACTTTGCGATATTTGGCACCCACAAAAGTGCCCAGCGCCGTTATTACCATGGCTGGCTTGGTCACTCTCGGTGGATGACTGGAATGATGCGTGGAGCGAGAAAAACAAACGCCAAGTAATAAGCGACGCCTTTGAAGTACATCGTTATAAGGCTACCCCGTACGCACTCAAAAAAGCCCTCGATAGTTTAGGCATTGAAACTGATATTCAAGAGTGGTGGCAAAGCGAAGGCTCACAACGGGGCACAGTGCTGGTACAGGCGCTCGTGAATCAAAACCTCGATACCAACGCGCAAGGTTTGCTTACCAAAGCGATGCTAGCGCAGGTTAAACGCATTGTAGATACCGCCAAGCGTGCATCAGTGCACGTTGAAGTGCAATTAGGCATTTCGTTGAAAGAGCAATTTGGTACCGGGTTGTTTAGTGGTGCAGGGATTGGACTTGCCCGCAAGGATGGGGCATTTAACGGCGTACACCCAGATGACGGCGCGCTGTTTTCTGGTGCTGTGTTGGGCGCAAAAATTGGCGTGGGTGCAAGTGATAAACAGGCACAGTTTAAGGGCGTTAGGCCCAACAGCGCAAACGGATTTTTAACTGCAGGTTTAGGTACAAAACAAGGTATTGCTGCGATTGATAAACAGGCGCAGTTTAAAGGCATTAGCCCGCCAAGATCAAAAGCTTCATGGGGCGTAGCCCTTGGCGGTAACAGCGCCATTGCGAGTTGTGAATATCAGGCTGCGTGGTTAGGGGTAGAACCTGAACCTGGGGCAATCTCTCAAGGTATTGCGGCACTGCTAACACGCATTCAATTTAATCATTTAACGTTACAAGGAGCGACTTAATGTCTGCATTAACCTTGCAGTTTACTCAAGCGGGACTAAACGCCTTGCTCAGCGCTACACAGCGCGGCTTTAAAGGCAAAATTAGTCATATGGCCTTTGGTGATGCCGCTTACACACCAAGCAAAACACAAACAGCCCTAAAAGGCGAAAAAGAACGTGTTGCCATTGTTGATACCGATTACAGCGATGGTGAAACCAGCGAGCTAAAAATTGCCGCTAAGTTTGATGCGCCATTAGAGTACGCCATTCGTGAAATTGGCGTATTTATCGAATCGCCTGATCACAGCGGTGAGGGCGAGCCTGAGCTGATCTTATTGGGCGTGTACTCACAAGAAAATACCACACTGGGTTATCGCACTCCTGATGTGAAGGTGTTGCAATGGCTGACTTTGTCTTTAGCGCAAATTCCATCCAATAGTGTCGAAGTAAAAGTAGGGGTCGACAACCTCAATATCATTGTGGATAGAGAGCTGGCCGATATGGCGCTAGTACAGCTCAACACCATGCAAAGGCAAATCGAACAAGAGCTGCGTTTAGTGGCTTTAGAGCAAGCTCAATAATTAAGGAGTTTTCATGTCAGAAAAAACGATGACGCAGCGCTTAACCGATGTAGTGACCGCTGCGGATAATTTAACTCAAACGGTACAAGACCAAATTGGTCAGATTAACAGTACTGTATCGACCAAGATGGGTGAGGTTGATGGTGTAATTGCGCAAGCAAATCAAAATATTGATAAAGCAATATTAGAATTTGGAAATAGTCATGCAAATCAGATTATTAGCTACTATGACCGCGTTCAGCATTCAAAAGCGTCATTAGAACCCGCTATTGATCCCAATAATGAAACACAAACACAGTGGGTTAAAGTACCCGTCACAAACAAAGGGTATCATACATATCCAGCGCCGCTGAAGTTGACCAAAGTTCATACGGTTAATGTTTATTCGTCGGAACCTGGATACTATGAAGAGCCAGGAAAGTATGTTAACGACTGGTCTCGTTCATCTGTAGAGTTCATTTTGGCTAACTCTGAAGCGACCAGTGAGCAAATTAACGAAGAAATAGCAGCTAAGAACTTAACGATACAGGGGACAGGAGGCTGGTGGGATGGTGCAAGAGTATATGATATTAACTCCATAAGAATTTCAGGTCTTCATCCTTATAGCCAACTATTTGTGCGATTTAGGAATCACGTCGTATCACCAAAGCAAGGCGAAGGGTTACAGCCTCAGAACATTCTTGAATTTGGCGGGAATAGCTATTTTTCAATCGACCGAGTCGTTAATTATCCTGGAATTGATGCTTAGGGGGCACTATGGAATATCAACCTTTATCAGAACAAGCAATTTTAGATCTTGAAAAGCAAGTGAAGCGCGGTCAGATCAAAATCAACGTCGCAGATCATGAGTCTTTGCTGGGTACCGTGTCGGATACATGCCATATTTTATTGGTAGAATTTGCCAAGCTAACAACTAAGCTAGCAGAGGCGACTTCACTAGAAGAAGTGAAAGGTGCAGCATCTGAATCAAATTCAATAATTGGCCAGTTTGCTCAAAAAACAGAGCAAGGGATTGTTACTTTTCCGTATCAGCAAAAAGGCATAGATAACGTTGTTCAAGAGATTGAAGCTCGCGCGTTAGGTGTCAGTGAAATATTAGCAAAACCATAGTTAAACTATTTAACCCTCTTCGGGCACATCGTCCGCCGTTAATCCTCCAGCCATTGTTACTTTTAGAAGGCTGAGCATTTATATCAGAGAATCACTATGAATCATCGCAGTACCCTAGTTGAAAAGGTGCAAGAGTACCTGACGTCTGGACTTCAAGGCATCGCACAGGTTGATTTAATAAAACCGACAATGCCAAACCCAGACTTAACGCAAGTGGCGCAGCTTTGTGTCACGCTGATATCCGAACGTCAAGCCAGTGAGTTGCAAACAACAGGGAGCGCGTCAGGCGTTACCTATGGGCCTACGTCGAACAAAAACTTAAGCCCAAATCCACTCGATAGACGAGTGCTAAAACTGCAACTAGACATCGAAGCAAAAGATGCCGATAGCATCGCGCTGCTAAAGCGTTTGGATACTGTGATTGATACTGGTGAAGCCTTGATGCAGGCAGACGGTGTGCCCGTTCCTTGGCAGTATTTTATTGCTAAAGATGCCGAATTTACTTTTAGCACGCAAAGTGAGCCGATGGCGGGCAAAGCGACTCTAGTTTGGGAGTTTTACTATCAAGTTGAGCCACCAGAAGAGTTACCTGGGCCGACTATTACTGATGTGTATTTAGGTCCACAAGGTGGCGTACATCATCATGTGGCAACGGTAAATGCCGAGGGTGACGTTGTGATAGCGGAGGTGAACAATGCTGGCTAATTCGCTGCAAAGTAATCTAGCACAGGCAGATATGCAAAGCCGATTGGCAAAGTTGATATCGCTTGGCACTGTGAATGAGGTGGATTACGAAACAGCCAAGGTGCGGGTCAAAATTGGCGATTGGCTTACTACTTGGCTGCCTTGGCTGACCAATCAAGCGTTTAACGATATGACTTGGCAAGCCCCTGAAGTTGGGGAGCAAGTGATGGTATTGGCACCTTGTGGTGATTTAGCCCAAGGTGTGGTCTTGGGGAGTGTGTATCAACAAGAGCACAATATCGACAAAGTGGTGAGCGATGTTGCCAAAGAAGAGCGTATTAACGTGCAGCGTACTAAATACCAAGATGGCTCCATGGTCGAGTATGACCGCAACAAGCATCAATACTTAATTGACGTCAAAGAAGATACCGCGGTTATCAAACTTAAATCTGCCAAAGATATTATTTTGGAGTGCGATAACGACCTTAATGTGATTGTGAGAAACAACGCAAATGTTACGGTTACAGAAAACGCCAATATCACGGTTGAAAATGGCGATGCTAACTTGACCACCAATACAGGAAGCATTTCTGTTACGGCAACGGATGCACTTAACCTCAAAGGTGATGTGGTAAATATTGAATCTACAGGTGGTAATGTGGCCGTAAAAGCAGCAGCAACACTTAAGCTCAACGGCAGCAACATCAGTGCGCAGGAGTAAGTCATGCCAGCCATATCACTAGATGGTCACTTGACCAATGTACATGTGGGGTTTTTGCCAGGCACCGCCAGTGCAACACAAGGCAGTTTTACGGTGGCGGGTAAACCCGTTTTACGTGTAGACGACCCAATTAGCACCCACAGTATGATAGCTGACCCTAAAACCAAGCACATTGCTAAAAAAATCGCACAAGGCGCGGGTACTTTTACCATCGCAGGTAAAGCAGTTGCACGGATAGGTGATTCAACCAATTGCGGCGGCAAAATGGCGCTAGGTGAGGGCAGTTTTACTGTCGGTGGTTAGTTAAAGAGGCAAAATATGATAGGTATGAACGCACAAACGGGTCGACCGCTTTCAGGGGTTGACCATTTAAAGCAAAGTATTCGCGACATAGTAACTACGCCACTGGGTAGCAGAGTAATGCGCCGCGACTATGGCTGTGGTTTATTCGACTTGCTTGACAGACCCTTTTCTACCTCACTGGTGGGGGATATTACGCTTGCTATATCAGAGGGGCTCGAAAAGTGGGAGCCACGTTTTCGTCTTGAATCAGTTGCCGTGCATCCTGCTGGTAGCGGTAAGTTATCGATTGATATAAATGGCCTTTATTTAATTAACGGCGAGCCCGTGTTAATTGAGGGCATTCAAATTTAACGCCAATTTTATTAAGCACTGTTTAATACTATTGGTCAAACAGCAAACAAACTGGGCTTAATCACCCATTTATTTTTTAAATCTTAAAACCACGCTTTGCGTGGTTTTTTTGTTTCTAACTGACATACCCTTAAAGGAGAATCATATGTCACAATTTCTACATGGTGTAGAGGTGATCGAGGCGCAATCAGGCACTCGTCCAATCAAAACAGTAAAAAGCTCAGTAATTGGTGTTGTAGGTACTGCCCCTTTCGCTGATGAAGAAGCATTTCCACTTAATACACCTGTATTGATTGCAGGTAAACGAGCAGAAGCCGCTAAGTTAGTTAGTCCAGACAATGCTGATTTTAAAGCACGTTTGGCAACATTACACGCAGAAGCAGAAGCACAAGCGGTGGCTGCTCATAAGGCAGCAAATGGCGACGTTGAGCCAACAGCTGATGAGCTTAAAGCGATTAAAGCAAAAGTTGAAAAATCAATCACTGATGTAGAGTACGGCCTTAAAGGTTCACTAGTACCTGCGATTGATGGCATTTTCGACCAAGCTGGTGCTGTGGTTATTGTTGTTCGTGTTGCAGATGGTGATGAAGCCACAGTAACAAACAACATCATAGGTGGTGTTGATAGTGAAGGTGCTTACACAGGTATGCAAGCGTTCTTGGGCGCTGAGTCTGTAGTAGGTGTTGCGCCACGTATCTTAGTCGCTCCAGGCTATACACATCAAAAGAACGGAACAGAGAAAAACCCAGTTGTTGCTGATATGGTCGGTATCGCTGAGCGTTTACGTGCGGTTATTATTGCTGATGGTCCTAGCACAGACGACAACGCGGCAAAAGCATACCGTAAAGACTTTGGTTCGCGTCGTGTTTTTGTTGTAGACCCTGCAGTTAAAGTATTCCGTGACGGTAAATCGGTTGTTGAACCTGCCAGTGCGCGTGTTGCCGGTATGATTGCAAAATCAGATAACGACAGAGGTTTCTGGTGGAGCCCAAGTAATACCAATATGAATGGTATTGTAGCGACTGAGCGTCCAATTGACTTCCAGCTAGGTGATGCCAATGCACGTGCTAACCTATTAAACGAAAGCGAAGTGGCGACCATTATCCGTCAAAACGGCTTTAAGTTATGGGGTAACCGCACTTGTTCTGATGACCCTAAATGGGCATTCCTATCAGTAGTACGTACTGCGGATATGATCAACGATTCATTATTACGTGCTCACATGTGGGCTGTAGACCGTAACATCACTAAAACTTACATCGAAGATGTAACGCAAAGCGTGCAGTCATACCTTGACAGCTTAAAAGCACAAGGTGCAATCCTAGGTGGCCAAATTTGGGCTGACGCTGATTTGAATACACCTGAAAACATCCAAGCAGGTAAAGTGTTCTTTAGCTTTGACTTTACACCACCAACGCCTGCTGAGCATATCACCTTCAAGAGCATTCTTACCAACAACTACCTAGAGGAAATCGTATAATGGCAATGTCTCCTAAAATCTTAAAAAAATTCAAGTTATTCGTTGATGGTAAAGGCTACTTAGGTATTGCTGACGAAATCACATTACCAAAAGTAACGGTAAAAACGCGCGAAGTGACGTCAGGTTTTCAAGCGCCAATCGAGCTTGATGTAGGTCAGCTTGAAAAGCTTGAAGGCTCAGTAACGTTACTTGAGTACAACGCTGACATGATGAAGCTACTAGGCGACTGGAGTGGTAAAACAACACCACTTACAGCGCGTGGTGCAATTCAAGCACAAGGCGAAGAGCCAGTACCAGTTAAAGTTACACTTGAAGGCTTCTTCAAAGAAGTTGAAATGGGTAATTGGAAAGATGGCGAAGAAGCAAAACTAACGCTTCAATACGCGGTTCAAAAGTACAAACTTGAAATTGGTCAAGACGTTATCTACGACATCGACCTATACAACGATACACGTATCATCAACGGTAAAGATCAAATGGCACTGCTACGTGCTGCAATTGGAGCGTAATACATTATGACAGATATCATTAAACTGAACTTCCCAGTAACGGTCGACGCGCATGAGTATGCCCAGCTGACAATGAGACGACCAAAAGTACGTGACCGTTTAATGGTGGACAAAACAGACTTGAGTGAGTCAGAAAGCGAAATTCGCTATTTTGCAAATCTGTGTGAAGTTTCTCCAGATGTGATCGAAGAGCTTGACTGGAGTGACTTTGTCAAGTTACGCGAGAAGCTACAGGCTTTTCTCGTATCCCGCCCAAGCGCTTAAAAGCCATGGTTATTGCCCTTGCTAAATATACTGGGTGGGGCTTAAACGAGTTAAACGCGCTGACCGAACCTGAGCTATGCGAATGGTTCGAAGCGGCCGTAGACTATAAACAATCGACGGAGTCAAACTAGCGTTTGACTCCGTGTTTAAAGGCAGGTTTTTACCTGCCTTTTTTTGTACTGCAAATATTATTGATGAAGTGCTATTTGCAGTACAAAAACCAACATCAAAATAACCTCTTTGTAGGTTAATAACATCACGCCTGTAGGTGCTAATCAAGCCTCCTTTGGTTATCGGGTACTTCCAACACAGGCTCGTCGCTCATTTCTTTGTATTTCCTAGGTATTGCTATGACAAATCAGGACTTTTCTGATCAAACTCGCTCACAAACTCAGGGCGTTTCGACTGAGCAGGGAACTGCCCAAAACAAGGTTAAAAATAAGCTGCCAAACGTTCAGCCATATGAAGACATTAGCGCCAGTGCCGAAATGCTTGGACAGGTGATAACGCAGCTGCAAAATCAAGCACTCGCGTTTGATACTAAGCCACTGGAATCATTGTTAGGCTTGTTATCGCAGTTTAACATGAATGAGCTCTTGGCAAGCCATGTTACGCAGCTGCGTGCCCACCTACTAGATCTCAACGCTGCGCTTATTGAGCAGACAAGTGCTATGCCTTTAGGGGATGAATCGCAGGCCGCCTTGGCAGCAGACCCACAAACCGATGGCAGCGCACATATTGAAAGCAGCCTTTTGAGCACACAAGAGTCAGCGGTGCGACAACTAGATGCACAAAGTGTGATGCGCGACAGTTTGTCATCGGTGCAGTTCAGCACAGCGAACTTGCTCAATGCCATTGATGTTACTTCACTTGACGAAAGCTTCACGCAACTTAACTGGTCTATTGGTGCGGTTGAAAACGCCGTATTGGGACTAGGTAAAGATTTACCAAAGGCGTTTGAACAAAGTATTGGTAGTGCCATTCGTGGTTTACTGAATACGGTAGCCAGTCTAAAAGTGGTTAATGTTAAAAATGTTCAACAGCATCTTACGATAAATAACCAATTTGCGGCTCAATTAAAAGATAAGCAGGTTGTGCCTAGCAAAGAAAAAATGGGTTTGTCTGAGACGTTGCAAAGTGCAGCGCCTTCGGCCAGTGCGTTAGAGCCAAAAGGGACAAAAAAGCAGACGCCATCGAAGACAAAAAGCAAGGGTACAGCAGGCAAAGGCGCAAAAGGTAATAGACGCCCAGCGCCTTCGGCATTAAAAACAACTAAGTTAAAGCAAAATAAATCTAATAAGGCATGGGCGAGCAAAGATAAGCAGCCAGCAGCAAAGCAAGTTAGCGCACTTAATCAACTTGATTTACAAAGAGTTGCGGCAGGGGACTTATCATCCTTAATTGACTTAGCGCCTGATATTTTAGAAGCGGCCAATCTAAAAGGCCCCGCAAAGGCATTAAAAACTACTTTACCTGCGCTGAAGCAGCTGGATATGCAAGGCATCGCCAGCGGTGATATTTCATCATTATTGGATGCTGCGCCAGATTTCATGGCAGCGGCCAATCTAAAAGGCCCCGCAAAGGCATTAAAAACCGCGTTACCAGCGCTGAAGCAGTTGGATATACAGGGCATTGCTAAGGGGGATATTTCCTCCTTGCTCGATGCTGCGCCAGATTTAATGGCAGCGGCGAATCTAAAAGGCCCTGCAAAGGCATTAAAAATCGCGCTACCAGCGTTTAAGCAGCTGGATATGCAAGGCATCGCCAGTGGTGATATTTCTACCTTGTTAGATGCTGCACCGGATTTAATGGACGCTGCCAATTTTAAAGGCCCCGCAAAAGCACTAAAAACTGCATTACCAGCACTCAAGCAGCTGGATATGAAAGGGATAGTGGACGGTGACTTGCAGTCTTTAGTTAAAGCTGCGCCTGATCTGCTGAACTCGTTTGGTTTTGGCGATGCAGCCTCCGTGTTTAAAAAGCATGGCGCTGCAATCGGTAAACTCGATTTTAAAGGTATTTTAAACGGTGATCTATCATCGGTAGGTGACGCTGCTACTGAGTTTTTATCTTCTTTGAGCGAGGACGAACAAAACGAGCCTCAGCAAAAACGAAGAAAGAAGCCAAACAAAAACCGTAAAGGAAAACGCAGAGGTGCTAAACGCACTCAAGCTCAGTACCGCAGCAATAAAAAGCCATGGGCCAAAGAAGGTCGAGATGTTACGCAAGCTAAGCCAAAAGCAAAGGCTAAAGTCGCAAAACCAGCGCTTAAAGTTCTGGATGGTGGCTTAAATGAGCAGCCTAGTAAGCAGTCATCAAAAACGTCAAATAAGTTATCAACAAAGCAGCCGGTTAAACAAACCAGCAAGCTAAAGCTTGGTCAAAGTGGGGCTGCCAATGACCCTATCTTTGGCAAGATGAACAAGCCCAAGTTTAAAACGGGTGGGGTGTTTAAAAGCCTAGCGCGCAGTCCAATTGCAAAAACACTGGGCAGATTCACCGCTCCACTGCGTAGCATTATGGGCGCGGCTGACGTTGCGTCTACTTTGTCAGATGACAGTTTGAGCAAACGTGAAAAGTCACAGCAAATTGGTACTGCTGCAGGTGGCGTAGGTGGAGCCATGGCTGGTGCCGCGGCGGGGGCTGCAATTGGCTCCATCATTCCGGGCGTTGGTACCCTAATTGGTGGTGCGATTGGCGGCGCAATCGGCTCGTTCGGCGGTGAATCACTGGGTGGATTTTTAGGTGACTGGTTTGGAAGCAAAATTGAAGATGAAAAGCCAACCTCTTCAGAGACAAGCAATGCTGCGAATGGCGTAGCGCAAGGCACTCAAAGCCAACCGACATCATTAGCCAATGCGCAACCTTTGAGTATTGGCAAAGTAGATCAAACGCTGGGTCGACCCGCAGCGAATGACGCCATTGTTAAGTCAGTTGTCAGTAATGCACAACAAACTAATAAGTCCAACAATCAGGCGCTTAGCTCGCAGATACAAAACACATCGAGTCAGAGAACTTCAAATCAAAGTACTACAAATCAAAGTACGTCAGTTACAAGTACCGCTAATAATACGGTGCAATCACAATCTGCCAGTACTTCAAATTCATTTGGCGAGATTTTGAGCTTAGCGGGCAATGTGATCGGCCCAATGGGGGCAATTGCTGGCACTATGATGGCTACACAGCCTAAAGCTAACAAGCAGGGTAGTAAAATGAGCAAGGTGGCTAACGTCACTGGTATTTTAGGTCATGCGGTGAACGGTCTGAGCATCCTCAATACCGCTAATAACGACGCTTTATCTGCCAAAGAAAAGGCGCAAAGCATCGGTGAAACTGGTGGTGGCTGGATAGCGGGTGAAGCAATCATCCGCACACTAGGCAAGTCGAAAAATCCGGTATTGGCGGCAGTAGCCCCGATGTTGGGCTTGTTTGGTGGTGGTGCTGTAGGCAAAGCTGTGGGTGGTGTTAGCGGTTGGTTTAGCGAAAAAGTATTAGGTAAAGACCAAGCTAACGCTAAGCCAAACAAAGAGTTAGCGGTGAATTCGCAAAATGCGGTGTCATTATCTCCAGCACTATCAAGTGAGCCAAATGTACTCAATGCAACCCCTCGCGTTGATACAAAAGCTTCACAACCGAAACCTAACGTAAATAGCAGTGTGACTGTAAACGCCAACATTACCGTGAACGCCACACCTGACATGTCGGCTGTTGATATTGCTGAACAAATTAAACAAGTGCTTGAGCAAAAACAGCAACAAGCACAGCGCGATATGCGCCTAAGATACATTGACGAGGTAGCCTAATGGCAAAAGTAAGTAGCGCATCGCACATGATGCAACTGGGTGATTATAAATTCTCAGTCAGCAGTGCGGCTTTTAGTAAATTAAGTTACGAAACCCAATATCGCTGGAAAACCCAAGAATCACAAACCGAAAAAAATAGTCCAGTTCAGCAATTCATTGGAGTGGGCAGGCAAAGTATTAACCTTGACGGCACCATCTATCCACAATTGGTTGAAGATGGCCTTGTGCAGGTTGACAAAATGCGTACAGAGGCTGCTAAAGGCAAGCCTCTGACTTTGGGGTATGTAGAAGAAAGCGGCAAGTCGAGTCCATCGGTTGGACGCGTAATGGGAAAATGGATCATTAAGTCGATAAATGAAGAGCGCAAACTGTTTTTAAACGACGGTATTCCAAGAGAAATCCAGTTCCAAATGACCTTAGAGAGCTATGACGGCAATACTAAGTAAAAGGAGAATACAATGAGTGGCGTTACCTATATCACCCGCGATGGCGACTGTTTAGATAATATCTGCTGGCGTCACTACGGGCGCAGCAGCGACATGGTAGAAATGGTGTTAGAAGCCAATCATGGCTTGGCCGAACTTGGTGCAATTTATAAAGAAAACATTGAAATATTTTTGCCTGAAGTAATTGAAAAGCCAATTGCGCAAAACGTGATTAATATTTGGGACTGAGGTAAATACCATGGACAGTGCAGCTAAAAATATTCAGCCTCAGTTTTCAATTAAAACCAACGGCAAGGAAGTCGCAAAGCGATTGGTTGACCGTATTGTTGACGTACGAGTGAGCTTAAAAACCGGATTGATGAGCGATAGTTGTTATGTGCGTTTTGATAACTTAGAGCCTGCACCCATTCAAGTGTCAAAACCGACCGACACCATTGAAATTGCCATGGGCTACAAAGAAGGTAACGAAGATAAAACCGCCACTTTGCAACCACTTGGTATTTTTGAAGTAGGTGAAACCAGTTTACGAGGCCCCCATCGCTCTATGGAACTGTTTGGCAATAAGCTGTTTTGGCACACCACACTGAAAACACCAAAGCAGCGTTCATGGCCGGAAGATCCCAAAAAGCCAAAAAAGCTCGGTGAGCTGGTGTCTGATATAGCTGGTGAGCATGGCCTAGACCCAAAAGTGGGTGATGCATTCAAAAATATTGAGTTACCCCATATTGAGCAAAATGAGAGTGATGCACAGTTGCTGAGCATGCTAGCTGAACAGTTTGATGCCATTGTGAAAATAGCCTATGACAAGCTTATTTTTATGGCGCGAGGCACGGGAAAATCACTTTCTGGTAAATCGCTGGCAGAAGTCGAAGTTAGCAATTTACTCATACTTGATTGGCAGTATGAGCAAGGTGCTTATCGCCAAATTGGTGAAGTAACCGCCTTTTATCATGACTTAGATACGGCAACACGAACGCCAGTTAAAGAAGGTGAGGGCAGCCCTGCAATGGTATTGCCCTATGTGTATGCTGATGAAGCAACAGCCAAGCGGGCAGCCAAAGCTAAACATAACCGGCAAAAGCGAGCGACCAAAACACTGGCCTTGTCGATGATTGGTGATGCAAAAATTGTCGCCGGTGCGGTGATAAATGTGGTTGATAAATCAACAACAGAAAAAAATAAAATAGAACAAATACTTGGTAAATGGTTTGTGTCAGAAGTAGAGCACCAAATTAACTATCAGGGTTTTCGTTCTCATTTAATCTGTGAACAACTCGCTTAAACGGTACATCTATAAATAAAAAATTAAACTTACTATTCATATGATTAACGCCCAGCTGGTGCAATACCAACTGGGCTTTTCGTCTTCCTAATACCAATCCGCTTAACTAAGTAGTCTATTTTGAGGTAAGAGAACCTTGTCGGTAGCACCGCTACCGTGTCCTGCTATCGCTAAGGTACCTACATCCATATAGGCAAGGCAAAAATTTCGTTATTTAGTTGTTCTAAATGAGAAACTTTTAACGCAGCTATCGTCAGGTTTAATCCCTCAAAATGATTAAGTGTTATTGCGGATTGGTATAAGTCCTCCCAACGATTCCTTTCTCCAACTAAGGCCACCCTATGCGTATCGCTTAGGCTCTGGCCTCCTTCCAAGTGTTGTTTCACTTCCATCCCACCATATTTAGAACGCCACTTGTAAAATGTACTTTGGCCAACACCATGTTTGCGAGATATTTCTGGCACAGGAACACCTGATTCAGCTTCTTTGATCATGCCCACGATCAGTGTTTCGGTGAACTTACTTTTTCGCATCGTAAAATTTCCTTCTTCTGTTGATAGAAATTTTACTTATGAAATTATGTAAAAATTTATATCAGACGTATTATACTATCCTCGTTACTTAAAGATAAAAAAGGATTTAATAATGAAATATGTGTTGAACTTTGCCTCGAGTTTATTGTTGTTATCTAGTACTTCAGCTTTTGCAAACTTAGATATTAGTACTAGCCCACATACTGACCCTTCAGTGTTGAATGAAAACGGCGGAAGAGTCTACTTTTCAAACATACTAACCAATAATGGACAAGAAGAGAAAACGATAAAATATTACGACTATTTGGTTTTCCCTGATGGAAAAGTAATTACACGCTCAGCACCTAAGAGAGTTACACTAATGCCTGATGAGGTGATTGAGAAACAGAATGGTTATATTAATGTTCCTCAAGAGTTTGGTTTAGGCATATACACATATGTATTTTCTGTGTACGACGAAAGTAACGGAAACATAAAAAGTTCTAAGTTTGAATTTGCAAAGCATAGCTCTGTTCCTAAATATAAATCTTGTAAAGACATACTTGATAATGGAAGTAATATTGGAAGTGGTGTTTATCAAATTGATATCGATGGTCCACAAGGCGTTAGTTACGAAATATCTGTTTATTGTGATATGACAACAGATGGAGGTGGCTGGACTCTAGTAGCAAATGACAGAGTTGGTAAGCTTCTTCCCTCGACAACTTCAGTGGGTTATGAAAGTGAAGGAGTTTTGGAGGACTCTTACTGGCAGGTATTAAAGTCAAGCGCAGACTCAATCATGGTTGAGGAATATCGTGGTTGGAATGGGACAGCAAGAACTCAGAGTTTTATAAGTATTAATAAAATTAAAGACTCTCTTGCACAATCTTTAGTTACTGATACTGATACACTTTACTTTTTTGGTTTAGAATCTAATAGTGCAGCTTTACATCTAAAAAACAGCGCTGAAATGGGTACTCATTCAAAGCTTTATACTGGGATCTATCCTAATATAACTTTTGATAGAGTCGCTTACCCTTCTTCGTCATACGCAAGAACAATTAGCTATACTCGAGTGTATATTAGGTAGTTTATTCTATATTTAAAGTCCTAATTGAACTTTAGTGAGTAGGCTTTGAAATTTGTGTCAGCTAAAACTGTTAAATATCTAGTATGAGCGAACACTATCTTAGAGTCACCGCCTGTTGTTGAAGTAATCATTTAAAGCGCCGTAATGGGCGCTTTTGACTAATTGACAATTCGTTGATCAAGCACCCGTTACTTATTTGCACATTGCATTAATAAAGCTATTTTAACTCATCAGCGACTTCTGCAATTTTTTGTCTAAGCCAGATGTGGCTTGCATCACGATGCAGCAGTGGGCTCCAGATCATATCTAACTCAAAAGGTGGAATAGGGAATGGCGGCTCAAGTATTGCTAAACCCGGATCGTCTTTGTAAATGTTTGCCGCTTTTGACGGTAACGTCGCTACTAGGTTTTGCTCTTTGGCCAAATGAATAGCCACATGGTAGTTGCGTGTAAATGTTGCGATATTGCGGTGTTTACCAAAGTTGGCTAATGCTTCATCAACCCAACCTAGCTTTTGCACGTCGGCAGGGTCCATACCAACGCCTACACCAAAACCGGTTTTACTAACCCAGATGTGTCGTGCTTTTAGATAGGCTTCTAAGTTAAAGCTATCGATAATGGGGTTATCTGATTTAATTAAGCAGCAAAAACTATCTTTCCAGATTTGTTTATGATGGAAAGATTGTGGCAGGTTTTCGAAACGGTTTATGGCCATATCCACTTTGCCGTTTTCAACATCGTGGAACGTTACGTCGCTAGGGGTGAGAATATCAAGTGTCGTATCTGGTGCTTCTTCATGGAGCTTATTGAGTAACTTTGGCGCAAGCGTACTGGCGGCATAGTCACTAGCCATAATTCGAAATACACGATTACTTTGGCTTGCTACAAACTCCCTGTTTGGGGCTAGTGTCTCCTCTAGGGTCATTAATATCCCCCGGATCACTGGTTGTAGTTCAAGTGCTCGTTCAGTAGGCACCATGCCCTCACTGGTTCGAACTAGAATAGGGTCATTAAACAGGTTTCTTAATCTTTTCAAGCCATTACTCATGGCGGGCTGGGTAATACTAAGCTGGTTTGCCGCTCGGGTAACGTTGCACTCGCGAAGTAGCGTATCTAAATATACAAGCAGATTTAAATCAATTTTACTAATATTCACGGCGTTCCTTTTTTGTTATGTCTAAGTGTACGAAGCGCTGCGTTTGAGGGTAAGGATATATATGTTTAACAACCTTATTTTTTATATCTCGCTGTGCTTGTTGCCAAAATTGCGCTGTTAACAGCTCAGGGTGCGCTTTTTCAAATAGGTCTCTGAGTGTAGGGTTTGTGAGAACAAATGTACACAATTGTTGTGGAAATACGTCTTGGGGCGCAGCGGAGAGTTCGTCAGCACCGCTGTATAGATCTGACAGATCTGTTTTCGGCATGTCTCTAAAATTCATGTCTGTAAGGTATTGAACTTCATCATAATCGTAAAAGATCACACGTAAATGTTTACTCACCCCAAAGTTTTTCAGCAACATATCCCCAGGAAAAATATTTGCCTGCAACATCTCTTTGATAGCTAATCCATAGTCATTTATTACATATTCAGTTTGTTCAATATCAGCATTTTGTAAATACAGATTTAAAGGGGTCATCCGTCTTTCTATGTAAAGGTGCTTGATAACTATCATGTCACCTTCATCTAGCATACTTGAAGCGATCGTATTTTTGAGTTGCTCCAAAAGCGATGGCTCAATTCTATCTTTTGGAATAACAACATCAGAGTATTCGATAGTGTCTGCCATACGACCCACTCTGTCGTGGTTTTTAACGAGTTGGTATCGAGCTAAAACAGTATCTCGGCCAAAAGGTTTGCTCTCTGAGAAATTATCTTTGATCACTTTAAACACATATGGAAAGCTTGGCAGAGTAAACACCATCATCACCATACCGGGAGTCCCAGGTGCTACCGTAAACTTATCATTTCCGTTATCTAGGTGTGTCAGAAACTCTCTGTAAAACTCAGTTTTGCCTTGTTTATGAAAGCCAATCGCATTGTATAGTTCTGCTGGCGTTTTATTGGGCATTAGTTGGTTCAAAAATCGCATAAGAGCGGAAGGCGCGTGAGTTTCTACCATAAAATAGGCCCGAGCAAAGCCAAAAATAACACGCATTTGTGATGAGTTAGTAAGCAATGCATCAATATAAAGCCCGCCACCAGGGTGATGCAAGACTGAAATAATAAACGGCTGTACGCCACTTTTTGATACGACTCGACCTATGATATATGCCCCTTTATTGCGATAAAATGGGGCTTGTAATATATCAAAGCGCATCATATGACTTTTATGGTGTGTATCAGGTGCTTGACGAATAAAAGCTTTCATAAGAAGCTTAATATCTTTATCTAAATTATTGAATTTAATTTTAAAGTCTACATGATTAATGATCTGCCTAATTGTTGGTTTAAGACCATTTACAACAGGGAAGTAGCTCCTATACTCTGCCTCAATCGGTAAGGCAGGCGCATCTTTAAGTGTTGTTTCAACAAAGATAAAGTCATTATTAAAATAGCGTCGGTGAAATAAGCGGCAAAAAACACTGTTATAAAACGTTTCAGCGAGTTCGGCTTGGGGATGAAAACTTAGCAGCTCTGTGTAATCTTGTTTTATTTGGTACCAAAGAGCTTCATTGAGTTTTGTGCAAGGTAACGTGGCTTTGAGTTGATTTATGGTTTCATCAACACGCAAATCGTAGTGACTTATTCTTGATTTGCTGAGCTTTTGAATCAATGGCCAGTCTTGCGCAGCAAATGCGTGTCCCGCCTGTTGGGTAATGTTTTGAAAAAGCTGATAGTGCCTTGTAAAGCCGGCCAATATCAGCTCTGCTATAGAAAATGACTGCACCGTATCACCTTAAGTGGTATGACCTGTTTGTAGGTTAACGGTTTTTTTGTGCATTGTCACTTATTCGAAACGTTTGAGGCGTTTCTCTAGTTGCACTATTTGCTTGTTAAGAGAGCGATATTGGCGATGATAGGTTTTGTTGATAGTTTTCAACTGCTTTTTAATATCTTTTACTGTCTCTGAACGCTTTTTGTCGTCCATAATACGATTGACGCGTTGTTGTTGAAGGCGCGTTTCTTTATCCCTTTCTCGCGTTAAAATCGCGGCTTCATGCTTCTTAGCTCGAATTTGACTTTTTAAATTACGAACAATTTGCTTTTTTTCTAGCCGGTTGAGTGTCTTAAAATGTTGTTCCGCAGGAACGCCCGCTTTTGGATCTACGTTGGTAAGCGTGTGTTGTGTACCATTACCACCACATGGAAATTGGCTATACAAAGTGCCACGTTCAGTGACGCATTTGTAGTAATTAACAACGGTTTTTGCTTGGCTAAAAAATGAAGTGAAAAAAATTACACAAATAATACCCCGAATCATAAAGCTTCCTTTTTAAATAATCCTCACTCAAAGATAGACGAACCTAAAAAAATGGCAAACTAGCGTGGGTTTTGCTCAGGGGAAAACTTTTTTAATACCTTGATACTATTTATTAAAAATGGAATATCCAGTTTTTGATCAATCGTGAAACCTTCAGTGCCAGATAAGTTTTTATAGCTGCCATCTTGGCGAACCAAGGTTATCTTATCTTTTTTAAATGCTACTAATACGCCTTGAGTATAATTAACGCCTTCAGCATTAGTGGTGTGCTCGAGGTCTCTACCTAGCATGGTGTGGCTAGCTAGTTCAGAGCAGTTTAGGTGAGATGCAACTAAGGTATAAGTCACATCATGTAATTGCTTGAAAATGAGTTGTTCAGATACTTTGAAGTCGTTGCTGTAGAGCATGCCATTGTAAATAGCCTCAGCACTTTGCGGTGCTAAAGAAAAGGCAATAATCATTCCTTGGATAGCTTGATTGGTTTCAAGTTCATTCTCATGAATGATATTGATGGGGGCAGCTGGGTTAGTCATTTCACTGTAGCTGTCAAATCCAACAACATTCAATAACGGTTGAGACGAGCTCCATGCAGGTGGCGCATGCTCTGGAACCGATGATTTGTAAAATGCGGGTAGGCCATGGATCAAGTTAAACAAAGCGTCTGAGTGCTCAGTGGGTTGTAGCAATTGTTTAATAGGGGCTAATTCATGCTGTTTTACAAAGGCCGCTAAGTTGGTTGCTTGTTCAAACACCACAATGGTTACTGAGCTATCACTTGGTACAGTGCACAATGGGATTGGTTTGCTGTAATTAAATGGGTGTTGCGTTTGCGCTAGGCTAATATCGTGTGCTTGTTCATACTGTCTGATATCTAATAAATCATGCCTAGCTAACAGTGTTTTTGCCGTGGTTGGGTAAGATAGCGGTAATACATTATCTTGTTTTGTGATATCGAAATAAGCATTTGCATCGGCCCATATATGAATACTATGACTGGCGGCAAAACAGCTTACTAATATTGCTGAGGCATAACGAGGAAATTTATAACTTTTTAGTTCAGCGAGATGTCGCCAAGCTCTGTTCCCAGCAAGTAATTCGAAGACTAATACTATGGCGATGAAACAAATGGCTAATGTGCTTGCTAATAAAGGTGAGCCACTAAACTCGCTCCACAGCAAAGAGATAATTTCGGGGCCAGACTCAAGGTTTAAATGGTACCCTAATTTAAAATATACAAACGCATCTAGGCTTAAAATTGATATCCCACATGTTGCTATCACAGCTGCCATACCACGAATATGCCTTGGATACGGAAAAACAAGGCTCAAAGGAAAAATCGTCAGTACAAAAGCACAAAATGTGATAAAGCTCGTATGGCTTAGCCAAGTGATAAGCATATAAAAACCGCCAAGTGCGCTTGACGGTGCCTTATCAGCAAATAAATAGCTACTGCTAATTAACAGTACTAAGCCAATATTTGCGAACGTAAACCAGTGCCCCCAACTTAACAGTTGACTCGCTTTAGAGGAAAAGGGGCTTTGTGGGGTTAAATTCATCCAGTTATTTTACCGACTGTACGAGTGCGTTTGCGAAGTTTTCAGCAACTGATTGTCTTTTCGCTTCTGGCACATGCTCTTTTAAAATATGCGTGATAGAATTTCCTAAACACATAAGGCTCAAATCCACTGGTGCCTGCTGCGAGGTCAGTACATCAATAAGTTGGTCAACAATTTGCTCAACTTGCTCGTTGGAATATTTAGATTGGATAGGCATCAGTTGGTTCAATTTTAAAGAGTTATAATTTTTTCATTTTAACACCAGAGGCGTGAAAAACAAAGATGAGCATAGAGGTGAATAAGCTAGTTGTACATTATGTCGACAAGCAAGATGAAGATACACAGATCCACTTACGCGAAGATGAAATGCAAGTTAACGATAAGGTTAGAGTATTCATCGAACAGTTACATCATGCTTACAACGGTAAACCAGGTAAGGGATACTGTGCATTTAGTGGTGAAAAAAATAGTCAAGTGTCTGCTGCAATGCAAAGCTACCGTAATAATGAATTGGGCTTTTGGCATTTGACGCAACAAGCAACCGAAGTACTCAAAGAGGAACTAAATAAATACGCGTTTCATGAGACCGGTTATTTGATTTTTTGCCATTATCAGTATGTAGCAACAGACTACATTCTTATCGCGCTTATCAATATTAAAGAGCATTACTCAATTACCTCTGAGCTTGATTTATCTGCATCTCGACATCTTGATATATCACGTATGCAACTGGCTGCGCGTGTTGATCTTACTGCATGGGATACGCAAGCAGATGAAGCGCGATATATTTCATTTATCAAAGGACGCGCAGGCAGAAAGGTTGCTGACTTTTTCTTAGATTTTCTTGGCTGCGAAGAGGGTATTGATCCAAAGCAACAATCACAGGTGATGCTCGATGCTGTAGAGGATTATTTAAGCGAGCAACAGTTTGATAAACAAGAGAAAGACAATTTACGTAAAGAAGTATTTGATTATTGTAATGATTGCGTAGCGTCAGGCGAAGATGCCAACGTTGAAACACTCTCTGATACGTTGTCTAAGTCATCGGATGCGCCATTTGATTCGTTTTATAAAGAGCAAGGTTATGAGTTAGCTGAGTCGTTTCCAGTTGATAAAAAGACAGTAAGTACAATGGTGAAGTTTTCGGGTCTTGGCGGTGGTGTTAGTGTAGGGTTTGAGCGCAAGCATTTGGGTGAGCGCGTGATATATGATGCTCAAAGCGACACTCTTACAATAAAAGGCATTCCCCCAAACTTAAAAGATCAATTACTGCGCTTTTACGAGCAAGGCGAATAGCCTATTGGCGTTATTGGCATAAAATCCGCTGAAGCGGCTTTTATGCCAATGATATTTTTCGTTAAGTGCCTGAAACAATAAACTCAGCTAATTGTTTTGATAACTTGTCTCCAAGCTTTTTCATGGCGTTATTTTTAGCCATTTGAGAATATGAAGACGCTGCTTTAACTTTACTGTTAAAATGCGCTTTTTCTGTGCCAGCCTCTTTCACAACTAAAAAGCTCTCGCCGATACTATAAAAGGTGGTATCTTTTTTGATGTGCTGCCAATCTACGCGAAAAGATAGTTCAAAATCAGCTTGCTCTGCAACAACTTGAATACCATTACTAGTCAATGCGTTGGCTACAATATCTTTGATATTATCATGCTTGTTAGAGTCTGGACTTAGGCTAAAGCTCAAACTATTTAGCACGTTCTCGCTGTCCTGTAGTTGTGTCTGAACGTCAATAGGTAGAGGCAGTTTAGCCGATTGCAGCATTTGTAAGTAGTTGTTCAACTTACGGCGCTCGATAGCAAGCTTTCTCATGGTTATTGCGAGCTTTAAACGCTGAGATTTAGATGGAATAGTTAGATTGATTTGACGGATATTTTCATCAATGCCACTAATGCTAAGCTCGGTTTGCATGATAGCTTCAGTGCGGTTGAAAGACGCAAGCGCGTAAGCCGTATGCTCATTATGATATTCATCTTCAATTTTGACACCTTGTAATAAGATGTTGGGGACTTGTGAATTGATCACTTCATCTACATGAAACTGCATAGACTTTTCGTTTGCGCTTTGTGCAACGGTAGTGGTTGCTGCAATCGTTACATTTAGTTGCTTAGCCAGTGCAAGGCGCGCAGACTCCTGCGCGGCTAGCTTAGCATTACGCATATCACCCACGCGCTCAGCAACGCCAACACCATAGATCATAAAACTAGAGTTGGGTGTTTCTGTAATCCATGATGGAGGCGCAGAAACTGCGGCAGTATCTTGCGTTGTTTGGCACCCTGCAAGCAGCAACATACTAAAACATAGTGCTTTGGATAGTTTAGAAGCCATAGCCTGAACGCTCTTGTAGTTTTTGAATCTTCTTCTGGCCATTCCATACCTCTCGGTTGCTGGTCATATCTATTAGGCGTAAGTCAACTTGATAGAAAGTGACTCGAGTACCACCCTGTTGATCTAAAAAAGAATTTATTGTGCCTGAGAGGGCATAGTCAGCACCATATTCTTGGCCCATTTCATTTTGTGACTCTAAACTGGCGTTAAGTTCTTGATCCTTGCGCTCTTCGCGTATCTCATTTCTTACTTCTTTATTTGCAACAAAGTCAGCCTGACCCGAGCGCAAAATGGCGCGTTTTAGGTCGTTTAAAAAAGTATCAACGGCAATGTGTTGATGAGACTTATTACGAACAGTTTGAATGATGATTGCAGGTCGGCTGCCTTCTTTTGCTAAATGCTCATTAACCCAAGGAAAACTCAACATATCACTGATCATTGCCTCAGCAACTAGCTGTGAGTCTTTAGCGTTCCATTTGTCTGACAAAGCAACTTCTTGATTCGCATCAATCCGTTGTACTTTTGTGCTTTGACAAGCACTTAATGCGAGTGCAGAGAACACCGCAAAAGGAACGAGCTTAATAAATTTGCGATTGTTTTTCATACCGTTATTCCATATTAGAGGTTGAGTGGGGACGAGACGTGTGTTTATGTGCAGCATCTAAAAAAGTGCGAGTATGCCACAGGCTCATACTATTATTTACGTGTAACGTTTCATGTTGTTCGATGATCCGCCCAGAATTTAAGTAGGTCTTAATTGTAATTTGTTGCTCGCCGACGGGGAGTGCAACCTGAGCGACACGGATTTCGGATGGCAGAGTTTGCCATTGTCTTGTATCCGCTGAAGCCGTTATTGCATTGACAAGTGACGTAGAAAGTTTAGCAAAATCACCCAATAAATTATCCTGTCTAACACCGGCTTCTTTTAATACTTTTTTTGCAGATAGCGCTTTAGTTAACTCTCTTATTAACGCGGTTCGGATCTCTTGGTTAGATTGGCTCAATGCGTCTTGTAAAGTCATTAGGCCAACTGAGTGATAGGGAAGTAATTCAGCATAAGGCTTTCCTGATAACCAGATCTCACTTTTTTGTAGTTGAGTGTTAATAGGCTCCATGTATGTTACAGATATCCTCGCGCCAAACTCTAGGGCATCCACAATGCCAAGTTTAACAGCATCGTCCCACAAGGGCCCCAAAGGCAAGCGTTTAGTGACGGCACCCATAGCGACGTCGCCTAAGTCTCCGAGCATATAGTTTTGCACCATGTCAAACAAGCTGGTATCTGCATGTATCATTTGGAACCATCTGATCTGTGCTTTTCGCTCTTGATTTGTACCAAAGACAATGGGTGTCATTACTAATGCTTTAGCTTGGCTATCGGCCTTTAGTAACAAATTGAGCTGTTTTCTTTTAGGTGCGATACCAGTGTTTTGAACAATCGTTACATTAGCGCGATTGCTGCTGATTTTCTCAGCTCCTTTTAAAGCACTGCGTAGCTCATCCAGCTTATCTTGATAGCCTCCGGCTTTTCGCATAACTCGGGCAAGCGCTAACGTAATTTGCTCAGAAACTTGTTCTGGCAATTGATATTGTTTTTCAAAACCATGGTTATAGGCATTCATTGCGCGTTCGTATTGTAGCCGCGCTGAATCAAACTCTCCTGCTTGTTCAAATAGCACGCCACTGAGAAAATGCGCAAAGGCATCGTCTTTGTAATCAATATTTTCTAGTAGTCCTTTTGGTGCAAAAATAGGTGTAAGTATTTGATTGATTTTACTAGCCGTTGTGTCGTTTGCTTGTGTAGCGCTGTAACCACCTGTTTTGTCTTTTAATTGCGTTAAAAACACGTCTAGTTGGCGCATTTCTACCAGTGCTGAGTCTATAAACTCTTGCGTTTGTATGGGGTGGCTTTGTGCCAAAGCACTGTAGTTAATCGCTTTCATGATATGAATTTGCGGTACGTAATACGCCTTTCCTTTATAAGTTTTGAATGTTGGCCCGCTAAACTGGGCCAGAGCCATCTCAGAAATGCTTTGTGTATAAAAAGACTCAATAAGATGCAGGGCTTCGCTTAAATGCAAATTGCTTTGTGCAAAGTTTTTCTCAAGGTGCAATAGACTTGCCATTTCTAAGTGGTAGAGTAGTCTCTCATTACCAGTTTTACTGTAATTCTCTGTAACGTTTTGTTTGGCTTTTGCTAGGTTTCCCTGCTGTGCAAGCTGGGCTGGAGAAAGCGACTCAAATGGCGTGACATTACAGGCGCTGAGTAAAAAAAGTTTAATTAAAACAACTAATAAATAAACATATGTCTTTATACTTGCACTCAATGATGCGTCCTTTGCGTAATGTTGTCAGATGACAAAAATATCTTATCAATGTGCGCAAGGTAATAAAACAATTAATATTGTTAAAGCAATAAATTGTTAAAAATCGTTTTTACAATTTATTACTTCCTCATTAGTAATTGTTTGCTAGATTGGATGATATGAAATACTTCGGCCCAAAAGGAAAGAAAATGAAAATTAAACCACTGATCACTACGCTAGTACTTGCTGGGATGCTATCAGCTTGTAGTTCAACCGAAGAAGGTGACATGTCTAGTCCGCGAGTCAATATTCCTGACTGGGTACTCAATCCTGTTATTGAGGATGGCATTGCTGCTGCGGATTGTATTAAATATTCAGGCAATATCTCTGTTGACCAAAAAATGGCTGTGGCGAATGCGCGTTTGGCGCTGGCACAACAAATTGAAGTACGCATTGAGGGACTTGATAAAACGTTTGCTAACAGAGCGGATGCCAATGATGAAATGACGGTTGGCAGCACATTTAGTTCAGTGTCTAAACAGTTAACAAGGCAAACGCTAAATGGCTCTAGAGTTGTGAAAGCTGATGTGGTTGATATCGCTGGTAAAGACTACTTTTGCGCATTGACAACGTTATCGCCAGAGTTAACAAAAACGCTATTCAAAGATTTGATAAAAGAAGCGAAGCCAAAGATTGATCCAAAAGATGAGCAATTTTTATATCAAGAGTTTAAAGCGTTTAAAGCTGAAAAAGATTTAGAAAAAGAAATCGCAAAATTGACGAATTAAATCGTGCCACGTTTAAAGCCATTGGTGATGCTGGTGGCTACCTCTTTACGTTTATTCTGTTTTCGTTGACTTGTTCATGCCGACGGTTGGCTACCGCTGTTTTTTTATAAGGAATAAAAAATGGTTAAAAAGTTAGTTACTGTTGCTTTAAGTACTCAGTTGGTGGTGGGCGTCGGTTTTGCTTCGCAAGATGTGATGTTTAGCGAACTTGACGAGGCAATGCGGCAATGGCAATCCAGCTTTCGTGGTGTACCTGATGAGAGCAGCGAATTTGAGCAATTTAAACAACAGCATTTAAACGCATATCAGGATTATGTTGCTGAACACTTTGCACAATTTGATGCTTATAGGGACGAACTGATAGCCAAATGGGGAGAAGCCAAAACCAGCGATAAAGCTCAATACGTTGATTATAATAATGAAAATAACACTCGCATGCTCGTTGACTTTGAAAATGAGCGCTTATCAATTGCTATTCGTCATCCACACAATGAAAGCCCACCCGACGATTATGTAGACAAGGCGTTTCAAACGTTTTTATCAACAAACAGTGTATTACTTGATGCATTTTTTGCAGGTAAAACGCCAACTAAATTAAGCTCCGATGAGTTAATTACGTCAAGTTACGAAATCAACAATGTTAAAAAAGCGCAGTCGCTATTTGAGGCAAAGCAGGCTATTAAGCATCAAGTTATGCAGCAGCAGCAGTTGCTTGAGCAACAGTTAGATAACAAGTTGGCAATGCCATCTGAGCAAAGTGATGCGCAAGCTTCTGAAACTTTATTAAATAAAAAGCGACTTGAACTCAAACAACTGCAAGCACAGCGTCTTGATAGACTCAAATCGAATATAAAGAAGTTAGTGAAAGAGCCTAAATCGCAATCAAAAGTGACTGAGTTTTCTATCACGTTAAAAAGCAGTGAGCGAAGACCCAAGCGGGCTAAGAAATATCAATTAGTTGTAGCAGACAATAGCCAAAGATTTAATATCGCGCCAAGCTTAGTATTTTCGGTTATTCATACAGAAAGCCACTTTAATCCACTGGCTAAATCTTCTATACCTGCTTTTGGATTAATGCAAATAGTGCCCACAAGTGCGGGTGTTGATGTAAATCGGTTTTTGTATAACCGTGATGAACCGATGATAGATGCGTATTTGTATGTTGCAGATAACAATGTTGAAGCGGGCGCTGCTTATTTACACATTCTTGATAAACGCTACTTAAAGCATATCGCTGATCCCTTAAGTAGAAAATACTGCATGATTGCAGCGTACAACACAGGCGCTGGGAATGTAGCTAGGGTGTTTAATAGTGATGATTCTCGTAATATAAAAAAAGCCAGCCGCATTATCAACTCGATGACCCCCGAGCGAGTATTAGAGGCGCTAGAGCAAGGGCTTCCCTATGATGAAACAAAGCACTACTTAAAGCAGGTATTGGAGCGAGAGGCATTATACCAGTCGCTCTAGCTTTAATGCTTAGCAGGTTTAAATCTTTAATAACACGCAGCTTGTACTAAAACGCTATTTTGAACTCTAGATATGGTGTTTTAGGTGTGCTGCCATATCATTATGAATGTTTCCTAGCTTTTCTCAATGATAAATATCAATGGCCTAGAATTGACTCCTTATTGTTCATAATTATTTACAGAAAAAGTGACAAGAAAAGTGCTTTATGCTTACAGTTTGTGCTGTTTTGTGGTACAAAAGCTTGGGCCTTTAATAGGGTCAACTTCACATATAACAAACATAAATTCAGGGAGCCAATGAGTGAGTACTCAAATTAAGTTAATTACATTAGGCGTAAAAGCGGCATTACTTGCCACATCCTTTTACACCGTGCAAGCACAATCGGCAGAAGAACAAGCAGAAGAGTCTATTGAACGAGTTCAGGTGACTGGTTCTCGTATCAAGCGTATTGGTGCGCTTTCTCCTACACCAATTACGGTGATCACCGGTGCAGATATGACTAACGCAGGTTTTACTAACGTGGCTGATTTGCTACACAAGTTGCCTAGCTCAACTGTTGGTTTATCACCAGAAGCATCGAATGGCACTATTTGGTCAGCTGGTTTAAACCAAACCGATTTAAGAGGTTTGGGTATTAGCAGAACTTTGGTGCTGGTCAATGGACGTCGCTTCATTGGTGGCTCGGCAGGGGATTCAGCGGTTGATTTAAACAATATCCCAACTGCGATTGTTGAGCGCATGGAAGTTATCACTGGTGGTGCATCAGCCGTTTACGGTTCCGACGCGATGGCTGGTGTTATCAACATTGTTACGAAGAAAGATTTTGTTGGATTTGACTTTGATGCGTCTTTTACCAAACCAGATGAAGACAACGGAGACAAAGAAGTTTATTCATTCACTTATGGTTCTGATTTTGCACAGGGTAAGGGTAACTTATTATTCAATGTAACTTATTCAGAGTTAGAGCAGGTTCAACAAAAAGATCGTGAGTTTGGTCGTACACCCGTTGTTGGTATAGATAATGTTGAAGGCGTTGATGACAATGGCAACCCTATTTCGGATGATGGTATCCCAGCTAAACTGATGATGGAACGCGCATATACGGTGATGACGCTAGGACGTGCAGGACGTATTTACGGTTTAGACCAAGCTTATACGTTTAACGACGATGGTTCTGTTAGAGATTGGAACTATGGCGAAAGACTTCCAGCGCCAAATGCGAGTAGTTTCAGTAACAACATGTGTTTTGGTGAGTGTGACGGCTGGGATTTTGTTGGTGATAGTGTATGGCAAACACCGTTAGAGAGAACGGTATTGTCATTAAATGGTAATTATGAATTAAATGATGACCACGCCATGTTCTTTGAGTCGACATTTGCTAAAACTAAATCAAACTCTGAAGCAACTCCGATGTTCAAATATCATACGGTGAATGCTGATAACGCTTTTATTAGAGACGACTTGAAAGCGAAAATGGGTGATGCACCAGCGTTTGGTATATATCGATTCGATAACGAGTTTGGTGACCGTATTAACACGCTAGACCGAGAACTATGGCGCGTTGCGATTGGCTTTGAAGGGGCAATTAATGATGATTGGGGTTACAACTTCCATTATCAAGAAGGTCACTTCAGTACTGACGATAAGTATCTGCAAAGAGCGCACGAAGGCAAACTTGCTCAGGCGACGGATGCCGTTAACTATAACGGTCAAATTGTTTGTGCACAAAGAGATGAGAGCGGCGCGGTAGTTGGCGCTGTCGAAGGGTGTGTGCCATTTAATATTCTTGGTCCAAATCAAGCATCAGCTGAGGCAATTGCATGGTCAGCAGCAGAAGATGGCCGTACTACAGAAAGTACCCAGCGTTCAGCAAGCTTTGTTATCGATGGCTTTTTGTTTGAACTACCTGCAGGTCCAATTGGTACTGCATTTAGCGCTGAATGGCGAGAAGAGGACGCTAAATCTCGACATGGCGAGCTGATTAAAACAGGGCAAATTTTTGGTAACAAAGCGGCCGACCTAGACGGTTCATTTGATGTTACCGAGCTTTCTGCTGAATTTTCTATCCCATTACTTGAAGATGTTTTCTTAGCTGAGCAATTGACGTTAGATTTAGCTTACCGCTATATGGATTATAGTGTTCAAGGTTCAGATGATGCGTATAAAGTAGGTATTAATTGGACAATCAACGATGATGTTAAGTTTAGAGCAACTAAATCAAAGTCGGTTCGTGCTCCTACGATTTCAGAATTGTTTGATCCAGAAAGTGAGTCATTTTCTTTCTTAACAGATGTGTGTGAAGCAGAGCGTATTAACTCTGGAGCAAATCCTGCACAGCGTAAAGCAAACTGTGAGGCTGCAGGTGTACCAGATGGTTTTACCCCATCTTTAGCTTGGCAACGTGCAAATATACCTGGCTCTAATGAGGGTAACAAAGAACTGGTGCCGGAAACATCAAATGACTACACCATCGGATTAATTATTACTCCAAGTTTTGTTGAGGACCTTACTCTTACACTAGACTATTGGAGCTTTGATATTTCTGATGCGATTGAATTGCTTGATATCAACACTGCTATTCAATATTGCTATGACAATGGCTCATACTGCGATAAGTTTACTCGCGGTGCCAACTTTGAAATTCAAGAGGGTTGGATAGGACAATATGAAAACCTTGCAAATTACAATACGTCAGGCTTAGACCTTGAAGTAAACTATGTACTTCGTACTGAGTTTGGTCAATTCCGTTGGAATACCACCGCTACTTACTTAGAAGAGTACAAGTATAATCCAACAGGGTTACCAGCTGATGTGGATGATTTGATTGGCTCTTACAAAGACTTAGGTAATGACCCAAGTATTTTCCCACGTTGGAAAGCGAGAAATACCATTACTTGGAACTATGATGCATTTGAGCTTCAAGTAGCTACAGATTACACGCATAGTATCGTGCTAGATAAGAACTGGACGGTTGAAGATAATAACTACAATGATGTACCTTCTTTTATAAAGTGGGACGTAACGGGTAACTATCAAGCAACGGATGAGCTTAATGTACGCTACGGTGTGTTAAATGTGTTGGATCAGTCACCACCTCGCAGACCAAATGTATATAACAGGCCCGCACTTTATGACATGGGGCGTAAGTTCTTCTTAGGCTTAAATTATAAGTTTTAAGAATGACTGTTTTTATCGATTGCACTACATATATGCACAATTCAGCGGAATGAGTAATTAGAAGGGCTATGGCATGTGAGAGGTTCTAAACCTCACTTGTTGTATTAAATTGTTACTTTTTCCACTAGTTTGAACAATGCAATCACTATGAAAAGGCACAGAAATGTTGTTCTGTGCCTTTAATTTCTGCCCTGATCATGAAAAGTATCCTCTTGTCTTTAATCAACTATCCGCCTTTGATGAACTTAATAGCTTTTGTGTACCAATTGAGTTAACCCTCCAAGTAAATAGCAAAGAAACTTGCGTATTGACTTCGTTGATAACCTAGTGTTCGAAAACCAGCCTAAAAAGCGCTCTTTTATTAATCTAATCCAATAGGTGCTACTTAGCTTAACAGCAATGAAAAATATGCTGTTAGGTTCAATTGTGTTGTGATTACAAAAGGGCGAGTCTGGTTAATCAGATATGAGTAGTGATAACGAACCACATTGAATGGCTCTCCAAGAAAGTTGCTGAAGTAAATACCATAATAGTAGTGTAAAGAGTTTCTAGTTAGAACTGCCTGGTATTGAAATGATTATCGAGTTACGGATAAGCTTTCATTACTTTGCAATGAATTGCGCAATCTAGTTGTTTGGCAAAGGTTATATCGATTTATAAAGACAAAAAAGGCCGCAATTGCGGCCTTTTCTCTTAGCATAGCTTACTCTGCGTGGTGCGCAGACTCACGAGAGTCAGTTACCATTGTTGAGGTCATAGCTGCACTAGCATGACCAACAGGCGCTTTTGAACCTGCCGACAAACCTGAGTTTGCTACCACTTCTCTTGCTTCATGTGGCATAGCTGATGGCGTGATCATGTCAACCTGCTCATCAACACTGCTAGCCTTGGTCATTGGTGAGCTTGCATTATTGGTATAACGCACTCTTGACTTATCTTGCGTGCCATTTATCGCAGTCGCAGTCTTGCTTGATGAAGCCTTAGGTTCCATCGTTGGCTGAGACTCGACCAGTACTTGCGCAGAATCTTCAACTATTGCTTCAGCATAGGTTTCCGCATTTGCTTCAACTGTGTCAGGCTGTGCATCTGCCAGCTCATTATCAGCTGTATCATCTTGAACGTCGGTTTGCGCTTCAACAGGCTCTGCTGGTGTGTCTGGCTGAGCGTCAGCTTTAGCTTCAACAGGCTCTGCAGGAGTTTCTGGCTGAGCGTCAGTTTTAGCTTCAATAGGTTCTGCCGATGTTTCTGGCTGAGCGTCAGTTTGCGTTTCAACAGGCTCTGCCGATGTTTCTGGCTGAGCATCAGTTTGCGCTTCAACAGGCTCTGCCGATGTTTCTGGCTGAGCATCAGTTTGCGCTTCAATAGGTTCTACCGATGTTTCCGGCTGAGCGTCAGTTTTCGCTTCAACAGGCTCTGCAGAAGTTTCTGGCTGAGTATCTGTTTGAGCTTCAGCAACACTTTCAGCAGGGGTCTTAGCGTCAGCTTCTACAGTGTCAGGTGTTGCTTCAGATTTAACTTCTGCCACTTCTTCTTTGCTTGAGCTTTGTGCTTTTAGCTGCGCTTCATACTCTGCAGCAGCTTGATCTGCAACAGGGATAAATGCAGGCTCTGCATCTTTTTCACCTTCTGGTTTACGACGGCGTTGCCCAGCAGCACGTAAATGTCGAGGCGAGCGGCGAGAGCGAGTTTTTGGTGCATCGTCTTCACCTTTAGACGCTTCTTCTGATGCGTCAGGCTCTTTGTCTTGTGACTTCGCTGGTGTGGCTTTGATGTCAGCGGCTACTGCGTCTGAGACTTGGCTTTCATCTTGTTTTGCGTCAGCTGGCTTAATGTCTTTACTCGCTTCAGAAACTGTCTGAGCCGGCTCTTGAGCTTTTTCAGATTGTTCTTTAACCGATGCATTATCTTGCTCGTTTGTAATTACGTCTTCGCGTACTTCAGCTTGCTCATTGATGCGCACTTTTTTGCGTAAATTACGACGCTGACGGCGAGGTTTTACTTTAACCTCTTTACTCTCTACGTCGGTATTTAGCGACTCGTCTTTAGCTGTTTCAGGATCAGGCTTATTTACATCGCTGCGCTTACGTTGATTTTGACGACGGCGCTTATTTCTTCCCTCAGTTTTATCACGATTGTCATTATTTCGACTATCATTGCCACGAGCTTCTGGCTCTTGAGCCGTTGTTTGTGACTGTTCATCGCGCTTCTTGGGCGTATTACGACGACGATTTTGGTTTTTACGTCTGTTGTCGTTATTTCTACGAGGTTTATGTTCCTGCTGCTTGTGATTTTGCTCAACATCTTTTTTGTCTTCGCTGTCAGAGCTAAACAAAGCTTTTAACCAGTTACCAATGCGGGTTAACAGGCTTGGTTCGTTCTTACTTGTTTCAGGCTCAGCTTGCTTTTGCGAAACTGGGCTGGGAGTGGGCGCAGGTGTTGTAGGCATTACGACACCTTTTAACACTGGCTCTTCCTTTACAGCTGCTGGCGCTCTTGAAACTTCAAGCACTTCAGGCTCTGGTACTGTCATTTGCTCATAGCTTGCCGCTTGCGACGTTTCATCTTTGCGTAATCGCAGCACTTCGTAATGTGGTGTTTCCATATGTTGGTTAGGAATAATAACCACATCACAATTATGACGCTTTTCAATTCTATGAACCGATTTACGCTTTTCATTTAACAAGTAAGCACCAACGGTAACAGGAACCTGTGCGTTAACTTGTGCTGTGTTATCCTTGATTGCTTCTTCTTCGATTAAACGCAGGATAGACAACGCGATAGATTCGTTTGATCGGATCGTGCCTTGGCCGCTACAACGCGGGCACGAGTGCTGACTTGCTTCACCTAGGCTTGGGCGTAAGCGTTGGCGAGACATCTCCAATAAACCAAAGCGTGAAATTTTACCAATTTGCACACGTGCTCTATCAGGGCGTACTGCGTCTTTTAAACGGTTTTCAACCTCACGCTGGTGGCGAGGTGGTGTCATATCGATGAAATCAATAACAATCAAACCACCTAAGTCGCGCAAACGTAGTTGTCTAGCAATTTCATCTGCTGCTTCTAAGTTAGTGTTTAATGCCGTTTCTTCAATATCACCACCCTTAGTTGCTTTAGAAGAGTTGATATCGATAGACGTTAATGCTTCGGTAGGGTCAATAACAATAGAGCCACCAGATGGCAAGCGAACTTCACGTTGGAATGCAGACTCAATTTGGCTTTCAATTTGATAATGAGTAAACAGCGGAACGTCGTTTTGATAAAGCTTTACGCGACTCATAAAGTCAGGTCTAAAGCGTTCAATATGCGCTTTGGCTTCTTCGAACACACGAGACTTATCAATTAATATCTCACCGATATCACGACGCAAATAATCGCGAATAGCACGGAAAATAACATTACTTTCCTGGTGAATTAAAAATGGCGCTTTGCCACTGTCTGCGGCTTCTTGAATTGCTTGCCAATGCACTAATAAGGCTTTTAGGTCATATTCAAGTTCTTCATACGATTTGCCCACACCTGCAGTGCGTACAATCAGTCCCATGCCTTTAGGTAGGTCTAAACGACTAAGCGCCTCTTTTAGCTCAATGCGCTCATCACCTTCGATTCGGCGAGATATACCACCTGCTCTTGGGTTGTTTGGCATTAGTACCAAGTAGCTACCGGCAACACTGATAAAGGTGGTAAGTGCAGCGCCTTTTTGACCGCGCTCTTCTTTATCAACTTGCACGATAACTTCTTGACCTTCTTTGATCACGTCTTTGATATTAGGACGGCCGTTAAAGGTATAACCACTTGGGAAGTATGTTTTAGCAATTTCTTTAAGAGGAAGGAAACCGTGGCGCTCAGCACCATAATCTACAAATGCGGCTTCAAGTGATGGTTCGATACGGGTAATTTTACCCTTGTATATATTGGCTTTTTTCTGTTCGTGACCAGGACTTTCGATATCTAGATCGTATAATCTTTGGCCGTCAACCAGTGCTACGCGCATTTCTTCTTGCTGCGTCGCATTGATCAGCATTCGTTTCATATTGTTACTCTACTTTCAAATTTAGTCGAGTCTGACTGTCTCTAGTACGAGCAGATTTAGTGTTCCATTGGTTTAGATACAGTCTCACGACTGGAGAAAGCGGGAACAATTCACATTAACCTTGCCTCAACAACCAGTGTAAGTGGCGCTTATTCTGCTTTCACAATACACGTTGGGCAATGCATTTTGCATTTGGTTTTTCGCACGGGCTAAATAGCTCAATACTGTTAACTATCAGACAAATATCTTTATTTCTTGCTTTTTTTTGGTTTAATCGCGCTTAACGCTACTTGTGATCTATTACGCTCATCACAAGGGGTTAAATGCACGTGTTTATATGAGTGTGACAAAAGCTTTGGAAATCCAAGCTTCAATCTGTATGATCTGACACCCAGATGTGCTTCACGATTAGTATTTTGCGATAAAAAAGCGGTTTCGCAAAATCGCGAGCCGATTATCCCATTAATACCCTCGTGATAGCAACTAAATTATTACTCAAATCAGTGATTAGGCAATGTCAGAAAAGTCCGGTTTAAAAGTTAGCTTTGTTACTATTACCGAAGACCAAGAAGGTCAACGTATAGATAACTTTTTGGTAACCCATTTAAAAGGCGTACCAAAGAGTGCGGTGTATAAGATTTTGCGCAAGGGTGAAGTTCGCGTAAATAAGAAGCGTGTAAAACCAGTCTATCGGCTACAGCAAGATGATCTTGTGCGCATACCTCCAATTAAAGTTGCGGAACGAGAAGAGTTTGTTCCTCGTAACCTTGATAAGATTTCAGCCTTAGAAGACGCCATTATATTTGAAGATAAGTACCTGATAGTTATAAATAAGCCTTCAGGTATGGCGGTGCACGGAGGAAGTGGTTTAAGTTATGGGTTGATTGAAGCACTAAGAGTCTTAAGACCGGATGAAAAAAGCTTAGAACTTGTCCATCGTCTTGATAGAGATACCTCAGGTTGTTTGCTTATCTCAAAGCGACGCTCGATTCTTAAGGGACTTCATGAGCAGCTACGTGAAAAAACGATGGAAAAAAACTACTGGGCACTCGTTAGTGGTGAGTGGGCGGCAAAAGTTAAGAATGTGACGGAACCATTGAGAAAGAATACGCTGCAATCAGGTGAGCGAGTTGTGCGTGTCGATGAAGAGCAGGGCAAGCCATCGCATACTCGTTTTAGAGTATTAGAGCGTTTTTCTGATTGTACATTGGTACAAGCGTCGCCGGTGACTGGGCGAACGCATCAAATTCGTGTTCATACTCAATGTAAAGGTCATCCGATAGCTTGCGATGATAAGTATGGCGATCAAGTGTTTGACGCAAAAATGCGTAGTCGTGGGTTGAGTCGTTTGTTCTTGCATGCACATGATTTACGCTTTTTCCATCCTAAAAATGAAACAACCATGTATGTAGAAGCACCGTTGGATAAAGCGCTGAAAAATTGCTTAAAAACGTTAAGGGAAGAATAGGAAAGATGTATGCGTTATAAGCTCGTTATATTTGATTGGGATGGCACTGTGATGGATTCAGTGCCAAAAATAGTTAATACGCTTAAACTTGCGGCTGAAAATGTGGGTGTAGCAGTGCCAAGTGCTCCACAAGCTGCTGCAATTATTGGTTTGTCATTAGATAAGGCTGTAGCTACGTTATTTCCAAATGAGCGTGCGCATTGGCCTGCGCTCGTTGAAGCGTACCAATATCAATATAAACACGTTGATAATACACCAACGCCGTTATTTGAAGGTGCTGAACAATACATACAGTCTTTGCACAGCCAAGGTATTTTGTTGGCGGTTGCGACAGGTAAGGGGCGAGCAGGTTTGGAGCGGATGTTTGAATTAACGGGGCTGAGAAACTACTTTGTGGCTACACGTACCGCAGACGAAGCAAAGTCAAAACCAAATCCAGATATGATTTATCAGTTATTACAACAATTAAATGTATCAGCAAAAGATGCAGTAATGATTGGTGACTCCTTATTGGATATGAAGTTAGCTGAAAATGCAGGTATAGATGCAATAGCCATGAGTTGTGGAGCGGCGAGCGAAGCCGCTCTGTCACAAACTCATGCAAAAGCTGTTTGCGCCAATTACGAACAGCTAGCTTCGGTTTTGCCGCGCCAACACATCGAACCCATGCTCTGCGAGTAATTGATTTAGCTTGATCAGAGGGAGACCGATTAAACTATTAGGGTCGTCTCCTTCGAGTTTCTCAAATAAGCAAATACCTAACCCCTCACTTTTGAAACTGCCAGCACATTGATAGGGTTGTTCGGCATCGCAATAAGCCTCTATTTGTAATGGAGATAATGTGTTGAAATACACATAAAATGGCTCAACAATTGTTTTACTTATTCCTCTTTCTATATCGTAAACACACAGGCCAGTTAAAAATGTTACTTTTGTTGCACTAAAACGGCTTAATTGTGCAATCGCATTTTCTTTATTATGAGGTTTCCCGAGTATTTGATTGTTGTGCACAGCAACTTGATCAGAGCCTATTACTAATCCCTTTGAATAGAATTGTGCGGCACTGCGTGCCTTAGACTCACTTAATCTGATCACTAACTGTTCAGCGCTTTCATTTGCTAATGGGCTTTCGTCAATATCAGGCGAAAAACTTTCAAAAGGTAAGTTAAATTTTTTTAAAATAGACTGCCTGTATGGTGAACTTGAGGCTAGAATAAGAGGTATTTCCATAAATACTCGCAAGTCAATTTAAATGTGTGGCTAGGATAGGTCGCAATAACGCGAAAAACAAAGGAAAGTTTGATTTTTATTTTGACTCAGGCACTAACTATCTATATGATGCAGCCCCTATGCAAAAGGTGAAAATTCCCATCACCCTTGATCCTTGTAGAGCCGCGCAACGTCGTCTAACTTATGACGGAGTTGTACAGCTTGAAGAACTATCTCGTTTAGAGCAAGTTGTACAAGATCAAACAGGTGAAATAGCGGTAAACATTCATTGCAAAAATGATGAGCAAGGGTTAGTTGTTGTTAGCGGAACCATTCGCGCGCACCTTACTGTTATTTGTCAGCGATGTAATGATGAATTAGGGTTGGATTTGGTACAAGACTTTGCTTATTCTCCAGTTGGATTAGGTTCAGAGTCAGATGATCTTCCCGATTGCTACGATGTGGTAGAGCTTAATGAAGAAGGTGAAATCAACCTTCGTCAACTTATAGAAGACGAAATGATTTTGGCAATTCCTATAGTTCCTATGCACGACGAAGCATCATGCACTTACTCTGAAAAGCCTGCCAGCTTTGGAGAGATAGAGTCGCAAGAGAACAAACCAAATCCATTTGAAATTTTAAAACAACTTAAGAAAGATTCTTAGGAGAAGGCTAATGGCAGTACAAAAAAGCAAAAAGTCTCGCGCACGTCGTGGCATGCGTCGTTCACACGATGCAATCAGTGGACCAGCTTTAACTGTAGATCAAGTTTCAGGTGAGACTCACCGTCGTCACCACGTGACTGCAGATGGTTACTACAAAGGCGTTAAAGTAATTTCTAACTAAGAGATTGCTTTATGCTGACTCATCTAACCATAGCGTTAGATATGATGGGGGGCGATTACGGCCCCCGTTCATCTATCCCCGCAGCGGTCGCCGCTGTAAACAAGCACCCCAATATAATGCTACTTCTTTGTGGTAACGAAGCAGTTATCAACGAAGGTCTAAGTAAACTCGATTCTCTTAACCATCCCCGGTTAGTCATCAAACATTGTCCAGAAGTTGTTACCAACAGCTGTGAGCCTGCGCTGGCATTAAGAAACAAAAAAGCATCTTCTATGCGCGTTGCATTGGATTTGGTGAAATCAGGCGAAGCCCAAGCTTGTGTTAGCTCCGGCAATACAGGCGCGCTATTCTTTATGGCACATTATGTATTAAAAATGTTGCCGGGTATAAAACGACCAGCTTTGATATCGTCAGTTCCCACCGAGAAAAAGCAGCCCGTTTATTTACTTGATTTGGGTGCAAACGTGCACTGTGACGCACAAACACTATTTGAGTTTGGGATCATGGGCTCTATCGTTGCAGGACAAGCGTTGGGTATTAGCGAGCCAAAAGTGTGCTTACTGAATATTGGCTCTGAAGACATAAAAGGGCATGAAGGCATTAAGCAAGCAGCATTATTGATGAAGGCATCAGAGCATATTAATTACCAGGGATATTGCGAGGGCAGCGATATGTTTACTGGAAAAGCTGATGTTATCGTGTGCGAAGGATTTGTGGGCAATGTTGCACTTAAAACGTGTGAAGGCATTGCTAAACTTATTATGCACAAGTTTACAAAAGCCCTCAAAAAGCACGTTTTTTATCGTTTACTTGCGTTTGCACTACGCCCAATAATAAAAAAGCTGTATAAAAGGGTGAACCCCGACCAGTATAACGGCGCAAGTTTGGTAGGATTGCGGGGTATTGTTGTGAAAAGCCATGGAAATGCTTCGAATAAAGCATTTCTCGCTGCGATTGAGGAAGCTGCAAGAGAAGTCGAACGTCGTATTCCTGAGAAAATTCAAGCTACATTTGAGCAGATTGCATCAAAATCAGAACATCCGCCATCGTCTATCAGCAAGTAAGTTGTTTGCTGCATAAAATTTACGTGGCGTAACTATTATTAGAAGAGCACTATATGTCACAAAAAATAGCACTTTTGTTTCCTGGCCAAGGGTCGCAAACCGTTGGTATGTTGTCAGAACTATTAGAATCATCAGATATTGTTAAGCAAACTTTTGCTGAGGCATCATCGGCACTTGGTTATGACCTTGCCGCTTTGGTTTTGACCGGACCAGAAGAAGAGCTTAATCAAACCCATCGCACGCAGCCTGCATTATTGACTTCAAGTGTTGCTATCTATAGACACTGGTTGCAAAACAACCAAGAAAAAGATGTGATTATGGCAGGCCATAGCTTAGGTGAATATTCAGCATTAGTGTGTGCAGGGGTCATGTCTTTGGCTGATGCTGTAACCTTAGTTGAAAAGCGTGGAATATATATGCAAGAGGCAGTCCCTGCGGGTGTCGGTTCAATGGCCGCCATTATAGGTCTTGAAGACGATGCTATTGAGAAGGCGTGCGCGGACTCTGCCGCAGATCAAATTGTCTCTCCTGTGAACTACAACTCTCCAGGTCAAGTGGTTATTGCTGGTCATAAAGAGGCGGTTGAACGTGCATCAGAAGCCTGTAAAACAGCTGGTGCAAAGCGTGCATTACCATTAGCAGTAAGTGTACCGTCACACTGCGCTTTGATGAAGCCTGCGGCAGATAAGCTTGCTGAGGATTTAAATAAGCTAGATTTCAATACACCATTATGTGATGTTATTAATAATGTTGATGTGGCAGTAGCAGGTTCAGAGCAAGAAATTAAAGATGCTTTAATTCGACAATTATACAGCCCTGTGAGATGGACAGAGACGGTACAGTTAATCGCTAAACAGGGAATTGAGCAAGCTTATGAGTTTGGACCAGGGAAAGTGATCACTGGGTTGGTAAAACGTATTGATAAATCAGTTGCTTGTAGTGCAGTGAATGACACTACATCTATATCAACGGCACAATAATAAGAGAAGACTTAGGACGATGAGTAAACTATTTTCATTAGAAGGTAAAGTGGTTTTAGTAACAGGTGCCAGTCGTGGCATTGGTAAAGCAATAGCCAATGCTTTGGTTGCACAAGGCGCGAAAGTAGCTGGGACGGCGACAAGTGAATCGGGCGCTGAAAAAATCAGTGAATATTTGGCTGATAATGGTAAAGGTTATGCGCTAAATGTGACAGATGCCGACTCAATTGCGAACACATTAGCTGCAGTGAAAGCCGATCTCGGTGATATTGATGTGTTAGTAAACAATGCGGGTATTACACGCGATAATCTGCTAATGCGCATGAAAGATAATGAATGGGACGATATTATTGATACTAATCTAAGCTCAATATATCGTTTGTCAAAAGCAGTGTTACGTCCGATGATGAAGAAAAAATCAGGACGCATTATTAACATTGGTTCGGTTGTTGGCACTATGGGCAATGCAGGACAAGCTAATTATGCAGCCGCCAAAGCTGGCGTGATTGGTTTTTCAAAGTCGTTGGCACGCGAAGTTGCTTCTCGTGGTATCACCGTTAATGTCATTGCACCTGGTTTTATCCAAACAGATATGACAGATGAGTTAACCGATGAACAAAAAGCAGCTACGTTAGCAAATGTTCCTGCGGGACGTTTGGGCCAACCAGAAGAGATTGCTGCGGCAGTGTGTTATTTAGCGTCTGACGCTGCTGCGTACGTATCTGGTGAGACATTGCACGTAAATGGCGCGATGTACATGGTATAACATTGCAAAGATCACAATTTGTTGTTTTAATTTTTTGTGATCTTGCTGCAAACTTACTTGAAATTGCTATGAAAATAAGCGATAAAAGTAGAAAATATTAACTAAGAGGTTTGACCAGATAAAAATATCTGAGCAAATCCTTGAATCACAGTATTATGCGCCGTAAACTACGCCGCAATCTGAAAATAACGCAAATGCGTTTTAATAAAGGAAAGAAGAATGAGCGATATTCAAGAACGCGTAAAAAAAATCATTATCGAGCAACTAGGTGTTAAAGAAGAAGAAGTGAAGTCTGAAGCGTCTTTCGTAGACGATTTAGGTGCTGACTCTCTAGATACAGTTGAACTTGTAATGGCTCTTGAAGAAGAGTTCGATACTGAGATCCCTGATGAAGAAGCAGAGAAAATCACTACTGTTCAAGCAGCGATCGATTACGTTACTGCTCACGCTGAGTAATTAGCGAATACTCGGGGCAGCGCTCGCTGCCCTTAGTTTTTTTATCCCCTCATAAAATAATAATCCCTTTTTGGAGGAAACCGTGGCTAAACGTCGAGTCGTAGTAACTGGCTTGGGTATGTTGACGCCGCTGGGTAATGATGTAGCATCAACCTGGCAGGGCTTATTAGATGGCCGTAGCGGCATCGAAAACATCACTCACTTTGATACATCAGCTTTTTCAACCAAATTTGCAGGCCTAGTCAACGACTTTGATGCCACCCAATACATGGCTAAAAAAGAAACCAAGAAAATGGATTTGTTTATCCAGTATGGTATTGCCGCGGGTGTGCAAGCAATTAAAGATTCCGGTCTTGAAGTGACTGATGAAAATGCCCATCGAGTTGGCGTGGCTGTTGGCTCAGGGATTGGTGGTTTAACTTTAATTGAAGAAAACCACATTAAACTTCTAAATAGTGGACCTCGTAAATTATCTCCATTTTATGTGCCATCGACCATTATCAATATGATCTCAGGTCACTTGTCGATTATGCACAACCTACGCGGCCCAAATATTTCAATCGTTACAGCATGTACGACTGGCTTACACAATATTGGCCATGCAGCCCGTATGATTGCATATGGCGACGCTGATGCCATGGTAGCTGGTGGTGCAGAGAAAGCGTCTACTCCGATAGGTATGGGTGGTTTTTGTGCCGCACGTGCTCTGTCATCACGTAACGATGACCCGCAAGCTGCATCTCGCCCTTGGGACAAAGACCGTGATGGGTTTGTTTTAGCTGATGGGGCTGGTGTGATGGTGCTTGAAGAGTACGAACACGCCAAAGCGCGTGGGGCTAAAATTTATGCTGAATTAGTAGGTTTTGGCATGAGTGGAGACGCATATCACATGACGTCACCCCCAGAAGATGGCGCTGGTGCAGCCTTAGCGATGGAAAATGCTTTAAACGATGCTGGTGTGAATGCTGAGCAGGTGGGCTATATCAATGCGCACGGCACATCTACGCACGCTGGAGACAAAGCAGAAACACAAGCTGTTAAGTCAATCTTTGGAGACTCAGCCAGTAAAGTGATGGTTAGCTCGTCTAAATCAATGATGGGACATTTACTTGGTGCTGCGGGCTCCGTTGAGTCAATCATTACTGCGCTATCTTTGGTTAACCAACAAGTCACTCCAACGATTAATCTAGATAACCCTGATGAAGGGTGTGATCTGGATTATGTGCCTCATACAGCCAGAGACGCCAAACTAGAATACGCATTGTGTAATTCATTTGGTTTTGGTGGAACCAATGGCTCGTTGCTATTTAAAAAGGTATAATGCCAGTTAGGCATAAGATGAAGAGCCTGGCATAGCCGGGCTTTTTTGTGGGTGACATATGGAAATTATTCAAGCTGATTCGATATCAACTTTGGATCGAGGGCTGTTATATGGCGATGGTTTTTTTACGACAGCGCAAGTTAAAAGCGGCGAAATCTTGCTATGGCAACTTCATAAAGAGCGCTTAAAACATTGCCAACAGCGTTTGTATTTCCCGTCGATAGATTGGTTGCATCTTGATGCTATCTGCAATGAAGCCTCTCAACATATCACCCATGGTGTTTTGAAAGTGATGATAACACGTGGCTCGGGCGGCAGGGGCTACTTACCCCCAAATGACGCTGTACCCAGTGTTGTAATTCAAACATCGGATTACCCAAAAAACTATAGTGACCTACAAAACCGTGGTTTACGTTTGCAATTTAGTAGCATAAAACTTGGTCATCAACCATTGCTGGCAGGGTTAAAAACGCTTAACCGCTTAGAACAAGTTTTAATCAAACACGATGCAGCAGAATACGACTGCGATGATGTATTGGTGTGCGATATACATGAACAGGTAATTGAAACGTCCATTGGAAATATCATCGGGGTCAAAGATGGTAAGGCGTTTACACCTAAGCTAGATAACTGTGGCATTGAGGGCGTATACCTGCGCCATCTAAGTGCATTAAATAAGATTGAAAGGATATCATTAACTCAAAAGGCACTGACCAAGTTAGATGCCTTATTTGTTTGTAATAGTTTACTCGGCTTAGTTTTTGTTGACTCGATTGGTGCATATCAGTTTGATCTTTCTCTTGCAAAACAGCTTAAAACTCAATTAGAGTCAGGCAAGTTATGATAAAAAGAATATTACTGACGGTTGTATTTTCGTTGTTGATAATTGGCGGGTTTCTGGTTTATCAACTCGATACCATACACAATGAACCGATTAACATAGATACTGATTTATACGAAGTAGAAGCAGGAGTGGGCTTTAACCGCCTTTGTAACGATTGGCAAAAGCGAGGGTATATTCGCTCATGTTTAAAATATCAGATTTACTCTAAATTTTTGCCGCGACAATTTCAGCTAAAAGCGGGAGTATATGAATTGCGCGGACTTAGAGTGCTAGAGGCCATAGCAAAAATACATCGTGGTGAGCAAAAGCAATTCGCTTTTACCATTATTGCAGGTGAGACGTTTGATGATGTTTTTCGTAAACTTGCGAAAAGTCCATATCTGACTGTTCCAGAGGATAAGCAGCAACTGCAGACAGCGCTAAAAATGGATACTTCTCCTGAGGGCTGGTTCTTACCTGAGACGTATCATTATGAAGCATATTCTAATGCTGCTTCTTTACTTATGCGAGCAAACCTAAAAATGCAAAAGGTATTAGCACAAGCATGGCAACAGCGAGTCAGCCAATTGCCGCTTGAGTCACCTTATCAAGCACTGATCCTCGCGTCTATTATCGAAAAAGAAACAGGCTATGCGCCAGAGCGAAATACCATAGCGTCGGTGTTCGTCAATCGATTGAATAAAAAGATGCGCTTGCAAACTGATCCAACAGTGATTTATGGTCTTGGAGAGACATTTGATGGAGATATAAAACGCAGCCATTTAAAGCAGTACACGCCTTACAATACTTATAGAATAAAGGGGTTGCCTCCAACACCTATCGCAATGCCTTCTGCTGATGCAATATATGCCGCTACGCAGCCAGCTGAAACTCCATTTTATTATTTTGTATCAAAAGGTGACGGGCAGCATCAGTTTTCAAAAAGCTTGCGAGAACATAATCAAGCGGTGCAAAAATATATTTTAAAGAGAAACAATGACAGCTAAATTTATCGTAATTGAGGGCTTAGAAGGTGCCGGAAAGTCAACAGCGATGGCAATATGCCAACAATTTTTACAGCAACACAAGGTTGACTTTGTACAAACTAGAGAGCCCGGTGGTACCGCATTGGCTGAGTCATTGCGAAGTCTCATAAAACAACAGCATGAAGAATTAGTAGCCAGTGAAACCGAGTTATTGTTGATGTATGCTGCAAGAGCACAGTTGTTGCACAATGTTATTCGACCTGCATTGACGCAAGGCAAGTGGGTGCTTGGGGATAGACATGATATGTCATCTCAAGCCTATCAAGGAGGTGGCCGAGGTTTGCCTGCGGATACGCTTAAAGCTTTGTCTAATATTGTGTTACAAGGACTTAAGCCTGACTTAACCATTTATTTAGATATTCCGCCGTCAGTGGGTCTAGCGCGCGCAAAAGGGCGTGGCGAATTAGATAGAATTGAATTAGAAGCTTTAAGCTTCTTTGAGCGAACTCGAGCACGATATTTACAATTGGCGCAAGCAGACGAGCAATGTGTCGTAATTAATGCGGATCAGACTATTGAAAAAGTGCATGCAGATATTTTAGTTGCGCTCGAGCAGTTTTATAAGCGAGTTAATGCCTGATGTATGTGTGGCATGAGCCAGTGTGGCAGCAATTAGTGCAAAGTCAACGTCAACAAAGGTTTCATCATGCGCAATTGTTACATGGTTTAGCTGGCGTTGGTAAACAAGCACTGGCGATAGAGCTTGCTCAAGCATTGTTGTGCGAGCATCATCAGCAGCTTGTTAGGTGTGGTGAGTGTAAAAGTTGTACGTTATTTGAAGCAAATACACACCCTGATTTGTTAATGATCACATCACAAGGTCAGAGTATATCGGTAGATGCAATAAGAGAGTTAGCGAGTTTTGTTCATCATTCGGCGCAACAAGGGGGCAATAAAGTTGCTGTGATTGTAAACGCGCATAAAATGACACACTCTGCGGCCAATGCACTGTTAAAAACGCTTGAGGAGCCTAATGTAGGGCGGTACCTGCTGTTGACATGCGATGATATAAGCCAGTTGTCGGCAACTATTTTAAGTCGTTGCGCTAAAGTACAAGTCGCTGTTGGTGATAAAAGGTTGGCAAGTGAGTGGTTGGTGGCACAGTTACCACAAGAAATCAGTTATCCTTGGTTAGCTGACTTTTCACAGCAGCCATTAATTGTTCAGCAGTGGTATTTAAATGAACAGTTAGCGCATATTGATACGCTTTACAAATTTGCATGTGATATTAAAGCAAGTCATAATTTTGCATCAGCGCAGAAAATACTGAGTGATTATCCAGACTTGGTTAATATATTATGTTTGTTCATTCAGAAACAACTAAAGGCCAAGTTAATAAATGGCCTTGCGTTGCAAGCGTATAATGAAGCACAAAACGCGTTGTATCAGTTTATGTCTGATAACACACAGGTATTGGGGTTGAACCAGCCTCTAGCGCTTAGTAAGTTAGTCAACACTTTAAAAAGTACTTTCAAATAGGATGTCCAGTGCAAGAATTGCTTATAGACCTTCAAGATTTAGATGAACTATATCGCTGTTACATGGCAACGTTAAAGCAAGGCGGTTTGTTTGTAAAAAGTAATGCGCGGTTTGAATTGGGACAGAGTGTAACTTTGCGAGTTACCTTACCTGACGAGCTTGAAGATCATCAAATTGTTGGAAAAGTTGTCTGGATAACGCCTCAAGGTGCGCAAAACTCAAATCCACCAGGCGCCGGTGTGAGTTTTGTTGAAGACCCTGATAGAGTTAATGACAGAATTATTAAGCAGTTGGGAACATCCCTAAACTCTGATAAACCCACCTACACCATGTAAGAGTAGTTATGATTGTAGATTCACATTGCCATTTAGATAGGCTTGATTTTGAAAAGCTTGGCCAACAGTTACCAGCGGTATTAGAGGCTGCACGTGCTAAGCAAGTTGAACACTTTTTATGTGTCAGCGTCACACTTGACCAGTTTCCCAGTATGCTTGATGCTATCAGCGAGTATGATGATGTTTCAGCATCATGCGGTGTTCACCCGCTAGATCAAAAAGATGTGTTAGATAAAGCAAGATTAAGTGCATTGGCGAACCACTCTAAAGTTGTCGCTATTGGTGAAACTGGCTTGGATTACTATTATTCTCAGGACACGCATAAAGTACAGCAAGATAGTTTTGTGGGCCATATAGAAGTGGCCAACGAACTTAATAAGCCCTTAATCATTCATACTCGCGATGCCAAAGCTGATACGATTAACTTGATGAAAGCGCATAATGCGCAAAATTGTGGTGGCGTACTGCATTGCTTTACAGAAGATTGGGCAATGGCAAAGCAAGCTTTAGATTTAGGGTTTTACATCTCTATTTCGGGCATTGTAACGTTTAAAAATGCAGTTGAGCTAAAAGAAGTGGTTAAACAAATTCCTTTAGATAGGTTATTGATTGAAACTGACTCTCCATACTTAGCACCTGTTCCTCATCGTGGTAAAACTAACCAACCAGCCTATGTTCAAGATGTTGCATATTATATTGCTAACTTAAAAGGTATTACTTACAAAGAACTAGCAAAATCTACCACCGATAACTTTTATAACCTATTTAGCCTGGCACTTCGCGCGGATGCAGTGCGCTAAAGCGTTACCTCAATTATTACTTGGCCCGATGCTTAGACGAGCTGAGCAGGGCCAAGTTTGCATACAACTGGTTACCAGTACTTATGGTAAGTTGTCTGCAGAGGTTTCTGGGTATCAGTGTCAAACTGAGCAAAAAACTTTTCGTTTAGGCACGCACTGTTTTTTTCACATTTTATTAGTGCGCCCTAACTCTGGGTTATTTGTTGCCGATACCGCGCTGGATTATCAGTTATTATTTGATGATAATGTTGTTGATCTTAGTGACTACACATACCCCTCTCAAGCTACTACACAGTGTATTGTTCCAAAACAATTGCAGCAGGTTTTGCACGGCTCATGTCGTAACCCACACCATCCAAGCAGAGACAGTCTGGTTGCTGCTGATACTTTAATTAATAACTGTAAGGAAACAGGAGTACTGTCGCCAAGCTTGCTGTTAATGTCGGGTGATCAGATTTATGCCGATGATGTTGCCGGTCCGATGTTGTTAGCGATTAGTCAGCTAATTGACTGCTTAGGTCTTTACAAAGAGCAGGCCCACATTACTGAACTACCTGAAGATATTCAGCAGCAGTTGTTTAATCGACATCAATTTTTGCCCAAGACTCCTTGGCAGGCGTGTCCAAAATACAGCTTCAGTTACTGGTTCAAGCGTGGCGAAGCCCATTTTACAAGTCTAAGTGCAGGCAACCATTTAATCTATTTTCAAGAGTTTGTTGCGTGCTATCTACTAAATTTTGGTGCGGCGTGTTGGCAACTGATTGATCGTGAAAAATTGATATATCAAGGCACCAATCCTAAGTTTGTTAAATCATTCACGGCTCAAGCAAAAGCGCTTGAGCAGTTCATTGAAGATTTACCTAAAGCTCAGCGGCTTTTTGCCAATGTCCCAACGCTTATGATGTTTGACGATCATGATGTGACAGATGATTGGAATTTGACTGCCCGATGGGAGCAGGCCATTGCTGAACATAAGAGTAGTCGAAGGATAATTAATAGCGGATTGTTGAGTTACTGGCTGTTTCAAGGGCTGGGTAATGACGCAATGCTTAATAGTGGCAGCTTATGTGCGGAATTTGAACGCAGCCTCGAGGTCGACAGTTGGCAATTTAAGTCGCTGGACAAAGCCATTAATCGTTTTTCGAGCTGGCACTATTGCTTAGACACCACCCCCAAAGTGGTTGTGATGGACACTCGCACGCATCGATGGCGAAACGAGCAAAACTTTAATGAACCCAGTGGTTTGCTTGACTGGGAAATGCTGATGGAATTGGAAGACACATTAGTTGATCATAAAGAAGTTATTTTGGTATCGCCAGCGCCAGTATTTGGTGTGAAATCAATTGAAGCGATTCAGTCTATTTTTAACTTCTTTGGCCAGCCATTATTGGTAGATGTTGAAAATTGGATGGCACATGAGGGTTCTGCACGTAAGCTACTCGAAATATTTAGACGCCCCGACACACCTAAAGAAACAATTATTTTATCGGGTGACGTGCATTATTCATTTTGTTTTTCTGTACAAAGCCGATTTGGTAAACATCATAATAGGATCTGGCAATTAACAGCATCAGGTATAAAAAATGAATTCCCAAAAAAGCTCATAAATCTTTTAGATAAGTTGGACTCAATTTTCTATGCCCCGTGGAGCCCCCTCAACTATTTTACAAAACGTTGGCATATGGAGGTAAATAAACATCCGTTACAATGCGACGCCGCGAAGCAGCCTTATTTGGTGTCAGATAGTGCCATTAGTTTGATCACCTTAGAGGAAGCCAAGCTTGTTCGCTACCAGTTACTTCATCCTGGCGGCAGAATTCAAGAGTTTTCATTGGATACCGATTAATAGCTAATTGCACAGTTAATGACTGTTGCTCAAAAATAGGTTTAGAGATTATAACCGCGCCTTTATAACTACTAACTATTTGCTATATTTAGTTAAAGCCCTCTGCCTTGTTTAGCCTATGCAATACAAATGGTGTCTGTACTTTGTATTTGTTGTCAATGTCGCGTTTGCTGTGCCTCAGTTTTCTGATACCGCGCAGATAATGCGCCACTATGACTACAACAGCGGTTTAAGCCAAGTAACTGTGACTGCGCTTGCACAAGACCAATATGGCTACATTTGGGCTGGGACTCAAGCTGGATTGAATCGGTTTGACGGCCATGAATTTATGCAGTTTAAGCCCAAACAGCAAGATAATAAAAGCTTAGCGGGTGGCTTTGTCACCGATTTGTGTATCAGTGCTGATAAAGTTTGGATAGGCACACGCACCGGTCTGAGTGTTTATCATAGTACCCACGGGCATTTTACCTCTTTTTTGTCTGAACAATATTCAGAAATCGCCTCTGATCGTGTTATTTCATTAGATTGTAACGGCCCAAATGTAGTTGTTTCACTTGAAGATAGTCACGTTTACCAGGTCAATCAAACTTCGTTGAAGCCGAGCAAAATAAGTTTGCCAGGACGCTTTATTCGTAATGTCGTTGAGCGCAGCGATGCATATTATTATTTAAGCGAACAAGGCTTGATGAAATATATTAAGCAATCGAGTGAAGCGGTACTTTTACTTGGGGGTGAGTATGAAAAAATGAGTTTTTCTGCACAGAGAGTGGTACTGATCAGTAAAATGCAACAGCTTGTTAATTACGACACGCTATATGAACGAGTGCTTTGGTCGAGAAGTTTTACGAGTGACTCGAATATTACATTACATAACGTTATCGTTAATGCCGATGAGGTGTTAGTTACTTCTAACAATGGCTTGTATTTACTAGATAGACAAGGCCATTTGATTAACCATTGGTATAAACGCAGTATGCAAACGAATGGTTTGTTGGATAATAATGTGATCACAGTGATGAGAGATACCAATCAAGATCTTTGGCTTGGTACTGAAACTCGAGGATTACATTTTTTGAGTCAGCTCAGTGAATCATTCGGACACGTGGGTCAATATAATTATCCGCATTCTCCTTTATCTAGTCCTGATATTCGTAGCTTTGCAATAGATAAACAGAACCGTCTGTGGTTTGGTACTTCAAGTGGACTGTTTATTTTTGACGGTAAAGGCTTTGAAGCTGCCTACAAACTATATCCATCGCTAGATTTGCTAGACAATAGCTTCATCACTCAGGTTTCGATTATGCAAGAGCAGCTGTGGGTAACAACCAGGGGAAATGGCGTTGTAAAATATGATTTTGTAAGCACTCGCTTAGACCACCTAAAGCCTGACTTTGGCAATGGCCCAGAGCTGACATTTAACAGTATGTTGCAATTTAATGATGAGCTGTTGATCAGCTCTAGAACCTCTGGGTTATTAAAATATGTGGCCGATAAAAATACATTAGAGCCATACTTTCACCCTTCAATTCAAGCGCCTAGTCACATTTCTTCCATGAAAAACATAGCCGGAACACTGTGGTTTGGCTCGATTGGTAATGGCTTATACCGTTTTAAGGACGGCAGGTTAGAAAATGTATCGACGCAGGACGGTTTGATCTCAGATATCGTATTTATGATAGAACAAGATCAGTATGAAAGAGTATGGATAGCGAGTGAGTTAGGCATTTCGATAGTAAATAGTGAATTTGAAGTTGAGCGCACGATTAATCAAGAAAACGGCTTAGTAAATACAGCAATTTGGGCGTTGGTTTTTGATGGTTTTGATCATATGTGGGTAGGGAGTAGTGGAGGGTTAAGCCAAGTTCATACTGCAAATTATTCAATTCATAACTTCTCTCCAATTGATGGCATTCAAGATAATGAATTTAATTACAACGCAGCATGGCTGGCACCTGACGGACGAGTGTTTGTTGGCGGTGCTAAAGGGTTCAATCAATTTTATCCACAAAAAGTTGATATCGATAAAGCTGAGAAACCATTACTGATTAGTCATATAGAGTTACTAGGCAAACCTTTGTTACCAAGCTTTGATGGACATTTACGTACTTCTGCGGAGTTGGCGGATGAGTTGCATCTTGCTCATGATGAAAATATTGTTTCCTTACAATACTCGAGCTTGGATTATGGCTCAGATCAACAGCAGTTTTACTATCGCGTGCTAGGACTAAGTAATAAGTGGTTAAAGCTTGCATCCGGCGTCAGACAAGTAAATTTACTGCGTTTAGAGCCTGGTGAGTATGTTGTAGAAGCTTATACTTTAAATCGTTTTAATGTTCGCTCTCCAACACACCGTTTTGCCATTAAAGTGAATGCCCCGTGGTGGTGGAACCAACACTCAAAAGCCCTCTATATTTTGATTGTGTTGTTAACGGTACTGCTTGTTGTAAGAGCTCGGCAAAAGCGTTATCAACAAGTGATCCAAGCAAATAAAAAGATGCAAGATTTGCAGCAGCGCTTGGAGTTATCTCTTTGGGCTAGCGGTGACGAACTATGGGATTGGCATATTACAAATAGCACTATTTACCGCCATAGTGTATCTCCTCGGGTCGATTATGGCATTACTCAAACTCGTATGACTATGGGTGATATTGGACAGTTTGTGCATCCTAGTGATAGTGCTTTTTTGAAAGAAAAAGTTGAGGCTTGCATTGCAGGAGATGCGCAAAGCTACGAACTAGCGATTAGGGTTAAAGACTTAGAAGGTAATTGGGCATGGGTATTAGATAGGGGAAAAGTGGTAAAAAGGGACGATACAGGTCAAGCGATACGTATTGCTGGTGCTTTGAAAGACATTGCGCAACTAAAAGAACATGAAAATGCCTTACAAGCGCTTAATGAACAGCTAGAAATTAAAGTAGCGATGAGAACAGATGAGCTTTATAAGAAAAATCAAAAGCTTGAACAGGCCATGATGGAGTTGAAGCATACACAAGATGAGTTAATAGAAAGTGAAAAAATGGCGTCGTTAGGGGGGTTAGTTGCTGGAATAGCACATGAGATCAATACTCCACTGGGGGTTGCACTAACAGCTTTGACGTACAATGAAGAGAGCATGAAAAAGGTTGCTAATAAGTTAAAAAGTAAAACACTGAGTCAAAAGGATTTAATCAAGTCACTCGAAGAGCAAGGGGAAGGGTACCAATTAATATTTCGAAATCTAGATCGAGCACAAAACTTGATTGGTAATTTTAAACAAGTGGCGGTTGACCAATCGAGTGAGGTTTGCAGAAAAATTAACTTAAAATCTTATGTTGAAGATATATTCACCTCACTTGCGCCGTTAACTAAAGGTAAGAGTATAGAAATCCAAGTTAAAGGAAGTGAAGGCATTGAGTTAATGACATATGCTGGAGCTATTTACCAAGTATTGACCAATTTGCTTAACAATTCAGTGATCCATGGTTTCGAAAATAAGGCCTCAGGTATAGTTGAAGTTGAACTGCAGAATGATGATCAGTATTGGTATATAAATTATCAAGATAATGGTGTTGGTATGTCGCAAGAAATGCTTAAGAGTATTTTTGACCCATTTGTTACCTCAAAAAGGAGTCAGGGCGGATGTGGATTAGGAATGCATATTGTCTATAATTTGGTTACTCAACTTCTAAAAGGCGAGATACGTTGTTTTTCTGAGCAAGGAAAGGGTATTAAAGTGACCATTAAGGTGCCAATCCAAGATACAGAACTTGAAGAGGATTGACACCGAACTTTATTAGTACTGATAACTGATGTGCTGGAAAAACCTAACGTTCACGTCTTGCTTTTCTGGGTTAACACGTAATTTATCTGCAAAAGCGTGGATAGCGCTCTCTACACTATTCATAAAGCGCCCATAACCCATATCTTTTTTGTTTGATGCATGTGCAACGATAACAAAGTTCATGGTGTCGACTAGTTTGTCGCTTTCCCATATTGAAGATGTTTGTACTTTATCGCTTTCGGTATCAAAGCTCAGTTTTTGCAACTCACTATTGGCGCTGTTTTTATCAATTTGACTGTTCCTAACAAGGGGTAATCGACCATCGGCAACAAATGCACATAGTGACAGTTGTTTGTCAGCACAGCTAGATAAAAAAGCATCTTCAATGGCACTATAAAATAGGCTGTAGTCACCCTGCTTGATAAGGTGCTGATATTCAGTCTTAAGTGCGCGTGTTACAGGCAAACTGAAAGTCGCATAAGTCATTTCAGAGTGAGCATCTGGTAGGTGACAATTCCTTGCTTGATAACGTGGATATAAACTTCTCAGCTTATAGCCATAGCTTTCTTTATTGCCTTTGGCCTTTGCAAAAATATCGTAAGTTAAGTGCTGGTGATCTCTCACTCTTAATTCATTACTAGAGATATTTTTGTTCGTTTCAAGTAGTGCGTCGAGTGTGCGCTTTACTCGTGAGTGAAAGTTAGCTGCATTCGCCCTAATATCGCTACCCGTAGCCAAAAATAACAAAGATATCTTACGGGCCTTGATGTTTTCATCCCAGTACGATTTGTGTGCTTCATGATATTTAGGGTTGTAAAAAAACAGCATTTGTTTTGGTGTTTGTAAGCAATATGATTCCTCATGAAAGCGCACGATAGGCAGTTTATCATTTGCGATCATGTGTACATTATGTAGCTCATACTCATCGCACAGAGCAAATAACTGACGAGATAATCGCTCGTAACAGCTTTGCACGTCATCAAAGCAAGCATAAAATTGCTCTGCTGGTTTAAATTCTGCGAGAATATACTGGTTGTTTCGCGCATTGGTTGGAATATAGACGCGGTTGAGTGTCATAGAAGCCATATATAGTTGTCCTTGGATTACATCACTTTATGTGCTCAACTATAAAACAGTTTTGTTGCTTTTTTATTGCGATAGAACAAAAAGTGTCATGAAATTTTAAAGTCAGGCACTATCTCAGTGACCTATTCAAATAATTCTTCCCCTGTAGTACAGGATTTGCTGTAAGTTCACGTTGGATTTTGTAATAATGCCGAAGTTATTCAGTGCTAATTTCAGAGGAATGCATGCCCATGGCGGAAACAGAAAATCGCCCAACAAATTTTATTAGAACAATTATCGACGCTGATTTGGCCAGTGGTAAGCACCAGCAGACGCATACGCGTTTTCCACCAGAGCCAAATGGCTTTTTACATATTGGCCATGCGAAATCAATTTGCCTAAACTTTGGTATTGCACAAGACTACCAAGGTCTTTGTAACTTACGTTTTGATGATACAAACCCAGAAAAAGAAGATATCAATTACGTTAAATCAATCCAAGAAGACGTCAGTTGGTTAGGGTTTAAGTGGGATGGTGACATTTGCTATTCGTCAAACTACTTTGATCAGTTACACGCTTATGCAGTTGAGTTAATAGAGAAGGGCTTGGCTTATGTTTGTTTTCTATCACCAGAACAAGCACGTGAATACCGCGGTACTTTAACTGAGCCAGGTAAGAACAGTCCTTACAGAGACACTCCAGTGGAAGAAAACCTAGCGTTATTTGCAAAAATGCGTAATGGTGAGTTTAAGGAAGGTGAATGCGTATTGCGTGCCAAAATTGATATGGCTAGCTCATTTATGGTGCTGCGCGATCCAATCATATATCGTATCCGCTTTGCACATCACCATCAAACCGGTGATAAGTGGTGCATTTACCCGATGTACGATTTCACGCATTGTATTTCAGATGCATTAGAAGGTATTACACATTCACTTTGCACGCTAGAGTTCCAGGATAACCGTCGTTTATATGACTGGGTATTAGATAATATAAGCATTGAGTGCCACCCTCAGCAGATCGAGTTTTCCCGTCTTAACTTAGAGTATACGGTGATGTCAAAGCGTAAGCTTAACGACCTGGTAGTTAACGGGCAAGTTGAAGGCTGGGATGACCCACGTATGCCGACTATTGCTGGTTTACGTCGTCGTGGTTACACGCCAGCGTCAATTCGTGAATTTTGTAAGCGTATTGGTATTACAAAGCAAGATAACATGGTCGAAATGGGTATGTTAGAAGCTTGTATCCGTGATGATTTAAATGAAAACGCGCCGCGCGCAATGGCTGTACTTGATCCGATTAAAGTTGTAATAGAAAACTATGAAGAAAATAAAGTAGAGCAGCTTGTTGCGCCAAATCATCCAACGGATGAATCAATGGGAACGCGCGAGTTACCGTTCACCAAAGAGTTGTATATTGAACGTGAAGACTTCCGCGTTGAAGCGAATAAGAAGTTTAAGCGTTTGGTCTTAGGTAAAGAGGTGCGCTTGCGTAATGCTTATGTGATCAAGGCTGAGCGTTTCGATGAGGATGAACAAGGTAATATTACGACTATCTACTGTACATACGATGATGAAACGTTAGGTAAAAATCCAAGCGACGGTCGTAAAGTCAAAGGTGTTATTCATTGGGTAAGTGCAACGCATTGTGTTGAAGCGCAAGTTCGTCAGTATGATCGTTTGTTTAGTGTGCCAAACCCCGCTGCGGCTGAAGATTTTACACAAACGCTAAACCCAGAGTCACTGGTTGTGATAGCTGCGGCAAAGCTTGAGCCATCACTGGCACAGGCTAAATCAGAACAAGGCTTCCAGTTTGAGCGCATGGGCTATTATTGTCGCGATAATAAGTCGAGCGAATTGGTGTTTAACCAAACTGTCGGTTTGAGAGATTCTTGGGCAAAAATCGAAAACGCTTAAGCAGACAACTATAAAAGGCCGAGTTATTCGGCCTTTTTCGTTAGCGAAAGACATAATGAAAAATCTAGCTTCCGACAAGCAAAGCGCAAAATCCATCCATAATTTTTACATTAATGAGCAGCAATCTATCTATTTGCTGTCACATCACGATGCCAAAAAGCATCGTCAGTGGCTTAGTATTTGTAAAAAACAACTTTCAATGCTCGGTTATACCAATGTAGAGATTATCGGGTCGGGTGCATTTGGATTTGTGTTTGCTGGCATCAGTCCAGATGCACAACAATGGGTATTTAAGTTTTCACGAATTACTTTATCTCAGGCAATTCGCGATAGGTTGGAAGATGAAGCCTACATGCTATCGCAAATTCGAAACCCTATGGTGCCTAAATTTTTTGCTTTTGAACGAGTGAAAAAGCAGGGGATCTTAATGATGGAGCGCGCGCCCGGTGAAGATTTAGAAAAAATCTCTCTTAAACATGGCCGCTTTTATCCCGATGAGCTAATCGCTTTAGCGCTTAAGCTACGCAATGTATTGCGAGACTTGCGATCTCATCGAAACGGGATGTCTCCCCAACCTATCGTGCATGGTGACATTAAGCCATCAAATATCGTGTGGGATGAAAAAACAAAAAACTTCTCGCTGGTGGACTGGGGAAGCTCAGTGTATGCGCAAATTGATGAACATGGTGAACCTGTAGCAAGTAACATCATGGATCTCATGTCTTCAGACATATCGAGCACGAATGCCAGAATGGGCGATGTATACTTCATTGGTGATGAACAAATGTCTGGCGCGCAATCTTCGCCTCGTTTCGATGAGCAAGGAGTTGCTTCTACAATTTACGCTCTTGCTAGTGCACAGTCTTGCCGCTTTGGCTCACAGGTTATTCCTGCAAAAAGCTTAGGGTTGCCCAAAGAGTTTGCCTCCGTGATCGATGCGATGTTGAGCAAAGACAAACAAACACGAGACCAAGCGGGCGACTACTTTATGCGTAATATGCCTGCGATGGCTCGGGCATATTTACCTCGTTTGACACGAAAAGAGACCAAGGCAAACATTCCATTTTGGGTTAGTAATACTGATGAGCAACCTGACACGGTTGTGTACAGCTCCCGAAAAGAGTTTTTGCGCAGAGCGGATAGTAAGCAACAACTGCATGATGTTAATGATGCGCAATTAGATAGATACTACAAAGAGTTTTTGTTTGATACCGGCGATGTTGAAAAAGCGTTTTTAGCCTCAATTAGTCGGTTGGCAAAGTATCCAGTGGTAGGGGGCTTGAGCTTTCACTGGAAAGAACATTCCTTGTATATTGAATCAAGTCTCATTCTACATGACAGCCAGTTACAAACCGCTTTGACCGATGCAATCAATGCCACCGTTATGTTAGCCCAAGGTATTACTCAAAAAGGGCTCTTTAAATGTTGTTTATTTGATGCTCGTCAGACCATCCAATTAGAAAGGGATGATACAGGCGCATTTATTTTTGAGAAGTTGCCAGAACTTTGTTACTCAGTTGTGGATGTGTCTAGTAATGAACTCACTCGTCCGCACAGTTATTTCGAAGATGGTAAAGACCCTGATGAGCAGTTACAGTTACCAAAGAGTATTATTAAATGCGTTTTTGAGCTTAACCAAATTCATCACACGGGTTGTATCATTTTTGAGTCGCTCGAGAACCGCTTAAAAATACACCACTACTACCGTTTGCTGGATGCTAGTAAAGAAGTGCAGTTTAAAGAACTGCTTAGCCGTATTATGCAATATGCTATGAGTATTGAAGATGTAGGGGTTGCTGGCTTTATGAAATTGCCATATAAAAATACTCGAGAGTTTAATTTATGCGAGCAGCAGCCTGAGCATTACTATCCAAAAAATCCCAAAGAGATAGCGCTTGGTCAAAAGTAACGCTACGTAAGTTGAATTATTTACCATTGCACAGTTCTATATTTTTATTCACAGTAATTGTCATTCTATCAATAGGTGAGCAAGGAAATGGACAAACAACAAGTACAAGATATTTTAACAATGAGCTGGAGTATTCACGATGATGTTGAACAAGCGATACTCAAGCACCCAGCTGGGGTGAACGATGCTGATTGGCCACAGAAGCAGCGTTTGTTGCTTGCCGACATGGCACTGCATTTGTTACAAACTGCGCTTAAACCCGGTGAGCTGCAAAAAGATAAGCTTAAAAATAACTTAAATGCTATTTTAACGCTAAGCGATGGATTTATTGAGCACGTTGATTTAAAAGCAGTTTCTGACTCGTTATATCAAAAAGAGCTTGAGCATGAGTCGTAAGATAAAGTTAGCCCCACAAATTCATGATGAGCTGGTAGTGCAAACCCAGCAGTATTGTTTGGATAATAATGGACTCGATTTAGCGCAGTTTGATGCTGCATTTATGGTCGACTTTTTTATCGAGCAAATTGGCAAACAAATTTATAATCAAGCGCTCGATGACGCAAAAGCTCATCTGGAGCAGCACTTTGACGCATTAAGTGACAGACTTTACGAATTGGAAAAATACTAAGCTCTGCTAATATTTGATTAATTGATATTAAGCAACTGGAGAGTCGTATATGGAAATACCAAAATCTCTACATGATGTACTTGGAGAACAACAGAGTAAGTCTGCGCTGTATGCTATCGCGATTTTTACGCTTGTAGGCTCTGTACTTATCTTCTATTTAATGCATTATCAGATGCCAGAGCACACATATTCGTGGTGGCAGTATGCGCTTGGAGAATTAATCATTATAGATATAGTGGCCGGTGCAGCTGCTAATTTTACGCGAGGTACGAACCAATATTATGCTCGAAGTGCGAAATCTCGGTGGATATTTATTGTAATTCATATCCACTTACTCGCGGTAGCTGTGTTATTTGAGCAATCTCTATTGCAAGCTGTTTATATTTGGACTTACGTGATCGTAAGCGCATGTGTTTTGAACTTGTTATTTCGGCATTCTCTACAGCGGTCTATTGCTATGTTGGTGGTTTTTACTGGCTTAGTATTAATTTTTAGTTTGGGCCTACCATGGTGGTATCAATTAGTTGCAGGATTATTTTTAGTTAAAGTTTGTTACGCGTTTTCGGTGGATCATTACTATACAAAAAATCCGACTTAAGCCGGATTTTTTGTATCGATACTTTTATTCGTCAGGCCGATACGTTTTTTTCATGATGTAGACGTAAGCGTTAACAAAGGCATTTTCTTGATACTTTTTTAAACCGGTGTCTTCAAAATCGATTGGCAATGGGTTTCGTTTCAACTGCTCTTTGACCTCAGTGCTTGATAGCAGGCGTACATCGATCCCTTCAATTAGTTGAATGGCTGCTTCCATTTTAAAGCCTGTGGCACTGCCCGCAAACTTGCCCTTAGGTGCACGTTGACGAATGGCAACAGAGTCGACTTGATAATCCGCCAGTAACTTTTCAAAATCGAATTGAAATTTGCGCATCTGCTCTGTATCTTGTCCCACATTTGCTAGGGTGAAGCGAGTTTGGCGAATATCTCTGATATCAAAAACGTCATCTTCTTTAGTCAGCAAGCACAGTAACACTTCGCTACCGGTGATCTCAACACCACATGTTCTCATTATTTGTTTCCAATTTATTGTGTTATCGGCAAATTATAGCAATGTCACACTCAAAGCTAAAGCTTACACCTTAATCTCAATAGCGATAGCACTGTGATCTGAGTAGCGAATATCTTCTTCATCTCTTTGTGGGTCTAAATGTGCGTCGAAATTGCGGTAAAAAACCGACTTAACGTCATTAGAATGCTTGTTAGGGTTAAAATGCTCTGAGGTAAGAATATAATCGAGAATATTTCCTGCGCCTTGATAGTAATGTGTCGCGGGTTTACTCTCGAAAGTATGTGCATTATCTGAAATAGTAAAGCTATCGAATAATCCAACACTGTCAAACTGCTTTAGTTCATTAACTTGGGCGGGAAAATCTTGAGTTAAAAACGACAGTGCAGGGCTATTGATATTGTCGTTGAAATCACCCATAACCAGTGTTGCACAGTTTTGCTCTCGTTGTGTTTTCAATGCATCATAATAGATGATTGAGGCTTCAAGTGAGCGAGATATTTGCGACTGCATAGCGCCAACAGTTTGTTGCAGCATAAGTAGCAACGGATCATCCTGCGATTGCTCTGAAAACATATGTGCCATTGATAGCACACGCTGTGACTTGAGGTGTACCGCATAACAGATAATATCTCCAATTCCCTCTAATTCGATTTGGCACTTCACCGGAGTGCGATTAAAGCGAAATTGCTGTTGATTGTTTAAATACTCCAGTATTTCCGGACAAGGCTCTAAAGCTGAAACTTGTTTGAAAGGCACTTTAGAGGCAATCGCAACTACTGGGTTGAATAACACGTTGGGGTAAATTGCATCAGCCAGAGGTGTATCTACAGTTGCGAAATAATTGAGCCCCAAGTTGTGACACAATGATTTCAACACATCAATACTAAATACTTCTTGAAATGCGATTACCGTTGGGTCAATGTGTTCAATGAGCCCGGTGATAAATTGCGTTTTGGACTGCCACTGAGATTCGCTGTATAGCTCATGAGGTTGATAAAAAGAATACGGCGGTGCGACAAAGTTAAGTAAGTTCAAAGAAGCAAAGCAATAGCGAGTTTGTTTAGTCATGTTTTAACCTTGTATAATGCACTAAGGTGTATAAATTTAATAATTTATGTATCAATTTTAGTCTTTCCCTTGAATTTCGTCACGTGCACAGTCAAAATACCGTTCGGTTTGGAAGTCCCCAAGCACACGGTATGCTAAATCGCTGCCGGCGCCAATGCTTATTCGTAAAAGCGTTGTTGGGCATTCATTATTTATATTAATTAATTTAGTACACGTGATGCATTGTAGGTATCACCACTGTAAATAGGATTTATCATGCCAATTATTACGCTTCCTGACGGCAGTCAGCGTGTCTTTGAAAACCCAGTTTCAACTTTACAAGTTGCTCAAGATATTGGACCAGGCCTTGCAAAAGCAACTATTGCTGGCCGGGTAAATGGTGTGCGTGTTGATGCGTGCGATATCATCAGCGAAGATGCAAACTTAGAAATCATTACAGCGAAAGATGAAGATGGTTTAGAGATCATCCGCCACTCTTGTGCTCACCTTATCGGTCATGCGATCAAGCAATTGTTCCCTGAAGTTAAAATGGCAATTGGTCCAACTATCGACAATGGGTTTTATTACGATATTGACCTAGAGCATTCATTGACACAAGAAGACCTAGATGCCATTGAAAAGCGCATGCTAGAGCTTGCAAAAACGAATTATGATGTTGTTAAGAAAACTGTTTCTTGGCAAGAAGCACGCGACGCTTTTGAAGCGCGTGGTGAAACTTATAAAATTGAGATCTTAGACGAAAATATCAGCAAAGATGATAAACCTGGTCTTTATCATCATGAAGAATACGTTGATATGTGTCGTGGTCCGCATGTGCCTAACATGAAGTTCTGTCAGCATTTTAAAATAATGAAAGTGGCAGGTGCATACTGGCGTGGTAACTCTGAAAACAAGATGTTACAGCGTATTTACGGTACAGCATGGGCAGATAAAAAACAGCTTAAAGCTTACTTGAAGCGTCTTGAAGAAGCTGAAAAGCGTGATCACCGTAAAATTGGTAAAGCACTTGATCTTTGGCATTGGCAAGAAGAAGCGCCTGGCATGGTGTTTTGGCACAATGACGGTTGGAGTATCTACCGCGAGTTAGAAGATTTTGTTCGTGAAAAGTTACGAGAGTACGACTACGAAGAAGTAAAAGGTCCGATGATGATGGACCGAGCGCTTTGGGAAAAGTCAGGTCACTGGGACAAGTATGCAGATGCGATGTTTACCACTGAATCTGAAAAGCGCGAATATGCAATTAAGCCAATGAATTGCCCCGGTCATGTACAGATATTTAACCAAGGTTTGAAATCTTACCGCGATTTACCGCTGCGTATGGCCGAGTTTGGGTGTTGTCACCGTAATGAGCCATCTGGTGCATTGCACGGCTTGATGCGTGTAAGAGGTTTTACACAAGATGATGCGCACGTGTTCTGTACTGAAGAACAGATCATGGATGAAGTCTCATCATGTATTAAGATGGTTTATGACACATACGAAACCTTTGGGTTTGAAAAAATAGTTGTAAAACTGTCTACGCGCCCAGAAAAACGTATTGGTGAAGACCAAATGTGGGATAAGGCAGAGCTTGCGCTTGCTGAGGCACTTAAAGCTAACAACATTGAGTTTGAGTATTTACCGGGTGAAGGGGCGTTCTATGGTCCTAAAATTGAATTTACTTTGTATGATTGCTTAGAGCGTGCGTGGCAGTGTGGTACAGTACAGCTAGACTTTGCATTGCCTGGTCGTTTAGGTGCAACTTACGTAGCGGAAAATAACGAACGTAAAACACCTGTCATGATCCACCGTGCAATTTTAGGTTCGATTGAGCGTTTTATTGGTATTCTAACTGAAGAGTATGCGGGTCTATTCCCAACTTGGTTAGCACCAAAACAGGTGGTGATAATGAATATCACCGACAAACAGGCTGATTACGTGCATGAAATTGTACAAAAGTTAAATAAACTTGGAATTAGAGCCTGTGCTGACTTGAGAAATGAGAAGATTGGCTTTAAAATTCGAGAGCATACTTTAAAACGTATACCTTACCTACTTGTTGTTGGCGATAAAGAAGTTGAACAGCAAGAAGTAGCAGTGAGAACGCGCAAAGGTGAAGACCTTGGCAAGTTCTCTGTCGAAGATTTTATCGCTAAGATCAGTGAAGAAATTAAACATCGACAATAATAAACCTGCGTGTGGCATTAAAAACAAGATGACCACACGCAACAATTTTGATTTTCTTGGAGGAACGTACCATTAGAGGCGGAAAAAAAGGGCAAACTACAGCTCAAAAAAATCGTATCAATGAAGAAATAACTGCGAAAGAAGTTCGCTTATCTGGCGTAGAAGGTCAGGAAGCGGCCATTATGTCGTTGAAAGAAGCTCAAGCGATTGCTGATGAAGCCGGGGTGGATCTAGTAGAGATTAGTCCTAATGCTGAACCTCCTGTCTGTAAGGTGATGGACTACGGTAAGTTCCTTTTTGAAAAAGCAAAATTACAAAAAGAACAAAAGAAAAAGCAAAAGCAGATCCAAATTAAAGAGATCAAGTTCCGTCCAGGCACAGATGAAGGTGACTACCAAGTTAAGCTACGTAGCCTTAGAAAATTCTTAGAAGCGGGCGACAAGGCTAAAATCACAATTCGTTTTCGTGGTCGTGAAATGGCTCACCAAGAAATTGGTATCGAATTACTTAACCGTGTTAAAACTGACTTAGAAGATTTAGCTGTTGTTGAATCTTTCCCTAATCGAGTTGAAGGGCGTCAGATGGTTATGATGATGTCACCTATTGCTAAAAAGTAATAAACACGGCATAATGCGCGCGAATTTAATACAGGTTTAAAGTGCCTTGGTGCCACCTGTATTAACCGGTTTTAAAGAAAGGGTAGTACCTTCACCGGATTTGGTTGTAAGTTAGGCCTTCAAAGCGATGGTAACGTCCGCCTACTTACATTGGTTAAAAGCAATACATTTGGAGTTATTGCAATGGCTTATAAGCTAAAATCACACAGAGGCGCAGCGAAGCGTTTCAAAAAGACTGCTTCAGGCGGTTATAAGCGTAAACAGTCGCACTTACGTCACATTCTGACTAAAAAGTCTTCTAAGCGTAAACTTCACTTACGTGCTAAGTCTATGGTTCACAAAAACGACATTGGTCTTATCGACCGTATGTTACCATTTGCTTAATAGGGGATATCAGAAATGGCAAGAGTTAAACGCGGTGTTATCGCACGTGCACGTCACAAAAAAGTATTAAAGCAAGCTAAAGGTTACTACGGAGCACGTTCACGTGTTTATCGCGTAGCTTTCCAAGCAGTAACTAAAGCAGGTCAATACGCATACCGTGACCGTCGCGCTAAGAAACGTACTTTCCGTCAATTATGGATTGCGCGTATCAATGCTGCAGCACGTCAAAACGGCCTTTCTTACAGCCGTTTCATCGATGGTCTTAAAAAGTCATCTGTTGAAATCGATCGTAAGATCCTAGCGGATATCGCAGTATATGACCAAGTAGCTTTCGCAGCACTAGTTGCTAAAGCGAAAGACGGTCTAGCTGCTTAATAAGCGCTAAAAGCTTATCCCTAAAAAAGGAGCCTATGGCTCCTTTTTTTGATCTCAGTAGAAATACTAATTCATTCAACGATTTTTAATTAATACTTTGTCTAACCAACGAGTGCTCAGCATTCGTTTTAAATAGCCCATAAAGTAAGTTGGGAAAGTGACATAATATCGGGGCTTGGCTCTTTTCGCAGTTAAAGCGTGGAGGAGCTTTTTATACACGGCTTCTGGTCCTAGTGTAAAAGGTTGTGGCGATGTTTCGGCTTCTAATCGTTTCAGTTGTGCATTGTAGTCTTGTTCGTGAGGGCTTGATGGAATATCAATGTTATTTACAAACGCATGTTTTGCATTCTCTCTAAACTTTGAGGTGATTGGGCCTGGTTCTATCAGACTAATTTGGATGTTGGTGTTTTGAAGCTCCATTCGCATAGTATCGGTTAAACCTTCGAGTGCGAATTTGCTTGCATTGTATGCACCACGAAATGGCAAGGCGACGAGGCCTAGCACCGATGAATTATGAATAATGCGGCCACTGCCATGTTGGCGCATGTGTTTTACCGCGAGGTTTGTTAGTGTATGCCACGAGAACAGGTTAACTTCAAATTGTTGGCGTAATGCTTCAGTCGGCAGGTCTTCTACTGCACCGGGTTGACCGTATGCACCATTGTTAAAAAGTGCATCGAGCCTGCCATTACAAAGTTCGAGAGCTTCGTTGAAGCCGCGCACAATATTTGACTCATCACTCAAGTCAATTTGAACGCACTGTAGGCCTTCATCTCTGAGTCTTCCTACATCTGACACTTTTCGACATGATGCAATTACATTGAATCCTGCTTTTTTAAGGGCATGAGCACAATAATATCCAATGCCCGTTGAACATCCAGTAATAAGAATTGATTTTGTCATAAACGCCTTCACGGACAGTGTATTGTCCTATTTGTTGTAAGTTATGTTATTAGCTGCATATTTTTGTTGAATCACCGCACATTGTAAGATGTAAACTAAAATATTGATATAATTGCGCTATCTAAGCTGAAAATTGAGAAATTCAAATGATAGCAAGCATGATTATGTTAACAGCAGGCTTGTCATTAAACGCTCATCTACCTCCGTTAATTCCATGGCAAGGAAAAAGTGAGCAGTTAATGCAAACAAAAGGCCCTTTGACAACTTACTTTGAGTTGAGCGAAGGGGCGGACTCACCAGATTATCAACAAACAATGGCGTTTGTTGAACGGTTAGTTGCTGCCAATCCAACTCAATTTAAGGCGGTTGATATCGGTTTTAGCCGCTCTGGAAGAGCAATAAAAATGTTGATTGCCTCGGAGCAGAGCCAATTTTCAGCGTCCATGTTGAAAAATAATAATAAACCAACGCTACTGATCCAAGCTGGTATCCACGCAGGTGAAATTGACGGCAAAGATGCTGCTTTTATGATGCTTCGAGATATCGCCTTGGGCAAACGTCGTGATCTGCTTAGTAAAGTCAACATTTTGTTTATTCCAATTTTGAATGTCGATGGTCATGAAAGACGTAGTCGGTATAACCGAATAAACCAGCGTGGGCCGGTTGAAATGGGCTTTAGAACCAATGCTAACAACTTGAATCTCAATCGAGATTACACCAAGCTTGATACGCCTGAAGTAAGCGCTGTATTAAAAGTGATTGAGCAATATGCGCCTCAACTTTATTTAGATGTGCATGTGACGGATGGTGCTGATTATCAATATGATATTACGTATGGGTTTACTCCTGAATTTGCCAGTGAGTCACCTGCCATCGCGCGAGTGCTTGAGTCTAAAATTAAGCCCATGATTGATGGTCAACTGAGTGAACATGGGCATATTCCAGGGCCGCTCGTGTTTGCGATGGATAAAAGAGATTTTAAAAAGGGGATTGCAGGTTGGGTAGCTGGTCCAAGGTTTTCAAATGGGTGGGGAGATTTGGCTGGGGTGCCAACTATTTTGGTTGAAAACCACTCATTGAAGCCTTATAAGCAGCGTGTTTTGGGTACTTACGTGCTATACGATGGTTTAATTTCTGCGCTGTCTGAGCACCATAGAGAGCTTGAAGAAGCCATTGCCTATGAGCAGAGTCAAGTTCCAAAACAATTAGTAGTTAAAAGAAACTATGCTGAAAAACCTGATTTTATTACCTTCAAAGGTGTTGCTTACAAACATTTTGACAGTGCTATTTCAGGGCAAAAAGAAGCAAAGTATTTAGGCAAGGCCCTTGATTACGAAGCGCTGCCGATATTCTGGCAAAAAGACATCGCGCTTAAAGTGGATGTTCCTGAGTATTTTTACATTCCCCCAGCTTACCCACATATTATTGAAAATCTAAAGATACATGGGATTGAGGTACAAAAGATCGGCGGCCAGTTAAAAAACAATGCAAAATTAAAACAAGCTCTCGTAGAGCAACATGACTTTGCTAAACAGCCTTTTGAAGGGCGCTTTCGAGTAGATGCATCGTTTCGCCTTGTGGCAGTTGACGATGTCGATTTAGCTGGATGGTATAAAGTGCCTACACAGCAAGCGCGTGGAGAATTGGCTACACACCTGTTGCACCCGCAAGCACCTGACTCGTTTTTTAGTTGGGGGGAGTTTAATACGATTTTTCAACGCACGGAGTATGTTGAAAATTATGCATTAGAACCTTTTGCCCGTTCTATGTTAAAAGAGAATCCTGCAATGGCGTTAGAGTTTGACCGTAAAATACGCGAAGATAAAACGTTTGCGAGTGACCCAAAGGCGCGTATGGAATGGCTTTATGCACAGACACCTTATTATGATAATGCATATTTAAAGTATCCGATTCTTATGTCGTTTAAGGAGCAATAGGGTGAAAGTGATAACTGTACCCGTAACACCGTTTATGCAAAACGCACGCTTTATAACTTGTGAGCATACCGGAAAAAGCGCAATTGTTGACCCAGGTGGCGATGTAGATAAGTTACTTTCGCAACTCAAGCAGCAGAATTTGGATATTGAATTTATTTTATTGACACATGGCCACCTTGATCATGTCGGCGCTGCTGATGAGCTTAAAAAAGCATTAAAGGTTGATATTATCGGACCACACAAAGATGAAAAGTTCTGGTTTGATGCGCTACCGATGCAGTCACAAATGTTTGGCTTTGCGCCAAAACAAGCATTCTATCCTGACCGTTGGCTTGAGGATAAAGAACAGATAAGCCTCGGGAATATGTCATTAGAGGTTTTGCATTGTCCTGGACATACACCAGGACATGTGGTGTTTTATAATCAGGCATCATCACAAGTCTTAGTGGGGGATGTCTTGTTTAGAGGCTCAGTTGGACGCACCGATTTTCCAAAGGGAGATGCGGCGCAATTAAAGCAGTCTATACTTGAGCAGTTATTTAACCTACCTGATGACACTGTCGTGTTGTCAGGGCATGGTGAAAACACAACAATTGGATACGAAAAGCAAAATAACCCATTTGTAAGTGGACGGTTTGGTTAACTAAAGGGGCGGACAAAAGCATTGTCTGCATGTATAATTTTTTCCTCTAGCTTAAAATTAAAGAAAAAACAATGTCATTAAATCAGGTTGATCGCCAAATATTGGCACTATTACAACAAGACGCAAGCCTCTCTACTGCGGAAATAGCTGATAAAGTTGGGCTATCTCAATCACCGTGCTGGCGTCGCATTGCTAAACTAGAGCAAGACGGTTATATCAAAGGCAAAGTTGCTTTATTGGATGAAAAGCAGCTGGGTTTCGATATGTTGGTTTATGCGCATGTGCGCTTGTCGAATCATGGTCGAAGTAATTTGGCTGAATTTGAAAAGCTGATCATGAGTTATGATGAAGTAACCGAGTGCTACACGATGGCTGGAACTATGGATTTTATGTTACGTATCATTTCTCGAGGTATCGAAGGTTATGAACTGTTTGTACGAGACAACTTACTTAATCTTGAGTATGTTCAAGAGGTACATTCTAACGTAACGATGACCTGCGTAAAAAGAACAACCGCATTGCCATTATAAAATAATGCGGCTGCTTGTCATAAAGTCCTAGTCAGCTTCGTCTATAATATTGACATCTAATTTGTTTAAAGCGCTGTATTTTGTTAAAATCCAGCGCTTTTCTGTTCGTTGTAAAAACATGAGGATGTGAATGTTTAATTTAATCAGCAAGGCGCCAAGCTCTGCTAAGAATGACATCTTATCTGGTTTAACCGTGGCGCTTGCCTTGGTTCCAGAAGCGGTTGCATTTGCGTTTGTTGCGCAAGTAGATCCTTTAGTCGGCTTATATGCTGCGTTTATTGTTGGTTTGATTACGTCAATTTTCGGCGGTCGTCCAGGTATGATCTCGGGTGCAACAGGCGCACTAGCCGTGGTAATGGTCAGCTTGGTCGTTGAGCATGGGGTCGAATACTTATTCGCCACGGTACTGTTGATGGGAATACTGCAAGTCTTAGCGGGGGTGTTTAAGCTCGGTAAGTTTATCCGCATGGTGCCTCACCCTGTTATGTTGGGGTTTGTAAATGGTCTGGCAATAGTTATTTTTCTTGCTCAACTGGGTCAATTCAAAGTATCAGATGGCCAAGGTGGCTTAGAATGGATGCAAGGCTTCCCCATGTACATCATGTTAGGCTTGGTTGCTTTAACCATGTTTATTATTCACTTTCTTCCTAAAGTCACGACCGCAATACCATCGTCACTGGCGGCAATTCTGGTCGTTACAGGTTTGGTAATAGGCTTAGATTTAGATACGAGAACAGTACTTGATTACTTAAAGGACATGTCTGGCAATGTAGATGCAACCATTGCTGGTGGCTTCCCTGAGTTCCATATTCCCGTGGTGCCATTTAATTGGGAAACATTCACTATTATTTTCCCTTATGCACTGGTACTTGCTGCGATAGGGTTGATTGAGTCTCTGCTGACGTTGACCTTAATTGATGAAATCACCGAAACCCGTGGCAATAGCAATCGCGAATGTATTGGCCAAGGTGCCGCAAATATGACCTGTGGTGTATTTGGTGCAATGGGTGGCTGTGCAATGATCGGCCAATCTATGATTAACATTAACTCAGGCGGACGCAGCCGGTTGTCTGGTATTACTGCCGCGTTGTTGCTATTGGGCTTTATTTTATTTGCCGCGAGTTTAATTGAAATGATCCCACTGGCTGCGCTAGTTGGTGTAATGTTTATGGTCGTTTTGGGGACGTTTGAGTGGTCAAGCTTCCGACTTATGAGACGCGTACCAAAAACGGATGCATTCGTAATAGTATTAGTATCAGGTGTCACCGTTATCACCGATTTGGCAATTGCTGTGTGTGTCGGTGTCATTGTTTCTGCGCTGGTATTTGCTTGGGAGCATGCTAAGCATATCTATACTAGCAATTATATTGACGACGAAGGGTCCAAGGTTTACGAGTTACATGGCCCACTCTTTTTTGGATCGGTTAAGAATTTTGCTGATTTGTTTGATGTAAATAGTGATCCGAATGATGTCATTATAGAGTTTAAACACAGCCGAGTGGCTGATCATAGCGCCATTGAGGCGATTGATAATCTTGCTGAAAAATATACTAAAGCAGGTAAAACGTTGCATTTATGTCATTTAAGTCAAGATTGTCGGGACTTATTAGAAAAGGCAAAAGACCTTGTTGAAGTGAATGTTATTGAAGACCCTAAATATAAAGTCGCGTCGGATAAACTCGCTTAGAGCATATTATTGAGATAAAAGGGCACTTCGGTGCCCTTTTTTATTTGCGCTGGAATGAAAAAAAACTAGGACCATTTACAGTGATCCACAAAGCAGCACTGAGATATAATCAGAATGTAATATGAGGAGATTAATACACTTTTGAAATGGCAAGCTCTGGTCGATAATCGACAACGTTTTTTTTGGGTGTTACAGATAGCAGGCTGGTTTGGTTACGCACTAGTAAATTATATCGGTTCAAAAGTATTTGAAATGCGTGATATTTACGTGTTTGTAATTGTACTGAATGCGTATGCTGGATGCTTGATGACTGTCCCGCTTAGGTATCTGTATCGAAAAATATGGAACGCATCGCCTTGGGTGTTAATTTTGGTCGTGTTTGGCGCATCTTACGTGACAGGAACTTTATGGGCAGTAGTACAAAAGTTCAATTTGTGGGAAATCTATCGCCATGGTTATCGTCCAGAAGAGTGGTTTTATTACCTGCAACAGGGATTAGATTCAGTTTATATTGTACTTTGTTGGAGTGGCTTATATTTTGGGATCAAATACTATCAGCTACTACAAAGCGAACGCCAAAAAGCGCTCAAAGCGAATACTATGGCACATGAAGCACAGCTTAAAATGCTTCGTTATCAGTTAAATCCACACTTTTTATTTAATACTCTGAATGCCATTTCAACCCTCATTTTGGTTGAAGAAAATAAAGATGCTAATCAAATGGTTGCTAGGCTTAGCGACTTTTTGCGTTATACCCTTAACACCGACCCTATAAAAAAAGTTGCGCTGGAACAAGAGTTACACGCTTTGCAGCTTTATTTAGAAATTGAAAAAGTCCGCTTTGATGAACGCTTGTCTATCGATATTGATGTAAGTGAGGAAGCGAAACAAGCGCTGGTTCCAAGTTTGATATTGCAGCCATTGATTGAAAATTCTATCAAATATGCCATTGCTCATTTATCAGAAGGCGGTAAGCTAGAAATAAAAGCACAAGTTTTCGCCAATGAATTACTATTGGAAGTGGGTGATAATGGTCCAGGAGCTGAGTTAAATAAAGGGCAGCTGCAAAATGCCCAAGGTGTTGGTATAGCAAATACCATAGATAGATTAAAAACGTTGTACGAAAATAATTATTCATTCGTGCTGTCGCACAATGAACCGAGTGGTTTAAAAGTGAATATTCGCGTTCCATTTGAGAAGGCTAAGAAGTAATGAGCAAGATTAAAGCATTGATTGTCGATGACGAACCGTTGGCTAGAAAAGGTTTGGCTGTACGTCTCAAATCGTTTTCACAAGTTGAGGTTGTAGAACTATGTGCAGGCGGGCAACAAGCAATCGACGCGTGTAAGAACCAAGATATAGATTTAGTTTTCTTAGATATCCAAATGCCAGGAATGAATGGATTTGAAGTAGCAAGGGCTTTGAGTGAAAGTGTTAAGCCGTTGCCAGCAATCGTATTTGTGACTGCGTTTGACCAATATGCAGTTCAAGCGTTTGAAATTCATGCCTTGGACTACATTTTAAAACCCGTTGATGACAACAGACTAGAAAAGGCGGTGGAGAAAGTGCAAAGTTATTTAAAAACACAACAAGACAATGTACACAAGAAAAAGCTTGCCAGCTTTGTGGCTGGGATAACAGGAAATAATTGCGAAGAGATCCTGAAAAAGCTTGCCACGGGAGACACCCTAGTCGATAAAAAGTATCCAGAGTCACTAGCAGTGAAGGAACAAGGAGAAATCATTCGCGTCTCAACAGCGTCTATTCAGTGGGTAGATGCGGCTGGTGATTACATGTGCTTGCATTGTAGCGATGGACAAACGCATATCCTTCGTAAGACGATGAAAGAATTGGAACAGGAGCTTGATCCGGCGCTATTTGTGCGTGTTCATCGCTCTGCTATTGTTAATACTAAACAAATTAGCAAACTGGTCACACAAAGCAGTGGTGAGTACTTATTAGTGTTAGATAACGGTCAAGAGCTGAAAGTAAGCCGCAGTTACCGAGATAAAGTAAAAGCGGCATTAGCAAGCTAGACAGCTAATCAGATGTCTAGCTAGATAGGCTTAAACGGTCACAATTTTCATTGTGTTCGTTGCGCCAATTGTTTCCATGGCATCACCATGAGTTAGTATTACCGTGTCGCCTGTTGTTAGCGAGCCTGCTTTAACAAGTGTGTTAAGTGCATCGCGGACCATAGTTTCATCAGAGCATTTAGTAGAATCAAAATACACAGGGTAGACACCACGATATAGTGCAGTTTGGCCCAGTGTGCATTGATGTCTCGATAGCGAGTAGATGGGTAAACCTGAGCTGATACGTGACATAAGTTTAGCTGTTTTGCCTGACTCGGTTAACGCCACAATTGCTTTAACGCTATCTAGGTGATTTGCTGCATACATGGCTGATAAAGCAAGTGTTTCGGAAGTATCCGCAAACATGCTATCTAAACGATGTTTTGATACGTGTACCTCAGGCTGAGACTCGGCACCTAAACAAACCCTAGCCATGGTTGCTACAGTTTCTTCTGGGTAATCACCGGCAGCTGTCTCTGCTGATAGCATTACAGCGTCAGTCCCGTCTAATACGGCGTTAGCAACGTCCATTACTTCAGCACGTGTTGGCATCGGATTATCAATCATCGATTCCATCATTTGTGTTGCTGTAATCACTGTGCGGTTCAGTGAGCGAGCGCGTCGGATGATCAGCTTTTGCTTACCCACCAATGCTGCATCGCCAATCTCAACGCCTAAGTCACCACGGGCAACCATAACGGCATCAGACGCAAGTATTATGTCATCGACCGCTTCTTGTGTTTCAACGGCTTCAGCACGTTCAATTTTTGCAAGCAATTGCGCATTAGACCCTGCTTTCTCTGCTAGAGACCGAACGTAGCGCATGTCGTCTCCACTTCTAGGAAACGAAACAGCGATATAGTCAACGCCAATCTCCGACGCAGTAATTAGGTCTTCTTTGTCTTTTTCAGTAAAAGCTGGTGCGGTTAATCCGCCGCCTAAACGGTTGATACCTTTATTGTTTGAAAGCACACCGCCAACTGTAACTGTTGTATGTACTAAATGGCCCTCAACATTATCAACCGTAAGTTGGATCAGGCCATCATTAAGTAATAATAGATCACCTTTACTCACATCTTGTGGCAATTCTTTGTAGTCGATACCAACTGCATCTACGGTTCCTTGACCCTTTTCCATTTTGGCATCCAGTGTGAACTTGGCGCCAACTTCCAAAGTCACTTTGCCTTCTTTAAAAGTAGAAACTCGGATCTTCGGACCTTGTAGATCAGCTAAGATTGCTACATGCTTACCCAGCTTTTGCGCGATAGTGCGTACCGCTTGTGCACGATCTTTATGATCTTGTGCAACACCATGGGAGAAGTTAAGTCTGACCACATTGGCGCCAGCTTGGATGATTTTTTCTAAATTATTATCTCTATCAGTTGCCGGTCCAAGTGTGGCTACGATTTTTGTGCGTCTAAGCATCAGGATCTCCTGTAGGCCTATATCCATAGGGTTATGTTATTTATACTAATCTTTTACAACATCATTTGTTCGCAAATCAAATCTTTTATCAGACGTATTTGTTGCAAATTACGCTAGTTCGCAAAGAATTACCTCAAAAGGCTTTTTAACGACTAGATTAAATTATATGATCTGTATGACGTCATTATGACACCGGTGTCAGTGTAGGTCAATCACTGATACCGTTGGCAAAAAGTTTACCTGTGAGTGCTTTTTGTACTTTTTCAACAAAGTTTTGCTGCAGACTTCTAGCAAATTCAACACTGTTTGAGCGCTTTTACGAGAGCTTATTGTGATATCGAATGAGTCTTTGCGCATAATTTAGCATCTTAGCTTAGCTGGGGTATAATGACCAAGAAATACAAATACTCACAATATTGTAGTTACCGAGGAGGAAACTAAATGCAAGTTGCATTAGTTGGTTTGGGTGTGATGGGTAAAAACCTCGCGCTGAATCTTATTGAAAAGGGGTTAACATTAGTTGCCTATGATACCAACCCCGACGCAGGCGCTGAGCTAATAAGCTGTGCTCAATCACTGGGCTTGGCCGAGCGTTTACATATAGTTTCAGATCTCGGTGATATGGTTAGGCGCCTTGAGTCGCCACGTTCGATCCTGTTGTTGGTTCCTGCTGGGGAGCTTGTTGATAGGGTGTGTAGCGACCTAATTGAAGCGGGCGTTTCGAAAGAAGATATTATAGTTGATTGCGGTAACAGCAATTACAAAGATGGTATTGCTCGAAAGCTGAAATATCAAAACAAGTTTGAGTTTGCCACGATGGGAATTTCAGGCGGTGCAGAAGGTGCTCGTCATGGTCCTGCAATGATGGCAAGTGGTTCAGAAGGTGGCTGGGAGCGTGTCGAGCCATGGTTTGAGAAAGTAGCCGCTAGTTATAATGGCGAGTCGTGTTTTGCACGAGTAGGTCAGTCAGCCAGTGGTCACTTCGTAAAAATGGTCCACAATGGCATTGAATACGCGCTGATGCAGCTTATTGCTGAAACCTACCAACTGTTGCGCCATGGTACGGGGCGCACGACTAAAGAAGTTGCAGCTATTTTTGAACAGTGGTCGCAAGGCAGCTTGAATAGCTATTTATTATCTATTTCAAGTCATATTCTGAGTCTAGAAACGGAGCACTCAGAGCCACTAGTTGACTTAATTGATAATAAAGTTGGCGCTAAAGGCACTGGGCTTTGGACTGCACAAAATGCCTTAGAGTTGGGTATTGCTGTTCCATCTTTGGTTGCTGCCGTGCAAGCAAGGCATTTAACTAATACGATTGACACCCACGCAGCGAAAGAAATGACGTATGCAAGCAAAGCAACAGTTGCAATCGACGTTGATTTAGAGGAACTAAAAGAAGCATTTTATCTTGCTAGCTTACTGTGTTATCGACAGGGCCTTGCGTTGATAAAAGGGGCATCTCGTGCGCATCAGTGGAAAGTGGATTTAGCCAAAACGCTGCAAACGTGGCGTGCAGGTTGTATTATCCGTGCCGATTACTTAGATGATATTGCACAAGGTGTTGAGTTTATTGACACGTTAGAAAAAGAAGCTAGCTCGCTTCGCAAGGTAACTGGCCTTGCTGTTGCAAGCGGTCTAGCGTTTCCTGTGCTTACTTCAACGCAAACTTATATTGCTACGCTGAGTACACCTAGTAATGGGCATTTAGTTCAAGCTCAGCGTGATTACTTTGGTGAGCATGGAATAAAAACGCACAGTGGTGAGACATGCCATTTAACTGATTTGGTTGAGCTTGACGCTAAAGTGCGTTAATCGAACGGGGATGATAAATGACTAAAAACAGCCGACTTTTTGTCGGCTGTTTTATTTGCATCACTGCGTTATCTCGTCAGCTCTCCGCGCAAGTTATCTTGCATTAAATGCCTGACTGTTTCTAGTTCAAGTTTTTGGCTGAATAAGTAATGTAATTTTGCAATACATGCTTCAAGAGTCATATCAAACCCACTGAGTACACCACTATTGAGCAGTGCATTACCCGTAGCATAACCGCCCATATTAACTTGCCCTTGAATACATTGCGTTAAGTTAATGATGACTACTCCTCGTTCGCTTGCTGCTTTTAGCGATGCAAGAAAATTGGGCTGCTGAGGGGCATTTCCTACTCCAAAGCTTAATAAAATCAACGCTTTTATATTACTGTTAATAACGCTGTTGATGATTTCATCACTGATCCCGGGATAAAGGTATAGTATACCTATAGGCTGGTGAACAACGCTTGTCACACGCAATGCCTGCTCTACGTATGGACTAAGCTTGCCTTCTTTTAACTGAATATTGATACCAGATTGAGCCAATGCTTGTAGATTTGGGGAGGCAAACGCATCAAAGCCATCGGCATGTGCTTTTGTTGCTCTATTACCTCTAAATAATTTGTTGTTGAAAAATAAACTGACCTCAGCAATAGGGTAGTTGGCTGCTAAGTACATGGCGTTAAGTAAGTTTACCTGGCCGTCAGAGCGTAATTGAGATAATGGGATTTGCGAGCCGGTCACAATTACAGGCTTAGTTAAATTTTCAAACATAAATGACAGCGCTGATGCTGTGTATGCCATGGTATCTGTGCCGTGTAGTACCACAAACCCATCATATTGCTCGTATTTAGCCTGAATGTCATCGGCAATCATTTGCCAATGTAGCGGAGACATATCTGAAGAGTCTATCAAAGGACAATATTCGTGGATGTCGAATAAAGGCATTTCTTCTCTTGTGAATTCAGCATTATTTTTCACTGTTTCTGTGAGATAACCTTCGGCTGGGATATAGCCACGACTTGATTGCTTCATACCGATGGTGCCGCCAGTATAAGCGATGTATATTTTTTTTCTTTTCATAAAAAAGCCCAGAATATATTCTGGGCTAAGTATACCAACTGCAGCATCACATTGGCAGTTAGAAAGTCACTTCACAGACTAAGCAGCGCACATATGTACCGCTTGGATCGTTAAATTGATTCAGCACAGACAAGTTTTGTTTTACTTGTGAGGTAATTGGCGATAGGTAGCCACTTGTCAATACACTCATCATCGAGTTGTCAGATGCGCTTGAAAGCATTGACTGTACAGTAGCTGAGCCAAAAATTTGTCTTAGCAGCTGCTCCTTCTCAGATAGTTCTTGTTCAATCGTGATAACGTCATAGAAGTCTAGATTAGCAAGCTTAGCCGCTGCTTCAATCGCATCTTGCTTATAACCTAAATTATCTATTAGGCCAAACTCTTTAGCTTGCGTAGCAGTCCAAACGCGGCCCTGTGCAACCTTATCCACGGCAGCTTTATCCATATTGCGCTCTTTAGCGACAAGAGAAATGAACTTGTCATAGGAGTTCTCAACGCTTAACTGATAAATATCTTTAATTTGCGGGTCAACACCACGTGCAATAGACACTGAATTGAGTTCTGTCGTTGATACTCCGTCTGAGTGGATCCCCAACTCTTTTAGTGAATTCTCGAAGGTTAAGATAGCACCAAATACCCCTATAGAGCCTGTAATTGTGCTTGGTGCAGCCCAGATCTCATTAGCTGATGCTGCTATCCAATAACCACCCGAAGCGGCGACTGAACCCATTGAAGCAATAACTGGTTTACCTGCCGCTTTAATAGCTAACACCTCATTACGGATTGTTTCTGATGCAAACATACTACCGCCACCAGAATCTATGCGTAATACAACGGCTTTTACTTTATCGTTGAGGCGTGCTTTTTTCAGTAGCGCTGCTGTAGAGTCGCCACCAATTTTCCCTGCTTTACGTTTCCCATCTTCTATTGCACCACGAGCGACTATCACTGCAACTTTTTCAGACACTGGGTTTGCAAATTTAACGGGTGGCTTGATCATATCAAGGTATTTGTAAAATGAGATTTGTTTAAAGGTTTTACCACTACTATCGTAGCCAACCAGCTCAATAAGTTCAGATTGTAGTTGTTGGTCTGTTTTAAGCTCATCAACCCAACCATTCGTAAGCGCATATTGTGCAAAATCACCCTGAACCGCTTGAATTTTAGCTTGATAGCTATCAAGTGTTTCATCAAAGTTATCAAGTTCAAACTGGCGTGCTTCACTGATCTCGGTTTTATATTGTTGCCAAAGTTCACTTAACCATAAGCGGTTGGCTTCTTTTGCTGCGTCAGACATATCGTTGCGAATAAGTGGCTCTATGGCTGATTTGTACGTGCCAACGCGAAAAATATGAGGAGTTACTTTAAGCTTGTCTAACGCATCTTTGAAATACATGGGATAAGAAGCAAAGCCTTTAATTTTAATACCACCATATGGGTGTAAAGAAATGGTGTCTGCGTGCGCGGCTAAATAGTACTGAGCTTGCGAATAGTATGCACCATGAGCAATAACCTTTTTGTCAGCAGCTTTAAATTCATCGATTGCCTGGGTGATAACTTCAAGTTTATCTAAGTGTCCGCCGTATAGATTTTCTAAATCAAGCCACAGTACCTGTATTTTGTCATCTTGCGCCGCACGGCGAATTACCTGCAAGACGTCGTCAAGTAATATCTCGTTGGGTTGATCGCCGTTATCTTGCAAGTCTTTAAGTGCGGCATCAAGAGGGTCGACATATGTCAGCTCTTCAACTAAAAAACCATTTAGATTAAGGCGTAATACGCTGTTGTCTGATACGGTTATTTTTTCATCACTACTGAACGCCGCGATAAGTGCAGCAACGATAATGACGAAAAACACCAAGTTTAATATTAATCGGCGTGAGAAGTTCAGGCCATGCCATAAGGCTTTAAAAAATTTACCAATCAGATTCAAAATTAATCCCCAAAAACAACTGCGACTATCATATTCATTTATCATAACTCAGTTTGAATTGCTGTGTTACCACAAAAACGTAACGAAGTATTTAAACTTTACTGGTTGGCTGAAAAATGCTCAATCTAACTGTTATATATAGGGTTTACGTATGCTCATCAGTGGTAAATAGTTAAATTAAAAGCACTGATGCTTGCTAATTTGAAAAAAATTGTTAATGTTGCACAGGTTAGACCAGTTAAATGGGGCAGGTAATGTTAGAAAAACAATTAGAATTAAAACACACGACGCTAAGAAACCGTTTAGTGATGGGTTCGATGCATACAGGATTGGAAGAAGGTTGGCATAATAGAAAAAGGCTGAGTGCGTTTTATGAAGCCAGAGCCAAAGGTGGCACTGGTATGCTAATTACTGGCGGTTATAGCCCAAATTTGCGTGGCAAATTGACCCCTATCTCATCATCGTTCAACTCATTATATGATGTGATTAAACACAAAGCGTATACCAATGCAGTACACAAACATGGTGCCAAAATTTGTTTGCAATTGTTGCATGCAGGGCGTTATGCCTACCATCCATTTAACGTGGCGCCGAGTGCAATTAAAGCACCGATTAACCCATACAAACCCAAAGCAATGTCAAAAGGTATGATTAGAAGTACCATCAAAGACTTTGCTCATTCAGCTAAATTAGCTGAAAAGGCAGGGTATGATGGTGTGGAAATTATGGGTTCCGAAGGTTATCTCATTAATGAATTTATGGCGAACCATACAAACAAGCGCGATGACGAATATGGTGGTACGTTAGAAAATCGAATGCGTTTAGCTGTTGAGATTGTAAAAGCAGTGCGCAGCGCAGTGTCTGAACAATTTATGATCATCTTTAGACTCTCAGTAATGGACTTAATCCCCGATGGCTCGACACCTGACGAAGTAACACAGCAAGCTAAAGCGCTGCAAGCCGCAGGAGTTGATATTTTAAATACTGGAATTGGGTGGCATGAAGCTCGTGTACCAACCATCGCCAGTATGGTGCCACCGGGCACGTTTAAAGAAGCGTCCAAACGTTTAAAGGATGTGGTTGATATACCTGTTATCGCGGTTAACCGCATTAACACACCAGACATCGCTAATGATATCTTAAACAGCCAAGAGGCAGATTTGATTTCGATGGCTCGACCGTTATTGGCAGATCCTGAATTTTTTAATAAGTATGCAGCAAATCACAGCGAACAAATTAATATCTGTATTGGCTGTAATCAGGGCTGTTTGGACCATGTGTTTAAAAATAAACGCGCGACGTGTTTGGTCAACCCTCAGGCGGGTTATGAATTAGACTATCCACTAGAGAAAGCCAAAAATAAAAAACGCGTGCTAGTTGTTGGCGCGGGTCCTGCGGGTTTGTCAGCGGGTTACTATTTGGCAACCAAAGGGCATGAGGTCAGAATTATCGATAAAAACGCTGAGCCAGGCGGCCAATTTAACTTAGCGATGCGGATCCCCGGTAAAGAAGACTTCAAAAAAACATTGGCTTACTACTTATCAGAATTGTCAAGACTGAAAGTTAACATCGAGCTTAATACGCCGTATGAAGATACGATGTCTAATGAATATGACGATGTCGTGTTTGCAACAGGTGTAAGTCCGAGGCAATCAAAAATAGAGTGTACTGATGGTAAGCGTGTGTTTGCTTATGATGAGGTCATTCGCAGAGATGTCGAATTGGGAGATAAAATTGCTATTCTAGGTGCTGGTGGAATAGGTTTTGACATGGTTGCTTTTTTAGCTGAAAAGCCTGAGCAGTCAATAGATGAATTTAAACACCATTGGGGCATAGAATGTGAACCGCAACCAATAAGAGATCCTAGACAGCTTTATATGTTAAAACGCAGTGCCGGTCGCTTTGGTAGTGATCTTGGTAAAACTACAGGGTGGATCCATCGTCAAGTCGCTAAGCAGCATGGTGTAGAGCAAATAGCTGAGTGTGAGTATCTTGCGTTCTCTAATAAGGGCTTGTTGATAAAACAAGCCGGAGAAGAGAAACTGCTAGACGTTGACACCGTGATCGCTTGTATCGGCCAAGTATCAAATGATCAGCTGTTCGACAAAGAGAGTTTGCCAGCAAATCATCATGTTATAGGTGGGGCAAAATTGGCCAGCGCCATTGATGCTAAGCGCGCGATTTACGAAGCATTACAAGCAGCGCGTTTGATTTAAGCATTACTAATTGAATTTAATTTGCAATAAACAAAAGCTTAGAGCGGTCTAGACTAGTTATCATTATCCATGAATTATTAGATAGGCCGCAGATGTTTCATACCTTTTATAAATTATACCACTCACTCTTTTCAAAAATACGCCTGCTCGATGGGTTACCTGCATTATGTATGAGGTTAATCGTTGCTCCTGTAATGATCATAGCAGGTTACAACAAGCTCAATATTGCCAATGATGATATTGGCTTTCCTAGTAATTTATTGGCAGACCAAAATGTTGTCGCATGGTTTGGAAACGATCAGTGGGGTTTAGGGCTTCCTTTTCCTGATCTGCTGGCATTTTTAGCTGGTTGGAGTGAGTTTTTAGGCGGCTGGCTACTGCTAGTTGGTTTGTTTACTCGCTTGGTTAGTATTCCTTTGTTGTTCACTATGTTTGTTGCAGCGACCACGGTTCATTGGCACAACGGCTGGTTTTCAGTCGCACCGAGTAATCCACAAACAAGTGCGGCTAAGGTGTTTGACTGGTTGGGTGTGCCCAGTGCTCAAGATAGTTTACAAAACAGTGACCAAGTAGCGGAACGCTTAGATAAAATTAAGTCACTGGTTGAGACGCATGGCTACCCAGAATATTTGTATGAAAAAGGTAGCGTTGTAATTCTCAACAATGGCATCGAGTTTGCTGCTATTTATTTTGTTATGTTGTTAAGCTTGCTCTTCACCAGTGGTGGACGCTTTGTCAGTATTGATTATTGGATAAAGACGTATATTGATAACAAGAAGTTTGAAAATTAAAGAAAAAGTGCGTCATAGATAGATGATAAATGTTTACGATGGTATTCTCTTGGCAATAAAAAATAGATTTTAAGGTAATAAAAAATGGATGCCATCGAATTACTTACAACCCGCCAGTCAGACAGTAATTTGTCTTATCCGGGTCCTTCTGCTGAGCAACTTGAAGTAATAAAAAAAGCTGCGCTTAAGGTGCCGGACCATGGCGGTTTAAAACCTTGGCGGTTTATTATTGTAAAAGATGATGCGCGCGATAAACTGGGCGAAATTTACTATCAAGCTGCGGTAGCAGAAAAGCAAGACGAGCGAACAATCAGCCGCGCTAAGGCGTTACCTCAGCGCGCACCGATGATTATTATTGCCGTTTCTCCTTATCAAGAACATCCAAAAGTTCCGCGTATTGAACAAATTGAAAGTGCTGCATGTAGCGTGTTTGCAATGCAACAGGCGGCGTTTGCTCAGCGTTTATCAGGCGTTTGGAGAACGGGCTATTTTGCACAAAGCTCAACAGTAAAAACTCTGCTAGGGTTAAATGAGCAGGACGAAATTGTAGGATATCTATACTTGGGCACACCAACGGTTGACTGCACAAAACCTGTTAGACACAAGCCTGAGACATTTTTTACAGAACTATAAGGGTAACCGCTATGTCACTTCATGTTATTGAACATCCGTTGGTGCAACATAAATTAGCGCTACTACGAGAGTACGGGATTAGCACTAAGAGTTTTCGAGAGCTAGTCAGCGAAATTGGCACCTTACTTACCTATGAAGCCACCAAAGATTTACCATTGCAAGCCAATAATATAAAGGGCTGGCAAGGTGACGAGTTAGAGGTAAACAAACTGCAGGGTAAAAAAATCACGGTAGTGCCTATCTTACGTGCAGGTTTGGGCATGATGGATGGGGTGATGGAGCTGATCCCTTCCGCAAAAGTGAGTGTTGTGGGATTACAAAGAAACGAAGAAACGCTTGAGCCAGTACCATATTTTGAAAAACTAGTAGGTAAAATAGAGCAGCGATTAAGTTTGGTGATTGACCCAATGCTGGCAACAGGCGGCTCTATGATCGCGACCATTGACATGCTAAAAAGTGCTGGCTGTACACATATTAAAGCAATCGTTTTGGTGGCAGCACCAGAAGGGGTTAAAGCAACTTTAGATGCACATCCAGATATTGAGATTTATACGGCGGCGCTGGATAGTCATTTAAATGAGCATGGTTATATTGTGCCAGGCTTGGGTGACGCTGGAGATAAAATTTTTGGTACAGTTTAATTTACGTATGGCACGGCTATGGATAGAGATACTAAATGATGCAATGTAAGTTAGTTGATGTGTTTAGTAAGCATAAATTGCAAGGCAATGGTTTAACCATTTTTTATGATTATGAAGCTCTTAGCACTAAGCAGATGCAAGCCTGGACGCGAGAGATGCGTCAATTTGAATCTATATTTGTGGATATGCAAAGTAAACCATATCGAGCCCATATTTTTACCATGGAAGAAGAGCTTGATTTTGCAGGGCACCCTCTACTGGGGCTTGCTTATCATCTGCATGAAAGTATTGGTAAAAAAGATGGGCAATGCCATTGGTCTATTGCACTAAATCACACGGTGGTAGAGCTTTCGAGTGTTTGGGAAGGCAAGTACTTCAAAGCGTCAATGCACCAAGGCGTGCCTAAACTTATTACGACCCTAAGCTCAGCACAGGCGGAGCCGTTTTATGAAGCACTCGGTATTGGCCAGCTACAACCCCATGATTATCCTGCGCAAGTGATAAGCACAGGACTGCCTTATTTGGTTGTGCCCATTGAACATGGTTTGAGTAAAGTGGTATTTAAAACAACAGAGCTTGAAACTATGCTCGAGAAGTACCATGCGAAATTTTTATATCTAATTGATATTAATAATTTTGAAGGTCGAACGTGGGATAACCGAGGCTCTGTTGAGGACATTGCTACGGGCAGTGCAGCAGGGCCTGTTGCGGTGTATTTATTTGAACACGGTTTAACAACCAGTAAAAAGGTAACGATTAAGCAAGGCCGCTTTGTTGATAGACCAAGTGAAATAGACGTTGAGCTTGTTTGCAATGAAGATCATATAGCAGATGTGATTGTCAGCGGATATGTGACCAAAGTGGGTTCTTTTACTCCTGAATGACAGCTAACTTCATAAGTATGAAAGTGACTTTGATTAAGTATGTATTACGTCTCTTAACCTGGCCCGCAGCCTTTGTTTGGTTTGGCATAAGCTTAGTGAGCATATGGGTTTTTCTTCGCGATTTAGACTTAAGTATTGCAGCTGTTTTAAGTCTTGTTTTCGCTATAGTGGGTTTGTTTTCTTTGTTGGTTATGTCGGTTAGTGCCCTGAAATATCCAGAGATTTCTTTATTCCATATTGTCGTGTCTCAGCTTGGATGCGCTGTATTGGGTTTTGTGATGTATCAGGGGCTATTTAATGAACCCATTATGGTGCTCAGCGGACTATCTTTGCTGCTTGCATGCTGTGTTGTGAGTGTTGATTTCATTCTGACACGTTTGAAATAAATTCGCTAAGTGGCAAAGCGGCAAGCTCTAAATTTGTATATTTAGGAATTTAGGACGCTCAAAATGGTCAGCTGAGGGGCAAAGACTCTTTTTATACCACTTAGGCCAATAGACTTTATCAATCCGCTTTCTTCTTAGTATCGCAGTGTAGATGCCGGTAAATTTTGAGCGTTTTGCCACCTATCCAATATCCGTAACACATGTCCTTTACTTAAAGTTATCTTAAAGTTGTAGCGTGGTCGCACAGTTATGAAGTAGCAGCCAAGAGGAGTTATTTATGTGGGATGAAAGGTACAACTCAAAGCCGTATGTTTTTGGAACACGCCCCAATGACTTTTTAAAAGATAAGGTCCAGTCACTACCTGAAGGAAGAATACTCAGCCTAGCGAAGGGAGAGGGCCGTAATGCTGTATGTCTTGCTCGGTTGGCTATAAAGTTACAAGGGTTGATAGCTCAGCAGTCGGTTTAGAAAAGGCACACAAACTTGCAAGACTTCATGGTGTGTCAATTGAGTGCACTCTGATTTGGCCGAGTTCGAGTTCTTTGAAAATCAATGGCATGGCATCATTGCAATATTTAGCCCTTTATCATCATCAATACAAAAATTGGTGTCCCAACATGCACAGAGAGGGTTGTTAAGTGGTGGTGTGTTTTTAACGGAATCTTGTATCCCTAAACAACTTAGTTACGGCGGCGGGACTGTATTGATACCATGCAAACTAAAAACACTTTGCAACAGGCGTTGCCAAACCTTGAGTTTAGTCACTTATTGGAGCAGGAAAGAGAAGTTGTTGAAAGGGTCTATCACGCGATGTGCTTCAAGGTATTGCGGGAAAACATTATTAGGAGACTGTACAGATTTGTATTTACCATAATAATTACTAACTACAAGGTTTATACAATAGTTGGCGAGTTTTTTAGTTCGGTCATTTTGTTAGCCACAGGGCTAATTTTTCAACAACAGTCTGTGCAACGATTGGTTTAGTGATGTAGTCATCCATTCCTGCGTCAAGACACTTTTGTTTATCTCCTTGCATAGCATTTGCTGTCATTGCAATAATAGGAATTGATGTCATCACAGCACCGCAGCTGCCGTTGCGGATATTCTTCGTTGCTTGATAGCCATCCATAAGTGGCATCTGGCAGTCCATCAGGATAGCGCCAAATGGCGTCGTTTCCACAGATGCCTTGATTAGCTCGAGCGCCTGCATGCCATTTTCTGCGACTGCAACCTCAAGACCGATGTTTTGTAGCACTTTCAAAGCAACCAGCTGATTTACCTTGTTATCTTCAACGAGCAATACGCGAATATTGTCCGCCCACTTAGGACGAGATATTTCAGAAGGTTGGTTTAGCAATGAATGCTTTGAATTTCGTTGTTGCTGGATAAGCAGTTTGGCGTCGGTGTCAATTATTGACAATACATTCAAAAGCGACGTTTGCGTAATTGGCTTGCAAATAAACTCATCATTACTAGTTTTTTGCTCATGTGCGTGCTGATAGTAGTGGGCAAATTGAGTCATGGTGATACATTGGGTGTTTAAAAAGTGCGTGTTACTTTGCATGCCCTCAGGAAAAGAGCTGTTTTTAGGATTCAGTAAGTTGATATCACACAGTACTAAATCAAAAGGCGAGTGATTATTTTTGTGTTGTTCAATTAGCTCAAACAAAGTGCTAGAGTCGCAGGCTTGCGTGACAACAATTCCCCAACATTCCAACTGTGCCTTAAGTGCACAACGTGATGTATTGTTACTGTCAGCAATAAGTACATGTAATTTAAGTTCACTCAGCTGATATAACCTCTGAGGGCCGACTAAAGAAACTTCACAAGTTACGGTAAAGGTACTACCAACCCCTTCCTCGCTCACCACGTAGACATCGCCATTGAGCATTTGGCACAAGCGTTTGGTTATGCTCAGACCCAATCCAGTACCGCCATACTTGCGCGTAGTAGATGCGTCAACCTGGCTAAATGAATCAAAAAGTGAGGCAAGCTTGGCGCTTGGGATGCCAATACCTGTATCAGAAATTTCGCAACTTAGAACATAACGGCTCTCATTGGCAGCTGGTTCGAGTTTAGCAACGATAGTAACATTGCCTTGTTCAGTAAATTTGATAGCGTTACTTAAAATGTTACTGAGTATTTGTCTGATCCGATTAGGGTCTGAACACAGAAGCGGTGTGTGTACGTTAGTCAGGTTCAGCACAATTTCTATACCTTTGCTTTGTGCTGTTAATGCCATTGATTCAGTTAATATTTCTATTAGCTCGATAAAGTCGAACTCAATGTGTTCTAATTCTAGTTTATCGGCTTCTATTTTAGAAAAATCTAAAATATCGTTGATCAGAGTAAGCAGTGAAGTTGCACTGGTAGCGGCTATTTCAATCGCATGCTTTTGTTCGGCACTAAGTTGGCCAGATTTTAGAAGCTCAAGCATACCGATTACGCCATTCATTGGTGTTCTAATTTCGTGGCTCATATTGGCTAAAAAGTCTGACTTGAGCTGCGTTGCCTCTTCAGCTTTTACTAGTGCCACTGCTAAGTCTTCTGCTTGTTCTGCTAATGAGGCTGTTTTTTCTGAAACTTGCTCTTCGAGCTGTGCTACAAATTGTTTCTGTCGAGTGATCTCCAATCGTTGCAATCGAGTTCTTAGGTAAATAACCATTACCACGATAGCGCTTATGAGCAACATATAAAAGATGTATGCCCACCAAGTTTGCCAAAAAGGGGGAGCTACATGCAGATTTACCGTTAGTAGTTTATCGCCCCATTCACCGTTGCTATTTGTTGCTTTTACTAAGAATCGGTAAGACCCGCCGTCCAAATTAGTAAACGTTGCAACATTACGGTTGCCAATTTCGATCCAGTTTTTGTCGTAACCTTCAAGTTTGTATGCATATTGATTTTTTTGAGGAGAGACAAAATCAAGGACAGAAAATTCAAGAGAGAACACATAGTCTAGGTAAGATAGTTCAAGGTCTGTGACATAGGAGTGGGGAACGTCGAGAGTGACAGGTTGCCCCATTATATTAAACCCTGTGAGGAGGAGGTTAGGGCTAATTGAGTTGCTGTATAGTGAGTCGGTACTAAAATACTCGACACCCCTTGGGCTGCTCGTAAACAGTGTTTTGTTGGTCCCCTTAACCAAGCTGCTAGGATAGTAATTTATGCCCAATAAGCCGTCTTGACTATCGAAATTTTTTACGGTTTTACCAAACGGAGAAAATCTAGAAATGCCTTTATTTGTGGTAAGCCAAAGGTAGCCTTCACTATCATCCGAAATTGCGCGAATTAGATTTGTTGGTAGTCCTTGCTGCTCGTTAAAGTGCAAAAAACTTTGCGATTTACGCTGATATAAATTAAGTCCTTTTTGTGTAGCTATCCATATTTTACCATCTTGTGATTGATGAATATCCTGAACTATGCTGCCTAAAAGGCTACCAGATTCGTATGGGTTGTTTCTCAAAGATAAAAATTGCTGCTTGTCTTGTTGCCAAATATTAACTCCATCCCCGGTGCCGACCCACATGTTATTGTCTTGATCTTTATAAATGTCGAGTACCTCAGGGTGGGATAAACCATGTTTGGTGCTTAAGTGAGTGAATTTATGTTGACGAGGTTCATATACATAGACGCCGTTTTTGTATGTGCCAATCCAAATTCGGCCATCTTTATCTTGGTTTAATGCTCTTATCTCTCGAAACTCTTTATGACTTGGATCATCTGTCGGGTATTTAATTAACGTTGCGATATTGCTGGTAAGGTTAAATTTGGCTAGCCCTTCATCTTGGGCAACCCATAAACTATTGTCATTAGCCAAAAATAAGACGGGCCGCTCTAATAGACGATTGTTGTCAAAGCCGTTTGCTTCATTAAAAATTGCATTAGATAGTTGAGTTAATGTTTGTTCTGAAATGTGCCACTTAAAAATCTCAGACTTAGAGTTAGCAATTAAAATATTGCCGCTTTTATCGGGCAAGATCCCATTTGGTGCACTTAGTTCAGCTTGCTGGAGTGATTTAAATTTTCTATGTCGTACAAGTTTATAGATACCGTGAACTTCGTTGGTGATCCAAAGTGTCTTAGCGTTGTCTTCAAAGATAATTCGCAAGCCATTGTTATGTTCAAGATTTAATTGTCTAATTTCTGAATGGTCTAGAGATTGTCTATATACACCGTTACTGGTCACGTACCAGATAAAGCCATCACTATCTTCTATCATCGAGTTAACTTGACCTAAGTGTTCTCCATTGTGTAGGCCAATCGGTGTAAACTCTTTGGTTTGAAAATTAAAAAGAAAAGGGCCTTTTTGTGTACCAATATACAGTTTACCATTACTGCTTTTCAAAATATGTCTAATCTCATTGGCACCTGTAGGGGTATTATTAGTGTGGTCTGGAAAATAGTATTCGAAAGTATTGGTCTTCTTGTTGTAGAGGTTTAAGCCATAACTAGTTGCAACCCAAATAGCGTGCTTGTCATAGTCTTCTATATCCCAGACTCGGTTGTGGGTTAGCCCAGTATTGTCATGATCTTTTTGTTTGATATGAGCAAATCGGCCATCACCTAGGTAGCGGTTTAAACCTTGGTCGTAAGAGCCGAGCCAAATGATGCCTTCTTGATCATGATGCAACGATTGTATTCTGTTTGCGGAAATTGAGTCAGGGTGCTTAGGGTCATGAAGAAAGCTCTCAAACTTTCCTGTCTTAGGGTTATAGCGGTTTGCGCCACCGCCCCAAGTTCCAATCCACACGTGACCATGATGATCAAGCATAAGGTTGCCAGCGTCATTATGAGACAGAGCATTATCACTCATGCTGTCAAATTCAAACAAGGTTACTTTGCGCCCGTCATACCGCATGACTCCATTCTCTGCAGTACCGAACCATAGTAACCCTTGTTTATCTTGAACGATGGAGTATATTTCTGATGAGACAAAACCATCTTCTGCGGTCAGTTGTTTTATTGAATAATCATTAGCTAAAATGGGGCGCTGTCCAAAAGAGCATTTCGGGTAAATGGTGGTGAATAATAGCATTGTAATAATCAAGTATTTATTCATAAGCTCTTTCGCAAAAAATTGTTGTCAAAGACTTACTGCATATTTTATAACTTTTAACTCTTATACAAAGCATTTATGGCTGAAGACATTAGTAACATTTAGAATGCTTATCTAAACAAAAGTGTGTCTACTCAGTGTCACTATGCGCATCGTTCTCAAGCCATTTTAATTAATTATCGGCCGTTCTGTGTTTTTTACTCTTAATGGTCAGGCCCGACTATTATGTGAGGCTCAAACCTGACCACGTTTATTGTTAAACTTTAAATTGCTCCAGCATGCTCTCTTGCTCAGCAATTTTCTCTACTTGGCTTTTCATTGTGTAGTCTACAGTCTTCGCTTCATTGAAGACCATATCGGAGATGTTTCTGATCTCCATTGCGTTGGTATTTACTTCACTAACAACTTGCCTTTGTTCGTTGAGCATATCTGCAATTTGTAAGTTGAGTTGCACAATATGTTCAATAGCTGTGCGTATTGCTTGCAGAGAATCACTTGTTTCGTCGGCTTTGCCCACCGTTTTTTCAACAACACTTTGGCTTTGCTTCATGACTTGTACAGCATTTATTGCACCAGCTTGTAATTGATCAATCATAGTTTTAATTTCGGTTGTTGCCTCTTGAGTGCGTTGGGCAAGCGTCCGTACCTCATCAGCAACAACAGCAAACCCTCGGCCAGACTCACCTGCACGTGCGGCTTCTATTGCGGCGTTAAGCGCAAGTAAATTGGTTTGCTCTGCAATACCATTGATAACAGACAGTATTTGTTCAATGCCACTGGTTGAGACTTCTAAGTCGTTAACAACATCCACTGCGGTTGATATTTGCTCTGACAAATGGGCAATAGTATCCGTTGTTTGCGCAACAATTTTTTGCCCTTCAACAGCCGCGGTATCGGTATTTTGAATCGCTTCAGCTGCTTCTTGTGCAGAGTTGGCGACTCGTTGTTCTGTTTCTGACATGTGCTCTGTTGCTGCAGTAAGAGACGTGAGTGACTCTAATTGCCGTGAAATGGCGTTGCTTGACTGATTGGCACCAGAAGAAGTCTGTTTTGCATCTTCGAGTATTTCGTGACCGAGCACTTGAATGTCAGCAATAAGTTGCTGCAGACGCGCAGTAAACAAATTAAAGTTTTCAGCTAAAGAAGCAAACTCTGGATCACTGTTTGTATTTAGCCTAACCGTTAAATCGGCATTGCCTTTTGCAATATTAGCCATAGCGTTGTTAATGTCCGACAGTGGCTTGAGCAATAGATTGATTACAAAAGAAAGTACAACGATACTCATGATCACAAATATCGTTGTGAACAAAATAGAGTCCTGCGTCACTTCTGTCACAGCTGCAAACACTTTATCTTTTTTAAGTGCCACACCCACTAGCCAATCAAAACCATCAACCTTTTGAAAATCGATAAGATATTCAGTGTTATTTAATTCGATATACTGAAGGTCTTGACTGAATGAGGCATCGCCCAAAAATTTACTTGCCTTGTCGCCGTTTAAACTTACATCTGGGTGAGAGATAATGGTGCCATCTGTGCTTACCATGAAAGCAAAGCCAGCATCAAACAAATTGAACGAATTGATCATATCACCCAGCTTAGCCAAACTCACATCATAAAATAATGCCCCATGAAAGCGACCCTGCTTGGTGACAGGGGTACCGACTGAAACAACAATTTCTTTGCTTACAGAGTCGGCGTAGGGAGCGGTAACAATTAACTTCCCTGCATTTTTGGCATCAGTATACCAAGGGCGCTTGCGTGGATCCCAAGTGGGGCCGGGATTCCACGAAGGGTCACTGGCAACATATTTACCTGTACTTTCTTCACCATATCCAATCAACAAGAACTGCTCTGTAAGTTTTGGTTGGGATAATATAGGGTAGGCACTTTGCAAAGAGTCAGTTTCGGATACTAATGACGTGGCCAATGTGGCTAAATCAATACTGCCTTGCATTTGTGCAGTCACCGTGTTGCTGATCCCTTGAATTATTTCGTTAACGCTCTGACTAACTTGTAATTCTAAGTTTTGTTTGATGGAAAAGTATTGTTTAATAGACAAAACGCTGAGCGCAAGAAACAAGACTAAAGAGGATACAATAACAATTTTGTGTTTGAACTTCACGGCACATCTCCAACACTCGACATTATATAAATGTAAAACATTAACAAAAACTTGCAATGTTCATTTTGTTCTAATGTACCAGATATCGCAAAACTTTAAACTGCTAGATTAATTTACTTTATACATTTGTGTAATATGTTTGTTACGTGTCAAATTTATTATACTTTTGCATGTTTCTTTTAAAGCTTATCCAGATAGACTCTTACTTAATGTGTAACTAAAATGGCAATGCTGGCACACCGCCACTGCTATTTATTGTGAAAGTCTCGTTTATACGCCCTTCGTACTTTTAATTGTTGTTTAAGTGACAATAAAAAGAATAAGCAAGCTAACTAATCTAGTGTTTTATTTCAGTTGTACTCTTTGTTGCTTAATTTTTTTCGCTTAATGCTCGCGGTGATAGCGAGTGCATTCATCTCAAGTTTGCAACAGCACAGCCATAAACAGTGCAGCCCCGTCACTTTTGAAGCACTTTTATTATTCATATGTTACTTAAAGCTCTATTGTTATTCGCAAGCGATTTTTTTACTCCATGCCTAAATACTGATGAACAACAGACTGCGTTTTTAAGCGTAAAGTAATGTAAAACCGATTGTTATCAGTTCTATCGCTACGTTATAAAAGGCGCTTAAATAGATCTAAATGAGCTTTACTAAACGTATAATTTAGTCAGTCATATTTTTTGGGAAACGTATGCAGCTACATACATTGATATTATTTTTTTTATTAGCCGTTTGGTCGGTTAAATTGTTCAGTCAGGAGCAACGAGGTGCGACGATAGTGATCACTCAGCCCGTTCAGTTTGTTGCTACAAAAGAGCGTATTGACGTGGTCGGTACGTCAGAAGCTAGGCGTTCAATTATTTTGTATCCTGCGGTAGCTGATAGAGTCACTTATGTTGGATTTAAAAGTGGTGATAAGGTCAAAAAAGGCGACGTGCTTTTTCAACTTGACGATAGAAATGAGCAGGCCAAAGCGCAACAGGCAAAGATTCATTTGAGCAACGCGAAACGTACGCTTGCCCGATTACAAGATAGTATTAAAAAAGGGGCCACCACACAAAGTGTGCTAGATGATGCGAAAATGCAAGTAGAGCTGGCTCAAGTGGCTTTGGCACAAGCCAAAAACGATGTGCAAGACCACCGTGTAGTCGCACCCTTTTCTGGCATTGTGGGGATCAGCGATATTGAGGAAGGAGACTGGGTAACAAATCAAACCAAGCTAGTTTCACTTGATGATAGAGCGGCGCTATATATTGATTTCAAAGCTCCTGAACATGCTATCTCTATGCTAAAAAGCAATAGCGAGGTACGTGTCACCCCTTGGCATGATGAACAAGAGTCCGTAAAGGTGGCGGTTGCGCAAATAGATTCTCGTATTGATGATAGAACAAGGAGCATTCGCGTTAGGGCATTACTATCGAATGAAAATGATCAGTTTTTGCCTGGAATGAGCTTTAAAGTCGCGCTTACGCAATTAGGAAAACGTTACGCAAGTATTCCTGAAGCCGCTTTGATGTGGGGCCCTACTGGCCCTTATGTGTGGTTGTCAGAGTTGGGCGTTGCAAAAAAAACTAAGGTGCAAGTAGTGCAACGACAAGAGGGACAAGTGTTAGTTCAAGGAGATATTCGTGCACACGAAACTCTTGTAGTAGAAGGGGTACAGCGATTACGCGAAGGGCAGAAAATAACGGAACAACTTGCAAAGGCGCAATAACGATGTCAGAAAAGCGATTACACAGCTCAGTATCAGACTTACCATCATTAGCAATTCGCCGACCCGTTCTTATTGTTGTTTTAAACCTATTGATCATTATCGCTGGTATCGCCGCCCTAGGTGGTGTTGAAGTGAGAGAGTTACCTGATGTAGATAGACCTCGCTTAACGGTTAGCGCCCAACTTCCAGGTGGTTCACCAGAGACGGTTGATACAGAGGTTACGAGTAAATTAGAAGGTGCTGTTGCGCGAGTATCTGGGGTGAAATCAATACGAGCACAAAGCGAAGAAAGTAATAGCCGCATTGTAGTTGAATTTAGACCAGGCACCGATATAGAGGATGCGGCAAATGAAACGCGAGAATCTATCAGCAGAGTTCAGCGTGAATTACCCAAAGAAGTTGAACGTGTCTCAATTATAAAGGCAGATAGTGATGCTCAAGCTGTAGTTAGTTTGGCAATAAGCAGTCAGTCACTGGACATGGAGTCATTAACTGCGCGAGTTGAAAGAGATTTAGCACCGCAATTTTTAACGATCCCTGGTGTGGCAGATGTGAGGCTTAACGGAGATCGGGAACGCGTTTTACGAGTTGCACTCGACCCGTTAAAATTGACAAGTTTCGGGCTTTCCGTTGCAGAAGTCGCTCAAGTGTTAGCGCAAGCCCCGTTCGATGTGCCAGCTGGAAGCTTAAAATCTTTTGACCAACAACTGATTGTCAGAGCTGATGCCACATCTATAACCGCAAAACAAGTAAGCGATATTATTGTTAAAGACAATATCCGAGTCGGTGATGTTGCCGCGGTCTATTTTGGTCCAGCAGATGCAAGAAATATGGTGCGTTTGGATGGTGAACCAGTGCTTAGCCTAGAAATTATTCGACAAGCGCGCTCTAATACCATTGAGATCTCAGATGAAGTACTCAAGCTGGTAGAAAGGCAAAAGTTACGCTTTCCAGAGTTAACCCTTCATGTTATGCAAGATGATGCGCAATTTATCCGTGGCTCAGTCGATGAAGTGCTTCTGTCTCTATTAATTACGGTTGTGCTTGTTGTTATTACGCTATGGGTCTTTATTGGGTCTTGGCGAGCCACCATTGTACCTGCGATAGCTATCCCGATGTCATTAATGGGATCGGTTGCCATTATTTGGCTGTTAGGCTTTTCAATTAATATATTGACCTTACTTGCATTGGTATTAGCAACGGGTTTGATAGTCGATGATGCGATTGTGGTCAGTGAAAACATTCAAAGGCGCAAAGCGCAGGGGTTAGGGAGTCGTGCCGCCTCGGTTTTAGGAACGAGAGAGGTATTTTTTGCTGTTGTAGCAACCACCGCGGTATTAGTGGCTGTATTTGTGCCAATAGCGTTTTTACCTTCCACGGCTGGTCGGCTCTTTAAAGAGTTTGGAGGTGTTTTGGCGGGGGCGGTGATCATTTCTTCTTTTGTAGCGCTGTCATTGGTTCCTGCATTAACTTCTCGATTGCCAAAAAAATCTACCTCTAACCACCGATTAAGCTTTATCGGTAGACGCTGTGCAAATATATATGCGTTGATGATTGATTGGGTGTTAAGACATGCTTGGTTAACACTGCTAATATGTATTTTAGCAGCGAGTTCATCCGCCTTTATGTACACGCAACTAAAAAGCGAGCTGCTACCGCAAGAAGACAGAGGTAACATTCGTATATTTGCTCGCGGTCCAGATGGGGTGGGCTTAAATTTTATGGACAGACAAGCACGCGCAATGGAGAGTGTGTTGGCCCCTCTTGTCGACTCAGCTCAGATTTCATCGGTGTATACAGTGGTTGGGCAATGGGACCCAAACATTGTGTTTATTACCGTGCCGCTTGCTGACTGGTCTGAACGTGAGCTTTCCCAACATCAGATAATGGATCAAATTAGAGGACCATTGGGTCAAATTCCTGGTGCGCCAGCAAGACCTTTTGGTGCAAATAGTCTAAACCTAAGAGGACAGGGTGGGGGGATAGAGCTGGCGCTATTAGGAGACAACTACTTAAATATTTTCAATGCGGCGCAACAATTTAGTAACCAACTTGAACAGAGCTACCCTGAGTTTGGTAAAGCGGATATTTCTTATCAACCTTCTCAACCGCAGTTACGAGTCAATATAGACCGACAAAGGGCGCAAGATTTAGGTGTACAGCTTAGCGATATCGCGATAACACTGCGAGCTGCTATCAATGGTGACGATGTTGCAGATTTAAATGTGGGCGATCAGTCAATCCCAATCATATTGCAAGCACAAAACTATGATATTCAAACACCTGCAGATCTAGCAAACTTGTATGTGAAAAGTCAAAACGGTCAACTTGTCCCATTATCGAGTGTTTCTCGCTTAGCAGAAGAAGGCGTTGCTGCTGAGTTAGAGCGATATGCGCAACGAAGAGCGATTGAACTCGATTTGCAGCTACCAAAGGGTATGATGATGAGTGAGGCGGTCGAAATTATCAGATCTTTTGCGCATGAAACTCTGCCTAATGGTATTGATTTGGCATTTAAAGGAGAAGCACTGACCTATCAGGAAACGGCACATGAAGTCATGTTAACCTATGTTCTAGCATTTTTAATTGTGTTGTTGGTATTGGCTGCACAATTTGAAAGTGTGAACAGTGCGTTTGTAGTAATGATCACTGTGCCATTTGGTATGGCATCAGCATTTGTTGCACTCAAGCTTACCGGCACTACCTTAAATATTTACTCTCAGATTGGTTTGGTAATGTTAATCGGTTTACTCGCCAAAAATGCTATTTTGCTAGTGGAGTTTGCGGATCAACGTCGAGATCAAGGATACGAAGTGAAGGAGGCAATCTTAGATGCAGCATTGATAAGGCTAAGACCAATTGCGATGACCCTATTTTCTACTTTGCTAGGGGCGTTACCGTTAATTTTGTCGGTCGGTGCAGGGGCTGAAGCACGCAGTGCGATTGGCTGGGTAGTGTTTGGCGGGTTAGGGATCTCTGTATTCTACACCTTGTTCCTTACACCGGTAATTTACTTGGGCTTAGCACGCTTTACGAAACCTAGAGTCGACGAAAGCAAGCGCTTGGCAACTGAATTAGCGCATGCACAGAAAAATTAGTGCATCTAGTTGTAGGTTCTACCCCTTAAATTGATTAGGTGTTATTGCGGGCTAGCGCTTTTAAGGTGAGGGGTAATTATGTATCGCTCAAACGATTAGTGTCTTACGCGGGGCTTAGCTCGCTCAGGTAGAAAGCTAAGTCTTCGGTAAAGATGTAGGAGGGAGAGCTGCTAGTAGCTGTGTGTGAATTTTAATAGCTCTAAAGTATTCGTTGTCATTTCTCCTCCGGCACGTTTCGCCCCACCAATTAAATAAATACCTTGCTCTGTGCTGATAGCACCTAGGCCGTGACGGGTTGATGTCATAGACAGGGGAAGCGTTTGCCATTTATCGCTAGCAAAATCATATTCCCATATGTGTTTAAATGTCTTGCTGTGCATCATCGTAATACCAGCGCGATTTATACTATAGCTATATTGTTCACCACCAAAAACGTATATTTTGTTGTTGTAAGCCGCTGCAGCAATACCAGAACAAGCAAAGGGTGTAGGGGCTAGTTCGTACCATTTGTCGGTGCGCTTGTCGTAAAAATCGACCTGAGATTGATTTTGATGTCGTTTATCTTGGATCCGACCGCCAATAAATAGGCAGCCGTTATTCATCGCAACACAAGCACCTGAATTTCGAGCAAGTGGCAGAGGCGCTGCTTGTTGCCATTGCTTACCGTCAAAAAAAACATGGTCGTTAATATCACTTAAACGGCCATAGTTTAAGCCTCTTCCAGAAATGACATGTGCATCATTGTTAATGACTGCGTACCCTGACTCAGCTTGAGGGTTAGGTAATGGTGCGGATACATGCCAATGATCATGTAAATTAGGAAGTAAAAACGCATCTTTGCGTACCTGCCAGGGATCTGACTTGCTCGCTGCAAAACCACCTATAGCCAGCACACCTCGCGGTGTACTGAGCAATCCAAGATGATGGCGTTTAACGGGGAGTAGCGGTCCTGTTCGCCATGCCTTTTTGTATAAGTCGAAAAGGTAGCATGAGTTTGAGGCATCCATTGCACCCATTGTGGCGTTGTCATGAGTGCTTTGTGTAAGTGCGCCAGCAATAACTAGGTGATTGTTAAAAAGGCACGGATAAAGCTCTTGAACATATGCGGGCAAGCGGGGTTTATCAACCCAGAGAGCTTTTTTCGACATAGAGTTAGCTAACAAGCTTGGTGAGCTTGCAAGTAGCGTTAGTTGTACTAAGTTGCGAATAAAAGCACGGCGTTCCATAATTATCCTTTATAGGTACACTGATTTAAGATAGCAAATCTATGTGCGTTTACAATTCGACTTTGTCATAAAATGTAAATAACCTCAGCTGCACATAAGAGAATTTGCCCAATAAAGCTATTTCGCTCACTCTCTTCGTTATTTTCATTTGTAATAGCTCGCTATTACTTCACGAAAATGCCTTGATAGTGAGCGAAATATCGTCATTGGATATTGAAGGGGTTGCAATGTCTCTCTTGTGAGCTATCAAAACTCTTATCCGAAGCTGAGGTTAAATAAGAAAGTGAGTGTGGAGCCATTTGCGAAAATAAGAGGCGAATAAAACAAAAAAGCCCACTAAAAAGTGGGCTACTGTATAACTTGTACTAGTTATGCGTTTTCAAGCGCTGTACGAGCATCAACATATTCCATGTTGAAAGCTTCAGCTACTTCTTTGCAGGTAACTTGACCGTTAAGTACGTTCAAGCCATCCATAAAGTGTTTGTCTTCAAGTAACGCTGCTTTATAGCCTTTGTTCGCTAACCTAATGATATAAGGCAATGTTGCATTATTTAATGCAAAAGTAGAAGTGCGCGGCACTGCGCCCGGCATGTTAGCAACACAATAGTGAACTACTTCATCAACAATGTAAGTTGGTTCCGCGTGTGTAGTTGCTTTAGAAGTTGCAATACAACCACCTTGGTCGATAGCAACGTCTACAATTGCAGCACCAGGCTTCATTGCTTTGATGTGTTCAGCTGTAACTAGTTTAGGCGCTGCAGCGCCAGGGATAAGTACTCCGCCAATTACTAGGTCAGCTTCAAGTACGTGCTTTTCTAGTGCATCAGCCGTTGAGTAAACTGCTTTCGCTTGGCTACCAAACTGTGCATTAAGTGAACGAAGTACGTCAATGTTGCGATCAAGAATAGTAACGTCGGCACCAAGACCTACAGCCATTTGCGCTGCGTTACGACCAACCATACCACCACCAATTACAACAACTTTGGCAGGCTCAACACCCGGCACGCCACCTAGTAACATACCACGGCCTTCACGTGATTTTTCAAGAGCTTGAGCACCCGCCTGGATTGACATGCGGCCAGCTACTTCTGACATAGGAGCAAGAAGCGGTAAACCACCACGAGCATCAGTCACTGTTTCATACGCGATACAGATTGCTTTGCTCTTAACTAGGTCTTCTGTTTGTGGAAGATCCGGTGCTAGGTGAAGGTAAGTGAATAAAATTTGCCCTTCACGCAACATTGCGCGTTCTACAGCTTGAGGCTCTTTTACTTTTACGATCATATCTGCTTGTGCAAATACTTCGGCAGCTGTTTCTAATACAGTTGCGCCAACTTCTACATAATCTTCGTTAGTAAAACCAATGCCGATACCAGCATTGTTTTCAACGATAACTTGGTGGCCGTGGTTAATTAGTTCACGAACGCTCGCTGGAACCATACCTACGCGGTATTCGTGGTTTTTAATTTCTTTAGGTACACCGATAATCATAATAAATCGCCTCTAAAATAGAACGGGATAAAATTTTTGACTATTATATGTATGCTGCACTAGTGTGTCCTACCTTTTTACAGTTTATCGCTAGTGATATATACTAATCTTTAATCTGAAACAGTAGAAAAAACTATCCAAAATGCATCAACAATTAGATCGAATCGACAGGAAAATATTAGTCGAACTTCAAAAAGATGGTCGGATTTCTAACGTAGAGCTCGCGCGCCGTATAGGTTTGAGTGCAACGCCTTGCTTGGAAAGAGTCAAAAAACTAGAGCGAGAGGGCTTTATTAGAGGTTATAAAGCGGTAGTGGATCCTGCTAAACTAGGTCAAGGATTACTTGTCTACGTAGAAATTACGATAAATAAAAACTCTCCAGATGTGTTTGATAAGTTTAATCAAGCAGTGCGTCAGCATGACGAAATCATTGAATGTCACTTAGTGTCTGGCAACTTTGACTTTTTGCTCAAAACTCGAGTGACGGATATGTCAGAATACCGTGGTGTGTTGGGAGAGATCTTATTAAAATTACCGAACGTCAGTGAAAGTCGAACTTATGTGGTAATGGAAGAGGTAAAAGGCGAGGAGGGGGAAGTAATAAAACCCTATGCACCATGAGCCTTTTCTTGCTAAGGTGTGCCTAGTAAATTGCTAATAAAAGAACAAAAATAGAGGAAAACGCCAGTATGCGTCTAAATGGTGTACAACGCCTCCTTGAAACCGGGTTAATCGTCAGTACCGCTGCGGCCATTTTTATACTGTGTGCATTGATAAGTTTTGATCCCGCAGATCCAGCGTGGTCACAAACAAGTGAATATGTTCAAGTAAATAATGTAACGGGCTCTGCTGGTGCATGGGTTGCAGACATCTTATTGGTCAGTTTGGGGTGGCTTGCGTTTTTGGTCCCTGCGGCGATTCAAATTTTTGGTTACCTATTATTCAAGAAACCACACAAAATCTTGCAGCTTGATTACACCACTTTGGGGTTGAGAGTTATCGGCTTAACGTTGTTTGTAACGTCCGCCAGTGCCATTAGTAGCATCAATTTTGATGATATTTTTAGTGTTTCTTCAGGCGGGGTCGTGGGGGACGTGGTTGCTGGTGCTATGATGCCGGCGTTTAACTTTACAGGTACGTCAATTCTACTGTTGTGTTTTTTCTTTGCGGGTCTGACTTTGTTGACCGGCGTTTCATGGGTTGAATTTGTCGATTACTTAGGCGCAAAAGTCGTTGCGTTTTTAAAATGGCTGCTCGCTAAGTTTGAACAGCGCAGCGAAGCATCTGGAGCGTCTGACAACCAAGAGCAACGTGAATTGCCGCATGGTAGTAAAGAATTAAGCGATAGCAATAGCGATACTCTGCCAGAAGTAACGACCGACGCTGACTCACATCCGCAAAATAAATCCAAGTTGTTGAACTTGAAGGATAAGCTGTTTAGCGAAAAAAATGATGAAGTGAAGTTGGTAGATGAACCATCAGCAGCAGAAAATAATGTATTCGACGAACTAGATGACATCTTAGAGCAGGAAATTAACTTTTCAGCTATTGATGATGAAGGGTTTGATACCGCCTCGGCGCTAAACGCCTTAGATGAATCAGCTGCGAGCACATCTGAACCCGCTCAGAGTGTACCAGAAACAACGGTGATGTCTCCTGCTAGGCCTCTTAAATCAAAGACCGAGCAACCTCAGTCAAGCTATAAACCAGAGCCATCAGCAAAAGAAAAGTTTGAAGCGCTACTTGAAGAGCGCCCACCAATGGATCCGTTGCCGTCACTCGATTTGCTTGACCGTCCAGATAAGCAAAAAAATCCGATTTCTAAAGAAGAGTTAGACGCTGTTTCGCGACTAGTAGAAGTGAAGTTATTAGATTTTAACATTCAAGCGAGTGTAGTAGGGGTATATCCGGGCCCTGTTGTTACCAGATTTGAATTGGACTTAGCGCCAGGAATTAAAGTAGCAAAAATAACCGGTCTTGCTAAAGACTTGGCCCGTTCGCTATCTGCTGTAAGTGTACGTGTGGTAGAAGTTATCCCAGGTAAAACTTATGTTGGCCTTGAGTTGCCAAATAAACATCGCGAGATAGTACGTTTATCAGAGGTGATTAACGCCCCTAAATTTGAGCAAAATGCATCACCGTTAACCATGGTGTTAGGTAAAGATATTGCGGGACAGCCAGTGGTTGCAGATTTGGCAAAAATGCCCCACCTGCTGGTGGCGGGCACAACTGGCTCAGGTAAGTCAGTGGGCGTTAATGTAATGATATTAAGCTTACTATACAAGTCGCCACCTGAAGATGTTCGCATGATCATGATTGACCCGAAAATGCTTGAACTGTCGGTGTACGAAGGGATCCCACACTTGTTGTGTGAAGTAGTCACCGATATGAAAGAAGCAGCAAATGCATTGCGTTGGTGCGTGGGTGAGATGGAACGCCGCTATAAATTAATGTCTGCTTTGGGTGTACGTAATCTTAAAGGTTACAACCAAAAAGTGTTAGATGCGAAAGCGGCGGGACAACCCATTTTAGACCCATTATTTAAAGACACGGATGGTATGGCTGAAGGCCCTCAAGAGCTTGATAAGTTGCCAAGCATCGTTGTAGTAATTGATGAGTTTGCTGACATGATGATGATTGTTGGCAAAAAGGTAGAAGAACTGATCGCTCGTATAGCGCAAAAGGCGCGAGCAGCAGGGATCCATCTTGTGCTAGCAACGCAACGTCCTTCAGTTGATGTAATAACAGGTTTAATTAAAGCTAATATACCAACACGGATGGCGTTCCAAGTTTCTAGTAAAATAGACTCAAGAACAATCTTGGACCAACAAGGTGCTGAAAATCTGCTGGGTATGGGTGATATGTTGTATTTACCACCTGGTACAAGCGTGCCAGTGCGTGTTCATGGTGCATTTGTTGATGACCACGAAGTACATGCAGTCGTCAGCGACTGGAAGGCAAGAGGTAAGCCAAATTATATAGAAGAAATATTATGTGGTGATGCGACAGAAGATATTCTTTTGCCAGGAGAAGCCCCAGAAGGCGGTGATGATGAGTCAGACCCCCTTTATGATGAAGCGGTCGGCTTTGTTATTGAGTCAGGTAAGGTCTCGGTATCAAGTGTGCAGCGTAAACTGCGTGTTGGGTATAACCGTGCCGCGAGATTAGTTGAACAAATGGAAGCATCTGGTGTCGTAAGTGCACCGGGGCATAATGGAGCTCGAGAAGTACTCGTCCCTAGAGGTGGAGCAAATTAATGAACTTTATAAATAAATTGACCAAGTGCAGTATTGTGGCTGCTTGCTTGACGTTTAGTCTAAATGCGGTGGCTGATGCAGCAAGTGATTTGCAAGCAAAGCTGAGTAACATTAATACCTTTGAGGCTCAGTTTTCACAACGCGTTTTAGATGAACAAGGTAATGTATTGCAACAAGGCTCAGGCAACATTGCGCTTGCCCATCCTCTCAAGATTTATTGGCAACAGCAGCAACCTGATGAGACGCTGTTTGTGTCTGATGGCCACAAGACGTTTTATTATGACTTGTTTGCCGAGCAAGTAACGGTCATGAATACCTCATCTTTGATAGACACAACACCGTTTGTGTTACTGACGTCGCGCGCACAAGAGCAGTGGGCAAAATACCAAGTAACTCAAACAGAAACAGGTTACAAAATTACCCCAACTGAGGGGGTTGAGTCTCAAGTAGAAGTGCTAGAAATTGAGTTCTCGCAAGAGCAAAGCTTGCAGGGTATTAAAGTTAAAGATGTTTCAGGGCAGATTTCTAATTTTAGTTTTCACAATCCTCAGGTGAACAGCTCGCTTGCACCTGACCTATTTAGTTTTGCTGTGCCCAAAGGGGTCATAGTTGATGATCAAACTCAAGGTGAGTGATTTTTGTGAGTAACCTTGGTTTTGATTTTGCCCCTGATGTAAGACCCTTGGCCGCACGTATGCGGCCAACTTGTTTAGCCCAGTATATTGGTCAGTCGCACATATTAAGCCCAGATCAACCACTTTACAAAGCCATTGAGCAAGGGCGTTGCCATAGCCTAATTGTTTGGGGGCCTCCTGGAGTGGGCAAAACAACGATTGCGGAAGTGATAGCACATCATGCAAATGCTGATCTAACTCAGCTCTCAGCGGTCACATCGGGTGTTAAAGAAATTCGCAACGCTGTTTTAGAAGCTAAAAGCCGTTTATCACAAGGTCGCAGAACGTTATTGTTTGTAGATGAAGTTCATCGCTTTAACAAATCTCAGCAAGACGCATTTTTACCTTATATCGAAGATGGCACGTTTATTTTTATAGGTGCGACCACCGAAAATCCAAGTTTTGCACTAAACAATGCGATTTTATCGCGAGCACGCGTATATACCCTAAAGGCGTTGAGCGAGGACGAACTTGTAGAAGTACTTAATCGCGCGTTAAAACAAGATGAGCAGTTAAGTACGCTCGACGTCTCTATCAGTGACCAGGCATTAGTCGCCATCGCAAAAGCCAGCAGTGGCGATGCACGCAAGGCGCTTAATTTGTTAGAGCAAGCGATTGATTTAGCAGAGCGAAATAACGCTCATGTGATGATTGATGAGCAAGTTTTGGTTCATGTGTTACCGAGCCATCTAGCAAAATATGATAAAGGCGGCGACCTTTATTACGACTTAATTTCTGCTTTTCATAAATCGGTGCGAGGTAGTAGCCCTGATGCAGCTTTATATTGGTATTGCAGAATATTAGCCGGTGGAGGAGATCCGCTTTATGTTGCCAGACGCCTGCTTGCGATTGCGACAGAAGATATCGGCAACGCAGATCCAAGAGCGATGCAGGTAGCACTCAATGCGTGGGATATCTATCAACGAGTAGGCCCAAGCGAGGGTGAGCGAGCAATTGCACAAGCCACCTTATACCTTGCCAGTGCACCAAAAAGTAATGCAGTGTATATGGCGTTTAATCAAGCCAAGCAAGATGCAATGAGCGATAGTGATTGTGAGGTGCCAGTGCATCTTCGTAATGCACCAACCAAGTTGATGAAAGAACTAGGTTATGGCGAGCAATACCGCTATGCACACAATGAGCCGGGCGCTTTTGCCGCTGGCGAAAACTACTTTCCCGAGCAAATTAAGGACCGGCAATACTATCAACCGACAGACCGGGGTCTTGAAAAGCAAATAAAAACCAAGCTTGATTACTTAGAGCAACAAAATCAGCAAAGCGACCATAAAAGATACCAAGATGATTAAAATGTACCTCACAATTGCACTTGGTGGCGCACTTGGTGCCTGTTTACGGTTTTTCATTAACGATATAATGTTAAAACTCTTGGGTAAGGGATTCCCTTTTGGTACATTGACCGTTAATATTCTCGGTTCACTGTTAATGGGCATTCTTTACGGTTTAATAGAAAAACAAGTTATTACCGTTAGCCCTGCCAAAACCTTAGTGGGTATTGGTTTTTTGGGCGCATTAACAACTTTTTCAACATTTTCCATGGACTCCGTGCTGTTACTGCAGCAAGGACAGGTTCTGAAAATGGCTCTTAATGTCACACTCAACGTGGTTGTGTGTATTTTTATGGCTTGGTTGGGCCTTTGCTTGGTCATGCAAAAAGGTTAAAAATAGCAAATGTTAGATTCAAAATACTTACGTCAAGACATTGCAGAAGCAGCGGCACGCTTAGCAAAGCGTGGCTTTGATCTGGATGTTGAAGCAATCAATGCGCTAGAAGAAAAGCGCAAGGCATTACAAACTCAAACCCAAGAATTACAAAGTGAGCGTAACAGCCGTTCCAAAGCCATTGGTCAAGCAAAAGCAAAGGGTGAAGATGTTCAACCTTTGTTAGACGCAGTAGCCAACCTTGGCGATCAACTTGCTGCGGCAAAATCAGAGCAAGATAGTATTCTTGCCCAGTTAAATGATATTGCAATGTCACTACCCAACTTACCTGCTGAGGAAGTACCAGCGGGTAAAGACGAGAACGACAACGTAGAAGTGTTAAAGTGGGGCGAACCTAAACAGTTTGATTTTGAAGTTAAAGATCATGTGGACTTAGGTGAAGTGCTGAGTAAGGGCTTAGACTTCGAAACAGGCGTTAAATTAAGTGGTTCACGCTTTACTGTGATGCGTGGTGGTATTGCGCGAATGCACCGTGCACTAGCGCAGTTTATGCTAGATACGCATACCGACAAAAATGGTTACACGGAAATGTATGTGCCGTTGTTGGTAAACAAAGACAGCTTATTTGGTACAGGTCAGTTGCCTAAATTTGCTGAAGACTTGTTTCACACTAAAGGCCTAATCAGTGATGATGGTGTTGAGCAAGACGGCTTTAGCTTAATTCCAACAGCTGAAGTACCACTAACAAACTGTGCACGTGATGAAATCTATGACGAAAAAGACTTACCAATTCGTATGACTGCTCATACCCCTTGCTTTAGAAGTGAAGCGGGTAGTTATGGCCGTGATACGCGTGGTCTCATTCGTCAGCACCAGTTCGACAAAGTTGAGCTAGTTCAATTGGTAAAGCCTGAAGATTCAATGGCGGCACTTGAAGAGCTAACCGGTCATGCTGAGCAAATCTTGCAAGCACTTGAATTACCTTATCGTAAAGTTATTTTGTGTACGGGTGATATGGGCTTTGGTGCAACTAAAACATATGATTTAGAAGTATGGCTCCCTGCGCAAAATACTTATCGTGAGATCTCATCATGTTCAAACATGTGGGATTTTCAAGCCCGCCGAATGCAAGCGCGTTTCCGCCGTCAAGGTGAGAAAAAGCCTGAGTTATTGCACACGTTAAATGGTTCTGGTTTAGCGGTGGGGCGTACACTGGTTGCTATTCTTGAAAACTATCAGCAAGCGGATGGTAGTGTGGTTGTACCTGAAGTGCTTCGCCCATATATGGGTGGTCTAGAAGTTATCAACTCATAAGCTTCTTGCATAAAACAAAAAGCGCCTGAAATGGGCGTTTTTTTGTTTTTGGGTTTGAATTAGTTGTCACAGAACATAACTAAAGCAAGGTCGTTATGCGTTGTTTGCAATCGATATTCAACTATAGGAAATAGCAATATCCAACTTTTGCCAAAATGTATGGCACTAGAAACTTCCTGCTTAGAGAGTCGCGTGAGTCAAGGCTTTACCTGTTTAAGCTCATGAAAACGATGCGTTGTTTACTTCGTCGCCGTGCGTTAAGTAGCACAGCAAATTCAGTAATATATCTGATATGTGGTGTTTGAATAACTGTCATAAAGACGAAACCCCAGCGCTAGATAAGGAAAACACTCTGATAATGCAATAAGTATTATCTGAATTAGTCTCGACTTGATCTGACATTTCGATTTGAAAAATTGAGAGTTACCCGTTTTGATAAAGGTGTCGAATCTTTTAATCAAAACAACCTAAAAGGTGGTAACTCTCATGTTGCATACTAACAACCCAATTATAAAACACAAAACTGGATTACTTAATCTTGCAGAAGAACTAGGTAACGTTTCAAAAGCCTGTAAAGTCATGGGCGTTTCAAGAGATACATTTTATCGATACCAAGAGCTAGTAGAGGACGGTGGCTTGGATGCGTTAATTGATAAAAGTCGTAGATCGCCAAACATTAAAAACCGTGTAGATGAAGTTACTGAGAACGCAGTGGTTCAATACGCTATCGATTACCCAGCTCATGGCCAGCACAGAACTAGCAATGAGTTGCGTAAACAAGGCGTCTTTGTTTCAGGCAGTGGCGTTCGCTCAATCTGGTTACGCCACGATTTAGAGAACTTCAAGAAACGCTTAAAAGCTCTAGAAGGTAAAGTTGCTGACGAAGGTATTATCCTCACCGATAGCCAAATCGCTGCGCTTGAGAAAAAGAAAAGCGATGACGAAGCTTGCGGTGAAATTGAAACAGCACATCCGGGTTACCTAGGCTCACAAGATACCTTCTATGTTGGCAATCTCAAGGGTGTTGGGCGTATCTACCAACAGACGTTTGTCGATACCTACAGCAAAGTAGCCTTCGCAAAGCTGTATACGACCAAAACACCAATTACTGCGGCTGACATACTCAATGACAAGGTTCTGCCTTACTTCGAGCAACACGAGTTGCCAATGTTACGCATTTTGACTGACCGAGGCACCGAATATTGCGGTAAGGTAGAGCACCATGATTATCAGCTCTATCTGGCAATTAATGATATCGACCATACGAAAACTAAGGCAATGTCGCCTCAAACCAATGGTATCTGCGAGCGATTCCACAAGACGATACTTAACGAGTTCTATCAGGTTACGTTCCGTAAAAAGCTTTACGGTTCGCTAGAGGAACTTCAAAAAGATCTGGACGAATGGATGGCTTATTACAATAATGAGCGAACTCATCAGGGAAAAATGTGTTGTGGCAGAACGCCATTTGAAACATTGCTTGATGGAAAATCGATTTGGGCTGAGAAGAATTTAGCTCAAATCTAAACTGACAGTCACCGATTGAAAAACGGGTAACTGTCAGATCAAGTCTGAGCTAGTACATATTATCTTTGGAGCGAGAGGGTTAAAAGTTTGCAAGTTATTATTTATTGCAAACCCCCTTATCTAATCCTGGGGTTAATTAAGTCGGTTAAACAATTACCAGTAACATATTGTTAAAAATTAAACTCGTGTACTGAGTAAGTGTGTTCTTGGCCTGAGCAATCAGTAGCAATCGCGCTAGTCGGTTTGAAATTACTTCCCAAGAACCATGTTGCAGTCATACGTGTGCCATCTGGGCAGTAGTCTCCCAAGGTGTGCGCTTCATAGCGACCCGCAGAGATATCTGCAGGCTCATTTTTATTCCAATATATGCGCGCTTCGCTATGGGGAGGAAGTCCTGCAAGCTGTTTATAGTAAACTTTCATTGAGTGCCAACGAGTAACAATACCACTACAAGATGTTGACTTACACTTCAAATAAACCATGCTGTGAGCATACTTTAATACACCATCTTCATTCGTGTTAGCGAATGACGAATTAGATAACAGAGCAAATGTGAGTATTGAGGTTGCCAGTAATATTTTCATTTTTATTTTCCTTTTCCTTTAAATTAGAATTCGTGCACTTTGTGTTGCAGAGTGCGTTGTTATTTTTATGTTTAATATGTTTGCTGTGAATGTTTTATGTGTAACTTTTTGTTGTTTTTCCGGTGGTGTACAACTCATTATTGCGATTAATGTAAAGGAGATTAAATTACACGTTGAAGAAGTTTGCTCAATGTAAAGCTGTGTAATAGTTTGAAATGAAAACCTCTTGGGTAATGTTTTAACTTATTCGGTTTACCACCATAATAATTACTTACAATTGTCTGATTTAACTCACCTTTAAGCTCAACTAAAGTGATGGCTTCTGCTCACTTCGCTTACCAAGCACGGTGTTATTTTCCCAATCTCTATACAGTACCTCGTATCTACTGCCGCAGGTCAATGCTCTATGCCAATGCAACTCGAGGTGATGGACTCTGTATGTTTATATCGTTGCGTAAATGGAATGGTATGTTCGAATTATGCCTGTTTACCCAATTATTGCTCAATTGCTAGTATTGGTTACAGGCTTCAAGATACAAAGTGGTTATGTTAATAGCCTGTCCAACTAAACAGCTGTTGCGTAGTAAAAATTTATACAGGTAAATCAAATGAATAAAAGGTTGGTTGCTGTAAGTTGATAGTAAGAAGGTATTCATTTCACAGGATTTCTAGAGCCTGCCACCAGAAAAAGTTTGTCTAACCATGCTATTTCGCTATGCACTGGGTTTTTACGTTATACCTATGAAAATATTGGGTTTGTTATATTTTCCACAAGGTATATACATGAATTATTCGATAGTTCTTAATAGTGTGCCTAACATTGTGTGTATGCACTTGGAGCCAGTATGACTAATGTCATCCATATTTTAGTTCTAACCGTTTTTTCAGTTTTTTGCCTTATCAGTTCGCTAAAGTCGTATGCGCAACCTGTTGAATTTGAGCAGATCATTTCTACAAAGGATGTAAAAATAGTTGGGTCATTAACTGTGCCCAAAAACATGAAAGAAGATGCTTTAGTTATCATGCTTTCTGGCAGTGGTCCGCAAGATAGAGATGAAACGCTGGATGGTTTTAAAGTTTTTAAAGAGCTGTCGGATCAGCTTAGTAAGTTTGGTATCGCGAGCTTTCGCTTTGATGATAGAGGGGTTGGTCAAAGCACGGGAAACTTTACGACAAGTACATTGCAAGATCATGTTACTGATGTAGAAGCAATTATGAGCTACTTCAAAACTCTCAAGTCGCATAGGTTTGATAGGTTCATCATACTAGGTCACAGCCAATGAGGAATTGTTAGTGCCAATGTAGCAATTAAAAATAGTGTGGTAGATAAGGTAATATTGATGGGAGCTCCAGCAGTTCCTCTTATTGATATTGTTTCTTACCAAGTAAGGCAAGAATATACAGGGACCAATCTAGATAGTGAACTGGTAGAGGCTGAAGTTTCTGCTCATATTAGATTAATGAACGCGATTAGCGAAAACCAAAACATAGCGCAGGCTTTGCAGCAATTTAGGGTGTCTGCAAAAGCGATATTATCCGCAACTAACTCAGGGTCCACAGAAACGTCTAAAATCGACGATTTGGCGAAATCAAAAGCTCAGCAATATGAAGTGGTTTACGCACTTCCGTCGCTCACCTCATATTTATATCATGATACTGCACACGACTATGAAAAATTAAGCATACCAGTTTTAGGGCTTTTTGGTGGCAAAGACTTACAGGTTACGATTGCTCAAAACAAAGACATTATGGAGAGAGCATTGCTAAAGTCAAAAACTAGCTATCATTTTGAAATATTCACAGATGCAAATCATTACTTTCAAAAGGCTAAGACTGGTCAAAGGCAGGAGTATGCTACGTTAGACAAGCGTTTTGTCGATGGCTTTGTAGAAAAAATTGCAAACTGGATACTTGATAACTAACTCCATTTTATTGTTGATTGATTTAGCGTTGAGTTAAGAGGTGAAAGAAAATGGTAAAAATTGGTATTGTTTATTTTTCTGTTACGGATGTTACTGGGGCGCTTGTTAGGCGTGCTTGTAAAGAATTATCTAAGCAAAATATCCCATTTATATCCCATCAAATAGTCGGTTCAGAGATTGTTGACGGTCGATTTGTAAACCCAGATTTAATGAACGAACTTGCTGGTTGTAATGCAATAATATTTGCTTCTCCAACCTATATGGGGAATGTATCCGCGCAATTTAAGGCGTTTGCTGATGCAACGAGTGACTTTTGGGAGAGACAAGCTTGGGCAGGAAAAATTGCTGCAGGCATAACCGCAGGAACAGGTCTAAATGGTGATCAAGCGTCGACACTTCAGTACTTTGCAACTTTAGCAAGTCAGCATGGGATGATATGGCTTGGGCTCGACGCACCTTTTAGCGATGAAGGTAAAAATGTAAATAGGCTAGGCTGCCAATTAGGCGTTACCGCACATAGCCTTGATGGCAAAGTCCATGAAACAGACCTAAGAAGTGCAGAGTATCTCGCTAATCGCGTTTTAAACACGGCTAAAAAATTAGCATCAAATGGATACTAATGCTTTGTCTATGGGTAAGGTTGGTACTATATAGTAATTGCTATTAATACAATTATGAGGGTGGTGAAATGTTTATCGTGATGATTGAGTTTGTAGTTAAAGAAGGCTGCGAAAAGCAGTTTATTGAAAAGTGGACAAAAGTAACTCAGGGCATTTACCTGTTTAAAGGAGCCTTGGGGTCAAGGCTCCATAGAAATGAAAATGGTGAGTTAATAGCGTATGCACAGTGGCCAAATAGAGAAACTTGGGAAAAATCAAACGAAATCGTAATGTCTGAGCATTACGAAGAAGAACGCAAATTAATGTTTGATGCACTGAACGTCGAAGAGACGAAGATCATTTACAAGATGGAAATCGAGAAAGATTATTTACAAATAAGAGCATTCTGAACAATTAAGCGCGTAATCAGATTGTCCGTGCAATGGTACGACTATTCCAGATAAAGAGCGATTATCCATAGCTAGAACCTGACGTTATTGTAATTAATGAGCCATTTCGAAAGTAGATTCGGTGGCGAGCTGGTTATTTGAAAACTAAGGGGGGTAGAATTATGAAGACCCTTTTTTGATAATCTATTAGCTCAGTGCCTGTCGGCGTATCAATATAGCCGCTAATCTTATTGCGTATTCCAAAGTACGCTTTACTGCCTTATTTTGACCTTACGTTCAATATTTAAGGTAGCATTCAATGATACGTATTTACTTAATTTTAGCTATAAACTTTTGTGCTTTTAATGTTTATGCACTGTCTGTGAGCAACTATTATTTAGTGGCAGATGATTATATAGCGCCTCACCTTGTTCCTCAGCATGAGCAGGCTTTGCTTGAATTTAAGCGAGAGGTAGATAAAGTGAAGTACAAAGGCAGTTGGCGCTTTTATGAATTCGACAATGGCCGCCATGTTGCATTCAGTGCAAAGAAAAATCACGATTACGAGCAGTCTGATCAAGTTCAGTGGCAGGAAGTGGAAGAGAAGTTCTCGGAAGATTTTTTGTCAACGAACGGTGAGGTTTATACAAAAACAATCGTAAACCAAGATTTTTATTTGATGCGTTATATAAAAGAATTATCATTTGGAGACCGCTCTCTAAATGCTGCTCCTAGTAAGAACCTCATTTGGCTAGAGCTACAGTTGCATCGTAAGCCTGTGCGTAAATACATGAGTGAGTGGGTAAAGCAGCTTAAGCAAAGTAAAAGTAAATTGAAGTTTTCTGTGTATTCTAAGCAATATGGCGCGAACCTACCTACTCTTTACATTGTTTTTCATTGTGACTCAATTGTTGATTTTTATGAGATGTTATCCCAGAAAAATTTAATTGATCCACTACGGTTGTTACCCCAAAGCATTTATCAAGGGGTAGAGGAATATGATATCAGTGTTGCTAGATATCTGCCTGAGATAAGTTACTAGTTCTTTTGAAAAGCACTCAGATTGACTAGTAGAGTAGTGTTTAGACTCAAGCGCACCGACGCTTGAGTTTGTATTTGAATTGCAGCAATGCGGGAGTAGGGCTTGTAGTGGCGCGCAAAGAAATTTTTGTTGTCAATGTATTAGCGTGGCTGGTTTATGCTTCATTAGAGCACATGAGTCACCTAATCTATGGCGAAAACCATTGGCTCGGCAGTGTGTTAGGTGCTTTCGCCGGCTGGGCAATAACAATGTTCTTGGTTATATTTCATCAGTGGATAGACTCAAGAGCTACAAAAAAAGTGGCCATATTTGGTTTGATGCTCGCAACATTTATAGCCTCAATTACTTGGCATAATGTCTCTAGAGTGTTGCATTACAGAGATTCTGTTTCTGATGTCATAAACAATGGCATTATCGCTTTGTTAAGTGGCGCATCGTACTCAGTCCTATTATTTTGTGCATGGCTTGGCCTATATTTCGTGCTCTCACTCTATTTACAAAAGCAACTGCAACAACAGGCGGTGCTAAAGCTTAAGGCGCAAGCAAAAGAGGCTCAATTACAAAGTTTAAGGTACCAACTTAACCCTCATTTTTTGTTTAATGTGCTCAACAGTATCGATGTTGCAGTTTTAGAAAATGACAATAGCGGCGCGCATAATATGATAGCTAAATTGAGTCGTTTATTGCGTGTGACACTTGCAACAAGCGCAGAGCAAAAGGTAACCGTTAAGCAAGAAATGTCATTATTAGATGACTTAATGGGCATCGAACAGCAAAGATATGCTCATCGTATTGAGTATATTAAGGACGTTGACCCTAGTTGTGAGCAATGCATGTTGCCTTCTTTGTTGTTGCAGCCACTTTTGGAAAATGCTATTAAATTTACTTGGCATGCTAACAGTGCACGTGTTATCACGCTTAAAGTCGCTAAGGCTGAATATCAATTACTTGTTTGCATTAGTAACCCTATTCATGATGAGTGCCAAACAATACAAGGAACGCACTCAGGACTCAATAATGTTAAGCAGCGAATACAGACTATGTATGCAAATACAGCCAGTATGAATTGTATGCAAGACTCAGAGCAATTTATTGTTGAACTGCGTTTACCGCTTGAATACGAGGTGTAACAGTGGCTTTTCGATGCTGGATTATTGACGATGAAACAGCCGCACATAAAGGTTTAGAGATTGCTCTGAGTCCATACCAAGATTTTTTAATAACCGCACATTTTTATGCTTTAGAGGAACTACCAGAGCAAGAAAATGCTTCGGTTGACGTTATTTTTTTAGATATAGAAATGCCTAGAGCAAATGGCTTTTCTTTATTTGAGAAGTGGCAAAGGCCCCTTCCAGTTATTATCCTTGTCACTGCATATCAACAATATGCGCTGCGAGCTTTTGAAAATCATGTTTTTGACTATGTGCTAAAACCCATAGACGAGACACGATTTAAAAATGTTGTAAAGCGGCTTCAAGATAGGTTGAATGAAAAACAGGTATATGAGTCTGTATCAGCGAGTCGAAAAGAGATTGGTCGTCAATCACCTCACGTAAAAATACAGACCGATAGTGGGATTCAGTTAGTGGAACTTAAGGAGATAGTTTACTTTCAAGCCGTTGGAGATTTTGTTGCCGTAAAGCTAGATAACCAAGAGCTGGTAACAAGAAGTACATTAAAAGCATTTGTTCGCCAGTTTTCAAATCAAGGGGTGGTGCAGATACACCGTTCATTTGCGATTAATATTGTAAGAATGGAGCGATTAGAAAATGCGAGCTTTGGAGACGCAATCGCTTACATGAGCACTGGTGAGGCATTAAAAGTCAGTCGGCGTTATAAAAAAGCTGTACTGGATTTGTTAGACGCTTATACAGCGTAGCTGTTTAGTCTATGTAATGCTCTTTTAATTATAAACAGCAGAAACCTTTACTTATAACGCACTGGCATTATGTTACCAAGGTCATTTGTTTCAATAAGAGCCCTGGGTGCAATTGTATGATTGATAAACAATAAACCAGCGGCACTTGTATTATTTTAGTACTATACTTCTTGAAAGAATCCATTGACTTCTCACGTTATGAACTTTCGTTGTTTATCGATTTTAGTGCTTTTTGGCATTAGCAGCCCTCAAACTAGTGCCAAAAGCGCCAAAGAAGATCCTTTATTCTCTTTACCATTTGAAGAGTTGCTGAACTTAGAGGTTTCCGTAGCAGCTCGTAAAAGTGAGCCTTGGTTATCGTCATCAGGTACAGTGTATGTAGTTAGTCGTAACGATATTGAAAATTATGGCTGGCGAGACTTGAAAGAAATCCTTGCGAGTGTTCCTAATATGGATTACTTCTACCAATGGAGCTGGCTTCCAGGTGGGCAAAGAGGCTTTACCGGTAATATGTCTGGTACCTTGATGTTAATTGATGGCCGTGAAGTGCAAAACTTACTAGCCAATGAAGCGTTTATAATGAATAACTTTCCCGCTAGCCGTATTGAACGGGTAGAGGTGCTGCAAGGGCCTAATTCTACACTTTATGGTGGTAACGCCACACAGGGTGTAATAAACGTTATTACGCGTTTAGGCAATATGGAAAATGAGATACAAGTTCTTGCTGGTGAAGTGGGCACTAAGCATGCTCATGCGCTATTCAATTATGCACAACAAGACTTGGCGGTATCAGTAAGTGCGAGTTACTTTGAAAGTGACCAAAACTATCAAGAGCTCAAAGAGTTTGTTGTCAATACCGAACAATTTAGTCGCAGTAGCAAGGATAAACTTCGCAATCTAGACTCGAGCGCATTTAGAAACAACGAAAAAAACTACACAATAGACGGTAAGCTTAGTTATCAAGACATGTATGTTGGAGCGAATATCAGTCGAGCTGAAAATGTCAGCGGGATTGAAGCGGTAGCATATGACTATTTTACAGGTGATGATTCAAGACGCGGATATGCTAACTATTATCTAGGAAAAAATGTTAAACCCGATGCCCAGTGGCAGGGGAATTTTGAAGTTAGCTATTATAGAGAATATAAAGAAAAAGATAGGCTTACTACGGTAGTGCCTGATGGGGCAAAACAATATCAAGATCTTGTTCAAGATAATGAGCGAGAAGATATAGGCCCATCAGATAGGATAAGACTGACGACACAGTGGCAATATCAAATTGACGAAACTGCTGACTTAATTTTTGGTTATGATGGTTGGAGAACGGTGATAGGAAGGAAAGTTAAGTATCGTGAAAATGATGGAAAAGTTACCTTATTTACCCCACCAGAATGGGCAAAAGATAAAGAAAAATCCACAAAACATGCGATGTATGGCCAGTATTCGAGAACATTTCAGTGGGACAGCAAAAGCTTAAAATTGAGTGCAGGGCTGAGGTATAACCGTCAAGATTTCACTAACTCGGCTTATTTACCTCGTGCTAGTTTGGTATATCAAAGTGATGAGTCTCAGGCAATTAAATTGACGTATGGAGAAGCGTTTAGGCCTCCTACGATTTTTGAGTTTGATTTAGTGGTGGATGATAAGCTTGAATCACAAACGATGGGTATGACGGAGTTAAACTACAGTAAAAGCTTTGTATTTAAAGATATTAAGTTTGCCAGCATTTCTGCACTTTATCATATGAAAGCAGAGAACTTTTATGAAAAAATACTCGACCCAGCAATAGGAGGCTGGCGGACGGAAATTACAGGGGAACATAGTATCTATGGTATTGAAACACAGCTTAAATTTCAGGCAAACAATTGGCAAGGCCAATTTGGTTTTCGCTATATAAAACCAGACGACGAGCGTATTGGCGAACACTGGCAAGTGTTAGATGTCCCCAAGTATAAAGTTAAATTTGGTTTGGTCTATCGTTTGAATGATACTTGGCGTGTTGCAGGTTTCGTTGATCATTGGGATAAGACTTATACAGAAGCAAATCAATTGGATACAACAGGTACGCAAGTAGAAGAAGTAGATGCATGGACCACGCTAAATTTGCACTTATTTAAACAAACTCAGCACTACGTATATGGAGTGTATATTGAGAACATGTTTAATAAAGAATATTTTCACAGTAATGGTAGGGGCTCATCTCCCGTTAAATATTTGCAAGCGCCAAGAAATATAAGGTTTCAGTTTAGCTACCGATTTTAGTCACATGGTAACAATGTACAAGACCAACTAAGTATCAGCGCTTTAGTTGGTCTTGTCGTTTTAGTGTTTAACGTTTGTTATGAACGCGCGTCTCCATGAAAGACAGAATTTTGTTAGTGATTAGTTCTAAATCTTCTTCAAGCGCAAAGTGTCCGGTATCAAGAATGTTAAAATCCAGGTTTTTAAGATCTCTTTTGTACGGATGTGCACCTTCTTCAGGGAAGATATAATCACCCTTACCCCATACCAGTAGTGTTGGTGGCTGGTGCGTTCTAAAGTAGTTCTGCCAAGCAGGGTATAGAGCTGGATTGGTACCATATGAATAAAACAACTCTAGTTGGATCTCTTTGTTTCCTGGTCTATCTAGCAATGCTTGATCGACAATCCAGTTATCAGGGCTGATAGCTTCGCTGTTTCGAGCACCGTTTGTGTATTGCCATTTGGTCGCGTCTATCGTGAGCAGTGCATCAGCAAGGGCTTGTTTATTTGCGTCACTTTTATCAGCCCAGTACTGCTTGATTGGGTTCCAAAAATCACGTAGACCTTCATCATACGCATTACCATTTTGAATGATTAAGCCTTCAATTTTACTCGGGTTGTCGTGCGCAAGTCTAAATCCAATTGGTGCGCCATAATCCATAACATACATAGTAAATTTCTTAACACCCACCTTGTTGAGGAACTTTTCAGTAATGCTCGCTAAGTTGTCGAAACTATATTCGAACTCATTAACAGAAGGCATTGAGCTATTACCAAAACCTGGGTAATCAGGCGCGATAACATGATAATTATCCGCTAGTTTTGGAATAAGGTTACGATACATGTGAGATGAAGTTGGAAAGCCATGTAAAAGTACAATTGTTGGGTCGCTTATGTCTCCCGCTTCACGATAAAAGATAGTTTGTTTTTCTACTTCAACTGTTTTGTGTTGTGTTGGTGAGGCATAAGCACTACCAACGCCAACAGCCAATGCCGCAGTTGCTAACATCATGTTTTTCTTAACTTTTTTTATAAAAGTTGAACCATTTGATTGAGACATAATTGTATTCCTATAAAAATCACATTTAGTATTAATACTCATCAGCTGTGCTGTTGTGCACTGTGCCTGAGCGATGGAGCTATTATGTCTATTTCTATTATGGCGATAAATAGGTATATTGTTGATTAACTATTTCCAAAATATTGACAATTAAATGGATACGATCGATGGCCTTAAGGCAATGGTTGCTGTATCGCAAACTCATTCTTTTACCCTAGCAAGTGATAGACTGGGATTATCAAAGTCTTTAGTCAGCAAATACATTGCGCAATTAGAGCACCAAGCAAATGTTCGCTTGTTTAACAGAACAACAAGACGTGTCGATTTAACAGAAGCGGGAGAGAAGTTTTATCATCATGCGGTTTTGGTACTTGAGCAATACCAAGAAATGCTAGATGGAGCACGTGCTTTAAATACTTCATTAGTGGGAACACTCAGGGTGAGCGCACCATTTGCTTTGGGTGAAACTCGCTTGGCGCAGGTGCTGCCTGAATTTACCCAAGCTCATCCTGAGCTAAAAGTAGAGCTGATATTATCTAATGCTAGTGTCAATATGGTTGAGGAAGGGATTGATGTTCGTTTGCGAGTCGGTCATTTAAACGACTCCTCATTAATTGCACGAAAAATATCAACATATCCGCTGGTTGTGTGTTGTTCACCCAGTTACATGAAAAAAATTGGAAAAATTAATCAGCCAGAAGATTTAAAAATGGCGACTTGTATCGTTGATAGCAATTATAAGGTTGGGCATTTTTGGCCCTTTACTCATAAGCAGACGCAAAAAGAACATTCTATTGAAGTTAACAGTCAATTGAGTTTGAACAGCCCAAGTGCATCTAGGGAAGTGGCAAAAAAAGGGGGGGGAGTGATCCTATGTCCTATTTTTGTTGTGGAAGAATCTCTTATTAAAGGAGAGTTAATTCAATTGCTTAAAGATTATGATGTGATGCACTTTGATCTATTAGCGGTGTATCCTCATCGTGAATATGTAGCGCAAAAAGTGAAAGTGTTTATTGATTTTTTAAAAGATCGCTTGAACTGACTTAAGGATTTAAACTCTCAGCTCGATATCGTATTAGGTGTCCGACAAAGTTGTATTTGGTAATTTTGTCGGACAAATGTTGATTACTAAGTGTCTTATAAAGCTTTTGGATATAAAGTAGCGTTGGTTAATTGCTCGTCATATAGATTAAATATGCCTAACCATTGGCCGCTCTCTACAGAGAGTGTATGTTTATCAGACTGTATAAGCTTAAATTTATCGAGCTGACTTTTCGGTCCGCCGTATTTAACGCCTTCGAATTGCCAAGGCTCGATTGCACCTATCATGCGTTTAATAGCAAATAAAAATGCGTTTGTCGCACTAAAAGGCTCCAACAATTCCACTGACTTAACTTTGCCTGAGTCGTATGCCATGATACGTTGTGAGCAGCCTGTGATGTATGATAAGCGATTGTCAACATCGATGATTTCAATTAACGATTGCTTGTTAGCACTTAAGAAGTCGTCTATGTTTGAGTTATTTCTATAGCATGGAAGCGCTTGCACAGGCGTATTTTTACTTATGAGAGCGCCGATAGATAAGCCTTGCAGCTGCACTAATACTTCCTCTTCACTGATTTTCACTCGTGATGTACTAATATTACTAAACTGCGATGTTAGTTTTTGCTCTAATACTTCGTCAATATACAAGTCACTGAGTTTTTCTGTATTGGTGTCACTAATGGCTATCTGTAGTTGGTTTGAGATTATCTCTAAGTTATTTCTAAAACTGATAGGTAATAGGGAGTTGTGATATTGATAGCCAATTAAGGTGTCGTTCTTAAATAAAAAGGCGTGCTCTCTGCCAATAAATCGAATTTTATGTTGCTCATTTATGGGCCAAGTTGCACTGAATCTACCAACGATTTGTTCTGCTTCAGTTAGCTGGTTTCCTATTTTTATGCCAAAGACGCTTTTTGGTGTAATGGTGAAGTTTTCTATAGTACTTTTGCCGGCGGCAAATGCTGTATTTAGTTTAAGAGTGCGGCTGGTTGCAAATTGCAACTTGGTTTTAAAGTGCACTAGTTTACTACCTAGTCTATCGTAGTGTTTTTCGTCAATAACAACGCCATTTATACAGGAATCCACAGGACTGAGCTTTAAATGTGCCTGTGCAGAGGCATGTTTTCCGAGACGATGGCGAAACGAGATGTCTTTCACTTGATAATCATACTGCTGTGCAGAAATTCTTTCTTGAACCTTATTGAACGTCAGTTTTTTTAGTTCATCTAAAATTTGAGATTCAGATTTATTAGCAATGTCGTTGTGGGTTAGCGAGATAGAAATATCATCATACTCTTGTGAGGGCTTGCATTTACTTTCATCATGAAATAGTGACGCAGCCTGTGAAATGATCGGTAAAAGCGTAAGTCCGAATACAATATATTTTAGCATATGTTGTCCTTTTTATTAATATTCTACGTGATTCCATTTTCATTTATGCAGCCTAAATAAATAGGTTGAACGTAATTTGACTTTTAAGTAGATAGATACTTTTTGAAAAAGTCAAACAGTAACGGAGTTAGTAGTTTGAGTTTTTAACATTATGCTTGGTGTGATCTACTCAGTAGGTCAACTGAGATAAACGAAGGGGGATAAAGCAGTGCTGGTGGCTCAAAACACTGCTTTTACTGCATGCGGCTAGTCTTTTAAAGAAATGGACTTCGCTTCGATACTAATTTTTCCTTGTTTAAACAAGCCACCAATGGCTTTTTTAAAATTAGCTTTACTGGTTGAAAATGCCTTTTTTATCTGTTCTGGATCTGACTTATCGCCAAGCGGTAATCGGCCACCGTTTTCCTGAAGTGCTTGCAAAATTTGTTCACTCAAGTTGACCACTTTATCCATGCCTGGCTTGTCGAGTACGACATCAATTTTGCCATCATCGCGCACGACTTTGATGTAGCCTTTGAGTTTTTGACCAATAAACATGCGTTTAAATACGGTATTGAAAAATACCACGCCGAAGTGTTGTTCATTAACAATTACCTTATAGCCAAGGTCTGTTTTTGCTGCAACGATAAGGTCAACTTCTTCAAATTTTTCATAGGTTGGTTCAGTTTTGTTAACGAATTTGTTGAGGTTGCTCGAGGCACATATGCGCTTGCTAGCATTATCAAGGTATAACTTAACTAGATAACTGTAGCCTTCGCGCATTTTAGGCTTTTGCTCATTGAACGGAGCTAATACATCTTTATCTATGCCAATATCCATAAACGCGCCGACGGTGCTGAGTTCTTTTACACGCAACAGTGCAAACTCACCCACCTGTGCGATGGGGGTTTTAGTTGTTGCAGTCGGGTGCCCTTGAGAATCTTGAAAGATGAAAACTTTAGCACTATCTCCAGCTTCTAAGTGCTCGTCTAACTCTTTGGCAGGTAAAAATACTTCACCGAGTTCTCTGCCATCTAGATAAGCACCTTCAGCGCATATTTCGCTGACCATTAATGTTTCAATACGACCTAACATGGTTACTCCTCAGATGGCTTTGGTTTGCGGCGAAGTGGGGCATTGCCATCCACGTCAAATGGTGCAGGAATTGCCTTTTTTACTTTGCTTTTTGGCTTGGTGTGCTTTTTAATTGTTTTTTTAGCTACAGGTTTTTCAACCTTTGGTTTTGCTGCTTTTGGCTTGACAGGTTTAAAGCCTCTAAACTTGGCTTCTAAACCGTCGATGCTGGCAAATTCAAGTTTGTCGTTTAAATAGTTTTTGATGGCAACGTAACTGTTCCAATCTTTTGGACCAACGAGTGAAATAGCCGTGCCTTTAAATCCAGCTCGGCCTGTACGGCCAATTCGGTGCACATATTCTTCAGCCTGTTTAGGTAAATCAAAGTTAATTACATGAGTGACGCTGAGTAAGTCAAGGCCTCGAGATGCTACGTCAGTCGTTACCAACACTTTGAATAGGCCACGGCTAAATGTGTCCATAATATCTAAACGTTTGCTTTGTACTAAATCACCAGCAAGTGCGGTTGCTTTAATGCCTAACGCATTGAGCTGATCGCTAATACGGGTAGTATCTGAACGAGTTGCTGTAAAAATAATGCATTGACCCACATCGTTTTGTTGCACAAAGTGTTTTAGAAGTGCGTCTTTATGGTCTAAATGATCGGCAAAATACAATGTTTGTTTGATATCACCGTGTTGTTGGTGGGCGTCGCTCAATATTATTTTTTTAGGAGAGCGCAATAAATTACGCGAAGTCACCTCTACTTGTGCATGATCGAGCGTTGCAGAAAATAAGAGAGTTTGACGTAATCGATGATTTGCTTCGTCGTTTATTCTATTCAGCTGATCTGCAAATCCTAAATCTAGCATTCGGTCTGCTTCATCGAAGACAAGTAACTCTAATCCACTTAGTTGTAATGAGCGCTGCTCTATGTGATCGGCTACACGACCGGGCGTGCCGATTACAATGTGTGGATCTTTACGCAAAGCTTTAATTTGATCATTAAAGTTTTCGCCGCCTAATACTTTAACAACACTGATGCTTGTACCAGCTATCAGCAAACGACATTGTGTAAACACCTGAGTTGCAAGTTCACGAGTGGGGGCAATGATGAGTACTCGAGGATCGCGTTTACTCAGCGCTTTTTGTTTCATTACGCGATGTACGGCGGGTAATAAAAACGCTAGGGTTTTACCTGAACCTGTCTTTGACTGTGCGAATACATCATGCCCGGCAATGGCTGTTGGTACAGCTTGAGATTGGATCTCAGTAGGCTCTGTGATCCCTTGGTGGGCAAGTTGTTTTTCGAGGCGAGTTTCAATGCCTAATTCGGTAAAGTGCAAAGCGTTTTTCTCCAAAACTGTTTTCTATAATGACCGCGTATTATAGCAAAGCATTGCTAGGCTCTCCTAGCATTAAAGCGCTTTGTGTCAGGGTTTTTGCAATTAAAGTAAAAATCCGTACAATACGCGCTCTAGCGCCGGATTTACGGTTCGGTATATGTGCTTATGGCGTTGTGCTTAATGCCCTAAGCGAAGTGAAAGCTGAAATTTAGGAAAAGCTATGTCTAAACCATTTGTGGTTTGTGCCATGTACAAATTCGTGTCACTGCCAAATTTTGAACAAATTCGTCAACCACTTCATGATGTTATGGAACAAAATGAAGTTCGCGGTACTTTATTACTCGCTGCTGAAGGCATTAACGGTACTGTTGCTGGAAAACGCGAGGGTATTGATGCGCTACTAACATGGTTAGGTGCCCAGCCAGGTTTAGATAATATCGTATACAAAGAGTCATACGACGAAACATGTCCATTCTACCGCACCAAAGTAAAACTGAAAAAAGAGATCGTTACTATGGGTGTGCAAGGTATTGACCCATTGAAAGTAGTGGGTAGTTACGTAAAGCCTAACGAATGGAATGATTTGATTTCAGACCCAGAAGTGGTTGTTGTGGATACGCGTAATGACTACGAAATCGAAATTGGCACTTTTAAGCATGCGATTGACCCAAATACTAAGACTTTCCGTGAGTTTCCGCAGTGGGCTAAAGAAAACCTTGACCCGAGCAAGCATAAAAAAGTAGCTATGTTCTGTACTGGGGGCATTCGTTGCGAAAAATCAACTGCTTATATGAAAGAGCAGGGTTTTGATGAGGTTTATCACCTTGAAGGCGGAATTTTAAAGTACTTGGAAGAAGTACCAAAAGAAGAGTCTTTATGGGAAGGCGAGTGTTTTGTGTTTGATAACCGCGTAGCGGTTGACCACGACTTGCAAAAAGGCTCATATGACCAATGTCACGCTTGTCGTATGCCAATTACAGAAGAAGAGAAGCAACGCGAAGAATATATGGAAGGTGTATCTTGCCACCATTGTCATGATAGCTTAACTGAAGAGCAACGAGCACGTTTTGCTGAGCGCCAAAAGCAGATCCAACTGGCACAAGCGCGTGGTGAAGGGCATATTGGCCATGATGCACAGGAAACATTGCGTCTACGTAAAGAAGCAAAACAAGCACAAAAAGAAGCACAAAGACAAAAGTCAGCTTAATTGAGTATCGGTTTTTAGTTAAAAAAGCCTCAGCGTTTAGTTGGGGCTTTTTTGTTGCTTTTGCAACCAATATAATGCTTTTTTACGGTTGCTTGAACGGTCGGTTGTTTGTTACGCTAATTGTGTCCAATATAACAATAATAAGATGGTGGGCATGGGGAATTTATTCTTAAAAGAAAAAGAGCGTTGGTCGACTTGGCTAATTTGGGGTGTAATTGGTTGTCTATTGAGTAGTTATGTTTTAAGCCTAACTCAACAGCAATTATTGGCGTTTACTGCACCGAGCTTATTAGTTTTAGCGATTGCTATTTGGATGAATTACAGTAAACGCTTTGAGTTCTTTAGAGCTTTTAAGGTGCTCCTTTTTATTGGTATCTTTTCTTTTTTCCCGCCTTTACTTGATGCTTTGCTACCTATTGAGAAATTTTCGATTGCAGTTTTTAAAGGGGTATTAGTTTTAGCGATGAGTATGTTGTTGTGTATTTTATGCGCATGGTTTGCAAAAAGGCCAAAGCAATATTATTGAATTTGCAAAAAACTAGACTCAAGCCTTTACAGCGCCCTTTAAAACCACTAATATGCGCGCCAACAACGGAGAGATGGCTGAGCGGTTGAAAGCACCGGTCTTGAAAACCGGCATACGTTAATAGCGTATCTAGGGTTCAAATCCCTATCTCTCCGCCACCTCATTCCCAAAACCGCCTTACTGGCGGTTTTTTTCGTTTTGGAGGCAGTTATGTCAGCATTAGTAGTAAAACATGCTAGTTTGTGGATAGTATTTGGCTTCTTTTATCTGAGTGGCTTAGAAATGGCGTTGCGTTTAGCAATTGATGGCCAGCAAGATCCCACGTTAATAAAGACGCTCTCGCTTACCTTTGTATTTTGTCTACTTGTTGGGCACTTAATAAGAAAATACGAAAAAGTCTGGCCATTGTTAGCGTCTATCGTAATTAGTGTTACGGGCGTTGTTGGTTTTGGTTATTATTTTACGCAGCGCCTTACACAGTACAGTTTTGAGCTTGGTTTAGGTTTATGTGTAAGTTTACCGTTAGCGACCTTTTTGATCGCAAAGGTCAAGCTTCCTCAACATGATGCGGACAAGTAAGTCCGTTTAAACTCATAGCTTGCTATGATACACTGCGCGCGTCTTTTAATAGAAACTAAAGTGAATTAACTTATGTCAGATTTATTTAATACAGATGCTGAAAAAGCAAGCTACGGAATCGGCTTACAAATGGGTGAGCAATTAAAAGCGAATCCTTTTGAAGGTCTTAACTTGCACTCAGTATTTGAGGGAATGAAAGACGCATACGCGGGTGACGCGTTCCGTGTTGAGATCCCAGAGATCCAAGCTGCTTTTGAGAAAATTAACACTGAGATCCAAGCTCGTCGTGAAGAAGAAGCTAAAGTGTTAGCAGCTGAAGGTATCGCGTTCTTAGAAGAAAATGCAAAGCGCGCTGAGATCACTGTAACTGAATCAGGTCTTCAATATGAAGTGATCAGCACAGGTGAAGGTACAAAACCAAATGCTGACTCAAAAGTACGTGTACATTATCACGGCACGCTTATCAACGGCACTGTATTTGACAGCTCTTATGATCGTGGCGAGCCAGCAGAATTTCCAGTAAATGGTGTTATTAAAGGCTGGACAGAAGCATTACAACTTATGCCTGCGGGTTCTAAGTGGCGCTTATATGTACCGCATGAGCTTGCTTATGGTGAACGTGGTGCGGGCGCTGCAATCGCTCCATTCTCAACACTAGTATTCGATGTTGAATTACTAGACGTTTTATAATCGTAAACTGCGATTTTTAAAGTGTTAAAAGTGCCCAGCAATTGCTGGGCACTTTGCTATATATCAGAAAGTTTTGCATGTAGCGTCCAAGTTATACTGGTAGCGATTTTAATGTAAGATATTCAAAAACTCGCCTGTAAAAAATACCTTCATCTATAATCTATTATTACTAGCCCTCGCAGTAATTAATCATCTTAAGAGATTAACGTGTACATTAGCTGAGTTGGAATTTATTCATTGGCATTAATAACGACGGTTTTAACTAACTGTAGATAATGTACCTTAGCATAAAAAGACTAGTTGAATTCGTACGGTTACTTCAATCACGGCGGGCTACTTCTGCATAAGCAATGAAGTAAGCCTATTAGACCTCTGCGTATTAACGCACGCTCTTTGGTTGTTTACAAGTGTTTACAATTCGGTCTGTTACTTAAGCTTTGTTTTGTTTGGTTTTTTGCATTAATGGTTGGTTTGGGATTACTTTATTTGTTGATGTTTGTTCGGCTTTAGCTAGAATCCGCGATATTTTCAAAGGGGGATTCATGAATAAAACGGTATTATCTTGTCTTTTGCTCTTATCACTTTTAAGTGCATGTGGCGGCTCTAGCAGTAATGAGCACTCAGACAACAACACTCAGATCGAAAATGGTAACGGGTCTAACGGTAGTGGTGGTTCTGCTACTGGTGGATCAGGTGGCAATGGTGGCTCAGATGATAATGGTGGCTCAGATGATAATGGTGGCTCAGATGATAATGGTGGCTCTGGCACACCAGAACCAGCAAAATTAGACTTTAATGTAGAACTCACAAGTGAAACTGCGCCAACAGAGTTAACATTAACACTTGCAAGCGCAGACTTTTCTGAAACGTTAAGTGATTATGAAAAGGTATGCTTTACGGGTTATAGAGAAGGCTATTATTACGAAAAAGAGAGCTACTCCTCAGACAACAAAAAAAGCAAGATCCTTAAAACACACACTTCAGATATTGCACTACATGAGCGTTGGGGCTCTCCTGTTGAATATCCTGACTCAGAGCAAGTGCAATGTTTTACATTAGATAAGCAATTGGCTGACAGTTCTTCAGATACGAGCTTAGTAACCAATGAAAAGAAGTTGTCTTTGACAGCTAACATATCCAGTTATGGTAATTATTCTGTTGGTGTTGTTGCGTATAAAAATGGATACCCGACTTACCCGTTTGCAAATGAAAAGATTGAAATATCAGGGTTAGCACTTTCATTACAAGATAATGTCGCATATCAGCCTTTTTATGGGATGAGCCGAGCAGTCTCTGGTGTGTTCTCAAAAATAGATCAAAATATTTATAAATTACCTAATGCGTTTACCATCTATTACTCGAATGTTAACGTCTATAATTTAACAACAAAGACAACGCAAACTAAAGAGGGAAATAGATTATACAGGGCGGATCAACTTGTAACGAACTTTGGTAACCCATATAACTATTTTTATCATGGCACAGCCATAGTCGAAAATGACGACTTTTATATTATTTCTAATAATAAACATAACAATAATTACGATTTTAACTACTTGGAAAGTGGAAGACTTAAAACTAGAAGTCTAGATCTTAAAATGTGCATCTATATTAATGAAGTAAACAAACGATTGTGCCTTTATGATGCATATGGTGCTCGTATAAATAATGGCCTTCTTGAATATTTTATTACAGGTAATAGCCAGTATGATATTAAAATGGTACTTGATATAGAGACTTTAGCAAAACTCGATTATGAAATAATAGACAAAAAAGAAATCGGTACTTACATCACTGAAACGAACTTGTTTGAGCGTAACGATGGATATTACAACGATGACAACGAGTTAGTTGAAGTGAAGTGTTCTGAGGGTCAGTTTGAAGTTTTCAATGTCGTTACAAATAAAAACCAATGTATCACCGCGCCTCAAGATTTAGACCCATCTATTAAGTATTGTGTGATAAATAACGAAGAGCTTAAATGTTTAACGTTTAACACTCACGAGATTAAAACGAAATACACATTAAAAACAGTATACGGAAAAGAAGCCGAATTTGATGGTAAAGATAATCGCTATTATGCTCAATTATGGGTTTCTGCAAGCAAGAAGCTTGAAGACCTAGTATTGTCAGATGAATTACCACTTGAATTAAAACAAAGGCTTAAAAATGAAAATCATAAGAGTGAGTTTGAGAAGCTGGAGCTTGGTAATGTAAGTTGGGAAAACGACCAATTTAAGCTGACACTACATCGTTATGCAAACGAAAGTCTCATTAGATGCGGTATGCACAATCAGTATAAGTCATGTGTGAATAGTAGTTTTGCAAAATATCAAGAAAAGAAAATCTCACTAAAGCCTCAAGTATCCAAGTTACAAGACTTTTCAACAGTTGAAGCAAATGAGCCGTTTCAAAACCATGTTAAAGGCGATTATATTGAATATACCTTAAATGGTAAAAACATTAGTAATGCGTACCCTTATAGAATCAAGCTTTTTGATGATAGCGGTGAGGAGGTCCGTGTCAATGTGAGAAGCCTTGATGAAGATAAAATTGTGTTTAGTGTTTATAACGATGACGCTTTTAGTGGTATTTTAACGCATGGTCTTTCTGACGGTAGTTTTGTATCGAACAAATTAACATATGGCTTTGGAGTCAGAACTCCTAACCTTTTGGGTAGCTGGCAGAGAAAAAGCGGAGCAGGACATCGTGTAGCTCTCATTAATTATTCTGGTTCTCAGACTCAAGGAACGGGTTATATACGCAACTGGAGTGCGTCAACCCCTATAATTGATGGCCTATATATGGAATTTCAATGGTCTGCTAATGAAGGGGTAATTACATATAATTTTACTTATGGTGTCGCTTGTAATTTTTACGATGGTAAGTGGGAGCAAGTTCCTGAACTTCCTGAAGATGGAAAAGTTAATGAAGCGTATGACGTTACACCGGATCAACTGGTGTTAACAAAAGAGGGTGTGAATTATCAATACAATTATACGAAAGATACTACTGGTCGACCTACGGTAGGGCAGGCATGTACTAAGTACTAATAATGTACATCTTCCTGGGTTTTGGGTATGTAAAAAGGTTTTTTACATACCTAAAATCTTGCAGAAAAAATTTCGACCCACTTTAAAACCCATAACCTGATCTTCTCTTTAACATTAGATTCTCTTGAGCAATGAGAATTCAGTGCGATTACCGAGCTAGGTTTTAAAACTTAAATTTAGAGCGGATGTCAATAAAGGGATAGTAGACAGTACAGTCATCATGTATTCAGTGATATAGTTGCGCTATATTCACTCTCTTTCATAGAGAATTGTTCTTAATAAATAACCAGAGTTGTAGTGTATGTCTTTACCTCCTTGTCCAAAATGTCATTCAGAATATGTTTATCAAGATCAGGACAACTTTGTATGTCCAGAGTGTGCTCATGAGTGGAACCCTTCGCAAGTTAGCGAAGATGACACGGTTAACGTAAAAGATGCAAACGGCTCTTTATTGGCGGATGGCGATAAAGTAACGGTTGTTAAAGATCTGAAAATTAAAGGCAGCTCTCAAGTAATAAAAATTGGTACAAAGGCCGTTGTGAGACGGGTGTTAGATAAAAAGGATCATGAGTTAGACTGTAAGGTTGATGGGATAGGTGAAATGATGGTAACGGCGAAATTTGTGAAAAAGGCCTAAATACCTTAAAGCGGCGTTTATATCGAAAATAACATGAGCTGAAGTTAAACATTATTCACCCCATTAAACGCCGCTTTAAAGACCGTACTCAATCCAGCGTGTAATTAAATACACCTTGCTGGCTTTGGTAAACCTGCAATTTTTGTAGCTTGTTTTGCTGGGCCCTTGGGAAACAATTTGTATAAATACATGCTGTTTCCTTTATCTTCTCCCAGCGCTTTCGCCATGGCCTTAACCAACATACGTATTGCTGGGCTGGTACTGTATTCTTCGTAAAAGTCACGTACAAAGTTAACTACTTCCCAATGGGCCTCAGTCAATGTGATGCCTTCTTGCTCAGCAATAATGGGAGCAAGCTCAGGGGTCCATTGAGTATGATCAAGCAAGTATCCTTGTTTGTCAGTTTCTATTGATTGATTGTTTAATTCCAGCATTTTTTACCAAGTAATTGATTTTTCAGCGTTATCTATAAGCGTAACCCACTCATTATCATCGATTAAGGTGTAGCCATAATCTGTTGCTATGCCCCTTGCAAGGGCACAGTGAGAGAGCATATAGCCTTTAGCAGGAAGTTGCCTGTAAGTGGCATGATCATAGCATGCATCAGCTGTGAGCAATACTACATCGTTATTAGCTAAAAGTTGCTCTATCTGTAAGCTATTGTAGTAGGATGCGGGTTTAGAAAATATATGTATTGTTCCTATACTCATAGCGTTACCACGAAGTCTTGTTGTTGTATTAATGCTTGTTGCTGCGGTTTATTTAAAGTGATGACATTGACGCTCAATTGGTCATCGGTTAGGTGATACTTTGCCTTGGCTTGTTCGCAAATGTATACCTGCTCGACATCGTATATTTCTAGCGTTTTGATTGCTTTAAAGTGGTCTTTTAGGCCTAAATGCGCTGCTGATTGGCCCTTTTTTAAGGCAAGTACAGCGCTGTCTAATAGCAGCCAAGAGATATTCTGATCGATAGCTGCATATATCAAAGTTGTATCAAGTGCATCACGTATCTTTTGCCCATCAAAGGGGCTGGATGTGCTAATCGCTAATATCTTCTTCATTTGAATTGCACCCATTTATCTGCTTTGGCGCTAAGCATGGCAAATTCAGCTAAACCCGCTACGGTAAACACCGATTCATGACTAATATCGATTGCACGCTTTTGCGCAGCGGTGACACATAACATTAACGGAATACCTAAATCGGCGAGTGCTTGCCATGTTGCTTTGACATCTAATTCATCGGACGGCTGTTGCAAATACGGTGAAGCATGGCTAACACCATCCTGATATAGAAAAATACATTCAACCTGATGACCGCTGTTCACAGTGGCATGAGCAAAACGCGATAACCGCTGTAATCCGTCATGATCTGCAATACCGGTATGCAAAGATAAAACAAATGTGCTCAAAATACGCCCATAAAAAAAGCCCCAATAAGGGGCTTATTCTAACAGAACTAACTGTTTAGTCATCACTTGCGCCTAAAAGAGCAAGTAATGAAGTAAAGAGGTTATAAATGTTTAGGTACAAACCAACAGTAGCTAGGACATAGTTGGTTTCACCACCATTTATGATGCGGCTAGTGTCATATAAGATGAAACCAGACATGATAAGCACTATAGCGGCATTTAATGCCATAAAAGCAACACTGCTACCGATAAACAAGTTAACTAAACTTGCAATAACAACCACAATTAAGCCAACAGTTAAAAAGCCACCCATAAAAGAGAAGTCTTTTTTAGTGGTCAGCGCATAAGCCGATAGGCCAAAGAAAATCAGAGCAGTAGAGCCAAGAGCCTGAGTGATAAGCATGCCGCCATTTGGCATTGCAGCGTAGTGGTTAAGTAGTGGCCCTAAGCCAAAACCCATAATACCAGTGAATAAAAACACTAAACCAATTGCAGAAGATGAGTTGGCTTTTTTGTGAATAACAAAAATTAAGCCCAATCCAACAAGAGAGCAGATTAAGCCTGTGAATCGTGGTAATGCCATTGTCATTGAAATACCTGCTGTGATAGCACTAAACGCAAGTGTCATCGCAAGCAGAAAATACGTGTTCTTTAATACCTTATTTGTTTCAACGGTCGACATTACCGGCTTAGCGGTTTCGTACGAGTGATTGAACGCCATGGTTAAACTCCTTAGTGAACAAAAGTTCCAATAAATAACTGAGTAAAGATTACCAAGAGTTATATGGTTCGGCAAACATTGTCGATCAAATAGAGTTGTAAAATGATAGAAAGTTCCATTTACCAGTGTAAGTTGCTTTACATTTGTACAAATGTGAGGTTTTTTGAGCACTTAAACTTTTTTTTGAAAAAAAAGCTTCACATTATGTCTAGGATTATCTAATATTCGCCCCGCTGCGGAGAGATGGCTGAGCGGTTGAAAGCACCGGTCTTGAAAACCGGCATACGTTAATAGCGTATCTAGGGTTCAAATCCCTATCTCTCCGCCACTATTCAATGAATAGTAAGCCCCTACAGTTGTAGGGGCTTTTTTATTTGTGCCTACCTTAGACTAAAGTCGACTAGTTAATATTTCATAATATAGCAATCTCAGTATTTATATTTTGATAGAGTAGTTATTAATATGAAACGAACGTTAGCCATGAGTGTATCACTCTCACTGCTGTCTCCAATATTTGTTGGTGCCTCCTTAGGGCTCTACTTTGCTGTTTCTAGTCAAGGTTCAGTTTTGGCAATATTTTTCAGTATGCTTAGTACTGCGCTTGCAAATGCTCATGTAGTTGGTTTGTCTATGGCGTTGCTTGTCGTGCCAGGTTATCTGGTATTGTATAAGCACAACAAAGTGCGTTACGACATTTTGCTTACATTGGGGCTCTTGGGTGGAGTGTTATTTAGTGTACTTTTTGCCGCTGACAGTGGACCTGCTTTAGTCGCTAATGCAGTAATGACGACACTGGCAGCAGGGTTGTTTTTATATGGCCTGCGGCGATTCAGCTAATATAGAGCATGTTGGCTGCTCTATATTTAGCCAAGTAGCACTATATTTACGGATATTTAATACTTTTTCGCCACAAAAGGTTTCAATTAATTCTGTGAAAGAGTACCTTAGACTTTTGTATGTTGTAACCGTGATTTAGTAGATGCAGAAGCAAGATTTTTATCAGTCACTCACAAAGCAAGCACAGGCGCTTACAAGTGATGAAAGCAATATTGTCGCTAATATGGCTAACCTGAGCGCATTGTTATTTACCTCTCTTGAGGATATCAATTGGGCCGGGTTTTACTTTGTCGATAGTCCGCAGGAACTCGTTTTAGGTCCATTTCAGGGGAACCCTGCTTGTATCCGGATCCCGATGGGTAAAGGCGTATGTGGCACAGCAGCCCAAACTCAGCAAACTCAACTTGTAGAAGATGTGCATGCTTTTGCAGGACATATCGCATGTGATGCAGCCTCTAATTCTGAGATAGTTATTCCTATCTTCAAAAACGGTAAAGTATTTGCTGTTTTAGATATCGACAGCCCGTCTTTATCACGCTTTGATAATGAGGATAAAGTTGGTCTAGAGGCTTTAGTAAAAAGCTTTGAGTTGACGTTATCGTGAAAGACTTATTAAACGTACAAGACTATTTGTTTTCGACTGCCGACGTGGGCGACTGGGAAGGCGAAGAAGAGCACGTTGCAGAAACGCTAAACGAGTTAATTCATTTTGCGTGGCAACAACTACCTGATGATCTTGAATGTGAGATCATCGATAATGTAATAAACGGTATTTGGGAACATCTTCGTGGCGATTTAGCTCTATTAGAAGCTGAATTTGAAGAGTTAACAGACTGGGTAACACACTATATCCAATCATCGTTAGATGAGCAGATGTCATAAATAGGTTCAAAAATGGAAACCACAAACAAGCTAAAAGATATTAATGAGGTACTGGACTTCCTGTATTCAGAATTTCCTCAATGTTTTAAACAAAAAGATGGCATCAAGCCGTTAAAAGTAGGGATCTTCAAAGATATAGCGGAGCGTATCGAAGGTTCTGAAAAGGTGAGTAAAACGCAAGTGCGTCAAGCATTGCGTAAATACACATCAAACTGGCGCTATCTTGAAGCGGTAACAAAGCATGAGTTTCGCATAGATTTAGACGGTAAAGATGCTGAAAAAGTAGAGCAAGAGCACATTGACCACGCTCAAAAAGCCTTAGAAGAAAGCCGTGCGAAAATGGCTAAGCGCAAAAAGCCACAGCGTCCTCGCCAAGATGGTGAAACAAAATCTTACAAAAAGAAAGGTGCACCGCATCCTCGTTCAAGCGATAAAAACGCTAGAGTTAATAAAAAGCCTGCTCCTCAGCAAGCCAAACGTAGCTCTGGTAAAGTTGAACCTTTACCTGCCAACGAGGTCAAGGTTAATAACAAAGTTAAAGTTAAATTAGGCCAAGCACTTGTTAATGCAACTATCACTGAAGTGAACAAAGATGAAGTTCATGTAGAGCTAGTTACAGGCATGCAAGTAAAGACTAAAGCAGACAGCCTATACATCGTTTAAGGAGTTGTGCGTATGAGTAAAAAGTTGACACTCATTCCAATTGTTACCGCGTTAATATCTGGGGTGGCATTTGCATCATCAAACACCGTTACTGAGAAGGACATTCCGGTCTTAGCGCCAGAGTCTCAACACACAACGGCCAGCAAACGAGTGACCAACTTATTTACTCGCCAACACTATAAGCGATTTAGTTTCGATGACGCTTTGTCTGAAAAAATATTCGATCGTTTCGTTGATTCACTAGATTACAATCGATCTGTTTTCTTGCAAAGCGACATTGACAAATATAACGGTTACAAAAAAAAGTTTGATGACGCATTAAAATCGGGCAAGTTAGAGTTTGCATACAGCATGTTTAATTTAAGCATGCAGCGACGCTTTGAGCGGTTTAAATTTGCGTTGGCATTACTTGAAGAAGAAATGACGTTTGATAAACCAGACGCGTTTTTTTACGACCGAGAAGATAGTGAGTTTGCAAAAACTCAACAAGAACTTGATGAGTATTGGCGTCAACGAGTCAAATCTGACGCTTTACGATTAAAGCTCACAGGTAAAGAATGGTCAGAGATAAAAGAAATTCTGACGAAACGCTATCGCAATACCTTAAAGCGCCTTGTACAAACCAATAGTGAGGATGCGTTTCAGGTAGTCATGAACTCTTTTGCCCGCAGTGTCGAGGCACATACCTCTTATCTTTCACCTCGCCGTGCAGAACAGTTTAAGATGGATATGGACCTTGAGCTCGAAGGTATTGGTGCGGTGCTTGGCTATGACGAAGATTACACCATTATACGCTCATTAGTCCCAGGTGGTCCTGCTGACAAGTCAGAGCAAATAAAGCCTGATGATCGCATTGTGGGGGTCGCGCAAGACAATAAAGAGTTTGTTGATGTGATTGGGTGGCGGTTAGATGATGTTGTTGATCTTATCAAGGGGCCCAAAGGAACCAAAGTAAGGCTACAGTACCTGAAAGGCTCTGATACACATGGCACACCGAAAGTAGTCGAAATTGTACGAGATAAAATCCGCTTGGAAGATAGAGCGGCTAAATCTGAAGTATTCGAGGCTAAGTATTCAGATTTAACGAGCAAAATCGGGGTGATCGAAATCCCTAGCTTTTATAATAATTTATCAAAAGATGTAAAAGTAGAAATTGCAAAACTTAAAGAGCAAAAGGTGGATGGCATTGTTATCGACCTGCGCCAAAATGGCGGAGGATCGTTATACGAAGCAACACAGCTTACAGGTTTGTTTATTGATCAAGGTCCTGTTGTGCAAATTCACACCGCTTACAACCGCGTTGAAGCTCAAAAAGACAGAGATGGTGTAACATTTTATGATGGTCCTATGACTGTATTAGTTGACCGTTACAGTGCGTCTGCATCTGAAATCTTCGCTGCGGCTATTCAAGATTATGGTCGTGGTGTGGTTATTGGTGAGCAAACGTTTGGTAAGGGCACCGTGCAGCAGCATCGTGGTTTAAGTAAAAATTACGATTTGTTCAGTAACCCATTAGGCAGTGTGACCTATACGATAGCGAAGTTTTATCGTATCAATGGCGGTAGTACACAAAATAAAGGGGTGATCCCAGATGTGTTATTGCCTTCAGCAATTGAGCCAGAAGAATGGGGCGAAAGCCAAGAAGACAATGCGCTGCCTTGGGATAGCATAAAACAGGCTCGATATAATAGCTTGGATAACTTAAAGCCAGTTGTAGAATACTTACAATCTAAACACAAATCACGCATACAAAGTGAACCAGAGTTTAGGTACGTTTATGATGACATCGCGCGTTATAAAGAACAAAAAGACGATAAAAAAATATCATTAGTTGAAGCTGAAAGGTTGAAAGAGCGCAGCGAAGCTGAAAAACGTTCACTGGCTCGCAATAATGAGCGTCTAAAAAGGTTAGGTATGGAACCGGTTGAAAACCTAGACGATTTGCCAGAAGTGTTATCTGAACTAGACCCTTATTTAGAAGAAGCTGCATTGATCACTCAGGATCTAATTTCATTTGGTCGATTAGCTAAGAATGATGTTTAAACATTAAGCTAAACAGCTACAAAAAGGCGCTACGGCGCCTTTTTTTGTTACGACTTACGGCCTGAATTTGCTATTATTCAGCAAAGCGTTTTCGCGAATAACTAGATAAAACAATTGCCACAGCGTAAGTTTGTGCGTTAAGAATAATAATAAGCATGTATTTCATGCATAGGAGATTTCAGTTTGGAACAACCTAAACAACCCTCATTTTTAGATGCATTTGTGCCGATCACGGTATTAGTCTGTTTGCTAGGTGCCGCTGTATATTTATATGGCGATAACTCTTCATCTGGACCTAACCAAATAGCACTATTATTTGCTACTTTTACCGCTGCATTGGTTGGTTTAAAAAATGGCTACACTTGGAAGACCCTTGAAGAAGCAATGATAAAAGGGATCACCTTATCTTTGGGTGCAATTCTTATTCTATTAATGGTTGGTGCATTAATAGGTACTTGGCTGCTATCTGGAACCGTTCCCACGCTGATTTACTATGGATTGCAGATCATTAACCCAAGCTGGTTTTATGCCGCTAGTTGTATGATATGCGGTATTGTAGCAATGAGTATTGGTAGTTCATGGACAACAGCAGCCACGATTGGTGTCGCGTTGTTGGGCGTTGCTACAGGGTTAGGACTCGACCAAGTTGTGACAGCCGGTGCGGTAATATCTGGCGCGTATTTCGGCGATAAGTTAAGCCCATTATCAGAAACAACGAATTTAGCACCAGCCGTTGCAGGAAGTGATCTGTTTGAGCATATCCAACATATGCTTTGGACTACGGTTCCAAGCTTTATAATCGCTTTAATTATATTCACTTTTATGGGCTTTAGTGCAGATGTAAATAGTGATATTGGTCGCATAGAAGAAATAGTTAGTATCCTTGAAGGCAACTTTAATATTAATCCTGTGATGCTCGTGCCATTGTTAGTATTGTTGATTTTGGCATTCAAGAAAATGCCCGCCTTTCCTGCCATTTCAATCGGTGCAGTTGTAGGTGCTGTTTGGGCAATGCTATTTCAAGGCGATCTAATTCAAAATCAGATTGACGCTTCACAGGGCCAACTCGTGGGTTACTTTAAACTTGTGTGGGCAACTTTTTACGAAGGCTTTAGCATTACGACCGGTGATGGAAAAATGGACGACCTATTAAGTGGGGGAGGCATGTCAAGCATGCTAACCACAACTTGGTTAGTGATGACGGCATTGATGTTCGGTGCGATTATGGAAAAAACTGGTTTATTAGATATTTTTGTTCGCAGGATTTTAAAAGTAGCTAAAAGCACAGGTTCTTTAATTGCATCAACGATTGCGACGTGCATTGGCATAAACATTATCGCTGCGGATCAGTATATCGCTATCGTAGTGCCAGGTAGAATGTTTAAAGAAGAATATAAAAAACGAGGTCTGAAACCTGTAAATTTATCTCGCACTTTAGAAGATGGTGGCACAATCACGAGCCCGTTAATTCCATGGAATACCTGTGGTGCATACATGCAAAGTGTGTTGTTAATCAATCCGTTTGACTATGCATTATATGCATTCTTTAATTTAATTAATCCGGTGCTGGCTGTAATTTACGCCTATTTGGGAATCAAAATTTTACGTATCACGCCAAAAGCGACGGCACAGCAAGCTTAACGAACTCGCCCTGGTTATTCGGGGCGTTTTTTTGAGGAAAAACTATGCAAACTAAGCCTCAAGCTAAGTATCTAAAAGACTATAAAGAACCATCTCATCAGGTAGCTAGTTTAGATCTTACCTTTGATTTACACCCCACTAAGACAACCGTAAAAGCAAAAGCGCGTTATATCGCCTCTGAGGGCGCAACATCTTTAAAGTTAGATGGTGTTGAACTCAAACTACTTTCATTGACTGTTGACGGAAATCGCTTTGAGACTTACGAGTGTGGGCAAGACTACTTGCTATTAACTGATCTACCTACTGAGTTTGTACTTGAAATTGACACTGAGATCTCACCACAGACCAATACCTCCCTAGAAGGGTTGTATCTATCGGGTGGCGCGTATTGCACGCAGTGTGAAGCTGAAGGTTTCAGAAAGATAACTTACTTTTTGGATAGACCTGATGTGTTAACCGTTTACACAGTGACCGTTATTGGTGAGCAATCTGTCCCATTTTTGCTTGCCAATGGTAACAAAGTTGAATCGGGTCAATTGCCTAACGGACGGCACTTTGCAACGTGGCATGATCCCTTTAAAAAACCCAGCTATTTATTTGCGTTAGTGGCAGGGGACTTTGATCTTCTCGAAGATGAGTTTGTTACGGGGTCTGGGAAAAAAGTCGATTTGGCTTTGTTTGTTGACAAAGGTAACTTAAGTAAAGCTGATCATGCAATGGAATCTCTTAAGCGTGCAATGGCATGGGATGAGAAGCGGTTTAACCTAGAGTATGACCTAGACATATACATGATTGTTGCAGTTGACTTTTTTAACATGGGTGCCATGGAAAATAAAGGTCTAAATGTTTTTAATAGTTCATGTGTTTTGGCTAATCAGCAAACTGCGACTGATAGAGATTATCATACGATAGAGTCAATTGTGGGCCATGAGTATTTCCATAACTGGACGGGTAACCGAGTGACCTGTCGTGATTGGTTCCAACTCTCTTTGAAAGAAGGGTTAACTGTTTTTCGAGATCAGGAATTCAGTAGCGATCTTGGCTCTCGGGGGCTTAATCGTATAGATGCCGTTATGGCAATGAGAACACATCAGTTTGCTGAAGACGCTGGGCCAATGGCTCACCCAATCCGCCCGACTCAAGTAATTGAAATGAATAATTTCTATACTGTTACAGTTTATAACAAAGGTGCTGAAGTGATCCGCATGATGCACACTTTATTGGGCGAACAAAATTTTCAAAAAGGAATGCAACTTTATTTTGAGCGCCATGATGGTCAAGCAGTGACCTGTGACGATTTCGTTGCAGCAATGCAAGATGCTAGTAATGTTAACCTTACTCAGTTTAAGTTGTGGTATGACCAAATTGGTACACCAATACTTACAGTCACAACAGAGTATCACCCAGAAAGTGCCACATACGTCTGTACGATAACGCAACAATCTGCGAAAAATGACCCTATCCAAAGCCCGTTGCATATACCATTTGCAATTGAGTTACTCGATCAATCTGGGCATGCTTTACCATTATTTATTAATGGTGAACGAGTATCTAAAGTCATAAATATTACTGAACAAACTCAATCATTGGTGTTTGAGCAAGTTCCTGAGCGGCCTGTTGCGGTTCTACTTGAAGACTTCTCAGCGCCTGTGATAGTTAAATTTGAGCACAAGCTATCTGACCTTATACACATTATTGCACACGCTAGCAGCGACTATGCACGCTGGGAAGCGGCACAAAAGGCTTTCGAACTTGAAGTTCTAAATGGCGTTGAGCAATTTAACAGCTCTGGAAATATAGCATTATCTGAAGCGCTACTGGATACGTTCAAAGCATTACTAGCTAAAAGAAATGGTGATTTGGCATTGCTCGCAGAGCTTATTAGAGTGCCAAGTTTTGATACATTATCTTGCGTATTTGAGCAGGTACCCGTAGATGCGCTAAATGCATGTATTGAGCAGTTTGAAAAGGACATCGCCACTGCCCTACTGGAGCCTCTTAAACAGGCCTATGAAGCCAGTGTAGAAGCCGGGGCGCTTACACATGATGCCATTTCTGCGCGTGCATTGAAAAATGTCTGCTTATATTATCTGGCTCTTGTTGCTGACGAGCAAGTTTGTCAATGGATAAATAAGCAGCTAGATAGTGACAACATGACGCTTAAATTTGGTGCTCTAAAGGCAACGTTTAATGCCCAGTTGTCATCGGTTGATGAAGTGATGGCTAAATTCGATTCTCAGTGGCGACATGACTTATTAGTGATGGATAAGTGGTTTGCATTGCAAGCAACACTCGATAGTGAGCATGCGATTGCAAATATCAAGGGCTTGTACGGGCATCCGTGTTTTGATAAATCTAATCCGAATCGAGTAAGAGCACTAGTTGGAAGTTTTGCTCGTAATAATTCGCGTCAATTTCACCGTATTGATGGTGAGGGATACAAATTGCTTGGCGACTTGCTTATCGAGCTTAATGCAATTAATCCACAAAATGCGTCACGCATGCTCACTCCTTTTATGTCGTGGAAGCGTTTTGATGAACAACGCCAATCTTTAATGCGAGCACAACTAGAGCGCTTATCACAACTGCCAGATCTAAGTGATGATCTATATGAAAAAGTTGAAAAAGCATTAAGTTAGGTGAGACAAAGTGCAGGAATATTTTTTTACAATATACCTTACATACGATCAATGTATGCAGTACTACCAAGGTAATATTAAATATATTCAGGTAACGGAGGATACAGGAAAGCGGATTCGCTTTCCTGCTGTTCATATTAGAAAGTTTGTTTCATCTTTGGGTATAAGAGGGCGCTTTCGGTTATGTCTAGATGGCCAAAATGGCTTTGTTTCTCTTGAAAAAATCACTTAATGCAGAATTTTAAGCTTATCCTATTGTATTTTTAGTAAATGGGTTTGTTATAAAGTTAAATTACGTGTTATAAATTATCTGGTAGGACGTCTTACCAAGAGTAAAATAGCGACCTAAAAGCTAAAAAGCACCGATTGAACGCGTTCCATTTGTAATTTAGATAATTCGCTTCTATCGTTACGACAACAAAAAACAACAACTTGATTAGAAAATACCCGCCATAAGGGGGAGAAATAATGATAAAAAGATCGCTTTTTGTGAAAAACAAAATCATGCTCGGTCTTAGTGCTGCTGCGCTCTCAATGAGCAGTGCACCTTTACTTGCTGCAAGCTTTCAAGTCGGTGATTTTGATATCACTTTCGACTCGACTTTTTCTTACGGACAGAGTATTCGCGTTGAAGACAGAGATTTTCAATATATTGGCAAAAGTAACCATCCAAGATTTGATTGGTCTGGTTACAACGCGTTAACCGGAAATACCGTATATAGCTCTGCCGATGTATGGTCTACACCAGGCGCCTATTCTAATAACGGTGACGCAGGAAACTTGAATTTCGACTCAGGGGATACGTTTTCGCAGTTAGTTAAAGGAACTCACGACCTTTCTATTAGCAAGGATAACTATGGATTCTTTTCTCGCTTTATGTATTTTTATGATTTTGCGATGGAAGATGGTGACTTTGCATACAACAACCCGGTTTCAGGTAAAAAAGTAGACCCTTGTGCCTATGATGAAACGAAAGAACAGGTATGTTCAGATATTCGTTTGCTAGACGCGTTTGTATGGGCAGACTTTGACCTCAATGATGGTAAAAACCCACTTTCAGTGCGTTTGGGCCAACAGGTTGTGAACTGGGGTGAAAGTACTTTGATAAGTCATGGTATTAACGTTAACCCTGTTGATATCGACCGATTAAAAGCGCCAGGTTCTGAAGTCAAAGAAGCATTGATCCCTGTAGGTATGCTTTGGGCATCACTAGGTATCACCGAAAATATTACGCTTGAAGGCTTTTATCAATATGATTGGCATGAGACGCGCCTGCCAGCATCAGGTAGCTATTTCTCAACAAACGATTTTGCGTCGGCAAATGGCTTCTCGCAAAATGTTCAGCTAGGGTTTACTTCTAACCCAGATATAGACTTACAACACCTAACAGACTCGTTAAACTCTCTACAAACCACGTGGCTTGGAGCACTAACAGCGCAGGGGTTAGACGTGACGCAAGCTGGTGTAACCAGCAGCGAATCGGCACAGAAACTATTAGCTCAAATGTATCTAGCATATCCCACAAAAGTTGCTCTAAAAGGCAAGGGTGATGCAGGTAAAAAAGAACCAGAAGACGGCGGTCAGTATGGTTTGCGTTTAGGGATTTACTCGCCAGAGTTAAATGATACTGAAATTGCGCTTTATTACATTAACTATCATAGCCGCAGACCTTTAATATCTGGTAAGGCCTCAAACTTTACTAATGCGGCCATTGCGCAAGACTTGGCTTATATTTCAGGTAACACAATCACAGAAGATAACGTTACTAATCTAAATGCGTTCACTCAAGGTATCATTGAGTATCCAGAAGATATTAAATTATATGGTTTGAGTTTTAATACTGCATTGGGCGAGACGGCATTTTCGGGTGAGTTTACTTACCGCCAAGATGAACCTCTTCAGATTGACGATGTGGAGCTGTTGTACGCGGGTATGGTTGAGCAATTAGCTTATTCTGGCCGACGTGAAGATTTTGCGGGCTTCTCTCAACTTAGTGAAGGAGATGCTGTTGCGTATGTCGAGCCGGGAGAGATTGCACAGGGCTATGTATTAAAAGATACGTTGCAAGCTCAATTTACTGCCACGCACTTATTCGGACCATCTTTAGGTGCAGATAGCTGGGCAGTAGTGGGCGAGCTAGGTGCTGTTACAATTAAAGATATGCCTAATTATGATCAACTTCGTCTTAACGTAGCTGGTACAGGTCGAAGTGGCACCATCGAGGGCATCTCGGGTAAAGATTATAACTTGATCCATCAAGCAGTTTCGAACGGCCCTGAAGTGAACCCGTTCCCAACCTCGTCTGCATGGGGCTATCGTTTAATCGCTAAAGGGGTATTTAATAACCTATTCGCTGGCGTAAACTTTTCTCCTAAAGTTGTGTTTTCACATGATGTAAATGGTATTACACCTGATCCTATGTTCTTGTTTGTTGAAGATCGTAAATCGCTGGGTGTAACCATGAATTTCAATTATCAAAATGCATGGTCGTTTGATTTTGGCTACAACACCTTCTGGGGTGGTGGAGCAACAAATACATTCGCAGACCGTGATTTTGTGTCTTTCAATATCAAGTATTCAATTTAAGGGCTTTCAGTATGTTTAGAAAACCTACACTACTTGCCGCAACAATGATAACGATGCTATCGGCAAGCAATGCAATAGCAAAAATGTCGGCAGATGAAGTAGCGCGTTTAGGCGCTGATTTAACACCGATTGGTGCAGAAAAAGCAGGAAATAAAGACGGCTCAATTCCGGCATGGGATGGTGGCATCACGCAGCCGCCAGCTAATTATAAACCTGGTATGCACCACCCAGATCCTTATGCTGATGATAAGGTTTTGTTTACTATCGACAAATCAAATCTCGATAAGTACAAAGAGTATTTAAGTCCTGGACAAGTTGCATTGTTTGAAACGTATCCTGACACGTTCAAAATGAATATATACCCAACTCGTCGTAGTGCGTCGTATCCGCAATTTGTTTACGATGCAACCAAGAAATATGCTTCAACCGCAGAGCTTATTGAAGATGGTAATGGGATAAAAAATACCGCAATTGGTATTCCATTTCCGGTGCCAAAAGATGGTCTTGAAGCCATCTGGAATCACTTGTTGCGTTATCGTGGCTTATCGATTGCACGTTTTGGTGGGCAGGCGATGCCAACCGAGTCGGGTGACTATAACTTAATTGGTTTCGACGAAAAACTCTTAGTTAAGTACTCTGCATTAGATGCAACGCCAGAAGAGCTTAAGGAGTCAAATGTACTGTTTAAGTTTAAGCAAAGAGTAACAGAGCCTGCTCGATTAGCCGGTACTGCGTTATTGGTGCATGAAACAATGGACCAAATTTTAACGCCTCGCCAAGCTTGGACTTATAACACGGGTCAGCGTCGCGTGCGTCGTGCGCCAAATGTAGCATACGACGCACCGGGAACAGCGTCGGATAGCTTGCGTACTACGGATGACTTTGACATGTTTAACGGCTCACCAAACCGCTATAACTGGACACTTAAAGGTAAAAAAGAGTTATATATCCCGTACAATAGCTATAAGCTTCACAGTGATAAGCTTAAATATGATGACATCTTAAAGCCTGGCCATATTAATCCAGAACATGTGCGCTATGAAAAACACAGAGTATGGGTAGTAGAGGCGAATCTTAAAGAAGGTACTCGACATATTTACAAAAAACGCGTGTTTTACATAGACGAAGATAGCTGGCAAATCCACATTGCGGATCTTTATGATAATCGCGACCAAATGTATCGTGTAGCGATGGCGCATGGCTTGAATTACTACGAAGTACCAACTCATTGGAGTACATTAGACGTTTATCATGATTTGAACTCTCGCCGTTATTTAGCTATTGGCTTAGATAACGAAGAGCAAATGTATGACTTTAGCCAGTCTTTCCAAGACAATGAGTTTACGCAAAGCGCGTTACGCCGTGAGGGCAAACGTTAAGCCTGAGCTCGATCAACTCCTGCTAGCGGTCAATGCGACTGCTAGCATTTCTATATTATTTCGGCGAGTTCTCGCCTCTTGTCACGTTTATTTGAGTAGTTTCAGCATGATAAAAACAACCATTGCAAGTGTCTGTGTACTGTTTTGTACGACCGTGAGTGCACAAACCACTCCTGAGCCCGCATTACAAGTTAACCACCCTGAAAGGACCTTATTTACAGACATTGTTGATAATGAAGGTACGCTGATAGCAGTTGGTAAGCATGGCACGATAGTGACTAGTGAAGATGGTCACAATTGGCGACAGGCGCAAGTACCTATACAGTCATTGCTGACTGCTGTTACTGCACTGAGCGCCGATAAATCTTGGGCATGTGGTCACGATAGTAGTATTTTGTTCAGTGGCGACAAAGGGCTTAGTTGGCAGCTTCAACAATATTTACCACAGCAGCAAAAGCCTTGTTTAGACATAGAGTTTGTAGATAGTAATAAAGGCTTTGCTATTGGCGCCTATGGCATGTTTTATCAAACTGAAGATGGTGGAAAAACATGGACAAAACGCTTTATCGACGACTTTGTTCATCCTGATGACAAAGACTATTTACGCAACTTAAAAGAAGAAGATCCTCAAGCTTATGAGGAAGAAACCAAATTCATATTGCCCCATTTTAATCGAATACTTGTACAAAAAGCCCGCATATATCTGGTAGGCGAAATGGGTCTCGTTGCTATGAGTGAAGACCAAGGTAAAACTTGGCAAAGACTTGAGGAGTTTTATCCTGGTTCATTCTTTGCGGTAGCACCATATTCAAATGAGCAAGTAATAGTGGCCGGCTTACGAGGCAATGCATTTGTTGCAAATGCCGATACGCTTGAGTTCGAAAAAATAAAAACACCTGTCAAAGCGACCATCAATTCACTCGTTTCATTCAAAGATACACTCTACATGTTGGCTAATAGTGGATTCTTGTTTGGTTACAATCAAGGTCAGGTTACCTCATCTCAATTAAGTAGCGGTCATGCGATACTATCGGCTGTTACCTTCAAAGATAAACTGATTTTAGCCACCGAAAAGGGGCTAAAAACTTGGGAGGCTAAGAAGTAATGAAAGCCGTTTTAAATAAATTAGAATACATTGTTTTTCGTCACAGGATGGCAGTATTACTACTGTTTACACTTTTGACGTTTTTACTTGGCTATAAAGCCACGCATATTCAACTGGATGCTTCTTTTAATAAAAACATTCCATTGCAGCATGAGTATATGCAACTGTATTTAAAGCATGAAAAGCAATTTGGTGGGGCAAATAGCATTTTGATCTCTGTATGTGATGAAGATGGTGATATTTTCAACCCCGAGTTTTTTAAGCAACTAAAAGCTGTTCATGATCAGTTATATTTTATCCCTGGTGTTAACAGACCACTTGTAAATTCAATATTTTCGCCTAGTGCGCGTTTTGTTGAGGTGGTTGAAGATGGTTTTGCTGGTGGTCCGATTATTCCTGCTAATTTTACGGCAACTGAGAAAGGGCTTGCGGTTGTAAAGCAGAATATAGAAAAGGCGAATGTGGTTGGGCGCATGATTGCCAGTGATTATAGCTGTGCGATGGTAAGTGCGCAGTTAATGGAAATAGACCCGCAAACACAAGAAAAGTTAGACACACTATCATTTGCGAAAAAGCTAGAGTCTCAAATTCGTGAGCCTCTAAGTACTGATAAAGTGAGCATTCATATTATCGGTTTTGCCAAAATGGCTGGAGATATAGCCGATGGCGCAAAAGGAGTTGTTTTGTTTTTCGCTGTTGCAATTGCCTTTACTTTTATTATGGTGTGGCTATTTTGCAAAAGCTTTAAACTAACATTGTTACCAATTGCTTGTTCTATCATTGCGGTAGTTTGGCAAATGGGGCTACTTTCAAGTCTAGGCTTTGGTTTGGACCCGATGTCTATTTTGGTGCCGTTCTTAGTGTTTGCAATAGGTGTTAGTCATGGTGTGCAAATGATTAACTCTATAGGTAAAAAAGTAGCTGAGGGAGCCACTAGTAAAATTGCAGCCCAAGCAAGCTTTAAAGCGCTGTTAATCCCAGGGGGAATTGCCTTACTTTCTGACACGGTTGGTTTTTTAACTTTGTTGGCGATTGATATAGGTATCATTAGAGAACTTGCAATTACGGCGAGTTTAGGTGTGGCGGTTATCATTTTCACTAACCTTGTGTTGCTACCAATCTTAGCTTCGTACTTTAATTCTAGTAAAATTAGACGGTTAGATGACGGTAAAACGGCAACTCATACGGTATTTACGCGTTTAAGAGAGGGATTAGTTAGCGCCACGGATAAAAAGTGGGCACGGGTGATCTTAGTGATATCAGGATTGCTATTTGTGTTTGGCTATTGGCAAGCGCAAAGCATGCGCATCGGTGATTTACATGCCGGCGCACCTGCGCTTCATCAGGATGCGCGTTATAATCAAGACACGTTCTTGATATCTGATCGTTACGCTATTTCCTCTGATATATTAAAGGTTATTGTTGAAGCATACCCTGCAGCATGTACTGAATATGATGCAATGGCTAGAGTGAGTCGCTTTCAATGGCGTGTTGAAAACCTAGCAGGTGTGCAATCAGCGGTTTCGCTTAGCTCTGTTGCGCAAGCCGTCAATGCGGGTTACAACGAAGGAAACCAGAAATGGCAAACCTTACCTAGAAATAGCGCGTCATTAGTGCAAGCTACGTCTCGCGTTGAAACAAGTACAGGTTTGCTTAATGGTGATTGCTCAGTGATGCCCATTATTATTTTTATGGAGGATCACAAAGCAGAAACCATCGATCATGTTGTCTCTAGCATTAAGCAGTTTGCTGAGGAAGAGGACACAGATAAGGTACAATTTAAGTTAGCCTCAGGGCCTATAGGGGTGATGGCTGCGACCAATGAATCGGTATCTGAGGCTCAATTACCGATGATGATTTACGTTTACGGTGCCGTTATTATCCTATGCTTATTGAGCTTTAGAAGTGTAAAAGCGACTATTGCTGTTGTTCTGCCGCTATATATAGTGTCGACCTTGGCGCAAGCACTAATGGTTAAACTCGAAATAGGTTTGACAGTGTCAACGCTACCTGTGATCGCTTTAGGCGTCGGCATAGGTGTTGATTATGGCATCTATATCCTGTCTTCAATGATGGGTCAATTGAAACAGGGAACCCCTTTATCGGTTGCATATAGAAATGCCTTAGCTGAGCGTGGTAGTGCAGTTTTATTCACCGGAATTACTTTGGCTATAGGTGTGAGTACATGGATTTTCTCAGCGCTCAAGTTCCAAGTTGATATGGGTATTCTTTTAACATTCATGTTTTTAGTCAATATGCTTGGAGCAGTGCTATTATTACCAGCTATAGGTACGCTTCTCTGGACTGACCAGAAAAAAAATCGTGAATAAATGTGCGTCTAAATAGCCAAGATTGGCTATTTATATCTATATTTTGTGAATAGATGAGCAAATGGCTGAAAAGCTTAAAATGTTTTCGTCGAAAAGGCTGTTTATTAGCGTCAGAAAGGTTAAAATTCTACTGACTCCACGCTAATAAACAGCTGTACACATAATCTACCGTTCAAAGGTGGTATAGATTAAGGAACACATATGACACAAAATGAAGGTCCAGCATCAGTTATCCTCGATAACGTATGTAAGTTGATCCACAAAAAAGTTCATGCAGAGAACGTGTCACTCGTTGAAACATTTGCCAAAGCTTTGTACAGCAATATGTCTAAAGAGGACTTGGCAAATCGAAACGATAGTGACCTATATGGCGCTGCACTTAGTCTTTGGAATTCTCTCGAAAAAAACAACTCAGACGAAGCGGTAATTCGCGTATTCAATCCTGAGGTGGCGAAAGATGGCTGGCAGTCATCTCACACCATCGTAGAGATTATTGCTAAAGATATGCCTTTTTTAGTTGATTCAGTACGTATGGCAATGAATCGCGAAAACATAGTTTCGCACTTGCTATTGCACAGTCCGCTAAAAATTCAACGCGATGATGCTGGAAAAATAACTGCTATTTCAAACTTAAAGGCAGAACAAGAGTCGACATCGACCAAAACAGTGTTCTTTATTGAGATAGACCGTCAAACAGATAAAAATGAGATAGAAGCATTTACTAAAGAGCTTGAGTCTGTGCTTCAAGATGTATCATTGGCAGTAGAAGACTGGTTACCTATTCGTGATAAACTCAAGTCAGTCATTAAAGACATCCCAAAACGTCATTTTAATTGCAATGAAAGCGAAGTAAAAGAAGCCATTGAGTTTTTAGATTGGTTAACTCAAGATAACTTTACTTTTATGGGCTATCGTCAATATGATTTAGAGCCAGTTAAAGGTGACTATGAGTTAAAGCACGTCGCAGATACTAGCTTGGGCCTAATGAAAAAATCAGCCGATGCACAAGGTCGATTGCTTTCTGAATTACCTGAAGTTGCGCGTAAAGAAGCCCGCAGTAACAATCTTCTCGTACTGACAAAAACAAATTCATTGTCTCGAGTTCACCGCCCAGCTTATGTAGACTATGTGGGTATCAAACGATTTGATAAGCAAGGCAATGTAATTGGGGAAGATCGTTTCATTGGTTTGTTCTCATCAAGCTTCTACAATAACAGTGCAGCTGATGTGCCTGTATTAAGAGCCAAAATCAATCGCATCATGCAAATGTGTGATTTTGCACAGGGAACGCACGCATATAAAGCTGTGTTAAACATACTTGAAACCTACCCGCGTGATGAGCTAGTTCAAGCGCGAGAAAGCGAACTTCTCGAAGTTGCAATGGGTGTATTACAAGTTCAAGAACGTGATATGTGTCGTTTGTTCGTTCGTAAAGATATTTATGGACGTTTCTTTTCTTGTATGGTGTATGTACCAAGAGAGCGCTATAACACAGCACTTAGACGTGAAACTCAACAATTGTTGGCTAATGCGTTCCAGTCAAAAGAAAAAGTTGAATTTACCACATACTTCTCAGAGTCTACGCTTGCTCGAACGCATTACACTGTGCGCGTAGCTGACAACAACATTGAATATAACGTGAAAGACATCGAAAATAATTTAATCGAAGCAGCCCGTACATGGGAAGATAAACTTCATGATTCATTGCTAGAAAGTGCAGGTGAGTCTCGTGGTAATGAGTTGTTTAGAAAATATGCATCTGCATTCCCTGGCGCATACAAAGACGAAGTGTTACCAAGTGCAGCTGTGGTCGATATTGAGAAACTAGAACAACTTGATGATGAGAACAAATTAGATATGTTGTTCTACCGCCCTCAAGAAGAAGCTAATTCTCAAATTGTTCGTTTAAGCTTGTTCCACAAAGATGTCCCCATTCATTTGTCAGATGTCATGCCAATGCTTGAAAACTTCGGTTTACGTGTAATTGGTGAAACACCGTATGCAATTAAATCAAGCGATGGTCAAGTTAATTGGATCATGGATTTCTCAATGCTGCTCGGCAGTAACAGTATTGCGGATTTCAATAAAGTATCAGCGCGCTTTAGAGCTGCCTTGACAAATGTTTGGCATAATCGCTTAGAAAATGATGGTTTTAACCGTTTAGTGCTATTGGGTGGCCTAACGGGTCGCGAAGCTTCAATTCTGCGAGCATACGCAAAATATATGCGCCAAATTGGGGTTACTTTCTCACAAACCTACATCGAAAGTACATTTGACCACTACCCGCATATAGCAGCGAAAATCGTAGATTTGTTTGTGAAGAAGTTTTCACCAACAAAACCTGCTGCTCAAAAAACCATTGATAAAGTAGTCGCTGGTATATACGAAGAATTAGAAAATGTTGCTAACTTGGATGATGACCGAATCATTCGTTTATATGTTGATATGATCAACGCAACGCTGCGCACTAACTTCTTCCAAAAAGAGCAAGATGGTAGTAATAAGTCTTACGTTTCGTTCAAAGTTAAGCCAAGCGAAATCCCTGATATGCCATTGCCTCTGCCGGCGTTTGAGATATTTGTTTACTCGCCGCGTGTTGAAGGTGTTCACCTACGTGGTGGTAAAGTAGCACGTGGTGGCTTACGTTGGTCAGATAGACGTGAAGATTTCCGCACAGAAGTATTAGGCTTAGTAAAAGCGCAACAGGTTAAAAATACAGTTATTGTACCTGTGGGCTCAAAGGGCGGGTTTGTATGCAAGCAACTACCTACAGAGCGAGAAGCGTTCTTTAAAGAAGGTCAAGAATGCTACAAAATCTTTATCCGTGGTTTGTTAGATATTACTGACAATATTGTTCATGGTGAGATTGTTGCGCCTCAAAATGTTATTCGCCACGATGAAGAAGATCCTTATCTAGTGGTTGCGGCAGATAAAGGCACTGCGACGTTCTCTGATATTGCCAATGGCATTGCGGAAGATTATAACTTTTGGCTTGGAGATGCATTCGCATCGGGTGGCTCAATTGGCTATGATCACAAGAAAATGGGTATTACCGCTAAGGGTGCCTGGGAATCTGTAAAACGCCACTTCCGTGAAATGGATATCGATTGTCAAACTACAGATTTTACTGTTGTCGGTATTGGTGACATGGCGGGAGACGTATTTGGTAATGGCATGTTGCTATCTAAGCACATTCGATTACAAGCTGCATTTAACCACATGCATATTTTCATAGACCCAACTCCTGACGCAGCAAGTTCTTACAAAGAGCGTGAACGTTTATTTGCGTTACCTCGCTCATCTTGGGAAGACTATGATAAATCTTTAATTTCTGAAGGCGGTGGGATTTTCTCTCGCGCGGCTAAGTCTATTACCTTGACACCAGAAATGAAGAAAATGATCGGCACTAAAAAAGCGAGCATGACACCTAATGAGCTGATCAAAGCCTTGCTTATGATGCCATCTGACCTGCTATGGAATGGTGGTATTGGTACTTACATTAAGCACTCAAAAGAGACCAATGCAGAGGTCGGTGACCGCGCAAACGATGCATTACGCATCAATGGTGCTGAGCTTGGCGCAAAAGTATTTGGCGAAGGTGGTAATTTAGGTGCAACCCAGTTAGGTCGTATTGAATTTGCTAGCAAGGGCGGACGCATTAATACAGACTTCATTGATAACGTTGGTGGTGTAGCGTGTTCAGATAACGAAGTAAATATTAAGATTTTACTAAATGGTCTAGTTGCTGAAGGAGATCTAACCAAGAAGCAACGTGACACACTACTTTATTCTATGACTGATGAAGTCTCGGAATTAGTGTTAGCTGATTGTTATCGTCAAACACATACTTTATCAATCACTAAGTCGAAAGGCCCTGCCACACTTAAAGAAAAAGTACGCTTTATTCATGCTCTTGAAAAAGAAGGTAAGCTGGACCGCACGATTGAGTTTTTGCCTACAGATGAAGAGCTCGCAGAGCGTGCAGCAGCCGATAAAGACTTAACTCGCCCTGAACTATCCGTGTTGGTTTCTTACTCAAAAATGGTACTTAAAGAGTCTTTGGTTGTTGATGATGTATCGGAAAATCCGTACTACCGTCAGTTACTTGTGAACTCTTTCCCTGTACCATTGCGTGAAAAGTTCAGTACAGCCATGGATAACCACCCATTGCGCAAAGAGATTATCGCCACGAAGTTAGCAAATAATATTGTTAATGACATGGGCTTGAATTTCATGGTACGTATGAATGAAGAGACGGGTGCGAGTGATAGTGAAATAGCACTTTGTTACTCAATTGCCAGTGCAATTTTCGAAATGAAGCATACATGGAATTCAATTGCAGCATTGGATAATAAGATCCCAGCAGCAGTGCAAACTGAAATGCTGTATCAGTTGCGCCGCACAGTTCGCCGCGCTACACGTTGGTTCTTACGTCATCGTAATAAAGCAATGACAATTGAACAAACCATAGCGTTCTTTGCCCCAGTTTTTGAGGATGTAAGTAAGAATCTGCAAAGCTATATGGTTGAGTCAGAAAGCACATCTATCTCAAGTAATGCTAAAAAACTGGAAGAACAGGGTGTACCAAGTGATATTGCAATGCGCATTGTTTCGCTATCAAGCTTGTTCTCTGTGATGGACTTAGCTGAAGTTGCACAAAACTCAGGCCGTAAAGTAGGGGTGGTTTCTAACACTTACTTTAAGCTTGGTGCAAGCATGGGTTTACATTGGTTCTTGGACCAAATCACTGCTCAGCCAGTGTCTAACCATTGGCAGGCGCTAGCTCGAGCTTCATATCGTGAAGAGCTTGATTGGCAGCAACGTTCACTATCAGAAGTTGTATTGAATAGCTTTGAAGGTGATGATGAGGATGTCAATGCGCTGATCGAGCAGTGGATGGATAATCAGTCTGCGCTGTTACACCGTTGGCAACAAATGCTTCAGGAGTTCAAAACGTCGCAAAGCCATGACTTTGCTAAGTTCTCAGTTGCGTTACGTGAGCTTATGTTACTGAGCCACAATTGTGACACTACCAAATAATTTTTAAATCGTTAAAATACCCCGGCCTTGCTGGGGTATTTTTTTGTCTGCATGCACTGCAGGTTTTTATGTTACTTAGGATTTTTAGGAGTTTTCATGTTTTATGATATTGCGCGTCGCTATATGTTTAGCCGTGATGCTGAATGGGCACACGATTTTGCATTAAATAATTTGCGCCGCTTTGCACATACACCGATGAGTATGGCATGGTCGCAGTCGGCTGCGGATAAACCAGTAAACTTCCTTGGCTTAGAGTTTAAAAACCCAGTGGGTCTTGCAGCTGGTCTTGATAAAAATGCTGAATGTATTGATGCATTTGCGCAAATGGGCTTCGGCTTTATTGAAGTCGGTACAGTTACGCCTAAACCCCAGCCGGGTAATGATAAACCACGCATATTTAGGCTACCGCAAGCTCACGCTATTATTAACCGTATGGGCTTTAACAATAAAGGGGTTGATAACCTGGTCAAGAATGTACAAGCGGCTAAATATGATGGGATCTTGGGGATCAATATCGGCAAAAATAAAGATACTCCAAATGAAAAGGGCAAGGACGATTACATCCATTGTATGAGAAAAGTGTTTGAACACGCCTCGTATATAACGGTGAATATCTCTTCACCCAACACGCCCGGTTTGCGTGACTTACAATATGGTGACGCATTAGATGACTTACTACAAAGCTTGAAGAATGAGCAGGTTGACTTGATTGCCAAGCATAGTAAATCTGTGCCTATGCTGGTTAAAATTGCACCAGACGTAGATGCAGTACAAGTTGCGCAAATCTCTGAATCGCTTGTAAAAAATAGAATAGATGGCGTGATTGCTACGAACACTACCTTGGAGCGCACAGCGGTCCAAGGTATGCAGTATGGAACCGAAGCCGGTGGCTTATCAGGTAGACCTGTACGTGAAAAGTCGACATTTGTAGTGAGTGAACTTAAACGTTTAACAGAGGGCAAACTACCGATTATTGGAGTCGGAGGGATAGATAGTGCTGAGTCTGCCAAAGAAAAATTAGATGCTGGTGCGTCTTTATTACAAGTTTATACAGGCTTTATTTATGAAGGCCCAAGTTTGGTGAAAAGGATCGTTGACGGTTTATAATGATCAGTTATATAACTAAATGATCATTAACAAATTGTTCTTATAAATATTTTCACCACTTAGAATTTTTAGTTATACTCCCGTGTACTATTCAACAAAGCAAAATAGTACGGGGAGAATAACTTTGCAGGCATCTAAAGAGTGGCAATGGATTAGTTGTCGCCAAAGAAATCGTTTGCTTGTAGATTTAGGTGAAGAGTTAATCCTCTGCACGCCTTTTCGTTTGCGTCAATTGACTCAAGATGCATATTCAGATCCATACCTTAGTATTAACGAAGCCGCGTATTATCAAAATGTGTTTGCTTATCTGCGCAGCTTTAATATGTGGTCTGAACCTCAGTGTTGCCAAATTGCGCTTAACGCGACAGCTGCAAAATTTTACCTTTTACCCGTACAAGCAAAAAGCTGGTTTTTTGAGACATATTTAGGAGAGCAGCCTTGCACCGAAGCAATAGTGCGCTTGCGCTCAACACAACAAGAGGGTGACTTTTTTATTGTTGAACAAACTGACGGGGCGTGTTTATGCATCAGCTTAGCAGAGCAGTTTTCGCTTGATGAAAATTTAACCTTAGAGCAGTTTCAAGCGATTAAAGTGCTCAATGATAGGATCCATCCCTTATTAAGTTGTAATAAAATTTCCAAAATGGCGTGATCAAGCTCTCTCTAACCTATGATATACTCGCGGGTAATTGAATATAAAGGGTTAGTACATTGCAATTTATCGCGCTCACATCCATTGGTATCGAACATCTCTTAGCTGAAGAACTTCAACAAGCAGGGCTTGAATTAGTAAAACAAAGCGTTGGCTCGGTTCGTTTTAATGCTGATAACTTAGCTGCGCAAAAGTTTTGTTTAACGACTCGTTTCGCGACTCGTGTGATGTTAATGATAGACGAAAGCGAAGAGATTAATGACAAAGCTGCGCTCTATAAATTTGCTCGTTTTCAAGCTTGGCAAGATTGGTTTGGCCCAACGCAAACATTTGCCATAGAATTTAATGGCACAAACAATGAGCTTAAAAATACCCAGTTTTCTGGGTTGGTGATAAAGGATGGTATTGTTGATTACTTTAATGACCTTTATGAACAGCGCCCAAGTGTGGACAAGACAGATCCGAATATCAGAGTAATTGCCAAACTTAATAAGAATAAGTGTGCATTATATATCGATTACTCTGGACCTCGTTTATCTGATAGAGGATATCGTACTCGTCAAGGTAAGGCTCCTATTCGTGAACACCTAGCCGCCGCCTTAGTTAAACGCAGCGGCTGGCTTGATGATAGCTCTAGACCGCTATATGACCCTTGTTGCGGTTCGGGTACATTGCTAATTGAAGCAGCTTGTATGGCAAACAATATCTATAGCAATTTGAATAGAGAGTTTGCCTTTAAAAGGTTGCCGAGCTTTAGAAAAGCAAAGTATGAAGAAATTAGATCAGAACTAAAATCAACTCAAAAGGACAATAAATTGTGGTTGATAGGTTCGGACTTGGAACAAAAAATTGTGAGCGTTGCCGAGCAAAATGCCGAGCGAGCAGGAGTGTCGCAGCATATTAAATTTAGTGTACAAGATGCAAACGCTTTAAGTCAGGTCGCAAAACGTCCGGGTGTGGTATTGAGTAACTTACCTTATGGTGAGCGGTTAGGTTCAATGGCTGAGCTGGTTAATTTATATCGCAATATGGGGATAGCGTTCAAAAAGCACTTTAAAGATTGGCACTTAGCGTTACTTGGTACTGACGATAGTTTGTTTAAATTGTTGAAATTATCAAGAGAAAAACGTTACAAATTTAAAAATGGTCCGATTGATGTAGAGCTCAATATGTATGAGCTTAACGAGCGTCAAGTTTCTCAAAATGAACAAAAGACCGGGCTAAACTTTGAAGGCTCAACTGCATTTGCAAATCGTTTGAAAAAGAATAAGCAAGCGTTAAAAAGTTGGCTCAAAAAAGAGCAGATCAACGCTTATCGAGTATATGATGCAGATATACCCGAATACAATGTAGCTGTTGATGTTTATAACGACTCAGCAGTGATATTTGAATACGCTGCACCAAAAGAGATCGATGATAATGTGGCCCAAAAACGCTTGCAAGATGTTATCACGCTAACCGCTGAACAGTTACAAATTGCACCAGAAAATATTGCGGTAAAAGTGCGTAAAAAACAAAAAGGCGAGTCACAATATACCGCAATGGATAAACAGCACCGTTATGATACGGTGGAAGAGTTTGGTGCTAAGTTTAAAGTTAACCTGTTTGATTATTTAGATACAGGGCTCTTTTTAGACCACCGTCTTGCTCGTCGCTATATTCAAAACAACGCGAAAGATAAGCGGTTCTTAAATTTATTTTCCTATACGGGCTCGGCGTCGGTTCATGCTGCACTTGGAGGCGCAAAGTCAGTTACAACAGTTGATATGTCAAAAACTTATCTAAAATGGGCAGAAGATAATTTTGCATTAAATAATTTGAAGAACCCACGTTATCGTTTTGAACAAGCGGACTGTTTGAAGTGGCTAGAACACGCACAAGGTCAATATGATCTTATTTTCTTAGACCCACCCACTTTTTCTAACTCAAAACGTATGAAAGATGTTTTTGATGTTCAGCGTGACCATATTCAGTTACTGACTTGGGTGAAAAAAATATTAAGTCCAAGAGGCACACTCATTTTTTCCAATAATAAGCGTGGTTTTAAAATAGATGATGTTGGCTTGATTGGGCTGGGCCTAAAAGCCGAAAATATTTCAAGTGAAACACTGTCACCAGATTTTAAGCGCAATAAACAAATACATAATAGTTGGCTAATAACGCATGGCTAAGTTTGTTTTATACCACACGCAAGGGTGTCACTTATGTGAACAAGCCCATGAACTAGTATCGCAGGTAATACCAGCTCATGAGGTAGCGTTGATTGATATTTTAAGCGACGAAGCATTGATGGCTGAATATCAAACATCTATACCCGTAATAAAAAGACTCTCTGATGAAAAACCACTATTTTGGCCTTTTGATCAGCACCAAATTCAACAACTCGTAGAATAATATGGATTTAATAAGAATAGCAAAAGCACAACTGGCGTTCGGCACTCACCCTTTGCTTGATAATGCAGATGCGGTGATCGAAGCAGGAGAAAGGGTTTGTATCGTTGGTAGAAACGGTGCTGGTAAATCAACCTTACTGAAAGTACTTGATGGAGCGGTTTTATTAGACGATGGTGAAATCAATCGCGTTGGTGAGTTAAAGGTTTCTCGCCTTGAACAAGATCCTCCCAAAGGCGCACAAGGCTCAGTATTTGACTATGTAGCTAGTGGACTGCCTGATATTGCAGAGTTACTAATAGAATTCAACCACGTTAGCGAAGCTCTGCAAACGGATCAATCACCAGCGTTACTGAGTAAGTTGGAGAAGCTGTCCAACAAAATTGAATCTGCGGATGCTTGGCGCTTTGAAAGCCGTATTAAATTGGTTTTAAGTCAGTTAGAGCTTGAATCAAGTATGCGTTTAGAAAAGTTATCGGGAGGTTGGCTGCGTAAAGTTGCACTGGCGAAAGCATTAGTTAGTGAACCAGACTTATTACTTCTAGATGAGCCGACTAACCATTTAGATATGAATAGCGTAATTTGGTTAGAGCAGTTCTTAAAAGAATTTAAAGGCGGCATTGTATTCATTTCTCATGATAGAGCATTTATTCGTGCCGTTGCCACGCGTATTCTCGATTTAGATAGAGGTAAGTTAATTTCTTACCCCGGCGATTATGCAAAATACCTAGAGCAAAAAGCGCATGACCTAAAGGTAGAAGAGTCTCAAAATGCCTTGTTTGATAAAAGGCTCGCGGAGGAAGAAGCTTGGATCCGTCAGGGGATCAAAGCGAGAAGAACTCGCAACGAAGGACGTGTTCGCGCGCTTAAGGCTCTGAGAAATGAGCGCAAACAGCGTGTTGAGCAAGTTGGTAAAACAGACTTTAACATTGAGACGGCGGAGCGCTCTGGTAAATTAGTGTTTGAAGCACAGCATGTTCATCATGCGTTCAAAGATAAGGTTATCGCTAAGGACTTTTCAACGCTTGTTATGCGTGGCGACAGAGTCGGGCTCGTAGGGCCTAATGGTGTGGGAAAAACCACGTTACTTAAACTACTATTCGGTGATTTAGCCGCCGATAGTGGCAAAATCAAGCAAGGTGTGAATCTTGAGGTTGCGTATTTTGATCAATACCGAGAAAAGTTAGACGAAGAAGCGACGGTACAAGACAATGTCGCTGAAGGTAAGCAAGAAGTGATGATGGGTGGGAGAAGTCGCCATGTCCTAGGCTATTTGCAAGACTTTTTGTTTCCACCAGCGAGGGCTAGAACGCCTGTTAAAGCGTTGTCTGGGGGAGAGAAAAACCGTTTACTCCTAGCCAAACTATTTCTGAAACCTTCTAACGTCCTGGTGCTCGACGAGCCAACCAATGATCTAGATATTGAAACTTTGGAATTACTTGAAGACATTGTAAATCAGTATCAAGGAACAATCCTAATTGTCAGCCACGACCGTGAATTTATTGATAACACCTGTAATTCAGTATGGGCCTTTGAAGGTGCGGGGCAAATCACGGATATCGTCGGTGGTTATACCGATTACGAACAATATTTAGCGATGCGCCAGGCGCAAGCAAAAGAACTTGAAAAACAAGTTAAGCAAGATGCAGAAAAACAGGCAAAGCAGACTAAAACAAGTAATAACAAAACTACGAAGCTTAGTTACAAATTAAAACTTGAATTAGAGCAGTTGCCAAGTAAAGTAGAGGCACTTGAGCAAGCGTTAGAACAGCAACAAGAAATTGTAAACGCCCCTGACTTTTTTAAACAAGATGCACAAACAACACAAAGCGCGTTGAACGAACTAGCAGAACTAGAGTCGAAGCTTGAAGCCGCGTTTGAGCGTTGGGAAGAACTAGAAGCATTACAAAATCAGTAGTAAGGATTAAGATGAAGCACACATTTTTAGCTGTAAGTATTTTTGCTGGCTTAAGTAGTCAAGCACTGGCAGCTACCTACCAATTAACAGAGTTGCCTCGTTACGAGGGTGGAAAATACACATTTATCTCAGATGTAAACGATAATGGGCAAATTATAGGTGCTGCAACAAGCTTATTTGGCTTACCTATTGACGTTAGCTACATTGACTTTGATGATGCCACTATAAAAAATGCTTATGACCAAGCAAAAAAGTCATACGAAGACATAGATGAGGAGATATCTTTTACTTTAGAAGATATACAAAATGGTGTGGCTGCAACGAACGCTGACGCGAATCGTTTTATGTTGAGTTTTCTTGGTGCGCGTGCGAACTCTGCGGAATATCAAAAACTACAAGATAGAATTGCATTAAACATAGATGCGGTATCTGCGCAAGAACAAGTACTCTTTGATAGCACAGATGCCGATACTAACGGCCTTACTCGTTCAACATCAAATTATTTAACCTCTATTAGTGAAGATGGCACGATAGCTGGGTGGGGCTCAGCACCTTTTTCTAAAACTACTTTTACGCCAGAAGGTCAATCAGAAGAGAAGACGTTTTTCGTGAGAGACTGGAGCTCTAGAGGTATAGTGATAACGCCTCAGGGTGAAAAAGTCACATTGGAGCCCGCGTTTACAGAGCATGGTGGATACGCCATTGCTACGGATATTCGCAAATTAGATGAAGGTGGTTATGTTGTTGTAGGCCAATCGAGTATTGGTATTCCAGAGAACCGCCAAACAAATTATGATGATAATTGTGATGGTAAAGATGAGCCGTTACAGGTTTGTCGTTGGGTAAGACAACTGTCTACTAGCCGTCCATTTTATGATTTAAGGGCATTTAAGTGGCAGCTTGATGAAAACTTTAATGTGGTGAGTTCTGAAAGTCTTGGCCTAGGTTTGACACCTAAAGATGATGAAAACGACGCGTTTATAAGTGCTGCTTTGGCTGTGAACAAGGCTGGCGTGGCGGTTGGCTACTCGCCTTATCGAGAAGGTGACGATTTATATCCATATGGTGTAGCAGGTTACTTTAAAGAAGGTAACTTTACACCTTTTAAAGATCTAGAAAGATGGTATGAGCTTGGTAAAGCGACAGATATTAACAACAATAATATAGCTATAGGTTACATGGCTGAAAATGTACGAAATGTCATTCGTGAGCAGGTTGCCTTTTATTACGATTTAAACGAAGGCAAGTATGTTGAATTGCCGTACTTCTTTAAAGGGTCAAAAGCGGTTGCAACTGATATCAATGATGCTGGATTTATCATCGGCCAAGCTGAAGTAGAGAAAAATAGTAGTAATCGAAGAAGAGAAGGTTTTATTTACCAAATTGGTGATGACAAGGTTACTAATATAAACGATTTGCTTCCATGTAAGGATAGTAGCGGTAACAATTACCCATACACAATTGCTGAAGCGATAAAAATCACTGAATCTAATCACATCTATGCGATAGCAACTAAAACGGTAGAACGCAGAGATCGTTTAGGTAATATTGAAAAAGACAGTAATGGTGAAATTGAATATGAATCAGTTACCTTACCTGTTCTTTTAACACCAAACCCGAGCGGCGAAGTTGAAGATTGCGCGCCACCAGAGGCTGAAAAATATGAGCGCCAGTCAGGAAGTGCATTTTTCTTAACTTTAGTTGCACTGCCTTTTGCTTGGTTACGTAGAAAAGCATTGAAACTTGCAGAGAAATAAACAAAAGCACAATAAAAAAGCCCGCAAGGGCTTTTTTATTGTCTATATTTTGTAGTCTTTAATGGCCTCTTGATGACCACGCTTTGTTAACTGATCTTCGCCATAAATAGTCGATACCAAAGTAACCGATCACAGAGGCAATACTTGCACAGATCAACGAGCCGACCATAAATGCTGGGCCAATTGTTGATAGACTTTGGGTTAGCCACTCCCAGCTAGCTTCAAAGTGAAAAGGTTGAGTTTCTTGACCAAGTGCAAATACCCCGACGATGTAAGAGCAATAAAATATGGGTGGCATTGTAAGTGGGTTTGTTAACCATACTAACGCGACCGATAAAGGTAAGTTTACGCGAAATGGAATCGCAAAGGCGGCAGCCAACACCATTTGAAAAGGAACAGGGATGAATGCGAAAAATAAGCCAACCGAAAACGCTCCTCGGGCTGAGCGTCGATTTAAGTGCCATAAATTGGCGTCATGCAACAAACGACCAAATATTTTAAGTGACTTTTGCTGTTTGATCTTATTGTGATCGGGTAAAAATCGTTGGATCGTCTTCTTAGCCATAGTGTGAAACCATATACATCAATTCTCTTTGGGAGTGGGTTTTGCATTGGCTGTCTAATAACCGTGTTTTTTTACGAACATTGGCAGTTTTATAGCAGCTTACTTTTCCTATTGGTTGCTGCTTATTATTTTAAGCCGTTTTGGTTCGTATTGTTAGGGTTTATTTTAGCTATTTTTACGGTATCGGTACACTATTGGTGCTTTTATAAACAAACAAGCATTACAAGCACAAAACTACAAAGTGTAAGTATTCATGCGCAAGTTGAAGAGGTTTTTTCTAGTGACTATATACGCATCAAACTAACTCACATCAATGAACAACCTTTCCCGTGGTACAAACAGGTATTTGCGAACGTTTCTATAGATATAAAGAAAGACGCGCCGAGCCTTAAAATAGGGCAGCAACTAAAAGCCACAGCAAAGTTAAAGCAATATCGAAGCCGCAAGAATTTTGACAGCTTTGATAGTGAAGTTTACGCATTTACACAAAAGCTGCATTTTAAGGGACGCTTGATTGACTTTAGTGCTCATCAAGGACAAGCACATTGGCTTAAAGGTGTTTATCGGTCATGGTTGTGGCATAACTTAAAAGATTATAAGTTGTCTTGGCTTTACTACACATTGCTCAGTGGCGATAAGTCAAAAATTAGTCAACAAGATAAAAAGCAAATGCAACGGCTTGGGTTAAGTCACATGCTAGCAATTTCTGGCTTACATATTGGCATTGTGTTCGCTTTAACTCGCTATCTGAGTCAAGGTATTTGTTTTTTAGCTGTTTTATTGGGCGTAAGATTCTGTCAATCACGTGACTTGAATAAATATCACGCTTACGCAGGGTTAATTGGCAGTACATTGTATGTGTTATTGAGTGGTTTGGCTGTATCGGCATTACGTGCGTTGTTGATGTTGTGCGTGTTAGTAATGGCATATTTATTTTCTAAGAGAGTCGTTAATCTCAGGAGCCTACTTTTTGCCTTATGCGGCGTACTGCTCATTGATCCTTTTGTGGTGTTAAACCCGGGGTTATATTTTTCGTTTATCGCTGTTTATGGCATTTTTTGCTGTGTACGGACTTGGGCAGGTAACCGAAAAAAACAAAGTTTTTTGACTCAACTATTCTTGTTGCAGCTAGTATTGGGGTTGCTGTTGGCACCTCTGAGTAGTTACTATTTCAATGGGATCAGTGTTTTTGCATTGGTTACCAATATGATTTTTATCCCTTTGCTATCATTTGTCATCTTGCCATCATTACTGATACTGGTAACCAGTCACTTATTGGGCTTTATGGATGGCTGGTTTTTACTTTTAGATGAATATCTATTTTTATTACTTGAGCTGCTTGTCAGTTGGTTAATAGAGGTGAGTTGGCTCAAAACTAGTCCGTTTGCATGGCAATATGTTATTGTTTTCTATCTAGCTTTATTGCTAATCACCCAAGTTAAAATATGGCGATTCATTGCACTTATCCCAGTTATCATTGCTTGTGTTAACTCGATAAGTCAGCCATCCGTAAAATGGCAGATAGATGTATTTGATGTTGGTCATGGAACGGCTGTGTTGGTTTCAACAGGCAAGCAAGCGTTGCTTTATGATATTGGAGCAAAGTACTTTGACAGCTTCTCTATATTTGAGCGTGTTATACAACCCTATTTAGACGCCAACAATTTAACGTTGTCTCATATTGTATTAAGTCACCAAGATAACGATCATGTCGGCGGTGTAAAAGAGTTACTAGCCTATGCGGGCAAAGCGCCTTTTAGCGCTTTTCATAATAGGGAGGTAAAATCCACCTGTAATATAACTTCATTAAAAATGGCCAATACCTTGCATTTGGAGTCGCTTTGGCCAACTCGTCCAATGTTAAGTGACAATAATAATTCCTGCGTTGTAAAAGTTAGTGATGGACACTACTCATTGTTATTGGCTGGTGATATTGAACGTGATGCAGAGCAGTTATTGGTCCAACAATCAGCGACTAAATTGAATAGTGATATTCTATTGGTACCGCATCATGGTAGTAATACGTCTTCGACTGAGGCGTTTATTGCAGCGGTCGACCCACAGATTGCAATTTACTCAAGAAGTTATTATTCGATTTGGCGATTGCCGCATCCGCAAGTTGTAAAACGTTACGCACAAGCCGATATAAGACAGCTTGATACGGCGTTAGAAGGTCACATACGAATTATGGTGACAGAGCATGCTTTACAATTTGAATTTGCGCGGCAAGCCCATAGATATTGGTTTTTATAGAGAGGGGTTTTCGGTATATCTGCTCATTTTTTAGCATTTTTGCTGCAATTTTATAGGTTTGACAACATAGCATTTTGTTTTTGTGCAGTGCCAAAGTACAATACTTAGGTTATTACTAGCAGAGAGTTTTTATGCAACCCAGTGCCAAGCAAGTTTACCAACGGCTATTAAAATACACCTTTGACTTCAAAATGGTCGGCATTTTTGCTGTCGTAGGCATGCTCGGTTACGCTGCAATGGACGCATTATTTATCAAGTTAATGCAACCATTCATTGATGAAGGGCTAACACAAAGAAATACTGAGGTGCTAACGTGGGCACCGATTATTGTGATCGCACTTGTATTAGGGCGTGGCGTGTTTAACTACATGGCGTCATACTGTTTAAGCTACTTAGGCTCACAAGTGGTACAAAGGCTAAGGCAGCAACTATACGAGCACATGTTGTTTTTACCAGTCTCTTTTCATGATCAACACTCTAATGGAGATATGATCTCTAAAATTACTTTTGATACTGAACAAGTTCAGCAGGCGATTACACGTGCGTTGCAAGTTATGATTAGAGAAGGGGCATTTGTCTTATTTTTATTAATTGTGATGTTTGACGCAAGTTGGCAACTATCGTCAATATTTCTAGTTATCGTACCGCTTGTTGCGATTATTGTGAATGTAGTATCTAAACGGTTTAGAAAAATATCTAAGAATATTCAAGATGCAATGGGCGAGGTCACAAAGGGATCAGAGCAGATGCTGGCAGGGCATAAAGTGATCCATGGCTTTGAAGGTCAAGATAAAGAAATAAGCCGCTTTGCTAAGGTTAATAATCATAACCGCCAACAGCGGGTGAAAATGGATGCAACGCGGGCACTGAGTGTCTCGGTTATTCAGATCTTAGCTGCAAGTGCAATGGCATTGATTTTAGCGATTATTGCTATGCCGTCGATGATAGATACGATTACGTCGGGTACGTTTGTTGCGTTGCTATCTTCAATGATGATGATGCTTAGGCCGCTAAAGCAGTTAGCGAATGTGAATGGTGAGCTACAACGTGGTATCGCAGCTGCACAGAGTATTTTTGATATTCTTGATACGCCCACAGAGCTTGACACAGGTACACTCGAGATCACATCTTGCAAAGGTGAGATCAAAATTAATAATTTGACCTTTTGTTACCCCACTAAACAAGAACCCGTTATTAGAGACTTATCACTTCATATTAAACCGGGTGAAAATATTGCGCTTGTAGGACGTTCGGGGTCTGGTAAATCCACCTTATCTAATTTACTTCCTCGCTTTTATGATATTTCGATGGGCGAGATACTATTAGACGATATTCCTATCCAGCAATATAAACTAAAAGATTTACGTCGCCAGTTTTCCGTTGTTTCGCAGCAAGTCGTTTTGTTTAACGACACCATTGGTAACAACATTATGTATGGCTTAGAGCAGCCTTTATCGCAAGCGCAGCTAATTGATGTGGCTAAGCAAGCGCATGTTTGGGAGTTCGTAAAAGACTTACCAGATGGTTTGGACACCGTTGTAGGTGAAAACGGTGTGATGCTTTCTGGTGGACAAAGGCAGCGGATTGCAATTGCACGGGCAATCGTAAAGAACGCGCCTATTCTCATTCTAGATGAAGCAACATCGGCATTAGATACAGAGTCGGAGCGATTGATACAAGATGCACTGGATACGCTAATGGCTGACAAAACCTCTATTGTGATTGCCCATCGATTATCTACCATCGAAAAATCAGATAGGATTTATGTATTAGAGCAAGGTAAAGTCGTTGAGCAAGGTACTCATCAAACATTACTTATATCGGGTGGAACATACGCAGCGTTATGCCAAATGCAGCACGGAGCATAGCGTGAGTGCAATAGAGAAAAGTTGGTATCAACCAAAAAGCCTGCTTACCTTTTTACTTTTACCGTTTAGCATTCTTTTTTGGGTGATAAGCACACTTCGACGTTTATCTTTTAAGCTGGGGTTGAGTCAATCATTTCGTGCTCACGTGCCAGTGATTGTTGTGGGCAATATAGGGATCGGTGGCAATGGTAAAACTCCCTTTGTGTTGTGGTTAGTACCCTATTTGCAATCGTTAGGCATAAAAGTAGCAGTAATAAGCAGAGGGTATGGCTCTAAAGCACCATATTATCCATATTTAGTGACCCGAGACAGTGCGGTTGAAGAAGTCGGCGATGAGCCATTTTTACTAGCTTCAAGGCTGGATTGTCCGATAGTTATTGGCAGTGACAGGCAGGCAAGTTGTGAGCTTATTAAAGCGCGTTTTAACGTAGATGTTATTATTTCAGATGACGGCTTACAGCATTATAAAATGCATCGAGATATTGAGTTGTGTATTGTTGATTCACAACGGCGCTTTGGTAATGGTTGCTTAATTCCGGCTGGCCCACTAAGGGAGTTACCAACAAGGTTAAATAGCGTCGATTTGGTTATAGAAAATGGTGCGGGTGCGATGTTGAGTTACACGTTAGCCCAATCAGGTATCTATCGTGTTGTAGACAACAAACTTGTACAGCAATATCCACAGCAAGGCGTTGCGGTCAGCGCTATCGGAAACCCGCAAAGATTTGAAAACAGCCTCAGCGAACTGGGTATTGAGATAGTCAAAACTCGGCACTTTAGAGATCATTACGCTTATGGCGTCGATGACTTTACAGAATATAATGATTTAGCGTTATTTATGACTGAAAAAGATGCCGTGAAATGTCAGGCTTTTGCCAAAGACAACTGGTACTATTTACGTGTGGATGCAAAGCCAACCGAGGCATTGCAATTATCCATTAAGCACATTTTAAAACAAAAAGAGATTCATCATGGCGTTTGATAGAAAATTACTCGAGATCTTGGCATGCCCTGTTTGCAAGGGAAAGTTACAATACGATAAGGACAATAGCGAACTTATCAGCACAGCGGCAAAGCTTGCGTATCCAATTCGTGAAGATATCCCAGTATTACTTGAGGATGAAGCCAGAGAGCTAAGCTTAGATGAAGTTGAGAAATGGCACGGATAAGGACTGTTGTTTGGTTTATTTTATAACTGGACGCTAACATGGCAGATATTGAATTAGTTGCGGATGAGCCCGATTTTGTAATTGCACATAAAGCCGCTGGTATCAGTTTTCATAGTGAAAGCGAGGTCGGTTTTGTTGTGCAACTAGAAAAGCAGCTTGGTTGTAAGTTGTATGCTGTTCATAGGCTAGACAAAGTGACTTCAGGGTTGCTGATACTTGCAAAATCCAGTGCTGCAGCCAATAAGTTGAGCCAGTTATTTGCAGAGCGTAAAATAGATAAAGCCTATCTTGCGCTAATAACAGATAAGCCAAAGAAAAAACAAGGTTGGATCAAAGGGGATATGGGTAAAGCGCGTCGAGGTGCATATAAACTTCTTAAAACAAGCGAGAACCCCGCCATAACTCGGTTTTATAGTATAAGTGTCGCGCCAGGTTTAAGAGCATGCATTTTAAAGCCGTTTACAGGTAAAACCCATCAATTAAGAGTCGCTTTAAAAAGTTTATCGGCACCAATTTTAGGCGATGAGCTATACGGTGGACAAAGCGCCGATCGGGTATATTTACACGCATATGCATTACGGTTTATATGGCAAGGTGTAGTAAGGCAATACATTATTAAACCGAGTCCTCAACAACATTTTACAGAATTATTTCAACATGAGGAATTCGCCAAATGGCAAAATCCTTGGCAGTTAGAGTGGTAGTATGACACAGCAACAAACCCAGTTACGTTTTGGTGGAATTGGCCGCCTATATGGTCAGCAGCAATTAGATTGGTTGAGCGAAGCCAAGTTTTGCGTTGTAGGTATAGGAGGGGTAGGTAGTTGGGTAGCTGAAGCGCTTGCTCGCACAGGTGTCGGGCATATCTGTTTAATCGACTTAGACGATATTTGTGTAACCAATGTCAATCGACAAATTCATGCTTTATCGGCTTCAATCGGTGAGCAAAAGATAGAGGCAATGCGTGATAGGTTAAAGGAGATAAACCCAAACTGTGAAGTACAGTTAGTAGACGATTTTATCACGCTGGATAATATTCCTGAGCATATCAATGACTTTGATTATGTCATTGATTGCATAGATGCAGTTAAAGAAAAAGCAGCATTAATAGCTCACTGCAAACGTCGTAAAATCCCAGTTATAACCACAGGTGGCGCAGGTGGACAAACAGATCCTAGCCAAATCCAATTTGGTGACGTTGCTAAAACAACACAAGATCCGTTACTAGCAAAAGTGCGTTATTTACTGAGGAAAAATTACAATTATTCAACTAATCCAAAGCGTAAGTTTGGCGTCGATTGCGTTTATTCTACCGAACAGTTGGTTTACCCAACAGAAGGTGGAGAGGTATGTATGGCTAAACAGCACGCTGACGGAAGCAAAAACATGGATTGCGCGACTGGCTTTGGCTCTGCAACTATGGTCACCGGTACGTTTGGTTTTTTTGCAGCCTCTAAAGCCATTCGCAAGTATCTTGATAAAAAAGCAAAGCAGATGGCCTGTTAGTTTTAAAAACATTACCAATTATTTTAAATGGCTTTCAATCAACTCTGGTGGTAATGCTTGTTCATTTGTCGCAAGCAGAACTGTGATTTGGCAGTAATAGTCATAAGTTTTTCATAAATAAAGCGTTGCAGCAGACGCTTTAAATACAACAGAGTTGATAAAATAAAAATACAGCCTTAAGCCCACTTGGATGCATGCGCTTGAATTGTGTCTACAATCGCTTTGATACCATTTCCTCTTGAAGGGCTTAGATGTTTAATTAAACCAAGCGCTTCAAATTCAGTATACGCATTTATTTTTTTGGCTTCACTGGGTGTTAGGCCACTATACATCGACAGCACAATGGCAAGCAGGCCTTTGACGATACGGGTATCTGAATCGCCAACTAACAGTAAGTGTTGTTGTTGTTCGTCAAGCTCAATATGCAGCCACACATTGCTTTCGCAGCCAGTCACTTTTGCCAGATCAGTTTTAAGTACCTCTGGTAAAGGCGGAAGCTGCTTGCCGAGTAACATAATCTCTCGGTAACTCTGTTGCCAGCTCGTTGTATTCGACAATTTGTCGTAAATTTCCTGATACGTCACTAATTTTACCCTTCGATTAACGCAATGCACTCATTTAATGCGTTAATAAATCTATCAATGTCTGTTTTGTTATTGTAAAACGCTAAGCTTACGCGAATTGTACCGTTTAAGTTTAGCGTTTGCATTAGTGGTTGTGTGCAATGGTGGCCACTTCTGATAGCCACACCATAGCTATTAAGTAGCATGGCAAAATCGTAATGATGTTCAGACTTATAGGTAAAGCTGGCGGTGCCAATGTTGTTTTCTAAGTCACCGTAAAGCTTAATACCGTCGATTGCACAGAGCTGTTTAACTAGGTACCGATATAAAGACTGTTCAAAACGCTGTAGTGAAGTAAATTCAATGTCATTTAAATAATCTAGCGCAGCGCTAAAGCCCAGCACGGCGGAAATATTAGGGGTACCTGGTTCAAATTTAGCGGGAGCGTCTCGGAATGTTGTTTTTTCAAACGATACTTGTTCGATCATTTCACCGCCGGTTTGGTAAGCAGGTAAAGCGTTAAGCTGTTTATATTTTCCATAAAGCACGCCTAAGCCTGTTGGGCCGAGTGCTTTATGTGCTGAAAAAACATAAAAGTCGCAATCTAACTCTTTCATGTTTGGTCTTAAATGCAAAAAAGCTTGTGCCCCGTCAACAAGTGTAATTGCCCCAAACTCTTTAGCTTTAGCAACTAGCTTTTTTACATCTTGAATGTTCCCAAGCGTGTTAGATGCATGAGAACAGGCGAATATCTTAGGCTTTAGCTGAGCAATTATGTTTATTGCTTGTTTTGTCTCGATTATACCGTGCTCGTTAACTGGAATTACCTGTAACTTGGCATTAGTACGCATTGCAAGCTGTTGCCAAGGTACAATATTTGCGTGATGTTCAAGGGCTGTAATCAGAATAATATCGTTATCCGATATATATTGCGTTAATCCAGATGCTACCAAATTAATGCTGTGTGTTGCGCCACTGGTCCAAACGATTTCTGTCGCGTTTGCACCAATAAATTGAGCCACTTTTTCACGCGTTTTTTCATAACGTGAAGTTGCTTGTTCGCTCAGAGTGTGTAAACCTCGGTGTACATTTGAGTTGTTTTTTGCATAGAAGCGATTAATCTCATCAATTACAGACTGAGGCTTTTGGCTGGTGGCACCTGAATCTAGGTAGACTAAAGGATTACCTTCTGTCATCTGATCAAGTGCTGGAAAATCGTTTCGCAGCTGTGCAATATCACTCATGCAATGTTCCTTAAGGTTGGCGGAGCGTGGATTTTAAATAGATTACAGTTTAAAGCCAATAAAAAAGGCCGCAATTAGCGGCCTTGATTGAGATAAAATATACTTATCTATCAGAAGCAGCTTTGTAATCACGCTGCGTGTAGCCTGTATAAAGTTGGCGAGGACGGCCAATTTTGTGACCTGGCTGAGACAACATTTCATCCCAGTGTGAGATCCAACCAACTGTACGAGACATTGCGAAGATAACGGTAAACATACTCGTTGGAATACCAATTGCCTTCAAGATGATACCTGAGTAGAAATCTACGTTAGGGTACAGTTTTTTCTCGATGAAGTAAGGGTCTTCTAACGCGATTTGCTCAAGCTTCATAGCAACATCCAATAGCGGATCTTGAATATTTAGCTCTTTAAGCACTTCGTGACATGTTTCACGCATTACTGTTGCGCGAGGGTCGAAGTTTTTATAAACACGGTGACCAAAGCCCATTAGACGGAACGGGTCGTTCTTATCTTTTGCTTTGGCAACGTATTCATCGATACGGTCAACTGAACCGATTTCTTCTAACATGTTCAAACATGCTTCGTTTGCACCGCCGTGAGCAGGGCCCCAAAGTGATGCAATACCTGCAGCAATACAAGCGTATGGATTAGCGCCAGAAGAGCCAGCTAAGCGTACTGTTGACGTTGAAGCGTTTTGCTCGTGGTCGGCGTGAAGCATGAAGATTTTATCCATTGCTTTAGCAAGGATAGGGTTTACTTCATATTTTTCTGCTGGAACTGAGAACATCATGTGTAAAAAGTTTTCAGCGTAGCTTAGGTCGTTGCGAGGATATACAAACGGCTGACCAACGTTGTACTTATAAGCCATTGCTGCGATTGTAGGTAGTTTTGCAATTAGACGTACAGCACTACGGTGACGTTGTTCTGAGTCTGAAATATCTAAATCATCGTGATAGAAAGATGATAGTGCACCAACAACGCCACAAAGCATTGCCATCGGGTGAGAGTCTACACGGAATCCTTGGAAGAAAACCGCAATTTTTTCATGCAACATGGTGTTGCGTGTGATCTCATCTGCAAATTCAGCATGTTGTTCAGCTGTCGGTAACTCACCGTTTAGTAAAAGGTAACAAAGTTCGATGTAGTTCGACTTATTTGCAAGCTGCTCAATTGGGTAGCCGCGATGAAGTAATACGCCTTTCCCGCCGTCAATGTAGGTGATAGATGACTCGCACGAACCGGTAGACATAAAACCTGGGTCATATGTGAAGTGGCCATGAGCGCCTAAAGTGCGAACGTCTATTACGTCTTGGCCAGCTGTGCCTGAGTAAATCGGAAGCTCGATCGGATCGTGACCTTCAATATGTACTGTGGCTTTTTTATCTGCCATCTATTTATCTCCTATGAAATAACAACTCTGATTGTTATGTTGTGATACTAATGTTAAGCAAATTCTGATCATTTTAACGTAAAAATAGGGTGGAAAGTCAATTTTTCTAAGAATTATGCAAATATGTATAATAAATATTCTGTTGAGATTAAATATTATACCATTGGCTAATTCGCAACCGTCTCAATCTAAACAAGAATTGTAAAAGCGCGCACGGCCTTATATACTGTCAAAGGTTTTATACCGTATCGTCTGTGGGTAAACCTATTTTTACGAAAAATGATCGTTTTTTTGGAAAAACAGGTTTATTTAGAGTGTGCCATTTGCATATGTCGTGCAAATGGGTTTTATAAAAACAAGTAGATGAGCTCCTTTGTGGGCAAGATGGGCAAGTAACTGTGAAAAAGCAAAGACCTGTAAATCTAGATCTTACGACTATATCGATGCCGGCAACGGCTAAAGCGTCGATCCTACACCGTATTACTGGTGTAGCATTATTCTTCGCTTTAACTTTTGTCATTTGGGCTTGGTCTGAGTCTCTTTCTTCTCCTGAAGGTTTTGAATTTGTAAAAGGCTTATTTAGTGGCTTTATTGCAAAATTCATTGCGTGGGGCACCGTCAGTGTACTGGCATATCACCTAATTGGTGGTATCCGTCACATGATCCAAGATATGGGTCACTGGGAAGAATTAGAATCTGGCAACAGCAGCGCTAAAATTGCAATCGCACTTTCTGTAGTGGTAGCAATCTTAGCAGGAGTGTGGATATGGTCTTAAATCAAGCAACTTTCAAGCGTGATGGCGTACAAGATTATGTTTCATTGCGTACAACCGCATTAGTAATTGCAGCATATGCAGTATTTATTGTTGGTTATTTACTTCTTACTCCAGAACTAACATTCGAAGCATGGAAAGGTTTGTTCTCAAATCTGGCTGTTAAAGCAGCAACCATCGTTACTCTAGTGTGCATCATGGTGCATACACGTATCGGCCTTTGGCAGGTCTTAACTGACTATGTAAAGTGCTCTACGATGCGTTCAGTACTTGGCTTCGTTTTAAACTTAATGGCCCTTGCTTACGTAGCAATTGGTCTGTTTGTTCTGTGGGGTGTTTAAGTGAAATACAATACTCGTGAATTTGATGCTGTAGTAATTGGTGCCGGTGGCGCTGGCATGCGTGCAGCACTTGCTATTTCTGAATCAGGCAAAACTTGTGCATTGATTTCAAAAGTTTTCCCAACACGTTCTCATACTGTATCTGCGCAAGGTGGTATCACTGTAGCGTTGGGTAACTCGCATGAGGATAACTGGGAATGGCACATGTACGATACGGTTAAAGGCTCTGATTTTATCGGCGACCAAGACGCTATCGAATACATGTGTCAAACAGGCCCTGAAGCGATTACTGAATTAGAAAACATGGGTTTGCCGTTTTCTCGTTTTGAAAATGGTCGTGTTTATCAGCGTCCTTTTGGTGGCCAATCGAAAAACTTCGGTGGTGAGCAGGCTGCACGTACAGCAGCAGCTGCAGACCGTACAGGTCACGCACTACTTCATTGTTTGTATCAACAAAACGTTAAAAATAAAACCAACGTTTTCTCTGAGTGGTACGCACTAGATTTAGTTAAAAACGACAACGGCGACGTAGTTGGTTGTACTGCAATTGATATCGAAACAGGCGAAGTAACTTACTTCAAGTCAAAAGCAGTAGTGCTTGCAACTGGTGGTGCGGGGCGTATATATGCTTCTACGACCAATGCACACATCAATACTGGTGACGGTGTTGGTATGGCAACTCGTGCTGGTATTGCCATGCAAGACATGGAAATGTGGCAATTCCACCCAACGGGTATCGCAGGAGCCGGTACGCTAGTAACAGAAGGTTGTCGTGGTGAAGGTGGTTACCTTCTGAACAAAGATGGCGAACGTTTCATGGAGCGTTATGCACCGAATGCGAAAGATTTAGCATCGCGTGACGTTGTTGCTCGTTCTATGATGACCGAAATTCGTGAAGGCCGTGGCTGTGATGGTCCTTGGGGTCCACACATTAAACTTAAGCTAGATCACCTAGGTGAAGAAACACTTAACTTACGTCTTCCAGGCGTTTGTGACTTATCTAAGACGTTTGCTCACGTTGATCCAGCAAAAGAGCCAATTCCTGTAATTCCAACGTGTCACTACATGATGGGTGGTGTACCGACTAACGTTAATGGTCAGGTACTAAGCGTTGACGAAAACGGCAACAACAAACTTGTTGAAGGTCTGTTCGCGGTAGGTGAGATTGCATGTGTATCTGTACACGGTGCAAACCGCTTAGGCGGTAATTCACTACTTGACTTGGTAGTATTTGGTCGTGCGGCAGGTAACTTCTTGGGTCAGTACCTTGCTGATGCGCAAATCTCTAAGCAAGCTTCTAGCGATGACATTGATTCAGCGTTTGCACGCTTTAACCGCTGGGAAAATTCAACGAAGGGTCAGGGCGAAGATCCTGTGCAAATCAAGAAAGATTTACAACAGTGCATGCAGCTTAACTTCTCGGTATTCCGTGAAGGTGATTCAATGGCTGAAGGCCTGCAGCAGCTTAAAGAAATCCGTGAGCGTTTACAACATGCGCGCCTTGACGACAAGTCAACTGAGTTCAACACACAACGAATTGAGTGTTTAGAGCTTGATAACTTGATGGAAACAGCATACTCAACAGCAGTTGCTGCAAACTTCCGTACTGAAAGCCGTGGTGCTCACTCTCGTTTTGATTACCCAGATCGTGATGATGAAAACTGGTTATGTCATACAGTGTATAACCCAGTGACGGAAAGCATGAGTAAGCGCGAAGTTAACTACGCGCCTAAGACTCGTGAAGCATTCCCACCTAAAGCACGTACTTACTAGGAGCTAGACGATGGCAACTTTAGAATTTTCTGTTTATCGTTATAATCCTGACGTGGATAATGCTCCACGTATGCAGGACTACACGCTTGAGGTAGAAGAAGGTCGTGACATGATGGTGTTGGACGCGCTTTTACTTCTAAAAGAGCAAGATCCAACGTTATCTTTCCGTCGTTCATGTCGTGAAGGTGTATGTGGTTCTGATGGTGTGAACATGAATGGCAAAAATGGCCTTGCATGTATCACTCCGCTTTCAGCATTACAAAAAAATGGTAAAGGCAAAATCATTCTACGTCCGTTACCTGGCTTGCCAGTAATTCGTGACTTAGTTATTGATATGAGCCAATTCTACACTCAGTATGAAAAGGTTAAGCCATTCTTGATCAACGATAAGCCTACAGGCGGCGTTGAACGTCTTCAATCTATTGAAGAACGTGAAGAACTTGATGGTTTATACGAGTGTATTTTATGTGCGTGTTGTTCAACGTCGTGTCCTTCGTTTTGGTGGAACCCAGACAAGTTCATCGGCCCTGCAGGTCTTTTGCATGCTTATCGTTTCTTGGCTGATAGCCGCGACACAGCAACAGAAGAGCGTTTGGCAGATCTTGACGATGCGTTCAGCGTATTCCGCTGTCACGGTATCATGAACTGTGTTAGCGTATGTCCAAAGGGCTTGAATCCAACTAAAGCCATTGGTCAGATTAAATCTATGTTGTTAAATCGTTCGGTTTAATACATATTTATATCCTTAGATGGCATGCAAGCGCATGCCATCTTGTTATTATTTAAATTTCTGCGCTAGAGAAAAGGGCTAATAAATGCACGAAGGTGTGATGAAGGCATGGCTAGAATCTTCGCATTTGTACGGCGGAAACGTAGCTTATGTAGAAGAGCTGTATGAAGCGTATCTTGATGATGCGACTTCAGTGCCAGAAGAATGGCGAGAAGTGTTTGATCAGCTGCCAAAAGTTGATGGAGTGGATGTTGACGTTAAACATTCACAAGTGAGGGAGCAATTTGCTGAACTTGCAAAGAACAAACACAGAGAAGTGGTAGTTGCAGCAGATAGTACATCTGACGCTAAACAGGTCAGGGTATTGCAACTAATAAACGCATTTAGGTTTAGAGGCCATCAAAACGCCAACCTAGACCCACTGGGTTTATGGAAGCGTGAAAGGGTTCGTGATTTAGAGCTCGACTACCATGAACTAACCGATGCGGACTTAGATAAAGAATACAACGTTGGCTCATTTGCTTGTGGCAAAGAGACAATGAAATTAAAAGACTTATATGCTGCCCTGAAGAACACTTATTGTGGTTCAATCGGTGCAGAATATATGCACATCACTTCTACAGAAGAAAAGCGTTGGTTACAGCAGCGCCTAGAGTCAACTTTCTCAAAGCCTCAATTTAGTAAAGAAGCAAAACTACGTATTCTAAAGGGTCTAACTGCGGCAGACGGCTTAGAAAAGTATCTAAGTGCTAAATTTCCAGGTGCTAAACGTTTCTCGCTAGAAGGTGGTGATGCGTTAGTGCCAATGCTTAAAGAGCTAATACATCGCGCTGGTGAAAGTGGTCAGCAAGAAGCGGTTATTGGTATGGCGCACCGTGGTCGTTTAAATGTACTTGTTAACGTACTGGGTAAGAACCCTCAAGTATTGTTTGATGAGTTTGCAGGTAAGTACGGCGAATTAGCCGGCTCTGGTGATGTTAAATATCATATGGGTTATTCATCTGACTTTGCGACGCAAGGTGGTGATGTACACATGGCTCTGGCATTTAACCCGTCTCACCTAGAAATTGTTAACCCAGTTGTAATGGGCTCTGTTCGTGCTCGTTTAGACCGTTTAGGTTGTAAAACTGGCTCAAAAGCATTACCTATTACTATTCATGGTGACTCAGCGATTGCTGGGCAAGGTGTTGTACAAGAAACATTTAACCTATCGCAAACTCGTGCGTTTGGTGTAGGTGGTACAATCCGCATCGTGGTTAATAACCAAGTTGGCTTTACAACTTCAAAGCAAGAAGATGTGCGCTCTACAGACTACTGTACCGATATCGCAAAAATGGTTCAGGCACCAATCTTCCATGTTAATTCTGATGATCCTGAAGCGGTTGCATTTGTAACTCAAGTTGCACTTGATTTCCGTAATCAGTTCCGCCGCGATGTAGTGATTGATTTAGTATGTTATCGCCGCCATGGCCATAACGAAGCTGACGAGCCAAATGCAACTCAGCCATTAATGTATCAAAAGATCAAAAAGCATCCTGTACCACGCCAGCTTTATGCCGATCAACTTGCTCTTGAAGGTATCATTTCAGCTGACGAAGCAAAGGCTTTGGCTGATGAATACCGCAACGGCTTAGATAATGGTAAGTGCGTTGTTGAAGAAATTAAGCCAGATACTAAACATTCATCGGATTGGTCTAAGTTTGTAGGCCATGATTGGGATGTAGCATACGACCCTAAATTATCAGTTGATAAGCTTAAAGAGCTTGCTGAAAAAGTATCGACATATCCAGATACACACAAAGCACAGTCACGCGTTAAGAAAATTTATGATGATCGTAAGGCGATGGCAAAGGGCGAAAAGCAGCTTGACTGGGGTATGGCAGAAACACTGGCGTATGCTACTTTAGTTGACGAAGGTGTCGATGTGCGTATGACAGGCCAAGACTCAGGTCGAGGCACATTCTTCCACCGTCACGCTGTTGTACATAACCAACAAGATGCGTCTACTTATATCCCTCTGCAAGATATTCATGAAAAGCAAGGGACGTTCGAGGTTTATGACTCAGTACTATCTGAAGAAGCTGTACTGGCGTTCGAATATGGTTACGCCACTGCTGAGCCTACATCATTGGTACTTTGGGAAGCACAATTTGGTGACTTCGCAAACGGTGCTCAAGTTGTATTCGACCAATTCTTAAGCTCTGGTGAGCAAAAGTGGGGTCGTTTATGTGGCTTAACAATGCTACTTCCTCACGGTTACGAAGGTCAGGGACCAGAACACAGTTCAGCACGTTTAGAGCGTTACCTGCAGTTGTGTGCTGATCACAATATGCAAGTGTGTGTGCCTTCAACACCAGCTCAAGTTTACGCTATGTTACGTCGTCAATCAGTGCGTCCTTTGCGCCGCCCATTGATTGTAATGACACCAAAGTCATTGCTTCGTCACCCGCTTGCCGTATCTTCAATTGAAGAACTTGCCGAAGGTGTGTTCCATAACATGATTGATGAGATCGATGACATCGATCCGGCTAATGTTAAACGTGTTGTGTTCTGTAGTGGTAAGGTATATTACGAGCTATTGCAAGAACGCCGTAAACAAGAGCTAGATGATGTTGCGATTGTGCGTGTAGAGCAGTTGTATCCTTTCCCACATCAGGAGATGGATGAAATTATGGCTCGTTATCAGCACGTTAAAGACTTTGTTTGGTGTCAAGAAGAGCCGCAAAACCAAGGTGCTTGGTATTGCTCTCAGCACCACTTCTGGGATGCAATCCCAGCAGGTGCAAACCTAACTTATGCTGGCCGTAAAGCATCGGCAGCACCAGCGTGTGGCTACATGTCAACACATACTAAAGAACAAAACGCGTTAGTTGCTGACGCATTAACAATTAAAAAATAAGGGATAAGAGATGACAACCGAAATTAAGGTTCCTGTTCTTCCTGAGTCAGTTGCAGACGCCACAGTAGCAACTTGGCACGTTAGCGTTGGTGATACTGTATCTCGTGACCAAAACCTTGTAGATATTGAAACAGACAAGGTAGTACTCGAAGTAGTCGCACCACAAGACGGTGTTATAACAGAGATCAAAGAAGTTGACGGTGCAACGGTTCTAGGTGAACAAGTTATCGCAATTTTAGGTGATGCTGGCGAAAAGGCCAGCGCACCAGCTCAATCAAATGAACAACCAGCAGCGTCTTCATCGGCGCCAGCAGCAGAAGGTAAAGAAGTGGACATTAAAGTACCTGTACTTCCAGAGTCAGTAGCAGATGCTACAATCGCAACTTGGCATGTTCAACCAGGTGAAGCGGTGAGCCGTGACCAAAACCTAGTTGATATCGAAACTGATAAAGTTGTATTAGAAGTTGTTGCACCAGAAGACGGTGTAATGGGTGAGCATATCCATGCTGAAGGTGAAACTGTACTTGGTGAGCAAGTGATTGGTAAAATCACAGCCGGCGGCGCACCAAGCGCATCAGCACCTGCGGCTCAAGAAGCGCCAGCTTCTTCTGACGAAAGCTCAGATGTGTTAACGCCATCAGTACGTCGTTTAATTGCTGAAAAAGGGCTAGATGCGTCTAAGATTAAAGGTTCAGGTAAAGGCGGTCGTATCACTAAAGAAGACGTTGATACATTCTTAAAATCTGCACCAGCTGCTAAACCAGCTGCAGCGCAAACAACGACTCCAGCGGCCCCTATGGGTGAGCGTACTCAAAAACGTGTTCCTATGACGCGTTTACGTAAGACGATTGCAAACCGTCTACTTGAAGCGAAAAACTCAACTGCGATGTTGACGACTTTCAATGAAGTAAACATGAAGCCAATCATGGATCTTCGCAAGCAGTATCAAGAAGTTTTTGAAAAGCGCCATGGTATCCGTTTAGGTTTCATGTCTTTCTACGTTAAAGCAGTGACAGAAGCACTTAAGCGTTTCCCTGAAGTAAATGCATCTATCGATGGTGATGACATTGTTTATCACAACTATTTCGATATCAGCATCGCGGTATCTACTCCTCGTGGTCTTGTAACTCCAGTACTTCGTGACTGTGACAAGCTATCAGTTGCTGAAATTGAAAAAGGTATTCGTGAATTAGCACTCAAAGGTCGTGACGGTAAGCTAACGGTTGATGATATGACTGGTGGTAATTTCACTATCACTAACGGTGGTGTGTTTGGCTCGTTACTTTCTACGCCAATCATCAACTTGCCGCAGTCTTCAATCTTAGGTATGCATAAGATCCAAGAGCGTCCAATGGCAGTAAATGGTAAAGTTGAAATCTTACCAATGATGTATCTGGCATTAAGTTACGACCACCGTCAAATCGATGGTAAAGAATCTGTAGGCTTCTTAGTCACAATTAAAGAGCTATTAGAAGATCCTACACGTCTATTATTAGACGTATAATCATAATTGATTAGATATTAAGCTGTATGTTGGTTCATACAGCTTTTTTTTTGCGCCTTTGGTCTAACTAGGGTTTTCATCGTACGCCTTGGGATCTATACTAGGAGCGCAATTTGGGATAGCTGATTATTTGCATAAATATTCAGCTTTTTTAGTATAAGAAATTGGATAAAGCATCATGAATTTGCATGAGTATCAGGCAAAACAACTATTTGCCGACTATGGTTTGCCAGTATCTGAGGGTTTCGCTTGTGATACACCTCAAGAAGCGGTAGAAGCAGCTGCTAAAATCGGCGGCGACAAATGGGTAGTTAAGTGTCAAGTACACGCCGGTGGCCGTGGTAAAGCGGGCGGTGTTAAGCTTGCTGATAGCAAAGAAGAAATTCGCGCATTCGCTGAAAATTGGTTAGGTAAAAACTTAGTTACTTACCAAACAGACGAAAAAGGTCAGCCAGTAGCTAAAATCTTAGTAGAAAGCTGCACAGACATCGCGAACGAATTATACCTAGGTGCTGTTGTAGACCGTGCAACTCGTAAAGTGGTTTTCATGGCATCTACCGAAGGTGGTGTTGAAATTGAAACTGTTGCAGAAGAAACACCAGAGCTAATTCATAAAGCTGAAATTGATCCACTAGTTGGCCCTCAGGCTTACCAAGGTCGTGAGTTAGGCTTCAAACTAGGTCTAAACCCAGCACAAATTAAACAGTTCGTTAAGATCTTCATGGGTCTTGCAACTATGTTTAACGACCACGATTTCGCATTACTTGAGATCAACCCTCTAGTGATCACTGATCAAGGCAACCTTCACTGTCTTGACGGTAAAATTGGTGTAGATGGTAACGCATTATTCCGTCAGCCTAAGATCCGTGAATTCCACGATCCTTCACAAGAAGACGCGCGTGAAGCACACGCAGCAAGCTTCGAGCTTAACTATGTTGCTCTAGACGGTAACGTAGGCTGTATGGTTAACGGTGCGGGCCTAGCAATGGGTACTATGGACATCGTAAACCTACACGGTGGTAAGCCAGCTAACTTCCTAGACGTTGGTGGCGGCGCGACTAAAGAGCGTGTAGCAGAAGCATTCAAGATCATTCTTTCAGATGACAATGTTAAAGCCGTACTCGTTAACATCTTTGGTGGTATCGTTCGTTGTGACATGATCGCAGAAGGTATCATTGGTGCAGTTAAAGAAGTTGGCGTTCAAGTACCAGTAGTTGTACGTTTAGAAGGTACAAACGCTGAACTAGGTCGTGAAGTTCTAGCTAACTCTGACCTTGACATTATCGCTGCAGAATCACTAACAGATGCTGCTGAGAAAGTTGTTGCTGCTGCGGAGGGCAAATAATGTCTGTATTAATTAATAAAGATACTAAAGTAATCTGTCAGGGTTTCACTGGCGGTCAAGGTACTTTCCACTCTGAGCAAGCTATCCAGTATGGTACGCAAATGGTTGGTGGTGTATCTCCAGGTAAAGGTGGTCAAACTCACCTTGGTCTTCCGGTATTTAACACTGTACGCGAAGCAGTAGAAGCAACTGGCGCAACTGCTTCAGTTATCTACGTACCAGCACCTTTCTGTAAAGATGCGATCCTAGAAGCTATCGATGCTGGCATCGAGCTTATCGTTTGTATTACTGAAGGTATCCCAACACTAGACATGGTTGACGTTAAAGTTAAGCTAGACCAAACTGGTGTTCGTATGATCGGTCCTAACTGCCCAGGTGTTATCACTCCGGGTGAAACTAAGATTGGTATCATGCCTGGTCACATCCACAAGCCTGGTAAAGTAGGTATCGTTTCTCGCTCTGGTACTTTAACGTACGAAGCTGTTAAGCAAACTACTGACGCTGGCTTTGGTCAGTCTACGTGTGTTGGTATCGGTGGTGATCCAATCCCAGGTACTAACTTCATCGACGTACTAGAGATGTTCCAAAACGATCCTCAAACTGAAGCAATCGTAATGATTGGTGAGATCGGTGGTACAGCTGAAGAAGAAGCCGCTGAGTACATCAAGCACAACGTAACTAAGCCTGTAGTATCTTACATTGCTGGTGTAACTGCACCTGCTGGTAAGCGTATGGGTCACGCTGGTGCAATCATCGCTGGCGGTAAAGGTACGGCTGATGAGAAATTCGCAGCACTAGAAGCGGCAGGGGTTAAGACTGTTCGTTCACTAGCTGACATCGGTTCTGCGCTTAAAGAAAAAGCAGGTTGGTAATCAACATTTAGCTTTTTAAAAAGTGCTTACAAAATGCCAGTCTATATGACTGGCATTTTTGTTTTACGAACTTTTATTTACAAGTAAAAGCAATGCCCAGCGCTTAAAAGTAGCGTTGTTCAGCAAGTTTGGCTAATGCGTGGAGCGATTTGCTAAAAAGCCAGCAAGTAGCCAACGTTCCTTACTGTTTTTATAATACTGGGATCTTTTGGGTCATCTCCTAGTTTTCGTCTTATACGCGATATTCGTAAATCAATAGAACGGTCTAGGCCATCGTAAGGTAGTTTGAAAATTTGTTCATGTAACTCCTCACGTTTGACAATTTCACCCACTTTAAGGGCGAGTTGCCAAAGTAGATCAAACTCAGCGCTTGATAAGGTAACTTCGCGATCTTTGACTTTCACTTCCCGTTTAGAGTTGTCAATACATATTGATTGACCAAAGCAGTACACTTCTTGTTGTTTGCTCATTGGTATCAACTTTTCCTGGCGTCTAATCTGAGCGCGAATATGCGCGAGTAATACCCTAGGCTTTACTGGTTTGGCTAGGTAATCATCTGCGCCCACTTCTAAACCCGTGACTTCGTCAATGTCATCACCCAATGCAGTTAACATGATGATCACTCCTTGATAAGCCTCTCTAATCGCTTTACATATACTTAATCCGTCGATATCAGGCAGCATGAGGTCTAGGAGGATCACGTCAGGATTAATAGTTTGAATGATTTGGTCAACTTCTCTGCCATGGTGAAAGCAATGCACGACAAAGCCATTGCTCATCAAATATTGACTGATCAAGGCAGTCAGTTCTTCATCGTCATCAATAATAACTACTGTATTTGACATACGCACTCCAAGGTTAGTTAGACAATCTATTGCTGGCGATTGGATTTTGTAAAATAAAAGGGAGGCTTAGTGATTGCCTGTCAAGTGATAGCCAAATAAGGTGTGGCATACGCCGACAACGATCTTGTTTAATCCGTGTTATCGTAACATTGTCTTTCGATTGTATAATTTTAAAAGATGATGCGTCGGTGCAGCCAAAAGATCTCACTTGTATCACAAAACTATCACCTGCAATTTTTACTCCATACAAAGGCTCTGGTTGATGACTATGGTCGTCTGTCCCGTGTACAAAGTGTGCTAGCACTAGCATTGCTAAGCTAATAACCCATCTAATCATAATCGCTCCGTTTTATTGTCACTTTAATTAAAAGCGGTACTCAATACTTGCTTCAAGGCGTTGCCAGCTGTCATCACCAAGCCCCATTTCAATGCGGTTGTCGCCAAGATTGCCAAGTAATAAGAGTGCTAGTTTTTCATTTGCTTGATACTTAAAGCCAATACTAAGTGTTCGCTTAGTTTCTCTTGACCAGGCAACCAATTCAGGATCACTAATCTCGTACTTAAGCACATAATGGTTATAAGAAATATAAGTAACGATGTCTCGGTGCGGGTTGTAGTAAAGAGCCCCAGAAGTATGCGTGTTGCGATAAGAGTTATAGTCATCATGGGCGTTTAGTCTGTAGTACTTGCTTGCGAACGACAAGCGCCATTGCGAAGAGAATACATACGTATATTCAATCGCAGGTACATGAACAGTCGCATTATAATCTTGCAATGCGCTACGATAATGCTTTTGCTCGACGTCATAAGAAAATTTTAGTTTGGATGATTCAAATGGTAGCGTCCACGCTAGACGTAGTCGCGATTTATTGATGAGTTTATGATTATCCACATAGTCCACTTTGGCATATGCGTTCAGTTCCAGTAACCAACGATTGATTTGTAACAGATATGCCGATGTATCAAAATGATAACTGAGGTATTTGTTATTATCACTTTTATCTAGTTGTTTATATTTGACTTGGACATCAGTATCAATAATCCACTGGGTTGGGTAAGAAAACCAAGCGAGCATATCGACGGGACGATAGCGATAGTTCGCGCTTAATGCTTGACTAACATAGCCAACTTCATTTTTATTAGAGATTTCTTCACGGCCAAAAAGCTGCTCATCTATAGCATAATCGGTATAGATAAACTCACTGTCAATCCACGAGTCGTTCAGCTCTTCATCGCTTGACCAATATTCGCTATCTTGCACTGTGTCGTCAAATGTATAAACGGGGAAGCTGTTTTGCACTATATCTATGCCAACAGAAGTGTTAGAAGTAAAGTAGAGGGTATGAGGAGCTAGCGAGCGTCGCAGTTGAAGGGTCAGTACTCGTTTAAGCTTGCTAATTACGGCATGTTCACTGTCAGACAACTCTAAACTTTCTAAGTAAGTTACCAATTGTTCGGCGCGGTCGTACTGTCGTAATTTTATATAGTTTAGCGCCAGCTCTATATTAATGCGTTTATGACCTATAAATGTTTCGCGCAGCGATGTTAATAAGCTAATTGCTTGGCTATATTCACCCGCTTTACGGTGAGTTACGGCTTGATTTAGCATCTTTTGAGCTGATGTGTGTGTTTTAGCTAAGCATGACATTGACACCATTGTTAACCAGGCAGACAGCAACCCGATATACATGCTTAATTTTTTACTTTTCATACAAATTTAACTCATCGTCTAGTTGTTTATGTTTGAGCTTTTTCTCAAGCTTTTCAAGCTCTTTGTCTATATCAATGAGAGTGCTGTCATCAAGTGTATTGATCAATAACTCTTCGCCACCTTGAATACCAACCCCTTTAGTGGCGGCTGGGGTGGGTGATAACTGCTCTGGTGGCGTGCCTTTTTGATCTTGTAACGACTCGGTTAGCTGTAATTCGTGTTCTTGATTAAGCTCTAATAAAGTTAACTCAGATGATAATGCCTCATCGATAGCCAGATCTTCCAAGTTGTCCTCAAGTAGTAGCGCCTCGTCTAATAATTCTATGGGTTCTTTAGATTGCAAAAATTGATCGTCATTTTTGTGTTGCTGTGGCACTTGCTCGATAGTTTCAAGCTGTGTGTCCAAGTTGTTGAGGATGCTTAAGAGCTCTGCTTCATTTTTTTCATCAGCGACTTGTTTAAGTATTGGTTTGGGATTCTGGGCAATATCTTTGTTAGCTGCGTTAACGTTAGAGCAGATGCAAGTCGTAAACAGTACAATTAGGATGAAGTTAACAGTGCGCATTGCTCACCTCAGTGATAGGCCACCTTATGCTAAACAGTGTCCCCCCATAATTGCTATCCACAACTGATATAGTGCCTTGGTGCCAATGGGCAATTTGTTGCACAATCGAAAGACCTAGACCATACCCGCCAGATTGTCGTGCTCTGCTTGCATCTAATCGCTTAAAAGGTGTAAAAATATCAATGCGTTGCTCCTCTGGAATACCGGGCCCATCATCGGCAACCCATAAAATAAAGCTATCAGCATCTTTTTGATAACCAATTTCTATGCGTGCTTTTGCGTATTTGAGGGCATTCAATAATAAGTTACCAGCTGCTCTGAAAATGTAATGCTGATCAGCCAGCATCGGTTGATGACTGTTAATGGCCATATCAATATGTATATTGGAGTGAGCTGGTGCATGAGTTTTTATTAGCTGCTTGATAAGCTGTGTTGCATCAATTGCTTCAAATGTTAATTCTGGCTGGTGGCTTTTTAGCTTTAGAAAAGTGAGTACCTCATCAATTAACTTCTCTAGTTCATCTAGATTCTTTTCAATGCCCTGAGCGTGCTGGTTTGGTTGCTTGGCTTCTTGCAGCATAACAAGCTGAAATCGCACGCGAGTAATGGGCGCCCTAAGCTCATGAGAAATAGCACGTACCATGTCAGTTTGAGCTGCAAGCAAGCGCTGAATTCTGAGCGCCATTGAGTCAACCGTATTGGAAAGTTTGGTGATAGCATCAGATGGTGCATTATCGGTGGTTATCATTTCTTTGTCTTGTGCGATGGCAACAATTTTGTCATCTACCTCAGCTAGACGCCGTTCAATGGGTTTTACTAAATAGAATACGGCTGTTGCCATCGCAACCAAAGTAAAGGCGATTGCTGCAATAAGGTGTGATAGCGGTAACCAATCAAAAAGTGGGATCATACCCAGTTTTAATACAAATCGACTATTGCCAATGGGAGCGTAAGCCATCATATTGGATGTAGTTGCCCCTGAGATATTAAGTACAACGGCGACGTCGCCCTTTTTAATGGTACGTAAGTTAGAAGCACTAATTGCTAAATCAGACATCGCGACAAGTTCAATAGGGTAGCTGTATAACTCTTTGAGTCGATTTAATGCTTCTAGTCGTGCTTCGCTACGGTGGCGACCTAATTCATTTAGCATTAAAAATGCGCTGATCCGCACGAGTGACGTGCCGTAATCATCGACCTGCACCGATAAGTAGCTCTGCTCATCGGGTAATAAAATATAGGCTTTACTGGTTACTAATTCTTTATCAACAACAAATAAGAATTTGTCTTTTAATAACTTTCTTAATTGCTTATCGGGTAACTGTTTATCGGCAAAATACTGTGCCTCAAAGCTCAGGCCACTGAGTCTTTCGATGGCTGACAGCCATTGCTCTCGTTCTTGACCGCTGTGGCGCGCAACACCTTCGCCAATAAGTTTAAATGTACCACTGTAATGCTGATAAATATGTTCAGTAATACGCGATTTACTCACTGTATAAGCAGACAATGCAAACAGCATGACAATACTCACAATTGCTAAGAGTATGCCCATGTAAATTCTAAAAAAAATATTATGCATTTGTCTGTGTGTCGTATAAAGCGTGCGCTAAGGTTCATTTTGCCTAAATTGCATAGGATATACCAGCAGCGTAATTTAGCGTTATGTATCCAATTGTAGCCGTTTGTACACAGTAATTAGGTCTTGATTTTAATGCTTAGTGCGCTTTCATACTCAAGCCTTCTTTAAATTTGAGTGCGACAACGGGCTACAAACCGATACTTTCTGATGAATTTAAGCACTACAGCTGTACATACCACCACGCAATAATGGCTTCGCTGAAAGGCAATCATCAACATTCATTATTAAGGTAAATAACTATGCTAAAAAAATCACTTACTGCAATTGCCATTATGCTGAGCTGCTCTGTAACTGCGGGCGACGCTAGTACAAAACTTAAATCACAGCAATTTTCAGATTCCATCAGAATCGTCGGTGGTAATGAGGCGACGCCACACTCTCGTCCATACCAAGTGTCGGTTCAAAGTCTTGGTGGAGAGCATTTCTGTGGCGGCTCGCTTGTTGCCGATAATTTAGTGTTAACAGCGGCACACTGTTTGGAAGGGGTAAATGGAGAATCACCGGAAATACAGGTACGTGTAGGTGCTCATAGCCTGAAAGATGGTTCTGGGCAAGCAATTGTAGTAGATAAAACGTATACCAATCAGGAGTATCCTGGGCTGTCAAAAGATGTGGCTGTTTTAAAACTAAAAGAGAAAATAACGGACAAGAATGCCAAGGTTATTAAACTGGCAGAGCCTACCTTTTTTAATTCAACAATTAAACCCGGCACCAGTTTGGCTGTGTCAGGTTGGGGTACGCTCAGTTACGGTGGACAAGCACCTGATAAATTAATGGAAGTAAGCGTGCCTTATGTAAGTAATGCTGTGTGTAATAGCGCACAAGCTTACAATGGTTCGGTGCAAGACACTGAACTTTGCGCCGGCTTTCAAAAAGGCGGGAAAGACTCGTGCCAAGGTGATAGTGGTGGCCCACTCGTATACCAACGCGGTAGCGAATTTATTCAAGTAGGTGTAGTTAGCTGGGGTGAAGGCTGTGCACAAGAGAATAAGTATGGTGTATATGCCAATGTTGCTGCTTTAAAAAGTTGGATTGATAGCGCGATGGCAGGTAATGAGCCTGTATCAGGCGGTGGGAGCGACGGTGGTACAGGCAATGGTGATACTGAGCAGACCTACCTTGCCATTCAAGAGACCGTTAATTATAAAGTGGGTAATGATGCTCTGCAGTTTGTACTTGATGTGCCTGAAGGTGTTAATGTGGTTTATATTGCAACCCGAGGTGGTGAAGGCGATGTTGATGTCAGTGCGCAATATCAGCAGCCCGAAAATGATGGTAATACGCAAGCAAATGAGTTTTGGTTTGATGAAGATATTACTTTTTATTCTTCAACAAACACGGGTAATGACGAAATGCTGGTTATTGAGTTTCCAAAAGCAGGAGAGTGGCTCATTAGTTTGAGTGATACCTCTGACTTTGCAAAAGTTGAACTGACCGTTTTCTCGCATTAAAAACTCTTTCCCTGAGTATTGAGCCTGCCTTTGGCAGGCTTTTCTATTTGTCTCTCGTATGAGACTATGCCGCTTTGTTTGATCTTGCAGTTTATGCATAAATAATTATACTGTTTAAATGTACAGTATTTTGATTTTGATATGTATGAGCGAAATAATAGATTTACTGCAACATCGCCAATGGCTGTGGCAGGGGAGTGAACAGGCTCAATCGTTTGAACGCATTAGTACAGGTATTGCTGTACTTGATGAACAGTTACAGGGGGGCTTACCTAAACAGGGGATCATTGAAGTGCAATCGCCAAGTGGCATTGGTGAGTTAAAACTTTGGTTGTCTTATTTGCAAGCACAAAAAGACTTAATTGTGTTTATTAATCCACCGGCTCATGTGAATGCTCATCAGTTATATCACCTAGGTTTTGATAGTCAGCAATTGTTATTGATCCAGCCAAAATTAGAAAAAGAAGCGCTTTGGGCCAGTGAGCAGTGTTTAAAAAGTAATACTTGTAGCAGTGTTTTGTTATGGCATAACACATTAACAATATCACAAGCTAAGCGATTACAGCTTGCATCAGAGCAAGGCGGTTCCTCACTGTTTTTATTCAGATCTATCAATGAGTCGCTTTTTTCATTACCTGTGACGCTGTGTTTAGCCTTGTCGGCTCATAAGCAAGGTATGGCGATCACAGTCAAAAAACAAAAAGGGGGCTGGCCTAAAAATACCTTTGTACTTAATTTAGCAGAATACTGGCCACAGCTAGTGCCTGTAGCGCTAGAAAGCGGCAATGTAATGTCTTTTGCGGCATCATTTCGGATAGCCAAATGACATTGTGGTTATATATTCATTTTGAACATTTGCACTTAGATAGCCTGCTTTGTGAACCGGGGAAGCCTGCTATTGTGGTGGTGAATAGCCACACTAATCAGGTTGTTCAGGTATCTGATTGTGCACTCAAAACAGGTGTTAAGCTGGGGATGGGGTTGGCAAGTGCAGCAAGTTTATGTGAAAACCTACAGGTGGTTGCCTATGATGAATCTTTAGAAAGTGCCAAGTTAGAAGAAATCGCTAGTTGGCTGTACTTAGTAACAGCCGATATCTGCTTGTTTCCGCCGAATGGTATTGCACTCAAGGTAACAAATATGCTGTCTTTGTATAAAAGCTTAGACAATTACTGGCACCATATTCAGCAGCATTTAGCTGATTTTAAGCTGAGCTATAGTTTTGCCACGGGTTACTCGGTGCTGGTTGCAAAGTTACTTGCGCAAGGTAAAAAAAACCTTGTAACTGATAATGCCAAAGAGCTTATGGCGCAAATAATGGGCATTACTTTACAAAGTACAGAGCTTCCTCAAAAAACATGTGAAAAGCTACAACGTCTACGTATTACTATATTGTCGCAACTACTCAACATTTCCATTGCTGATCTAGCTAAACGGTTTGATATTGAGTTGGTGCAATATATAGGGCGCCTTAAAGGCGAATTACAACATCCCTTAACTTATTATGTTCCTGCCTTGGTATTTTCTCGCCAGTTGACTTTATTATATGAATTAGAAAACTTGCAATGGTTGGCAAAACCGCTGGGTAAGTTATTAAAGCAACTCGCGCTATTTTTAAGGCAGCGAAACAAACTTGCGCTGCAAATTCATTTAGAACTGCAATTAAGAGACCAAGAACCATTAGTATTGCAAGTGGCAACAGCGAAAGGAGAAGGTTGTGCGAAAGCTTGGCAATCACTCTTAGAGTTAAAACTTTCTAATATTCATTTATCCGCACCAGTACAAGCTATCACATTATCGGTTAAAGACTTTGTCGATAATCAATATGGGAATCAGTCGTTATTTGACCCTAACAGTGAAGGGATAGATGCCGCTGAACTTGTGGCAAGGCTACAGGCTAAGTTGGGTGAGCAAGCTGTACATGGGTTTGAAGTTTATGCCGATCATCGACCCGAGCGTTCATTTTCTCCCAGTAAGCCTTTAGTTAAAAGTATCGAGTTGCAGCGCATGCCAGAGCAACAAAGGCCGAGTATGTTATTGCCGCGCGCGACGCCTTTACAAGAAAAAGTTGTAATTTACTGGGGGCCAGAAAGAGTGTGTACTGGCTGGTGGGATAATCATGTTGTAGAGCGTGATTATTATATTGCTCGAAACGCACAAGGACAGTGGTTATGGGTTTATAAAGAGCCATCACAGCGCTGGTTTGTGCACGGACTATTTTGTTAGTCGTCGGTAGTGAACTGGCATAGTATTAAAAAATATTGAGTAAAAACGATAAGAGGGCTGCTGGTACAACCCAATATGTCTTTGAAATGGGCAATCACGTATCTACAGCCGAGGTAACTTATGACTTATGCACTCTTTTATCTTCGTAGGCACTAAAGCTTTTTTGGTAAAAGCGCAGTGGCCAAGTGTGGTAGGGGATAAACACTCTCGGTAAAGTGAACAAGTCAGAGCGGGTAGCATTGTAGTTAGCTCTACCACGGATTGTGGTGGTTGCTGTTTCATAGCCCGCTGCTTTAACTTGCTCTATATTAGCTTGATTAAAGCCACCATACGGGTAACAAAAGTCAGATACTTCAGTCTGGAACATGTTTTCTAATGTTTGTTTACTGCCCGTGATCTCCTCATATGCATCATGTTTACTCACTTTATTTAAGTGGACATGGTTTTTTGTATGGGCACCAATATCTTGCCCCATATTTAACCATTGCTTGATCTGCAGTTCATTCATTAGTGGGTTTGGGTCTATATTTTTGTGCTTGTCCCAGATATTGTGCTGCCCAATCAAGTCACTTACAACGTAGAGTGTAGAGCTAAAGCCTAAATGTTGCAGTAAGGGCGCTGCATGCGCCAAATTATTTAGGTAACCATCGTCGAAGGTGAGCCCAACCACTTTGCCTTGTTTTTCGCCTTTAAGATAAGGCACAAGCGCTCTCATACTGAGTGCTGTATAGCCAAATAGCTTAAGTATTTTCATATGATTAGAAAAGCGCTTAGGAGGCACATGTATACTGCGCAACACAGTCCCTTTTTTCTTTGTTGCCAGGCTGTGATACATCAAAATAGGGATCGCTTTAGTCATATTGCTTTAGTTCTTGAGGTGGAGTTGGAAAACTGAGTAAGCTTGGCTACTTTCTCTGATAAAAATGCCATTAATGTTCTGCGTAAACGAAGCGCTGGGTAGTAATACAATTGAGTCTCAAATGCATAGTGTCCATAATTTGCGAAAAACGAATTGATATTTGCTTGCGCAAAATGTTTCCGTCCTCTGTGCGAATAGTGTTGTATTAGCTTTTTCCCTTCAACGAGTTCCCCGTTGTTACTTAACACTTGCGAGATTGCGAATTGTTCCACAGTTCTTATTGTAGGTGCCCATTGATGCATGGCAATTAATAACTGATCTGCTTGGTCTATCAGGGCGCGTTTGCTGGCAGTGATACCCACCATGAGAGAACCCCACATATGATATTGATGTGATAGATGGTAGCTTTCCTCATTGCCAAGTTTAATTGGTGCTTGGTAAGACTCTCGATATTCAGTAAATTGCTTTTTGGTTAAAGGACCTTCGTCCAAAAACATGAGAGATTGATTAACATTAATTTTATCAAACAGCTCATTGATATCTCTGGTTAAATAGGTGTCAGTATCCAAAGCTAGCAGTTTGTCATTGGCACCTAAATTTAAATTATCGAGCGCATAAGCAAGTGCTCTATTTTTGATCCGATAGTGGTAGCGGTTATTTAACGACCAGTCGAGTTTTAATGCTGGGGTAATAGTGAAGTGAATTATAGGGTAGTCAGCAAAAAACGCGGGGTTTTCACTAATAACAACAATCTCGGGCGGTACGCTTTTTTTACAGTGATGTAATACAGATAAAATACTTGTTTTTATCCCTTGATAGTAAAGTGCATTATCTCCGTATGCAACGTACAGCAATATGTGTCTTAATTGACTCTGCCGCTTTTCTTTATATTGGCTAGGCATGCTTGCAGGATCCCTTTTCCTAATAATTTTGTTAGCCCACGGTATTAAGCAAAGATAAAAATACGAGCGAAATAATATATGGGAGCTGTTTGAGTGAGTGCTTTATTTGGTGGCGAAATTTTATATCTACTATGGTGTATAAAAGTATTTATAAAGCGTTAAAAAGTGTAGGGGCTTTAATAACTTCAGCTAGGGGTATGAATTCACAAGCAAACAACTGGTGTTAATCGTGTTGCGGCACGTTTGCTTACACTTAAAGGAGCCAAGTGAACACTTATCACCCAAAAGGCCCTCTAAAAGTAGGTTGTAAGAGGAGGGCCTAGAGTATTAGTCGTACAACTGAGTTTGAGGTGCCTTTTCCACCTGCATGCACAGCGCCCCCCATCACATAAATCTGTTTATTAAGTACAACAGCACCAAGGCCATGTCGGGTTGAAGGCAGCTGGAATGTTTCTGTTTTCCAAGTATCGTTATTCAGGTCATAGCTCCAAACGGTATCAAACGAATTTGAAGCAACCAACTTGATACCCTGCACAGAGTGTTGATAAATATATTGCTCCCCACCAAAGGCATAAATTTTATCGTTCAGTTGAGCGCAGGCCAATCCGGCACTGGCAATAGGCATTGGGGCCAGTGCTCTCCATCGATCTTCTTTGGGATCAAAGCACTGAACAGTGGCCATATTTTTATTGCTTTGAGAGAACTGCCGCCCGCCAATAATGTAAACTAAATCGTTATACGTGGCAGATGCCGCGGAGTTACGTGCGATATCTAGAGGCGCGCCTTGGCACCAATGCCCGTTGTTATAGATCCAGTGTGCTCCGGTGTCGATGAGTTTACTGTGCGCATCTGTGGTTCTGCCGCCTATCACGTGAATGTTATTATTTAGGCTTGCATAAATAGATTCTGCTTGAGGTATGGGCAGCGCGCTAATTTCGTGCCACTGCGTGAGCTGTTCATTAGAGACAAAGACATTGGCGCGCACTTGCCAGGGGTTTTGTTGGTCAGCAGCGAAGCCACCAATCCCATACAACTTATTATTACATGTTACGAGTCCTAAGTGGTGACGCGCTTGTGGCAACGGTGCACCTTGGTGCCATATATCTGTGCTTGCATCGTAAATATGCACATCGGTAGTGGGGGCGAGGTGACCAAACGGGGCATTGGGGTTATCGCTTGCTTGCAAAGCGCCTGCAATACAAATTTTATTGCCAAAAGCAGTTGGATATATCTCCTGCATTGCGTAAGGCATGTTTTTTCGTGTTTGCCAGCGAGGTGCACAGGGAGCTGTGTTAGCCAGTATTGGCAGTGCCCAAGAGGCGCTGGCAAGACACATACCGCCAACAGCTAAGTGGGATAAAAAAGCTCTTCGTTGCATACTGAGTACCTTTATTTATACGGTTTACTCTTTAATGACCGTACATGCATAAGGTATCTTTCAAATATTTTTCTAATGAGCGGGTTACAGGTATTTGAATGGGAAGTAGAAAACGGTGAAACGTATGTTTCACCGTGTAATGTCGTCTAGTTAAAAACTAAAAGTGACCTTAGCGTAGTAGGTCATGCCATCAAACCCATAAGGTAGGGCGCGTAGCGGATAGCGCATGGCACCGTTAGTGATAAAGTTGAGCACTTCATCTTCGCCTAATTCATCAGGTGTTTCATCGAATAGGTTGTCGATGCCTGCTGATAAGTTAACGCTATCATTAAGCTGATATCCAACATTAACATCCACTAAAACTGCTGACTCTACAACACTTGTGTCACGCCAATCATTGGTTGGCGAAAGAAAGTCAGGTAATGCGATGTGTTTACCAGCAAAGTAACTTACTTCGGTTTTACCAAAATAGTTAAACCTGAGTAATGAGCTCCACTTATCTTGTTGATAATCAAAAGTAAGCGTTGCTCGCTCTTGTGGCTGTCCATGCGTTAAGAATGAACGCCTTTGTGCATCTAACACGATATCTTCAGGAATGCCCTGTGGAGTGTTTACTTTATCAATCTCAGTTTTGTTCTTGTTGGCTGCAAAGGTGATATCAAGTTCACCGTTGGCCATTTCTAAAGAATATGAGGCAATAAAGTCAACTCCTTTGGTAGTAGAGTCAAGCGAGTTTGAGAAGAAGTTACCTTGCACTGCGCCTGTAGCATTTAATGCTGCATTGGCCGCAGGGAAGTTTTGCAGCTCGTCGCTGTTGACGCCAATAAAACTACCGAGATTGATACGGTCATAAATCTTGATTTGATAAAAGTCTAAGGTGACAGATAAATCATTACTGACATCCCACGCAAAACCTAAGTTGTAATTATCTGATGATTCAAGTTTAAGACCATCAACGCCCAGCGCAGCTGGGAATGGTGAGCCTGCCGTTGCCGTGTACGAGGTTGCTAACGAACCATCGCCCCCTAAGGTAGTGGTAAAGGCGGTATAGCCAGATTGTTGTAATGATGGGGCCCTAAAGCCAGTAGAAGCGGCAGCTCGTACAGCAAAATCTTCGGTTACTTCATAACGTGTTGCCAATTTCCAAATGGTGTCATCGTTAGAGTTCGAGACATCTTCATAGCGCAGAGCCGCGCTCACCAACCAATCTTGGTTAAGTAATGTTTCAGCTTCAACGTAAATGGCATGGCTTGAGCGATCAGCTTTATTGGCTGCATCGGGTCTAAGCCCTTGATATGCTTGAAAACCACAATCGGCAAATACATCAGGATTGATAACTGATGGAAAAGAGCTATCGGCATTGCTTGCACCGCAAGCATAAGACGCCACTTCACCGGGCACAATTTCATAGTTTTCTTTACGATGTTCTGCACCAATGGATAAGTAAATAGGTTCACCACCTGCGATATCAATAATGCCATTAATATCTAAATTTGTGGTCCATTGATTGAATCTAAATCCACCTGAATAACCGCCTCTAGGCCCTGCATTACTTGCAATATCTTGAGCAGAGGCATTGGGGTTTTGGGCTAAATACTGAGCAGCATACGACGCATTGATGGTGTTTGATGATGAGTAATCATATTGGTTTTCACCATAGACACTGGAAAGATCAAAAGTCCAATCAGGACTTATCTCACCTTTAAACCCAATAGCAAAAGAAACATCTTCAGCTTCGTTATCAATTCTTGGTAGAAAGCCATCAGGGTAAACTTGTGGTACGTTACGCTCAGCACGGTTAAAATCTCGGTAGAAACCGTTACCAAATGCTGTACGGTTGGAAAAGCCTGCAAATGAATAAAGCTCATTTTTACCTACAGGTAAGGCCGCATTATAAAACAGCGAAATAAACTCGCTGTCTGAGTTACCTTGTCGCCAACGTACTGTTTGTGACAGCTCGCCGGGTTCGACAGTGGAAGAGCCGCCAGTATCACGCTGTGCTCGGTTGGTACCATCGGCATCGCGGTATTCCAGTGAAAAGTTAACAAAGCCACCTTCGTTGCCAATATCAAAACCTCGGTTTAAGCCAAGTGAGTAGGTATCGCCATCACCTTCACCTGTTGAGCCAGCTTGCACAAACCCCGTCGTCACTCCCGTGCTGTCATTAAGCGATAAGTTGATAACACCCGCAATGGCATCGGAGCCATATCGTGCTGCTGCACCATCTCGAAGTATTTCGACATTTTTCAGTGCCATTAGTGGGATGGAGTTCATATCTGTGCCCGCGGCGCCTGCACCTACAGTACCAGATAAACCAAAAATAGCCTGAGTGTGACGGCGTTTACCATTAATCAGCACCAACGTTTGGTCGGGCTGTAAACCTCGTAACGTTGCTGGGCGGAATAAGTCCGAGCCGTCAGATACTTGAGTGCGGCTAAAGTTAAAAGAGGGGGCAATTGATTGCAAGCTCTGACCTAACTCAGTAAAGCCGCCTTTATTAAGCTGCTCTGTGTCGAGTATATCAATTGGAGAAGTTGACTCAGTGGCAGTGCGGTTAGACACTTTTGAGCCAAGCACTGAAATAGTTTCTATTTTTTCTTCACCTGCTTGTTGTGCAATAGCTGAAGTGCTTGCCAACAATGCAAGGGCAATAGGAGAAAGTTTAATTGTTCCTGTCATGGTTTACTACTCTGTTGATTGAGACTTTCTTATTGAGTTACCTGTTGGGCAACTTGGCATAAAAAACGATACAGTACAATTATTTTGTTAAAAATTAATGATTTGAGTTTATATACTAGAAGAATAAAAATAGCGCGTAAAAGAGACATATTGATTAAATTAACCCGATAGTGGATACTGTTTATATATACAGTATTTGGTTGTTTATTATGCATTACGCTGAATTGTTCTGCCAAAGTAACTTCTCATTTTTACATGGAGCCTCTCATCCTGAGGAATTGGTTAAGCAAGCTGATTTTTTGGCGTATGACGCCATTGCGATTTGTGATGAATGTTCGGTTGCAGGGGTTGTACGTGCGCACCGTGCTATTAAAGACAATCAACTGTCGGTTAAGCTCATTGTTGGCAGTGTTTTTGAGTATCAAACATTAAAATTCGTGTTGCTATGCCCTAATCGGCAAGCTTATGCCGAACTTTGTCGTGTGATCAGTAATGCACGAAAGCGTTGTGAGAAAGGCAAGTATGAGTTGGACTTATGGGATCTGATGTCTGTAAAGCATTGCTTGATTATTTGGTTACCAACATTTGCCAAGCAGGATAATGACTGGGCAATATGGTTACAGCAATATCATAAGCCACGAGTTTGGCTTGGTTTGCAGCGACATTTGCTGAACAACGACAGAGCTTACATACAGCATTGTGAGCAACTAGCAAAGCAATATGACTTACCGATCACTGCGTGTGGCGGGGTACTGATGCACGTGGCTGAGCGACAAAAATTACAACATACTTTAACGGCTATTCGCTATAACTGTGCAGTGAGCGAACTGGGAGAGGTATTGCTATCAAATACCGAGCGTGCACTGCGTAGCAAAGAAAAGTTAAATAAATTGTTTCAGTCACAGTGGCTAAATACCACGCTTGATATCGCAAGGCGTTGTACATTTGATTTAGACAGCTTGCAATACGAATATCCAAGTGAGCTGGTACCAAAAGGCCACAGCGCCATGAGCTATTTACGTTCTTTGGTGAAAAAGGGCGAGCAAAAACGTTTTCCACAAGGTGTGCCCGGCGATATTGCAGCGTTAATTGCAAAAGAGTTGTCATTAATTGAGTCGCTAAATTATCCCTATTTCTTCTTAACCATTCATGATGTGGTGATGTTTGCCAAGCAGCAAGGGATCTTATACCAAGGCCGGGGCTCTGCGGCAAACTCCGTAGTCTGTTACTGCTTAGAAATAACTGCGGTTGATCCGCGTCAGATCTCGGTATTATTTGAACGCTTTATCAGTCAAGAGCGCAATGAACCCCCCGATATTGATGTCGATTTTGAACACCACCGTCGTGAAGAAGTGATCCAATATATTTACCAAAAATATGGTCGAGAACGTGCTGCGCTTGCGGCTACTGTGATCACCTATCGCTTTAAAAGCGCTGTTAGGGATGTTGGTAAAGCATTAGGTATGGATAGTACCCAACTTGATTATTACATAAAGCAAGTGAATCGCCGTGACAAAGCGGTGTCGTGGCAAACACAAATCGCTGAACTGGGGCTTGATGTAAACTCGTATCAAGGGCGATTGTTTATTGACCTTGTTGATGAGGTTTTAGGGTTTCCGCGGCATTTGTCTCAACATGTGGGCGGCTTTGTGATTTCATCGGGTCCTTTGTATGAGCTGGTACCCATAGAGAATGCAGCCATGGATGAACGCACCGTGATCCAGTGGGATAAAGATGACTTAGAAACACTCTCTTTATTAAAGGTAGATATTTTGGCTTTAGGGATGCTAAGCGCAATTCGTAAGTCATTCGATTACATAAAGCAGTACTTTAATTATTCTTGGAACATTGCAGACATCACTCGGTTGGGTGACGATCAACAAGTGTATAAAATGCTGCAAAAGGCCGACACAGTAGGGGTGTTTCAAATTGAGTCGCGTGCACAAATGAGCATGTTGCCAAGATTAAAACCAACCTGTTATTACGACTTGGTGATACAAATTGCTATTGTGCGTCCTGGACCTATACAAGGTGGTATGGTGCACCCATTTTTACGACGTAGAAGTGGTGTTGAGCAAATTAGTTACCCTACAGAGCAAGTTAAAGCAGTACTTGCGAGAACACTAGGAGTACCAATTTTTCAAGAGCAAGTTATTAAATTAGCTATGGTCGCTGCAGGTTTTAGTGGTGGAGAAGCTGACAGGCTGCGCAGAGCTATGGCCTCTTGGAAAAAAACTGGCGAGCTAATGCAATTTAAAAGCAAGTTGCTCGCTGGTATGCAGCAAAGGGGATATTCACAAAGCTACGCCGAGCAGATTTTTACACAGATCTGCGGATTTGGTGAATATGGCTTTCCTGAAAGTCACTCTGCCTCATTTGCGGTACTCGCATATAGCTCAGCATGGTTGAAATATTATTTTCCTGCGTTTTTTTACACGGCCTTGTTAAATAGCCTGCCAATGGGTTTTTACAGTGCATCGCAGCTATGCCAAGACGCCCAACGCCACGGTGTCGCAATTCTTGCGGTTTGCATTAACGACTCTAATTATGACCATGAGGTGATAGACCTGCACGGTACATTTGCTATTCGTTTGGGTTTTAGAGTTGTTAAAGGGCTCAGCGTTGATGCCGTAAAAACCATACTTGCATACAGGCCAAAGGACGGTTATCAGCACATTGAGCAGGTAAAAGCGGTAGGAGTGAGTAATGCAAGCTTAGAAAAGTTGGCCTCTGCAAATGCACTTGCTTGTTTTGCGGGGGGGCGTTATAGCGCTCGCTGGCAAATAATGGACAAAGATACCGAGTTGCCATTATTTAAACATATTAACAAAAATGGTGAGGCTCGTGAACACGTGGCCCCTTTAGGGGAGGGAGATGCGCTAGATAACACGCTTGAAGATTATTCGGCGACGGGTTTGACTCTAAATAAACACCCGATCACATTATTAGATGAGGCAAATTGTTTGGGCCGTTTTACCCGTAAAGTTGAACTTGAGCAGGTTGCTGATCAGCAACAGGTTACTGTGATTGGACTAGTAACAGGTAAGCAATCACCGGGTACGGCAGCAGGGGTGACCTTTTTTACCCTTGAAGATGACACTGGCAATATTAATGTTGTTGTGTGGGCTGCGACAGCTAGAGCGCAACAACAAGCTTATTTAAGTGCGAAAGTCCTCGAGGTAAAAGGCATATTAGAGCGCAGTGGGGATGTATTGCACGTTATCGCTGGTAGACTGCTAGATCGCAGTGAATTGCTACATACATTAAAGCCGCATTCTAGGGAGTTTTATTAGTATCACAGAGGTAATTTTTGTTGTTGTAATTATATAAACAATTGTCATGTCAATATGTTAGCTATAAGCATAAAGTAGTGCTGATTTCGTTAATTGTCGGTGATATTTTTGTGTGGTAGAAACCAAATGTAACACTTTTCCGGCAAAATTTTTTTATCGATTGGGTCACTAAATTTAGTTAAAACTGTACCCAAACCGCAACCTGTTATTAGTAACTTATTGATTTGAATATTTTATTTTTAACTCGGTTGCAATTATAGAAATGATAAGTGTTGAGATGTTGCAAAAGTGTCGAATTGTGTGTTGAGAAAATATGTGTTAGAATAATACAGGTTAATTAAAACAACAACTTACACTACAACAGGGAAACGCAAACAATGAAACCAATATTTGCATTAAGTGCATTGTCAGCAGCAATGTTACTCGGTCAAAGTCAATCAGCTGTAGCGGCAGATGAAAAAGTAGAACGTATTGAAGTGACAGGGTCACATATTAAACGTACTGATATGGAAGGGCCATCGCCAATCCAGTCAATCTCAGCAGGTGATTTAGCGGCAACAGGTTCAACTGACTTAATTGGGGCATTACAAAAACTACCTGTATCAGGCGCTGGTACATTTAGTACACAAGGTAACTCAAGTGACGACACCGCGAATGGCGGCTCAAGTGTGGCACTCAGAGGCTTAGGTGCTTCATCTACACTAGTATTAATCAACGGACGCCGTGTTGCAGTAAGCCCATTTGCAAAAGACATCGAAACTTCCTTTGTAGATTTAAATACGATCCCTGTTTCTTCAGTTAAACGCATCGATATCTTAAAAGATGGTGCATCAGCAACATATGGTTCTGATGCGGTTGCTGGCGTAATTAACATCATTTTACGTAATGATATTGATGGCTTTGAGGTATCGGGTAAAGTGTCTGATACTGCTGATGGCGGCGGTGAAGAACAAAACTTTACACTTTTATGGGGCTCTTCTACTAGCAAAGGACACCACAACTTTGCACTCGATTATTTCAAGCGTGGCGATGTTTTTTACGGTGATAGAGATTATACCGCCACAGCCGATCAGCGTTTTAGAGGTGGTAACAACTCGTTAAGTTCATCAGGTTTCCCTGGTAGTATTGAGATCGTACGTAGCATGTTAACAGATGAGCAATGGGAAAGATTGCCTGTTACCGGTACTGCGGGTGATGGTACACCAATTCGTCAAACTCTATTTGCAGACGTATGGGGCAACGATACCTGTCCAGATAATATGATCATTGGTGGCATTTGTCGTTACGACTATGCACCTCACATGAGTTTAGTGCCTTCAACGGAGCGCTATAGCTTCAACTATAACGGCGTACAAGAGATCACGGATGGTGTTGAAGGGTTTGCAGAGTTTTCAGCGCAGCATGCTTCTACATTTATTCAAGGTGCAGGCAGCCCAAGCTTTACCGAGCTTACGATGAGCGGCGACAATCCAAACCATCCATTAGCCGGTGATCCAACACACTTCCTACATGGTGTTGATATTTCAATGCGCCGTCGTACCGTTGATATTGGTAACCGTAAAAAAGACGTTGACTCAGAGTACTATCGTGCAGTGCTTGGTGCGCGCGGTACCTACAATGATTGGGATTGGGAGCTGGCCTACTCGTCGATTCGCTCAAGTGCGGTTGAAAAAGGCTTTGATGGCTTCCCAAATAAACTTCGTGCTCAGCAAGCGATCAACATGGGTTTATGGAACCCGTTTGAACCAAGCACAAATACTGCACAAGGTTTAGCATATTTTGAGACTACCACAACGCGTTACGGTGCATCCACCATGCAATCGATTGATGGTACTGTGTCTGGTGAACTGTTTGAGTTGGGGGCTGGATACGTTTCAGCGGCATTTGGTTTTGAAACACGTCGTGAAAAAATTGAAGATAACCCAGACAGCCAGTACATTCGCGGCGAGATCTTTGGTACCGAGGCAACGCAAGCTAACGGTGACAGAGATAACACTGCCGTATTTGCAGAGTTCAGCGTGCCCGTGCTAGACACGTTAGAATTACAACTTGCGGTGCGTCATGAAGATTATAGTGATTTTGGTACAACAACCGATCCTAAAGTGGCATTTCGCTGGGCTCCGTTGGACTCGTTAGTTGTTCGTGGTTCTTGGGGTACTGCATTTAGAGCACCATCATTGGTACAGCTTCATTTAGGTCGAACTGATGAGTCTCCATCGGTTATCGATAAAGAGCGTTGTCGTCAAACTGGTGCTGAGGTAGATTGTGAGCCAACAGAATATACAGCTATAGTTGCAGGTAATAAAAAGCTGCAACCAGAAGAATCTGAAAACTACAACCTAGGTGTTGTATGGCAGGCAACCGACGACTTTAGTATTGGGGTTGATTATTGGAATTACGATCAAGAAGATCTGATTAAAAAAATTGGTGCGCAAAAGTTAGTTGATTGTTGTGGTACTGATCCAAACCTAGTTGTTCGTGCACCAAGCCAAGGCAGCACAATTGGCCGTATTTTGACGATAAATGATACTTTTGTGAACATTGGCGGCCGCGAAACAGACGGCTTTGATGTGAACCTAGCATATGCTCTTAACACTCAAAATATGGGTGAGTTTAAGTTTAACTATAACTTAACTTACGCGCTTAATTTTGAAGAGCAATCATTCCAAAGTGATGATGCTGGTAACACGAGTACAGTTAGAGAAGACCTTAACGGTGAATATCAACATCCACAATATCGCTGGACTGCCGGTGTTGATTGGGCAAAAGACGCGTGGCTAGCCACATTGAGCGTTAACTTTATTGATTCTTACAAAGATCTAGAAGATAGCGCTGGCAATAAATTTGAAATTGACTCGTGGACAACGTATGACATGACGGTAAGTTATATTGGTTTCAACGATTTAACTTTAACACTTGGTGCAGCTAACTTATTTAACGAAGAAGCACCATTGGCACCTTCGGAGTCTATGGGTATTGATAACAAAACACATAGCGCATTGGGTCGCCAAGCTTATTTGAAATTTGATTACAAGTTTTAATCTTTTAAAACTGATTTAGATAGGCAAAGCCCAGCAAAAGTTGCTGGGCTTTTTTATTGCAACGAGTAATTTTAAAATAGGCGTACATGTTGGTGCGCCTTGTTTACGCTTTTAGTTCTTCAAAATCATTTCAAATTCTAAGTACAAGGAGTGAAAGATGGGATTGGCAAGGAAATGGCAAATCAGTTTGTCAGATACGCCTTATTATCATTGTGTTTCACTTTACGTGCGTAGGGCGTTTTTGTGTGGTGAAGATAAGCTAATGGGTAAATCGTATGCGCATCGCCGAGGCTGGGTAGAATTTTAGCTAGCGTGCTTTGCGTATAGGTATGCGGATACTTAAATTACGAGTGTGTTTTACCGTTTTGATGATAGTATTATTTAATAGATAGTTCATGAATATTGCCAAAGGAAACCATTATGAGCAGTCCAGCAATCGCAGGTGTAATAGTCGTAATTATTATTGTGATCATTGCCATAGTCGCTTCAAAACGAAAAAAGTAACCTGTTACAACACAAAGCAAAGGTAATCAGTTTTAGAGTAACCTGCATGACTTTTTTTGCAGCTCGGCATTTATAAGCCAGCTATAAACTATGCCATTGCTGTTTCAGTCCGATGGCGTAGCATATGCCTAGCACTAAGCAGATAGCAGAGCTTATCAGCCAAAACAATTCGCTACGTCCTTGCGGGTTAAATATTAAGATAAGCCCTAAAATACCACGTAACAAAAATACGCCTGTGACCGCGAGTAATAAGTAGCGAGTCATAGGTATAATTGCAGTGGCTTTTGCTGCATACAATGCCATGGTTGCCCAAGTAGATAAAACGGCCGTAATGCCTAGCGTGACGAATGTGGGGGTGTAACTACCTTGTTCGGCAAGTTTTGCAAAATGTTCGCCTGCACCAAAAAATCGATAGCCATTTGGCCCCCAGTAAATACACACTAAATGCATAATTGCAGCAATACCAGTACCGACGCCAGCACTAAATAGCCAAAGATTCATATTATTCCTCAGTACGTTAATACCAATCCGCAATAACACTTAATCCTTTTGAAGGATTAAACCTGACGACAGCTGTGTTAAAAATTGCTCATTTAGAACAACTAAATAACGAAATTTTTGACTTGCTTACATGGGGGTAGGTACCTTGTCGATAGCAGGACGCGGTAGCGGTGCTATCGACCAGGTTTTCTTGCTTCAAAATAGACCACTTAGTTAAGCGGATTGGTATAACAAATTAATGACGGGGCTACATTAGCATGGAATGCGGCACTGAGTACTCGCTAATTTGCTACTAAATGTGTTTCTTCTGGGCGCAAGGTCAATACCTCAAAACCGCTATCGGTCACTAAAATTGTATGCTCAGTTTGAGCTGAGAGCTTCTTATCTTTTGTTACTACCGTCCACCCATCTTTTTTGGTTTTGACTCGCGCACTACCTTGGTTGATCATTGGTTCTATGGTAAAGGTCATGCCGCTTTTAAGCGCTAAACCGGTGTTGGGTTTTCCGTAATGCAATACATTGGGGGCTTCGTGCATTTGCTCGCCAATGCCGTGTCCACAATACTCTCGCACTACACTGTAACCATTTTGATGAGCAAGTTTAGATATTATATGGCCTATATCACCGAGTCGAATGCCCGGTTTAACAAGTTTAATGGCTTGCCACATGGCTTGTTCTGTTGCGGTTACGAGTTTTTTAGCCTCATCAGATGCATTGGGCATGACATACATTTTACTCGAGTCGGCAATAAAACCGTTTTTTTCTAGCGTAATATCAAAGTTGACAATGTCAGTGTCGGTCAAAACTTGTGATTCACAGGGAATACCATGGCAAACAACATGATTAACAGAGCTATTGAGCACAAACTCATAGCCATATTGCCCCTTTGAAGCGGGCCTTGCCTTAAGCTCCTGCACAATAAACTGCTCAACTAAGTTGTTTACAGCCATTGTGGATATGCCCGGTTTAACCACGTCATCAAGCATGACAAAAACTTGTGCTAATAATTTACCTGACTCACGCATCAAGTCTGCTTGGTCAGGAGTTTTTATGATAACGTCGCTCACTTTGAATCACTCGTTTTGGGGTTTTCTTGGGATGTGTGTTGTGCAAGTTCTGCTTGGATCAGTTGTGTAAAGGTTTTATTTGGATTGAGCTCTGCTAAACGGCCCATTTTTATCCAAAACTCAGCTTGAGAATTAATCGAGCGAGACATGACTTGGCAAGTTGCTCTGAGTTCTTCGTGCAGTTCGTCTGAAATTTTAACTATACCCAAAATATACATCCTATATATGTTTTATATATGTATTGTATATTTTGGGTGTTGAAAAAGTAAAGGGGAAACTTATTGGTTATTCAAACCAAACGGATCGTCAATACTATGGCTAGGCTGCGTAAACCACTTAGGGCCTAAATCGGTCATGTAAAAGTGATCTTCTAAACGAATACCAAATTCGTCGGGCACTACTAACATTGGCTCGTTACTAAAGCACATGCCTGATGCAAGCTCCTGAGGGTTATCTTTTACTAAATAAGGCCACTCATGGATGTCTAAACCAATACCGTGCCCCGTTCTGTGAGGGCACCCAGGTAACTCATAATCCGGGCCTAACCCTTGGTTTGCCAAGTAAGTGCGTGCGGCATGGTCAACATCACCGCAGGTCGCACCTATTTTTGCAGCTTCAAAAGCCGCTATCTGGGCATTTTTTTCGTGTTGCCACATACTGCGTTGGTGCTCTGTCGCTTGACCAAATACATAGGTACGCGTGATATCAGATAAATAGCCTTCCAGTTTACAACCCGTATCTACCAGTACAACATCCCCATTTTTGAGTACCTGAGGTTCTTTAACCCCATGTGGAAAAGAGCTCGCTTTACCAAATAATACAATGCAAAAGTAATTGCCTGTAGCGCCAACTTTTTTATGAGCTTTATTAATGAAAGCTTCAACTTCTGTGGTGGTTATGCCTTCATAAAGCATGCTTGCAGTGGCTTTATGCACGGCGAGCGTCATGTCCATAGCCCTTTGTATTAGCGCTAACTCGCTATCAGATTTATGCATTCGACAATGGGCTGTGACGTCTTTGGCGTTTACCAGGCGTAAAGAGGGTGCGGCTTTGGCTATTCCATCGGCAACAAAAAAAGCGGTGCTTTCGTCTATGCCAATAGTTGCTTGCTCGTTTATCCCCATCTTTGCAAGCACTTTAGCAACCAATGCGTAAGGGCATTCATGTTCTTGCCAGTCATTAATAGGACCTTCAATTACTTGATAATCGAGTAACGAGCCAATTTCAAAAGTTGGCGCTATAAATTCCACAGTGCCATTTGCTGGCAAGATCGCACCAACTAATCGCTCGCTTGCATACCATTGCATGCCGGTAAAATATTTAAGGTTAGTACCAGCATTTAGGTAAATAGCATCTATGCCATGGTGTTGCATGTAGCGCTGAGCTTTTTCGATACGTTGTTCGTACTCTTGATATGTAATGGGCTTGACCCCAAGGGTCATGTTTTCGAGTGTATCAAGGGCTTGTTGTTGTGAATGTGTACCTATACCATATGTCGTCATGTTTGCTCCTAAAATCTATCAATTCTATAGGGGGTTAGGTCAAGCGAGGGTTGCTCGTCTTGACATAGCTGAGCAATCAGCTTTGCGGTGATCGCGCCTTGTGTGAGGCCTAAATGTTGATGGCCAAACGCAAAAAGTATGTTTTTATTATCAGGCGCAGTGCCTATCACTGGTAATGAATCTGGTAGCGAAGGGCGACACCCCATCCAAGTCTGCGAGATCTGACCGTGTTCTATATTTGTTATAAGGTTTTTTGCATGGTCCAATAACATCATTGCGCGCGATACGCGCTTCGGTGCATCTAGCCCTGCAAATTCTACGGTGCCAGCCAAGCGTAGACCTTGCTGCATGGGAGTGATAATAAACTGCCGCTCGGCAGATGCAACTGGACGCGACAAAATGTCATGCATATCGATCATGGCGTGATAGCCACGTTCGGTATCCAGTGGCACGTTAAGGCCAAGCTTTTTGGCCAGTGGTTTACTCCAGGCACCTGTACATACAACTACTTTGTCGAAAGAGTGAGCTTGCCCCAGAGTTGTATATACAATTGGTTCGCTAGAGCGTGAAGTTATATCGGTGACATTTTCTTGTTTATACTCGCCACCTTGTTCTTTATACAGGTTAAAAATGAGCATACATAAGCTGTAAGGGTCAATAGTATGCCCAACATCGTGGAAAAACAGCGCTTCAGTTACGCTATCACTGATATTAGGTTCAAGCTGTCTTAATGCCTTTTTATCAAGCCAAGTTACAGACACATTGTGTGCTTTAAAATCGAGATACATCTTTTTTATATCTCTTTTCTTGGTGTGCTCAAAAGTGAGTAACGAGCCATTTTTCGTCAATAAACTTTTGTAATTACTGCCCGCTAATAGTGCTTCATATGCAGGCAAAGCAAGTTCATTGAGTGCTCTGATGGCTTGTGTATGTGCCTTAAATGTTTTAGTTCGCATATTAAGTAAAAAGCGGCAAAACCAAGGGAGCATTTTAAGTGCATAGCTGGGTTTAATAGATAGCGCCCCACGGGGGTTAAATAACATGCTCGGCAACTTTGGTATTAACTTTTTATTTGCCAAAGGAAACACTTGCTCGGTAGCAAAGTGACCAGCATTACCTTTGGAGCAGCGCTGTGCTATCCCTTCATTATCAAACAAAGACACTTGATAGCCTTTATCACGCAATTGTTTGGCCACACAAAGACCAATAATGCCTGCACCGATCACTGCAATTTTTTTTTGTTGTTGTTTTGTCATGCACTTTTCCTGTGATTAAAAATTTTTGGCTACTTGATTCTAAAATCAGCCAAATTGCATGTTTAAGTTTTAACCCAAATGGTCATTTTTTTGGCTATAAATAAATGCCAAAATCTTATAAAAATCAGCTTGATAGAACCTAACTCTAAATTTTAGAGGAGTTAAGGGAAATAAATTTTATATTTGGATATTGATTATTGTATACAATATACCTAAGATGGTAAACACAAAAACCAATGAGGAAAAAATAAAATGATCGATTGGCAAGGGGTGTACCCAGCAGTAACAACCCAATTTAATGACGACGGCAGCATTAATTTTGAAACAACTAAGGGCATGATTGATGCACTTATTAATGAAGGCGTACACGGCATCATTGTTCTGGGTACTGTGGGTGAGAACTGCTCTTTAAGATATGAAGAAAAACGCGATGTACTTAAAGCAGCTAAAGAGGTGGTTGCAGGGCGTGTTCCTTTACTAACTGGTGTTGCAGAGACGACCACACAGTTTGCTATAGAGTTTTGCCAAGATGCCGAGAAAATAGGCATTGATGGCTTAATGGTACTCCCAGGGATGGTGTATCGCTCAACTGAGCGTGAAGCGATTTATCATTATCAGCAAGTAGCTCGCAGTATGTCGTTGCCAGTTATGATTTATAACAACCCAATTACGTATGGCGTAGATGTATCGATTGAAGGTATGAAGGTACTGGCGAATGAGGAAAATATTGTGGCGATCAAAGAAGCCACTGAAGATACGCGCCGTATTACTGAGCTGCAAAGCGCATTTGGTCAACGTTTTACTATTTTTGGTGGTGTTGACGATATTGCGCTAGAAAGCTTGATGCTTGGGGCAACTGGGTGGATCTCGGGACTTACTAATGTATTCCCCAAAGAGTCAGTGGCTATTTATGAGCTGGCTCGACAAGGTCGCTATGAAGAAGCCAAAGAGATCTGGCGTTGGTTCTTACCTTTATTGCGTTTGGATACAATCCCAACACTGGTGCAGTGTATAAAATACGCCGAGCAGTTGGCAGGCAGAGGCTCAGAAGTAACGCGTGCGCCACGTTTGAGCCTGCCCGAAGAGCAAAAAGCCATGGTCAGCCGTTTGTATGACGAAGCGATGAGTAATCGCATCGATTTAAGCAAATTTAATTTGGATTAAGCTTATGCGCAAAGGGACATTTTCATGTATTGATGGCCACACCTGTGGTAACCCTGTGCGCTTAATCACCAGCGGTCACCCCAATCTAAGGGGTGACACCATGAGTGAAAAGCGGCAGCATTTTATGGCTGAATATGACTGGATCCGACAAGCCTTAATGTTTGAGCCAAGAGGTCATGACATGATGTCAGGTTCATTTATTTATCCACCAAGCACGCCTGATGGTGATGTAAGCATTTTATTTGTAGAAACCTCAGGGTGCTTACCTATGTGCGGCCATGGCACTATCGGCACCATTACCTTTGCACTTGAGCATGGTTTAATTCAAGCAAATAAGCATGGGCTACTTAAGCTTGATACGCCTGCAGGACGTGTGAACGTTAATTATCAAATGCAAAACGGCAAAGTAGAGTGGGTTAAATTATTCAATGTGCCGGCTTTTTTAGCCTATGAAAACATCAGCATTGAGGTGCCAGAGTTAGGTCAATTGATGGTCGATATATCTTATGGTGGAAATTTTTACATTATTGTTGAGCCACAAGAAAACTTCCCTGGTATTGATAAATGGACGGCCAGTCAAATCCTCAAATACAGTCCAATAGTAAGACAAACAATTAATCAGCAACTTTCGTGCGTTCATCCTTTAGATGCAACGGTTAAAGGTGCTTCTCATGTCCTTTGGACAGGACAGCCTAAGCAACAAAACTCCAGCGCAGCAAACGCAGTGTTTTACGGCGACAAGGCAATTGATCGTTCTCCATGTGGAACGGGCACCAGTGCACGCATGGCACAGCTGTTTGCAAAAGGGTTGTTAGACGTCGGAGAAGAGTTTGTACATGAAAGCTACATCGGTAGCCAGTTTGTTGGCTGCATTGAAGGTGTAACTGAAGTTGCCACAAAAGCGGCAATTTTACCCAGTATTAGAGGGTGGTCAAAAGTTACTGGCACCAGCAATATCACGGTGGATGACGATGACCCATATGCATTTGGCTTTCAAGTTATTTAATAAATACACAATAGGAGTGAGTTATGCAGATCAGCGGAGCAAGCTACATCGCAGGGCAGTGGTGTATCGCCGAAGGCGCAAATAAGTTTTTTGGCTTTTCGCCTAAACTAAATCAGCCTCTTAGTAGCCCGATTTATGAGGCTACAGAGCAGATGTTAGGGCAGGCTGTGAGTGCAGCTGAACAAGCATTTATAGACTACCGTCAAACAAGTCCAGCCGAGCGAGCAACATTTTTATATGCTATTGCAGATGAAATAGAAGCGCTGGGTGAGCAACTTTTAGAAGTAACACATCAAGAAACCAATTTGCCGTTTGCAAGATTGCAAGGTGAGCGCGGTCGTACCATTAATCAGCTAAGAGCATTTGCTCAGAGTTTGGAGCAATGTAAAAACGGCTTGTTAGATCTAGATATTGAAGATGCAGCTGACGCACACAGAACGCCACAGGCTAAACCTCACACGCATTTAAGCTATCTGCCAGTCGGAGTGGTTGCCGTTTTTGGTGCTTCAAACTTTCCATATGCATTTTCAACGCTAGGGGGGGATACCGCAGCCGCTTTAGCCGCCGGGTGCCCGGTGGTGATGAAAAGCCATACTGCACACCCTGCAACCAGTGAGCTAATGACGCGTGCGATAGATAAAGCCATCGTGAAAACTGGCATGCCGAAAGGGGTGTTTTCTATGATCCAAGCAAAAGGTTATGGTATTTCCCATCAACTGGTTGCTGCAGACTCTATTAAAGCTGTTGGTTTCACAGGGAGCTTTGGGGTTGCACAAAAGCTCATGGATACCATTGCTAAAAGAAAAGAAGTAATTCCGTTTTATGGTGAGCTGGGTAGCACAAACCCTCAGGTCGTGTTTGCACAAAAAGCGGCACAACATGGCAAAGAGCTGGCCCAAGCATTGTGTCAATCAATGCTTATGGGAAATGGTCAATTTTGTACGAGCCCTGGTTTGTGGCTAGTGCCCAGTGATGCACACGAGCTGATCGAAGAGTCGATTGAGCAACTGTCAAAAAGTACTTCTGATACGTTGTTGTCACCCAATATTGTAACTAGCTTCAAACAAGGTATTGACGTGTTTAAGCATACTCAAGGTGTGAGCTTGCTCGCGCAAGGTAAGCTTGAGCAAGATTTTCATGCAAATGCGCATCTATTTTGCACTGATGCTGCTACCTATATGGAAAATAGCCAATTACATGAAGAGGTTTTTGGTCCTGCTGTCATGATGGTCAAATACGATGACTCGCAGCAGCTGAAGCAACTGATTGATTCATTAGAAGGGCAACTCACCGCTTCAATACATGGCAGCAATGAAGATTTTGCAAAGAACGCGCAAATAATCGAGGCGTTACAGTACAAGGTGGGTCGTTTGATAGAAAACCAAATGCCGACGGGGGTTGAGGTGTGTGCGTCCATGAATCATGGTGGGCCGTTTCCATCAAGTACAGATGTAAGAAGTACGTCTGTGGGTTTAAATGCAATGTTACGATTTTTAAGACCGATTTGTCGTCAACGGCCTCAGTGAACGCTGGTATAAATATTAAGCAAAAAAAGACCCAGAGCAAAGGGATGCTCTGGGTTTAGGGGATGGCTCTGAGGAGCCAATGCGTTACTTAAAACACCTTCTAATTACTAGGGAGAAGTAGAAAGTAATTTAAGTGTAGTTAACTATTCATAAAACTTACAAACATATGCAACATATTTAAAGTGTTTGAAAAACAGTCAATTATGCTTTATATGCTTATTTAATCTAAAAATAAGTGAAAGATATCTCCAAGTTATACCCAAGTTATCAACTGTGCATTACTAACTAAATCTCGCGGTAAACTATTTTTGATTTTGTTTTTCTGCCATTTGCCTAAACCGACGGGGGCATCACAAAGTGTTAATATCACTTCACCAAGCTGTGTTACAGGTGTTGTAAGGCGAATATCTTTCCCTTGAAAATAGTCTTGTGCTTGTTGCTTATCCATTGCATAAGTGTTCGATGTTGCAAATTTACCAAGTGCAGTGGCAAACTCGTGCTCTAAGCGCACTCCATTTTTATGGGTGGTGCCCAGTTGAATACCTAGTCGAGCGTACTTAATTTTATTTTCGATAGCTTCCATACCATCAGGAAATAGCCAGAGTTCTTTATCTCTAGTCATTAACTGCCCAGTTAATGACTGTATTCCAAAGTGCTTTTTGATGTGTGCTTTAAACTCATTTTGCAGCTTATTAGGAGCAGGAGAAAACGGAAAAGCCCCTTTTTTGATTTGTTGTTCGGTATGGTCTTTTGAGCTGGTTTTTTTAAAACGCGCAATAAAAAACCCCTCGCTGTCATAAATTTGCGGCCATACATGTAAAAAACCCTGCTCAGTTAGCGCGTTTTCAGCGCCTGGGAAAAGGTCATTCAAGGGCGCAATCTCAATATGATCTGCAAATTGTTCTAACAAATACTGACATACTTGTTGGTTTTCAAGTGGGGTAAGCGTACATGTTGAGTAAACCAAAGTACCGCCAGGCTTTAATGCGTAAAATGCACTGCGAATAAGTTGTTTTTGTACTTGCGCAATTTCTACATTTGACTCGATAGACCAATTTTTAAGTGCGTCTGGGTCTTTTCTAACTGTACCTTCACCTGAGCATGGCGCATCAAGTAATATGCTATCAAAACACTCAAACATATAATCGCCAAAGATATTGCCATTAAAGTGGGATAATACGCAGTTTGACACGCCCATGCGTTTGATATTTGCAGCCAGTACTTTAACTCGCGATGATGAAAGTTCATTGGCAACCAATACTCCATTACCATTCATCATTGCAGCTAATTGCGTTGTTTTTGAGCCAGGAGCCGCTGCCATATCTAATACAAATTTACTATCACTCATTGCATTACACAGTGCTTCTGGTGGCAACATTGAACTGGCTTCTTGAACGTAGATACAGCCACTTAGGTGCAGCTCGGTATTACCAATTGGCAAGTTCTTCTCTTCACTTTGTGGGCGTGTAAGCCAAAAACCGCTGCTACACCAAGGAACCGGATCTATCAGCCAGTTATTTTGTTGACAATAAACTTTAAATTCGTCGACTGACATTTTTAAGGTATTAACTCTTACTGAGCGCCTTAGTGGACGTTGGCAAGCGCGAATAAAATCATCTATCGATAAATGCTCGGGAATATAAGTTTTAACATCATCTATAAATGAGTTTGGAATATAAGTAGAAGTGTCCAAAAATTGTGCCTAATCAATTTGTGGTGAGCAAAGGGTAATTTTATCATTGTTTATTGCTGGTCTAAAAGTCCTTTTATAAACCAGCATGAGTAAAGCTAAACTTTGGCGAGTTATGGTAGAGGGTTGCCAGTTAAGTTAGTATATAAATAGCCAAACCAGGCGATAAAAAAGCAACTTGTTGTCAACGAAAATGCGATGATCCTTAACAGTAGGTTTCTCCCTGCTATATGTTCAAAACAATGCCAATAGCGGCCCAGTACAAAGAACGTACTAGTTACATACCAAAAATGTCCTTCTAAACCCTGTTGATTGAGCAAGCACAGCAGTACGATAAATAATGATGACTGTTGAAACTGGTTGTCGTAGCTGTTGCCAACAAGTGCAACCGTTTTAGGAAAGCTGTCTTTTTGCACAAACTTGATATCTTTAATTTTTATTTCGTTAGCTTTATATGCAGTTATTCGTAACCCCAAAGTCATTAGCCATAGGATGCACATTTGTGCAATTAAAAATAGAATTGGATAGTGAACCCACATGTTTTAGCCCCTTATGTTGTTAGCTAAAACTACTTTACCGCAAAGCGATTAAAAGCTAATGTGGCATAAATGACAATATAAAAGGTAAAACTGACAAGTGTATCAGGTGGCTATTATTTGCCCTGAAAATGCCTTAGCTACAGGCATTACAGGCGTAATTGATATTCTAAATGTGGCAAATATTCTTAGTAACAAGAAAGTATTTAGCTGGTTTTTAGTTGGTGTTCATAGTGAACAGGTAACCACCAGTCAAGGGCTGACTTTACCCTGTGACAAAAAATTAGAAGATCTAGAAAAGGTCGACGTTTTACTTTGGGTTGGAAGTCAATTTCAGGGTCATCAAAAACTTTGGCGTGATTGTCAAGCTTATAGGCCGTTAGCCCAGCATATTATGGCGTTGGCCCGTCAAAGCGAGCATGTAATTGCAACCTGCACATCTGTAAGTTATTTAGCCGTGAGTGGGTTTTTGGATGATTATCGTGTAACAAGCAGCTGGTGGCTTAAATCGTTTTATCAGCGTTATTTTCCTCAACTCAAAGTGAGCCAAGAAAAGGTCTACCTGCAGGATGGTAAAGTGTTAACGTCTGGCGCAGCTCAATGTTATTTCTCCATGATGGCCCATCTTATAAATCAAACCTGCGGTGCGCAGTTAGAAGAGGAGTTATCGTCATGGTTGGCTATTCCTAAATTGTCAGAAACTCAAAATTCATATATGCGCATTGGTGCATTTGAATTACATCAAGACGATAGGCTTCTGTCTCTGCAAAGTTATATAAAAAATAACTTGAATGACACGTTAACCTTAGGGTCGCTAGCAGCGCACTTAAGTGTGAGTGAAAGAACCTTAATTCGTCGTTTTCAAAAGCAAATAGGTCTTTCTCCATCTCAGTATGTACGCCTTGCAAGATTAGAAAAGGCCAAGCAGTTGTTACGCACAACGCGTATGAATGTCACTCAGGTAGCCTGGCAAGTTGGTTACCAAGATTTAGGGTCTTTCAATCGAGTTTTTAAAGAACAATACGGAAAGACATTGGCAGAATATCGACAGCTATGTTTATAACTGGGCTTTAATGATTATTTTGTTGTGTTATAGTTCTCGCGATATTTCGCGAGGTAAATTATGGCTGATATGGTTAATCATTTCTTGGGGGATCCCGAACTATTGCTCAATGCTGTGGGTGAGGGGGTTTATGGTTTTGATTTATCCGGTAATGCGGTATTTATAAATCCAGCTGCAGAGCGTATGACGGGATGGCAAGCAAAAGAGTTATTGGGTAAAAAAATACATCAATACCACCATCATAGCCATGCTGATGGCACACCATATCCAGCCGATGAATGCCAGATATACTGCACGATGTTTGATGGTAAGCGTCGACATGTTAAAAACGAAGTATTCTGGCGTAAAGATGGTAGTAGTTTTGCCGTAGAATACACATCTACGCCAGTGTATCGGCAAGGTAAACTCATTGGCGCAGTCGCTATATTTAGGGATATTTCAAAACAACAGGAAACAGAGCGTGCCTTGCGCTCGGCCCTAGAGCAAGTGCAATTGTTGAGTGAACAGTTAAAAGATGAAAATGCTTACCTATTGTCAGAACTCAATGAAGATTGGCAAGATTCTGGTTTAGTGGGTAGCAGTCATATTTTCAAAACCATGTTGTCGCAAATTGAACTGGTTGGTCAAACAGCGAGTACCGTGTTGATCCTTGGAGAAAATGGTACGGGAAAAGAGTTGGTTGCTAGAAATTTACACCGATTAAGTGATAGAAACCAACAGCCTTTTGTGAAAGTGAATTGTGCAGCGTTTACACCGAGCCTACTTGAATCTGAACTGTTTGGTCATGAAAAAGGGGCCTTCACCGGAGCGAATGAAAGACGAAAAGGGCGCTTTGAACTAGCTAATAAAGGCACGTTATTTTTAGATGAAGTTGGTGAGCTGCCACTGGAAGCTCAAAGTAAGCTATTACGCGTGTTGCAAGAACAAGAGTTTGAGAGAGTAGGTGCTAGCCACACAATTTCAGTGGATATACGTGTTATTGCTGCCACTAACCGTGATCTGTGGAAAATGGTTGAACAAGGACTTTTTCGAATGGATCTGTATTACCGCTTGAATGTTTTTCCTATAACCGTACCCGCCCTTAGGGAGCGTAAAGAAGATATTCCTATGCTTTGTACCAATATTATCAAACAGCTTAATAAGCGCCTCGGTAAACAGCTCGAAGGGGTCTCAAATAGCACTGTTGAGCAATTAAAAGAGTATGATTGGCCGGGTAATATTCGAGAGTTGCAAAATGTGTTAGAGCGTGAAGCGATACTCAGTACAACGCGACTTTTGCAGTTATCTCAGCCGTTATCTCCAGCTCATAAAGTTCTCCAGTCAGGTCATAAGGATGACTTAACGCTAGACGCCGCACAAAAAAAGCATATAACACGGGTACTGGAAGCTTGCATGTGGCAGGTGGCAGGTCCTAGAGGCGCTGCATCTAAGCTTGGCCTGAATGAAAGCACATTGCGATCTAAAATGAAAAAGCTGGGCATTCAAAGAAAAAATCGTGATATATAACGTTGTGTCGTGATATATCACGAATTTACGGGCTTTGGAAAATTTTTTTCTTTTTAAAATCAGATGATTAGTTGAGATTTCAGTTTGGTCTGAAAGTTGCAAATGCTGTTGCGTGATATTCAGCAAAATGCAAGTAGATTAATTATGAAGTTTGATTTTAAAGACGAAGATTTAATTATTAAGCCGTATAAACAACCCGGTCCCATTTATATTCGAGAGCAAAAAGGGTATTTTCAAAATATCAGGCGATATTTAAGTTGGCTGTTAATGCTCGCTTTTATTGGGCTGCCATGGATAAGTTATCAAGGCAAGCAAGCTATTTTATTTGATGTGGCGCACCAACAGTTTAGGATATTTGGTACTACTTTTCTGCCACAAGATTTTATGGTCTTAGCTGGAATATTTATGGCAGGTGCCTTTGCACTGTTTTTTGTAACAAATTGGCTGGGCCGGGTTTGGTGTGGCTTTATGTGTCCACAAACTGTTTGGATGCTCATGTTTACCTGGGTTGAGCATCGTATTGAAGGAACTCGCAATCAACGCATAAAGCTAGATAAAGGTCCTTGGCATTTTGCTAAGGTACAAAAGAAATTCGTTAAACATAGCCTTTGGTTAGTAATTTCTTTGCTTACAGCCACTTCATTTATGGCTTATTTTGTACCAGTACATGTCCTATATACACAAATGTTTGCTCTTGAATGGTCTGGTTTAGTGAGTTTTTGGGTGTTTTTGTTTGCTTTGTGTACTTATGGCAATGCCGGTTTTTTACGAGAAAAAATGTGTACGGTGGCATGCCCATACTCGCGTTTTCAATCCGTTATGTTCGATAAAGACACCCTATTGGTGACTTATGATTCAAAACGTGGGGAGCAACGAGGTCGCAGAAAGCGCAAAGATAACCCTAAAGCGCTGGGGTTAGGTGATTGTGTTGATTGCAACTTGTGTGTTGAAGTTTGTCCGGCAGGGATTGATATACGAAATGGACTGCAATATGAGTGTATTAACTGCGGGTTATGTATTGACGCGTGCGACCAAACCATGGACAAGTTTGGCTATCAGAAGGGGTTAATAAAGTATCAAAGTGAACGTCAGCAGGCAAACGAAAAGACAAACCCGTTTAGGCTAAAGTTAATTGGTTATGCGTCCTTAACCGTGCTGGTGCTTATGCTAATGGCAGGTTGGTTAATGCAGCGTACACCGCTTGAAGTATCAGTGATCAGAGATAGAAACGCCCTATATAGAGTAAATTTCGAGGGCACTGTAGAAAACCCGTATACACTAAGCATAATAAACAAAACGCAGCAAGACTTGCATTATGCAGTAAGCCTGAAAGGCCTTGAGGGCGCTACACTAAACTCACCGAATACCATTAAAGTGTCAGCGGGAGAAATGTTACTGGTTCCGATCACTGTTAGCATTGACGGGAATTTGCTTGATAGAAAAACACAACAAGTCACATTTGTTGTGAATGCAATGGAAAACGCAGATATTTCGCTGGAAAAGTCGAGTTATTTTTATCGTAATTAACTTATCCACCAGATATGTTTGTTCGGGTTTGTATTAATTTACTCGTAAGTGTTGGTTGTAACTCTGTGGGCAGCCAGTAAAGCATCACATTTCTAAAAGAGTGTGATGCTTTTACTTTTTTTAGGGCCATGTTGAGCTCAGAGATCAACTCAGGTGTATGTGCTTTTTTTGTGCAGCCAATGTAACCTTGTGCAAAGGTATCCGTCTCTTGAATTGTAAGTTGTGATAATTGGTAGTCGCTGTCTAACAATTGGTGCATATGGTAATGTTCACTGGGATAACCAAGTATTATGTCTACTCGCTTTTTTAGCAGCATTTTTGTAAGGCTTTGCAACGGGTCTTTACCTGGACGAGATACTAGCTGATCAGGTGGAATAGTATTGATAATGCTATCGAGCGCACTGCCAAATGAACGACTTGCGGATATACCAAGTGTTAGCTGATGGCGATGAATAAGTGTTTTCATTGACACTTGCTCACCTAGCTCTAAATTAAGTCTTTTCAAAGTACTACGGCGAATGGCCAGTGATGGAGATAATCCAATTGTCGAGCTTTCTTCTGTATAGTCTATGTGCTGCGCACGCTTTGGTGTTTTGAATAGGGATATCATGCAGTAAAGCTGTTTTGTAGTAGATAGTTCATGTATTGCGCGGCTAGCAGGCATATTGATATATTTAAACTCATAATGGGGTAATGCATCACCCAATAGTTTAATTACTTGCTCATCCCTACCTAATCCCTTTTTAGCGCCTTCTAAAATGTAATAAGGCGCAAAGTCTAAATATATCCAAGTGATACTTTTAGCAAGACTGGTGAAAGATTGTAATAGCAATATCAAAATGCAAAGTCGTAGCATTTGCTCACCTAACGGTTCACTGAAGTATGAGTGTAGCAAATGTACAAAACGTAAACTTTACATGAATGTAAATAAATTGATTTAAAAGTTTTACATTACTGTGTTCACTGCTAAATTTATTAAACCAGCCTGCAAGCAAAAAGCAGTGTTGTACGTTCTTATAAAGAGAAAGGAAATCCGCAAGTTTAGAGCATGCAACTACTGATATACACCATAAGAGTAGTAATTTATAATGGGGGATGGTGTTACATATCAAAGCAATACCAATTTATAAAAAGGAAAGACTCTATGGTAACGCTAATAATTAGTGATATTTATGGGCATACTGCAAATTTGGATGCCTTCGCAAATGAGTTAACTGGTAGCGTGGTTATTTGCTCACCTTATACGAGTAAACAGCCGGTTAGACAAAAAGATGAATCACTTATCTATGATCATTTCGTAAATACAATTGGCCATGATGGTTATATGGCTAAAGTTGAAAAATTTATTGCAGCCCATAACCCTGATTTGGTTATAGGCTTCAGCGCCGGGGCGGTTGCAGCATGGCGTGCTATGGCAAAAATTAAAGGTAGACCACCACACAAACTAATCGGTTTTTATCCCGGTCAGATCAGAAACTATTTACATATTCACCCTAAATGTCCCGTTGACTTGTTATTTCCGCATCAAGAGCCGCACTTTGAATTGACACCGGTTATTCAAACATTGAAGAGAATACCTTGGGTTAATTGCACTCGCACGCGCTACAGTCATGGGTTTATGAATGCACTTTCAAATCAGTTCAACAAATATGCATACCTTCACTATACTCATTTGTGTGAACAACAAATCGTGACACTTCAGCAGTCGCTTGAACAGGAGCAGATAGAAGTGGATTAACTCTAAATGCTAAGGAAATAGATTATGAGCGAAGCGCAATACGGCACATATCAACACTTTTTTGGTAACCCAATTGCAAAACCTCCCTGTAGAATGATTAACGCTATGATGTATGGTTTTTTTATAAAGGGAACGTATGTCTCAATTCAAAACTATGTTGATCAGACCCTCAACAGTGTCCCAAACACGGAGTTTAGCTTCAAAGCTCTATCATCTTATTGCTTACTGACATTTACTGATATTGAAAATATTGCCTCTAAGGTAGAGCCATATAAAAGTTATGGCTGGATGCAAGAAACAGACATAATAATTTGGCTGCCAATTGCACAAGTTGATAGCACAACGAATAAAATGACGCACCTTTATTGGTACCCTGCGTTTATCACTGTGAACAATATTAATGCATTGATAAATGGCCGAGAAACGTGGGGCTACAATAAATATCAGTGCCGTTATGTGATGCCTGATTCATACAAACAAGCCGATCATTTTTCTATGAGCATGGAAACGTTCAACCCGTTTAGTACAGATACAAAAATGGCTTGGCACGAACTGCTCAGTATAGAGAGACAAGCTGATCACGACAGCTGGTTTGAAGAGTTGTTTGAAATCGGTCATGAAGTTGCTGAGTTATTACACTCTAGTAGTGATGATATTCATATAAGTGCTGACTTATTAAAGCAATTCTTATCAGGCTTTACACACCCACAAATGGACCAGATTTTATTCAAGCAATTTCCTGATGGTTTTGCAGAAAATGCGGTTTATAAGGCGGTTGTTCATTCTCCTTCAGAAATTAAACAAATTCATAAAATGGGCTTTTTAAAGGATGAGTTCAAAGTCACAATTAATCGCTTAGATGCTTTTCCTTTAAACGACATGTTTGGAATTGATATAGGCGAGCAGGTAGCAACGCTTCCTTATTATGTATGTATGGACTTTGATCAAGATGGTGCTTACGAAATAGTAAGTGGCGCATAGCTTTAAAACTGCAAGGAATTGAATTATGAGTCAGGAAAAAATCGCGATACTTGGCGGTGGTGTCTCCGCTATGACCGCAGCAGTCTATTTAACTGAGCAAGAAAACTGGCAACAGAAGTACGATATTACCGTTTATCAGTTAGGATGGCGACTAGGTGGTAAAGGAGCCAGTGGTAGAAATGCGCAAATGGGAGAGCGTATTGAAGAGCATGGATTGCATGTTTGGTTTGGGGCATATGTAAATTCATTTAGAGCCATTGAAAATGTTTACAACAAGTTAAATCGACCCAGTGACATGCCATTGAGCACCTGGCAAGATGCGTTTAAGCCGCATAGCTTTGTGGTGTTGCAGGAGTATATTGATAATGAATGGGAGACATGGCCAATAGACTTTCCTGTTCTTGAGGGGAACCCTGCAAATGGCACGTTAGATTTACATTTTTGGCAATTAATTGAAATGGCGGTTGCTTGGCTAAGAAAATTCATCGGCACCTTAGAAGAAGAAATATCTCTGCATCATAAACAAACAAAACTGCAGACTACAAAGCGACGAGACAGAAGCTTACTTCAACATTTAGCAAACCAGGTTCGCCAAGCAGTTGATGATGTCGAAGATGACGTAGAAGATTTTTTTGAAAGCGCCCACGACGAATTAAGAGAAATATGGTCTACGCCATCCATGCTCTCTCAACAGTTACATAGGCTGGTTAACCTAAGAGCTACAGATAAAGATTTAAGTAACTCAAAGGACCGCTTAGTGGTGTGGTATTTGGTACGTAAACTGAAACGTTGGCTAAATAGCGAAGCCATAGAATTGTTGGATGATAACCCCAATATTCGCAGAGCCTACGTATGCGCAGACTTAGGGATCGCAGTGCTAATTGGCCTTATCAAAGACAAAGTGTTCTCTAAAGGTTTTGCCTCCATCAACAATATAGATTTTAAAGCGTGGCTTTCAAAAAATGGAGCAAATAAAGACTACACCGTAGAATCGGCGCCAGTCAGGGGTTTTTATGATCTAGTATTTGGCTATATTGACGGAAATTTTGAAAAAGGTGATGTAGAGGCTGGAGTCGCAACGCTTGCAATGCTACGCATAATGCTTTGCTATCGTGGTGGCGTGATGTGGAAAATGCAAGCAGGTATGGGGGATGTTATTTTCGCGCCTATTTATGAGCTATTAAAAAGCCGAGGCGTGAAATTTGAATTTTTTAATCAGATTGATGAATTGATTCCAAGCACTGATCTACAGGGAAATCATATCGTAGAACAAATCAAAATAACCCAGCAAGTTACCTTGGTTGATGAGGTTTATCAGCCGTTTGTGTTTGTAAAAGGCTTGCCATGTTGGCCAGACAAGCCACTTTTAGAGCAAATATTACCTGAACAGGCACAGCTAATTAAACAACATAATATTAATTTGGAATCGTTCTGGTCTGATTGGTCTAAAGTGTATCAAGCGCAATTTGGTGAGCCTTTACCAACGAAAACGTTACAAAGAGGGATAGACTTTGACAAAGTCATATTCGGTATCTCTGTGGCGTCTTTAGAGCATTTATGTCCAAAACTATTATTGATCGATGAAAAATTAAATGATCAAGCTACAAAAGTGCAAACTGTGGCAACGCAAGCATTTCAAGTGTGGTTGAACAAAACAGATGAACAGCTTGGCTTTAATTATTCACCAGAGAGCGAAGAAAGACCAATTCTAAGTGGTTTCTCACAGCCATTTGACACTTGGGCTGCGATGTCTAATTTAATCGGTGTAGAAGATTGGCCAAGTAATGGGCCAAGCAATATCGCTTATTTTTGTAGCGCATTTGGCTGTGACGACTACCCACCTCAAACGAACTATAGTTTTCCCCATGAACAAAAAGCTAAAGTTAAAACTAATGCACTAAATAAGCTAAAAAATGAGATGCAACCTTTGTGGCCAAACGCCTATAGCGACCAACAATTTGATTGGTCTGTTTTATACGCGCCTAGTGGACAAATTGGTGAACAACGGTTTGATAGTCAGTATTGGAGAGTAAATGTTGACCCAAGTGAGCGTTACGTTTTATCTGTAACGGGAAGTAGCCAATACAGATTAGCAACAGATGGCTCTATGTTTGCAAACTTATACCTTACCGGAGATTGGATTCGTACGGGGGTAAATGCGGGATGTGTTGAGGCTGCCGTGATGGCCGGTATGCAAACTTCAAGAGCGTTATGTGGTTTGCCTGAGAAAATTAGTGGCGAGGATGGTTTTGAACCCGATGGAGCGTAGGAAAAATTATATGTACCTCTCATAATTTTGGTGGAGGATCTGTTAATGAACTATACTCGTGTTCACTAACTTAATGATATGTAATAAAAGAGTAAGGATATGAAACAATCTCTCTCGCTTAGCCTCGTCAGTGCTACCGTTTGCGGAGCTTTCTTAAAGCCCTGCATAGCATTAGACGAACAACCCATTGAAGTTATAGAGGTCTATGCACAAAAAAGAGTGCAATCGATTGATGAGGTGAGTATTGCTATTACGCCAATTAAAGGCAGTGTTATGCGTCATTCTGGTGTAAAAGATACGACTGAGTTGGGGAGTTTTGTAACCAACATGAAAGTGAGCCAAAATGCGGCTGAAGGAACTCCGCCGGCGATTAATATTCGCGGAGTTGGCTTATTAGATTATAACACCGCGAATACGTCACCTGTTGCCATGTACGTTGACGGGGTCTCAGTAGGTTCAGCAAATAACCAGCTTGTAAATTTCTTTGATGTAGAGCAAGTAGAGGTACTAAAAGGACCGCAAGGCACTTTATTTGGACGAAACAGTACAGGCGGGGCGGTGCTGATAAGAAGCAAACGCCCTGATTCGGGTAACTATGGAGAAGTTGAAGTTGGTATTGGTACTGATGAATGGTCAAAAGTACAAGGTTTTTATAATGCCAGCGTGAATGATGAATCGGCACTCAGGTTTGCTGTAAATCATGTAAAGTACGATTATACATCCTACAATTTGCATCCTAGTGCACCCGAAGCTGGCATGGAACAATCAGACTTAAGGCTGAGTTATTTAGCTCAGTGGGATGATTTCAGTGTGTATTTGAAAGCAAATTACAGTCATTGGAACGGTATAGTTCAGCCAGTGGGCAATATTGGTGTAATTGACCCTGAAACTGGTGGAATATGTTCACCAGACAAAGCAAACCAAGGAAGATGCAATGACATCACGGGTTTTAATGATGGAAGCGATGACTTTTGGGCTGTGAATGTAAATAACGATTCACCACATCATAGTATTGGCAAAGGATGGACTGCTGAGATTGACTACCAACTCACTGATAATGCTCAGCTGATATGGATAAACTCATTTAGTCGTCTAGATAGAGAGCATGCTTTTAATTGCGATGGGTCTCCTTTGCGCACATGTGAAGGAAACCTCGGTTTAAAAGCAGAGCTTTTATCTAATGAGGTACGTTATCAAGCCTATGATGAGAATGGCTATCTCACCACTGGGATTTTTCAGCTCCAAGAACGGCTCTATCAAGATAATTATAATGATATTGGTAGAGACATGCGCGGCACACCTAATGGGGCAAATTCTGCCACATTTTTTTATGATAATGAGATACGCAATGGTGTTATTGCGTTGTTCGCTCAGTATGAGTGGCAGTGGCGCACTGATACTACATTAACATTTGGCTTAAGGTATAGCGATGAATCGGTAGATTACGACTCTGTATCGCGTATCAATGTGGTACTCGATCCTAATAATTTAGATGGTGTACTACTTCCTTTTTACCATGTTAAAGGTAGCAATGATGATAGTAGCTGGTCAGGTAAGTTTGCTATAAATCACAATTTGGACAGTAATAAGTTGCTGTATTACAGTTTTGCTAACGGTACCAAAAGTGGCGGATACAATGGCGGCTATTTGTCTAGTCCCGAACAAGCGAATGATGCAGATTATGGAACTGAACATCTAAGCGCCCATGAGGCAGGTGCAAAGCTGAAATTTGGCGATGGCTCTTTAAGAGTAAACTCAGCGGTATTTTACTACGATTATAAAGATCAACAGGTATTTATGAATCAGCCTTCAATGGTGCCGGGTGCTGTACCTCTTCAGCTGTTAAAAAACGTGGGGGCATCCAAAATCTATGGGGCGGAAACAGACATTTTTTACGCTTTTGATATGGGGTTAAGTGTGCAAATTGGCCTTGGCTATTTACCTCATGCCGAATTTGAAGAGTTTGTAGATCCCCTTGGCGTATCGTTGACGGACAACCGATTACCATTTACATCAAAGTGGAATACTAACGCCGCAATTACCTACGTTTTTGCAAACAATGATATTGGAGAGTTTACATCTACTTTGGGAGTGGATTATCAATCAGAATACTTTTTTGATCAGCTTGAAAGTGATTATGCGAAACAAGATAGTATTGCATTGTGGCGATTTAACACGCGCTGGGATACAGGGAGTTGGCAAGCGAATATCTGGGCAAAGAATCTATTCGACAAAGAATACAGCAACTTAAAGTTCGATTTAAGGAACTTTTTAGGTATGCTTGAAGACTTTAAAGGAGAAGGCCGCCGAGTTGGTCTTGATATACGTTATCGATTTTAGCGATTTAAAGGGTAAAAGGATGGAAGTGTAGCTGTGCTTATAGACACATATAAGCACAAAAAATATCAAGGCATTATATGCATTTAATGTTAAAACAATTGCTCATAATTTGTGGGTTTATTTTTTCAAGCCTTTGTTATGGAGACGTTTTTGATTATTCATTGGATAAGCAAGGCGTCAATCTACACGATCATGCGCAATTACTGATTTCCTCCGAAAACACTCGCTTTCCGGATAGTTTTGAAATGATAGAAGGGTGGGCAAGTAATCTGCAGCCTTTGCCTTCTAGAGCACTTTTTTCCGGGCGCTATTGGCTCGTCACAAAAATTACCAATAAATCCAGCATAGAAAAACTGGTTTTGTACCCATACAACACGGTTGTTGATAGTATTGAAAGCCGAATATACAGTGATAATGGCGAGATTCAGCGTTATTTTACCGGCGGACAAAACCCCAATGAATTTGCTTTTCATTACGGTAATACAATCGAACTTAAACCCAATAGGACTTACTACTTAGTCACATCTTTTGAAAGTGAGTTTTTTTATACACCAACAAAACTGGTGATTAAGCCAGTTAAAGATTTTAATGAATTGGTTATTAAAGAAAACTTATTGATGACCCTATGTTTTAGCGTGGGCATTATATTGGGTCTATACAACTTATTGATTTATATAGGTTCAAAAGATGCCACGCATTTGTATTTTGCGTTATTTGCTGGCGTTTGGGTGTTTAGTTGGAGTCATTTTTTCCACATTTCTGATCAACTCTTTGGGTTTTATTCTGCTCACCTCCATTGGCTTGGCTTCTCTCTAGCTCCAATCACAAATGTGTTATTTTACAATAGTTTATTAAAGCTAAAAGAAGAGCGTCCAAATTTATCGGTCGCCTCATTTTGGCTTGGTATTGTGTCAGCCTTAGGGCTGCCTTTTTGCATTTTGTTTCCTGGGTTTGGCTTTTTATGGGCCACGATAATGACCGGTAGTGCGCTATGTTTGGGCATGTATATCGGCTTCTTGCGAGTAATTGATGGCTTTAAGCCTGCTCGATATTTTGTCTTGGCTTATATCGCTATGATGGTGCCCAACATGATTGGAAACTTAACCAATTTAGGTGTTTTGCCAGCCTCTACACTCAATTTGTATCTTTTAGGCCTCGTTGGTACTGCACTCGATGCGTTGTTATTAGCATTTGCGGTTGCTGATAAATTCCGTATAACAAGCGAAGAAAATATAGAGCTTAATAAAAACCTTGAAACAAAAGTGCTAAAACGTACGTACGAGTTAGAGCAGTTGGCGTCTCAACTTAGAGATGCAAGTGAGTCAAAAAGTCGCTTTTTAGCAAATATGAGTCATGAAATTAGAACGCCAATGACATCAATCATTGGTTACGCAGATGGAATAATCCTCGGAGATATCACTCCGCAAGAGCGAAATCACGCGATTAATGTGATATTACAGAATTCACGTCATGTACTTGGCCTAATTAATGACATATTAGATATGTCAAAAATCGAGGCAAATCGACTTGAAATTGAATTGATGGAGTCTGATTTGTTCAAGACAATTGCCCATGTTGAATCTTTATTAGGCAAACAGATAAGAGATAAAGGTTTAGAGTTTGAGCTTAAATATCGCTTTCCTTTGCCTGATTATATTGTCATTGACCCAACTCGATTACGACAGATATTGCTTAACCTAACGTCAAATGCGTTAAAATTTACCACTGTAGGAAAAATAACCATTGATGTTTCTTGTTCTGACGATGTGCTAAAGATTTCAGTAACTGATACTGGTATAGGTATGACTTCTACGGAGCAAAAAGAGCTATTTAGTGCATTTTATCAGGCTGACTCTTCAACATCACGCAAATATGGTGGAACGGGCTTGGGTTTGAATATCTCTCGAAATTTGGCAAATAAGCTCAATGGTGACATTTCGGTAGTGAGTGAAGTTGGCTCTGGTACGGTATTTACATTGAGTTTAGGGCTTTTCACAACGGATAACACGCGTTGGGTAAATAGTTTTGAAGAACTAGCAAATAGTAATCCAGTTAAAGAGCCTGCCGCAGAAAAAGTAAATACAGACTTAAAAGGGGATGTATTGCTAGCGGAGGACCACTCTGATAATAGCAAACTTATTCAGCGTATTTTGGAACGTATGGGATTAAATGTTACCGCGGTAGAAAATGGACAACTTGCGGTGCAAGCTGTGCTTGAGAATGACTACGATTTAATATTAATGGATATTCAAATGCCAGTTATGGATGGCGAGCAAGCTTTGACCTTTATACAAGCGACAGGGTGCTGCGCGCCTATTTTGGCATTGACCGCGAATACTATGCAGCATGAAATTGAGCGGTATCTTAAGTTGGGTTTTACAGATCATCTCTCTAAGCCGATTGATAGAGTTGAGTTTAGTAAAAAAATAAGCCATTACTTGAATATAGCTGTCACGCAAGAGATTGATATTCCTAATGCTGAGTTTGAGCAGCTAAAAAATAAATACATCGCTGGACTATATGAGCAAAAAGTACAAATTCAAAATCAAATGAAATACCATGACTTAGATGGGCTAAGTAAATCAATACATGCAATTAAAGGCACTGCTGGTATGTTTGAGTGTGTCGAGATACAAAACATTGCGTCAAAGATAGATACAATGCTTAAAAACAAATGTACAGAGGATGAAATCCAAGGGCATATCAAAGAATTAGTGATAGCTATGGAGAAGGCAATTTCAAGTTCAAGTCAAACAAATGCTGTCAGTTAGGCCCGCTTTTTGTAAACTGCGCCACCAGGGCATCGATTTTTGGACCTAATACCTCAATCGCTTTATTTACTTTGGCTAATACCTCTTTGTTTTCTGAACTTTTACGTATGAGAAAATGAACCTGATTGTCATGAACAATATATGGCCAAGCGTTAATGTTTTTGTATCCTTTAGTTTTCATCATATAAAGGCCGGTAATTAAATCATCAACAATGAAATCTACTCGCTTTTTAATGAGCATTTCTGCTCGGCGATCAGCGCTAGATATTTGTACGAGTTGTGGTTGATAACGGCTGTCACCGGTAAGTTGTTGTAACTCTTCACCATAAAAAGAGCCAATACTTAAGCCTATCGTTTTTTGTTGGTCCAGTAGTTGGCGTAGGTTAGCTATAGGCTGCGCTTGTGAGTAGCTAAATAAACGCATAGTTTCATTTCTATATGGTTTTGAAAAATAGCCATATTTTGCACGTTCGTTGGTGTAACTGACCATGACGGCAACATCGATATCACCTCTTTCCATTTGGCCCAATGCGCGTGCACTAGAGGGCAGGCGTACGTAATCGACACAGACATCTATTGACGAGAACACCATTTTCGCAATTTCAATATCTAAACCTTTAGCCTCGTCCTTGTCAAAATAAGTGAGTGGAGGCCAATCGGCCACTAGGCCAAGTTTTACTACATGGTCGCATTGTTGCGCATTTACACTATGCGTAATGATGGCCATTAAAATGAAAGAGAGGGTTTTTATTGATGTGTGCAAATTTGTCATTCCAAACTTATAACGTACTAATTTTAGCTGAGCTGAAAGAAAGTGTATCCTTATAAAGGAATTTTAATATTTATATCTTAATGATGAGTAGTCTAACAAGCTATTAGCTCAACCTATATTTATCTAGTTTTATTTATATCAAAGCATCATCATTGCATAATTAAGAAAAAAATAACAAGTAAGATAAATGCAAATAGGAATTGGAGAGTTAGCTGCGATCATGGCAGCATTCGTTTGGGCAAGCTCAACCTTGCTTTATAAACGCTTTAGCCACAGCTTGACACCCTTTGAGCTTAACGTAAGTAAGGGCGTGATTGCTGGGGTTATGATGATATCAGCCATCATTGTTATGCAAGATTGGCAAGCCCCAGGTAACGTACAAAGCTGGTATTGGTTGATATCCAGTGGCGTAATTGGTATTGCGATAGGCGACAGTGCATATTTTGCAGCGCTAAGAAATATCGGACCAGCTAGGACCCTGATCATAGAGTCATTTGCCCCTGCCATTGCCGGATTGCTTAATATAGTTATGTTAGGAACTTATCTATCGTTACAGGCATGGCTTGGTATTGTAGTTACTATTGTTGGTGTTTTGATTGCGCTTAAACCTAGGCAAATACTACCGGATTTAGAGCGTCGTATTTATATAAAAGGAATATGCTTTGCTCTGCTTGCAGCTTTGTGTCAGGCGGCAGGCATGGTTATGTCAAAAGGGGCGATGAATGTTGAGCAAACCAGTAGTCTGTGGGCGGCTTTGATTAGGCTCTTAAGTGGTACGTTTTGTGTTGCTATTATTGTTGTGCTGTTGAAAGAGCATAGTTTTAAGCATGCAATTAGAATTCATGAAGTAGATGGTAGAGGATGGCTGTTAACAGCGATATTTTTTGGCACGTTTATTGGCTTGTGGTTACAACTTCTATCGGTTAAACATACTGACCCAGCTGTTGCACAAACTATTTTTGCAACAGCGCCACTTATGGTCATGACAATTGGGTTTATTAAAAAAGAGCCGGTTACTGTCAATATGGTGCTTGGCGGTATTCTCGCGGTTATTGGGGTCGGTGTACTGCTGCTAGGGTAACTTTTTTAAATGGGAGCAAAGCATGTTTGTTCCCATTTTTTATTCGTTAAAGAACCTGATTTGTTGGCTCTACTTGACCGTCTAACACTTGTTGTAAGTTAAACAGTGTTACATTGGCTATCTGTTCAAGGGCTTCTTGCGTAAAAAAGCCTTGATGGCCTGTGATCAATACATTTGGAAAACTCACCAAACGCATAAATACGTCATCTTGAATAATTTCGTCGCTACGATTTTTGAAAAATAGCTCTGACTCTTGCTCGTATACGTCTAAGCCCAGATAACCAAGAGTTCTATTTTTGAGCGCTCGAATACATGCAGGCGTATCGATAAGTGCGCCACGAGAGGTGTTGATGAGCATGACACCTGGTTTCATTTTGGCAAATGCAGCATCATCAATCATGTGATGGGTGGTTTCACTTAATGGGCAATTTAGGCTAATGATGTCACTTTGTTCAAGCAGCATATCAAAGGAGCTTAATGTATATGAGCCTTCGCCAACATTTGGGTCATATACCAATACATTAGCGCCAAAGCCATTTAGAATTGAAATAAGCGCTTGACCAATTTTGCCTGCGCCAACAACACCCACCGTTTTGTTATGCAGGTTAAAACCCAACAAACCATTAAGATCAAAGTTGTCTTCACGTACTCGGTTATAGGCTTTGTGGGTTTTGCGGCTTAGTGTAAGCATCAAAGCAATACAGTGCTCAGCAACAGCCTCAGGACTATATGCTGGCACGCGCATTACTTTAATTCCTAAAGCGTTAGCAGCTTTGGTGTCAACATTGTTAAAGCCTGCACAACGTAACGCAACAGCTTGAATACCGTATTCAGCTAGCTCAGCTAGTACAGCGCCATTTAATGTGTCGTTAACAAAAGCACACACCGCATCAAATCCTTGGCACAATGCAACAGTTTGTTCATTTAGCGATTCTGTAAAGTAATGCAATTCAATATCAGGGTGTGTATTTAATGCCTTTGAAAAAAAAGGTTTCTCATAGTTTTGCGAACTGAATAGGGCTACTTTCATCATTTAATTGACTCTCAATGACCGGTTTTAATGTGTCTGGTTTGGTCCTTGGCGCGTACCTAGAAACCAGCTCTCCCTGTGAGTTTACTAAAAACTTGGTAAAGTTCCATTTAATTGCACGGTTTTGTGCAATTCCTCTAGTATTTGATTTTAAATAATTAAATAAAGGGTGCGCTTCAGGTCCATTGACATGCACTTTATCACATACAATAAAGCTTAAGCCGAAATGACTTTTATAAAACTCATTTAGCATAGCGCCTTCTAGTGGCTCATTGCGACCAAACTGGTTACATGGGAATGCCAAAATTTCAAAGCCATAGCTTTGATATTGTCGATAAAGTTTTTCTAAAGCACTCAATTGTGGCGCAAAACTGCATTTGCTCGCAATATTCACGATTAGTACGGTTTTACCTTCAAGTTGCTTCAGTGCGAGCGTTTCACCATTGATAAGTTTTACACTGTAGCGATGTATAGTTTCCATAGCGCTCAGACTCCTTGCTCGCTAATTCTAGTATTAAGTTCTTTCATAAGTTATTTATAGCTTTTCATTTGCTATACCCAGTTGAGTTGGGTATAAAAACTCCATTCTCGATACCATAACAGCGAAATAGGACAGAATTATGTCAATGAAAGTTGCATTCATAGGACTTGGAGTGATGGGTTACCCAATGGCTGGGCACTTGGCCCGTGCAGGTCATCAAGTGTGCGTGTATAACCGCACCGTAGAAAAGGCGCAAAAATGGGCCAGTGAACATCAAAGCGGCTATGCAAATACGCCCGTAGAGGCAGCAAAAGACGCGGATATCGTATTTATGTGCGTAGGTAATGATGATGACTTACGTTCGGTTGTTTATGGAGAAACGGGTGTACTTGCGGGTATGCAAGAGGGCGCTATTTTAGTCGATCACACAACAACATCAGCAAAAGTAGCTATTGAAGTTGCTAATCACGCCGCAAAAAAGAATATCGCGTTCTTAGATGCCCCCGTGTCTGGTGGTCAAGCGGGTGCTGAGAATGGAGTACTGACGGTCATGGTTGGTGGCGAGCAGTCTGATTTTGAACGTGTTAAAGATATTATGGCAGCTTATAGTAAGTTTTCTCAGTTGCTTGGTAAAGTCGGCAGCGGGCAAACCTGTAAAATGGTGAATCAGATCTGCATAGCTGGTGTGGTTCAAGGCTTAGCTGAAGGGCTACACTTTGCAAAACAAGCAGGTCTTGATGGTGAAAAAGTGATTGAGACCATCTCAAAAGGCGCTGCGGGTTCATGGCAAATGGAAAACCGCTACAAAACAATGCTTGCGGGTGAATATGAATTTGGCTTTGCGGTTGATTGGATGCGCAAAGACTTAGGCATAGCACTAGACGAAGCGCGTAACAATGGTGCATCTATTCCACTTACAGCCATGGTGGACCAATACTATGCTGACGTGCAAGCGCTTGGAGGTGGTCGCTTCGATACATCAAGCTTATTGGCACGTTTGGACGCAATTCACGACAAAAAATAACTTTTTTCACTTCACTAAAAGTGCCGAACTAGGGTTCGGCATTTTTGTGTAACTTATAAGCTCTGAGCGTAATGGTATAGAGCTTTTAAGATACTTAGGTTTTTTTCATTGCCCTCGTTTTCATGCACTAAATTCTCAAGTGTCAGCATAAAGTCTTCGGCACTAATAGAAGGGTTATCTTCGCCATGCATTAGTTTGTTTTGGCAGTATTTGCGCCACACATCAAGCTCATGTGGGCTCAGTGTTTCTGGCCAATTACGCGCGCGATAACGAAACAACATGGTTGAAAACTTAGCATCTTCAAACTCTAAGTTGAGTGTACCAAGCGCTTGCGGCTGAGCTTGGCGAATAATCGCAAATTTAGCCTTGTCAGCCTTGCTAGTAAAGCCATTATATAGTTGATAGTCAGGGTTGGTTGTTGCGCTAAAGTCCCCTTGTTCATTAAACACTTGTGCAACTTTGTCTCTGAGCTCGGGATGTGCTTTCAGTACTTTAAGATGCTCTAAGCACTGCGCTCTATCAATACCTAAACGAGCGGCATTTTCGGGCAGCAAAGTTTTGGCGGGTGCTAGTATTGGGCACTTGTTAACGTGCACCAACTTTAAACCAAGCGGTTGCTCACCTTCTGCTAAGTCGGTATGTTTGGTATATAAACGTTCGCGCAATTGCTCAACCGATAAATCGAGTAGTACTTGTGGGCTGTGCGTTAGGTTAAAGCACACCAGGGCGTTTTTATTAACTGGATGAAAGCTCATTGGGGCGACCCAAGTGGTACAGCCTTGGCTTGCTGGAATGCGCGATGAGCTGTGAACCAGCGGTTGCATATTGTACACATCGACCATATCCAACAGCGCTTTTTTGTTACGCAATCCAAAGAAAAACTGATACAGCTTAGGCTGTTTTTCTTTAATTAGCTTAGCCAGCGCAATGGTTGCAGTCACATCACTTAGTGCATCGTGTGCCGCACTGTGTTCAATACCATTGGCAACGGTTAAATGTTCAAGTTTAAAGCTTGGCGTACCGTCATCTTTTAATGGCCACTCGATGCCTTCAGGGCGCAGCGCATAACAAGCGCGCACCAAATCTATAATATCCCAGCGGCTGTTGCCATTTTGCCATTCTCGTTCATATGGGTCATAAAAATTACGATATAAGCTGTAACGCGTCACTTCGTCATCAAATCGAATGCTGTTATAACCTGCTACACAGGTATCTGGACGACTGAATTCAGCATGAATTTTGGCCATAAACTCGGCTTCATTTAAGCCATGCTTGAGGGCATGTTGCGGGGTGATCCCAGTGATCAAACAGGCCTCTGGCTGAGGCAAGTAATCTGGGGCGGGCTTGCAATACTCGATTAAAGGTTCGCCGATAATGTTTAAATCAAGGTCGGTACGAATACCTGCAAATTGGCTCGGTCGATCTTTTTGCGGGGACGCACCGAAAGTCTCGTAATCGTGCCAATAGATAGTAGGGCCAGTTAGGCCTTGTTCTTGTGTTGCCATAGAGGGCTTAAACCTTTCACGTTCATTATGTTAAGTCAGCTTTTCGTTGTTATTAGATAACTGTATTAGCAAAAAATCAGCGCTTATTGTCGCATATTGTGAGGGGAAGGGTAAAACCTAATGTGTTTAAGATATATTGGAAGTGAGTATGACCTCAAAAGGCTGTTGAAATCTAAACAGTGTATAAACTATCTAGTTCATTGCATTTGCAACGCCCACTGGCCGCGTAATTTGGCATTCATAGCAGGCATAACTAAACTTAATGAAAAATGAGGTTATGTAAATTCTTTATGGTGCGCTCCTTTGTAGGTTTACTTTGTGTTGTGGTGCTATGTATGCCATTGAGCTTGCTGGCTGAACGTACTCGACTGCATATTTACACAGAGCACTTTGCACCATATACGATAGTTGAACCCGATGGCACACTTGCTGGTAGCGCTGTTACCACTGTAAAAAATGCGCTGGAGCTAGCTGGCTTTGAACCTATTATTGAAATCGTGCCATGGGCGCGCGCATATGAAATGACCTTGACTCAGCCCAACACCATTTTGTTTTCAATGGCAAAAACACCAGAACGAGCACCCCTATTTCATTGGTTATTTAAATTAACTACGTTGAATTATGACTTTTATACGCTCGATAAACCGAGTTTACAATTGACGAGCATGGAGCAAGCACTTTTGTATACCACGGTAGCCATTAGAGGCAGCTATGAAGAAAGCAAACTCACGAACTTAGGGTTTGAAGTTGGCAAAAATTTGGTGTTGGTGGCTGATATGGCGAGCGCTTGGCAAATGCTTGATAAGGGCAGGGTAGACACAATATTTGCCTCACATATTCCCACTCAAAAAACGGATAAAGCGCGTGCTCATTTATACAAAAGACAATCTGCTATAAATGATACTCATGAATTGTTTGTGGTTGCGAGTTTAAAGACATCTAAAAACGTCATCATTTCCCTTAAAAATGCATTTAACTTGCAAGGTACGAATAGTGAATAAGCCCTATGCACGTTTTGTTTAAGTGTTGATAAAAACATCTAAAAAACACATGAGTTGTAAAAATTGACAAATTTCACCCTTTTATTAAGTTTTCACTGTTAAAATAACGCTTTTTTCAGTTAACCCAAGACTATTGACGTGAAAAAGCAGATAATCTCAGCTATGAGTTTTACAGCCTGATGTCGTCAATATTTTAAACTTTTTATACATCAGCACAAACATGGGACCATGTAATGGAAATTAAAGTTAACTTTCTCGATAACTTGAGATTAGAAGCCAAGTTTGATGATTTTTCGGTAATTGCCGATCAGCCTATTCGTTACAAGGGAGATGGCTCAGCGCCTAGTCCGTTTGATTATTTTTTAGCGTCATCAGCTTTGTGTGCTGCCTATTTTGTTAAAGTATATTGTAATGCACGAGAGATCCCCACTGAAGGTATTCGGTTGTCTCAAAATAACATTGTTGACCCTGAAAACCGTTACAATCAAATTTTTCAAATTCAAGTAGAGCTACCAGAGCGTATTTCTGAAAAAGACCGCGAAGGTATCTTGCGCTCAATTGACCGCTGTACGGTTAAAAAAGTCGTACAGACTGGTCCTGAATTTAAAATTGAAACCGTAGAAAATCTGGATGAAGACGCGCAAGCCATGTTGATGACTACGCCAGATGGCGCATCAACAACGTTTATCGAAGGTAAAGACTTACCGCTTGAGCAAACAATCGCCGATATGACCAGCATTTTGGCTGAGCTCGGTATGAAAATTGAGATCTCATCTTGGCGTAACATAGTGCCCAACGTTTGGTCTTTACATATTCGTGATGCCGCATCACCAATGTGTTTTACCAACGGTAAAGGCGCAACAAAAGAAAGCGCGTTATGCTCGGCGTTGGGAGAGTTTATTGAGCGCTTGAACTGTAACTTTTTCTACAATGACCAGTTTCTTGGTCATGAGATAGCTAATAGTGACTTTGTTCATTATCCAAACGAAAAATGGTTTAAGTTAGAAGAAGATGATTCACTCCCTGAAGGTATTTTAGATGGCTACTGTCGAGAAATTTATGACCCTGAAGGGGAGCTGCGAGGCTCTCATTTGATTGATACTAACTCAGGTAATGCGCAGCGCGGTATTTGTTCTATTCCTTATACTCGTCAATCTGACGGTGAGACGGTTTATTTCCCATCTAACTTAATTGAAAACTTGTTTCTAAGTAACGGTATGAGTGCGGGTAATAATTTTAACGAAGCAAAGGTACAGTGTTTATCTGAAATATTCGAGCGAGCGGTTAAGCGTCAGATCATTGAGCAAGAGATTGTTTTACCGGATGTACCAGCTGAGATCCTCAACAAGTACCCGAGCATTGTTGCGGGTATTAAAGGATTAGAAGATCAAGGCTTTCCAGTCGTGGTTAAAGACGCATCGTTGGGTGGTCAGTTTCCTGTAATGTGTGTGACATTGATGAACCCAAAAACCGGTGGTGTTTTTGCTTCGTTTGGTGCTCACCCAAGCTTTGAAGTTGCACTTGAACGCAGTTTAACTGAGTTATTGCAAGGGCGCAGTTTTGAAGGGTTGAATGACGTACCGAAACCAACATTTAATAGTATGGCAGTATCAGAGCCCGAAAATTTCGTAGAACACTTTATTGACTCTACAGGTGTGATCTCATGGCGCTTTTTCAGTGCTAAACATGACTATGAATTTGTAGAGTGGGACTTCTCAGGAACCAACGAGGAAGAATGTGACACGTTGTTTAATATTTTAAAAGATTTGGGCAAAGAGTGTTATGTTGCAGAGTTCTCAGATTTGGGCATTGCTTGTCGAATTCTAGTGCCTGACTACTCAGAGGTATATCCAGTAGAAGACCTAATTTGGGATAACACTAATAAAGCGCTGCAATACCGAGAAGATATTCTTAACTTACATAGATTAGACGATGACCAATTAGCGCGTTTAGTAGAGCGCTTAGAAGAGAGCCAACTAGATAACTACATTGATATTATTACGCTAATTGGCGTTGAATTTGATGAAAACACCGTGTGGGGCCAGTTAACAATTCTTGAGCTGAAGATTTTAATTTATTTAGCGCTTGGAGAATTGGAAGAGGCGATAGATTTGGTTGAATCGTTCCTTCAGTATAATGATAACACGGTAGAGCGCGGTTTGTTTTACCAGGCTGTGCATGCAGTACTCGAAGTAGAGCTAGATGAAGAGCTACAGTTAGACGACTTTATTGCAAGCTTTGAACGCATGTTTGGCGGTGAAGTGATGGAAAATGTTGTGGGCTCGGTGATGGGTGAGACACGTTTTTATGGTTTAACCGAAACAAACATGAATCTAGATGGCCTAGATAAGCACTTACGCTTGATCGACAGCTATAAAAAGTTACACAAAGCTCGCTCCAGTAAAGCTGGTTTATAGTGATTGTTTTATAGCCCGATATACTTTTAAACAATGATAAGCCAGTGGCACCTAGCGTGTTACTGGCTTTTTTTGAGTTGTTCAAAAGTATTTTTAAGTGTCATAAGCGTTGTTTGTGATGTAGATAAACTGGCAGCAACATATAAAAAGCGATGTTCGTATACGGTGGGGTGTTGATTGTAACCATGCAAGCTACTGTGTTTCACCTTTGGGGGGATATGTGATGCATAAATGGCCTCTGCACGACCTTTATCAACCATGCGCCAGGCATGCGAAAAGTCATTAACTAAGATCAAATTGGTATCTAACCTAAATCCCAATGATAAGAGCTTATCTGCTTCATAACTCCCTCTCACAGCAGCAAGAATATATTTTTTGGCATCAAGCATATTGTCAATTCGTATTTGTTTGTTTTTGTTAGATGAGTAAAAGCGAAACTCAAGCTTGCCAAGTTTATATAACCAATGAAACAAAGGGGCACGCTCCGGAGTTTTTGCAATTGAAAATATGATGACATTTGGACGTTTTAAAGCAATTTCATAGGCTCTTGCCCAAGGCAGAACTTCCATGTGTGCATGTAAGCCTGCTTTTTCTAATACTGCTTTAACAACATTATAGGCAGTACCTCCAGTAACTTCATTATTTTTTACAATCTGATAGGGCGGGAAGTGCTCGGTAACAACACGCAAATGTGCATCACTAGAATGTGCAATACTTATGGAGGCGTAAAATACATTTAACAGTATGAACACTGCGCGAACTATCATAAATACCTCATGATAATGTTATTTTTTTTAGTGTAGTAACAGCTTGAATTTTGTGCGAGTGAACATACTTATATAAGGGGTCGCGTGACTTTAAAACCCCGTGTATTTCGATTGATGCGTTATACTCAACAAAAAGAGCTGCGGTAAAACGATGATGAGATCTCTTGTGTGGATTTTGTTAGGGATAGCATCGGTGATTCAAAGTAAACCTTCAATAGGTGCAGTCGATATATATACAGAGCACTTCCCACCTTATCAATACCGAGATGTTGACGGTGTGGTCGTTGGACATGCAACTGCGATGGTAAGAGCTTTAATGGCAAAAGCTAAGTTAGACTATAAAATCTACCTTCTACCTTGGCACCGTGCTAAGCAACAGTTTGAAGGCTCACAGGGGGCTTTGATCTATTCCATTGCTCGAACTGTTGAAAGGGAAGGGTTGTATCACTGGCTTATGCCTTTATGTGATCTTAATGTTGGGTTTTATAAGCGTGTTGAAAACACACAAAATATTGCTTCCTATTCGCTAGATAACTTAAAGCAATATGTTGTGGGTGTCGGTGTGGCGCAGCCGTCATTAGAGTTTTTGCGAGCGCAGGGATTCGAAGATGATAAATTAGTTACTCTGAGCAGTTTAAACCAAGCGGGTGGTTTGCTAGAGAAAGGCAGAATTGATTATTTGTTTGGTGCGCAGAGCTTTGTTGAGCAAATGTCTCGGGCAATGGGTACGCAAAACAAGTGGGAATTAGTACTCGATGTACCTGAACTCAGCGCCAAGCTATATCTGGCAGCGCATAAAAATACGCCTAAGAACATGCTACATAAGCTAACCTCAGCGAAGGAGAAATTGGGGGAAGCCAAGCAAAACGATAAAAAAGCATGTCACACTGGCCGGTATATTCAAAAATCATTAAGCACCATCACTGACTTACAATAAATAAAAGGGCCCAATATGCAAGCAGAGCTTTCGCTAAATATTACTGAATCTGTTCGTGCTCATGAACCCCAGTTTGCATTAGTAGCAGAGGGAGGGGGGCAAAAAGGTATTTTTACGGCGGGCGTATTAGATGCATTCTTAGAAGCAAATTTTTGGCCGTTTGATTTAAAAGTCGGGGTGTCAGCGGGTGCTCAAAATCTAGCAGCGTATTCTGCTAGAGCCAAACAGTGTGCTCATACAGCCATTGCGCAATTAACTACAGACGAAACGTTTTTTAAACCGAGCAAGTTTTTTACCGATGGCAAAGTGATTGACTTAGATTGGTATTTCTCACAAGTTCGCCATAGTCCCAAGTTACAAGTTTTAACAGATCCTAATAACCTAGATAAAGATAACCATTTTTATGCCGTTGCAACTGACGCACAAACACTTCAGCCAAAATACCTTCATACTTGGCATGAGAATATGCTTGAACATTTAAAAGCATCTAGTGCTATTCCTTTTTTATATCAAGGGGGCGTTAATATAGCTGGGCGAAATTACATGGATGGTGGGGTCGCAGACCCCATTCCAGTGAAATGGGCATATGAGCAAGGCGCTAAAAAAATTCTAGTGATCAGGACATTTGAGCAGCACCATAACGGACATATGCCACTGTTAGAGAGGCTAAAACCATTAATGAGTAGGCTTAAGCAATCTCAAAAAATGCTTGATTTATACCATTATCACCAATCTCGCTATAATGAAGCGCTCGAGTTTATGAATAACCCTCCGAGTGATGTAAACGTTATCCAGATTGCGCCAACCCAACCTTTACAAAGTATGGTGCTAGGCTCTTCCAATCAAATGTTACAATATGACTATTTACTCGGTTTACGTCATGGTAAAAACTTTTTGAGACGTTGCCGCAAAGAATTGGCTATTCAATCATGAGGATCGGAATTGAATAGTTTAGCTTTTTATGTGGCGTTATAAGGTAATTATTGCTTGTTTGAAACAAATGTTCATATACAAACTTGAGGTCTTTTGTTGTTTTAATCGGTACTTTCTGTTTATTTTTAACATAAAAAGTTATTTATTCTATTTATTTCTGTAACGGTGTTTTATTTTTAAGTTGTTGCTTTGTGTTGGTTTTTTGTGTTTTTATGACAGTTTCATTAACAATTCTTTACAATGGGTTGTAACTTGTTGTGTTAATTATTTTGTTTTTTGATACATTTCATTACGAAAATAATAACAAACATGGATTATTCCAATGAAGAAAGTAACAACTAATAAAGCAATCTTTGCAACTACACTGCTATCACTTGCGGTTTCTGCATCATTACAGGCATCTACACTTAAACAAGTGGCGGACAAATCAGAATCGCCGTTACCAAAACGTTACATTGTGAAATACAAAAATAACGAAATGGCGATGATGGGTGTTGCTATGCAAGATTCTAATAGCATGCCGCAAATGGCCGCTAACCGTATGGCAACTTTAGGTGTTCAAAATGCGCAATTTAAAGCAAGTTTAAATGCAGTTGTTGCTCAATTAAGCGAAACTCAGCTTATGGCGTTACGTAACGACACTCAAGTTGAGTATGTAGAGGAAGATTTACCACGTCGTTTAATGTCGCAATCTCAACCATATGGAATTTCAATGGTACAAGCTGACTTAGTCGACGACTCGGTCGCATCGGCTGCAAGCGGTGGTAAAAAAATCTGTGTTATTGATTCAGGTTTAGACCTTCCTCATGAAGATATGGGTGCACGTGGCGACACAATCTCGGGCACTAACGATTCTGGTACTGGCAATTGGTACGAGCATGGCGGACCTCATGGCACGCACGTAGCTGGCACAATCGCAGCGCTTAACAATGGTATTGGTGTGCGTGGCGTGATTGGTACAGACCCTTCAATGCACATCATTAAAGTGTTCAACGCAGCGGGTTGGGGTTACTCTTCAGAACTAGTTGATGCAATTAATAAGTGTCAAGCTGCGGGCTCTGATGTTGTTAACATGAGTTTAGGTGGTGAGGGTTCAAGTATTACTGAGCGTAATGGTATACAAGCTGCTGCGGATGCAGGTATGTTACTGATCGCTGCAGCTGGTAACGATGGTGTACCCACGAATACTACGGACATTGAGAGCTACCCAGCGTCGTATGATTCTGTTATGTCAGTGGCAGCCATTGATAGTAATAAAGCACTTGCTGATTTCTCTCAAAAGAACAGTCAAGTTGAGATAGCAGCGCCAGGTGTGGATGTTAACTCTGCATACCCTGAGGGCTTAGGTACGATTGTATCTCTGTCTGTTGCTGGTCAATCATATGACTCTAATGGCATGGAAAACCAAGGCAATGCGAATGCACCTCTATATAACTTTGCAACTGGTGAGTCTATCGATACTGGTGCAAGTGGCAAGGTATGTTTAATCCAACGTGGTAACATTTCTTTCCATGATAAAGTTAAAAACTGCGAAGACAGTGGCGGTTTGGGTGCCATCATTTATAACAATGCGGCAGGTTCATTTGGTGGTACGCTTGGCGATACAAACCAAACAACTATCCCTGCCGTAACAGTTAGCGATTCTGATGGCGCAACAATGCTAAACAACATTGGTATGACTGCATCAGTTAACTTAGACCCAAGTAACTATGGCTTGATGAGCGGTACATCAATGGCGTCACCACACGTAGCCGGTGTAGCAGCGTTGGTATGGAGCCACCACCCAAGTTGTACAGCGAGCCAGATCCGTGCAGTACTAACTGCTACAGCCCAAGACTTAGGTGCGACTGGTCGTGACGTTAAGTTTGGTTATGGCTTAGTTCAAACTAAAGACGCAATCGACTTCATCACAGAGAAAGGCTGTGATGGAACAGGTGGTCCGGTACAACCTCCGGTGGGCAACGAATTAGTAAACGGTGTTGCTAAGACAAATCTTTCTGGTGCCAAAGCTGAAGAATTGCTATTCACTTTTGAAGTTCCAGCTGGCGCGACTGATGTTAAAGTTAGCATGAGCGGTGGTACAGGTGATGCGGACCTTTATGCACAATTTGGTTCAAAACCGAGTGATTCAAATTTTGAATGTCGTCCATACGCAGGTGGTAACAACGAAAGCTGTAACCTAACTAAATCTGGTGGCACTTATCAAGTAATGGTTAAAGGCTATAGTGCATTTTCTGGCGTGTCTCTAGTGGCAAGCTACACTGACGGTGGAACAACAAACCCAGGCGCGCAACCAATTGATATAACTGAAACTGGCATTAGCGTTTCTCGTCGTGGTTGGACTCGCTTCACGCTCGACTTGGTTGATGGCTATTCAGATCTGAATGTATCAACGTCTGGTGGTAGTGGTGATGCAGACTTGTTTGTAACGCGTGGTGCACAATCTACAACGTCTAGCTACGACTGTAAGTCAGAAAGCAGCAGCAATAACGAGTCTTGTTCAATGCAAAACCCACAAGCTGGCAAATGGTACATTGATATTTACGGCTACAGAGCGTCAAGCGGTATTACACTAAATGTAACTGCTACGCCAAAGTAAAAGATTAATTAACCTTAAACCAAAGGCCGTCTTGTACGGCCTTTTTTATTGCAAATATAAAAGTAAAATTAGACCAATATTATTTACTCTCTATACAGTTTTGCACCGGCGTTAAAAAATGCATAAGGATTGTTTATATAGGTACAAACCGTTCTATAAATGAACAGATTGAACACCTTTAGATGTTGAAGATGTGCCCCTTTGATGTTAATAATATGTTTCTATACAACTGTAATAGGAACACAACATGTATCGGTTTAATAAATTGGCGCTAGCGCCATTAGTTATTTTTAGTAGCTTATCTCAGGCAGCAATTCCCTATAAAGACCATAACTATGAATACACACAACCAAACGGTGAAGTGGTTAGTATTAGCTTAGAAGGAAACGATTACTTTGCTTTTCAACGATCTCAAGACGGTCGTTTAGTGGTCTTTGATGAAAATAAAAATGGTTTGGCTTACGCAGAGGTTTCAAGTGACGGGCAAAACTTGATATCAACAGGGGTGTTGGTAAGCAATAAAGTTGCACTGGGTAAAACAACAAAAGCAGCGGCTTTAACGCTAAGTCAAAGTGCAATTGAAAAGAAAGTGGAGCAAGCCAAGCAAAGAATGTTTGGTGATAAACCTTTGCAAGCTAATGGTATGTTAAGCACGTTAAGTGATGTCGACACCCAAAGCACAGGACAGATTAAAGGGTTGACTATCATCATTGATTTTCCAGACTTTCCAGGCACTATCAGTCAGTCACAAGTCGAATCATTCTTGAATGACTTGAATTATACAGAGTTTGGCAATGCACAGTCTGTGCGTGGTTATTTCAACAGTGTCTCAGGTGGCAAGTTAGATTACACAAATACGGTTACAGCGTACTACACCGCAAAGCGAAATAAATCTTACTATACAGATGATAGGTATAGCTCAACGGTTCGCTCACAAGAGCTAATTAAAGAAGCACTCAATTGGCTCGAATATACGCAGGGCTTTGACTTTTCAAGTTTGTCAGTTAACGCTAATCGTCAGATCAAAGGTTTAAATATCTTTTATGCGGGTAATTCAGATAGCAGTTGGTCAAAAGGTCTTTGGCCACACATGGCTGCATTAAGCCCCAGGTTTTGTGCGGATGGTGTTTGTACGGACCGCTATCAAATTACAGATATGCGTGACAAGTTAGCGATTGGTACATTTGTACATGAGTCAGGGCATTTAATTACAAACTGGCCAGATTTATATGACTATGATGGTAGCTCTGAGGGATCCGTTGCCAGCTTTGGTGTTATGGGATACGGGGCGATTGGCGAAACAAACCGTTTTAAACCAACACCGCCGGTCGCACATTTTAGAAACTTGGCAGGGTGGGACACTGTCACCGAGCTCAATCCAGCAATAAATAGCAATGCACCAAGCGGCATATTAACGCATACATCTGGCTCTAATACATCATACAAGTGGACTAATCCAAGCAACCAAAATGAAGCGTTTTACATTGAGGCAATTCACCGCTCAGGTCAAAACTCTGAGCAAGAAGATGAGGGCCTCGCTATTTGGCACGTTGACCGAGCGGGTAATAACTCTAATGAGTGGTATCCTTACATTCAAATGGAGCATGCAGATGGCAATCGAGACCCAGAAAATAATATTAATCGAGGGGATGCATCAGACTTATACGATGTAGCAGGTGAGTTTTCATCGGCGTTACCTAATGCACAAAGCTCTAAGGGTACTAATTCACTTTGGTGGAATGGCAGCCGTTCGGGTTTGTCGATAAGTCAAGTGAGCGACCCCGCACAAACTATGTCATTTAAAGTGGTGGGTGATGATAGTGATGATGGCGAAATTTATACGGGTTACTTAGCGAATAAAGAGCAAGCTATCGTACCAAACGGCACTTGGTTCCAGTATTCGGGCGGCACTTTGGATATGACTTTACAAGGTCCAAATGAAGCTGACTTTGACCTAAAACTGGAGGTATGGCAGGGAGGTCGTTGGACTCAAGCCGCGATTTCTGAAACGCCTACATCAAATGAAGCCATCACCTATCAAGCATCAAGTGGCTACTATCGTATTACTGTATATTCTTATTCAGGCTCAGGTAACTACACTTTAACCTTGAAAAGATAAGAGTCTCTTAGTTTTAATAGTAAACATTTAATAAGCAGCCTGTAGGCTGCTTTTTTTACAGATAGTATAACTCTGCTACAGCCACTTTATTCTATGCCAATGAATAGGTCTTGGCACACATTTAAAGGGTGAACAACTATACCCGCTTCGTTTAAAAAGCATGTTAATACCAATTGCATTAAATTTGTGATCAGATATTGCGACAGATAAATGGCTTAGTAACAAGGCAAATATTTCGCTATGTAGTTATTCTACATGAGAAATATTTAACGCAGTTAATGAGTTATTTAGCTCGCTAGAATGAGCAATGTATTAATAAAATTGGTATAATTATCGGTGCAATAATATAATTGTGTTTGACCGGTTTAGACCAGGCGCTAGCTTCGTTAAAAATCTAAATTAGAATAACTAAATCACGGAACTATTAATTGCTTGGTAATTGGCGAGTCAAACTGGTTCTACGATGAGCAACTTAGATTAGCCCACCTGCGGTATTTGCCAAGGCTGTTAAGTGAGGTTAAACAGAAGAGATGGTACAACCGAGTGGATTCGAACCACCGACCCCTACCATGTCAAGGTAGTGCTCTAACCAACTGAGCTACGGTTGTATAGTTGTTTTGGTACGACCGAGTGGATTCGAACCACCGACCCCCACCATGTCAAGGTGGTGCTCTAACCAACTGAGCTACGGTCGTACTGTATTGCAAAGCAACGGCGGCTAATATATAGCGACTTGTTCACTGAATCAAGCGTGTTTGCTAAATTTTTGTTTGTTTGCAGTTTTTTTGGTCATTAAGGCTGGATTTTGCACGTTTTATAAAAATACTGCCACCAGCTGACATGATCTACCGCACTTTTTTTGAGTTGTTGATAGTAAGAGTCTGAATGTTCGATGTTAAACTTTTGACTTAAATCAGGTTCAGAACGCCATAAGGTGGCAAGGTGAGGTGAAACATCACGGAGCATCTTGGTTAACTTGGATTGATATCCTTGTAGCTGAGATAGATAAAACTTGTTAAATATGTTGCTCATGATTTGTGCTTTTTGCTTGCTTTTGTTCGGTTGGCATAAGTGCTTTGTTGGAGTTATATTATTGAGCCATTGAGTTGTAACTTGGTTAAGTTTAATTTGTTTTCGCGCCGATGTGATTAACCGAGAAACCGCATAGTTTTGATTGAGTTTTGCCAGTGCGCCTGTAATGCGTTGGGGATCACGAAGCTGAGTGGTATCAGAGTTGTTTTGAACTATCTCTTTATATATTGCTGCAAGCGTTGTGAGCGCCTCAAGGGCTTGGCTGATTGCTTCTTGGTGGTCTTCTAGGTTAATTTCTTGACTGGTTAGCAGTAACATTTTCGCTAACTCTCGTTCATTAAATACCATTTGCTCAAAGTACGCTGATAATTGATTTTTTTTCTCAGCTAAGGCAAGGGTTAGCTTTGTTATGACAATTTCATCTGTTGTAGCGCTATGGTCTAAACATGTCTGTGCATCGTTAATGAACATAATCGCGTACTTTAGCTGTTCACTGGGCACTCTTACTTTCCCGAGTTGATTATTGTTATTTGCGATTGTACTCATTAATGAACAATGGCTTAAATGGGCGAGCTCTAACATAGATAGTGTTATTTGAGAGCTTGGTTTATTAGCATGTCTTGACTTGAGTGGGCGCAGTGTAATCGTATCGACGTGATCTAATTGTATTACGTTCGCTAGTCGCTGCTGATATTCAACATGAACACCACTTGGGGCAGGCGAGCAACCTGCCAGTATCGTGATCCAGCTAATAATTTGACAAAATAGTCGCAAGTCGAGACCTCACACTCAATAGTAGTAATATCGCCGCAGCACTCAAGCCCATGATTATACCGAGCCAAAAACCTTCTGGTCCCATTGCTGGCACTAATAAATCTGTTTTCGCCAAAACATAACCTAGCGAAAAACCAATTAACCAATAAGAAATAAAGGTAATATAAGAAATGGGTTTCGTATATTTTAATCCGCGTAATACGCCATTGGCAGCAACTTGTAACGCATCGGGTAATTGGTAAACGCAAGCAAGCACAATAATACTTGAGGCAAGCACCGCAACTTGTTCGTTATTGGTGTATAGCCATACTATGCTATCTCGAGCCAAAAAGGTCAGCATCGCTACAAAAAAAGCGATAAAAGCCGCCAAACAAAAACTGGTAAAGACCGCTGCTTTAAGTTGTTGGTATGCCTGTTGGCCAGATAAATTGCCAATTCTAATGGCAATTGCCATAGATAGGCTTAACGGCATCATAAATAACACCGTAGTAACACTTGCAGCAATTTGATGGCCAGATACTGCAATGGCACCTAAATCGGCAATAAATAAAGGTATACATGCAAATAAGGTTACTTCGAAGAAGGTAGCCAAACAAATCGGCAAACCGAGCTTCGCAATGTATCCAATGGCTGATAAATCAGGTTTAGAAAAAGGAGAAAGCAGAGATAGGTTGCGCATGATAGTACTGCGCTTACAATACAACCACTGTGCAACTGCCATAGCCCAAAAGACTAGAGCTGTTGCGAGTCCACAACCTGCGCTCCCGTAAGCTGGCATGCCAAGTTTTCCATAGATAAATATATAATTGGCAATAACGTTTACTGCGAGGCCGATAAGGCTGATATAAAAAGCCGGCTTGGTTAAACCAACGCCTTCGGTGACATTACGATAAATTGAAAACAGTAAGAAGCCCAGTACACCCCATTTAACGAAATCAATATACTGTTGGGATAAGTCTGTAATGTCAGTACTAGTACCTAGCTTAGAGAATACGTGAGGTGTAAACTTGGCGAGAATTAAACTTAAAACAGTTAGTATTAGCGCTAAGTAAATGCCTTGCTGGAAGTGTGACTTAATGCTGCTAATATCTTTGGCGCCATGGCAATGAGCTACAATACCGGTAATCGCCAGTAAAATTCCTTGAAGTGAGAATAAAAGCGGATTCCAAATACCTGTTGCAATAGACAAGGCTGCGAGATCATTGGCACTTACTTGTCCTGCCATCATTGTGTCAACCACCGACATTAAAACTAATGTGATTTGAGCAAAAAATACAGGCGTTGCAAGTTGTAAAAGACGTTTGCTTTCCCAGTGACTGAACTTCATAAAATCGTCGCGTAAAAATCGAATTATAACCATTACTTATAACGTATTGCGAGTAAAGGCGACAAGTGTTAGAGAAATATTCAACTGATCAGTGCAAGCTTGCTTCTGGCGAATTAGTTTATGCTGTATGATGTAAAAAATTTTTTGTTTTGCAAGGGTAAATATGTTTACTGGTATTGTGCAAACGCAAGCTACAGTGATCAGTACTAATCATAAAGAGGGTGTGTTGCGTCTCGGCATATCGGTTGGTGTTGAATACTTAAGTCATTTAGACATAGGCGCAAGTATTGCCATCAATGGCTGTTGCTTAACCGTTGTTGAGTATGAGTTGAATCGCCAGGATGTTGTCGGACAAGTGTATTTTGATGTGATAGATGAAACGTTGCAGCTAACCAACTTAAATGCAATATGCAAAGGCGATCAGGTCAATTATGAACGCTCTGTGACGTTTGGCACTGAACTTGGAGGCCACATAGTATCTGGGCACATTCATTGCGCAGCACAGGTTTTGCAAATAGTGAATGATGCAAGCAACTGCAAAATCTACCTTCATTTGCCGTCTCACTGGCTTAAATTTGTATTATACAAGGGGTTTATTTGTGTAAATGGCGCAAGTTTAACTGTTGGTGAAATTGATGAACAAGGATTTTGGTTACATTTAATTCCTGAAACACTCAATATTACAAATATTGGCCGTTTACAAGAAGGGGACTGGGTAAATATTGAAGTTGACCAGCAAACCTACACCATAGTAAATACGGTTGAAAACTACATGCGCAAGCAAAGCCGCTTAAACGATCTAAATTAACGGTGAGAAGCTTTGTCTATAATAACGACAAAGCTTCTATGTTAAAAAACTTGCTCATCGTCACTATCAATATGAAGCTCAAGTTTATTATTCGATTGATCAATGTGCATATTGCAATGTATCGGGTTACAACATGCCGCGCAATCTTCATAAAAATCTTGATCGCCTTCACTTGCATCAAGGCTAATGTAAACGTGATGTCCACAGTGTGGGCATGTTATTCTTTGATCATAAAGCGCTTTCATTTAGCTCTCCAAAAAGGCGTTTGCCTATCGCTATTGCACTCACCTAATTATAGCAGTAAATGCAACTATGAAAGCTGTATTACAACTATTTCAAAATCTCATTAACTCTTTTTTGTGCGTGATTTATATGTTCGCCCGCATAAAAATTGGCATGCAAAAGCAAAGGATAAAGTTGGTAAATTGCTTTTCTCATTTCATAGCCAGGTGACAGTGGCAAATGTTCATTGTAAGAGTCGTAAAACGCTTGAGGAAGGGGGGTATATAATTCACTCATTGCTATATCTACTTCTCTATCTCCATAGTAACAGGCTGGGTTATCTAAACACGGCTTGCTTTCGTTAAAAAAAACATTTCCCTGGCACAAGTTACCATGTAAAAGAGAGGGTTTTGCATGATGGGCTAGCAGTGATTTAACTGTTACAACAAAGTCATCAATATTGACAAGCTCAACGCCTTTTTCTTTTAGAAGTTGCAATTGCCATCCAATGCGCTCTTCTGCAAAAAAGGTCTCCCATTTTTTGTGCCACTGGTTGGGTTGAGCCATGTGCAGCAAGTAACCGTCTTCCTCTAACCCGAACATTTTCTGTTCATAGCGATTATGCATTTTAGCAAGCTGTAATCCGCACTCTTGCCAGTTTGGGCTTGTTTCAGCTTTTGAAATTACCTCTAACACAATAAAACTAAACTCTAGCGTTGTTCCAATTGTGATAGTGTCAGCAATTAAAAAGTCGCTGTCTCTTATAAGTAGATCTCGAGCCTTAGATTCGCTTTCATATCGCTCGAGAGCACTTAGCAAATCAACTTTCACCAAATAATTTAATTCTCCATTAGAGATGTGAAAGCGCATCTCGTTCTCAACGCTGCTCAGTTGCTCTTTATGCGTCAAAATAAAAGGTTGATGTAGCGCTTCTGATATTTGTTGATTAACGACATTCCACATACAGTTGCCTTGAACAAAAAACCGCCAGATGGTTTAAATATAGCGGATCTTCGATATTACGAAGGGTTATCTCTAAATTTTGGGTGAAAACAGCTCCGTTTAGGTTCTTGCAGGCAGTATATTTTATTAGAAATAGTGTATAGAATGCACCGGTTTGTAAATCAGGGGGTCAGAGTGAACAAAAGCTACATTACCAATACACTGGCATTAATAACCGTTTTAGTAGGCTATTTTGCAGCTTTACCGATGGTTTTTTCGATAGGAATATTTGCACTATCAGGCGCTATTACAAATTTGCTTGCAATTCATATGTTGTTTGAAAAAGTCCCATTTTTATATGGTTCAGGTGTGATAAAACTCAAGTTTAAGCAATTTAAAGAATCTATAAGCATGATGATTTTGCAGGAGTTTTTTAGTCAAGAAAAAGTAGCTGCGTTGTTAGAGAAGCAGCAAGACTCAATCGATTTATCGCCAGTTATAAAGAAAGTAGATTTAAGCCCAGCATTTGAGAAGTTACTTCAAGTGATAGAAACATCTCAATTTGGTCCTATGCTTGCGATGTTCGGCGGCAATGAGGCGCTGCAACCAATGAAAGCTTCATTCATTGAAAAAATGCAAGATGCACTAATAGATATCACAGAAGAAGAGAAATTTAAGCAGTTGATGGATCAAGAACTACGCAGCGGCCACAGTGCTGAAATGGTATTTGCAACCATTGAAAATGCTGTAGAGCAGCGATTAGAAGAATTAACCCCCGATATGGTTAAAGAGATCATCCAAAATATGATCCGCACACACCTTGGCTGGTTAGTTGTTTGGGGCGGAGTATTCGGTGGATTTTTCGGTTTTATCGCGCATATCGCTGGATAAAATAATATAGTGCGCAAGTTTTGGTTACTGCGCACTATACCGCAACTTTAATACTCTAGTCATAACTTAAGAGCCTGATACGATAGTCTTTTTGTTCATATCATTTTGAGCGCTTAGATCTTTGATATGTGTTTGCGTGTTCAAGTCTAAGTTTAAGGAGTTTGCTGAATTTCTTAGGCCATGTTTAGCTACAAATTTATCAGCTGACATGTTATTACAAGTTAATTCATTTTGCACAAGCCTTAGACCGATACGATGCTCTTTCATTGTTTTACGTAATTTGAACGAGTCGTCTTCTGTAATGGCCATACACAATTCAGTTTCGATAGAATTATCGGCAGCTACAAATTGTTCTGCATTGGCTGTACCTACTAATAAACCTGCTAAAAGGGCTGCTGATGAACAAAGAGTTGTTAACTTTTTCATGATGTTTCTCCACGGGTTTTGTTTGGGTTCGAGGTAATTATGACTTAACCAAAAATAAATGCTGTAAAGCAATGATGTGAGAATGTAAGCAAGTATTTGGATGTGACAATAAGTATTTAACCAATTGAAAAATAAAAGAAATAGATGTGTATTTTGACACATATTTAATTAATTTATTTTTGATTATTTTCACTTTTACATCTTGTTTTCATGAACGTAAATACAGGTTTTCAAATAAGTGGTTTTTGGTTACTAAATAACGAGAGTGTAATGAAAACTTACAAAGCGTCACTAAAAAAATATTACAAACATGGCATGGCAAAACACCTCGAAAGTGCAAAGCAGTGTTATTACTGTGGTTGTGAGGCAACGGATACCGATTTTTGTCCGCCATTGGAACATGCTGAGTTAGTGCTGGAATTTGACGAGCAAGCTGACTTTATTACGGTACCCGCATGTTACGAGTGCTATGCATTGCTACATAATGAGCGAGTGCTTAGTTTGGCGCTTAGAGTTAAAAAGTTAAAAACTAAACTATCAGCTAAATATGCTAAAGCACTCAAAGTTTATTATATGTGGCATGAGTCAGAGCTCGATGAAATGAGCCCCGAGTTTGCACACAGTATTAGTGCTGGTATGCGGTTAGGGCAAGAAGCTGCTCAGCGTGTAGAGTTTCAACCCTTTCTATTAGAAAGTGATAACCCCGAGATAGATAGACCTTCTGTAAATCAAACATTTGTAGTCGCAAATCGAGAGTTTACAAGTTTTGATACAGCATTAACGCATTGTATTGAGAGTTATGGTCTAAATAAAAGCAAGTTTTATGATTTACTTGTTAAAGACTGTGAGGGCGATTTTGATAAAGCATTGAGCCAGTATGAACATAGATATAGTAAACCGCAGACACTTGATGTAGCGAAAGCTAAAATTCAGAGTTTTTCTAAACGTTATAAGCAAAATTCAGATTTTGTAGCTAGAGCGACTGAGCAATTGATGAAACGCGATGCAAAGTTAGACATAGACGAGGCGCTTGCTAAGCTTTACCAAGATTATATCGCGCGTTGATTAGGCGTAATGGACTGTAAAACAAGAGGTTCATCGTGAATAAACGCATTTTAAGGTATTTGTTTCGCATTTTAAGTTAAGTTTCGTTAAAGTTACTGTGAAATAAAAACAAATAGAGATAAAACAATGCAAAAATTTGCTCCGTCCATTTTGGTGCTAGCATTGAGTGCAGCACTCGCGGGTTGCCAGGATACTGGCCCGCAAAAAGAAAAAGTGACTATCGAAAAGAACCCTTACCCAAGCACTTATCAGGCATTACCTGCAACGACCACGTTAATTACCAATGCAACAGTATTAACTGGTACAGGTGAAAGGCTAGATAATGCAGATGTTTACCTTGTCGACGGTAAAATTAGTCAAGTAGGTGTCGATCTTAATGTTGAGGCTCAAACTACCGTTGATGCTCAAGGTAAGTGGGTAACGCCTGGTATTATTGATGTGCACTCGCATTTAGGTGCATACCCAAGCCCATCAGTTGAATCTCATGCTGATGGAAATGAGATGATCAACCCTAACACCTCACAAGTGTGGGTTGAGCATTCTGTTTGGCCACAAGACCCAGGTTTTAATCGCGCGCGCGAAGGTGGTATTACGACATTGCAGATCTTACCTGGATCGGCAAACCTATTTGGTGGCCGCAGTGTTACATTGAAAAACGTGCCTGCGCATACTATGCAAGCGATGAAATTCCCAGAAGCACCATACGGATTAAAAATGGCCTGTGGTGAAAACCCTAAACGTGTCTATGGTAGTAAAGGCGTTGCGCCGTACACTCGTATGGGGAATATGGCGGGTTACCGCGAAGCTTGGATTGAAGCAACAGAGTACAAGCGCGCTTGGGAGCGCTATGAACAAGAATACGCTGCGGGAATGAACCCAGATGCACCGAAGCGTGATATTAAACTGGATACTTTACGTGGCGTGTTAGATGGTGAAATATTAATTCATAATCACTGTTATAAAGCTGAAGAAATGGCCATGATGATTGATTTGGGTAAAGAGTTTAATTACCACTCAGGTACTTTCCATCACGGTATTGAAGCATATAAAGTTGCAGACTTACTAGCAGACAATGGTAACTGTGCTGCATTGTGGCCAGATTGGTGGGGCTTTAAAATGGAAGCTTACGACATGGTGCAAGAGAACGTTGCTATCGTTGATGCAGTTAAAAATTCTTGTGCAGTGATACACTCTGACTCAGATACGACTATACAGCGCTTGAACCAAGAGGCTGCCAAAGTAATGTTCAATGCGAATCGAAATGGCTTTGATATTTCGGAAGAACACGCGATTAAATGGATCACGCATAACGCCGCTAAATCATTAGGTATTGCAGATAAAACTGGTTCGATAGAGAGCGGTAAACAAGCTGATGTGGTCATTTGGAACCAAAGTCCGTTTAGCGTGTACGCAAAAGCTGAGCATGTATATATTGATGGTGCAAAAGTGTATGACCGTAATGACGAAAAATATCAAGCTGTTAGTGATTTTATGCTAGGTCAAAAATAAGGAGCGCCCACAATGACTAAATTTAAGTTATCAATGATCACCGGTGCGCTGCTTACAAGCTCAGCGGCGTTCGCACAAATAACCGCAATCACTGGTGCAACGGTTCATACTGCTACAGAGCAGGGAACGTTAAACAACGCCACGGTTGTAATCGAAAATGGAAAAATTAAATCGATTAACCCTCAAAACATCGAAGCGGATGTGACGGTAAGCGCTGAAGGAATGGTTTTAACGCCAGGATTTATTGGCACAATGAACCAACTTGGCCTTGTTGAAGTAGGCGCGGTAGCACGTTCTCGTGATGCATCTGACGATAAAGCAGGACTGGATTTTGACCCTAGTTACGCGTTTAACCCTCGTTCATCATTGATTGCCTACGCACGTAAAGGCGGGATCACTCAAAATGTCGTGTCACCTATAAATTATGACGCAGCATACTCTGGTTTAGCATTTACTGCTGACTTAAGTGGCGAGTTTGACAGTGTTACTGACAAGCATACTGCGTTAGTAATCGATTTAGGTGCTAAGAGCAAAGGATCTCGTGCATTGTCATTTCAGCAGCTCGTTGAAAAGCTAGAAGGCCAGCAAGCCAAGCTTGAGAAACAAAAAGACAAAAAAGAAGACAAAAAGGACGAAGGTAAACCTTCTGGCGAAGAGCGTGTTCTGACTCAATTGTTAGAGGCTAAAATGCCGTTAGTCGTCGAGATAAATCGAGCGGCCGATATCGCACAAGTGATCAAGTTAAAAGAGAAGTTTGCTTTAGATGTGATCATTCGAGGTGGATCAGATGCAGTTTTGCTTGCTGATGAATTGGCCAAAGCTGAAATCCCTGTGATCATCAGTGGCGTGTCTAATTTGCCTTCCGATTTTGATGCCCTACATGCAAATTTGGAAAACGCTGGCAAATTAGAAAAAGCAGGTGTTAAGGTATTACTGTCAGTCTTTGGTGATGGTAGCCACAATTTATACCAGCTTAGATATGATGCGGGCATTGCGGTATCAAATGGCATGAGCTTCAACAGCGCAATTAAAGCCGTAACAAGCAATGTCGCGGATGCCTTTGATTTAGACGGTGGTAAAATAGCTGTTGGTCACCGTGCAGATTTGGTGCTTTGGAGCGCGGATCCATTTGAGATAAGTACTCACGCCGAAAAAGTGTGGATCAACGGTGAAGAAGTGACCACTGAGTCACGTCACGATACACTTCGTGAACGCTATATGACAGAATCTAATCTGCCTCGTGCATATACTAAGTAACATGTTATAGAAACCAATAAGCCCAGCAATTGCTGGGCTTATTTATTACCAAGTGACGTACTTATCCATAACTATCTTAGCTTAAGGAGTGAATTAAATGGATTTAACAATCAGGAAAGCAACTCTGCATGATGTTCCCGAAATAGAGTTTTTAATAGGTGAATCGGCTCGAAAACTGTCATCTGAAGACTATTCAAAAGAGCAGATTGAAGGTGCACTGAAAGCAGCTTGGGGAGTAGACACTCAACTAATTAAAGATGAATGTTATTATGTAATTGAAAACAACAATCAATTGATTGCCTGCGGTGGCTGGAGCTTTAGGAAAACATTGTTTGGCAATGATTGTGAGCAAAACAGAGTCGACAATGTGTTAAACCCTGTTACTGAAGCAGCTAAAATACGTGCATTCTTTGTAAAACCTGATTATGCACGACAGGGTCTTGGTTCTATTTTGATGCGCCAATGTGAGGAAGAAGCGCGGGCTAAAAACTTTAATGCCCTAGAGTTAATGTCGACTTTACCAGGCAGTAAACTATATGAGCGTCATGGATTTATAGCACAAGAGCCTATTGAATACCCGTTGTGTGATAACTTATCTATCACTTTTATACCAATGAAACGTAAATTATAAGCTCGGTTATTTTTTAAAAGCTTGAGTTGGGACCTTCTAAAAATTCGAGTTCTTCAGGTGTTGATGTGCGCCCTAAAATAGCGTTTCTATGAGGGTAGCGGCCAAATCGATCAATGATTGACTTGTGCTTGAGCTCAAAGCTAAGGTTGTCCTCATTACCTAGGGCTTTGTATAACTCTACCGCTTGAACATGTACAGTTTTAGATTCACTGTGCATGTAGGGGAGGTACATAAAGCTTCTCATTTGTGGTGGAAGTAATCTATCTTGCCCTTGTGCAATAGCACATTGTGCTAACGCCAATGCTAAAGAGTCGCTCTCAAATGCCTTGGCTGTGTCTCGATAGATATTTCTAGAGAACTGGTCAAGAATAATAATCTCTGCCAAGCAGCCTTGTGCGGTTGTGCGCCAGTGACTTAAGTTGCATTGCGAAGCACTTTTGTGCAGCTCACCAAACCGCTTTTGAATTAACGCATCAAAATCGGGATCTTTTTGCCACCATTGTTTTGCATCTATTTCTTCAAACCAGAAGTTTAAGATTTCAGCAACCATAAAGGCTCCTATAGTCAGTGTTTAATTGGTGAGTTATTGTAACCACTCTTCTTTATTTGCGTACATAAATACGTGTTGCTTATTATTTTCAAGTGTGACCTTAATCCCATGTTAAACGGCTTGAGCTTTAAGTGTTGCGCAGTAATAGATAGTATTTCGTCACATTTTGCCGCCGCGAACTGATAAATCGCCAATGATGACAATATACTTTGCTCTTGCATTAACAAAACTGCCTTTTCCTAAAAATTTGTACCTACATATTAGTATAAAAACACCCTATGAGAATGCATTTATTTAAGCTAGGCAAATTTTTGATTTATTTCTTAATAAGATAGAGAAGGTTAGAGTAAGGTCAACTTGATATTAGTAAGTGGTTTTGTGCAGCATAACAAAACTTCGCCATCGCGCACAAAAGCAAGCGGTTCTTGATTATAACTCACTTCACCTTCGTCTAGTTTTGCTCTACATGCGCCACAAAACCCTTCTCTACATTGATAAGCGATATCTATATTTGCACGCTCTAATGTATCGAGTATAGAAGGGGACAGAGCCGCAAATTCTAGCGGCTCGTCATGACTATCAATCGTAATTTTATGACAGGGCTTGTCACTCATTACAAATCAAAATCACCAAACTCAGAGGCATCTACCTCAGAGTCTATTTGGCCAACAAGATAAGAACTGATCTCCGCTTCTTGCGGTGCTACTTGAACGTTATCAGACACCAACCATGCGTTGATCCAAGGAATTGGGTTCGTTTTGTTTTCAAACTGAGCTGGTAGACCTACGGCTCCCATGCGAACATTGGTAATATACTCAACATATTGGCAAAGAATGTCTTTGTTCAAGCCAATCATAGAGCCGTCTTTAAACAAATACTCCGCCCATTCTTTTTCTTGCTCGGCAGCTTCAACAAACATTGCAATAGCTTGCTCTTGGCATTGCGCTGCAACGATAGCCATCTCTGGGTCATCTTTGCCATCTTGCATGATGTTGAGCATGTGCTGTGTACCAGAAAGGTGCAGGGCTTCGTCACGCGCAATCAATTTGATTATTTTAGCGTTGCCTTCCATTAATTCGCGTTCAGCAAACGCGAAAGAGCATGCAAAGCTGACGTAAAAACGTATAGCTTCGAGAATGTTGACCGACATAATGCAAAGATAGAGCAGCTTTTTCAATTCAAATTTATTGATAACAACGGTTTGCCCATTGATTTCGTGCTTACCTTCACCATAAAGGTTATAAATTGAAATCTTTTCTATTAGCTCATCATAATAACGTGTTACGGCATCTGCTCGCTGATTAATACGGTCGTTCGTTACAATGTCATCAAATATCAGTTCAGGAGACTGAGTTACATTTCGAATGATATGCGTATAAGAGCGACTATGTATTGTTTCACTAAAGGCCCAAGTTTCAATCCAAGTTTCTAATTCAGGCAATGATACGATAGGCAGTAGAGCAACATTTGGAGAGCGTCCCTGTACACTATCTAACAGTGTTTGATACTTCAAGTTACTTAAAAATATATGCTTCTCATGTTCTGGAAGACCTTGAAAATCTAGTCTGTCTTTACTGACATCGACTTCTTCAGGGCGCCAAAAGAAAGAAAGCTGTTTTTCGATTAACTTTTCGAAAATTGGATATTTTTGTTGGTCGTAACGTGAAACATTGACGGTTTGGCCAAAAAACATTGGCTCTTTTAACTGATCATTATGATTTCTGCTAAAAGTAGAATAAGACATATTTTATATACTCAATACCAAAAATAGCGGGTCATATCGACCCGCGCATACTTATATTTTACAAGCGCCGCCTGCACAATCATCATCTTCCACTTGAGCTTTTAACTCATCCTGTGAATCTGAAGCGCCATCGCGGGTATTGTGATAATAAAGCGTTTTAACACCTAGTTTGTAAGCCGTTAATAAATCTTTAAGCAATAGCTTCATTGGAACTTTACCGCCTTCAAATTTATTCGGGTCGTAGTTAGTATTTGCCGAAATAGTTTGGTCGACAAACTTTTGCATGATACCAACCAGTCCTAGGTAACCGTCATTTGATGGAATATCCCAAAGCAGTTCATAGCTATTTTTTAAGCGTTCATACTCAGGAACAACTTGCTTAAGAATGCCATCTTTACTCGCCTTAACGCTTATGTGACCCCTAGGCGGTTCTATTCCGTTGGTCGCATTTGAGATTTGCGATGATGTTTCTGATGGCATTAATGCTGACAGGGTTGAATTACGCATACCGTGCTCTTTAATGCTTTGACGTAAACTATCCCAGTCCAAATGAAGCGGCTCTTCACAAATTTTATCTAAGTCACGCTTATAAGTATCAATTGGCATAATGCCTTGTGAATACGTTGTCTCATTAAATAGAGGGCATGCTCCACGTTCTTTTGCCAACTCGTTTGATGCCTTCATTAAGTAGTACTGTATGGCTTCAAAAGTACGGTGTGTTAGGCCATTAGCGCTGCCGTCTGAATATTTAACGCCATTTTTAGCTAGGTAATAAGCATAGTTGATCACACCAATACCCAATGTACGACGCCCCATTGTTGCGTTTTGTGCTGCAGGTACAGGGTAATCTTGGAAATCGAGTAAGTTATCAAGTGCTCTGACTGCCAACTCAGCTAGTTCTTCAAGCTCGTCCAATGACTCTAGTGCACCTAAGTTAAAGGCTGACAAGGTACATAGAGCAATTTCACCATCAGGGTCGTTTACATTATTCAACGGCTTGGTTGGCAAAGCAATTTCTAGGCAAAGATTCGACTGGCGAATCGGTGCAACTTTTGAGTCGAATGGACTGTGAGTATTACAGTGATCGACATTTTGAAGATAAATTCGGCCCGTACTTGCGCGCTCTTGAGCAAACATTGAGAAAAGCTCAATGGCTTTTATGCGCTTTTTACGAATAGACTCATCTTGTTCATATTGCTCGTACAGTTGCTCGAATTTTTCTTGATCTTCAAAGAATGCATCGTATAAACCTGGTACGTCTGATGGGCTGAACAAAGTAATATAGCCATCTTTAATCAAGCGGGTGTACATTGTTTTGTTAAACTGTACGCCATAATCTAAGTGGCGAACGCGGTTTTCTTCTACGCCGCGGTTATTTTTTAAAACCAACAGGTTTTCAACTTCTAAGTGCCACAGTGGGTAGAACAATGTAGCTGCACCGCCGCGAACGCCGCCTTGTGAACAGCTTTTAACGGCTGTTTGAAAGTGTTTATAAAACGGAATACAGCCTGTGTGATAAGCTTCACCATTGCGAATTGGGCTACCTAGCGCACGAATGCGACCAGCATTAATACCAATACCTGCACGTTGGCTTACATATTTAACGATTGCAGATGAGGTCGCATTGATAGAGTCAAGGCTGTCTCCGCACTCAATTAAAACACAAGAGCTAAATTGGCGAGTTGGTGTACGTACGCCAGCCATAATCGGTGTTGGCAATGAAATCTTAAACAGCGAGATTGCATCATAAAAACGCTTTATATAGTCCAAACGCGTTTCTTTTGGATAGTCAGAGAATAGGCTCGCAGCTACTAAAATGTACAGAAACTGTGCACTTTCGTATATTTCACCTGTTACTCGGTTCTGTACTAAATATTTGCCTTCTAGCTGTTTTACAGCCGCATAGCTAAAGTTTAAGTCGCGACTATGGTCAACATAACTGTCCAGTTCATCCAGTTCTTGCTCTGTGTAATCTACAAGAAGGTGGGGGTCATAGCGCTTATCTTCTACCAGCTTGGTAACATGATCATAAAGACGTGGCGGCTCGAATTGGCCATAAGCTTTTTTTCGCAGATGAAAAATGGCTAGGCGCGCAGCTAGATATTGATAATCAGGCGATTCTTTGTCGATTAAGTCGGCAGCTGCTTTAATAATCGTTTCATGAATATCCTCAGTGCGAATTCCATCATAAAACTGAATGTGGGATTTAAGTTCGACTTGAGACACAGAAACATTGTTTAAGCCTTCCGCTGCCCAAGTGATCACGCGGTGGATTTTATCTAAATCAAGCGGCTCTTTGCGGCCGTTTCTTTTGCTGACAGATAACTGTTGGTTCATAGTTGCGCCTGTATTCCTTCGGAATTATGTTTTTGGTAAACGCACGGTTCACACTTATTGTTTATCTATTCACCACTATATATGGTGATGAGCATACCGTGGATCACAAGATAGTGTGGTTGAGCTAAATTTGCAATAGAACAACTTACCCACAATTGTGGATAAGTTAAGGATAAACCATTTGTGTTAGTGCCTATTAACCGTTGAGGAATTACTGCTAGACACGTCTTCAGAAAATCAACAGAGATGGTTGCATTTTTTAGCAAATTCAAAAAAAATTCTAACTGATTTTTTTATACTCAACTTGACTCTTTTTTAGTTACAAAGCACTAGATATAGTGCTTTTTCGTATGTAACTACACTATATATGAGAAATTAGAGATTCTGGCTTAGTTAAATTCAGATCTGCTTGCCAGCTCTGAGCAACCGCTTTACTTGGTACGTATCCCCATAGCGCAGTGACTGAGAGCATATTTGCCGCTTTAGCTGCTTCGATGTCTCTGGCTGCGTCACCAACATAAAAACAAGCACTTGGTTGAACGCCCAATTGTTTGGCCGCATGCAATAATGGCTTTGGTGAGGGTTTGGCCTCATCCAACGTATCACCGCATACAACAACTTTGATACTTTTAAGCTCATCGATGCATTCAAGCAATGGGAGTGTCAAAAAAGTAGGTTTGTTGGTCATAATGCCAACTTTAATACCCTTGCGTTCTATTTCTTCTAAGAGTGTTTTTATCCCTTTAAAACAACGACTGTGAACAGCAATATTTTGCGCGTAGTGATCCAATAATGTTTGCTTTAAAGTTGCGAGTTCATAATTGACTAATTCCTCTTGAAAACCAACCTCCAACAACGCTTGAACGCCATTCGAAATCGCTGGACTGTATATGTCTTTTGGCACACAAGGCTTGTTATGCAACTTTAACGTGTAATTAAGCGCTGCACCGAGATCATCACATGTATCTAGCAAAGTGCCATCTAAGTCAAAAATTACCGCTTCAATCATGCTAATTTCTCAAAGTGCAGCAGATAATTGACACTTACATCGTCGCTGAGCGTAAATGTTTTGCTAAGTGGGTTGTAACTGATGCCAGCACTTGCTCTTACTTTCAACCCGGCTTGCTCTGCCCAGTTAATTAAAATGGAAGGGCGGATAAATTTGTCGTGATTATGTGTACCTTCTGGTACCATTTTTAATAACTTTTCTGCCCCCACTATGGCTAAAAGATAGGCTTTTGTGGTTTTATTTAATGTTGAAAAAAATACACTTGCACCGGGTTTTGCAAGCGCTGCAACCGAGGAGATAATAGAAGCGGGATCGGGTACGTGTTCTAACATTTCCATGCAGGTTACGATGTCGAATGACTCAGGGTTTTGCTGTGCAAACTCCTCAACAGAGATTTTTTGGTAATCAACTTTAATACCTGATTCTAAGCTGTGCAGTTTTGCCACATTTAAAGGCTCTTGTCCCATGTCTATGCCTTGTGCAATTGCACCGAGTTTAGCCATGCTTTCGGTAAGAATACCACCACCACAGCCTACATCTAACACTTGCTTGCCAAATATTCCGTGAGATTTATCGTTTATAAAGTCTAAGCGCAATGGGTTAATATCATGCAAAGGCTTAAATTCGCCTTCAGTATCCCACCAACGATCCGCTATTTGTTCAAATTTTGCGATTTCTTGTGGATCTACATTTTGATGTTCGGTCATAAAAAACTTCCTCGTTAATCTGAGCGCATTATAAGAGGGGTCAGATTAAAATCACTAAAATTTTGCGCCTGTAAATTAATTAAAAGTGTGATAGCATGGCTGTTCAGAATTAATAATAACTCAACCTCTTTGCCACGCGATAGTGTGACATAAAAGAGGTAGACACTGAAGGAAAGTGGAATCAAATGACTGATCTCGCCAATGAAATCCTGCCAGTCAATATCGAAGATGAACTCAAAAACTCGTATTTAGACTACGCAATGAGTGTAATCGTTGGGCGTGCATTACCCGACGTACGTGATGGCTTAAAGCCAGTTCACCGTCGTGTTTTATTCGCCATGAACGAGTTGAAGAACGACTGGAACAAGCCTTATAAGAAGTCGGCGCGTGTTGTCGGTGATGTAATCGGTAAATATCACCCACACGGTGATAGTGCGGTTTACGACACGATAGTACGTATGGCGCAACCATTTTCTTTACGTTATATGCTGGTTGACGGCCAAGGTAACTTTGGTTCAGTAGACGGTGACTCCGCTGCTGCTATGCGTTATACCGAAGTACGTATGGCGAAAATCTCGCACGAACTTTTGGCTGATCTAGAAAAAGAAACGGTTGATTTTGTACCTAACTACGACGGTACAGAGCAAATCCCAGATGTATTGCCAACCAAAGTACCAGCGTTATTAGTTAATGGTTCATCAGGTATTGCCGTTGGTATGGCAACTAACATACCACCTCATAACTTAACAGAAGTGATTAATGGTTGTTTAGCGTTGATCCAGAATCCGGATTTAACGATTGATGAATTAATCGAATATATTCCTGGTCCTGATTTCCCAACTGCCGCGATTATCAATGGCAAAAAGGGCATTGAACAAGCTTATAAAACTGGACGTGGTAAAGTTTATATCCGTGCTCGCGCTGAAATCGAAGTGGACGAGAAAACGGGTAAAGAAACCATTATTGTTCATGAGATCCCATACCAAGTTAACAAAGCTCGCTTGATTGAAAAAATCGCTGAGCTGGTTAAAGAGAAAAAGATTGAAGGGATCAGTGCACTGCGCGACGAGTCAGACAAAGACGGTATGCGTATCGTTATTGAGATAAAGCGTGGTGAAGTAGGCGAAGTTATCCTAAACAACCTTTATGCACAAACTCAGTTGCAAACTGTGTTTGGTATGAACATGGTTGCGCTTGATAACAACCAACCTAAGTGCTTTAACCTAAAAGAGATGTTAGAAGCGTTTATCATTCACCGCCGTGAAGTGGTAACGCGTCGTACTGTATTTGATTTGCGCAAAGCGCGTGACAGAGCGCATACGCTTGAAGGTTTAGCGATAGCACTTGCGAATATAGACCCAATTATTGAGCTTATTCGTAAGTCGCCAAGCCCTGCTGAAGCGAAAGCTGCGTTAGTAGCACGCCCATGGGAATTGGGTACCGTTAAAACCATGCTTGATAAAGCGGGCGAAGATAACGTTGCCCGTCCCGATTGGTTAGCGGCAGAGCTGGGTATTCGTGATGGTCAATACCACCTTTCAGAGCAGCAAGCTCAGGCTATCTTGGACCTACGTTTACATAAGTTAACGGGTCTTGAGCACGAGAAGATTTTAGCGGAATACCAAGAGCTACTAGAGTTAATTGCAGAACTACTACTTATCCTTTCTTCGCCAGAGCGTTTGATGGAAGTAATTCGTGATGAACTTGTTATCATAAAAGATACATATGGTGACGAACGTCGCACTGAAATAAGCGCAGCAGCGCATGATATAAGCCTTGAAGACTTAATCAACGAAGAAGATGTTGTAGTGACGCTTTCGCATGAAGGCTATGTGAAGTATCAACCTTTGACTGATTACGAAGCACAGCGTCGTGGTGGTAAAGGTAAAGCAGCGACGCGAATGAAAGATGAAGACTTTATTGAGCGATTATTGGTTGCAAATACACACGATACCATTTTGTGTTTCTCAACTGCTGGGCGAATGTATTGGTTGAAGGTATATCAGCTACCGTTAGCATCTCGTGCAGCACGCGGTAAGCCTATTGTTAACTTACTACCACTTGAAGCCGATGAGCGTATTACAACTATCTTGCCTGTGCGTGAGTACGAAGAAGATAAATATGTATTGATGGCTACGGCCAATGGCACGGTTAAGAAAACTCCTCTTACAGCATATAGCCGTCAGCGCGCGAGCGGTATCATTGCAATTAACCTCAATGAAGGAGATTGCTTAATTGGTGCTGATATCACAGATGGCAGCAACGACATCATGCTATTTACCGATCATGGTAAAGTGGTTCGTTTCAATGAAAAGCTCAAAGACTCTGAAACAGGCGCTGTAAAAATTGACCCAGAAACTGGTGAAGAGATGTTAGCGCTTCGCCCTATGGGACGAACTGCGACGGGTGTACGTGGTATAAAAATGCCAGATGACGTTAAAGTTGTTTCATTGATAGTACCTAAAAATGATGGTGCAATATTGACTGTAACTGAAAATGGCTATGGTAAGCGTACACCGCTTGAAGACTATCCAGCTAAGAGCCGCGCAACACAAGGCGTGGTATCTATCAAAGTCAGTGAGCGTAACGGTAGCGTAGTGGGTGCTGTACAGGTTGAAGATAACAATGAAATAATGCTTATCTCTAACCGTGGTACCTTAGTACGTACTCGCGTAAGCGAAGTTTCAACGGTTGGTCGTAATACCCAAGGGGTTATTTTGATCAGAACTATTGACGATGAGCAAGTAGTTGGTTTACAACGTATCGAAGAAATAGCAGTTGAAGAGCTACCCGAAGGTGAAGGCACAGAGTTGCCGGCAGCTGAGGAAACACCAGCGGATACAACAGATGATCCACAAGGTGAATAAGTGATAAAAGCGGCTTCGGCCGCTTTTTTTATCGGTAAATATAAAGTTGTTTAGGAATGAGGAATAATGACGGTATATAACTTTTGTGCAGGTCCAGCGATGTTACCCCCAGAGGTAATGAAAAAAGCACAGCAAGAGTTTTTGGATTGGCAAAATTTGGGTGTATCAGTGATGGAAGTAAGCCATCGCTCAAAGCCATTTTTAAAAATGGTAGAAGAATGTGAAGCTAGCTTACGACGCTTGATGAACATCTCTGATCAGTTTGAGGTGTTGTTTATGCATGGTGGTGGTCGTGGGCAGTTTGCGGCTGTGCCCTTAAACCTGCATTTAGATGATGCACCGGGTATCTATATTGAAAATGGTATTTGGTCAACGGGAGCAACCCAAGAGGGGGCTAAGTTTACCGCTGTTGAAGGTATAAATATACGTAACGACAAAGAGGGCGTTTTTGATATCACGCCGGTATCCCAATGGTCTTTGCCACAACGCGCCTCTTTTATTCATTATTGTCCCAATGAAACAATCGACGGCATTGAGATTTTTGACGTACCAAAGCACCCTAATGCGCCGATTGTTGCGGATATGTCATCTGTTATTTTATCCCGAGAAATAAACGTCGATGACTTTGATATTATTTACGCTGGTGCTCAAAAGAATATCGGTCCTTCTGGTCTTTGCATTGTTATTGTGCGCAAGACACTATTAGAAAGAAAAGGCCTACCACGCCCTTCAATTTTAGATTACTCGATTGAAGCAAAACAGGGCAGTATGTATAACACCCCGCCAACATTTGCTTGGTATTTAGCTGCTGAAGTGTTTAAACACCTAGAAGCTACAGGTGGCGTTAAAGCCATGCAGGTACACAACGAGACTAAGGCAGCTATTCTTTACGATTATATTGATGACTCAGAGTTTTACAGCAACAAGGTCGCGAAACATTGTCGTTCTTTGATGAATGTGCCGTTTTGGCTCAAAGATGATTCATTAAATAGTGAATTTTTAGTTCAAGCTGAAAAATCAGGTTTAGTTGCTCTTGAGGGGCACCGTTTAGTCGGTGGCATGAGGGCGAGTATTTATAACGCTATGCCAATTGAAGGGGTGGAAGCGCTCGTAGCATTTATGGATAAGTTTGCTAAGGAGCATAGTTGATGGAGAAGTTAACGCTTAAACCTATCTCGAAAGTATCAGGGTCGGTTACGCTCCCTGGGTCGAAGAGTTTATCAAATAGAATATTGCTATTGGCTGCGCTTGCTGATGGCACCACCGAAGTTCACAATCTACTCGATAGCGACGATATTCGTCATATGCTCGGCGCACTTGCACATATGGGCGTTGAAGTAACACTAAGTGACGATAAGACAACCGCCAGCGTAGTTGGATGTGCTGGCCACCTTAAAACTCCAAGCGAAGCTTTGTTTTTGGGTAATGCAGGCACTGCTTATCGCCCACTTACTGCAGTTCTAGCCGCTACAGCCGGGCGTTTTGAGCTCATAGGTGAGCCAAGAATGGAAGAGCGCCCAATAGGGCACTTAGTTGATGCGATGACTGCGCTTGGTGCAGATATTCAATACACTAAAAGCAAAGATTATCCTCCATTGCTGATCCAGGGCCAGACGCTAAATGGCGGTGAGGTTGAAATTGACGGTAGTATCTCGAGCCAATTCTTAACCGCGCTTTTGATGGCTGCACCTTTGTTTACGGACAAAACAATTATTCGAATAAAGGGAGAGTTAGTATCTAAACCCTATATTGATATAACTATTGGTGTGATGGCTCAATTTGGTGTGAAGGTTGTTAACGATAATTACCAAACGTTTACAGTACAGGGTGGGCAAACCTATCAATCTCCCTCACGGATCATGGTTGAAGGTGATGCATCGTCAGCTTCTTACTTTATCGCGGCAGCGGCAATTGCTGGTGGTGAAGTTGAGATCCGGGGAGTTGGTAAGCAAAGCGTGCAAGGTGATATCGGTTTTGCCAACGTTATGGAGCAAGTTGGCGCACAAATTGACTGGTATGACGAAAAACTTGTTGTACGCAAAGGTCATTTAAAGGGGGTTGATATTGATGCCAATGCGATTCCTGATGCCGCAATGACTCTGGCAACCGTTGCCTTATTTGCTGAAGGCCCCACGGCTATTCGCAATATTTACAATTGGCGCGTAAAAGAAACCGATAGGCTCTCAGCGATGGCAACGGAGCTTAGAAAAGTCGGGGCTGATGTCGTTGAAGGCCATGACTATATTGAAGTTACCCCGCCTAAAAAATTGAATTTGACGGACATTGACACGTACAACGACCACCGAATCGCGATGTGCTTTTCTATGGTGGCAGTGGGTGGTCAAGAAGTCATTATTAATGACCCTGGTTGTACAGCAAAAACCTTTCCAACCTACTTTGACGTACTCGCGTCAATTAGCCATTAATCACGTCTATTTTGCATTTAGAGTTGTTTCTAAAATAGCTCTAAATGCCCCTTATTTGTGCTTATCTCACAAAAAGTTACATGTTAATAAGGATAAATTCATTTTACATGCGTATAATACTCGCGATTTATTTCAGGTGAGCATTTCAGGAGGTTTAAATGCCGGCAACTATGCCAGTTATCACCGTAGACGGCCCAAGCGGATCAGGCAAAGGAACCGTTTGTCGCTTGTTAGCTGAAAAGTTAAATTGGGATGTGTTAGACAGCGGTGCTATTTATCGAGTGTTATCGCTTGCCGCTTTGCATCACCAAATCGCCCTAGACAATGAAGAGGCGTTAGTACCATTGGCCGCTAATTTAGACGTGCAGTTTTTGATAGACCCTTCTACAAAAAATAGCAAGGTCATTTTAGAAGGCGAAGACGTAAGTGGTACAATTCGAGACGAAAAAGTAGGCTCAGCAGCATCTAAAGTAGCGGCTTTGCCGCGCGTTAGAGAAGCGTTGTTACGCCGCCAACGAGCTTTTCGAAGTGAGGAAGGCTTGATTGCAGATGGGCGAGATATGGGAACTGTTGTTTTTCCAGATGCCGAAATTAAGCTGTATCTAACCGCATCAGCTGAAGAGCGCGCGAATAGACGCTACTTGGAGTTGAATGCTAAAGGGCTAGATGTTACACTAAGTGGTCTGCTCGAGGACATTAAAGCACGTGATGATCGCGATATGAATCGTGAAGTAGCGCCGCTTGTTCCCGCAGATGATGCAATCGTGATTGATACGACAGAACTGGATGCTCAGCAAGTATTTACAAAAGTAATGTCTTTACTTGATGACGCAGTAACTTCAGGAAAGCTCGAAAAATCTCGCTTAGCCTAATTTTTTAATGCACAGGCAGGATGCCGGTGTTTTTTTAACTACCCCATGCAGCATGGTTGCTAATTGGATATTAATTTATGAGACGTATTTAGTATGTCAGAAAATTTTGCGCAGTTATTTGAAGAAAGCCTAAAGGGTTTTGAAGCAGAGCAAGGCTCTATCGTTAAAGGTACTGTTATCTCAATCGAGAACAACATCGTTCTTGTTGATGCTGGTTTAAAATCAGAAAGTGCCATCCCTGCAGAGCAATTCAAAAATGCTGCTGGTGAACTTGAAGTTGCAGTAGGCGACGAAGTAGATGTAGCGCTAGATGCAATTGAAGACGGCTTTGGTGAAACTATCCTTTCTCGTGAGAAAGCGAAGCGCCACGAAGCTTGGATCCGCCTTGAAAAAGCTTGCGAAGAGCAAGAAACCGTTATGGGTATCATCAACGGTAAAGTTAAAGGTGGTTTCACTGTTGAAGTTGACACTATCCGTGCATTCCTACCTGGTTCACTTGTTGATGTTCGTCCAGTACGTGACACAGCACACCTTGAAGGTAAAGAGCTTGAGTTCAAAGTTATCAAGCTTGACCAAAAGCGTAACAACGTAGTTGTTTCACGTCGTGCAGTTATCGAATCAGAGAACTCACAAGAGCGTGAAGAGCTTCTTGCTAACCTTGTTGAAGGTCAAGAAGTTAAGGGTATCGTTAAGAACCTTACAGATTACGGTGCATTCGTTGATTTAGGTGGTGTTGACGGTCTACTACACATTACTGATATGGCTTGGAAGCGTGTTAAGCACCCTTCAGAAATCGTAAATGTTGGTGACGAAATCGCAGTTAAAGTTCTTAAGTTCGACAAAGAGAAAACTCGTGTTTCTTTAGGTCTTAAGCAGCTTGGCGAAGATCCATGGGCAGCTATCGCTGGCCGTTACCCAGAAGGTGCTAAGCTTTCTGGTCGTGTAACTAACCTAACTGATTACGGCTGTTTCGTTGAAATCGAAGAAGGCGTTGAAGGTCTAGTTCACGTTTCTGAAATGGATTGGACTAACAAGAACATCCACCCTTCAAAAGTAGTTAGCTTAGGCGACACTGTTGAAGTTATGGTTCTTGAAATCGATGAAGAACGTCGTCGTATTTCTCTAGGTCTTAAGCAATGTATCGCTAACCCTTGGCAAGAATTTGCTCGTCTTCAAAACAAAGGCGACCAAGTTACTGGTAAGATCAAGTCAATCACTGACTTCGGTATCTTCATCGGTCTTGACGGCGGTATCGACGGTCTTGTTCACCTTTCTGACATCTCTTGGAACACTCCAGGTGAAGAAGCTGTACGTGAGTACAAGAAAGGCGACGAAATCACAGCGATCGTTCTACAAGTTGATCCAGAGCGCGAGCGTATCTCACTTGGTGTTAAGCAAATCGAAGCAGATCCTTTCAATAACTACCTAGACGCAAACAAAAAAGGTGCTATTGTTAAAGGTAAAGTGACTGAAGTTGACGCTAAAGGCGCAACTGTTGAGCTTATCGAAGGTGTTGAAGGTTACATCCGTGTAGCTGACATCGCTCAAGAGCGTATCGAAGATGCAACAACTGTTGTTTCTGCAGGCGACGAAATCGAAGCTAAATTTTTAGGTGTTGATCGTAAGAACCGTACTATCAGCCTTTCAGTTAAAGCTATGTTCGAAGCTGAAGAGAAAGAAGTTCTTGAGAAGTTGAAGAAAGAAGAGCCTGCATTTGAAAATGCAATGGCAGCTGCTTTCAAAAACGCTCAAAAAGACTAATATAGAAGTCTATACAGGAAGGGCACTTTAGCCCTTCCTTTTTATATCTAAGGAAACATTATGACAAAGTCAGAATTGATAGAACAACTAGCAGAGCAACATGCACATATCCCTGTAAAGGATGTAGAGAACTCAGTTAAAGAAATTCTTGAACAAATGGCAGGGTCATTATCAAGCTCAGATAGAATTGAAATCCGTGGCTTTGGTAGTTTCTCGTTGCACTACCGTTCTCCTCGCACTGGTCGCAACCCAAAAACAGGTGAAACAGTAGAGTTAGATGGTAAGTATGTTCCTCATTTTAAACCAGGTAAAGAGCTACGCGACCGCGTAAACGAAAGCATTAAATAACAAGATATATGGAGTAACACTTGATCAAGGTAGTTCAAAAAGGATTGGCACTTGTTTTAGTTTTGTTGGCGTTTGTGATAGGGACTCAAAACCCTAATTTAGTTAATGTCAACTACATTGTAGCAAGTAGTACGTTGCCCTTATCAACCTTAATGAGTGTTTGCTTTATAATAGGTGTATTCATTGGGTGTGTGGTAAGCGTTGCGGTATTTTCAAAGTTGAAGTGGCAGAACTACCGGCTTAAGAAAAGCAATCGTCAAATGACTACTGATACTGAACGCTGACCATGACTGAGCTGTTGTTTTTACTGCTTCCTGTTGCAGCCGCATACGGTTATGTAATGGGCAAAAACAGTGCAAAAAATCAAGCTCTAGAACTTAATCGCCAAATTACCTCTCAATACAGCAAAGGTCTTAAATATTTACTCGATAGGGAAGAAGACCAAGGTCTCGAACACTTAATTGAACTTCTCGAAGTGTCGGCCGATTCCGTTGAACATTATCTTACTTTAGCTACTTTGTTTCGCAAACGAGGCGAATTAGACAGGGCGATAAAAATACATGAATTATTGCTCAATCAACCAAATTTAAATGCCAGTGATATGGCGTCATGTCGTTTAGAGTTAGCGCAAGACTATGTTTTAGCAGGCTTATTAGACAGTGCCGAAGAACATCTTGTTATACTCGTCAAAAATAATAATGTACAAGCGTTAGATCCCATTATTTATCTCTACTCACAAATGCGAGAGTGGCGAAAGGGAATAAACATGTACGAATCTCATCGCGATATTTTTACCAAAAAACAACATTTTGCAGCAATCGCCAATTTTTATTGTGAAGCAGCATTGATTGACGATAACCCTAAGTTAATGGAACAGGCATGCGCGCTTGAACACAATACTATTCGACCCTTTTTTGAATTAGGTAAAGATGCTTTTGCGAAGCAAGATCATGTTAAAGCGGTTTATTACTGGCGTAAACTCATTGTTTCATCGACTAACACGGCGCCTTTGTACATAAAAGAGCTAGAACAAAGCTATGTAGAGTTAAATTTAAAACATCAGTTTGATGACTTAATTGAAGAGTTGTTGCCAAAAGGTGGCGTGTTAATTCGTATAAAGTATTGTCAAGCATTGTTGGAGAATGAACAACTCCAACAAGCGATAGATTTTTTAACAGATAGCCTCAAACGTGAACCATCCATAAGGGGTTTTAGTTTTCTACTTCAGCTTTTGGGAAATAATAACCATCGAATTAAAGAAGTCTTATCTGAAATTGATAAGCTTGTAACCTCATACATTGCAACTAAACCGGAGTATCAGTGCCAACATTGTGGCTTTACCAGCCATACGCTTTATTGGTTGTGCCCATCATGCAAACATTGGGAGACGGTAGGTCCCAGTAAAGGATTAGACGGTTATTAGCGCTCAATGATGTAAAATGTCAGGCTAAACGATAAAGTTTCCGTTATAATACGTCGCAAATAAGCCCAGCTTAATTTTTGAACCGTATGTCAATGTAGGAATACTATGTCTCAAAATGATAACAAAAAAGTGCTTATCGCATTAGATTACGATGATAAGCAAGCCGCACTGAACTTTGTAAAAAAATTGTCCCCTTCACAATGTCGTCTAAAAGTCGGCAAAGAGATGTTTACTTACTTTGGCCCCGAATTTGTTAAAGAATTAGTTGCGTTAGGCTTTGATGTTTTTTTAGATCTAAAATTTCACGATATTCCCAATACTGTTGCAAAGGCAGTAACTGCAGCAGCAGAACTAGGTGTTTGGATGGTTAATGTGCATGCCAGCGGTGGCTTAGAAATGATGCAAAAAGCCAAAGAAGCGCTCGCTAAGTATGAAGAAAACGCGCCTTTACTAATCGCTGTTACTGTATTAACAAGCATGGATCAGGGTCAATTGCTTCGTTTAGGCATAGAAAAAACGCCTCAAGATCAGGTTATTTATTTGGCAAAATTAGCGCAAGAAGCGGGGCTTGATGGTGTTGTATGCTCAGCGCAAGAAGCGCAATTACTTAAGTCTCAATTAGGGGACTCTTTTAAATTAGTCACACCAGGCATAAGACCTGCGGGCTCTGACGCGCAAGACCAAAAGCGCATAATGACTCCGCAAAAGGCAGTTGCTGCCGGTAGCGATTATTTGGTTATTGGTAGACCAATAACACAAGCAACTGACCCCGTCGCAACATTACAAGAGATCAACGCTTCAATTTCATAATTAAGCCTTTCAGTTATAGCCGTTCAAAACGCTAATTGAACGTGCTATAACCTATTCACCGTTTAAAGCTTAACCTTCTTAACCCCGACTTAACTGTATGTAATTTACACTCACTCCATCACGTTTAGGAGCTGAGTATTATGTTTTTACACCCCACACTAAATCAAGGTCACGTCATTAGCCGACCTTTTACTAACGCTCATGTTCCGAAGTACTGGTTGAGGAATAATCAATGAAGTTTAAATGGTTATCTATTTTATTGAGTTGCGCGGCGTTTTTAAGTGTTGTTATTTATAACAAAGTATTTAGTGCGCCAAGCACTAATGCCGAGGGGCAGATAATTCAAACGGGATTAGAAAATCAAATTAATAATATGCCTCAAGTTGAAACAATCTCTGTGATCGCTAAACAATATTCACCTAAAATTATTGGCTTTGGTGAAGTGACGCCCAAGTTTGAGTTAAGTCTTAAAAGTGATGTAAGTGGTAAAATTGTTCATTTAAACAAACGCTTTGTATCGGGGACTAAGATCAACAAAGGTACAGTGGTTGCTAGTGTTGACGATACGCCTTATATAGCGGCGCTTGCAAAAGCACAGGCGCAAGAAGCACAAGCTTTAGTTAAGTTGCAAGAAGAGCAGCGTCAGGGAGATGTGGCATATCGCGACTGGTTAAGAAACAAAGAGGGTGGGCAAAAAGCAACGCCTCTTATTCTAAGAGAGCCACAACTTAAGGCGGCAAAAGCAGAATATGAACATGCTAAACTTGCGGTTAAAAAAGCGCAGCAAGACTTAGATAACACAAAAATAAAAGCGCCTTTTGATGCCATAGTTGTTGACGTGTCTGTTCAACCAGGTAGTTACATTCAGCCGGGAACACAGATAGGGCAACTACACAGCAGTGAAAAAGTTGAAATACACGTGCCGCTGTCAGAACAGCAGTGGCTGCAACTGCAAGATACAATCTCAAAGAGCAGCGCTAGATTGAATCAGGTAGTTGCTTTATATAGTACGTTAGATGAGACAACGACTTGGACGGGGGAAATAGAGCGAGTAGAAAGACACCTAAATCGTGACACTCGGCAACGCTCGTTAATTATCAGTGTTACTGAGCCCCTGTTACAAAGCACCCCTTTGTACAGCGGAACCTTTGTAAAGGTAGTAATCGATGGCAAAGCCCAAGATAGCCTTTATAAGTTGCCCTCCTCAGCGGTTTCTCAGAATGGCAATGTGTGGTTTGTAGATAAGCAAGGACAATTAAACAAGTACCGCGCTAGTAATGTGTTTTCTTATCATAACAATGTGTATATCAAGTCATTAAATAACCAGCCGTTACAAATCGTTAAGCGCCCCTTGAGCCATTTTAGTGAGGGGATGAGCGTGCAAGTAATTGAAGGTACGATGTTATGATTAACCAAAATCTAAACAAAGGGCTTATTGCATGGTTTGTTAATAACCCGGTAGCAGCTAACTTGTTATTCTGGGTTGTTATTATCGCTGGTTTACTTAGTGTAACTAACTTGAGAAAAGAAGCTTTTCCGAGTTTAGAGCCAGACACTGTTTCGGTATCTGTGGTTTTTGATAGCGGCGAGCCGATTCAAGCAGAGCAAGGTATTGCAATAAAAATCGAAAATGCATTACAAAGCGTGTCAGGTATTAAGCGCATGACTTCCACGTCAAATGCGCAAGGTGCACACGTTAGTGTAGAAATGCAAAGTGGTTATGATATCGATAGCTTGTATCAAGATATAAAATCTAAAATAGATGCGATTAATAACTTGCCACAGCGCTCAGAGCCGGCTGTTATAACTAAAGCTACCCGAAAAGACCACGTATTATGGTTGCAATTATATGGAGACTTAGATAGACAAACGCTTGATACGTGGGCACTGCGCCTAAAAGATGCATTACTTGAAAAGCATGCGATTAAAGAGCTTGAAGTTAAAGCTAGGGCGCAGTGGGAAATATCTATTGAAGTCGATGAAGCTAAGTTACAAGCTTATCAGATAAGTCTAGATGACATCGCTCAAGCGATAAATAGAGAATCGTCTTATGCCATCGGTACGAGCCTATATAATCCAGATAAAACAGTAAGGCTTAAAGTTTCTGAGCAGGCCTATAACACCGAGCAATTTGAATCAATTGTAATTAAAAGTTTTAGTAAGGGTGGCAATCTTCGACTTAAAGATATTGCCAATGTGCAATACAAACAGGCTGACGACACGTTTACGCTGTCTCGTTATAACGGTTTTAATGCTGCTGCAATTGAAATTGTAATGGATGAACATAGCGATGTCGTTGAGATAGTTGAGCAGGCAAATACGGTCGTTAAACAGTGGCAACACTTGCCCAACTTACCCAAGGGGATGAAGATCGCCAGTTGGTTGGATAAAAGTACTCTGATCACAGAGCGTTTATCGTTGCTGATTAAAAATGCACTCACTGGAATAGCGTTAGTTTTTATCGTGTTAGCGCTATTTTTGAATGTGCGTGTGGCGCTGTGGGTCGCTATGGGCTTGCCCTTTGTTTTTTGCGGCACTTTGTTTTTCATGACCGAACGTTTTACAGGTTTGAGCCTAAACGAAATGACCACATTTGGCTTTATTATGGCGTTGGGTATTGTTGTTGATGATGCGGTAGTTATAGGAGAAAGTATCTACCATACTCGTGCTAAAAATGGTGACAATGTCCTGAATACTATTTTGGGTACTCACAAGGTTGCAACTGCCACCCTGTTTGGCGTACTTACCACGGTCGTTGCTTTTATTGCGTTGAGCAATGTACAAGGGCGCTTGGGGCAAGTTTATGCACAATTTGGTACGATTGTCGCTATCGCATTACTATTATCGCTGGTCGAATCTAAACTAATTTTACCTTCACATTTGGCACATTTGGATACATCTCCCCCTAAAAAGCGTGGTATCTGGGCAATAGTGCGCTTGCATGCTGATAGGCTGCTAAATAGTTTTAATGAACGCGTATACACGGTTTTATTATGTTATGTGGTTAACCATTACGTGCGCATAATCAGCCTGTTTTTGGTCATTATGATATTGGTTATGTCACTGCCGTTTACAGGTGCTGTACGCAGTGCATTTTTCCCTGATGTGCCCGCAGATACAGTCAGCGCAGAGATCACGATGTACAATGATGCAAGTTACGGCCAGATTTACAAAAACTTACTAAAACTTGAGCAACTAGCATTACAAACAGATAATCAGTTAAGCGCGCAATACCGAGACGAATCTAAGCATTCTGAGCAATCACATATTTCTAGCATACAAGTATTATCAGATAGTTCTTCGCAGGGCACCGTGACAATAGAGCTCGATAAAGACGCTGTTTATCAGGCAAATGAGTTTGCACAGTTGTGGACACAACTGAGTGGGCAGTTAGAAGGCGCTAAAAAAACTAAGATCCTTGCTAAGCGGGGCATGATAGATAATTTTAAGGTGCAGCTTAAATCTAATAATGACCAAGCGCTTAAAAGTGCAGGTGCCTTTTTATTGAGACAAATACAGGAAATTAACGGGACCAGTGGTATAGACCATAATTTGGATTTGGGTGAGCCTCAGTATTACTTTGAACTTAATGAACAAGGCCGTGCTCTGGGTTTAGATACCAACTCATTATCAATGCAGGTGCTTAATAGTTTTGGTGGTGATATCGTACAGCGTTTTCAGCAAGGCGAAAATGAGATCAAAGTCCGAGTAAGATACCCGCAACAGCAGCGTAAAACCCTAGCAGATATCAAGGCCGCATACGTGAGAACGCCTTCGGGTATCATCGTCCCTTTGAGTGATATAGCCCATGTACATAGTCAATATCAAAGTTCAGAAATAACACGTATCCAAGGCAAGCGTGCGGTATTTATTAGCGCTGTTGTAGATAAAGAAGTTATTTCTCCCCATCAGTTAATAGCGCAACTTAAAGCATCAACTTTAGGTGAGCTTGAAGCTATATATCCTGATGTTTCGATAAATTTTGCAGGAGAAGCCCAGCAGCAGCAGGAGACAGGCAACTCTATGGTTCAAATGTTTGCGTTGGCCATGTTGATTATTTATGCGCTGTTGGCTATTCCTCTTAAGTCTTACATCCAGCCTGTGATAATTATGGCTGCGATCCCTTTTGGTGTGGTTGGCGCCATATTAGGACATTGGTTAAATGGGTTAACGCTGAGTATTTTATCTCTCAATGGTATTTTGGCATTAAGCGGCGTTGTTGTGAACGATAGCTTATTACTCGTATCACGTTACAATCAATTAATGAGTACAGGTCAATTTAGTGTAAAAGAAGCAGCTATTATTGCTGGTAGTTCTCGATTACGTGCCGTAGTGCTTACGTCAATTACGACATTTGCAGGATTATTGCCATTATTAAGTGAGACATCTTTGCAGGCGCAGTTTTTGATACCAGCAGCGGCAGCATTGGGGTATGGAATATTGTTCGCGTCGCTCATTACCTTGCTGCTAACACCTGCATTGTTGCTCATGCAGCAAGACGTGAATATGCAAATCAACAAGGGTGCACGAAGTTTACAGGCATACCTTCAACGTTTTAAGTCACAAAAGAGCAAGGTACAACAGGAGTCGCAAGGTGGAACATAATAAAATAACCGCACTTCTAGTAGAGGATGATCGAGATTTAGCAGCAGCTATCGTTGACTATTTTGCACTTGAAAAGATATTTTGTGATCACGCAAGCGATGGCGCATTGGCAATTAATTTAATCCAAAGGCATACCTTTGATGTCATTATTCTAGATTTAAATCTACCGCGGGTAAGCGGGTTACAAGTCTGTGAAAATATTAGAAATAAGGGGATTGATACACCTATACTGATGCTCACAGCAAAAGACACGCTTGATGACAAATTAATAGGGTTTGAAAAAGGTGCAGATGATTACTTAGTTAAGCCATTTGCAATGGAAGAATTAGTTGTTCGTAGTCAAGTGCTTGCTAAGCGAAAAAGTGGCCAGATAGCCAGACTAAAAGTAAGCGATTTAGAGTTAGATATAAAACAGCAAGAAGTTTATCGTGGCGGAAAACTACTTAGCTTATCGCCAATAGGCACTAAAATTCTTGAGGTACTAATGCGTGAAAGTCCAAACGTGGTGTCTAGAAAAAAACTGATTCAATCGGTTTGGGCAGACGACCCTCCAGATAGCAATAGTTTGAAGGTACACATGTTTCATCTGAGAAAGCAGGTGGATACCGAGTATGACGTCAAGCTAATTCACACGGTTATGGCAAAAGGTTTTGCGGTAAAAGTTGATGGTGAGCGATGAAAATACGCATTAGCCTTCGTATCTATGTTTTGGTGGCTATGCTGCTAACTGGCGGCACCAGTATCATTCTATTATCAGCGCTGAGTATGCACTATTTTGCCACTGGAATGGATGTGGCAATGCGAGGTGGCATGTATGCGCAAGCTCAACAATATAGCGTAATGGAAGGTGTACCGATAACCAGCCAGCAGTATATTATCGCTGCTCGCTGGGAAGATTTACCCGCTAATATAACAACACATTTCTCAGCAGCTGATATACCTCTTAATACTTTAAGAAAACATATGATAGGTGGTACTTGGTTTACGCCTCCCAGTGCTGGTTTTTTTGTCATGAAAGTACAAAACACCACACAAACGCTTTACGTGGCTAGCACCTTTAACCCAGATGACCGGATGTTAATGATCTCACCAGAGATCCCGCATTTTATTGTGATCATAGCCACAGCTGTCGGTGCCATTTTTGCTTTCACGGTTATATTGATTGTGGTGCTAAAAAAAATAACGACCCCTGTGGAGCGTTTAAAAAAATGGGCAAGACGTTTAGATAAAGCAAACCTCAACGAACCTTTGCCCGACTTTCAATTTAGTGAGTTGAATTCCTTAGCCAACATGATGAAAGATAGCTTGCGCTGTGTTCAACAAAGTGTTGAACGAGAGCAAAAGTTTTTGGCTTATGCCAGCCATGAACTTAGAACCCCCATTGCCACCATATGCGCCAACTCCGAGCTCTTAAAACGGTTATTAAAAGATGACTTCCCTAAAGACAAACAGCTTATTGGTCTAGAACGTATAGAGCGTGCTGCTTTAACGATGAGTGCATTGACAGAAACGCTGCTCTGGTTGAATCGTGATTCAAATATGACAGTAACCATTAGCGACGTTAGTTTATCTAAGTTAATTAGAGAGTTGGCAGCTCAATTGAGTTATTTAATAAAAGACAAAGCTGTTAAAGTAAGAATAGAAACCGACCAGTTTATCTGCCCACTGCCTGAGACGGTGTGCAGGATCATACTTAACAATATTATCCGCAATGCCTATGTTCATACTAACGAAGGAAATGTAATCATAATTCAATCAGGGCTAGAGGTGTCGATAACGAATGTAGATAACTCTCCAAGTGGTGAGGCAAGTGAGCTGGGGTTTGGCTTAGGCCTTGAATTAACCGAGCGCCTGACACATCAATACCAGTGGCATTATGTAAGTAAAAAAACGCAATCGGGCCGTCAAGTACATATTCAGTTTGCTTAGAAATAATGTTTATAAGCCCCTTTTAGCAGCCTAAAATCTAAGTTGTGAGAGCTGTAAGTTGCTGATCTTTGGAAAGTCGGTGCGCTTTATGTATTGACTGTAAAGCGTCGAAAAAATAGCACTTTGAGATAACTTGTCTAAATGTGCGATAAATTGTTTTGCCGAATGTGTAGGGTGCTTGCAGCAGGATTGATATTTTTTTACGAGTGCTTCAATCGTTTTGTATGGACTGTTGTGCTTTTTAAGCGCAAGTTGTGCCTGAATAAAAAAGGCAGTACCACTCCAATACACTCGTTGTTGGGCGTTAAGTGACCACATGTTATCTGACACTATATTTAATGGGCCCGTGATGTGGTTAGTTTGTAATGCTCCTCTTTGGAGGCCAGCTTTGAGTCGCATAAGAAACTCTTGATGGTCAACAACACCATTGTTTAACATGATAATATTTTGTAGGTAAGTTGCCAGCCCCTCGCTAAGCCAAAAATTATCGTAACTAAATAAGGGGTGATATAAATGCGCCAGTTCGTGATAAAGACTCCAGTCTTTGAGCAGAGACTGGGTACTTGCGTAGCGATGAAAATGTAGTTCAATGCCATCATTTTGACCGCGTTTTACACTAGCCCACGGCACAGGTTCAAACGCAAAGTAGCGAGGTTTAAGAGTAACAGGCAGCCTCTTTTGATTAAGTGGCCCTAATGTTACGAACGTACTGCGTACGCCGTGCTCAACCCAATTCTTTACTTTATTTTGTCTCTCGTGAGTTAATTTAGAGAGATTAATATAGTCAATTTCTACTGCAAACACTGGGCATACAAAAGCGCTGAGTGAACAGAGCAACAGTACACATCGAAATAACTTCATATATTAACCCTCAATAACAAGTCGCTGTTTAATAGACCGACAATATGAAAAACAATTACACTAATTGTTGAAATAAACTCAAGTGAGTTGCTATTAATTTTATGTTGTACTGCTATCTAAATATTAAAAATTAAGAGGTTACACATGCATTTTAAAGGACTGATATTATCGACAGCACTTATTTTTTGTGGCAATGCAATTGCTAATCCATTGTTGGGTACTTGGCAATTTGTAAAAGGTAAATATGCAACAGATGATGGCTATGTAACGGCAGAGTCTCCTAACTTGAGCTCTGTCAAAGTGATTTCAGCAAGCCACTTTAGTTACATTACACAAAAAAATGGTCAGTTTTTATATGCAGGAGGCGGCCCATATAAACTGGATAATAGTCATTTTATAGAGACATTTGCCTACGGGAACGTACCATCATTACTGGGTAAAACCATGGCTTTTAGTTATAAAATTGAGGGTGAACTGTGGCATCATACTTTGCATGAAAACGGCAAGCTTGTTGAATCAGAGATATGGAAAAAGATAGATACGCTCAATTAATGAACTATATCAGTGTTAACGATGATGGCGAGTTAAGTATAAAGCAAACGAAAATACCTAAGCCTAAAGAGCATGAAGTGCTGATTAAAGTTGCCGCGTTTGGTGTAAACCGTGCGGATATACTACAAAAGCAAGGTAAATACCCTGCACCGGAAGGGGACAGTGATATTTTAGGGCTGGAAGCCGCCGGTGTTGTTGTTGATTGTGCGCCTAATTTAAAAAATCAATGGCTCAATCGACGTGTGTTTTCGCTCACACAAGGTGGCGCCTACGCTGAGTATGTGTGTGTCGATGCACTGCAGTTAATTGAAATCCCTGAGGATGTCAGTTTTGAAGCCGCGGCCACCTTGGCTGAAGTTTACTTAACGGCATTTGATGCGATTGTGCACACGGGAAACCTGACAAAGCAACAGACTTTATTGGTTCATGGCGGAGCATCAGGAGTCGGCAGTGCGGCAATACGTTTAGGTAAGCTGTTGGGGGCACACGTTGTTACTACCCAAAGCAGTGAAGAAAAATGTCGTTATGCAGAGCAATTAGGTGCCGATCTAGTTATTAATTACAAACAACAATGCTTTGTCTCTGTCATGCGTTCACAAGGCCTACAGGCACATGTGATTGTTGACCCAATTGCTGCACAGTACCTTGAAAAAAACATTCAAGTGGCCGCTTTAGATAGTCATTGTATCGTTTTGGCAATGCTTGGTGGGCGATTTGCTCGCATTGATATTGCTAAGCTACTGGCAAAGCGCGTTAATTTACACGGCTCAACATTAAGAAATCGAGATATTGAATACAAACGCCACTTAGTAAAGTCATTTGTTGGTAACTTTGGCAAGCAGCTATTCACGGATGCGATGCATATACCAATATATAAATTGTTAGGGTTTCATCAAGTAGAGGAAGCGCATGCAATTTTACAGCGAAATGAAAATTTGGGTAAAGTCATTGTTACGGTTTAGCCACAAACGTGGCGAAGATCAGTAATTTATGTATAATGTATGCCAAATGCAATTTGAGAGAATATTATGGCAATTGAGCACAAAACACGCACGCAGTTAGTGGCTGAAGCGATTAGGGAAAAGATCCTATCAGGTGAAATCAAAGCCGGAGAACCTCTTCGCCAAGCAGCACTTGCTGATGAACTTAACGTGAGTAGGATCCCAGTGCGCGAAGCACTATTGCAACTCGAATCAGAAGGGCTGGTTAATTTTGAAGCGCATAAAGGGGCGACCGCGACGCAATTAAGTGCCGAGCAAATAGATGAGATCTTCGATTTGAGGGCTTTATTAGAAGCTGAATTACTGAGCCACTCTATCAACAATTTAACACCACGTGACTTACTCGAAGCGGAAGCAATTTTGTATGACTTGGAAGAGGCTACTGCAGCGGGCGATACCGAGTCAGCAACGGGCAAATTAAATGCAGAATTTCATGCAAAGCTGTATAGCAAAGCGCAACGACCACAAACTGCCGAACTGGTTGAAGTTTATAGCAAAAACTCAGAACGATACGTGCGGATGCACATTTTGTTAGCGGGTGGCATTAAAACTGCACCTGAGGAGCATAGAACGTTGTTAGAGTTATGCAAAAGCAAAGACGTTAAAAAGGCATGTGAATTTTTAAAAAAGCACATTACGGGTGCTAAAGACGATATTAAGCAGTTGCTACTAAAAATGGAAAGTAGCGATAGTTAAAATTTGAATATTTAATATTGTATACAATTATTGGTTGCGTTATGTTATAGCTATAATAAATAAGCAATAACATAACGCATATGGACTCTATTTACGCATCTAGGCAAAACTCACTTCGAGCGCTCAGCCTGTCAAAAGGCATCGATAATCTAATTCTATTCGGCGTTGAAAACATTCGTTACTTGACTGGTTTTAGTGGCAACGCAGCCTATCTCATTGTGACATCAAGGCAAACTTATCTCATCACTGATTACCGCTATTATGAGCGCGCTAGAGCAGAATCTCACCACTGTGAAGTTGTATGCAGAGATCGGGATTCTCAATCACTTGGTCGCTGCTTTGCTCAGTTTTTAATAGCAGGTACCACTGGGTTTGAGTCAGCTTTCGTTACAGTAAGTATGTGGAAAGATATTGCTGACGCTCTAGGTCATCTCTGCCTTTGCCCAACTCAAGGGCTAGTTGAGTCACTGAGAATGGTAAAAGATGAATGGGAAATCAAGAGCATTAAAAAGGCCGCGGCGTTGGCTGATACCGCACTTGCTGAGGTGCTCAAACATGTACGATCTGGCGTTACAGAAAAAGAGCTGGCGACAGAGCTTGATTACAAAATGCAAACTATCGGCTCTGATGGTGTGAGTTTTGATACGATATTACTCTTTGGTGCTCGAAGCGCGCTGCCTCATGGCAAACCAGGTGAAACTAAACTGACTCATCAAGACCTAATCTTGATTGATTTTGGCGCTGTTGTTAATGGTTATCGCTCTGATATGACGCGTACATACGTATTTGGTGAGCCTACGAAAAAGCAACAACATATGTTCGATACCGTTTTAGCTGCACAACATGCTGCATTGTCGATTTGCAAGGCAGGAGTATCTTGTCAAACGCTCAACTTGGCATCTGAGCAAGTACTGTGCTCTCACGGATACCAGCATTATGCAGGAAAGGGACTAGGCCATGGGCTAGGTCTAGCCCTTCATGAGTTTCCTTTTGTTAATAACCGGAACGAATACGTTTTACACAGTGGTAATGTGATCACAATTGAGCCGGGCGTGTACCTGCCAAACCTAGGTGGTGTTCGAATTGAGGATGACATTTTGATTACAGAGCAAGGGTATGAATGTTTAACGCATGCCCCTAAATCTTTTGTATTAACATAACAAGGAGTAAAGCGATGCTAGTTATTAGTGCAGAACAAGTACATAAGTGTTTTTCTTTTGAAAAGCTAATTGAGTCGCTTAAAGTTGGCTTTGCAAGACCCTCAGGTTCTCCGCCTCGTAATGTTTATGAGTTAAACACAGTGACACATGATGCGTTTGCGGTTTTACCGGCATGGAACGAACACTTTATTGGCGTAAAAGCATTTACCTATTTTCCTCATAATGAGGAGTTGGGTTTTAAGAGCTTATACTCAAAAATAATGCTTTTTAACAGAGAGTTTGGTGAACCATTAGCTCTTATTGACGGCACGAGCGTGACGCTTTGGCGTACCGCCTGTGTATCAGCCCTTGCCAGTCACTATTTGTCGAACTCAGATGCGCGTCATTTAGTGTTTTTTGGCTCAGGCAACTTAGCGCCCTATATGATAGGTGCGCATTTAAGCGTTCGGCCAATTAACAAAGTGACAATTATTGCTCGTAACATGGATAAGGCTAATATATTACTTGAACAGTTATCTAAACAGTACGTGGATGTTTCATTTGCAGTTGGTGTGGCAGATGAGCAGACTATTAGTAGCGCAGATATTATCAGTTGCGCGACCGGCGCAAAAAAGCCGTTGTTTGATGGTGCATGGTTAAGTGAAGGCACGCATATCGATTTGATAGGTAACCACCATCACGATGCAAGAGAATGTGATAGTGCGACTATTGCTCGGGCAAATGTATTTGTCGACAGTCGAATTAATGTATTAAAAGAGGCCGGAGAGCTACTTATTCCAATCAAAGAAGGTATTTTTTCTCAAAGTGATGTAATTGCCGAGCTTAGCGAAATGCACAAATTACAATGGCAAAGGCAGGTTGATCAAATTACCGTATTTAAATCAGTCGGCATGGCATTGAGTGATTTACTCGCTGCTGGCCTAGTTTATGGGCTAAATAGTTGATGTATATATTTATTGTCTCAGCTATTTTAGTTGTAGCTAGTTTTTACATTTACGCTGGCTACAAAAAAAATAAACGCAAATGGCGTCCAGTTCAGGTTGAAGGGATAGCGAAGGTAAAACAACACTCAAGTGGCCCCTTGGAGCTACTCTCAGAGTCGAGTTTGCTCATTGAGTATACATTTGAAGGCGAAAAATATTGCTGTGAAACAGCTTATAGGCCTAGCCTGCACCGCTCATTTAACGCTGGCGAAGCAACTTATATTTATATCGACCCAAAAAACCCGGTGCAATGCTTACATAACGCACAAGTAAAATGGCGCTATGTAAAACTTTGGCTCGTGCTGGCGTTCGTGCTAGTTATATGTTTGTTGGTCGGCCACTTTTAAAGGCGCAATATTTGCGCAATATAAGTAATGGTTTACGCTAATACAAGGTAACCTACTAACTATAAGCGGCATTTTTATGGCGAAATTTATTTTATTGATAATTTCACTTTCAATATCTTTGTTTAGCCATAGCCAACAACCAACTGTCGATACTGAACCAGATAAGATCCGTTTTTGTTTTTCAAGATGGTGGCCTTACAACTTTAGTGAACAAGGAGTTGTAAAAGGCTTGCAAATCGATATTTTAAGAAGTGCGATGAAAGACTCTGGTGTTAGCTTAGAGTTTAGTGAGTTACCATTTAAGCGTTGCAAAGATTCTGTTAGGTTGGGGAAGTACGACTTCATTCTTGACATTGATACTAGTGATGACCTTGATATTGTTAAGTATTCAATTTCTTCGTGGCAGTTGTCGTTTGCGGTAGAACATGATGCTGGGGTCAATTCGCTTAGCGATATTAAGTCGCTTAAAGAGTTCCGAGTTGTAATGGCCGAAGAATACATATACCCCGATATCGTCTACGATAAGCTATCAAAGCTAAATGCGATTACAGCAAGAGTATCGTATTACGAGTCGTCAGATGAAGACGCGAAGGCATTGTTCGGCATATTGAAAAACGCACAAGTAGAGGCGCTATTGGTAGATAGGTATTGGGCGAAGCAAGTGGTTAGGAAGTATAACTTACCGGTGCTTATTTTTGACGAACCACTGCATGTTGAGCCTCAGTTTATTGGCTATGTAGCCAAGTACGCAAAGCATAAAGCGAGCTTATTAGAGCAAAACCTAAACCTCTTAAGTACTGAAAAAATTGAGTCTATTAGAAAAATGTATCGCTAAAAACACCGGAGCGACTAAAAAAAATTAGCAAACAGGACTTTCACGATTTGAATCGGTATATCATTTTATCAGTTATTACCTTTTTTATAGCGACGTTTGATGTGCTTGCAGCCATAGCAGGCTATTGGTCAGTAGCAGATAGTCGAACTCGTAATTATATATTGCTGGTTGAGGCGGGAGTTTTATGCTTATTGGTGTTCAATAGTGTTCTTATTATGCAGTCTGTTAAAGCCAACCAAGCCAGACTGAAAGTTGCTAAATTTACGCTGACTGCTTTGCTACTGTGCATTTGTGGGGATGTCATTAATTTTAATCTGACAGAACAATTTTATACCCATGGCGAAGTTATAAAACATGACTACTTAATCGACTCTATCTGGTTTTTTGCGCCAGGATATGCGCTGCTATTAATTGCTATTTGGCCTATTTTATATCGGGCATTTTCATTAAAACAGCTTGTAGTGTGTTTGCTCATAACAATGTTGGTTGCACTTATTTGCTATGTAAATATGGCCATTTGGGAAGCGGGTTATTACATTGTGACTATGGCTTTTATCTATAGTTTTATCATTGCCATACCCGCTTGTTTTGGGATTTTGCTGAGCTTTGACGCTGGAATATCACGCTCAGCTGTAGCTGTGCACCTGATTAGTTTTGGTCTTATATTAGCTACTATCGCAGATGCAATTATTGGGATGTTTTGGTTATATGGAAACAAGGGAGTAGGGTATTTCCCGCTAGCAAGAGAGCTAAATTGGTTCGTCTACATCATGTCGCAGTGCATTGTAATTCACTTGCCCCGGTCGTTAAATATACAAAGCGCAACACTGAAGTGTGATGCATCATCAACATTAGAAGCTACATCACCAGCATCTAAGCTGGTGGGCGAGTAAAGTGATAACTTGTTGTTTTATTATTCAAATGCGCGTTTGCAAAATGGGTAAATTTATTGTAATCATATGGTTGCAGTAATTTTATAACAACAAGGAAAATAACATGAAAAATACACTGAAACTGATAATTGCTCCAACACTACTACTCACTAGTGCAGCGAGTTTCGGCTACGCTCCACAAGGATGGACTGGTTATTACAAAGGAGAATGCGAAGCAATTACACCTCACAAAGGAACTTTATATAAGTTTGCCATGGCCTTAGAAATTACAGATATAGATGATGAAAATGCAGATTGGATAATGACCTATGGTGAAGGAAGTTCGCAGCAAGTCAGAAACTATACACTTAAAACAATTAATGAATCCTTTGGCCATTACGCTGTTGATGAAAACAATGGTATTGTAATTGACCAGTACCTTGTAGGTAATGAATTTATAAATTTATTTGAAATCGGTAGCTCTAAAATTCAATCAACCTATTCACTTGATACCAATGGCACCATGGATGTATCAATGGAAACCTATACATTTGAACCTGTTAGAGAAAAGAAAGTTGGACCCTATACAGTGGCTAACTACGCACTCAAAGTAAAACAAAAGTGTCGTTTGTTTAAGTGGTAAACAAAAAGTCATGTTTTAGCAAGGGATAAAATCCATATATACTTTGGGTACTAAGGCGGTATCCAAAGTATCGTGAGCGTATAGTTAATAGATTTACACACCAAATACAGCCCATCTTTGGATCACTTATCAAGTTGGGCTGTGAATGGTAGAATCAAGGTCTGTCTTAAAACCCATCATCTAGGCGTTTACGTTGAAGTATACTTTACTTATTGCAACTGCATTTATCATCAGTGCTTGTTCATCACCTAACACAGTCACTAGTATAACCTCACCTCATCAAGTAGTTGCCTACAGCACTCAGAAGGGCTTTGAGGATAGGTATGATAATTACTATAAAAAACCAAAAATTTACCCAGTAAACTGTGAGCGCAACTGCTACCCAAAAACTAAGTTAATTACCTGTGAAAGTGGCATGGAACAGTGTCAGTACGTGGGCACAAACACGTTTAGTCAGCGCTTGCTTGGCTACGAAATTCAATGGTTAGGCCACGCTACGTTTGCTGTGCAAACACCAACAGGTGAAACGCTATTAATTGACCCAGTGCAACACCAGTTTGATTGGCCTGTCGATCTGGGCTTTAGGTTGATCAATGGTTTTTACCGTAATGAAGTCAAATGGCCAGACAATTTGGCGAATACTATAGATGGGGTTGTGTACTCTCATATTCATTATGATCACTTCAGCAAAGAAACAATAAAAAGCTTGGGAAATAACATTAGGTATTTCACCCCTAAAGGGTTCGCAGATTACTTTGCACATGGGGGATACAATATTTCAGAAATGCTTTGGTTCACACAAGCTAACCTAGGCAACTCAACACTACACTTTGTACCTGCACATCATTTTAGTAGTCGCATCATCGTGCCTTATATTAGCGAAGATCATGATGCAAGCTTGTGGGGTGGGTGGGTTATAGAGTCGAACAACACCCGCTTATTTTATGCTGGAGATACGGGTTACTCAGCTCATATTAGCGAGATAGCAAAGCGATTTGAGTCTTTTGATGTTTGTTTAATGCCAATTGCTTCGTATTTCCATGAAACAGCAGGTAAATGGTATCGAAAAGTCCATATGACACCCGAAGATGCGCTTTACGCAGCCAATGAACTCAATTGCAAGGTGATGATCCCATGGGGCTATGGTAATGCATCGTGGAAAATGGGTGACAAAAGCAGTCATGCCCCCTTGTTTAGGTTACTTGGCCAACACAAAAGCTTGAAGAGTAAGGTACCACTGATCATTTTGAACGAAGGTGAGCGCATTAAGCTGTAACATGCTTTGAAGCCGTTAATCAATTTGATTTTATACCAATTGCATTAAATTGGTGATCAGATATTGCGACATATAAATGGCTTAGTAACAAGGCAAATATTTCGCTATGCAGTTGTTCTACATGAGAAATATTTAACGCAGTCAATGAGTTATTTAGCTAGCTAGAATGATCAATGTATTAATAAAATTGGTATTATATGTTCGAACGCAGAAAACTTTTTAAAAAAGGTGCCTCGCTAGCGATTATAAAATGACAAGTCTTTGCCTTGTTTGACTTCATAAGAAAAAAGGGCCCTTAGGCCCTTTGAGATATGAACACATTATTAATGTTTTTACTTACTACAAGTGTAAACCTGATTTTCATCAATATTATTTTTAAGAACAATATTTGAAATTGTTAAGCTAAGCGGCCCTTGGCTTGCGATAGCGAATGGGCTGAATACTTTAGCCATATTGTCCGTGTCACCAGCAAAACACGCTGTGGCTACTGTAATGGTTTTCCATTTTCCTTTATCTTCAGCGGAGATCAATTTTGAAAGTGGCACGCCTTGAGAACATGCAGCATCACAATTAATACCAATTTTTGCATTGGCTGGCACGTCACTGCTTAACATCACGTCAAAGCTTAAAGCACCCTTGCTACCACTGTATGCACGTAAATCTTCTGGGAAGGCGTGGGCAATTTGCACCTTGCTGACTTCATTATTGATAAAATTAATCGCACGAGCATCTTCTTGGATATGTCTATCAGTTGTTCTAACACTAAGGTTAGCCAACGACGCGGTATTACTGGTCATCGTTCGAGACTTGTCACCACTATTTAGTTGCAACGTCCATGGAGCTTTTACAGTACCTTGCATGATAGCTAATGCTTGAGTGTTACTTGCGGTTTGCGTTTCTTGTTCAGATAGCTGAGGCACGTTTTTGTCATCGTTATATGTTAGCCCATAACCATAAGCAAATAGTGGTTGATATTGCTCATCATGAACGTTCAGCGTGGTATCGTTAGGACTGTTTGGCCATGAAAAGGATAATTTACCTTTGAAGTCATGCTTGATTTTGCCATCAACTGAACTAAACAACACATCCGCAACACCATTGCCCTCTGAGCCTGGTAGCCAAGCCACAACAAACGCATCAGAGGCATTCAATTCAGGGTTAACCCAAAGCGGACGGCCTGTAATGAACACAGATACAACCGGAATGTCTTGCTCTTTGAGCTTTTTCAGTAGCGCAAGATCCTTAGCTTTGCCACGCTGGAAGTCTAGGTTGTTTAGATCACCATTGCCCTCTGCATAGGGTTCTTCACCGAACACCACGATAGCGACATCGGGCTTGCTAGTAAAAGAGCCGTCTACGCTAAGTTGCGCCTTACCGCCATGTGCAGAAACAACCTCGTTTATGCCATCAAAAATAGAGCTACCACCAGGAAAGTCATCGTTGCTATTACCTGTTCCTTGCCATGTTATGGTCCAGCCGCCCGATTGTTTGCCTATGTTATCGGCACCGTCTCCGGCAACTAACACCGTCGCATTTGGTTTGAGTGGTAATAGCTTGTCGTTGTTTTTAAGTAACACGAGTGATTCACGAACGGCCTGACGTGCAACGGCGCGATGTTCTGGATGTCCTATTAGTTCTGTTTTACCAGAGAGTTTACGATTTGCAGGACTTGGTTTATCAAATAGACCCGCGCGGAATTTAACGCGTAATATACGAGATACTGCATCGTCAATACGCTCTTGGCTTATTTCGCCGTTTTTAACTTGTTCGATGGTATTTTCAAGTAGCGGCTTCCACGCTTTGGTTGGAACCATAAAGATATCTAAACCCGCATTAATACTTTGACTGCAACTCTCGTTTGAACAGCCCTTTACTTGCCCATGTCCGTTCCAGTCACCAACAACAAAACCGTCAAAACCCATTTGCGTTTTTAGTACATCAGTAAGCAGGTATTTGTGACCATGTATTTTCTCACCGTGCCAACTGTTAAACGAAGCCATTACAGATTGAGCACCTGCGCTTAAACCTTGAACATAACCTTGAGCGTGAATATCAAAAAGGTCTTGTTCGCTATCTAGGTTGTTCCCTTGATCATCACCACCTTGCGTACCGCCGTCACCTACAAAGTGTTTTACTGTGCTGATCACGCGGTTATCTGCCAAGAAGTCTTCGTTTGGTTTGCCTTGTAATCCAGACACGATAGCTGCTGCATATTTACCAACAATAGCTGGGTCTTCAGAGTAGCCTTCATATGTACGGCCCCAACGATCGTCACGCACCACGGCAACAGTTGGCGCGAATACCCAATCTATGCCAGTTACCATGACTTCCTTTGCTGTAATTGACGCGATTTTCTCAATAAGTGCAGGGTTGTTTGCTGCACCGAGGCCAATGTTGTGTGGGAATAGGGTTGCACCAATAACATTGTTGTGTCCGTGAACTGCATCTGTTCCCCACATTGTTGGAATGCTAATTCCGTCAAGACTATCATCTATGGAGGCTTGATACATTTGTTCTGCTAGCGCTATCCAATCTGCAGGTGTGGCGTGTTTATCATTATTTGGAAATGCACCACCGCCATTTAAATATGAACCAAAGCCATAACGGCGCATATCTTCAACAGTCACGTCACGGATCTCAGGTTGGATCATTTGCGCAATCTTTTGCTCTAAAGTCATTTTGGCTAATAGAGACTGGACTTTCCCTTCAATGATTTCATCATGTGGAACAGCCTTAGGTAAAACAGGCCAAATATCTTTCGTATTTTTTACTTTGTCCGCTTGTTGTGAGGCTGTGTCTAAATCTTGTGCACAACCGACTAATCCAGAAGCGGCGAGTATAACGGAGGTGATTAAAGAAGTTCTAGCTATCATAATTTTTCCGGTTGAATGTCAAAGCGTTTGAATTTTTTAGGCGTTGTGCCAGCGAAGCCGTAGTAAGCGATATAAATAAAGCATAATAAAGGCAACACAAAGGAAGCCTGTAGGCCAATGCTATCTGCGAGCATGCCTTGAAGTAGGGGGACTATCGCACCACCTACGATTGCAAGGCATAACAAACCTGAACCTTGGGCTGTTTGAGATTTTAATGAGTTAATCGCTAAACTAAAAATAGTGGGAAACATAATCGAGTTGCATAAGCCAACGAGTAGTAAAGACCACATTGCTAATGCGCCATCTGTCATAATCGCTAAAATAACCAGTAGCGACCCCATCAAGGCGTTAAATACAAGCACCTTAGCGGCATTAACTTTTTGCATCACTGCAGCGCCTATGAAGCGCCCAACCATTGCGCCTCCCCAATAGTAGGCAATTAAATGAGCCGCTTGCGCCTCTTCTAAACCAGCTATGTTCTCTAGACCAATGTAGTTAATTAAAAAGCTACCTATTGCAACCTCACCACCTACGTATAAGAACAATGCGACGGCACCTAAGCTTAAATGCTTGTGATGTAAAATTGCGAAGCGACTTGTCGTCGCACTCTGTTGTTGCTGTTGCTCAATTTTAGGTAATTTGATCAGAGCGAACACCAGTGCTAGCGCTAATAACATGCCAGCTAATAATAAATAAGAAAACTGAACTTCACTGCCATCTTGACTGGCGACACCCGCCGATAAAATTAGCATGCTGCCGAAAGCAGGTGCGACTGTGGTCCCTAAGGAGTTAAACGCTTGGGTCATTGTCAAACGCGATGATGCTGTTTTAGGGTCGCCCAATATACTCACGAATGGATTTGCAGAAACTTGCAGTATCGTAATACCACTGGCCAGAACAAATAATGCGCCAAGAAACAAGCTATATTGTCCAAAAGCTGCAGCAGGGTAGAAAAGTGCACAACCAAGCGCTGCGATTAATAGACCTGTAACGATACCTCGTTGAAAGCCAAGTTTTGCGACAAGCTTACCCGCTGGTAGGGATACCACAAAATATGCCCCAAAAAAGCAAAATTGAATTAACATCGCTTGCGTGTAACTCAACGAGAACATTGCTTTTAAGTAAGGAATCAAAATATCGTTTAAGCAGGTTATAAAGCCCCACATAAAAAATAATGTTGTGAGTGCACTTAGTGCAAACATATGATTTGTGCCGGTATATTGTTCGGCTTTGCCTTGTGGTGGCATTACCGTTGGTGACCCTGCCATACTTGTTCCTCATTAAATTTAAGTTTTATTTTAAAGGCTTAGCGATTTAAATATTTAAATGGCTTGACCATTCGTTAGATTGCCATTAACGTTAAATAAAAATGTAAGCGCTTTCATTTATAGCATAGTCACGATGCAAAGCAACAAGCAAGGCTTTTTTTGCAGCGAATAGCTAAATGTGCAAAGCCACTTAAATTGATACAACTATATAGAGTAGAGCTAATGAACTCATTGAACTTGTCTAAAATGTCGCCGTTGAATGATCCGTCATTTATTTTTGGTGTTGCCACTTCTTCATTTCAAATTGAAGGGGCGAGGGAGTCTAGGCAAGACACAATCTGGGACACCTTTTGCGCAACCAAAGGCAATATAGCAGACGCTTCTAACGGCGATGTAGCATGCGAGCATGTTAAGTTCTGGCAACAAGATCTTGAAATGATTGCTGAGTTAGGCGTTGATGCCTATCGGTTTTCGATTGCGTGGGCAAGAGTCATTAATCAAGACGGTTCAAAAAATAAAGCGGGTTTGGCATTTTATCAAAAGCTGTTAGATAAGTTAGATGAGCTAAATATCAAGGCATTTATTACCCTATATCACTGGGACTTACCCCAGCATTTAGAAGATGCTGGTGGCTGGCTAAATCGAAATACAGCTAAAGCATTCGCCGATTACGTTGATATTGTGTCAAAAGAGTTTGGCGAACAAGTTTTTTCATACGCCACACTAAATGAGCCATGGTGCAGTGCTTACCTTGGTTACGAAGTAGGAATTCACGCGCCAGGACTTAAAGGCAAGCAGCATGGTAAGCAAGCTGCGCATAATTTATTACTTGCACACGGGCTGGCAATGCAAGTGCTTAGAAAAAATGCGCCCAGCAGTAAAAGTGGCGTTGTGTTGAACTTCAGCCCAAGTTATGCCGCGAGTGCCAAAGAAGAGGATATTGCAGCAGCAAAACTAGCTGATGAGCATTTCAATCAGTGGTATTTAAGGCCACTAATAGAAGGTCGTTATCCAGATATCATTAAGTGTATGCCACAAGAGCAAAGACCAATTATAGAAGCAGGTGATATGTCTATCATCAGTCAACCTTTAGACTTCTTAGGTATTAATTACTACAGCAGAGCTGTCTACCAAAGCTGCGAGCAAGATGGGTTTAAGGTGTGTCCGCCACAAACCATGAACTTAACCGATATGGGATGGGAAGTGTATCCGCACGGTCTATTAAAATTATTAACAGACCTCAATAAGCGCTACACTTTACCTGACATCTACATTACAGAAAATGGTGCAGCAATTGATGATAAACTCATAGACGGCCAAGTTGTTGATATAGAGCGAATCAGCTACCTACACAGCCATCTTAATGCTGTTGAGCAGGCAATGACCTCAGGCGTTAAAATAAAGGGATACTTTGCATGGAGCTTAATGGATAACTTTGAGTGGGCAGAAGGTTATAAAAAACGCTTTGGTATTGTTCACGTAAATTATCAAACTCAACAAAGAACGTTGAAACAAAGTGCGCTTGCTTATCGAGATATGCTTTTAGCGCGAAATAAATAGAGACTAGGTTATGCTGACAAAAACAGAAAAAATAGCATATGGGTTAGGGGACACAGCTAGTAATTTGATTTTCCAAACAGTGATGATGTTTTTACTGTTGTTTTATACTGATGTGATGGGAATTGAGCCTGCGCTGGTAGGCACATTATTCTTGGTTGTGCGCATATTTGATGCGGTGACCGACCCCCTTATGGGCGCGATTGCCGATAGAACACATACTAAATACGGGCAATATCGCCCGTATCTATTATGGTTATGTGTACCATTTGCGCTTATTAGTGTACTCGCGTTTACCACACCACAGTGGTCATACAATTTCAAAGTGGCATATGCCTTCGTTACCTATGCACTGCTGATGTTGGTGTATACGGCAATCAATATTCCTTATTCTGCGCTCGGTGGGGTAATGACGTCTGATCCACAGCAGCGGGTATCTTTGCAGTCATACCGCTTTGTGTTTGGCATGCTCGGTGGGCTTATAATTGCAGCGGGAACAATGCCGTTAGTCGAGTTACTCGGTCAAGGTAATGTTCAAACCGGTTATCAGCTGACCATGGCTGTGATGGGGCTACTTGGCCTTATCTTGTTTGTATTATGTTTTTTGGGTACTAAGGAGCGTGTTGAACACGAAGTAGAGAAATCTGCACCGCCTATTTCTAGTGATCTCAAATTGCTGTTTAAAAACTCCCAGTGGCGTATTTTATCATTAGTGGGATTGAGTTTACTGACAGGGCAAGTATTAAAGGCATCTTTGGCTGTTTATTATGTAAAGTACTACTTAGAATTACCGCAACTGCTCAGTCAGTTTGTCACTGTTGGCATGATTGCAAGTATACTTGGGTGCGCATGTTCTAGTTGGCTTGCGCGCAAAGTATGTAAGGTTAAAGCCTATATCGCCTTGCAAGTTATCGCGGCGCTCTTATGTGGTTTAGCCTACTTTGTAAATCAAAGTCAGTGGCAGATGGCATTCATATTGTTTGCGCTTTGGAGTTTTTTCTTACAGATGGCAACCCCTTTGTTATGGGCAATGATGGCTGACACAATTGATTATGGACATTTGAAAACGAATCGACGAGTGACAGGCATGGTTTACTCCTCGGTTGTGTTCTTTATCAAGATGGGTATTGCACTTGGCGGTGCAATTGCCGGGTGGCTATTAAGCTATTTTGGTTATCAAGCGGATATGGCACAATCAGCCCATACGCAACAGGGGATCGCACTAAGTTTTAGTATTATTCCTGCGTTTGGCTCACTGATCGTTGCCTATCTAATGCGTCATTACATACTAGATACGCAAACTATGTCATCAATACAAGATGAGCTTAGCGAGCTAAAGCAGCAACATAGTTAATAGTTTTTAAGGGAAAGTATGGCCACCATTTACCAAGTGTCTGAGCTTGCTGGAGTATCGCTGGCGACGGTCTCTCGAGTAATGAACAATAATGCAAAAGTCAGTGATAAGACCAAGCAAAAAGTGCTAGATGCCATGGCCGAGTTGGGTTATCAGCCCAATTCGATTGCTCAGTCGCTGGCCTCGAATCGTTCAAACAGTGTTGGCGTTTTGGTTTCTGAACTCCATGGTCCATTTTTTGGAGACATGATGAGTGCGATTGAAGACACGCTTAGGCTCGAAGGTAAGCATACCATTATCACGTCGGGGCATTCAGACGAACAAAGAGAAAAAGAGAGTATTGAGTTTTTAATTGGTCGTAAATGTGATGCACTGATTTTACATGCAGAGTCTGTTAGCGATGAGTATTTAGTCGAGCTTGAGGCCCGCGGGATTGAGTTTGCTTTAATGAATCGATACATCGAAAGCTTAGCGTCAAGGTGTATCTGTCTTGACAATCGCCAAGGCGGTTACTTAGCTACACGGCATCTATTAGAATTGGGGCATCGCCAATTGGCGTATATCTCAGGACCAATGTGGAAGCAAGATGCACAAGCGCGATTAGTGGGTCATAAACAGGCGCTACAAGAGCACAAGATAGCCTTTACGCAAGCTCAGTTATTTGAAGGTGATTATAGGCAAGAATCCGGTGGTAAAGGGTTAGACTATTTTTTAAATCGAGGTCAAAAATTTACAGCGATAGTGTGTGCTAATGATGAAATGGCCTCTGGTGTGATGAGTAGAGCGAGAGAGCTGGGTATAGGAATACCGAGTGAGTTATCGGTCGTTGGCTTTGATAACATTATTTACGCAAGTTACCTTTATCCTACATTAACGACAATTGATTATCCTATCTACGATATGGGCAAGATGGCGGCAAATTTAATACTTAAAACGGTATACAGTAAAAAAGATGTGTCGGTTAAACCTATATTTGTACCAAAACTAAAGGCCAGAGGTTCGAGTATTCAAAGAGTGTAACGCTAACCTAGGGTTGAACTTACGTATAATTAAAATGAATTTATAGGGTATATGATATTTTATTTGACTATAAGAAACATATACACTAAGTTAAATGTAAGCGCTTTCATATTTTTTTTGAAATCATTTGTAAGCGCTTACATTGTGTGTTTCTCTCAAATGTGAACTACGTTTTCGAGATGCTATAAACAATCGTGTGGTCCGGGGATCAATATGACAACAAAACAATTTAACAAGTCCATGCTGGCAACCAGTTTATCGCTTATTCTAGCGGGCAACTTTGCTACAAATGCAATGGCACAAGAACAACAAGAAAATATCGAAGTTATCGAAGTTTCAGGTATCAAAGGTAGTTTAATTAAATCAATGGACGTGAAGCGAAGCGCTACAGGTGTTGTAGATGCAATTACCGCTGAAGACATTGGTAAATTTCCGGATGCCAACTTAGCTGAATCGTTACAGCGTATTACCGGCGTGTCTATCGATCGCAGTAACAACGAAGGCAGCAAAGTAACTGTGCGCGGTATGGGCCCAGAGTTTAACTTAGTTACGTTGAACGGGCGCCAATTACCCACAGTTGCAGGTAACTCATTTGATGGTGGACGCTCTTTTGACTTTGGTAATATCGCGACTGAAGGTGTAAGCGCGGTAGAAATATATAAAACGACTAAAGCAGACTTACCTAGCGGTGGTATCGGCGCGACTGTAAATATGATTACAGCAAAACCGTTGACCTCTCCTGGGTTAAAGGCATCACTTGGCGTGAAAGGTGTACTGGAAACGTCTAATGAAGCTGGAGACGATATAACACCTGAGGTGTCTGGCATTTATAGCAACACCTTTAATGACGATAAGTTTGGTGTTTTGCTGTCAGGTTCTTACCAAGACAGAAATAACCGCGAACAAAAAGCGGCAATCGATAACTGGATCCCTAATGTCGACTTAAGCGCATCACCAAATCTAGAGTTAACAGACAACAACAAGCGCGCTGACGGAGCGACGTGGTACCCTCAAAACTCTGGCTACTCAATCAACGACAATGAGCGTACTCGTGTAAACGGTCAGCTAGTATTACAATATGCCGCGAACGACGACTTTACTGCAACGCTTGACTATACCTATTCAAAGCTTGACTTTGAGTCTAATCGTAATGCGTTTGGTGTGTGGTTTAACAATGGTGGTAACGTTAAAAGCGCAACGATTAATGAAAACGGTACATACACTGATATTGCCGAAATCGGTGGCGATTATGCAACTAACTTAAGCCGCGCTGAGTATGAAAATGAAAACAAATCGTTAGGTTTAAACTTAGAGTGGCAAGCATCAGATTCTCTAAAATTTGAATTGGATGCACATGATTCGTCTGCAACAAACCGAGGTACGGGACTGGGCAATGATGCGTTTTTGATCATTGGTAACACATCATGTGGTTTTTGTAATGACGCTGGTGAAGCGTTTGGTCCAAACACCGCAAATATTAATGTTAAGACCAATGCTGTAAGTGGCAGCGGTATTCCACTTTGGGGTTTCGACTTAGTCGATGGACAAGGGAACCCTCAAGCCGAGTTAACCGGTGCTGACATGGGTTCGCTATTCGGCGCTGTCACACAAGAAGATAGAACGAATGATATGACCCAGTTCCAACTTAAAGGGGAATGGGTAAACAATCAAAGCGGCTTTTTGAATAAAGTATCGTTTGGTGCTGCTCGCACGCAAATGAAGTATCAGCAAACCAATGCATACTCGCAAAACTTACCAGCGGGATGGTGGACTTGGTCAGCGGTACACTTTCCTGATGATATGTTTAACCGTGTTGCACTTGATGGTTTATTAGATGGCTTTTCAAATGCAGGCGCGAGGCCAGTTAACTATTACTTAACTGCTGATTTTGACAAAGTGCTTAATTTGTTCGAGACCATTGAAGATACCATTGCGCCTGATATTTACAATGATGGTTGGCCAGAAGAAGTAAATGGTAAATTCCAAGCTGGTCCAATTGACAACGACAGTCGCGTAAAAGAAACAACGACTTCTTTGTATACGCAAGCTAGTATGACTTTTGATGTTGCGCAAAGACCATTGAATGTTGTGGTTGGTGTACGTTACGAAAAAACAGACGTTGAATCAAAAGGTCTAGAACGTCCAGCTATTGCCATGGAATGGGTTAATGGAAACGAGTGGGAATATGTGTATGCGGCTGAGCAAACGTTTTCAGATGGCTCTGGTGAAACAGAAGAGTTCTTACCAAGCGTTGATATAGATTACGAATTAATGGACGATGTTATCGCGCGTGTGTCTTACTCTCGCTCTTTAACGCGCCCACCAATTGGCGCATTGGGTTCAACCAGAAACTTCATTGGTAATCCTAAAGTTGGGCAACGTAAAGTAGAAGTGGGTAACCCAGAGTTAAAACCATATGTTGCTGATAACTACGATGTATCTTTAGAGTATTACTATGACCAAGGTAGCTATGTTTCAGTCGGTTACTTTAATAAGAAGGTAGATAACTTCTTAGTAAATGTAACGACTAATGAATCTATTGATGGGTTACGAGATGTATTTATTGGTCCAAGAGCAGAAGAAGCGCGTGAGCAATTAATTGCAGAGGGTATTCAGCCTTCAGATCAAGCAATTCATGACCGTATTAATGCCAATATGGGCGTTGACTCTGGTACACGCATTGGCGCTGATGAAACGGATCCGCTCGCGACGTTTGCAGTATCAAAAGATGTTAACCTAAGAGCATCGCGTTTATATGGTTGGGAGTTGGCGCTTCAGCATATGTTTGGCGACAGCGGGTTTGGTGTACAAGCAAACGCGACTATCGTGAACGGCGACGTAAGCGTTAACCGTGACATTACCACACCACAGTTTGCACTGTTAGGTATGAGTGACTCTGCTAACTTGTCGGCAATTTACGACAAAGATGGCTTATCAGTGAGGGTTTCATATAACTGGCGTGATGAGTTCTTATCTGACTTTGATCAACATTCGTCACCTGCGTTTACAGAAGCTTATTCGCAAATTGATGTAAATGTGAATTATCAAGTAACAGAGCAGCTTACAGTTTTCTTCGAAGGACTTAATATCACTGAAGAAACGCAGCGAGTGTATGTTCGATACCCAGAGCAGTTCCTAAATGGGTCTCAATATGGTGCCCGTTACAATTTAGGTGCACGTTATACTTTCTAAACGACAACGTTTAGATTAGTACTAGTATTAAAACAAGGCCGCAATTAAATTGCGGCTTTGTTTTATCAAACGTCACGAGATTAAAATAATGGTTCATTCTAAACAGATTAAACGTGTGCTTATCGTTGGCGGCGGCAGCGCTGGCTGGCTAACAGCTGGGATACTGGCTGCTGCACACAAAAATAAGCTAGAAATTTCACTTATCGAATCAGCAAATATTGGCACTATCGGTGTTGGTGAAGGGACTTGGCCAACAATGCGTGAAACTTTGCGCAAAATAGGGATCACAGAAGGCGAATTTATACAGCAGTGTGACGCATCATTTAAGCAAGGCTCGGAATTTATAAACTGGGCTAGTAGTGTTGATCACGCCTATTATCACCCATTTTCTCTGCCAGTTGGTTTTGAACAAGGCATTGATATGGTTACTCCGTGGTTAGCGGTTCACGACAAAGTTGATTTTGCGCATGCCGTGTGTGCCCAAGCATACTGGTGTGACGAGAGTAAAGCACCACGCTTACCAAGTGATATACAGTTTGGCGGCAAAGGGAATTATGGCTATCACTTGAATGCCGATAAGTTTGCAAAGTTACTTAAACGACACTGTATAAATGAGTTAGGTGTAAAGCTAGTCTTGGACGATGTGCATGAGGTAATCAGTTTAAGTGATGGTGATATTAGAGCAGTTAAAACCTTGCAAAACGTTGAGCTGGAAGCCGATTTGTTTATTGACTGTACTGGCAGTCGCTCTTTGCTGCTTGGGAAACACTATGGGATCTCTTGGCTATCACAAAAACATGTGCTGCAAAACGACAGAGCGATTGCCGTTCAGGTTCCTCACGCAGATGAACGTGCGCCAGTTGCATCGTGCACTAAATCAACTGGCCAACCACACGGTTGGATATGGGACATTGCACTGCCAACAAGAAGGGGCATAGGGTATACATTTGCAAGCAATCACTGCGACTTCGATATAGCAAAGCAGCAATTGAGCAATTATATATCTGAACAAGGCTTGGAGGTATCAAAAGAGAATACCTTTAAAGAAATACACTTTAACCCAGGCTACCGAGAGAAGTTTTGGCATAACAACTGTCTTGCCATTGGTATGTCGGCGGGTTTTCTGGAGCCATTAGAGGCGTCGGCGTTAGTAATGATTGAGCTGAGTGCGTCGTATCTTAGTGATAATTTCCCTAGTACGCGCTCATTAATGAACGTAGTAGCTAGTCGATTTAACGCAAAATTCAATTATCGATGGCAGCGGATCATTGATTTTCTAAAGCTTCACTATGTGCTAAGCACTAGAGATGATACTCCATATTGGCAACAGATGCGTAGTGAACATATCCCACAAAGCCTGCAAGAGCTATTATTGCTGTGGCAGTATCAAGCGCCAAAAAGTACTGATCTTGACAGAATAGACGAGGTGTTTTCTGCTGCTAGTTATCAATATGTCTTATATGGTATGGGGTTCTTGCCATCAAATTATGAGCCTACGCTAAATCAGGACTCTGCGAGTTTGTTTAAGCAAGTCACTCAAAATGCCCAACGAGGGCTTGGGGTTTTACCAACAAACAGAGACCTACTAACAAATGTTGCTAAGTTTGGTATACCCACTATTTAGATAAAGGATACTTTATGAGTCAAGAGCAATTACTAGATAATATTACACACAAAGAAATAAAGATTCTTACCGAGCGCAGCGCAAGCTTAGGTGATGATGTGAGTATCACTCGCGTATTTCCTTCAGAGTTTGCGCAACTGCAAAGTGACTATCCAATCTTTTTTAAAAAGAATGCCCAAACAGGCCAGTTTGAAGCCGTGGTTTTACTTGGGTTTAATGAGCATGAAAATCTTTATTTAACCGCCAGTGGCTGGCGCAATGAATATATTCCGCTGAGTATCTTACGCCAGCCATTCTTAATAGGATTTGTTGAAAAGCAGCAAAACGGTATTCCTGTGACTGAGCCTGCGGTGCATATCGATATGTCGCATCCTCGCGTAAACCAAGAGCAAGGCGAAGCGTTGTTTACAAGTCAAGGAGGAATGAGCGACTATCTGCAAAAAGTAAATAGTATTTTACTGGCAATTCATGAAGGGCATAGCCAAAGTGAGGCGTTCTTTAACACTTTACTCGAATTAGAGCTTCTAGAGAGTGCTTTGATAAATGTAGGTACACAACGTTTAAGTGGTTTATACACAATTAATGAGGATGTCCTTGCTAAGCTTTCGAGTGGTTCTTTGTCAAAGCTACATAGCGCAGGATATCTTCAGCACATCTATATGGTACTCGCATCTTTAGGGCAGCTGAAAAAGTTAGTTAGATTGAAAGAACGCCTAGAGGAGTAAGCAGAATGACAGAGCAAATCAAGGAGTACAATAACGTCACCGCCGGTGATATGGTGGCAACCGTGATGGCACTGTCTCAATCTAAGTCTCCGACTCCTTTGGTATTTAGACAAGTGGTAAGTGATTGGCCAGTCGTCAACGCCGCTAAACAGTCAAACGATGCGTTTTGCCAGTACCTTAGCCGTTTTGACACGGGAGTTGATGTTTATGCATACCAATGTGACGCAAAATATCAAGGTCGCTTTTTTTACGATGAGAGTCAGACACAAAAGAATTTTACGCAAATAAAAACCCACCTTCGAGACTTGCTTAGTCAACTGCTTAACCCTAACGGTGATAAGTCGCAAAGCTTATATATGGGCTCTACAACGCTTGGTTATTGTCTTGGCGATCTACAGCAAGAAAACACATTGCCTATGCTAACGCAAGTACCTTTGGTGAGTATTTGGTTAGGAAATCAAACAGAAGTTGCGGCGCACTATGATGTACCTGAAAATATAGCTTGTGTCGTCGCCGGTAAAAGGCAATTTACGTTGTTTGCACCAGAGCTAATTGACTGCTTGTATCCTGGGCCTATTGACTTTACCCCTGCGGGTCAAATAGTCAGTATGGTAGATTTTACAAATCCCGATTACGTAAAGTTTCCAAAGTACAAAGAGGCACAGAACAAGGCATTGAGGGTTGAATTGCTTCCTGGCGATGCAATATACATCCCGAGTATGTGGTGGCATCATGTAAAAAGCACAGAGTCTATCAATGGGCTAATTAACTACTGGTGGCGTGATACGGACGCACATTTGGGGCTACCCACAGATGCACTCAAGCATGCAATCTTGTCTATAAGCCAATTACCTCATGCGCAAAGGCAAGCTTGGCGCGCAATATTTGAACATTATGTTTTTAGTGAAAACAATCATGCCCACATCAACGAAGAGGCACTTGGCAGCCTAGGTAACATTGATGATGAGCTTGCTAGAAAGTTGCGTTGGCAAATTATTCAACAGCTTAATAACTAATTTTGGGCGAGCTTGTTTTTGTACAGTCGATACTCGCTGTATTTCAGCGTTGTATACAGTCTCTAAGCTCGCTTGGTGTTTTACCCGTCCAACGCTTACAAGAGCGCCTAAAGTTTGTGATATCACTAAAAAAGAGCGCCGCAGCGGCTTGTTCATTCGAATAGCGTCGTTCAACAATATATATCATTGACTGTTGTTTTTGCCATTCGTCTTTAAGTATTTTAAAGCTGGTATTATGTTGTTTTAGCTTACGCTTTAAAGTGGCACAGCTCATACCAATACGCTGTGCGATTTGCTCGCTGGTGGCTTTGGGTGAGCTTGCGATCATGTTTGATACAAACTGTTTAAATCCTGATTTAGCGTATCGGTTAGTTGATTGCTTTAAATGATAATAAGTTAAAGCTGGGAGCGCGTTTGCTCGCTTAAAATGTAAGTACTTTTGAGGTATGGATACCATGAACACTGGGTGGTTGAACGAATACTCGCAACTTAAATGACTGTGGAATTGCTCTATATGCTTTGGCTGTGGCATTGGAAACTTTATATGATAAATAGGCCTGGTGTGATTGACTTGTGTAGTTTTAGTGGCTTGCCATTTTAGCAGGTATTCAATTAAGCCAGCCAACAACTCATAAAAAAAATTTCGTACCAATTCATGTGGCTCTGATATTGCAAAGTTAATCACAAAGTGTATTTGGTTGTTAGCACGATAGCTTTTTGCGTACATGTAAGGAAACAGTTCAAATTGGCGAAGTTGGCTCACTCTGAACATTTGTTGTAGGTTTGCAGCATGCATCAGCGCTTGGAACGCGTTGTTAGGTAGAGCATGTTAAACGCTCAGCCAGTAAAAAACTAACCCCCTCGCAGCTAAGCAATCTTGTCGCGTGTGTATCACATTATGAAGTTGCGAAAAGCAAACCTGCTTGGTATGTATTGACAGATCTTCATAAAATAACTTTGAGCCTTTGAGTATTTTGTCCGGTACAACACCACGCTGTAATGCCATTTCTACAATCGGTAGGATAAGCGTATGGGCGTTAAAAATACTTTCATCGGTTGCGAAGTAGGGGCGGCATTATGCCGCTGATTTTTGTGCATTGAGTTGCATACTGATAGATAGAGCAACACGTTTGCGAGGCCAAACTTTTAGATTCTGCCGAATTTGCATTGACTGATATAGAATCCTCACTTGAGAACAATGCGGGAAGTGCTGATTTAAGCGCCATTGAGTTGTCTTATTGTAAAAAAATTGAGTAATGGGTAAATGTTTAGCACCAACGGCACGTTAATCTATGCTGATGACAAACTACAAAACCAACCTGATATGGTTGCTAACATTATGTTTGGATATGAAAACAACACTTTGTCACGCGCTTGAGTGTAAAAACTTTAGGTATGAAGAGCAGGGTAAGCTGGTATATCAAGCTGCTCATATCCAGTTAGATAATGCACTCGATAAATTGATTGTAAATTTTTACAGTACACCTAAAGCCGCAATGGGTGAGCTCGTTAAAGAAAGGAGTTTCAGCTTTAGCCGTAGAAGCCAAAAATAACAATGGTTCACGCTAAAAATTATTGCACCTAGCAAAATGAATATGTCGTAATGATAAAAAATACCATTCACTGAGTTGAGGGTAGGCAGACAGCTCCACGTTTTTGGGGGACAATTGCTAAAAATCAAAGCCCCCATTTTATTCAAAGTATCTTTTGGTGTTGAATTGCAAAGAAAAGTTTTTATGTCAAAATTATGAATGTTTTTTTACTCTCTCGGGTGTTTGGCTAATTTATATTTTAATTTTAATTGGTAAAACTAAGCTAAATATGCGTAGCAACTTAGATATATTATCTATCTTTATTTTTCAGATTAAAAACTATTGATAAAGATCATTGCATGCTAATTGCGAATGTGATTTATTGAATCTTGAGGTTTGGCCAACCCTGCTCTAACTCAGTGCCTCAACTGTTAGACAGTTTGTAGATAGCAGCTGTTATAAGGTGAGTGTGCTGTTTGTTCTCAATTATTCAATTATGCGTGATGTGCGCTAGATACACATCAGTTAAAAAACAATTTCTGTGTGATCAATAAGGTGAGTAATTAGTTCTCATAGGCGTGCTAAGAATCACGCCTATAAAGTTGAATATCACAGGTTTATTAACTAAATATTAAGTGTTGATGATGATTGCAATCATTCGGATTGTGTTCGCAACACATTTGAAAAGAAAAGGTGAGGATTTTACCTATGAAGAGACAGAAAAGAGATCGCTTAGAAAGAGCACATTCACAAGGATTTAAAGCCGGGCTGGCAGGTAGATCGAAAGAATTATGTCCATATCAACAAGTTGAACCAAGATCAGAATGGTTAGGTGGATGGCGAGAGGCGATTGAAAATCGTAATACTTTTAAAACTTAATAATCCAAACACGAATTTAAATACAACAAAGCCCCTTTACGGGGCTTTGTTGTTTAAGCAGAATGTAACTTAAAATGCGCTGGTATCTTGAAACAGGCCTACTTTTAGGTCTTTTGCTTCGTAAATTACGCGCCCATCTACTTCTACAGTTCCATCAGCCATACCCATGAATAATTTACGCTTAATAACACGCTTCATATCGATTCTGTAGGTTACTTTTTTAGCAGTAGGAAGAATTTGACCCGTGAATTTTACTTCACCAACGCCCAATGCTCGACCAAGACCTGGACCACCAGACCATCCTAGGAAAAAGCCTACAAGTTGCCACATTGCGTCTAAGCCAAGGCAACCAGGCATAACTGGGTCGCCTTTAAAGTGGCAATCAAAAAACCAAAGGCTAGGATCTATATCTAATTCAGCGATGATATGACCTTTGCCAAATTCGCCACCATTGTCATTAATTTCAACGATACGGTCCATCATTAACATGTTGTCACTTGGCAGGCGGCAGTTACCTTCACCGAACATTTCACCGCGACCACATATGATTAATTCTTCTTTTGTATAGCTATTTTTTGGTTCCATAGTTCATAATCTTTGCTGAAAATTTCGGAGCTACTTTAGCGTACAGATGTACGCTAAACAACTCTGAACAGTTAAAAGTTGCAGTTATTTAAGAATAATTATCATTAAAAGTAAATTCTTCTACGCTTATAGGGCGATCTTTGTCTTAAAAAACTTTATAATACAGCCAGTATTTAACTAATTTACCGGAAGTTTATGATCCTTTTTGTAGATGCACTAACTGTCATTGATTTTTCTTTCCTTTGTAATAAACGTGGCGCGGTCGGCGAAAGTTGGATTGTTGATTTAACGTTACATGGCCAACTTAATGACGAGTCGATGGTTTTGGATTTCGCGTTAGTTAAAAAGCAAATCAAGCGTATCATTGATGACACGATAGATCATAAACTCGCGATTGCTAAGGGCGTAAATGGTGAAGTTAAATTAGAAAACGGCAGAGTTTACTTGGATTGCCAATTTGGCGACTCCAATCACTTAGCGATGAGTGCACCAGAGCAAGCGGTTTGTGTTATTAACGATGAAGTGGTTAGTGAGCAAAGTGTTATCGACTTTTTGAAGTCAGTTATTATGCCTAATATGCCAAGTAATGTTAAAGACATTGGCATAGAACTTAGGCCAGAACAAAGTGAAAGCTTTTATTATCACTATAGTCATGGATTGAAAAAACATGACGGTAACTGCCAGCGCATCATTCATGGCCATCGCTCGCAAATTGGTGTGTTTGTTGACGGCATGAAACACCCCAGATTGCAAAAAGAGTGGGCAAGTAGATGGCAGGATATTTATTTGGGCACTGAAGAAGATATCATTAAAAGCGATGAATTAAAGAGTATCAAAGCTAAATCAGACGATATTTGTTTTGCATATGAGTCTAGCCAGGGCTATTTCGAACTCGCTATCAGTCAAAGCTGCTGCGATATCTTACCATGTGACACGACCGTGGAGTGTATTGCCGAATATTTGGCTCAGCAAATTAAACATGATTTGCCTGATAACACTATTACTGTAAAAGCGTTTGAAGGTGTTGGTAAAGGAGCAATCGCACATGCCTAAAAACATGGGCACTGTATTTGGCTTTTTACTGTCAACGTTGCCATTTTTAACATCTGCACTAGAGCTAAAAGGTCACTTAACACAAGGTGGCATGGTGATCGGACAGCTTGAAAATGTCTCTCACGTTAGCCTCAACGGCAAGCAGTTAAAAATCACTCCTAAAGGTGAGTTTGTATTTGGTTTTGGCCGTGATGCAAAAACTACGCATACGTTAACTTGGCTTGATGATAAGCAAGTTAAGCATGAGAAAGAAATTATTATTACGCAGCGCGAATTTAAAATAGATAAAATTACAGGAGTGGAGAAGAAATATGTTTCTCCGCCTAAGTCTGTTTTGGAGAGAATTCGCTCTGAGGCAAAAGCAGTTAGACAAGCGCGTGCGACTGACTCAGATTTAGAATATTTTAAAGAACCTGTTCTTAGGCCTGCACCTGGTCGTATCTCAGGCGTGTATGGCAGTCAGCGATTTTTTAACGGCAAGCCACGCAATCCACATTACGGCCTTGATATAGCAAATAAAACCGGAACCCCAGTATTGGCACCACTACCAGGAGTAGTAACGTTTGCAGATCCTGATCTGTATTACAGCGGAGGGACTGTCATTGTTGATCACGGGTATGGGATCAGCTCAACCTACATTCATTTAAACAAACTCCATGTTAAAGTTGGCGATAAATTAGCAACAGGCGACCATTTCGCAGATATTGGCGCGACGGGTAGAGTGACCGGCCCTCATTTAGATTGGCGTTTTAATTGGTATAACGAACGACTTGACCCACAATTATTAATGCAAGATACATTGGCGAACAAAAGTAGTAACAAATGACACAGATAGATAAAGAAGCAATCATTGCGAAACGAATAGAAGATTCAGTAACGTCTGTCACAAAAACAGTATTTCCAGGCAGAACTAATCACCATAATACGTTATTTGGTGGGGACGCTCTTGCTTGGATGGATGAGGTTGCATTTATAGCTGCGACGCGTTTTTGTCGCAAGCCACTTGTAACTATTTCTTCAGATAGGGTGGATTTTAAAGAGGCAATTCCCGCAGGCACTTTTGCTGAATTGGTATCGCGCGTTGTACATGTGGGCAATACGAGTTTGAAAGTAGAAGTTGAAATATACTTAGAGCGCATGCATAAAGATGATAAGCACCTTGCTATCTCGGGTAGCTTTACCTTTGTTGCTGTTGATGATAACCATAGACCGACCCCCGTGGTATGCGAAAAAATGTTGTCTGGTTTTAAATAAAAGACGTGAAAAAAGTAGGCCACAGTGTGTGGCTTACTTTTTATGTGTAAAAGAACACATCATACAGTTAATTCTTAATAGCGTAAGTTTAGCTTCGCATGAATAAATATAAAAAGTTAACCAATCCCTAGTTTGAAACCTTATTCATTGTGCGTTGCAAATTGCAAACACATCTAAATTATTCAATTAAATCAGTACTCTTTTTTTGGCGCAAATTTTGAAGTGGTAATGCAAGGCACCATTGTTGGAGTTTGATATGAGGTTTTGTTTAACCCTGATTTATTGCGTTGCGTTAATCGCCTGTGGCGGTTCATCAGAAGAGCAAGCTAAGTCGACGGATATTATAAATCAAAGTGCACAAGAGCAGAGTGTACAACCTGCATCTGAGCAATCTAATTCGTTGTCAACGTTATTGAGTGATACGCCTGCTGGTGAAGAGTTTGTGTTTTCTCAATTTCGTGAGCACAACATCGTAATTGAGCCTGAAAGCTACGATTTTAGTGCAAATACTGTGTTCATAAAAGTCTATACAGAGCAGGGCAAGTTATTATTTTTGGGCGGAGTCAAAGGAGAGCTCAACTTAAGTTTATATATAGAAAATGTCGTGTCTAACGTGTTTGTAGATATGTTTTCAACGGTTGCGGGTGACCCTCAAATTACAATGGAGATTAACTTATGAAGTGGTTAATTTTTATCTTGGTTGTTGTTATTAGTATGAATACGCAAGCGTTCGAATCAGTGAAGCTCAAAGATACGATACGCCAAGGTTATGGAGACATTGATTTATTTGTTGCTCACATTGCAGACAAAAATCCTACAGCTGAAGCATTAGAATGGTTTAGGCAAGACAATAGCGGAAGTTTGGTATTTGCGATTGATGTAAACGAGGCAGCAAGTGGCAGCGAAAAAGCACAATCCCAAGGCGTAACGATAAAATATGCATACTTAACGATACGCACTCCTAATGGTACAAATGTTTACTCAACGTTTTCAACACCAACAAGTACGGTGGTCGCGCCGAAAAGCGACACTCAGCGTGCTCAATATTACACAGTGATTGGGGATAGCGGGTCTTCTAGGATAACAGGTAGTAAGGACAGTGATATTTATGGCTCGTCATTCGATGGAACTTTGTCGATAGTTGTTCCTGATAGCTTGTCAGACGCTGTGAGTGCAATATTAACGGTTGAGTTTTTACAAACGAATATTGAGCTAGGTGATCCTGAGGCTTTTTATGACTACGGGGCAGGGTACGAAGATGTGGCTCTTTTAAGTAGTCAAGATAAAGAGTATTTAGAGCAACTCGCAGCAGGGTTAGATGAAGCTCCTTTGGTAATTGCGAATAACTCCGAAGTAACGTCACCAGATTCATGGGTTTACTACCCAAGTAATAGTTCGTATTTTGTTGTAAGTTATGAAGACAGTTATCCTAACAAAGGTGATTACGATTTTAATGATCTGATTGTTGGTTACCAAGTAGGTTTTGGAATGTTAAACAATGAGGTGGTTTCAATTAATGCAACAGGGTACATGATAGCGCGAGGCGCATCATATACTCATGATTGGTATTTACACATTCCGTTTGCAAGTTCAGTGTCAGGCTCGGCAACCATAAGCATGTTTAAGCCAGGGTCGCAGACGCCAATTTTTGGATATCCACAATCAAAAACCTTCTCTGATTCTGTTGATTTACTCATATTTGAAGACAGTAAAAGTTTAATGTCTGTTCCGGGCTATGAATTTGTTAATACGCTGCCAGATGTCCCTATTATAAAAGGAAATAAATTTAGCGTAGTAGTAAATTTGGATAGTCCAGTTCCTGCAAATGAAATGCCTAGCGCGCCATACGACCCTTATTTGTACACTGAAGTTACCGGGCATGAAGTACATTTACCGGGCAATGTGGCTCGATTAGCATTTTCTGCCAACAGTGGCAGCATAGATACGCAATTTAAAGATACTCAGGGATATCCATATGCATTGGTCTTCCCAGATGATTGGCTCCCTCCAATTGAATATGTAGATTTAGGTCAAGCATATAGTAAGTTTTTATCTTATAGCCGAGGTGATGGTACGTCAGATGCGAGTTGGTATTTGAGCCCGAACACAGAAAGCACCAAAGACATCGGCAAATCAATTTGGATGTGGTAACAATATATACGATAAAAGCTAACGGTTTTAGCTTTTATTCTTTTTCATTTTTTTGCTGAGCGATTGAAAAATATGACGATGAAATATATCAATCTCGCTTTATATTTCTGCTTCATAAGCATAGCTTTTTTAGCAAAGGACTATGGGTATGTCGGAGATTTGATAGGGAGTTTTCGCTATCAGTGGTTACTGTTTTCTTTTATACCGGCTACGTTAATCGCATATCACAACAAGAAGTTAGCACTTTGTTTGCTAACAGCATCATTGTTTCTTACGGGGTTGCACCTCAACTGGCAAAGTTATTTTCTTAGCGAACCTGAAAAGAAAACACAACTCACGGTCAAGCAGATAAACTTATCCTACTTTAACCCATATATTAAAAAAGAGTTGGCTAAACTTGCTAAGGAGGATTGGGATTTACTCGTCGTTCAAGAGTTTAATGATCAACATAAGCCACTATTTGAATCAATAAAGCCACATTACTTTAAGTTTGGCCCTTCACAGAGGGTTGGTTTTCCCATGGGGATTGGCGTAATTACACGTTATCCAATAATAAGTAGTAAAGTGGTATTTACCCACAAGGAGCGGGTGGGTTATGTGGAGCTAGACTTATTAATTGCACGCGAGGTTATCAAGCTATTCGCTATTCATCCACCGTCACCAAGAACCAGACGCGATTGGCAACTTCGCAATGCGCTATTAAAACGCTTACATAATGAGACCAAAGACGCTGCTGGGCGATGGGTTATAAGCGGTGATTTTAACACTGTTCCTTGGTCAGTTTATTTTCCTTTTAAAAACAGTTTGTCTTGCTCTCAAGTTCGCGTTAATTATCATACATGGCACTATGATAGTGCGCTGCTCTTCAGTTTAATAGAACTTCCAATAGATAATTGTATAGTAAGTGAAGCAATTGCTATAACGGACTTGCAGATTGAACAATTTAATGGCAGCGACCATAAACTACTAAGCTATCAAATTACTTTTTAATGCTTTTAGCTCACTTTTCAAGGCACAGTTTTGTAGCAATAGAGCAACTATCGACTCAAGTTCAAAGTTATCCCATGGCTTAGAAACGATAATATGAGCAATATCTTTATTCAGTGCGCCTCTGCACTCGTCTAAGTCAGTGTATCCGCTTATCAGCATTCTTCCAGAGTCAGGAAAACACTGCGCAAATTGTGTTAACACTTCAAAACCATCGAGATAGGGCATTTTTATATCCGACAGAATAAGGTCATATTGGTTACTCTTAAAGCTCTCTACCGCTTTGGTTGGATCGTTATATAGGTGTAATTCATAGTGTCGTGCAAAGAGCCGGTTTAGCGCTCTTAAAACTGGCTCTTCATCGTCAACAATAATTATTTTGTACATATTTTAACCTTATACAATAAGCTGCTTTAAACTATGCATTAAATGCTTGGCATTTCTGGCGTGTGGGTTTAACCCAAATGCACACGCGGTGTAGAAAAGTGCATTGAGCGTTTTACCTTGTTCTGAGAAATACTCTGCGTAACATTCATTCATTCTCGCTTTCGTTTTTATTTTCGTGCTAAAGCTTACCGAAGATTGAGCGTAAACACGCTTAATAATACTTTGCATAGCCTCTAAACGACGCACTCTATTTGCTGTTATTGAACCTGAGCGCATTAAATAACCCATAGCGCATTGATAAGTGTATGCAACATTTCCTATCGACGCGAGGTTTAGCCAGCAATCCCAATCGCTTGCACTTTTTAACGTTGGGTCAAATTTATTGACTCTTCTAATCGCGTTTGCCGAGACCATTACTGAAGACGTGCCAATTACGTTTGCATGCAATAACAAGTCTAGTGGGTTTGCGAGTGTTGTGTAGTTAGTTGAGCTTTTAAGGCCTGGTTGATAAAACTCTGGCCAATACGAAAAGCAGTCAATGATAGGGTGGTAATTTTCGTTTACGTGCATGTAGTTTGTAAACGTCAATACACATTCTGGGTGAGCTTTCATGTGTTGATATTGTGCTTTTAACTTGTCATCAATCCAATAATCATCAGCGTCTAAAAATGCGATATAGGGTGCTCGAGCAATATCAATTGCTCGGTTTCGTGCGGCAACTACGCCAGCCCTTTGTTGTTTTATTAACACCAAGTTTGATATTGTCTTTTGAGCAAGTTCTAACCACTCAATACTGCCATCATCCGACCCATCATCAACCACTATGATCTCTACAATGAGTCCAGTTTGTTTCAAAATACTTGCAAATGCGATTGGCAAATATTGCTTGCAGTTAAAATTTGCAATGATAACGCTTACATCATATTTCATGTCGGTAGTCTCTTAGCGAACAGTAAACGTCTCTACGCAATTTAAGCGCCAATGTGAACACCAAGATTTTAGTAGCGTAACGAGATGGGATTTATAAATTGCGTTGCAATATGCAAAAAATGGCTTCTAAATTGCTAATCGACACTGTAAATGTGCAACATTTTGGTAGGTATGATTATTGCCACTACTAGTTACCATATTTAGGAGTGCCTTTTATGAAACACATCGCCATTTTAGTGCCGAGCTTTCCAATCGCCTCAGAAACATTTGTGATCACAGAGATAAACGCGTTAGTTTCTGCTGGCCACAAGGTGTCGGTTTTAACATTTGAGACCCACAATACACCTAACCAACTAAGCGCTGGCGTGGATGTCTATTGTATAGCAAAACCATCAATACGTGATTTATTAAAAGTAGGGATTTTTAACTCAAGAACACCCTATGCTATTAACACTGCTGCAAAGTTTAACTCTATATCAACGTTGTCTTTGTTAGGCTACGGTGCTGCCATTGCGCAACAAATTAAAATGATTAACGCTGAACATTTACATTGTCATTTTATGCATGGACCTTTGGCTTATGGAATAGTGGCTGCAAAACTTGCAAACATAACGGTATCTTCTATTGGACATGGGCACGATGTATATGTGAATGGTGCAGACATCAAGCATAAACTCAATGAATGCGACTTTGTTGTTGCTGTTTGCAAAGATATGAAGTCGCAATTTGAAAGAGTGTCTCGAACTCAAACTAAGCTGCTGCATTGCGGGGTTAATCTTAACTTTTTTTCAAACAAGGTAACGGCATTAAACTCCGACATAAAACTTATTTTTATTGGCCGTCTTGTTGAAAAGAAAGGCCTACAGTTCTTATTGCCAGTAATAAAGAGATTGCAAAAACACGTTTTTGTATCATTAGATATTGTAGGAGACGGTCCGTTATTCGAAGAGCTCGAGCGACTTAGCTATGCGCTTGGAATAAATCGTCAAGTGCGGTTTCTTGGTAGAAAGTCACCTAAATGGATAGCTGAAAACTGCAGCAAATATTCCGCTCTCGTTGCCCCGTTTTGTATTGCGCTCAATGGAGATAGAGACACTGGCCCTTTGGTTCTAAAAGAAGCAATGGCCTGTGGTATCCCTGTGTTATCTACACGACTCATGGGGGTGAAGGAAATCGTTACCAAACAGGTTGGAATGCTTTGCGAGCCGGGTGATGAAGGTGCTTTGTACCAAATGTTAAAAGAATTTTGCCAGTTAAGTCCTTATGTTCGTTACGTTATGGGGGAGAACGCCAATCAATTAGTCTCTCGTTACTTTAATGCTCAGTTACAAGCTAAAAAGCTTTCAAGCTGGGTTCAAGCTTTATAAAGGCTGTGAATGATGAGTGGTCTAAAGCAAGTCGCATATTATGGGGTAGCCGTCTTGATACTCAAAGGGCTGGGCTTTTTTATGTTGCCAGTCTTTACTCGAGTGCTTAATCAGCAAGAGTACGGCTACTTAAATTTTTTGGTTACGCTATGTGCCGCATGCTCTGTGATTCTCAGCTTTGGGCTACCTGAACTTATCTTTAGACACAAACAAACATATAAACATGAACTCAATTCACTGATCACAGAGTGTGTGTTAGTAAGTTTAACTGGTTGTTTAGTATTAACGTTATTAGTCTGTCTGAATATCGACTCATTAGTTTTATTATTACCAGTAAACGTCGATAAACTAGACATTTACTTACTACTAGTCAACTTGTGTTGCTCAGCTTTACTATCGATTCCATATAGTTATTGGCGTTTGCAAAACAAGGCTAAGTCGTACTGTTGTGCGTGTGTAGCTCACGGGTTATCTCAGACTATGCTATCGCTGTTTTTACTTTTTCTTGGGCTTGGTGTTACTGGGGTTATGCTGTCAGGCGCAATATGCTCTTTAGTTATTTTAGTGTTGGCATTAATTAGAGTTAGAAAGTCTTTAATTTTTTCCTTCGCTACTCGTGAAGCCGTCATTAAGCGTAGAGATTTTTACTTTATGTCTTCAATTGTACTTTCAAGTATTTGTTTGTACGTGGGTAACGGAGCAGAAAATTGGTTTATTGTTGCTAACTCAAATACGCAGACGCTTGCTATTTACTTTGTAGCAGCACAATTTGCACTTATGACCTCATTTGCCTTTGAGCCGGTAAGAATGTGGTGGTTTGCTAAGCGGTTTGAAAAGCACAATAACAACGCAGCGCTTTATGGATATGAAGCTACTCGATGCTTAAATATCGCTATTTTCATTAGTTTAGTCATGTTGATATTAAGCGAGCAATTATTAGTGCTAATGTTGCCTGATAATTATGCTCAAAGCGCAACTTGGGTACCACTGTTAATTATCGTTGTAATTTTTCGCCATCATGCTGACTTACTCAATATAGGCTGTTTTTTAGTTCACAATGCTAAGTATGTGTTTGTTATTAATGCAGCAGCCGCACTGTTAATGTTGGCTTTGATGGCGGTGCTGGTACCAAAGTATTTAATGACGGGCGCTGTGTTTTCACTAATTACTGTGCACGGGCTACGGGCGCTCGCTTTTTATATAACGAGTCAAATGCTTGCGCCAATTCCATATAAATTGTCTCAGGTTATCGTGGCTTGGCTATGTCTATTTATACTCATATTGATTGGGTACTCCAACACCGACTATGTAACTATAAAGCGCCTGCTTGTGTTAAGCATATACGGTGCATATTTAGTGCGGCTGTATTTTCATGATATCTCAAAGATAGCAAAGCAACTTGCCACTGTTTGTGGGTACAAATATGCGTGAACTAATCTACCAAAACAGGTTATTTTTGACTGGTTTTGCCATCACGCTGGTCGTTATAAGCGCCTATAAAGGCGTGGGTATATTGGGCGCTTTTGCATTAATTGCTTTACCATTTGCTGCGTTTAGTGCTGTCCGAGCCAGCATTGCATTTATTATTCTATTTATTTTGTTCAGCTATTTTCGTTTGCATGAGGCATTTCCCGTTTTGATGCCTTTTAAAATTCCCAAGCTACTTGCTCTTGCTTCACTGCTAGGTATCTTTTGGCATTTGCTTATTTCAAAGCAGCTTAAACCTCATTGGCATACTTGCCACGTGCTTTTTGTCATTTTGTTTTTGTGGCTCACTGTGTGTGTATTTATGGCAAGTAACCGAAGCATAGCAATTGAATATTGGAGTGGTGTGCTTACTAAAGTGTTCATTATGGTATTTGCAATAAGTTGGTGGATGACCAGCGTAAAGCATTTCGCCATAGTGCGTATCGGTATTATGTTGTCTGGTGTCGCGGTTGCGCTTGTTGCAATAAGCAATAAAGCAAATGGAATAGGGTTAGTTGAAGGCACTCGCGTTACCATCTCTCGCGAATTACGCTCGCAACTAGGCGATCCAAATGACCTGTCGCTGGTTTTAATGTTTCCTGTATCGTTTCTGGCCGCCGAAGTGTTCGATAAAAGAAACAATAAATCGAGAAGGCTTCTGGCTGCTGCAGGCTTATTTCTGGTGATCAGCGGCGTTATTGCAACGCAAAGTCGGGGTGGGTTACTTGGTATCGCAGCTGTGCTCAGTTTTTTTATTTATCAGAGGGTAAAAAACCCGGTTATCGTCGCAACAGTTGGTGTTTTGGGTATGCTGATGATGGTGGTATTTGCGGGTATAACAGATAGGCAAAGCGGTGGCGCAGCTGAAGAAGGCGTTGATGCATCGGCAATGGGGAGAATTTATGCGTGGCAAGCGGCGATTAATATGGCTCTTGGTAATCCTCTAACTGGAGTCGGTGTAAATAATTTTTTTGCTAATTACTATTTTTACAGCCCGCATTGGGATGGCAAGAATCATGCAGTGCATAGCACATGGTTTCAGGTATTAGGTGAAACCGGATTCGTTGGTTTACTTATCTTCATTATGTTGATCATGGGTGTATTTAGAAGTTTAGCGAGAATTGAGCGTTTGAATGCATTGAACCAGGATAAACAGTTGATCACAAACAGCCTTGCACTGAAAGCAGGCATGATTGGTTTTATGGTATCTGGCACCTTTTTAACGCAAGCTTTCACTTGGCCTTTATACATTATTTTATCGTTGACGATAGCACTTGAAAAACTCTCGTCAGATAAAACGAGGAGGAAAAATGTACTTAGCAATGAAAAAATGGTTAAAAACCAGTGAGCACCCCATGGCTGACAAATTATTCAAGTTGGCTAAACGTGTTCGTAATCCGCAATGCATAGTAATTCCCTTATTGCATAACAGTGTTTACAACATACACCGTTTTTTAAGTACCGTGTTGTCAGAAGCTTTGCGGATTATTTACTACACCCCTGTATTTAAGAGTCAGGTGAAAGGCTCTGCGCGTAATTTGTGTTTGTACAGTGGAATGCCGCAAGTATTAGGGGAGTTGTCTATTACGTTAGGAGATGACGTAAGGCTTTCGGGCATAACTACCTTTTGCGCTAGAAGCACAGCGCATGAAACGCCCAAGCTTATCGTCGGTAATAATGTGGATATCGGCTGGCAGAATGCGTTTTCTGTGGGCACCAAAATCGTACTAGAAGACAATGTTAGGCTAGCGGGGCGTATTTTTTTAGCCGGTTTTTCTGGCCACCCAATTGACTGTAAAGCACGTGCACTTGGCTTACCTGACGAAGATCATCAAGCTAAAGATATTATTATCAAGCAAGGCGCTTGGTTGGGTACCGGCGTTACTGTGCTAGCTGGTGTAACCATTGGCGAGGGCGCAATTATTGGTGCCGGGGCAGTGGTTACAAAAGATGTGCCCGCATACTGCATTGCAGCAGGTAATCCCGCTCAGGTTGTAAAACAAATTATTAATAAGGGGTAGGTGATGAAATTCATTGTATTTGGGGAAGACTGGGGTGGCCTTCCCAGTAGTACTCAGCATTTATTTAAGCACCTAAGTAAAAGCCACAATGTACACTGGGTTAACTCTGTAGGAATGCGCAGGCCAAAAATGAATAAAACTGACTTTGTGAGGTTGTGTACCAAAGCATGGGCCTTTTTGACAAAGAGTAGGCAACATGCAAAACGACTAAATGATCACAATTTAAAGAAAGTAAGCAGTTTGGCTATTTTGCCTTGGCATAATAACAAATTAGTTAATTTGATAAATAAAGCCCTGTGGTTACTGCAATTAGGTGAAAATAAGGACCAAGAGCCCATCATTTATTGGATAAGTGTGCCTACTGCAATGAGCTTTATAAAGCTAAGGAGACAAGACAAACTTATCTATTATTGTGGAGACGAGTTTGGTGCTTTAGCTGGGGTTGACCATGATATGGTCGCGCCATTTGAGCAAACACTAATAGAGCGTGCTCATCTAATCTACGTGGTTAGCGAAAAACTGAAACGAAAAATGCCGCAAAGTAAAACTAAATTGCTAACCCACGGTGTGGATTTTGAGCTATTTAATCATCCAACTCCAGCAAATAGGATGTTATCTAAACATCAGCGCAAAGTAGGGTTTTACGGTTCAATCAACACATGGTTAGACGTTGCTTTGTTGATACAACTGGCCAAACAAAGACCTCATTATGAGCTATACCTCATAGGTGCTGTAATAAACTACACGAGCGAGATAGAAACTTTATTTTCTTTGCCTAATGTTATTCATATTGATGCCGTTGACCATAAAACATTGCCGAGCTTTTCTCAACATTGGCACGTATCGATTATGCCATTTTTAGACAATGAGCAAATTAGAGCATGTAACCCACTTAAGTTAAAAGAGTATTTAGCTGCAGGTACGCCAATCGTAACAACTCATTTTCCTGCTGCTCTGCAGTTTAAACAGACACTGTTTATTGCTAATGATGTCGACAGCTTTATCGAAGCGGTTGATATGGCGATGAGCGTTAAAGAGTTGCCAGACCTAAACTGGCAGTATTCTCAAGCACAGTTGGCTGCGCCCCATAGTTGGCATTCAAAAGCACAGCAAGTATCACAGACACTTAGCTTACTTCCTTAAATAGTCCGGTAAATATTTGGGTCAGGGTGTTTTGGCCCATAATCTGCAATCTTCCCTTTATCTTGCTCATTAATGGGCATTGTTTTCAAAATGCAAATGAAGACGTGCGTTTTCAATTGCAATATGCAAAAAAGGTAGAATGCATGCTAGTAAAGGAACAAATTAAAAGACTCGCTTATTTATCGCTATATGCACTATATAGTCGTTTTAAGCTGTTTATTGTGCCTGTATGCATTGTCCCAGTTGTGGTTTTTGTACTGTCCGCCACAGCGCAAAAGCAATATGTAACTCATGCGACTATTTTGATAGAAGAATCCTCTTTGCTGAACCCGTTTTTAGATGACCTGTCGTTTTCATTTGAGCTATCTAATCGGATAGATGCGCTTCGCACTTTAGTTATCAGTCGTAAAGTGCTTATCGCGGTTGCTAAAGAAACAGAACTTATCCAACCTGATGCAAGTAACAAAGAAGTTGAAAAAATTCATCAACAGCTCGCAAATGCGCTTTCTTTATCCTTAGTGGGCGATGAACTCGTTAGGATCCATTTAAAATGGCACGAACCTGCGAAGATGAAACTAATCCTAGAGAAGGTCGTAGAAAAATTTATAGAAAGGCTGCTTGCACCAACTAAAGCGTCCCTCGATACCTCAGAACAGTTTTTCTATAAACAACTAGATACGCTCAGACAAGAACTAGAACACTCGGAAGATGAGCTTGCCAAGTTTAAAGTTAAGTACAGTGATACGTTACCTGAAGTACTCAATAGTAATCGGCAAACATTGGATAGGCTGTTAAGTGATAAGCAAAACAAGTTTATTGAATTATCTGGTGCTAAAGCCAAATTAAGCAATTTAGCGAGTAAGATGGCGCAAGCTAATCCTGTGTTAGGAAATTTGGAAGAAAAGATCATTCGATTACGCTCGCAGTTGAGCTTATTAAAGACACGGTATACCGATAAGCACTCAAAGGTTATTGAAAAATCAAGACAGTTAGACAGTTTGCTCAACAGGCAGCAAGTGCTATTGAGTGAAGGCAAAGAGTTACAAAAAATAGACATAGATCGGTTGTGGCAAATGGCCAATACCATGCCTATTTCTCAAAGTGGAGAAAGTAGTGTTTTAGTATCGCAAATTGTTGCTTTGCAAGATGCAAAGAGCATGGTTGAACAGCTTCAGCAAGAATTTAATATGCTAGATAGCCAAGTTAAAGGGTTGGGTAAACGCTTATTAGTAACCAGTGATATTGAAAAACAACTCAGCAAATTACAGCGCGATTATGATGTAAAACAAGCACTGTATAAAGAAATGCTTGGGCGCTATGAGATGGCCAAAGTGACAGGAAAACTCGTCAAGTACGAAGGCCCAGATAAAGTTAAAACCATAGAGCGCGCATACAGCCCTACGCAACCGATTAACACGTCACTGGCTTTATCTTTAGTTTTGGGTGTTTTACTAGGTTTATTTACAGGTATCGCCAGTGTGTTTATAGCAACGCTATGCGATAGCCATTTAAAAGACATCACAACCATTGAAAAACTCTCAGCGGGGCCTGTTTTAACAGTGCTTCCGATCATTCATGACCCGCATGCTCCTGATTTAAATCATATTGTTGAGGATGCGCAACATAGAGGTAACTCACTATGAAAGTACTTCACTTAGTTCAACATTTGAAAATTGGCGGTTTAGAGAAAATGGCCGTGTCTTTAGTTAAACAAAGTCGCTTCTGTGATGACATGCGCATATCGGCGCTTGAAGGCAATAAAGCAGACAGCCTCATACACTGGCCTGAATTGAAAGAGCTAGGCAATTGCATCGATTTTCTTGAAAAAAAACAGAAATTCGACTTTGCCGTGGTAAGCAAGTTGGTTCGGTTAATCGACAAGTATGAGATTTCAATTATTCATAGTCACCATATTGGGCCAATGCTCTATGCTTGCTTAGCTTGTCTTAAGCGACCATCTGTAAAGCATGTATCGACGGTGCACGATGCATGGTACCTAAACGGTATAAAGCCAAGAATATTAACCAAAATTTTGAACACAGCCTCACCAGTACATTGGATTGCAGATGCAAACGTTGTTGCTACTGATTTTTATGCTCAAACATCAATAATGCCAAAAGAAACCATTTTAAATGGGATTGATTGCAATAAATTTTCGTCAATCAATATGCACTATGCACGTTTCCAATTAGATCTACCTAAAAAAGTGAAAATAATTGGCTGCGCCGCACGCTTGGAAACAGGCAAAGGACACACTCTTTTAATTGATGCTTTAAAAGCACTGCCTCAAGAATATCATTTAGCGTTTGCAGGACAAGGTAGTCTGCACGACAGCTTAATCCAATACGCGAAAGATGCGGGGCTATGCCAACGGATACATTTTTTAGGAAATGTTCAGCAGATGGAAGTGTTTTACTCTGCCATCGATGTATTTTGTCTATTCTCGCAAAGAGAAGGTTTGCCACTGTCTATATTAGAAGCAATGGCTTGCGGTGTACCCATTGTAGCAAGCGATGTGGGCGGTATTAGTGAAGTACTAAGCGATGCACAAGGCTTTTTGTTACCACTTGGCCGGTATAAGTCACTCGCTGATACACTAATTAAAGCAGCGATGATGGCAAAGGGGGACGCCATTCGTAAGCATGCTTTGTCTATCGCTCAGATCAAAGACATGACCAACAAGTACGATCAGTTTTATTGTACGCTTTTTGCTTAAAGGGGAACCATGATGAACCTCGACACAATGTTTATTTTTCTTGCTGCGTTAGTAATTTATCATCATATTGGCTACTCGCTGATCTTAAAACTGGCTAAACGTCTTAAAAAACCATCTGTTAGGCAAGCTTCTGATACTAAAACCTTTCCACGTATTGGTGTAATGATATGCGCCTATAATGAACAGGATCATATAAGCGAAAAGCTCAACAATTTAGGCGCACAGCTTTATCCAAATGACAGATACGACATTCACGTATATTTAGATGGTTGTACTGACAACACCGAGGCGCTCGCGCAGCAAGTTAAGCTAACACTTAATGAGCAAGGCGTGACCTGTATTTTACATGTCGACAGCGTTAATAAAGGCAAAACGCATGCTGTCAATGCGCTAATCGACATAGCACAGGCACACTATGACATTTTGGTTTTCACTGATGTAAGTGCTCTCATTAGCGTTGATGCTTTCAAAAAATTAGCGTGGCAATTTGAAAATGAGCAAGTTGCAGTGATAACAGGCAAATACACACTAGATGAACAAGCACCACAGAATCAACAAGCATACTGGCGTTATCAAAATCAATTAAAGCAACTAGAGTCGAATGTCGGAGCGTTAACTGGTGTGCCAGGTGCATTGTTTGCGATCCGTGCAGACAAAGTAAAACCAATTCCTAATAACACGATTAATGATGATTTTGTGCTTGCTTCGCAGAGCAGTTTGTCGGGCGGGCAGTCTATTTTAGATGATGACATCATCATTTATGAACGTGAATGTGACGAAGAGTGTGACGATATAAAACGTCGTGAGCGGATCGGTGCAGGTAATTGGCAGCAGGCGATCATGTTAGCGCCGTTAATGAATCCGAAGTTTGGTTGGGCTTCGTTTAATTTTCTTTCTCATAAAGTGTTACGCGCCGTTATGCCACTGGTCATTGCAAGTTTATATGGGATTTCAATTGCACAAATGGTTTTGCAACAAAGTATTTGGGCGATAATCGTTTGTGCAACACTACTTACGGTGCATGGTATTGGTATATCAAACTCACAGCATCACTCAAATGGTACAATCGCAAAAATTCATTACGCATTATTGAGTTACTGGGTGGCGTTGTTCGGAATAATTAAATACTTCTTAGGCAAATATAAGACCCCATGGCAAAGAGTAGGGATAAAAAAGCTTAGGAACAATCACGTACTTTTGGCTAAGCGTATTGTTGATGTAGCCGGCGCCGCTTTTGGGTTAATCATGCTAATGCCACTTATGCTACTTACGTCGCTAGCCATAAAATTAGACACCAAAGGACCTATTTTATATAAGCAACTTCGCGTGGGTAAAAGCACCGATGAATTCGTATCGCTGTTTTATGTATACAAGTTTAGATCTATGGTTGTTGACGCAGAATCCAAAAGTGGCGCTGTTTGGGCAAGTAAAAATGATACAAGAATAACTAAAGTAGGTCGCTTTTTACGGAAAACTCGCATTGATGAGTTACCTCAACTTTGGAATGTACTGATCGGTGAAATGTCACTTATTGGCCCAAGACCAGAGCGCCCTGTATTTTACGGCAAACTAGATAAAACGATCCCATACTTTGGCTGGCGTACCTATGGCTTAAAACCGGGTATATCGGGCCTTGCACAAGTAATGAATGGCTATGATGAAAGTATTGAAGACGTTAAAAGCAAAATTGGTTGGGATTATGCCTACGTGCTTAGCTTGTCTAACAGAAAAAGTTGGTTGCAGATGGAGTGGATGATTTTAATGCGCACAATTGCTGTTGTATTTACAGGTAAAGGACAGTAGCTTTCAATGCATCAAATAAATGCGTTGCATAATGCAAATGGTCGCTTTTGATAATTTTGCATTATGCACACTTCCTTTAAATTACTATATCTATCATAAAGTTATAATTTCATAAAAGCTGGCACTTAAGTTGTAACCTCATTATTAACTCAACCGACTATGAGGTTACTCCCATGATCACTTCAATCCCAAAAAACACAACTCGTCGTGTATTAGCTTTACCAAAAGACTTTTCTGGCTTTACGGTCGACAGTTTCAGAGAAAACTTTGAGCAGCTAGCCATTTGCGAGCAAGACTTTATTGTATTGGATTTTTCTGAAACTGAGTTTATCGACTCTTCAGGTATCGGTGCGATGGTATTTTTGTACAAACGCATTGAGAAAAAGGGACAGCAACTAGCACTTCTTAAAGTTAATGGCCAACCTCACAAATTAATGAACTTGTTAAGGGTCGACAAAACAATCCCATTTATTGATAAGTTAGATGCGTAGAAGGGGCTTGAATTATGAAGCACATCACAATCAGTTTTATTGCAATGAGCGCTTTACTTGGCGGGTGTGCTTCTTGGCCCGAAGAAGGACAAGGAGGATGGGCCGAGGTATATGGTCAGTATAAGCCTAAGCTCGAGCAAGGCAACGCCGTTTTTAACGACAACATAAATGTAATTACCAACGAGTTTGAGCATTTGGCGTTAAAGTTAGAATTACTGCAAGCCCAAGGCATAAAGCAGTGTATGCCAGCACAGTTATTAAAAGCCCAAGTTTATGAAAATCGTCTCCGCCGTTTGATCAGTGCCAATATGTGGGAAGATGCTGAGCATGACCTACTCATTCATTACCATGGCTTAAATCAACTTGCACATCATTTTGATACTGTAAAGCGTGTAACGCATTGTGCTGGCGAGCAACAAAAGCCTGACAAGACAGAAAATCAAAAGAATTATATCGAGCAAATTTCTAAGTTATTAAATAGCGACAATCAATTTGCGTTTGCAGATCATCAGGTGACACCGAAATATATGGGCCGCTTAGCACAAGCTGCTGATCTAATAAAGCATATTGACGGCGTTCGTATTTTATTAGTTGGTCATACTGACAAGTTAGGCAGCACAATAAATAACTTTGAATTGGCGTTAAAAAGAGCTGATACAGTTAAACATTGGCTTAGCATATATGGCGTTAAAAACGAGCAGTTAACGACACTGACCCAAGGTGCTACCCAGCCATTTAGCGACCAGCCAACGACCGACACCGGTCGTCATTCAGACCGCCGTGTTGAAGCAATCGTGTTGAGCGCTGAGCAACTTGAAACACCAACGACAGGTCAAGCGAGTGTTCTGAAAAATTGGACCAAAGTACTGACTGAAAATCAGGAGTAGCACTATGCGTTACTTGATCTCTATCATTTTGTTGACCTTTTGTTTGGGCATAGCCGCTCAGCAAGACACGCATTCCGATGTAGTTGAAGTAGGTAACAAATTGTTTATATATTTGCCCGGCGAAGATGAATTTTCAAAGCTATTTACCGTGCAAGGCGATGGCAGCATAGTGTTACCTGAACTTGGAAAAATGCATGTTGCAAACCAAACTATTACCCAAGTTGAGCAAACGCTGAAACTAGAGTTGTCCAAAGTATTCCGCGCAATGGACGACTTTTATGTAGAAATTCGTGAACACGATATACTTATCAATGTGTTGGGATACGTTAATCAGCCGGATCAGATCAGTATACCGCGCTCTGGAAATATCCAGATGGTCATTGCCAAAGCGGGCGGTTTAAAGCCGGGGGCTCAACTAGATAAACTTCAGATCAGGCGCGATGATGAGTTCGTAGAGTTTAACTACAAAGCGTACCTAGACTCGGGCAACTTAGCGCTTTTACCTAAACTTAAAAGTGGTGACACCGTATTTGTACCAGTCTCGCCTTTACTTGGTAACGTACAGATAGACTTTGATGCACAAACGCTCAGTGCCACAGGCGATGCGAGTGCTGGCAGCGCAATAACATTGCTTGGAGAAGTACATAATCCGGGAAGCTTTGCTTTTAAAGAGAACATGAGCGTGTTAGATGCCATCATGCGCGCCGAAGGTGTGACTCGATACGCAGATGTAACAAAAATCCGCATTATAATTGATGAGTCACCCGAAATATTTGACTTAAAAGCGTATCTAGATAAACCAAGTAAACAAACCATGCCACAGCTATTGCCAGGCTCGACAATCTATGTGCCCATCATGGTTGATGATGTTAATACAACCTCGCGTACCGTCTACATTATGGGTGAAGTACAAAAGCCTGGTGCGTATGAAGCTGCCGACAATACAAACTTTTTAGATATTCTTGCCAATGCAGGAGGGCCAACTCGGTTTGCTGAAACCAGACAAATAAAAATATTGAAGCCCAACGGCGTAAATGCACTATTCGACTTGCAAGGTTATAGCGAAGGTATCGTGGATATCAGTGTGCCCGACCTTAATCCAGGCGATGTCATATTTGTGCCTGAAAAAACTGACCTCAATGAAAAAAGCTGGCTGAAAGTGCCACCCAAACGTGCGATAAAAATTATTGGAGCCGTTATGTCACCTGGTCGTTATGAATGGAGTAAAGAGATGGATCTAACCGACTTACTTGCCCACGCTGGAGGTCCGACAAAAGGCGCGAATATTAATGACATAAAAATTGTTCGTGAAGGTGAAGTCACAACTCGTTTTGATTTAGAGCAGTTCACTATAGGTGCACAAGATGCCCAGTTACCGGCCTTAACAGCCGGTGACACGATTATTATTGAAGAGTTACCCGTAGACCCGGCTGATAACAAGTCTCAATGGATCAGACAGGAATCAAGTAAATCAATATACATTATGGGGCAGGTTGGCTCGCCGGGGCGATATGCATTTAATAATCAAATGCACTTTATGGACATTTTATCAGCAGCTGATGGCCCGAATGCGAATGCTGATATTCGTAATATCCGAATTACCCATAGAAATGGCAAGCACGCAAAAGTTAGTAAACTAGACTTAGCCCTATATTTTGAAACAGGAGATGAAACGCTTTTTCCAAATGTATTGGCCGGCGATACAATTTTTATCCCAGAGAAAAATAAAAATTGGTTACAAAAGCCAAAAGATCAAGTTGTTAGGATCATGGGAGCCATTCAAAAACCGGGGCGGTACAACTTTGATGACACCATGAATCTATTAGACTTGCTAGCAGAGGCCGGTGGCCCAACTTCCACAGCCCTCATAGATAAAATAGTGGTGATAAATCACGGCTGCTGCAAAGAGCAAGCAAGGGTGTTTGACCTTGAAAAATTTGTTAAAAATCCAAACTCAACAAGGATCCCCGTACTTAGAGCCGGTGACACCCTGTATGTACCAGATAAAGGGCAGGACTTAATGAGTCAGTTTAAAGATAACTTTATAGACTTTATTACAATCATTGCACTAGTGGTGGGGCTATGAAAACAATACCTTATCAATTTCAAGAGCTTGAAAGAGTTTGCAACGAAATAACAGAGCAAAAAGCGCGCTGTGTCACATTTTTGTCGCTAACAGGTAACGGAGGTGCTAGCAGCCTTTGTAAGAGTGTGTCTTGTGGTTTAAGCGCCGAGCACAATCGTGTGCTACTAATTGATTTAAACCCATTAAACCCAACGCCATTACCCAATGGGAGCGAGACTCAATGTTGGCAGTTCGATGACATTTCCTGTCAGTTGAGCGTAATAGAAACGCCAGAGCATGATCTGTTAACTATTTCTCATTTAAACGAGCTTGAATCAGCGAAAAATAGACTGACAATGCAATATGCCATCGAACGTCTTTTACAGCAATATGACTACATTTTGATAGACATGTCGCCTGTAATGAAGCTGAATAAAGGTAATGTGCCGTTACATGCATTAAGCGCTTGTAGCAATATGACCATTTTAGTTGCAGCACTAGGGCACAATGATGAGGAATCACTCTGCCTTGGCCTAAAGCATCTGCAAGATAGTGGCCATAAGTCAGTGCGTGTTGTTGTGACACAGCACCATTTTGAGCCACTAGGAAAAAGACTGATTAGGCATTTGCAAAAATCAAGTACACGTTGGCCAAAACTAGCCAATTGGCTTGATAGTCAAATTCGTAAGCAGCACTGGCTATTTCATAACCATTAAGGTGCATTATGGATATTAAGTTTCACAATCGTTTTAGTTTAATACGTCCAGCTATCACACAAGTGCGCCATGCATTAAAACATGTATTAGGGGCGCTTAAAATTAGCGATGATGATATTGACGCCAGTGCGCTGGTAATCACCGAGTATCTAACCAATTTGTTGCGGCACAGCTTTGGCGAAGATCAGTGCATCACTTTGTTAATCGGAGAACGAAACAATGTATATACCGTGCAATTAATTGACAATTTGGAACCGTACAACTTGTTTGAACAAAACAACTCTCAATGGACGATTGAAAGCGAAAGTCTGGCGGAGGGGGGGATGGGTGTTGCACTCATTCGCTACTATTTCCCCGATGCAAGTTACGTTACAAAAGACAATAAAAACTATTTTGCGTTTAACCTTTACAAGGTTAAACGCAAAACAACGCTGTTATATGTTGATGACGATATCACACAGTTGTCTTTAATTGAGGCGTATGTCAAAAGTGACTTTGAGTTTATTCCCTGTCAAAACTGCAGCGACGCATGGCAGATAATAACACAATCTAAAATAGACATACTGTTGCTTGACTATAGATTAAAAAACGACACCTGCGAAACACTTCTTAATCAGTTGGCAAGATCAGACATAAAGGCAAGATTAGCGATACTTATGCTGACGGGTGATAACGATGTAGGTACCATTAAAAAACTCAACCGGTTTGGCATTGATGATTATATCCCTAAACCTGTCACTAAAGAGCGATTATTACTTAACTTAGACAGAGTGTTGAACAAATTAAAAGTGCATCCTGCAACGTCAACTAACCAAATAGAGAATTTCCGTTATGAAATGGGAAACGTTGGCCAAGCACATTTATTTGGTTCCATAACAACAAACTTGGGCGGAGATATTTTTATTCCCCTAGAGTTTCCATACAAAGGGTTTATTATTGCAGACATAATGGGGCATGGGTTATCAGCAAATCAGGTTAGCTATGAAATAAAGGGGTTTATCAGCGGGTTTATTAACAGCTATAGCAACATTGATACGCTTGCTGATGCAATGAACCAAGCCTTGAGCAATGAAAAAATATGCAAAGGAAGTATGCTCACAATGCTTATCGTGTTTTTTGATGCGCAATATATGTATTTTTATAATGCAGGTCACCCTCCACCGATTGCCATTGAAAAAGATGGGAAATTTAGCCCAATGACCGGCATTGGCCCACTCATGGGACTTTCTTGTGAGCATGTCTATGAAAAGTATTGTTACCCGCTAAAAGACATAGCACATCTTATTTTCTATACTGATGGTTGGGTTGATAATTTGGGTTCAACACTCAATGAAGAAAAGCGTATACAAGAATGCCTGCCTGATAACATTAAAAAAGGAGAGGTTTATGCAGAGCAACTTTGGTTAAACTCTCAAGCTAGTTTGTCAAAAGAGTTTGACGATGCGTCATTAATCGTTATTAATTAATAATATAAACAACAAAGGAATATGCGTATGCCGCCGAAGGTGTTAATTGTCGAAGATACTGAATCGTTGGCGCTGATGTATCAGTCATACCTAATCCCTACAGGGATCCAAACTGACATAGCGCATTGCGGGAAAGAAGCGTTGAGCGCTATCGAATCGTTTAACCCAGATCTGATTGTATTAGATGTGATGTTACCAGATATCAATGGATTGGATATTTTATCTCAATTATCAGCTGATAATAAACCGCAGGTGATCGTGCTGACTGGCCACGCAACAAAAGAAATGGCAATAGAGGCAATACGCTTAGGGGCTAGCGACTTTTTAGAAAAACCTGTAGAGGCAGATAGGTTTAGGATCACCATAAATAACACCTTAAAATTAAAAAGCCTTACTCAAGAGGTTGAGAAATATCACAAAACTTATGAGAACGGTAAGTTTTATGACCTTATCGGATCATCAAGAGCAATGCAATCGGTGTATCAAATTATTAATTCTGCAGCCGCTTCCAAAGCAACAGTATTTATTACAGGAGAAAGCGGTACAGGAAAAGAGCTGTGTGCGCGAGCTGTTCATTTAGCGTCTCCTCGAGCGCATAAACCTTTTGTAGCGCTTAATTGTGCAGCTATTCCAAAAGATCTGATTGAGAGTGAAATATTTGGACACTTAAAAGGCGCTTTTACTGGTGCGATTGCAAACCGTGAAGGTGCAGCCGGACAAGCCGATGGTGGCACATTATTTTTAGATGAGTTATGCGAAATGGACATCAATTTGCAAAGCAAACTATTAAGGTTCATTCAAACAGGCTGCTATCAACAAGTAGGAAGCGAAAAAGAAGTTAAAGTGGATGTTCGATTCGTCTGTGCAACTAATCGCGATCCGTTAGCTGAAGTGCAAGCAGGTAGGTTTAGAGAAGATTTGTATTATCGCTTACATGTTATTCCTATTGCGCTACCGCCGCTGAGAGAGCGGGGCAATGATATTGTTGAGATTGCTGATGCATTATTTAGAAAGCTAGCCAAAGAAGAGCGCCATGGCTATACCGGTATGTCAGAGTCGGTTAAACGCGCCTTTTTGGCGTACTCATGGCCTGGCAATGTGAGACAATTAGAAAATACCGTAAGAAATACGTTGGTGTTGAACCAACAAAGTTGGATAGACATAGATATGGTGCCGGATTTACATCGTAATACCGGTGTTGTTACCTCTTCAGAAAACACTTTACAACACAACTCACCGTCTTTTGCAGCTCAACATACACCTGAAGTAAATAAAATCGACAATCAATCTCAATCTTCCGTTCAATCAGTTGGTGATATCGAACCGTTATGGATAGTAGAAAAAAGATACATTGAACATGCAATAAGCCTGTGTGATAACAATATTCCTAAAGCTGCGGCGATGTTAGATGTAAGCCCTTCAACAATTTATCGAAAAATAAAATCTTGGGAAGAAATTGAGGTTCAACATTAAATAGAGTTTTGATAGGCCTGATCCAGTAGCTGCCATTGTTGCTTTCCTGAAAAGCGCTCTTTTATAAGGTTGCGTGCTTGAGATGTTAATACGTCAATGTTTAGGTTGTCACCAAGCTGGTTGAGAACCTCAGAAAATAGAACAACTGAAAAATCTTCGATTAAATACCCTGTCTGTCGATTTACCACTACGTTAGAGATTGCTCCAACATCAGTACTAACCACTAAGACGCCATTGGACATCGCCTCCAGAATTGCCATTGGTAAACCTTCTTGACGTGATGTTACCAAGAGAACATCGATTTGTGGCCATATTTCGTTGCTATTAATAATACCGTGCAATGATAGAGTAGGTGACATATTCATTAGCTCGGTTTTCATTGGGCCATCACCAAATACATGCCAAGAAAAACGCTTATCAGTTGCGAAGGCGTTAGCAATTTGTGCAAACTGATCAGGCCCCTTTTCGTAGGAAAGTCTGCCAACAAACCCCACTTTGAGTACATTTGAACGATTCTTGCGAACGGAATAGGGTTGCGGGGATACAATAAAGTTATCTAATACAGTTGCCTTATCAATTTGAGCCGCAATAACTCGCGACACCGCAAAGTTATAAGATAAAAAACTGAGCCATTTATCGAGTTTGTTATACCACTTAACCTTGCCAAGACCTGTTTCTCCAGCATGATATGTGCTGATGCACGGCTTTGCTAAAAGTTTACAGCACAGCTTGGCTATAACCCCTGCTTTATAGCCGTGAGTATGAATGATTGTATTTGTCTTGAGTTTAGTCAGAGCGCAAAGCATAGACACAATGCTACCACTGAGAAATGAAAATTTAATATTTTCACTCTGCAGCCTTTTATAATAGGGTTGATTATTATGATCTTTGTAAAAAAGCACACTACACTGTACATGATGGCGCGTAAGCAGTTTTGCTAACTCTATGATGTGAGATTCAATCCCCCCGAATCCGGCAGAATCAACAAATAGAATGACGTGATAACTCATAACTTCTCCCAAGGAATCATCGTGATAGATAACAAGATATTTTCCCAATTATGCAATGATGTAGGTGAAGAGCTGGCACTACAGCTTTTGAGTGTATTTGTTACTGAATCGCGAAAACAGATAAACGAACTAAACAGCAGTGAAAACATAGAACTTATCCAACACCTTGCACATAGTTTAAAAAGTAGTAGCCGCAGTTATGGCGCGATTTTATTAGCACAAACCTGTGAGCTAATAGAGATGGCCACAAAACATCAAGAAATTACCCTAAATGAGCTGTCGCCCCTGATTGAAAAAGCAACAGTGTTAAGCGAAGAAGCTTTTTCTGATGCCATAACACTTATTGCAAATAAACATTAAACTTTATCGTTTTTTGGTCAGAAACAACGTTGTAAATACAGACTGAAGTTGCTCAATATTATGTAACTGGCTTTCGCAGTTGTTACTGCAGCTCGCATGATTAGAAATTTTTGCAATCGCTTGCGGTGATAAGCTCATATCACAAAACTTATACCCAACCTGCCTTTGTAACCAGTCAATGATAGAGTGCTCTTTTAACTGCGCAACAACGCTATCTTCTTGTGCTATGTTTTCTACAAATATTTTACATGCCGCTGTATTTTTAAGGGCCTGCGCTATGTTCTCTACAAGCAAGGCTGGCATCACGCTAGAAATTATGCTCCCAGGCCCAATAAGTACGACATCTGCATGATGAATGGCATCGATGGCTCTTTGATCAGCACATACATTGTGAGTAAGGCCAATGTGTTCAGGTAGCTCATTTAATGCATCTATTTCGCATTCGCCAATAACGGTGTCGCCGTTGCGCATCGTTGCGATTAAATCGACTGTTTGATCTGACATTGGGAGAACTGTTTGAGTGTTTCCTAAAATTGCGTTAAATTGAGCAACAGCCTCTGTCGCGCTATCAGTTAGCTGTAATAAGCCAAGTAGCGCTAAATTACCAAGACTATGACCTTCGAGCTCGCCCCCTTTGAAGCGATGTTGAAAAATAGTGTGTAATATCGAGTTATCTCCAGCAAGCTCTAGACAACACCTTCTTATGTCGCCAAGTGCCACGCATTGTTCTGAGGATCTAATCCGACCTGAACTACCACCGTTATCCGTTGTTGCAATAATGGCAGTTAATTCGCTGCTAAGAGGGCTAATCGCTTTTAATACTTGCGCAAGCCCATGACCACCACCCAAACATACTATTTTCATTGAGACAAACCGAAAGTGACTAATGAGAATAAATAAGCATAGACTATTCCAGCACACATTTTTTTATAACTTATTGAAATTAATTTAAAACACTGTTTTTTAAATTGGACCAATATTGAAATGCCCACTATTCTTTGCATTGTGCAAAGCAAATTCAAAGGGGGGTTTATGGCAATCAATAGCTTAATTAGTATTGAACAGTTAGATGTAGCATTAAGCAATATTTGCCATGCAAATAATAATGAGGTGCTTTTCTCACATTTAAAAAAATTGGTAGCACCCTATTTTACTTATCAAGCATGTGTTCTTTTACTCCCTGAAAGTGACGGGTCATATGTAAGTCATAGTCAAAGTGATTGTATCTTTGAGCATACTTATTGGCCTCTTAGCCCTGCTTTTACGCAAGCTAGAATAATGGGAGGCTGCATTGTTGAAACAGCACAAACTGAGTTAGCATTTACCGTGCAAGCAAAAGGCATTACTGAACAGCTCGCTAGTACGCTCATTATTTGTTTAGATGACTCACTAGAAAAAGCCGCGTTTTTATTTACTCAAACCAATTGCTGCGCAGAATTAGAGGCGATATTAGCCGATCCATGTTTACGTTTAGTATTGAAACAACTTTGTGCAAAACTCATCGCTATCGATAGGTTTTCTAATCAAACGGATCATTTCTATGACTTATTGCAGCAGACCTCACTGCAATCAGAATTATTTGCACAACTTGCATCCGAATGGTTTTGGCGTACCGATAAGCACCTAACGTTCACCCAAGTTAGTACGTTTAATGAAGACAACGAGTTTTATAAACAGCATTTTGTTAGTAAATCACTATCAACAATTGGCAACGATAACGAGCACCTGCAACAAAATAAGTGGTCACGGTTTTTACATCTGATGGATCAACACAGTGAATTTTATGATTTTGAATTTGAATTAAACGCCAATAGAACCATTTGGATATCTTTAAGTGGTCGACCACAGTACGATGAAACACATAACTATATCGGCTATATGGGAATAGCAAAAGATATAACATATGCAAAACAGCGCGAGTTGGCTTATAAAAATGCCAAAGAAAAAGCAGAAAGTGCCAACTCAGCAAAATCTCAGTTTTTAGCTGTTATGTCACATGAGATCCGCACACCAATGAATGCGATTTTAGGCATGGTTGAGTTATTGGCAGATACCGAACTCAATTCGCAGCAAAGAGAATGGTTATCTTACGCGCAAAGTAGTGCGACCCTTTTACAAGGCCTGATATCTGATGTGTTGGATTTTTCAAAGATTGAATCAGGTATTCTTGAATTAGATCTAACGCGAGTTGAGCTTAAGCAACAACTAAAGTCTATAGCTGCTCAATTTAGCCTTCGTCAATCAGACTTGCTCAAGTTTGAAGTTAAGATTGATGAGCAGCTGCCTGATTATATATATTCTGACCCGACGCGATTAGGTCAGATTCTATTTAACTTAATTGGTAACGCTTTTAAATATACAAGTTACGGACAAATTACCTTTAGCGCAAAAGTAGAAGGTGAGTTTTTGCATTTGTGTGTGAGTGACACAGGTGTTGGGATCAGTGAATCAGAGCTTGAGTATATATTTGAGCCATTTACCCAAGTTGGCGTTAGCGTAAAACGAAAACAGCAGGGGGTAGGGCTTGGGTTAAGCATCACAAAAAAAATTGTAGAGGCGATGAATGGCAGCATACATTGTCAGAGTAAGCCTAATGAAGGCACTGAATTTAGTGTTAAATTACCCTATGAAAACGTTCAAGAGCAGTTAGATGAATCTTTGCAAATCGAAGGCCTTAGAAAACTTAAAGTTTTGGTGGCAGAAGATAACCCTGCAAACCAGGTCTTGATCAGAGCCTTACTTGAAAAGTTAGGCCACGATGTTACTTTAGCCGACACAGGATCTCAGGCATTAAACAAGGCCAAAGCTGAACAATATGATTTAGTGCTAATGGACATGATGATGCCGGTAATGGATGGATTAACAGCGACGCAATATATGCGAAAAGAAATGGCACTGGATGTGCCAATATTCGCTTTGACGGCCAATGCAGGCCAAGACGATAAGGAAAAGTGCTTAGCCGTCGGTATGAATAAAGTACTTACAAAACCTATACGGTTCAATGTATTGGAAGAAGCCATAGCTTCAATTTTTATTGAATAGGTCGCGTGTGTAAACCTTTTCTCTGACATCTGTCAACTCATCTACAACTCGATTGGCAATGATGACATCACATTTTTTAAACTCATCAAGTGAGTGACACAACGCAAACTCATCACAAAATGGTTTTTTTAATTCAGGTTCGTAAACGGTCACCTTAGTGCCGCTTTCGTATAATAAAGAAATAATATCTAAAATAGCAGACTCTCTGAAATTATCGGAACCTGATTTCATAATTAACCGATATACACCAATGTTTTTTGGACTCTTAGCCAAAATAGTATCTGATATGTAACGCTTTCGTGTCTTATTTGCCGCAACAATAGCGCTTATAATATTACTTGGTACACCCTCAAAATTTGCTAGCAGTTGTTTGGTATCTTTAGGTAAGCAATACCCTCCGTAGCCAAAAGAGGGGTTGTTGTAATGGCTGCCTATTCTAGGGTCTAAACCTACGCCATTAATTATTTGCAGCACATTCAAGTTTTTTATTTCACAATATGTGTCAAGTTCGTTGAAAAAAGCCACTCGCATAGCCAAATATGTGTTTGAGAACAATTTAATTGCTTCAGCTTCTTTACTAAAGGTAAGGAGTACATCTACATCTTGTTTTAGCGCCCCTTGCTTTAGTAAGTTTGCGAAGCGTTGAGCATAGCGAGATAAACTGCCTACGATGATGCGAGAAGGGTATAAATTATCTTGTAGCGCCTGGCCTTCACGCAAAAATTCGGGTGAAAATATAATATCTTCACATTCATATTGTTTTTGCATTCGCTCAGTAAAACCGACAGGTACCGTAGATTTAATAACGATTACAGCCTCACAGTTTAAGTGTTTAACCTGTGCTATCACTGACTCAACGCTTGATGTATCAAAAAAGTTGCTTTGTGGGTCGTAGTCAGTCGGTGTTGCAATAACCACAAATTCAGCGTTTTTGTATGCTAAATGAGGATCTCTTGTGGCAAAAATGGGTTGTGCCAGAGTCTGCAAACATTCGCTGATCTGTTGATCTGCTATCGGAGAAATTTTTTGATTTATCATGTTTACACGCTCTACATCTGTGTCTAACGCGCAAACTTGGTTGTGTTGGGCTAAAAGCAGGGCATTTGCCAGTCCTACATAACCCAGCCCAACAATAGTAATACATGCCATAATTTAACTCGCTTACTAGTGTATGTTAGCAAATAAGCAGCAAAAACTATGCGAATATTTTTATCATATAAATCAATATGTTGATAATTTAATTTCTAAGAGGGGGCAAAAAAGCAATGCACTGGTGCAAAGCGCATTGCAAAATGCGAAATCTAGACGAATCTAAAGCACCATCGCAGCAATCCAACCAAATATGAGAAGCGGAATATTAAAATGAATAAATGTCGGTACAACTGAATCCCAAATATGGTCGTGTTGCCCATCAGCATTTAATCCTGATGTAGGTCCTAGCGTTGAGTCTGACGCAGGTGAGCCAGCATCGCCAAGGGCACCTGCTGTGCCAACCAAGGCAGCAGTTGCCATTACAGAAAAACCAACTTCCATACACAATGGAACAAACAGTGTGGCAATAATTGGCACCGTTGAGAATGAACTACCTATGCCCATTGTGATCAATAGACCGACTAACAAAATCATGGCTGCTGCTAATGGTTTGTTGTCTCCAATAAATTCTGCACAGGTTGATACTAAACTTACAACATCACCTGTTGCTTTCATGACGGATGCAAACCCTTGAGCTGAGATCATGATAAAACCAATCATAGCCATCATTGCAACACCTCGGCTGAAAACATCGGAGCTTTGCTCCCATTTAACAATTCCAAAAACGCTAAACATCATGACGCCAACAAGGCCACCCAAAATCATTGAGCCGCTAATGTTTTGCGCAACCAAAGAGCTTATCACTGCGATTGAACCAATAACCATAACTCTTTTTGGGTTTTCAACTTCTTTTGCTGCAGCCGCCTCTGTGGCTTCATTATGTTTATACTCACGATTTTTTTTATAAGTGAAAAATACTGCGATAACAAGACCTACCAACATGCCCAGCGCAGGGATCACCATTGCCGTAGGTACTTGCGTGTTTACTAATTCCAAACCATTATCTGTGAGGTTCTTATGTAATATTGAATAGAGGTAGATACCACCAAAACCATAGGGAAGTACCATATAAGACGTCGCCAATCCGAACGTTAAAATACAAGCGATTGCACGTCGGTCAAGGGCGAGCGTATTTAATAAAGTAAGTAAAGGTGGGATAAGAATTGGGATAAATGCAATGTGAACAGGGACTAAGTTTTGTGATGCGATAGCGCAACAAAGAATAATCGCCATAATCATATAGCTCAATAGCTTTGTATGCGTGTCGTCGGTTTGCTCAACAACGCTTAGTAACTTTTGAGCGAGTATATGGGTTAACCCAGATTTGGATATCGCTACAGCGAATCCACCCAACATGGCATAACTTAACGCTATCTCAGCGCCACCAGATAAACCACTATTGAATGCATTCATCGTGTCGGTTAACCCCATTCCTGCACTCAAGCCTGCGACCATAGCGCTGACAGTCATTGCTACTATTACGTTAACTCGGGCTAGAGACAGCCCGAGCATTAATATTACGCCTATTATTACTGCATTCATATTTTTCTCTTTGCTTTTGTTTTTATTGAATTTATCAAATTTTTGGCATGAATGTTCTGGTTTTTCCCAAAAGATTTTCCTTGATAGCGGTGTGCTGCAAAATTCGCATAAAACTGTTCTAGCTGCGCACCATATTCTGGAAATTGTTGTTGCAACAGTTCTATAGATTTTTTAGGCGCGGTAGACGCTAAGTCTTGTGATGACAGAGACATTAACTGACGATAAAGACGAATTGCCCTTGGCTCTTTGACTCGATGACTCATCTGAATGTAAAAAAACAAAATGGAAAATATAATACTTAGCAATACAACAGCGACGATACCTGACCATTGCTTAGCATTTTTTCCAAGTAAGTTTTCAAGCATTGAGTTTTGCTTTTGCTGATCAAAGTTTAAAACCCAACGAGTCCATTGATAGTCTAGCTCCTCTAATTTTAACCTAAGCCAATTTATCGCTGGAAAACTAGAAAATGCGGTAAGACTTATCCCTAAATTTGTTTGAAATTCATTCGCCAGTGGTTGGTACTGTGATAGTGAGCCAAGTAATCTTTGCGGTGAAACCCAAGCGGTAGGATCTAAACTTTGCCAACCTTTACCGGGAACAAAATACTCAACCCACGCATGTGCATCATATTGATATACGCTAAAATACCCTTGCTGCTCATTGTATTCAGCCCCTAAATAACCTGATACGAGCCTTGCGGGGATCCCAACGCTTCGCATCATCATTGCAACAGTCGAGGCATAGTGACCACAAAAACCACTTTTATAATCAAACAAGAATTGGTCAATCATATGCTCAGAGGTAGCGGCTTGTGGGGTTAATGTGTAGCTAAATTGCTGGTCAGTAAAATATCGACGCATCAGAGCTATAAACTGTCCTGTGGTATTGGCTTGATTGTCCCATTGCTGTGCTAAAGCGCGAGCTCTGGGATTTAAAGAACCTGGAATAGCAGTGTTGTTACGATATAGCCAGTTGGGCATCTGCGTATTATTATCGGTTATCGATGGGGTAACAATATACTCTAGCGTTGCGTTGAGTTTATCGGTTCTAAATAGCGTGCCAAAGTACGTATTTTTAACGATATTAGTCGGGCTTGATGCTGCACCTAAAGCATACAACCACGGGGCGTTGCTAGGTTGCGCGATAATGCTATAAGAGGGAGCAGCAGGTTGTTTTTTGATACTGATGGCAGTCTTTTGTAAATTAGCTATATGCCATTGCTGGCCATCAAATTCATCGTGAACAATAGCGCGCCAATACAGAGGCGATTGTGCTTGGCGTATATTCTTATTGTTAAATATAGCTCTAAATGCCAATTCATCAGATTGTGATAATTGCGAAATACTAAAAGGGCTTACTGTTTCTGATAAGCCAGTTTTGGCAGTTTGCGGGCCTGGCAATTGCCAAAATGCGGGCAATCTTGGCAAAAATAAAATGAGTAGAGCACTTAGCATGCAGCTAAGTACTATTTTTGACAAAACAAATCGACTCGCAGACTTTGTTGTCTCAATGTTTTGGATTGTTATCATTAATACTAAGTTGAAGCTAAGCATGCCCAATACAAGTAGCGCAACATATAGGCTTTGAGAGAATAAGAACGCACACGGAAAGGTAAAAAAATTGAGCACTAGAACTTGTCGCCACTGCGTAAGTGATTTAGCCTGTAACACCTTGAGTTGGCAAGCTAAGAGCATTAATGCAACGAATACACTCACGGTATTTTTTAGGCCAATCGACATAACGGTAATGGCCATACCAACAATAGCGACCACATTTAGTATGGCATTACGCACATTGCTTTTTTTCTGGAATAATCGCGCGCCATGCCATGCGGCTAAGCCTATCATCAGTGAATTGAAAGCAATACCAAAGTCCGTGATAGGTAACAAAGTTAATATCAAATAACTTGTTGAGAAAAATAATGCATTAGTAGTCACTTAATGCCTCCAAACACCTGATCTTATGGTGCTCCCCGCTCGCAGGGTCAATATCAAGTACACCTAATTTAAAACCATACTTGGTATCTGATGCTTCGGCCTTTAACACTAAATAACACAGCATAGATAAGCGCTCTTCAACGGTGCCTTGTAATTGCTCAAAATCGAATTTAACAGTTACACTAGCGTGTTCTCCTTCATATTCTTTTATCACTAATTGCTGTGATTTAGCGTAATGTTTCCAAGAAATACGGTGTATATTCATTCCTGGCTGATAACCAACCAACTGTTTAAACTCATCGCTAGCAGGTGCTGTTTGTTGAGTGTTTTCTGGCTCATTGGAGTTTACAAATGTGTATAGTGCTTGGTTAGTCTCGATAGGATCTGGATACGCAAAAATTGGTTTATCCGAATATAAATAACTCCATACAGTTACTAATCCAAACGGAAAATGACTGGTAAACTTAAGCTGACCAACATGATATTTACCGCGTTTTAGTCTTAATGGGGCCGTAAATAGCGCCGCTTTATCAATACGCGCAATGTGCAGTGGTTTAACAAAAGCGTTGTTCTCTACAGTAAGGTCTAACAGTTGGCGGTTTGTATGAAGTTCAAATGTAATAGAGGGTGGGGTATTACAATGTGCCGAATTGACTGAAATCAACTTAACACCACTACCACTTACGTTTAAATACCCATAAAGCAATGCAATGATAAGGAGCATTACCATGAGATAAGCAACGGCAAGTAACAGATTGTTTTGATAGTTAATGCCTAATAAAAAGTTCAAGATACTCACACCAATAAAGCCAGTGCCCATGGTTGATGGCAATACATAAATCGTATTGTGCTTAAAGGTTAAAGAATCTGCATTGTGCTTTTTACGAATATAACGTGCAAACATGCCAAACATCAAAGTGGTATTTCAACCTCAGATAAAATGTCCGATACTACTTTTTCTTGCAAATGGCATGGAATATTTAAGCGGTGGGCTGCTATGCTACCAAATACGGCTTGAACATCATCTTGCGTCGCATAATCTCTACCATCCATTAAAGCCCATGCTTTAACCGCATTACCAAGTGCAATACTTGCACGCGGAGATAGTGGATCTGTAAACTTACCGCATTCTCTGGTGTATCGTACCAAGGCAAGGATATATTCAACGACAACCTCAGCAACCTTAACATCATTAATATGTGCTTGAAGTTCTTTTAAAGCATCACTGTCAACAACTTGCTGAATATGACTTACAGACTGCTGCTTAATACCAAGGATTAGTTTTTTCTCTGCATCTTCACTTGGGTAACCTAAGCTAATTCGCATCAAGAAGCGATCTAATTGAGACTCGGGCAGGGGGTGCGTGCCTGCTTGATGAAGTGGATTTTGAGTAGCAATAACAAAAAACGGCTCGGGTAAAGGGTGGCTAACACCATCAACTGTAACCTGACGTTCCTCCATAGCTTCAAGTAAAGCACTTTGTGTTTTTGGGCTAGCACGGTTTATTTCATCTGCTAGCAAAACTTGACTAAATATTGGACCGGGGTGGAAGTGAAATTGATGCTCAACAGAGTTAAAAATAGCAGAGCCTAAAACGTCTCCAGGTAGCAAATCGCTAGTAAATTGTACTCGCTGATAGCTCAAACCGAGCACATCAGCCAAGCCATGGGAAAGTGTTGTCTTACCCATGCCAGGTAAATCTTCAATTAATAAATGACCACGGCATAGTAAACAACAAACCGCGAGCTTTATTTGCTGTTCTTTACCATAAATAACATGAGCTAACTGCGAAGTGATATTGTTTATTTGAAGGCTCATGCAATCATTTCTATACGTTTTAATACTGTATCAACTTTTTTGGCGTTAAAAGGTTTAGCGATAAATCCCTTAGCACCTAATTCCCATGTGTTTTGTACATTTTCAAGACTATTATGACCAGAGCACATAATAACGTGTGTATTTGGGTAATGGTCATTAATAAACTCTAAGATTTGTGTGCCATCCGTATCAGGAAGTTCAATATCAAGGAAGATTACATTAGGAGGGTTGCTGATCAGTAAGCTTTTAGCAGACTCAAAATCTTTTGATTCGAAAATCTCTTCAAAACCTAAATCGGTTAGAATGTTACTAAGATAATCTCTGATGTCTTGAGAATCATCGATTATTAATATTGGCTCCAGTGGTTTAACGAATTCCATATTGCGATACTTCATATTGTTTGTATGAAAACATACTAAGACATCAAAACCACAAGCTCAATAACTTTGGCATGACAATTCAGAGTTAATGAATAAAAATACAATATGTCCGATACCGTCTAGTATTGGACTTTTATGAGGTTCAAAAATGGGATGCGCTATTTTAGTGGGAAGTAATAAAGCATGCATGAACATAACAACCTATAATTTATATTATGTTAAATTAAGTAGGTATTTAGAATGTCTAGTAATAACACTCTCAATATTAAAGGTTTTTACTCTACGCTTAGCTAAATTTTTTAAACTTGATAAGCACTTTGATCAACAAACCATTTAAACTCATCACGCTTGCTTGCTCTTTGCAGGCAGAACATCTTCAACTGCTCAGCCATTAATACGACCATTACGTCATACATATGAAACCGGATAAAGGCGCTTATATTCGGTCTCGATGATTTTATGCGATTTCAAATAATAGCTCCTGTAGCTATTAAAATATAACCCTAAAGTATGGATTTTTGTTTTTTCTTAACTCTATTTTTAACACCATTTACCTAATTTGCACTAAAAACCAGCCTTTGAGCTTATACACCGATTACATGGTGTGTAATAAGCTTAAAATATGGTCAATTGCAATGGTCAAAAAATGAAAACGCTAATTAAAAACGCTCTATTGCCTATGCTTACATGCGTATCTGTTAGTTCAGTAGCGAGCAACGCTAATTCTGGCGTAGGTATTAACCTAACTGGTCTTAATTATTGGTCGAGCCAATGGACCACCATTGATGTTATGAAGCATGCCTCCAATGGCAGCGGACAGCTTTGGGCCACCAGTAATGCCCGCACCTATGAATACAATACAGGCGATCAATTGTTGCTTGATTTAGATGAACAAGGTTGGCCACGCTCGTTACCGCCAATGACTGATGATTCACCGTTTCATTATGTAACCACCATTATCTTCCATGATAATCCGCATTATGCCCAAGGCGAGTACGTTGTACTGTATGAAGGCGAAGGTGAACTGCGCTATTCGGGACCTGAATTGGTGAGCTCCTCACCGGGTCGTGATGTGGTACGCATGACTGAAGACAGCTATTTTCATTTACAAATACATAGCACCGACCCAAATAATCTTGGTGACCATATTCGCAATATTCGTATTATTGCACCTGGCGGGAGTTGCAGTACCGCCCTCACCGACTATGCACTAAGTGCCCAAGATTGTGACTCACCAAATATGTTCATCCCCTTTGAACAAAGTTATATGCAACGCGTTTTTCATCCATTATTTTTGCAGGATATGTCGCAGTTTAGAACCTTACGTTTTATGCAGTTGCTAAATACGATAGATAATCCTATTGAGAACTGGAGTGCACGGCCTAAATATGATTACGCTAGCTGGGGGCTTAAAGGCGGCACCCCGCTAGAGGTTGCAATATTAATGTCTAATAAGCTCAAAGCAGAGGGGTGGTATAACCTACCCGCTCGTGTCAATGATGATTATATCCAGCAATTTGCTCGTTTGCTTAAGCTGACCACTGATAACCAGTCTGATGTTTACATCGAATTGGGCAACGAAATTTGGAACAATGCATGGCCCTATATAAATGATGCCTTGTATATGCAAGAGCAAGGTAAAAAAATGTGGCCAAATACGCATCATCATGACATCGAATATCGTATGAATTACTACGGTATGCGCAGCGCTCAAATGTGTGACATTGTAAAGCAAGAGTTTGCTGAACAAGCATCTAGAGTAAAATGTGTAATGGGTGGACAAGCTGGCGTGCCTTGGATAAATCAGCAAGCACTTAGTTGCCCTATTTATGCCTCTGGTACAAATCAACAATGCGCGCAAAACATGGATATACTCGCGGTAGGAAGTTACTTTGCTGGTTATTATGCTAATGAACGCTACTTAGATATTTTAACCTCTTGGGCCGCTGATCCTGTAACTGGCGTTGATAACCTGTTTACCGAATTGTATAGCGACCTATTAAGATCACTAACCTATAACGCAGATGAACCTGCTTGGTGGCAGGCACCCGCAAATGGTGCTTTGGCACAAGCCAAAGAAAATATTTCGGGAAATCTTCAACTTGCACAACAGTATAATTTGATGCTCGCAGCTTACGAAGGTGGTCAGCACTTAACGTACGCTGGTGATAGTCGCGAAGGACGAGAAGCTATTAATGAATCTTTGTTCTTAGCTGCTAATCGCGATGCAAGAATGGCAACTGCATTTATTGATCACCTAAGTGATTGGCGCGATTCAGGCGCTGGGTTATTTATGGTGTTTGAAAGCACCGGCCGGTGGGACCGCTGGGGCGCTTTTCCACTTAAAGAGTATCAAGCTCAGACTCGAGAAGATGCCGTAAAATTTGATGCAGTATTATCTTTTGTGGAGCAAAATCCATGTTGGTGGGCTAACTGTGAAAGAACAATTAGCCCCGTTGATGAGCCCATTGTTTTACCACCGAGCGACCCAGTCACGCCTCCACCAATTGTAGAACCAGAACCGGAACCCGAACCAACCCCAGTTCCAACTATTGAGGTCATATCCAGCCCTTTATTCGACACCAATGGTGTTATGTTAAATTGGCAGCTTAATGATTCTTTAAACTCGGTAGTATTCAAAATTTACCGAAATGAACAGCTGATTTTCCATACCACTGACGAACAATTTAAAGACCACTGGCAACCATTGAATGTTGATTTAAAGTATCGAGTTGATGCAGTAGAAAAAATGTCTAACTCTGTCGTTGCTAGCCAGACTATTGTTACAAAGGCTGGCGACAGTGAGCCTCCTCGCGCTCCAGAATTGCTAACTATTGAGTCTAATGGTCAATATGGCGTAAAACTTCATTGGCAAATGAGTGAAGATAACAATGGGATAAAACTATATAAAATTATTAGAAACGGCCAAATGTATACCCACACTAGTGATAATTATTTCGAAGATCCATGGCCTCCACAAGGAACTGTAAGCTATGCATTATATGCACAAGATTTTGCAGGTAACCTCTCTGATTTATCGCAATCTGTCTCAATCCAAATAAGTTATAAGTAAGCATAAAAAACTCGCTCAAAAGAGCGAGTTTTTTAAGTTCTAACAATTAGAACTCTTTAACAACCTTCACATCACCCGTTACGGCGCTTGAAGATACAAAACCGATTGTGTCAGGGTTAGATGAGACGCTTTGGATCACTTCAGCATCATTTGCCGCTTCTTTAGGAGGCGTGCCCTTTCCTGTGAATATCAATTTTGACCAATAAGCCTTTAGTTGCGCAGATGACTTATTAAGTACTTTAGTATTGAACTCTTCTGTGATCGGGTTTCCTGTATCTTGGCCGATAGGGATAGCTTTGTTACCGTTACTAAATGACTTCTCTTTTCCTGTGAAAATTCGATTAATTGTCGAATCGTCAAACGAACTACTATTACTTGGGTGAACAATCACCGACACTGCTGAATATGAATGAGCGCTTAGCGCTAAAAGTGCAAAATAAATAAAATGTTTCATCGCTTAGCTCCTAAAATACTACATCAACACCAAAGGTAATTGCTTTGCTGTCACCAGCAACGGCAAAGTCAAATGAATCGTCTTTAACTCTGTCATATTGCACCTTAAATGCAGCAGAGGGATGAAAGTTCCAACGCACACCTATCGCTGTAGTATCGTGTTTTTCAGTATCGCCCTCGCCGTCTTGTTCATAGTTTGAATACATAATGTAAGGCGTGATCTCATCAAAGCGATAGCCTGCACTTAACATGTACGTATCAAAATCGGTATCTAAAGATAAGCGATTGAGCTCAGATAGCACAAAGAAGTTACCAAAATCGGCATTAACCGCTAGGCCATAGAACTTACCGTCTCGACTATCTTTTCCATTCCACATGGTTGGCTCACCATTTACAAACCGTTTGTTAGTGTAACGCATGTGAGTTAATCGAATTTCAAGCCAGTCATGGCTTAAGTTAACAACCCCGCCCAAAATATCTTCCCAAATTTCGCGCGTCGGAGCTCTAAAGAAAAAGTCTGAAAGCAGTTTATTTTCTTCATCATCTTCTTTACCAGTGTAAATATTGGCTGACAGTCCCCAATCTCCTACTGAGCCATTGTAAAGTAAATTAACCCCTTCGTAGTTAAAAATTTGCCAGGTATAGTTGTCAGCGGGCGGTCGCATCCATACATAGGCATAGCCAACATCATAAAAATCTGAGTAATAAAAAAGTGGTAATCTCTTCTTGCCGGCTTGTAATGTCCAACTGTCGTTTAGTTCATAAGATATGTAAGCCCATTCAAATTCTGCATCATAGTCATTCGCACCACGTGCAACAATTTGCCCAGTTACACTCAGTCCATCTCCTAAGTTTCCAGTTACTTGCAGACCGATAAGTGATTCAGGTGAAAAGGAAAAATCCTCTGTGTAGGTACTAACGATTGGGTAGTCAGCAAGAAATGATGGCTCAATACCATACTGGGGCGCGCCCGTACCGCTAAGCACTTTACCCCCGTTTATACTTGCAAAACCCGAAATATTAATCTCTGCATGAGCTGCTGTAGAGCACAAAGCAGCGGCCAAGAGAGTAGCTTTTAGTTTCATAGATAGCTCCGCCTAATTTATGAGTTATTGGCAAGCTAAGTATAGTTAAACCTCCGAAAAAGAAAGTTTTATTGATAAAAATTGGAATATGGCTAAGCTTATCTTTAGGGGAAAGTGCCAAATAACGAAAGCCACGCCTTTAATTAGGTAGTTGGCAAGGAACAACACAACTTAGGTTGTCACATTGTTATATTACAAGGTGTTATATGTCGAACTTATTGCATTTTAAAAATATGAGTATTTCAAAAAAAATCCATGCGATAACCATAGTTGCAGTTGCAGCATTTATTGTATTGGTAATGATTAACTACACCTCTTTACTGGAGAATCAGCGCTCACTTGACGAATTAGAAAATCAAACATACAAGCTATTAATATTAACATCCGAAAATGTTACTGCAATGCAAACACTCGACGAAACATACACCCAATCGGTTACCTTTGGTGATGCTGAGTTGATTAGTAAAGCAGGAGCAACGCAAAAAAAATTAGTAGAAAACTTAAAGCAAGTGCCCTTGCTGAATGAAAACTTTCCAACATCGAGTACCGTTCGTAATTTACAAGAGTACGGCAAGATAGCAAGGCAAATAGCGACAAGTATGATTGACGGCACCGCAGACTTTGCCAAATTGCCGCAAATCGCCAAGCAAAAAAGTGACCTATTTGATAGCGTATTAAAAACCCTTAATGATGATAAACAGCGCGCCAATGAGCGGTTTTCTGAGCTGATAAACAATACTAAGTCTAACGCGGATGATGCGCTTACTATGATGTTTATTGTGGCGGTTATATCTTTAGCATTGGTTATTGTACTTGCAGTAATGATTGCCCGAGGCATAAGCTCCTCCGCAGGCCAAGCTGCAGATAATTTACATCTACTAGCTGAAGGTAAAGGCTCCTTAAGCTCACAACTTACAGTGTCTTCTGCTGATGAAATTGGCCAGGTATCAAAAAATTTCAACGCGTTTATCAATTTACTACGCGGCACGGTAGAAGATGTAATTGCAGTGGTAGAACCCCTAATGGAAAACTCCACTCGGCTAGTACAAGGGATGGAATCTGCAGAGCGCGCTACTCAGCAGCAATCTAGCGATGCTGAAGTTGTTAGAAACTCAATGGAAGAAATGAAGCAAAGTGTCGGCGACATATCGCAGTCTGCGGCGTCAGCTTTTCAAGCAGCAGAACTGGCAGAAAACGCAGTAGATGAAAGTTTGAAGCAAATTAACGTGTCAGTCGCACAATCTCAAGATTTAAGTGAAGAGATTAATAAAGCAGCTGTTACGATTAACAAGCTGGCGGACGACACCCAAAATGTGACACAGATTTTGAATGTGATCACCTCGATTGCGGAGCAGACCAACCTTCTAGCCTTGAATGCAGCCATTGAGGCTGCGCGTGCAGGCGAGCAAGGTCGTGGCTTTGCGGTTGTAGCTGATGAAGTACGAGAGCTTGCATCAAGGACCGCTAAATCAACAAATGAAATACGTGAACTGATCAACATACTAACAGTAGCCGCATCAGATTCAGTGAACGCTATGAATACAGCAAGAGACATGGCCACCAACAATGCAGAAGCTGCGCAAGCAACCGGTAATTCAATCCAATTAATTTCAGAGCAAATATTGGCTATCAATGGAATGAACTCTCAAATAGCAACCGCAACAGAAGAACAAACATCGGTTGCTGCAATGGTTGTTGATAACGTTTCTAATATGCATAGCTCATTTGAAGAGACGATGAAGGCGTTACAGCAAGTGGGTGATGTTGCACAGAACCTACACAAACTTTCGGATAACTTACTCGATTCAACATCTAAGTTTAAGCTTTAGTTAGCTAAGATTATCAAGCGCTCGATGACTCCATTGAGCGTTTTTTATTTTCTGGGAAACATTTAGAGTAAAAGTAAATTGCTAGCAGTAGCTTGTGTTTGTTCTATCTATTCTATTGATTAATAATTTGAAGAGAATTTGGACTAAAATTTTGACATTAAAAAAGGCAGCCTATGCTGCCTTTTTGTTTCACTTAATTTTTAAAAATTAAAGTGCAACGATGTTCTCTGCTTGAGGACCTTTTTGGCCTTGAGCAAGAGTGAATTCTACACGTTGGCCTTCAGCAAGAGTTTTGAAACCATCGCCTTTAATTGCGCTGAAATGAGCAAATACGTCTGCGCCATTTTCTTGTGCGATAAAACCAAAACCTTTAGACTCATTGAACCACTTAACGGTACCAGTAACTGTGTTAGACATAATATCTATCCTGTAAATTAAATTTTAAAATGCTGACTATCATCAGAGTCAGACGGAATAGCACAAAAAATAAATGATATTTAAAAACTACAGGACGGAGGTACTAACGTTAACGCTTCGAAATGGAGTGTGTATATATTCTTACTTTTAAGCTGGGACCCACTATATAGAATTATAAGGGTAAGTCAACTAATTTTTTCAGTTATTTCTGTGTTTTGTTATTTTTTAACCAACTTGGTGGATAACTGCTCGACGGTTCCACCAAGTCACTTTTGCTTCACTTGTGTAATTAATGCAGAGCCGCTGTAAAAGGGATTTCTTCGCAGATTTTTGCCTCTGCAATTAAGATTTCTTCTAAGCGTTCGTCAATCATTTGCTTGTCAAAATATTCGTAAGCCAGTTCAACAAACAAGTTTTTATGTTTTTCTTCAGACTTTGCAATTGCAACGTAAAAGTCTTTTTCTTTGCCATCAGGAAGCGCTTCGGCAACTAAAGAAAAACGCTCATGACCACGCGCTTCTATCACTGCTGCAACTAATAAACGGTCTATCAAAAATTCATCTCGGCCATTTCTAAATAGCGCTCGAATCTTTTTAACGTAAGGGTCTTTTTGATCATTACCTAATGTAATGCCACGTTCATTAAGTAACTTTAAAACTTGTTTAAAGTGTATCATCTCTTCGATGGCTAAATCTGTCATGGCCTTAACCAATTTGATCCTATCAGGATAATGACTAAGCATTGACATAGCCATGCCAGATGCTTTTTTCTCAGCAGCTGCGTGGTCCTGCAAAAAAGTACCAAAATCTTCTAGTACTTTATGCGTCCAATCAAATGGGGTGTGATATTTAAGTTCGAACATAGCTAAATAAAGTTATTATGCAAAAAATTTCGTGCATTCTATCTTATTAGAGCTATCAGGCAAAGTGGCCAAGTTTGTTAGGTAATAAGCAATGAATCTTTGTCAACTTTACCATTTCGTGTAGATTCAACTTTTAGCGGGTGGCGAATATTATTCCAAGCTGTCACCTTTCCCCCTATATTCGTAAATGGCATTAGCTTAAGCTTATGAGTTGTCACGCCTAAAAAGTCTGTTAGCTTATCTAAAGCATGAGCATGAGCTATGTTAAGGTCTATGTGCTCTAAGTCATTGTCGTTAAAAAATGACTTTGCTTGTTGTTTATGCAATTCATAACAGTTTTTTAAGTAATCATAGTTGGTCGTTAATTCAGGGGTTAGCCCTTTAAACGTATTTAAATAACAACGTTTGATGGTTTCATTAAAGCCGCCTTCAGCCGTTAAAAGGTTTGTCGTCATTCTTGTTAATAGCTGAGATATTGAAGGCAACCACAATGGTAGATCACGCTCTAAATATATAAATCGACTATTTGGGTAAACTTCGGATAGGCGCTGATAATCATTAAAAATTGGTGTATCGGCCAATACCTGTGCATTTTCAAAAGTTTGCCTAGTATATGCGGTATGCGCAGTTTTATAACCTAGCTCTAAACAAGCTATGCAAATACTCGTGGTGCCCGTTCTTGGTAAACCAACTATAAAAATCTTACGACTCATGAGTTTCTACTTAATGCGCGCAACAAATAACAAAGAGCGCATTATACTCAAAGACGCTACAAATGCGATAGGCGCCCAATGTCGCCTATCATTTGCAAAGTTATTCATGCTTACTTAAGCAAGTAGATAGCATAAACCTCAGCATCAATGGTGATTGCGCCGGTGTTATAGGCTTCTTTATAGCTACCAGACTCTGAGTCCATCATTCTCATGGCAGGAGCCTGACGTAAATAAGGCGCTACGGGAGCGTTAATGGGTGAAAAAGACACAGAATAAAGTTTATCAAGCTCTACCTCAAACGCCGTAGCGAGCTCTTTAGCTGCTAATTTGGCATCTTTAATCGCTTTGAGTTTTAAACTGTCAACGAGTTCTTCTCTATTGCTTACACTAAACTCTGTGTTATTGAATTCAGTGATCCCTGTATCAACGAGAGCCTGTAAAAGCGCTGGATAGCTTTCAATATTTTTTAACGTCATTGTCAAACTACGCGTCACTCTAAACCCTTCAAACTCTTCTTCATTGGTATTGCGGTTGTAACGGGTTTGACGATACACATTGAGTTGATCAGCATGAATGTCGTCTTTTTCAATATCAAACCCTTTAGCTAGTTTGATGGCTTTTGCCATAATTTCGTCTACTTTCTTTTTTGCCTGCACAAGTTGCTCACCCTTCTCTACTATTGCGACTCGGATCGTCGCTATATCAGGTTGTACTTTTACCTTTGCGTGCCCTTGTACATAGAGATGAGGGTCGTCTGGTACGGTACTGGCAAATGAACTCATACAAAACAATGAAGCGGCTACGGTGCTTATTAACATGCGCATAATAAAAATCCTTTAGTTAGGGAATAGCAGTATTGAATCATACTACTATTAATCATCACTGAACGAGAAACTGTGTGCTTAGCGATTGCCTGATAAAATTACTTTCTTGCTCAAAAAACAAATTTTTATGAAAATCAATGATTTCCTGTTGTAATTGTTTGTTATTCATTGCTTGGTTAAATAAAAATATTGCTTGGCGACCAACTTCAGAATTGGCACAAACAAAGTAACCAAATGTTGCCTCTGGCGCCCCCTTTATTTTATGAAAGGTGATGCCTTTTTGTTGCGACCTATCTGGAAAGTCATAATTAAATACTGGACCATATTCAATAATTGCATCGAGCTTACCTTGCAACAACATTTTTCTTAGACGAGCCGCGCTATTGGCTCCTTCATTTATAAATATTCGATCTTTTAATGTTAAAAGCATACGGTCGATTTCGTGGCCGTATGAACGGCCTTTTGCAACGCCTAGCTGTAACCCATGTTTTGTTACAAGCTCTTCTATTGATAGGCTTTCTGGCAAGGAAAGTGGGTTATTAACAATTATCCTATTAGCAGGAAAAGCAGTAAAAGGATACCTACTATACAGGGCTTGTTTTGCACGCTCTGGCGTTTTCGCTTTATTGTAAAGACATGTTGTGGGATGGCTGTCCAATTCACGCCACTCTCTAATTCTGCTTGCTGGGATGTGATTAAATATAAGCTTACCATCGAGGTTGTTTTGGATTTTCAACAACATCACCATAGCAGCGTCGGTAGGCTCGTTGCTTTTTGACGGGTCATAATCAGACGCTAAGTCGATAACCAATGCATAGCAGTTGGATACAAAAAAAACTAAAAAACAAACGCTTCGTATCAGATATTTCATACAGCTCTCATCGTAAAAATGTAATCTCACCTCCTTGGTTCTCAATTAAATATAGATACAAAAAAGCCAGCATTCATAATGCTGGCTCTATTTATGATTAATTAAATGCTGCGACGCTTATAATTACGGTACTCTGGCAGCCAATAGTTTTTCTCTATCGCTGCCCATATTGCGTCATCAGCCATTTCTAAAGCTACGCCCTCTTCCATTGCTTTTTTAGCAACCGCAAACGCGATACGTTTACTCAGGGGCTCAATTTCAACTAACGCAGGTAATAGGCTACCTTTGCCAGTATTAGCCCATGGTGATGACTCAGCCAATGTCTCACTCGAAACCATCAACATGGCGTCTGTAATGCTTGTTGCTTTTGCAGCAATGACACCCAAACCGATCCCTGGGAAAATATAGCTGTTATTACACTGAGGAATTGGGAACGTAGTCCCGTTGTAACTAACAGGCTCAAACGGGCTGCCAGTTGCTACTATTGCTTGTCCATCAGTCCACTCGATAACGTCTTTAGGGTGCGCCTCTACTTGGCGAGAAGGATTACTGAGCGGGAAAATAATCGGACGCTCGCAGCCATTGTGCATAGCGCGAATAACCTGCTCGGTAAATAAACCAGGTTGCCCAGATACACCAATCAAAATATCTGGTTTAGCGCAATGCATTACATCTAGCAACGAGGCGTAGTCTCCACTATAAGACCAATCGCTTAACGCATCTTTTTGTTGCACTAACGCAGCTTGAAAATCACGCAGATCTTGCATGCCTTCAGTTAACAGGCCAAAGCGGTCTACCATGTAGACTTGACTACGTGCTTGCTCATCGGTTGCGCCTTCTGCCACCATTTGGCTAATAATTTGCTCAGCAATACCACAGCCGGCTGAACCTGCGCCAACAAACACCACTTTTTGTTCTGATAGCTTAGCGCCTTTAACCCGACAGGCCGCAAGCAATGAACCAACAGTAACAGATGCCGTGCCTTGAATATCATCGTTAAAGCTACAGATCTCGTTACGATAGCGCTTAAGTAACGGCATAGCATTTGGTTGAGCAAAATCTTCAAACTGCAAAAGTACGTTAGGCCAGCGACGCTTAACAGCATTAATAAACAGCTCTAAGAATTCGTCATACTCATGCTGTTCAATACGTTTATGTCGCGCCCCCATATACATAGGATCTGCCAATAATTTCTCGTTGTTGGTGCCCACATCTAGCATCACCGGCAAAGTATAAGCTGGGCTAATACCACCACAAGCTGTATACAACGATAACTTACCTATTGGAATTCCCATGCCACCGATACCTTGGTCTCCAAGGCCTAAGATACGCTCACCGTCTGTGACGACGATCACTTTCACTTTGCCTTTCGTTGCATTTCGTAAAATATCGTCTATTTGATGGCGCTCTTCATAAGAGATAAATAAGCCACGTGAGCTGCGATAAATATCTGAAAACTTCTCACATGCGTCACCAACTGTCGGGGTGTAAATAATAGGCATCATTTCTTCTAAATGATCGCGCACCAAGCGATAATAAAGCGTTTCGTTATTGTCTTGAATCGCCCTTAAGTAAATATGCTTGTTTAGGTTGTCACTAAAGCTTGAGTATTGCTGATAACAGCGCTCAACTTGCTCTTCAATGGTCTCGTAACGAGGAGGCAGCAACCCTGCCAAATTAAAGCTTTCACGCTCACGCTGACTGAATGCACTTCCTTTATTCAATAAAGGCGTTTCTAAAAGATTGGGACCAGAGTATGGAATGTATAAATAATTAGGATCTGTTTGTTTAGTCATATTTACAAGTTTTGACACATTTTTATAGGCTGAGAGTTCATTATTGCCCAAAGTGGTTAAATTTCAATGAATTTCACTCACATCAGACCAATGTAAAAAGCCCTGTCCAAAGAACGTTCTGTCTGTAAACAGGGCCGTACAGTATATCGCAAACTAAGCGTTAAGCCTACGATTATCAGTCGTTTTCGCCAAGCGCGACGCCTTCTCGACGAGGATCGGCCCCCCCATAGAGTCGACCGTTTTTAAGCTCAATCGCATGTATACCGGAGTTTAAATCTCTTACCTGCACGTTGTGGCCTTTTTCTTTAAAGAACGGCACCAAGTTTTCAAGTTCGGTACCTTTTTCAAGTGTTGTGTATTTATTTCGATTTGTAATTTTAGGTAAATCGATGGCCTGTTGTGGCGTCAACTGCCAATCAAGCACCCCTATCACGGTTTGTGCTACATAGTTAATAATTCTGCTGCCACCAGGAGACCCAACAACCAAACGTAAACTACCATCTGGGTTAAATACCATTACCGGTGACATTGAGCTGCGAGGACGTTTATTTGCTTCAACGCGATTAGCCATCCACTTACCGTCTTTTTTAGGACTTAAAGAAAAATCGGTTAATTGGTTATTTAAAAGATACCCGTTCACCATAACCGTTGAGCCAAATGCCATTTCGATTGAGCTGGTCATTGACACTGCATTCCCTTGGCTATCAACAATCGACACATGAGTAGTCGAAGGTAACTCATAGCCATCATCTTGCGCGTAGGCCAACTTACCTTTTGTTGGGTCACCAACAGGAACATTATGATTATCTTTTTCGCCGATAAGCGTCGCTCTATGTTTTAAGTAATCTGCACGTAGTAATGCGTCTGTAGGCACGGCGACAAAATCAGGGTCGGCAACGTAATGGTTTCTATCGGCAAATGCCAATCGTGATGCCTGTGTAAACAAGTGAAGTGCCTCAGGCGCATTTGGTCGGTATGTAGATAAGTTTTTACCTTCAAGCAACTTCAATATTTGTAATACAGCAATACCACCGCTGCTTGGTGGAGCCATTGAGCATACCTGGTATTGATGGTAGTCGATGCATATTGCGTCTCGCTGTTTGCTTTTATAGCGTGCTAAGTCCGATATTTCTAATTTTCCGGGCGCAATTGGTGCACTGGTAACTGCCTTTACCAATTTTTTAGCATTATCTCCTTTGTAAAACGCGTTAATGCCATTTAATGCAACTTGTTGGTAAAGTTCTGCAAGCTCTGGGTTTTTCTTAACAGTACCGACTTGCAGTGGAAGGCCATCAGGGTAAAAATACTCTTTTGCTGGAGACAATTGTGTCAAACCTGGGTTGAATTTCTTTTTAAGTAGCATGTTGAGTCTGGGTGAAACTATAAACCCTTCAGATGCCAATTTAATTGCAGGGTTAAACAAGTCTTTCCATGGTAATGCTCCATATTGTTGATGGGCTTGTTTAAATGCATGTAAAATGCCCGGAACACCAACAGAGCGACCTCCCACAACCGCCTTTATCCACGGCACAGCTTTACCATCTTCGTCTAAAAACAAGGTATGATCTGCGTTGCTCGGAGCCGTTTCTCGACCGTCAAAGGTGACTAACTGACCACGCTTTTTATCAAAATACAGGATAAATGCCCCACCCCCAATACCTGAAGATTGCGGCTCTACTAGGGTCAATACAAGCTGTGTCGCAATTGCAGCGTCAATAGCGTTCCCCCCTTTTTTAAGCATTAACTGTCCTGCCTTTGACGCATACGGGTTTGCTGCTGCAACCATAAATTGACTGGCCAAGACTTGTTTTTTATGCTGCAAGCCCGTAGCTGCTTCAGGCTCTCTCGTTTCGCGTTTTTGAGACTCTATCGCGGTATTATGCGATGCGCAGCTACTCAGTAAAAGCATCAATGCCAAATGCGGTGCGTATTTCATTTGTAATCACTTTTATCCATTAGAAACATTGGCATGATAAAAGCAAACAGGCACAATATGCAAAAAATAACGATGCGATACCATGATTGAATTACCGTTTCAAAAACGCTACGTGCTGCCCCCATTAACGCTCATTATTGTGAGTACCTTACTCATGGCATTCGATACTCATTCATTTTTGGCTTTTGATAGAGAACTCGTTTCAGATCAATGGTGGCGCATATTTACTGGCCAATTTATGCATTCAAACTGGACTCATCTATTACTCAATGTGATTGGGATTGTGTTTATTTGGGTGTTACATGCCGAGCACCGCTCAGCGCTCAGTTACTTTTGTCATATCATCTTCTTAGCACTTTGGACAGGGATCGGTATTTGGCTATTTTGCCCAGAGATTGAAGTTTATACCGGTTTAAGTGGCCTGTTACATGGTGTCATTGTTTGGGGGGCCATCAAAGATATTCATGTTGGCATGCGTTCAGGCATTTTGCTGTTCATAGGTATTTGGATAAAGCTTATATGGGAGCAAGTACAAGGACCAAGTGCCGATGTTGGCACACTTATTAATTCTAGAGTCGCGATTGAAGCACACTTAATCGGTGCGATTGGTGGGTTATTATTGTCACTGCCACTACTAAGAAAGCTGATGATCACAGCCAACGATAAACAAAGCTAAATAATGTTTTAGCGCTTAAAATTAAGCGCTAACAACGGCTTATTATTGCGGATCATCGTCCATTGTTGGTGTTTTGTAGCCAGGCTTTGCTAGTATTTCTAGATAAAAAGACGGCAGTTCAGAACTAACAGCATGGTCAATATGCTTGTTTATGTGCGCTACCTTAATCACATCTGCTTGTTCTTGCGTGGCACCAAATCGACAATCGAAGTCCCAAAAATCTGCACCTGCGGGTAAATTTTTATTGCGCTCTCTGCGAAGGTATTTTTTTACTTCATACTTTATTGCATCAACTAATCGTGCAGGTTTGAGTTTTGGATGTGTTAACGCAAAGTTTTTTTTCATGGTGTTCTCGATGTCAGGATAACCACTTTTGGGTGGATATCGAGTATTAGGATATTAAGAGACATATTTTAACGCATTAAATGGGTGTACGCGATTAAAAGCGCGCACTAAAAGCAAATATTGCGTCTTTTTATCTCATTACTTTGGCATACTCGTCTAGCAAATCAATAAAACATCGAACCTTTGGTGATAAATGCTTTTTACTAGGGTAAATTGCGTAAACGTTCACCTGTGGTTGAGGAAACTTCTCAAATAATATATCGAGTTGCCCATTGGCAAGCTCATGTTTAATGTAAAATTCTGGCAATCTGCATATACCAACCCCAGAGCACGCCATAGTTGCCTGCATGTTGCCATTGTTAGACATCACTTTTTTTCGCACAGCAACAACAAACTGCTCACCATGCTCACTTACAAACTCCCATCGATCTGGTGTTTTAAGATTCGAGTAACAAATGCAATCATGATTGGTTAACTCTTTAGGATGATAAGGACGTCCATAACGTGAAATATATTCGGGCGCAGCCACGATATATGTAGGACATGAGAACAATCGTTTACAAATCAAGCTTGATTCTGAAAGTTCAGGCGCAGCTCTAACAACCAGGTCAAATCCATCAGCAATAACATCAATACGCTTGTCACTTAAGTCTATGTTAAGCCTTACATTGGGGTAGCGCTGTAAGTATTGCTCAATGACCGGCTGGATATAGTTTTGGCTAATCCCAATTGGGCAACTAATTTTTAGCTCCCCTTTTGGGTTATTGTCGTTTTGCGTTAGTAGTGCAAAAGCCTCCGTGGCATCATTTACTAATTGCTCACAGTATCGATAGTAGAGCTCTCCTTCTGGTGTTAACGCAATTGAGCGCGTGGTTCTATTTAATAGCCGTACGCCTATACGCTCTTCAAGTTTATTGATTTCTTTACTGATATGAGAGTTAGAATGCCCAAGCACAGCAGCGGCTGCTGCAAACCCGCCACTTTTAACCACTTGCACAAAAATTTGAATGCCGTCAAAAACATTATTAGTCATATGGAAATAGTAACTTTACAAAAAGGGTATTAATGATTTATGGATATCAATATACACTGAGCTACATAAATTGAATACAGTCAATCAGACCTATTTAGGAGAGCATTATGAAAGTATTAGCATTTGCAGCAAGTAATAGTCGTCAATCAATTAACAAGCAGTTAGTCCAGTACATGGCATCATTAATAGAGGGTGCAGAAGTCGAACTAATCGATTTAAACGACTATGAAATGCCAATTTACAGCTCTGATAGAGAAAACGAAAGCGGTATTCCCGCTCAAGCTCAGCAATTTTATAATAAAATTGGCGAGGCCGATGCGATTGTCGTTTCGTTTGCAGAGCACAATGGTAGCTATACAGCAGCGTACAAAAATATTTTTGATTGGACCTCGAGAATCAATCAAAAAGTGTATCAAAACAAACCAATGGTACTACTAGCAACCTCACCGGGCCCCGGTGGAGCAAAAAGCGTTTTAGCTAGTGCAACTGGTTCGGCTCCGTTTTTTGCAATGGACGTAAAAGCGAGTGTATCAGTGCCTAGCTTTTACGATGTTTTTGACAGCGAAAAAGGTGAGATAAAAGATGAAACATTAAAGCAAGAACTGAAACAATCGGCTTTTTCGTTGCAGCCATAAGAAATAATCTGAGCCAAACGATATGTTTGGCTCTTGACAAAAAATTAACTGCAAAAAACCGTTATTTTTTCACAATTATCGCGCTTACAGCTATTGATTAGTATCTCAAACTCCCCCATTTTACTCACTAGATAGTTAACTCTGCACGGAGCTTGTGCAGCTTGTAATTTTATTATTTCACTGAGGTGATTATGAAACGCGTTGTGTTATTTCTACTGACTAACTTAGCTGTGATGCTAGTGTTGGGAGTGGTTTTATCTGTATTAATGTCGGTATTAGGAATTTCTTCTCGAAGTTACAGCGGCATTATGCTTATCGCTCTGGTGTTTGGTTTTGGTGGTGCATTTATTTCGCTATTTATGTCGAAGTGGATTGCAAAAAAATCAACAGGCGCGATGGTTATTGAGCAAGCTCGCAATGAAACAGAGCATTGGTTATTACAAACAGTTGCGCGCCAAGCACAACAAGCCAAAATAAAGATGCCTGAAGTTGCAATTTATGATAGCCCTGAGATCAATGCTTTTGCAACAGGCCCTAGTAAAAACAATAGCTTAGTTGCGGTGAGTTCTGGTTTGTTGCATAACATGAGTCAAGATGAAGCCGAAGCCGTGTTAGCACACGAAGTGTCACACGTAGCAAATGGTGACATGGTAACGCTGACGCTTATTCAAGGTGTGGTCAATACCTTTGTGATCTTCTTAGCGAAAGTACTTGCCGGTATCGTTGATAACTTTTTTAGAGGCGAAGATGAAGAAGGCACAAGTTGGGCATATTTTGTATTTGATATGATTTTTCAACTCTTATTTGGCGTGTTGGCCTCAATTGTAGTGGCTTACTTTAGCCGTAAACGAGAATTTGCTGCAGATAGGGGGGCGGCAAGTTTGGTTGGCGCACACAAAATGCGTGCTGCACTTGAGCGGCTAAAGCACAACCAAGAATCGCATCTAGAAGGCTCTATGATGGCCTTTGGTATTGCTTCTGGTAAAAGCCTATCAGAGATGTTTGCCTCTCACCCACCGCTTGAGCAACGTATTCAAGCGCTTAAATAAACCAATTACTAGCCCACCAAAGCGCCCCGCATGGGCGCTTTTTTATTTGCACGATTTCAAAACCTTTAATTTTGTGTATTTAACTCTCTTGCACACTAGGTTTTAGCGCATTAAACGACAATAAAAACACTTCATCATTTATATTTTGCGCAGAATAATTATTTTAAAATTAAACCCTTACTTTTTTAAGTCTGTTATGGCAGCTTGTAAGGCGCTATCAACACCTTGTTCAATATCATTTGTGTTAAGGTACTCAAAAAATTTACTAACAGGATGGCCTATCATTTCATAATGGTTTCCTTGTGGATCCCAGTAAATTTCATTTGATAAAGAAAAGTACCAACCATTAGGAAGCTGTTTTACGAGTGAGTCACTAAAGGCGCCATCAGTTCTAGAGCCATAAAAAGACGTGTTTCCTCGAGCTTTAAGTCCAAGTAAAAAGATTTCTGCCGCACTTGTTGTAAATTGGTTAGTCAGAACAACAATCGGACCTGAATAAGGTTTTATATCAGACGGAATTGCCGTTACCGGATTAAGAGGAGTATAACCTGCTAAATATTTAGCCTGTTTTTTAGCCAAAACAACTTTTTTGTCAATGAAGTAAGATAATATTTGGAGCGATACTAAATCATAACCACCTGGGTTTGAACGTAAATCTATAACAACACCGTTTGACTGCCTCATACTAGGCAGTATTAGACTTAATACAGTGTCAACCACACTTATATCACTAGAGAGTGATTGCAGCTCAGAATATTCACTCATTTCTGAAATTTTAAAGTAACGTAAATTATTGGGCAGATGCGCAAATATAAACTTATCATACCTTTTTATAGGTGATGCCTGTGCCAAAAAGTAACTCTTAGTTGCAGACTCAAAACCATCTAGTAAGTATTGTTTGTAACGCCAATAGCTAGTGTGTGCACTGTTTATGGTTTTAGTTTGTTCTAACTCTAATCTTTGATTTAACCTTTTGAGCTCTGTGTCGTTAAACGCCAGTAATTCGCCATCTTTATCCCATAATGCGGCATGCCCATCATCTACGCTTGCGATAAAGTTATTAATAACTTCAACAAGTTCTTCTTCGGTTGTCTGTTTATCGATCTTAGATGACCAAAATGCGATTTTTTGTTTTAAATGGTCAGGATCACTAAATGCGAATAATTCGAAGTACGTCTGCGTATAGATAGCAAAAAGCTGTGTGGCATTAAAAGGAGTCTTATTTTGATTACTTAGTGCGTTTTTACAATGTTGCGGCAAAGCATCAGTTATACGTAATACTAGCTTGTTTGCAGCTCCCCAATCTAGTAGCGCTGTATTTGGAGTCGTCAAACTGATGTCTTTGGCAAAGTCCAGCTCACTAAGATCTAACATCAAAGTATGGTTGAGCACACACCAATCTGCGGTCACATCGTAGACAAATGCTTTATTTTTAACAAACTTAATTATGTATCCATAACCTTCAGCGTACCATAAGCGCTCATATATGGTATGAACATTCTCAACATCGCCCTTTGCGCCCGCTTGTTCACTAGCATATCCAACTAAGCTAACCACGATAACTATCAATCCAATGCATTGAAAAACCGTGTTTAAAAATCCCTTTCTCATTATATTCAACATAGTGTTTTGCAATAATTTGAATGTAATCGTAACCTATCCTAAGTAAAAAAGGTACAGATAGAATACAGAATACAGGACAGCCATTTTAATACGAAGCTAGCTGAACTTGAGTCATCCCCTTGAGTAGCTGCGGATCAAGGTTAACCGATGACTGTCTAGTTGCCCTAAAAGATGAATTGTATCGACTGATTTAAGCAGCGATGAGTTCGCAATAAGAGACCCTCATATGTGTTTGCCGTAAAGGATTTTAAAGGCTAACCGACATAGCGAAGCTGAATAGATTTAAGAATTGCCGATACAAATTAGCTGCTTAAAAGCTGCTAATTTGTATCGTTATGCTTATTGACCGGAGACGGTTCATATGTGTTAGGCGAATTAACTGCCACCGTACTTCTTGTTTGCTTTAAATGCTTCAACTTCTAAAGGAGCATTAGAATATCCGTATTTTGCCAAATCAGAAAAGTGCTGAGTAATAATTTTGTCCAAGTTAGATCTTTCGATTTGTAATACATGAACGAGTTCGTGTGCTAAGTTTGGGGTATCAAGTTCATATCCCTTTCTAACGTATATTGAGTAGCCAAAAACTTGGGCATTATTAATAATATTTTCGCCGATAAAACCTAACGACAACCCCATTTTCTTTAATTCTTCATTTTCATAAGGGTACGGGACTCTATCAACGTAAACGATTTTGACTTTTTCAGGAGACTTAATCCCTAATTCACTGGCTAAATTAAGTCCCTTTTTATCTAAAGGTATACCTATCTTGATTCCCTCTTTATCTACTTTATGTGCCCACTTAATATATTGTGGCAACAAGTGCTCAAAAGCTCCTACAGCCTCGTTATTTGCATTAGCTTGCCAAGAAATTAGGCTTGCAAAAGTTAAACTCATTATTATTTTCATAGCATCCTTTGTTAAATATAAGGCATTCGCCTAGACGCCTTAATAAACGGCGAAAAATAGTAGGCAAAAATAAGCGACGAAGGAGCGCAAGCCTACTGTTTTACGTCCACGGTTTCATTAACTTGTTATACGCAGCTAATCTCCGCCAGAATCTGAGCCGCCATCGAAAGGATTTGAAGGGTTACCACAAAAATCACTGCTTCTAGCAGGTGACCCAAATTCATTACCTCGGCTTATAGAAAAACTTAAGATAGACCCAATAATAGGTACCACAAATGCCAAAGTAAAAAGCTTTAATTTTTCTGAACGGGATAACATTAAATTCTTGTAGATTTTAATACCAACAAGAAAGCTTAGGGTTAAATGTATCGCGAGTAGCCACAATAAGTAGATATTAAACTCCAAACCTTTCTAGGCATAGACATAATGACTCCCACACGGTGCTAGCCTCCGCATTTTCGTGGGTTAGCTTAAAGCCAGAGCCATAATTAGTTTGTTAAATAACTAAATAGCAGAGGCTAGCATGACTAAACATAACATACTTTTCATTGGCTTAGATACTCATAATGACTCGACTCACGACTCATGGGACATCCACTTTAAAAAGACATAAGAAAGAACCTTCAACAAGCGCTCAATGACAAAGCAACTGACTTTGTCGCTAGATGTTATCAAAATCATGCCTACTATGGTTAAATGATTGCTGAAATTACCCGCTTTTTACTCTATTTCTCACCCTTTAAGCACACGTATCTCTGCCATTTTGAAAGCATAAAGGTAAATGAATGAAATCAGGTTTGTGTCAGCTTAATAACATTGTGCAATTTGAGATGCTGTGTCTTCGTTTATGTTGTTGTCGCTGGCAATACAAATCCAGCGCATGCTCTTTGCCTACCGCACCATGAAACACCTTTTCAAACTGAGTCGTGAGTTTTAGCCAGTTGTCTGCCTTGATATTCAATCGCTCAAGGATAGGGGCTTGATTGCTGTCGATGTGGCCTCGTTTGTCGGTTCGAATACATTTGCCTGTCAGTTCGACTAATTCCAGATAGCTTTTAAGTTCAAATGGCAGGCCTTTGGGCATGTGTTTTCGTGGACTACCTACAAAGCGTGCAAGTTGTTTTGGTTGTTTGCCCTCTTTGGCTTGTGCACAGCGTATTTGAATACTGGTGTGGGCTGACTCTTCTGGTGTCTTTGCCATTTTTGCTCTGATTGGGTTTAAATCAACATACGCCATACAAGCCATTAATGCGGCCTCATCCAGTAAAGCTTGACTTTTAAAGCGCCCTTCCCAGAATCTGCCAGTACACCCATCTTCTTTATTCGCTTCTCGTGCTATGCCTTCATTCAACACCCGCATAAACCAGCTAATGCTGCACAGGCGTTGTCGATATTCTTTTATCTCTTTGTCTAAAAAGAATCTTTGACCTTCGTCCAGACGCTCATTGTGTAGATATTTATGACCAAGAATCGAGCCTTTAAACAGCTTGTGCCAACGTATGAGTACCGCTTTGTCACTGAGTCTTCGGGCTTTTTTATCATCAACATACAGCACCACATGGGTATGATTACTCATCACCGCATAAGCACACACATCAATACAAAATACCTTAGCTAAAAACAACAATCGTTCTTCTACCCACCCTCGGCGATGCTCATACGACTTACCCGTAAATTTATCTTCACCGCACAAAAATGCACGGCGAACACAGCGCGAAACACAATGATAATATCGAGTATCCGACAAACTGATTTGCCGCTTCCTTGCCAACCCCATCGTTCACTCCTTGAACTTAGAATTTGAGATGATTTGAAGAACTAAAAGCTTAGACAAACAACCCCAACATGCAAATTGAGGTGGATGTCCACGATAATTTTTATCCGCGTAAATTGATGAGTTACCTTGGCCTTGTACCAAGTGAGCACTCGAGCGGTGGTAAAAGGCACATTGGCGCAATTACTAAATGTGGCAATGGTCGTGCAAGGCGCTTATTGGTCGAAGGTGCTCATAGTTACCGTCATGCAGCCAACATATCGACCGAGTTACAAAAACGACAAGAAGGTTTACCAAAACAGATTGTTGATATCGCATGGAAAGCACAATTAAGACTGTGTAAACGTTATAAAAAGCTCATTAATAAAGGCAAGCATTACAACTTGGTTGTCACCGCCATTGCCCGTGAAATGATTGCTTATATCTGGGCAATCGCTAAACAGATTGTACTCTCACCGATAAATCATAAATTACGATTATCAAGAGTACCTGCTTAATATGAACGAATTAGAGTTAATGCATTGGGTCAAGCATCGGGTGTGGCACAACCACCGACGGCGTTAGGATGGCAATGTTGTTACCGCGACATTGAACCACGAACATAGACTGAAGATAGGTGCCACGTCGAGCTAAGTAAGGTCTGCTCTGTTACTAGAAATAGTAATAACCAACGAATACCAGCATGAAAACCGACGAAATTACTTGCTTCATCCTATGCGTTAACTCTCTCTAATTCGAGTTAAGAAATTATGGCTTATAGTTAGGCAAGGCTCAGTGTGTTTAACTTGACAGTGGGAGTCATACCAACGCCCGCATTAAGAGGCTAAAAATAGTTGGTTAAAATAAGCAACGAAGGAGCAAAAACCAACTGTTTTTTGTCCTTTTAAATGACTTGTTAGCATTACTTTAGAATCCGTTTACAGTTACGTATCAAGGTTTTAATGATTACCGCTAAATCTCCATCTATTTCAGATTCACCATCAAATGCAACTAGTGAAATAGGTGGTTTATTACCTTTTTCTTGCAGTAACAATTTTCCAAAGCGTTCAGCTACAAGTTGATTATCCTGAAACTCAAGTCTTAGAAGTCGTCTTAAACCCGATGCAAGTAAATCAGCTGTTTGTACTCCTGAACTAGATTTAGAGTCTATGAACTGAATATCATCTCTAATTATTTTTTGAATATCGAAGGCTTCTTTCCCTTCAAGCTCTGGTACTTTTTCAGCCAAGTAATCAGGTATAGTGCCAATGAATTTTTTCATTGGCGAATAATCACACCAATCCAATGCTGCTGTTGGATTATCAATTGAGTATGCCTGCAAAAGAGTAGGAACAAATTTTTGAAAAGAATCTTCAAAATCAGTAATTTTCAACAGCTCTTTGGCGTCATATCGCCAACGAAAGTTCTTGAGTGAATTGGGGTACCTCTGTACATAAAATGCAATTCCTCTTTGAATAAATGAAGAAAGAAGGACTGCTTGACAGTGAAATTGTACATATAGTTGTTCTGGTAGCCCGCTTAACTGATTATGCAAGATCTTCATGGCTTCTTTTCCGCCATCATATTTCATTTCACTTTGACCACGAAGAATAGATGCTAAATGAGCATCTTTGTGTGAGTTGATTTTATCGAGTGAATTGAAACTAGAATCAGTAGCGGTACAAAACAAAGTGCCATTTAACTGGCTAAGTTTATCAAGGAAATTTATGTATCCATTTTCAGAGATATTTTTAAGCTTAACTTCATTGTCTTGAGAAAACCCTTCGTCTAATTTTAATTTCCTCAACAACTCTGTCAGTTTTCTTTTTTCAAACTCAGGATGAGAATAACAAGCGACTGTACACCATGAATTTTCAGGTGCACCTTTAGAAACAAAAGTTCCTGCTTCATCTATGTAGCTAATCAAGGTGCCAAACTCCGTGTAATGCTAGACATAATGACTCCCACACGGTGCTAGCCTCCGCATTTTCGTGGGTTAGCTTAAAGCCAGAGCCATAATTAGTTTGTCAAATAACTAAATAGCAGAGGCTAGCATGACTAAACATAACATACTTTTCATTGGCTTAGATACTCATAAAGAGTTCATTGAAGTTGCCTACATCGAAGATAACCGCGGCGCACAACCCATTCATTTCGGTCGCATTTCTTCTGCTAAAGTCGCTATTAAAAAGCTTATCAGGCAATTTGAATCTAAATACCCAAACGCAACTCTGCATTTCGTTTATGAAGCTGGCCCTTGTGGTTACTGGATTTATCGCTTAATCACTTCTCTTGGGCATTGTTGTTACGTTGTTGCACCTTCGCTTATTCCTAAAAAACCTGGCGAGCGTGTAAAAACTGACAAGCGTGACGCACTTAAACTGGCTAAATTACTTAAGTCTGAAGACTTAACTCCTATTTATGTGCCTGAGCCAGAAGATGAAGCTATTCGTGATTTATCTCGTGCTCGAGAAGTCGCGATGAAAGACTTAAAAGATGCGAAGTACCAGCTAAAAGCACTGCTTCTTCGCAACAATATTAACTACGCAGGCACTGCAAACTGGTCTCTTAAACACTTACGTTGGCTCACTGAACTGGTGTTGCCACACCCCGCACAACAAATCGTTTTACAAGAGTTTATTCAAACTATAAACGAGCGAACTGCACGATTAGAGCGACTCGACAATGAACTCTCTCACCATGTTTGTCAATGGCGATACTACCCTGTTGTTAAAGCCATTCAGGCTATGCGCGGCGTTCGCTTACTCGTGGCCGCTGGCGTTGTGGCTGAGCTTGGCGATTTAACCCGTTTCGACCATCCGCGTAAATTGATGAGTTACCTTGGCCTTGTACCAAGTGAGCACTCGAGCGGTGGTAAAAGGCACATTGGCGCAATTACTAGATGTGGCAATGGTCGTGCAAGGCGCTTATTGGTCGAAGGTGCTCATAGTTACCGTCATGCAGCCAACATATCGACCGAGTTACAAAAACGACAAGAAGGTTTACCAAAACAGATTGTTGATATCGCATGGAAAGCACAATTAAGACTGTGTAAACGTTATAAAAAGCTCATTAATAAAGGCAAGCATTACAACTTGGTTGTCACCGCCATTGCCCGTGAAATGATTGCTTATATCTGGGCAATCGCTAAACAGATTGTACTCTCACCGATAAATCCTAAATTACGATTATCAAGAGTACCTGCTTAATATGAACGAATTAGAGTTAATGCATTGGGTCAAGCATCGGGTGTGGCACAACCACCGACGGCGTTAGGATGGCAATGTTGTTACCGCGGCATTGAACCACGAACATAGACTGAAGATAGGTGCCACGTCGAGTTAAGTAAGGTCTGCTCTGTTACTAGAAATAGTAATAACCAACGAATACCAGCATGAAAACCGACGAAATTACTTGCTTCATCCTATGCGTTAACTCTCTCTAATTCGAGTTAAGAAATTATGGCTTATAGTTAGGCAAGGATCAGTGTGTTTAACTTGACAGTGGGAGTCATACCAACGCCACATTAAGCGGCAGTTTATAGTTGGCTAAAATATGTGAGGCACGAACAAAAGCCAACTGTAAATTGTCCGTTTGAATGCCTTGTTGAACGAAGCCGCTGCGCGGCAGAGTTAAACACACATCTTCCCACTGATATTTAATACTTTCTAGATGCCATCTATCTCGATGGCCTTTCTAGGAGTAATATCATGAACTCGTCCGAACAACTTCGGTTTAATCACCTTTACCAACAACATCTTACCAATTTAACCCTGCAAGGCAAGCGTCCAGCTACCATCGATGCCTATAGCCGTGCCGTGCGTCGTATCGCTGCTTTCTTTGATTGCTGCCCTGATAACTTAACCACCCAGGACCTTAAAGCGTACTTTGCACAGCTCATTGCCTCCCATTCTTGGAGTACCGTGAAGCTCGACCGCAATGGGTTGCAGTTCTTTTATCGGTATGTGCTCAATAACGTTTTAACAGTATGCGCCACTCCAATACACTCGGTAACGCTGAATTGGAATGACTATCAGAGTTGGGGTTCAGTAGAGCACCACAAAAAATTGACACCTTTTGTGATGAGAATATCTAAAGAAGATATGATTATTCTTAATATTTTCAATGCTTAAACAATTGTAGTAAGCACATCTTAAAGCTTGGTTTAAAAAATGCATAAGAATTGCCAAAATCAAATTTAAGGGTGTCATAAAGATGGCTCACAACGCAAATACGGTGTATGTGTTAAGCGGGTACGCTAAATGTGCAACCACACACCATGGAAAATACAAACCTGGCAACAAACACTCTATCGGCCTGCTAACAACCGATGAAAATTATCAAGATAACATCAATCAGCTTAAAACCTTTATTAAAGATTTAGGTTGGGAATCTATTACGTTTTGCATGGTTGAAGAGGTTAACGATATTAACGCATTGTCTCATGATGTTTTGATCTCAAGCTTTCTGCGCGCTCAAAAAAATGGTCAATCACTTGTGGTCAATGATCTGCCAATTACAGTACATTAAAATAAAAGTACGCGTGCAACGTAAAAAAGGTTAACTGAATTTTGTTAACCTTTGTGATAATTGCATAGTAAAAGCTTTAAAGCGCATAAGGGTAAGCGTAACCTTACTGATTAATATCCATTTCGTATTGCTTAAGAATGGTCAGCATATGCTCAGGGATCGGCGATTTTTGCCCTGTTTTCATGTTAAACATCACTACATTTGCATACCCTGTTGTGCATACTGCCTGTTGCGACTCACTAAACGCCTCGTAACGCATCGTGAAGCGGTCTTCTTTGATGTCGGTAATATATGAGCCGATGTACAAGGTATCTGGAAAAGTAACCGGTCGTTTGTATTGCGCATATGTATCACGTAACACGGGGCTATGTGTAGGTTCTGATAATACAGCCAGTAGCCCTGTTTGGCTTAAAAAGTCGATTCGTGCGGTTTCGAAGTAACGAAAGTACGACACGTTATTCACATGTCCCAACGCATCCATTTCACCCCATACCACATTAATTTTGGTATTAATTGCAAACTTCTCAAAAAATTCCTGCATGATTTTGCCTTTAATTCTTGTTATTGACGTTGAGAGTAACAACTCATCGTACCAGCAACAAGCGTTATGCGATTTTTCTACATGCGATCTTAGTAAGTACAGTCGATTTAGGTCTTCTACACTGGCTTCCACAGAAGAAAGAGAATATACCATTGAGCAAAATCAACTATTACGATTAGCGCCGCCTTTTCGATAAAACGGCGCGATATTAGCGCCGTTTTTTGTGTTAATGCGTAACTATTTTTTCTTTACGATAAACTCATCTGAGCCGCTTTGTGTGAAATGATAGCTGCCCATGTCTCCTCCTTTGTGTGGATGGGCAGAATTAATGTCTTCAGATGCTAAGTGCCAATTATTATACGAGCCTGAGGTACCTTGCCCTAAACATACATTAAAGCGCTTTTGATTGATTTCTAGGATCCCTTGAATGGCGAAGTTGAGTTCACTCGGAACGTTGTCTCCACCGCGTGTATGAAACATTTTACTACTTTCACTATTAACGGTGTCATTGAACCACTTTGCATTAGCTTTATCTGCTTTTCGACCTGCATCAACTTTTATTTCCACCGTTTTGCCGCCATTATGGCTTTCACTGGTAACATCGCCCCAAGGCTCACCCGGCGTGATCGAGTTCACATCCCCATAGTAAAAATTAATCGAGTCAATGCCACTTTCACCTACAAATTTAAAAACATTCACATGCTCTTTTGGTTTAGGAATCGAGAGTTTCCCTTTGTGTTTAAGGATGCCTACCTCTCCGAGCCCTTCACACACACCTGCAAATTCACCGACGACTTCACCTTTCTTATAAATAGTCAGTTCAATGCCGCCTTCCTCAAAATCAGCCGCGAGCAAACTAAACTCACAAGAGCCTTCTAAATCAGATGGTGGTAAGATGAATGAGCCGTCTATATCACAAATACTAAAGTCAAAATCATCGCCAAACCCATCTGCGTGCAAGCGTATCGTAGGTTGCTCGGAATCATCCAATATAAATAAGCAACCAACGTGATAAAATAAAAAGCCTTCTGTGTTTAAAATACCGATTGCAGGATAAGCGCCCTCAGCTTTCAGTTGTTTTACGTCTGCTTGTTCCGAAATTCCCATTATGTTCTCCTTGCGTTAACTGACTTTGTGGCTCTCATAAACAAAGTTTGCTGTTTACCTTTAGGATATGAGATGCGTTTTATATTAGTCTTACGCACTCAATTAGCCTATTACGAGTAATTACACGTGGTCCATGTGTTCTCATAACACCTTATAAACACTTTAAAATTGTGTGGTGCGTACAAGATACAAATTGTGTAACTAAAGTAATTATTGCAACGCGCACGGCGTGAAAAACAATGATAATACGGGGTATATGACAAACTGATTTACCGCTTCCTTGCGAATCCTATCATTCACGCCTTAAACTTAGAATTTGAAATGATTTTAAAGAACTAGCAACTTAGACAAGGCTCACCAACATGCAAATTAGAGTGACCGTCTCGCTTAGTTGTTGTTTTGGTGTTTGATCCATTTTTAACTATCAGCGAGTATTTAAAAGTATCCTGTAGCTGCTCCTGCCACAAAGCATTCATTTATTAAGCCAGTCTGTCACTGTTTGAGCTCGGTGAAGATGAGTATGATGAGTCAAAACATAATCTTGAGCAGCAACAATACGGTCACTGTGGTTAGATAGGTTCTTATCCAATGAATCAATGTGATGACTTAATTCTTCGATAGTTTTATAAGTCGTTACATATTCAGCAGGGAGCAATTCTGTTAGCTCTTCACGGAACTCACAAATGGCCACATTTCCACTTGCAACTATTGATAATGGCGCACTTGAAGGGGCCGACATTGTTAAAAATGGCGAAAATGATATAACTGCACCACTATTAAATGAGGCAACATCCAACTGGCAAACCTCTGCCGAACCAACTTTGTCAGCTGATTCTTGTAATGCATCCCAAAAATTACTGCCAGATGTATATTGCACAGCTGATTTTATATTTTGGTAAATAGTATAAGAAATAAAATCACTATAAAGATATTCAACTTGATGAAGCACAGCATAGCGTACCTGCGCGGGTACGTGTTGCAACGCGCTATCAAGTCTATCTCGCTTTAATTGATGGGTAATAAAATCAATATCTAAGCTATTAAAAAATTGGCGAACAGGATCTAAAATCCAATTTACAATCGACTGTGGATTGTGATTGGGTAAACTGGCGCAAACAAGGGATAAAAAATAGCGCATGCATGTGTCTGTGTTACTCAAAGCCGCGGTTATGGTACCCATTGGAGTCGTTTTAGGCCAAACTACGGTGTTACTAAAATAGCTGGTAACAAATTTAGCATTTTTTCTAGTCTGCACATTTACACTGCTTGGCTTTATCGCGGCCGGTAGATGATCTGCTTTAAGACCATATTGCTCAAAAAAAGGCATCATCGCTTTCGCAGTACAAAAAAATTCTGCCTTTTTAAAGTAACCTTTTTCAACCCATTGCTCAAATAGATAAACTTTGCTCATACAATCAGGACGACCAACAAACCAAAAAAGTTGTTTAATTTGTTCAGCTTCAATCCAGTCTAATAACGCCTCACCAAACTCGCCACTAAGCATATAGACGTTGAAGTTTTGTTGGAGAATAATATCAGGTTCAAATGCAGTAATCGCATTCTTAGCTGTAACTAAGTCGCGACAACCGTTGGCATCAGTCTCAAGTACAGCCACTTGATGACCCATCTCTTCAAGGGCCTTACCTAAAGCCATCAATTGGCCACAAAGATTGTTAAGTATAAATATTTTTTTACTATCACTCACCGAGTAAAGTTCCTTAAATTAAATATTAAATAGCAACAAAATAATCCAAATAAGACGTTGCCGTTATCTCACCTTTATCAATGAATGATTCATAGCTTGAGTAATGACCTGGTCGTAATACACCTTGTATTTGAGGCAAAGTTAAATGATGACCAGCAACAAGGTGAGGGAAGCGAAGAAGGTGAAGAAAGTCTTTTTGTAACAAGTTATTAAGTTCATTATTAGTAAAATCAAATGACCTAATACCATCTTTAACCAAGTCTAAACTGCGTAATTGGCCTCCATCATTTTTTTGCCAAGCTAAATCATAATTTGATGAGACCATAATCGCTTGAGGAGCAGCCAACTGTTTTAACTTAGTTGACAAACCACTAACTTGTTCATTGGTAAAATAAGCAAAAAAGCCCGAAGTGATGATGATATCAAATTTTTCATCCGAGATAGGTAAATCTTCAATTGCCTGGCAGTGAAAGTTCATACCCACTGGGCAACTGCGTTTAGCTTCATCGATTAATGATGGCTCTATATCAATACCTGTGCAGTTTTCTGCTTTGATCCCTAAAGTCACCATCTCACGTAAATTAAAGCCGTTAGCACAGCCTACATCAAGCACTTTAACGGTATCTAATCTCTTAAGAAAATTACTGTACACAAACGAATAAAGAGTTCGGATCATTCGGTCTCTGGCTATTATTCGTAAGATTGGTTCCATTTCATTCATTTATTCATTACCTATTTTGTAAAGCTTGTATTTAACCACTCAGTCAAAGTTTGTGCTCGCTGAGCAAACGTATGATGGCTTAAAACATGTTCTTGTGCAGCAGCTATACGATCCCAATGGGAAGGGTTACCTTCAAGGACCCCATCAATATGATTAACTAACTCGTCTATGGTTTTGTAAGTTAATACATAGTCATTAGGAAGTAGTTCCAAAAGTTCTTCGCGAAACTCACAAATAGAAATATTACCGCTGGCTATGACTGATAGTGGCGCACTAGAAGGGGCCGTCATAGTGATAAACGGCGAAAACGATACTACTACACCATTTTTAAATGACGCATTATCTAACTGACAAGCCGCTTCAGAACCAACATTAGAAGCAGATTGCTCTAAAGCATCCCAAAAATTACTACCAGATGTATGTTTTATCGCTGATTTTATATTTTGATAAATAGAACAGCATACATGGTCGCTATAAATAAACTCTACTTGGTGAAGCACTGCATAACGGAGAGGATCAGGTACATGTCTTAATGAATTATCGAGTCTATCGCGTTTTAGTTGATGAGTCGCGAAATCAATATCAACACTGCTAAAAAACTGCCGAATTGGTCCTATAATCAAGTTTATAATGGTCTGTTGATTGTAATTTGGGAAACTAGCACAAACAGCCATCAAAAAGTAACGTAAACAAGTTTCTCTGTCGCTTAACGTTGCTAATACTGTTGCTGTTGGACTAGCAGCATGGCCAGTTATAGTATTACTAAAAAAGCTCGTTACTAACTCACTACGTTTCTTACTTATCGGTTTAATAGCGTTGGGTACTATCGCTGTGGCTAAATAGTGAGTATTAAAACCATACTTTTGAAAAAAAGGCATCATGGTTTTAGACGTGCAAAAAAAATCAGCCTGTTTAAAGTACCCTTGTTCTACCCACTGCTCAAATAGATAAAACTTACTCATACAATCTGGCCGCCCAACAAACCAAAAAGCTTGTTTAAAGCGACAAGATTCAATCCAGTCTAAGAGTTTTTCACCAAACTCACCACTGAGCATATAAACATTAAAATTTTGCTGGATAATAATATCAGGGTTAAATGTAGAAATCGCGTCTTTAGCGGTTTCTAAATCACGACAACCGTTAGCATCAGTTTCCAAAAATCCAACGTGATGACCCATTTCACAAAGTGCCTTTCCTAGTGCCATAAGTTGGCCACAAAGATTGTTTAAAATAAATATTCTTTTATTATCAACCACTAAAATATACCCGTGCTAAAAATTAAAACATAGAACGCAGATTAAACTGAAAACGAGAGGCTCTTGACTAAGCTAACACACTATACGCGTGAATATAAATATTTTGTACTACAATGATTTTGACCACTATGCTGGAGATTATGTGATCACCATCACTGATTAGATGTAAACTGCGTGGAGGACTCGCTAAACTTACTTAGTATGTTATTAAAATCAGTAATGTTTGCTAATCGCCCTATAAGTTACTTAGCAAGTGTAATACCAATTTTATTAATACATTGATCATTCTAGCGAGCTAAATAACTCATTAACTGCGTTAAATATTTCTCATGTAGAATAACTACATAGCGAAATATTTTCCTTGATACTAAGCCATTTATCTGTCGCAATATCTGATCACCAATTTAATGCAATTGGTATAAAAGAAAAGTTATACTTGGGGGCTGATTATGTGGCCAGATGCATGGGCCACTACAGGAGCAATTTGGGGATGCATTTAAAGGTTAACCTGCTGCTGAACGAGTTTTCTCAAAAAATAATCAGCCAAAAAAATATAGGGCTGCAAATAAATAAAGGAGATACCTCACGGCTATCTCCCCTATTTAGTATTAACGCGATTAATCTAACTGCTTACTTATCATCACCGTGATAAACAGCAACAGGCTTGATAGCCACAAACACGCTTCAAGGCCGTAACTTTGATAGATAACCCCGGAGAACACCGTGCCCATTAATCGGCCCATAGCATTAGCCATATAGTAAAAACCCACGTCAAGCGATACACCATCACTGTCGGCAAATTTTACGATTAAATAGCTATGGAGCGACGAGTTAACCGCAAACACGCCACCAAAGCATAACAAGCCAATCACAATAACCCACATAGGCGCAATTTGGTTTGTCAGCGCTACAGCGATAGCAGCAGGTATAAGCGTTAGTAAAAGCGCCCAAAAGGTGAGTTGTTTAGCTGGGGTTGTTTGCTTGTTAGTACGGTTACTAATTTTTGGCGCATTAGCCTGTACCACACCATAAAAGATGATCCACGCCGCCATAAAGGTCCCAACCAGTGTATGGTCCCAGCCAAATGTTGACGACAAAAATACCGGTAACGCAATAACAAACCAAACGTCGCGCGACGCAAATAAGCACAAGCGCGCTGCCGACAATACATTTATTTGCCTGCTTTTAGAAAATAACTCACTAAACTTTGGTTTAAACTTCTTTTTACCTAAGTCTTGTTTGAGCAATATTAAGCTGCAAATCCAAGCAACTAAAAGCAGCCCTGTCATTGCCCATAGCGCACCTTGAAAGCCCAAGAGGGTAAGCAACGCACCGCCCATAAAAAAGCCAACGCCTTTGAGTGCATTTTTTGAACCAGTAAGACGAGCCACCCATTTGTAGAGTGTGCTGTCGGCATTTTCAGGCACTAGCAGCTTAATCGCACTTTTAGCGCTCATTTTATTTAGATCTTTGGCAATACCCGACAACGCTTGTGCTGCCATTACATAAGCCACGCTCAACCACTGTGGGTTAACAGCCAACATAACGAGCGCCAGTATTTGTAACGACAATCCAAAGTTCATGGTTTTGTTCAAACCAAGGCGTGCACCAAGCCACCCCCCTAGCAAGTTTGTAACAACCCCAAAAAACTCATAAAACAAAAACAACATGGCAATGCTAATTGGGCTGTAACCCAACTGATGAAAATAGAGCACCACAAGCATGCGCAGTGCACCATCAGTTAAGGTAAACGCCCAATAGTTACCAGTGATGATAAGATACTGTTTTATCTCACTAGAAAGCGTACTTATCATAGTTATTACGCAAACCGCTTAGCGACAACATAGCGAACAAGGTCAGCAGTACGATTCGCATACCCCCACTCATTATCATACCAAAGGTACATTTTTACTTGTGTGCCATTAACCACCATAGTTGATGGTGCATCGACTATTGAACTTCTTGGATCAGTACGATAGTCGATTGAAACCAAGGGGCGGGTCTCGTAGCCAAGAATGTCTTTAAGTTCATTTTGCGCAGCCGCTTTCATCCAACCGTTGATCTCATCAACACTTGTCTGTCGGCTTACTTCAAATACGCAATCAGTAATTGATGCGTTAGCAAGCGGTACTCGAATAGCATGGCCGTTTAACTTCCCTTTTAACTCAGGAAAAATATGTGTAATTGCTGTTGCTGAGCCCGTTGTGGTTGGGATCAAACTCATACCACAGGCACGTGCACGTCGTAAGTCTTTATGTGGCGCATCTAAAATTGTTTGCGTGTTGGTAATATCGTGAATGGTGGTCATAGAGCCATGCTCAATGCCAATTTTATCCTGTAGCACTTTAACCACAGGTGCTAAACAGTTAGTAGTACAAGAAGCTGCTGTCACAATGTCGTGTACACTGGCATCGTAGGCTTGATGATTAACCCCAAACACCACGTTTAAAACGCCTTCTTCCTTAACAGGTGCCGTTACCACCACTTGTTTTACGCCTTGGTCTAAATAGCCTTGTAATAATGCTTTAGTTTTCATTTTGCCAGATGCTTCAATCACCAAATCACAGTTAGACCAATCTGTTTGAGCGATTTCTTTATTATGTGTTACTGCAATGGCGCTGCCATTAATAAGCATACTGACATCGTTGGCATCAACGTCGTAATTCCAACGGCCATGCACAGAGTCAAAGTTCATCAAATGTGCCAAAGTCGCTGCATCGCCTGCGGGGTCATTAATATGCACAATTTCAATATTGTTACTTGCGTATAGCGCACGCATGGTTAAACGACCCATACGGCCAAACCCGTTAATACCTACTTTTATAGTCATCGTTGTTCCTTAATTAGTCGTTACAGCAACTTGCCACACGTTCTGGGCGTGACCCCATGGTATGGAGCTTTACAGTGGCTGATTGTAAAAATGATTGATTATGTTGATAAGTTTGCGTCAGGATATCTTTTATCCATTGCGGTAACTGCTCATTGATACGGTAATAAACCCATTGCTTGTGTTTACGATCCGTTAAAAGCCCTACTTTTCTTAGCTGCGCAAGATGTCGAGATATTTTCGGTTGGCTCAGCTCAAGCGCTGCCATTAGCTCGCATACACATAGCTCTTGCTCTTGCTCGATTAATAGCAAACATTGTAAACGTGTATTATCAGCAAGCGCTTTATAAAAAATCAGCAGGTCCATATTAACCTCTGTGCTTTAAATATACGGTAAATCATATATTCGCTTAACCATATATTCAATATTTAGTTATGAAATCGAATGGCAATTGATTAAAACGCGACAGTTGTCATACTCATTAACACAACAACAATACAGGATCATGACATGAATAATAAACAGGCCAGCTTAGAAGTAAATTTTGATGGATTAGTGGGGCCAACACACAATTATGCTGGGCTGTCTTATGGCAATGTAGCGTCTTTAAATAATGCCGATGGTGTATCAAACCCCAAACAAGCAGCGCTTCAGGGGCTTGCAAAAATGAAAGCAATGCATGATATGGGTTTAAAGCAAGGGGTATTTGCCCCGCATGCACGACCAGATACAGATGTACTAAGGCGTTTAGGGTTTACTGGCAACGACACACAAGTGATCAATAAGGTGGCAAAAGAATCACCTGTCTTATTGAGGGCGGTATACTCAGCGTCAGCGATGTGGACAGCCAATGCCGCAACAGTGTCTCCTTCATTAGATACACATGATGGCAAACTGCATTTTACAGCCGCTAACCTCAACAATAAGTTTCATCGCTCATTAGAGCCACAAACAACAACAGCATTGCTCAAAGCTATGTTCTGCGACAACGAGCGATTTGTGCATCATACTCATTTACCTGAGCAACCTTTTTTTGGTGATGAAGGCGCAGCTAATCATACGCGTTTATGTGATACCCACGCTAGCAAAGGGTTAGAGCTATTTGTGTATGGTGCCAGCAGTTTTAATAATTCAATACAAGGTCCCAAGAAATATCCAGCTCGACAAACACTCGAAGCCAGTCAAGCGATTGCCAGGCTACATAATATTAACGAACACCAAGCAATATACATTCAGCAAAACCCAGATGTGATAGATCAAGGCGTATTTCACAATGATGTTATTGCTGTTGGCAATGAAAATGTCCTGTTGTGTCATGAACAAGCCTTTTTAAACCAAAGCAAAACCTTGGAAAACTTGCGCCAAGCATATATTGGCGAAAAGCCACTTTATATCGTTGAGGTGCCAACACAAGCTGTAAGCGTTGAAGACGCAGTAAAGAGCTACTTATTTAACAGCCAACTTGTAACGCTAACCGATGGTTCGATGATGCTGGTAGCGCCTGAAGAGTGCAAAAACAACAGCAATGTAAGCCAATATATTGAGGCTTTATTGAGTATGGATAACCCGATAAATACTGTTAAATTTTTTGATCTTAGGCAAAGTATGCAAAATGGTGGCGGCCCAGCCTGTTTAAGATTAAGAGTGGCACTAACTGAGCCAGAACTGGCCAGCGTAAACCCCGAAGTCATGATGAGTGACAACAAGTTTTCCGCGTTGATCACTTGGGTAGATAAGCACTATCGCGATAAGTTAACAGACAGTGACCTTGCCGACCCACATTTAATTGTAGAAACACACACAGCACTAGATGAACTTACACAAATATTGGCACTTGGCAGCGTTTATCAATTTCAACGTTAGCTAAATCTAAAAAAGCCCAGCAATGCTGGGCTTACAACTAAGGGAAAATAATAATAACGACTTTATCTGTACAAAGTACTTGTTCCGCATTCAGTTACAACTGCAAGCCAACTGAACACTTTTTATGAAACAGCACTAAAGATACATGGTATATTGTATACAATCAAGAGTTGAAAGGTAATTTTGTGTCCTTTTGTGCAACCTGACTTTTACGCTCTGTGGGTGTATTTACCGCTTTGAAAATAAGCATTGCTATACAAGCCACAATTGCAATACATGCGTAAAGCGCCCACATCCAGTGCGGCTGGCCCGCTTCTAAAGCAAACTTTTTGTAACTCCAGCCCGATAAAAAGCCTGCAAATAAAAACCCTAACGCCATAGATACAAAGTAATATCCCATGTAAACCGCTGCTTGTGCTTTAGGCGCAATAAACGCAACATACTCCTGGCTTTTAGGTGACGTAAACATCTCCCCTACTGCTATCATTAAAATCACTGTCGTCACCGTTAAACCACTGAGCATACTTTTGTCACTTATTAACAATAAGAATGCCGACGCGGTTACCACTAGCCCTGCGGCTAACACATGCATTGGGTTAAATTTTTGGCATAAGTAACTAACTATTATTTGTAATATTACAATAGCAGCAAAATCAAGATTGATAAGGTACTCGGGGTTAATCTGTCTATAGGTGAGTAACTGCTCAGTAAAACGTTCAATATGCACTTGCTGTAATGCTCCAGCGGAGTCACTAACCAGCGCTACATGCGTAACCAGTGTTTTTAAATCTTCAATTGGCACATTCACTTTCAAATGTACCCACTCTAGCCGGAGCGCTTCTATGTTAACCGAGCCTGTTGTGGTTAATGTTATTGCCAACTCTTTTAACGCTTGCGCGATTACAACCTTGTCGACATAAGCAAAAAACTCAACAGCTCCTTGACCAAACAATGCAATGAAATTTACTAAATCTCGCGTGTCAGCAAAATCCCTAATAAACAAAGGTAGGGTATAAAACAACTGGTTATATACCGTCCAAAACAGTGAAAGTATAACGAGGTAAATAGCGAACTTAGCGTTACTGATACGCACCTTTTGTTGCCACCATGACGTGGCATTTTCATTTGCCAGTAAATGCCACGCTACGTTGATACACAGCCAGATTAAAATTAAAACGAGGCTTTGCAAATAACTTAGCCACTCAACGCCCGCAGCCATAAATAATGCAATGGATACAAATACTAAAAGTGCAAATCGCACATTGCCTAATACACTTTGAGCCTGTGATATAACCATTTTTAAACTTGTTGATGTACTGCGCACAGAGGGAGGATCACGGTAAAACAAGAGAACTGGAATAAAATTAATTGCAATCCAAAAAGCTGACATCATAAACACTGCATCCCAGCTAATTGCGCGCATTGACCCTGCTATTAATGGCCCTAAAAACCCGCCTATATTTACCATGGTATAAAAAATACCAAACCCCAGCCCTCTATTTTGATCATTGGTACTATGTGCGATAGTGCCCACAACAATAGGCTTAAAACAAGCCGCACCAATTGCGATACCACTGAGCACTAAAAAAAATAACGGGAATGACTTCACCTGCCCTAACAAGAAATAGCAAGGCGCCATGATGCTAAACGAAATAATAAATAAGCGCTTATAACCAAGTTTATCGCCCAATGCGCCTGTAATCACGGGCAATAAATACAAAAAAAATGGAATGATCCCCTGTATTGCACCACGTTGTGTTTCTGTAAAACCAACGCCCCCTTGGCTTACTGGTGTTGTCATGTAAATAGACGACACAGCAAAAAAACCATACCAGGCCAAGCGTTCAAAAATCTCCATGATGTTTGCGGTATAAAACCCAGAGCCAAATTCATACGCTGATTTATTTTTTTTGTAATTCATTTTGATAATCCGACATAATCGCTGTAAGGTATATTGCATACAATATACCCAAATATCAACAATGAGAACACCAAAATGCGAAAGTCACTACTTGTATTTTTATTTCTTACAACAGGCTGTACAGGCGTTATTGATCACAATCAGCAAAAGTTTGAGCCAATAGATACGGCTGATTTAAGAGCAGATATTCAAGTAATTGGGCGAACCAGTAAGCTAAAACAGGTAGACATAGCCTATCTAGGCAAAGCAGTACCTGCGACTTATAGTGACGGTAAAATTGGCAATAGCCGTGGCTATAATTGGTGGGTAAGCAAACATTTTGCATTAAAAAGTGACTTATCAGAAGAAAAAGTAAGGCTATATCTAGAGTTACTCGAAATGGCCTATCCACATTACGTGGAGTTATTTGGTATGGAACCACCAAATATTGAAAATCAACGTATTGCTGTCGTGTATGGTAGCTCCAGGGCACGCCTAAAAGAAGCCATGCTAGATGATGGTTTTTTACGTGGTATTCATAAAAACGCAGGCGGCGAGACAATGTACTATAACCGCGCAGGCTATAACTTTCCAAGCCACAGAGAGCACCATCAGCGCTACATTGTTATACATGAAACCATGCACGCTTTTCATATGGCATTAAATGGACACTCAACCTGGGCCCCTAATTGGATCACTGAAGGGCTAGCTGATGCCATAGCCAGTCATGTTTACTACCCAGACAAGCAGCAGTTGACCGTTATGGTGTTTGATAGAGCACCTATGAATTACATCACCACTGGGCTTGAGCAATACCAGCAAAGTAATAAGCCAACGATTGAACAAATTAATGATGATCCCCAACTAAAAAGGGGTCTCAATTTTTTTGTCATTCACTTTTTAATGGCAGATCCAATCAGGCAATTATACTTTAAGCGCTACTTGAGCAATTTGATGGCGCTGAATCCGCACTCAGAACACACGCTCCCAACAGCCAATAAGTTACTAAAAACTACGTTTAACGATTGGCATATGTTAGAGAAACAATTTGCTCAGTTTGTTCAAAGCATTAAACCGACTTTTAATATTGTATCTGGCCCATGGGAGCAAGATGGCAATGCTTATTGGTTACGCAGTGATGACGCAAAATCTTCACATCAGTTAGATATCTCTGCTAATCCACAAGCGAAACATGCAGTTTTGGACTTTCCCAAACCAGAATGGCCCATACAACTTGAGAACTCTGCGTGGTTAGTCGCAGCAAAACTCGATTTTGAACCCTCTCAACTGCATCGTGGCGAGATTGGAATCGCAATGTACCAAGGGGATACGCCACTACCACTTAAGTTAAAAGCAGCGAATCGGTTTGAATTAGAATTGCTTGCCTTTGGCGAAAAAAACCAAGTGTTAGCACTGAAACCTGAATTAACAGAAGACTTGAAGCAAGGTCAAGCGCTCACTTTTGCCATCAAGCAACGTAACAACGAGCTGCTAGTCACTGTTTATACCCAGTATAACAAGCAGGTAATGACATTTGAGCTGCCATTTAATACAACAATAAGCAACAGAAAAGCCAGTTTGATAGGTAAAGGGATGAATCACAAAATTACGCCTTACCTACACCAACACCAATTTGAATTGCCAAAGCTAAACAAATCGACGGCAGATCCTTGGTATTTTAATCACACGGCGCTATTTGTGAAGCTACTCAACACCTGTGAAAATGCGCTGATACAACTCCATGGTTGCCGCAAAGTGCTTGCAGAGTTAGCAATAAAACTAAAAATGCCCTCAGAGCATGCCAATATAGAGTCGCAGTTAAGCCTTTTAGCACAGCAATGGCAACCACAAATTGCAAAATACAGTGCTCACCATCACGTTACACCGCGATACGAGCAAACTTTCGACGGGGTGCACATGGATGTCGAAAACAAAAGTGAGCTGGATATTGCCATTTCTGGCCCCTACTCAGGAAAAACTACTGGCACCTTGTCGGTATATTTTTATTCGTTTGAGGACTCAGCGCAAAGTGCTGAGCTGTGGCAGCAGCATATTAAGCTCAGGCCTTATGAGCAAGAACATTGGTCACCTGATATAGCAAATTTAAAGCAGCTTAAAAATGGTATTGTGCATATTAAAGCAAAACTAGAGGTAGATGGTGAGCCATTGTTACTATCAAAGCAGTTAATATATTAAGTTTTGCTGAATCTTTTATACGGCCTTTTAACGAGTAAAAGCTTATCTCTCATTTTAAGAGGTAAGCTATATTTTTAAATTTTTTGAGCAAAAATATTAGTTTAATCTATATCTATCAATACCTTAAACGTAATGCCCCCATAATCACTATGCTCGGCTATTATTTCACCCTCATGCGCCAAAACGATTTGTTTGCAAATAGCAAGGCCCAAGCCGGAACCTCCTGAGTCTCGACTGCGAGATGCATCAACTCGGTAGAAGCGTTCAAATATCTTATTAAGCTGCTCATCAGTTACACCCGGTTCAGAATCACTCACGCTAAGAAGAGCCCGCCTTTTATTTGCTAAATTAACTACTTGTAAACAGAGGTGAGTTTGTCCATTTTTATGCGTATAGGCCAAACTATTATTAAGCAAATTAATGAGTATTTGTTTAAAACGCTCTGGGTCTACCTCGCACATTAATTGCTCAGACATAAACTCAACATCTAACGCTTGGTCTTGTGCGTCAAATTGAGGCTTAAAATCACTGACTACATCTTTTACTAATTCGTTTAATTCAACACGCTGTTTGATGAGTTGCATAACATTATTATCGTACTGAGCTGAGCGATAAATATCTGCAATTAAGTGATCAAGCTGTGCTATTTTTTGGTGTACCTTGCGATATGCTTTTTCGGTATCTGGTTCGATATTGTGCTCAAGAAGTTCAATAGATAATTTTAGTGCGGCCAGTGGCGTTCTCAGCTCGTGAGATACATCTGACAACAATTGATTTTTTTCTCTTAAGTTGGTTGCCAACATATCGGCACTTAAATTAGCAAGTTTTTGTTTTGCACGTAATCTAAAATAAATCATCAAAGCCACGCCAACTAACAACAACAACACTAAAAAAACCATTTTTCTTTGCAATTCAAGGTTATCAAGTTTTGCTTGCTGTAAGGCTTGCTCTTTTTGCAATAATTTTAACGCTTGCTCTTGGCGTATCACTTCGACATTCTGCGTTACTCGCTCTGATTGTCGCTGCTCTATATACTCATGAAGCTTTTGTTGCGTCTCTACAAAGCGTTTTAAAGCCGAGTAAGCATTGCGAGTATCACCTGACTGTTCATAAAGCTGAGCACTGACTTTGTGTAGCTCACTTTGATATTGCAAACCGGTATTAGCCATAGATAGCAATAAATCAATTTGCTCTGCTGCTTTATCAACGCGTTTTTGCGCAATAAAAATGTCCAACAACACCATTCGAACAGTGTGCTCGGTTCGCTTGGCTTTGGCAGCTACCGCAAGTTGCAGTGCATCATTTGCGATATTAAGCGCTTTATCGAACTGTTTTTTTGCGATATAGGCACGTGCTAAATTACTCTTTTGCCATGCCATATCACTAGGAGCGTTCATTTTCTTAGTAATGTAAATGCCATGATTAATATGTTCCAGCGCCAAATCCACTTTTCCCATGGCCAGATACACTTGCCCTAACTTTCCGTGACTATTTGCTACGTGGTAGGGATTACCCAAGGATTCATCAACCTTTAATGCTTGTAAGAAGTGTTTGAGCGCCTGAGGAAAACGGCCCATATCGCGGTATATTTCACCAATATTGTATAGTGAATCTGAAATGCCCTGCTGATTATCGGTTGCTTGTCTTAAACGTAAAGATAAATCATGATGTTTGAGCGCAAGTTCAACATTACCGGTGTAATCATAAATCACGCCAATCTTGTTATGAAAACGCGCCAGCCGTGAGGAGTCGTTGTTAGCAAGTTCAATCGCGCGCTTTGCATATTTTAATGCATTAGCGTAATCAGCCGATTCACGGTAACCTTTGCTCAATAAAGAATATAGATCGGCCTGTAAGCTTTGGTTCAAACTGACTTTACTATTTGCTAATAAAGCCAACCCCTCTTGGACGGTCTCTTTTGTTTGCTCTACATCATTATGACGCTCTGCTAACATTGCTTTCAATAAAATAGCGCGAGCTTTATATTCAGTAAACAGCCTGCTGTCATGCGTTTTATATAGATGATTAGCAATATGTGCAGCTTCATCATAAAGACCCATACTAATTTGGGCATGTGCAATAACTTCATTGAGCGCAAACCAAGCGGCTCTGTTAGAGTCTGGTGAATAGTTTTCTTTTTTAAGTAATTCTTGTGCTTGTTGTAATGCGAGTTCAGGGTTCGATTCTAATTGTTGCTGTAAAGTAGCATCAACTATCTGCCAATTATGCGGCTCAGCAAATACGGTTGCACACGCAAACAACGTCATGATGATACATGAGCGAAATATATGAATGAGTTTATACACTTCAATCCAATAAATTTTTATAAATCAGAGCTAAGTTTAAAGTAATTAAAAAATTTATAAATAACTGGATCGCTTACACTACATTACAGGTAGGTATCAGTTTCACTTCTATCAGATAGCGATTATTGCGTCGCTTTTGTTCTGTAAACCTCACTACGATAGTGTGTTTTGCCGGCATAAATTACTTGGCTATCTTTTACGTCAAACCCTAAATAGGCGTTAATAGGCTGCTTAGCCAATAGCTGTAAAGCGTCGCCAAGCTTGTAGGTAGTGAGTGTTTCACCATAAAGGCTAACTAGGTATAGGATGTGATCTTCAATTAAAAGCTGAGAAAATTCTGGTAAATCACCGATAAAAGAGAGTTGCTCCTTACCTACATTGAGTAACATTTGCTCTACAGAGGCGCGATATATCTTATTCTCTCTATCCACATAAAAATGTATGTTTGGATTTTTTGGATCAACCAGAATATGAGTAAAGTCATCATGCAGCTGAGCTACTTTTTGCATATCTGTATTCATTATCCAAACGTGTCTTTTATCTTGTTGCTTGATAGTAATCGAAAAAAGCGTGTTTGTTAGCCAATGCTGGGCATAGGTATACCCTTCGATGTAAGTATTTTTGATACTTCCTTCGCGCTGTGTCGGGACTAGCCATAAACGATGTTTGCCCCTTAAAAGTAAAAGAGTATCGTCTTGTGACAGCGCCATCGCTTTAATCCTAGAATTATGTGCAAGCTCTGTGACAAGCCTAGCCGACTCACCGGGGGCTTGGAAATACACTTGAGAATGCCCTGAACGGTTAGATAGAAAATAGTGGCCTGACTTTGTATGCGCAAATAAAGGCTCTCGGTCAATTACACTGCTATTATCCAGCGCATAATTTGTTGCTAGCCATTTTATGTCTATATTTTTGTCGCTGCTAACAAATACATAGTCAACTTGGTTTGGGTGACGCACAATATTGCAGCATAAACGCTCGTTTACGTTTGCAATTAAACTTGAGTCTTGAGTATTTAATGATTGATACATCAATCGACTCGTCGGAGCAGGTGTAATATAAACTACCCCCTGTGCTTGGTGGTCCCAGGTTACATGTTCAACTATGCTCGCAAACTCTTTTAATTTTTCAAGCTTGCCTGAGGACGTCTGGTAAACAAAAGCCCCCGTTTTCCCTGCGAGAGAATGAGCAGTAATTAGTAATTCATTGTTAATTGGGTGTATATCCAATGAAGCTATACGCCAGTGAGCCCCTAAATCTAGGTTAATCTGCTGAAGTTCTTCTCCCATGCGAGACATATACAGTTGATTATCATGTTCGTGCCTTTTAGCGTGTGCCAAAACATACAAAGTCTCGCTTCGCGTATCAAATTTTGAATTATGAATTGTACGCTCGCCACATAGCGAAAACTCAACTCTATCGTCTGATAACTGGCCGCTCTCTATATCAACGTCAGTAACAAACCAGCCGCATTCAGATGAGTAGCCTTTGTATAGAAGCTTACCATTTGAAAAGCCTACTAGCTCATCAATATAGTGCTTGGTCATATCAACCTCCCTTGGGAGCGCTGATTTTCCATCACTTAGCCACAGCGTTTTACCCCGTTGGGTTGCATTGATAAACAACATATTGCCGATATCATCAACAAATACAGGAGGACTTTTAGAGCCATGAAAACGACTTAGTGTTTGAGTATCACCATAATGGTGCTCGTTTTTAAACATACTAAAAGCAACAACTAATACCAGCAACACACCAATAAAAATGCTCGAAATTAGTTTTATATTCAGCTTATGCTGACTGTTTTTGTATGCTGGTGAAAGCAAGCTTTCATTGCGTTCAATAGCAACAACATCACAAACAAAACGATAGCCAAGTTTAGGGACAGTTTGAATATATGTTGGCTCTTTAGCATCGTCTCCCAGCGCCTTACGTAAATTTGCGACCAGTTTATTTATCGCATTATCGGTAACAATAACGCCATTCCAAATTTCATTTTGAAGCTCGTCTCTATTTATGATTCTGTGTGGATTTGCAACAAAGTACTGTAATAACGCGGTTTGCCTGGGATCAAGGTTTACTTCTGTAAACTCTGTTGATAGACGAGATAAGGTAAGATCAAACTGAAATTCACCAAACTGTAGTACTGACATTTGCTTATTCTATTTTCTTGAACGCGCTAGCATACTAAGCGGTTTATTTTTGAATGCAAATGTAAATATGTATGAAAGTGTGAATGACACGGTTCAAACCGTGTCTTGCACTCCTTGATCGTTAATTGCTGAGAGTATATTTAACTCACTGCGCTTAACTTCTTTAAGCAAAGCAATACGGTTCATCTCCATGAAAAGCCACAACTTTATTGCTATTTGAGATATCAGTCCAACAATGAACCAGACAGCCCAAAAAATTTGTAATGAAGGCGTTGTAGCAATAACAAACTGATATCCAGCATATACAAAACCAATGGTTATAAGAAGACCTGCAAGCGTTGATATTATTACCCATAAACGCATACTACCCTGATAAATATCTGATAAGCGGCCAAATAAACCCTGATCACTACTAATGATTGAGTCTAAATGTTGCTGCTCAGCAATTAAGCTTTCTTTGATTTTTTTGTCAATATTCATATTCAATACTCCTGATAGTTCCCATTATTCGCTTGCAAGCTCTAACAATGTCGCTCTAGCCCTATGCAATGTTGATTTCACAGTGCCAACGGCCATTTCTAGAACCGCGCTAATATCAGCAAGTGTCATTTGCTCAAAGTAAAATAAATAAACGATATGCCTTTGAATATCTGGTAATTTATTTATTAATACAAGTACATCATAGTGTTGCTCAACTGTTGGTGCATAACCTTCTTCATCTATCGGTAGTAAAATGTGCTTATTTTTACGAATAAGATCAATAAAACGCCGATATATTAATCTATATAGCCATGCTTTAAATGCGCCTGGCTCCTTTAGTTTTGTAATGTCTTTGGCTACGCATGCCCATGCTTCTTGGGTTACATCGTCAGCCATTGAAGGACAACGCGTTAATTTGAGCGCAAACCGATAACTTGGCAGGTAAAGCGCATTACAGAGCTTTTCAAAAGACGCTTTATCTCCATGCTGAGCTTCAAGTACAAGTATCGCTATTTCACTGGCATTCATAACACTCCAAAAAATTAATGCTTTAATATAAAGGCGTACCAAAGCGTCAAAAGGTTCTGAACGATTCAATTTTATTATTCGCGTTGTGCCATTGGTGCCAGCCTAAGTATTAATTTCTTTTATATGCTCTTCAATAAATAGACTATAATGAGGCTATACAGCATGCTGTAAACCTATCAGACTTTAGTGAATTATGAAGTATCTACTGCTATTTCTATCAATCATCAGCTATCCCCTATGGGCTCAAACCTATCAATTTGCATCCATCAATTACTTAATTGAACAAGAAGTTGGCCGTATTGTAATGACAGAGGTGTATAGGCAGCTTGGCTTAAACATTGTCATCACGCCCTTGCCTGGCAAAAGAGCGCAGTATGTGACGGCATCAGGATTAAATGATGGCGAGATTATGCGTATATACAGCTATGGAGATGAAACCCCTGTGACAATGCGTGTTCCGACTCCATATTACTACTTAGAGACTATGGTTTTCACCAAAAAAGGCAGTGGTATCATAATCAATAATGCAGCAGACTTAGCGAAGTATCATATCGTTAAAGTGAGAGGAGTAAAACATACTGAAAATATAACGAGAGGACTAAAAAACGTTACAGATACCGACAATACGGCGCAAATGTTTAAGTTAGTCGCTGCAGGGTTAGCTGATGTAGCTATCACCAATCGAGTTGATGGTCTCATTGTACTCAAACATTTAGGCATTACAGATATTGTCCCACATAAAAAAAGCCTAGATAAACAGGCGTTATATCACTATATTCGTCGCGACCATGTTCAGTTGATAAAACAGATAGACGAAAAGCTCAAAGAGCTGTCAAGCAATGGAATGCTCGCCAAAATTGTTTCAAACGCTGAGCACGAAGTATTTAATCGCAAGCAGCGATTCAGCTTAGACCATTAATCACCATCCCTGATACAAAGCATATCTGTTTTTGTCACCAATACAGTACGCTATTGAAAAAATTAGGCTAATATTTAAGCTAAAATATATCGTCAACCTGCCGATATATAAATAATCAGATGAAAAACAACATATTATACAACCTATATCCTTATGTAATAGAGTGTAATAACCACTTTTTATAAATAGCGTTACACTCACATTATTTGCTGTAAGCGGTACACGCAGTGTTTTATTATTTAGCTGTAACTTTTACGGGTTTTGCAAAATGAAATTGTCAAAGGAAGAAACACTGTTCATTTCACAAGTATTAAAAGATGAAGGTGAACCACATTTCGATATATGTTTAGAAGAGCGTTGTGCCTCGCAGCTAAAGCATTGGCTACACACACTCAGTCAAGCATCAGACATACAGCTGGTGGCCAAAGTCAACTCTGAAGTTGTTTATTTCCCGGCCCACTTGCATACCTCTGCTGATGGCGCCCCAACCTTTTCCTGTGACTTACCGAATATTTTTAATGCGGAGTCTAACAACCGACATTGGATCACAAAGCGCTTGTCAGGCATCGTTTTAGAAGTGCCTACAATATGTACACGCTTTCCGGTACTGTCTTTATCTCTTTCAGGATTGGTTATCCGAACTCATCCGTTTATGGCAATAACACTAAAGAAAGCATTAACTGAAAACATAGTTACATTGCATTTACAAGGAGATAAACAGGTTACGTTTGAGGTTGAGCTATCAAAAATAGTAAACGACACCGCTGTGTCTTTAGAAATCATGAATATACATGAAGGGCTACATGACCTTAAACAGACGATTTTTGAACTATACAGCGAAACTTTAGACTGAACTTTAATAACCAGTTCAAGAAAATTGCTCCATTATCACCTTACTGGCGAGCAGCAAAAATACAACACCTAATACTTTATCCACTACCGTTTGTTTATTTTGTAAATCAAATTTCTTCTTTGCACCCGCACTGATCATAGAGACCATAAAATACCAAGCTGTATCAATAAGCAATACCGTGATACACATTATAAATACAGTCATGCTTGTTAGCTGATCAGGTACTATAAATTGAGAAAAAAGCGCCAAGAAAAAAACCGCTAATTTGGGGTTTAAAAATGCTATTGCAAAACCATCCTGCGCTGCTTGTCTGTAATTCACAATAGGTTGAGAATGAACTTCAACACCTTTTGAACTGCTTAATAATATTTTTATGCCCATGTATGCTAAATATACAGCACCAGCGATTACCATTCCTTTAAAGAATGACGGGTAATGGGTTATCAACCCCGCCAGTCCTAACAAAGAAACCATGGCATATAATCCGACGCCCACACCATGAGAGATACTTGCAACGACTCCGTGCAACATACTGTTATGCAAAGAATGCTTAAGCACTACGGCAAGGCTTGGGCCCGGAGACATCGCACCCAAAATACATATTACAGCTAAACTCACCCAAGTAGACAATTCCATTAACGATCCTCACTGTTAAAACTGATATGGTATGAAATAATCAGCTTTATGTCAGCAAATATGTTGAAAGCAAAATTTGAGTTAGTAAGGCTCCTGTAAAGGCCCTTTACAGTGGTTATTTAAAGGTTTTCTATGTCGATTAAATACTTTTCGGCTTGGTTTAATATCTCTGACCTTTGAGTGTCTGTTTTTTTATTCCAATTAGCATAAACAAGTTTTTGCCGCGGATTATTGGAAAATAACGCTTCATGCTGACTCATAAAATGCCAATAGAGTGAGTTTAATGGACATGCCTTACACCCTACAGCCTGAGAAACCTCATAGTGACACTTATTACAGTAATCAGACATTTTATTTACATAATTGCCACTTGCCGCGTAAGCCTTTGAACCCACAATGCCACCATCAGCAAATTGACTCATACCTCGTGTATTAGGCAACTCGACCCACTCTATTGCATCAATGTATATACCTAAATACCATTGATCTACATCATCTGGTGATATGCCTGCGAGTAAGCAAAAATTACCAGTAACCATCAGTCTTTGAATATGATGTGCATATGCGTGCTCTAGTGATTGTTCTATTGCGTGTCTAAGGCAACGCATCTTTGTATTACCATCCCAAAACCACGCTGGTAGTTGCTTATCTGCATGTAAAGTGTTGAGCTGTGCGTACTGAGGCATATTTGCCCAGTATATCCCTCTGACAAACTCTCTCCACCCTAGAATTTGCCTAACAAATCCCTCTATTTGCGCCAACGTAACTTTGTCACTATTGCTAACGTGGTACTCAAGCGCCTTATTTACTACATAATGAGGACTTATCATTTTGCAATTAAGCGCAAAAGACAGTCTTGAATGAAACAAACTCCACTGTTTTTTTTGAAAAGCATTATCAAGCTCGCCACTCATAGCATCCTGAAAGTAGCCAAAATACGCTAGGCAATGCTGACAAAAATAATCAACCAATTGTTTCGCTTGAGTTCGCGTTGTGGGCCACACTAATACATTATTACTAATTGATCCGATTGTTCTTATATTATGTCGCTCTATACGTTTAATAATGGAAGTAACGTCATGTTCAAATCTCTTCGGATCAGGTACTTTGTCAAAGTCATTTGGTTTTAATTTATTTCTGTTTTTTTCATCAAAGTTCCAACGTTCTCCTACTGGGTTTTGGCCATCCATTAGTATGTTGAATCGTTTGCGCATTTTTCGATAAAATGCTTCCATTCTGTGGCGTTTACCCGCCTTAAACTCTCGTTTTAGGGCATTTTCATCGAGATAAAAGTGCTCAGTTTCAACGCATGTAGTAGTTATCTCAAGTGATTTTGTATAGTTTAAAAGTTGCTCTTTGAGTCTAAATTCGTCGGGCAACTGATATGAAAATTCTTTAACGTTATAACGAGACATTAAGTCTGAAAGCAGCTCAGGTAACGTTCCATATGCCATTGTATCGTCTAGCGTTAAATGGAGCACATGATGTTCAGCCTGAACCAAGGCCGATGCAAAGTTTTCCATGGCACTAAAAAACGCACAAACTTTTTGAATATGATGTTGAGTGTATGAGCATTCTTGATGAAGTTCAGCAATAACGTACAATACATCATCGGACTTCTCTTTAAACCAACTATGCTGTGCATTAAGTTGGTCACCAAGTACCAGCCTAAGTTGTTTGTAAGTCGTATTCATCGTACATCCTTTATTTTTTCGCGGTTATTAGCGCAACGCTTTGAGCAATACTTCACGTTATCCCAATCTCTGCACCACTTTTTACGCCAGCTGAATGGACGCAAGCAAACAACACATGTTTTAGAAGGTAGGCTATTTTTACTCATAGTGCAGGCCAGTCTACTAGGTCAACTGAATCGATCTCATTTATGCCACTTCGCTCGCCATGCCACTTGGTGATAAATAAACCATTTTTATCGTATATATGCGTTTGCTTGTTTATATCAAAGTGCCTTCCGCCCCTTGGATCAACACCAACGCCCGCAATGTATTGCCAGTTTCCCCAATTTGACGCAACATCATGATCAATTAACTGTTTTTGGAAATATGCCGCACCATAGCGCCAATCTACTGCTAATTCATTGACCAAACAGCTCGCGACTATTTGCCTCGCGCGATTTGAGATATAACCGGTTCTATTTAATTGGTTCATACAAGCATTTACTAACGGGTATGGTGTCTGTCCACTACACCATTTTGCAAACCGCTGCGGATAAAAACTGGTAAGTGGTCTTTTAGATACATTGCCTTTGAACAAGAAAAATAGCCTACCATTTTTAGCAAGCAACCACTGAAAATATTCTCGCCACAGTAATTCAAACCCTATCCAATACGTCGAGTCGTTTTTGCATCGTTGTTTTTCATATTGCTTAAGCGTATGCCAAACATATCTTGGTGAAATATTGCCTAATGCCAAATAGGAGCTGAACTTTGTTGAATTATTCCAACCATCAAGTTCGTTTCGTGTTTGTTTATAAGAGGCAGGCGATGATGAAGAAAAATACGCAGTTACATGATTAATAGCGTGATATTCGCCGCCAATAAATCGCGTAGCCTCGCCATCTGCTTTATCGTTGTATTTACAGCTTATGAACTGCTGTTCAATAACATCGAGTTTAGCACTAAACTCCTTGCTGTTGGTTTCGTTATTTAATACCAACGGCGCTGGCCACGCGCTTTCAATTGCCGTAGTTGGTTTAGGAATATCGACCTTATTTTGCTCAACGTATTTTCGAAACGCGCTAAAAGATTGCAATGGTACCTGAACGTGATTGATTTGATTTTCGTTAAATAGCGTGTAGTTGCCTACCCTGTGTACGTGCACATTTTCTAAACGACGCTCAAGTAAAGATACCGCATGTTTTTCATATGTACCAAACTGCTTAGACACATAAATAGTTTTCACACCGTTGTCTTTCACAAAGCGTAAGATAGACTCCTGTGGGTCGCCAATCTGCACGTATAAATAGTGCCCTCGGCTATTTAAACTATTTTGTAAATCTTCTAGTGCGCTTTTTAAAAACCGCCAACGGTGAGCGCCCATAAAGCGCTGCTGGTAATTTATTGGCCGAAACCACTGAGGGTCTACTATATAAATAAAGGCAACTTCTGTATGGTTGGTTAAAAGTAGATTGATCCCATGATTATCAGTTAAGCGTAAGTCATGCGTAAACCAATAAAGTGCTTTAGACATTCTGCATTGGCCCTATAAAACAATTATCTAAGCGTTAATACGTTGAATAGTTAGATTAGTTCACTTACTTACTATTAAAATGCTAAAACCCCAACTCGTAAAAACCAAAAACAAAGCATATAAATCATACAATTAAGGCAAGCTAGATTGTCTTATCACCTTTTTGTCACTCAATTTCCTTGCTTTATCACGCCTTTATCTAAGCCCTCAGGCAAGCTTTAGGTAGCTATTTACTCAGGAAGAAAAAATGAAATACACACAGTGCCTGACATTAGGTTTATTAATACCAGTACTCAATACTTACGCGAACGATAGTTTTCAAAGAGCCCCTGTTAGTATTACTAAACTCACTACTGCTCCGACTATTGATGGACGTGTAAACGAAGATGAGTGGATGGGGTCAACCGTCATTGAACAATTTGTTGAATTTAGACCAGACTTGGGAAATAACCCTATATACCCGGTCAAAGCGCGTATTGCATATGATGAGTCTTACTTCTACGTTGCAGCGCAGATCTCTCAACCTCAAGAGACAATCACCGATAGAGTACTAACCCAAGGTGATAGAATTTGGGACGAAGATTATTTTGGCATTACATTAGACACTAACTTTGATAAACGAGACGCCTACTTATTTCATGTGACGCCATCGGGTGTTAGAGAAGACGGCCTCGTTGATGGCACTCAATATATCGGTGAGTGGAGTACCATTTGGTACGCTAAAACTCAACGGACTGAAGATGGCTGGAGTGTTGAGATGGCTATTCCAATGCAATCAGTCTCATTTGATCCAACAAAAAGCAATTGGGGATTACAGTTAAGACACAAATTATCAAAGCCCTACAAACAAAATTTTTGGAATATTAATGACCCACAAAATGGCGGATGGACAGCCCCTCAAGTTGCTCAAATCACTGACCTTACAGGGTTAACCCAAGGAAAAGGGATTGAGTTAAAAACAGGTTTGAGCTTTAAAGATAACCTAGATGAGTCGAAATGGTCTCCGTCATTTGACGCATTTTACAAATTTACTCCAAATATTACGGGCGTATTAACCGTAAACACCGACTTTTCAGGCACAGACGTGGATGAAGTCGACATTAATATGACGCGTTTTAATCAATTTTTTGCTGAAAAAAGAGATTTCTTCCTACAAGACAGTCAAGTATTTAGTTTTGGAGATTTTAACAACCATGACTATAACGGCATGCCATTTTATTCACGCACCATTGGCCAAGGGCCGCAAAGTGGCGTACTAGACATCGATTGGGGAACCAAGCTCACCGGACAAGTTGGCGCAACGAGCTTTGGTTTACTAAGCGTCAGTCAAAGCACCGATGGACAACCTGACGAAAAAACCCAACTGACAGTAAGCCGCGTAAAACATCAGTTTGGAGAAAGCCACCAAGTTGGCGCAATAATCACAGACGGTAGTGCGAACAACCGCGGCAAAGATCAACTCTATGGTTTAGATTACCGATATGAAAGTGATATATTCAACGACCAACAGATACGAGCGTACGCTTGGTATCAAGAAACACAAAAACAATACGCGACTCAAGATACCAAAGCGTATGGAATGCAAATTACACTACCAAACGACAAAGTTTACTTAAGCACGATATATCGCTATTTAGGTGAAGACTTTAAACCATCCCTTGGTTTTGTTAACCGAAATGGTATTAATTACTATGAACTTGTCAGCCATTATAGAAGCCGCCCGCAAACGGGTTGGCTCAGTGACTATATTAATTACTATCAAGTAAACTACCACTATTTTCAACGCAACGATGTTGACAATAATTGGCTCAGCAAAGAATACGTAATTAGACCACTGCGCATTGACACTAAAGGGTCGTCTATCTTTCAAATCCAATATGTTGCGAGAAAAGAGCGATTAAAGCAACACTATGCTATGGGAAGAAACATTGGATTTGACGCCAAAGACTATCACTTTTCACAATGGGAAGCCTATTATGAGACACCGACAGATCAAACCTTTTTCGGTAACGTAAAGCTAACTTCAGGCAAGTTTTACGACAGTGATAGACAGGAAGTATTAGCAGAAGTTAACTTTAAGCCTAACAAACACGTTTTGCTTCAACTCAGTAGAAGGCATCACTATTACACACAAAATATTTTGAGTGAAAACATGTACAGTACGCGTTTTAAAGCCAATATTGCGTTTAATGGCGAGTGGTCATGGAATACGTTAATTCAACACAACACAAAGGCTGATAATTTATCCGTTTTTAGTCGGTTGCGATACCAAAGCGCACCAGATGAGTTATATCAATTAAGTATCAACAAGGGATATGACTTAGATGAGGGATGGCACGAACGCAAAACGACCTTTGACGAAAAGACCATAAAACTGAATTACATAAATCGCTGGTAAAGAGCAAAGCCCTTAGTATTGCATACTAAGGGCTTATCGATATTTAATGACTGTTAAGTGCAACATTCACAAATACGAGTGTCATCAATACCGGACAAACAAAACGCACATACTGGGCAAACCAATAGTGAGCCCCCTTACATTCAAGGCTTAACTGGTTGCCACGCTTCCATATCCAACCGACCGTAACAAAGTAAAATAAGCCCATTAGAGGCAGCTGATATTGCGTTAAAAGTGTGATAACAAGCCCAAACAACCATTCAAAGTTTACGATAATCGCACTGGACACAACGAATATCACCGCAGTAACCAACCACGTAGCTCCCTTTCGCTCCATATCATGGTTTTCGACTAAAAAAGATACCGGGATCTCAGTTGATGAAATTGTAGAGGTAACTGAAGCAATTGACATTAATACAAAAAACGTCAAGCCAACCCATAAGCCGATTGGCCCCATACTTTCAAACAACTGTGGCAAAACTGCAAAAATTAACCGCCCTTCACCAATAAGCTTGCCATCTTGGAAAACTTCTACACCATTATGTTGGGCAACGAATACCGCTGGAATGATTAACAAGCCGGCCAAAAACGCAACACCGGTATCAAGGGCGGCAACACTAAACGTTAATTTAGGTAGGTTTTCATTGGGTTTAAGATAAGAGCCATAGATCATCATACAGCCAACACCTAAGGACAATGAAAAAAACGCTTGTCCCATTGCGGCAATGATTAAGTCTGAGTCGGTAACTTTAGAAAAATCTGGTACTAAATAAGCACTAAAGCCCTCCGCTGCACCATCCAACGTCGCAATGTATCCGATAAGCGCAATCAACAACACCAACAACATTGGCATCAGGCGTCTTGACCACGTTTCAATCCCCGACTTTACACCTTTTAATATAATGCTTGCAGTTAATAGCAACATGAGCGGAGTAAAAATGAAGTTTCTAAGTGTAGAGTCGCTTTGTAAAAATACACTCGCTTGATCAAAGCCAAAAAAGCGTGCCAAAGGCTCTATTGAAAATGACAACATCCAACCTGCAACAATAGAGTAAAAGCTAAGCATAATGACTGCTCCAGCCAATCCTAAATAACCTGCGCCCGCGCCTACTCTGGGCGAGCGCTCTTTCCATGCTTGGCGTAACGCATTGACAGGGTTAGACTGAGCTTGATGCCCCAAATATAACTCTGTATAAAGCGCTGGCAGTGCTAACAAAAATATAACAATAAAGTAAACAAGCAAAAATGCCCCACCACCGTGGTTCGCTGCTTGTGTAGGAAACCCCCAAATATTACCAAGACCAACCGCAGCGCCTGCTGCAGCAAGAACGAAGCCTAGTCGGCTTTGAAAACCATCTCGCAATTGAGCCATATCAGTTTAATGTAGTTATTATTTTAGACGGCCGATTATACTTAAGTTGTTAAAAATTGCGAATAAAATAGGTCCATCGGACAAGGCTACAATTATGCGTAAAATGGAAATGCTCGATTACTGATGACGAGTTGCAGCTTTAAGTGGCACTTATATATCAGTGCCACTTAAATTAGAGTATTAGGCTGACTCTAGTAGCTGCTCGTGAATTGATTGCACAACATGATCTGAGTGTGACTGCTCAACTAAAAAACACAGATTATGTTTACTTGCGCCATGGCAAATTAAGCGAATATCAAACTCACTCAATACCTTCATCAAGTTCATTTCGTGTTGCTTCAACTGTATCTCAGAACCAATCAATGCAACGAGTGTTAAGTTATTCTCAACTGTCACATGACAAAACTCACTGAGTTCATCTAGACACGCTTGGTCTAATTCAGGTCGAGATGCGTTTTGAGCATTGTCTAGGGTAATTGCTACACTGATCTCGGATGTTGTGACCAAATCAACAGAAATATTGTAAGCACTGAGTATCGTAAATATTCTTGCCAAAAATCCACTTGCCAATAACATTTCCGGACTTTTAAGTGTAAGTAAAATCTGGCTTTTACGCTGTGTCACAGCTCTAATACCTGGCGCTGTAGATTTTTCACGTTCAATCCATGTACCGCCCGCTTGAGGATCCCTACTCGAACCAACGAACACTGAAATACCACTGCGACTTGCTGGTAAGATTGTTGCGGGGTGCAACACTTTTGCACCAAATGTTGCCATTTCGGCAGCCTCGTCAAAACTCAAACGTGCGATAGGTGATGCTTTGATACATAACCTTGGATCTGTACTAAATATGCCAACCACATCGGTCCAAATATGAATACTTTGAGCGCCAATAGCTTCTGCGAGCAAGGCTGCACTGTAATCAGAGCCGCCTCTTCCTAAGGTTGTTGTCTGTCCATAGGCATCACTGCCAATAAAGCCTTGTGTAACTAACACTTTGTCGCTAAGTAACGGTACCAAATGCTGTTTAGATGCCGTTTCTGTAGCGGAAATATCAGGTGTTGCTTTACCAAACTTGTTGTCGGTTTTTAATACCTTGCGCACATCAAAACGCTCTGCTTGTATCCCCAAATTACGAAGTACCTGAGTAAACAAGAAGGATGACAAACGCTCCCCAAAACTGAGCATCTCGTCGCATTGTTGCGCACTTAATGCGGGCAATGCTGCCAATGCTTTAAACTCGGATATTGTTAAATCAAAGCCACACGCTAAGTCTTCGTCTAACTCTAATTGAGCAAGAATTGCATCTTGTATGTCAATAACAGACTGCACCAATTGCTTACGCTGTGATTCGTCTGCTTTTTGTTGCGTTAAGGTAACTAAATGATTGGTAACACCTGCACTTGCACTGACGACAACCACCCTAACTTGCGTGTTATCGTTAATAATTTGCGCACAGCGATGCATGGCTGGATAATCTGCGACACTGGTTCCGCCAAACTTTGCGACTGTGTACTGCGAGTTCATGATCTCTCCTTTTGATTGCTCAACTAGCAACCATAAAAAACAGGAGAACTTGGCAATTAAGGTACTGAAGATGTTTGAATAGACCTCTGCCAGAAGCTCTCCACCAATAACGGTGACAGTTCCGAGGATTCAGCCTCGTAAACCGAAAAGTTATCGCGACGTACAATAACTTTCCTCGGCGAATACTTCCCTCTTTAATGGTCTTCGGCTTTCGTCACCTACCATTAAATACCTAAGCATCGCACCTCTTCTGCTTATTTTGCCTTGATTAAGCTGAATCGAAGCAAAATAAAAGCCCACTGTGTCTCAGTGGGCCGATAGAAAATATCTTTTAGCCGTCTAGGAGTCAAGTTTTAATTATCGAAACGCTTAATTACTTGAATATCTAGACAAGCAACGCATTAAATATACTGACCTGACAAATAGGCACCAGCGTATCCAATTGTATAAGCAATTAGCAAATACAGCGACATTCTTAAATAGCTCATAAACGTTAAAGCTTTGACTTTACTCATTGCGATAATACCCGCAGCCGACCCTATCACAAGCATCGAGCCACCTACACCGGTTGCATAAGTAAACATCAACCACTGCTGCGCTGTCATTGTGATATCTGCTTTTAGCAACGCAGCGGTTAATGGTACATTATCAACGGCAGCAGATAGCAGTCCCATCAGATAATTTGCATACTCTGGGCTCATGTAAACATATAACTCTGTAAACATGTTCAGTACACCAACCTCCTTGAGTGCACCAACGAGTAAAAGTACACCAACAAAAAACAGTAACGTGTCGTATTCGATTTCTCTTATATAGTCGATGATTTTTTTGTTTACGTCTTTTTTGCGCATTAAAAATTGTGCAACTAAAAACATAAACGACAACCCAAATAAGAAAGTCAACAATGGTGGAACTTTATACTGAACGCTCAAAAACAGCGTTGCAAAAATGGTCGACATAAAGATAACCGCTATGGTGATATCTGTTTTCTCAATTCTTCTAGGTTCATTTTTATTAAATTCTAGTGTTTTATTCATGCCAATTGATAACATTGCAGCGAGCGCAATTACACTCACCAAAGCGGGTGCTATCAACAGTAAGAGATCTGGAATGGTGACCTTATCTGCTAGAAAAATCATCAAAGTTGTAACATCACCAGTGATGAGTGATACCCCACCACTGTTAACACTAAATATTATCAAGGTTGCATACTTAATTAGCTTTTTGGGGTCGAGCTTTAGCGACATTACAACAGCAAGAGAAATCAAGGTTGCTGTGATATTATCCGAGATAGAAGAAAACACAAAAGCTGATATACCTACTAGAAACATTAGCTTACGTTCACTTATTTGCGCTGGCATAACGCGGTGAACGATATTTTGAATAAAGCCTTTGGAATTCAAATATGCGACAAACGTCATAGCCGCCATCAAGAATAACCATAGAGTCGCAATTTCAAGAATGTTATGATCTAGTTGATGTTGTACAGTTTCTGGGCTTTGCCCATGAATTGGAGATATAAAAGCGATAATCCAACATAAAGTACCAAAAAAAAGGGTAGTTTTGGCCTTGTTTACATGGATGATATCCTCTATAACGATAAGCAAGAACGCAATCGCTATTAGGGTAAGGATAATGGGCGTAACCATATTGCGTAAACAACCTGTAAGTAAAATTAATAAAATTTGAAGGTAACGTGTAAATCGGCGCGAAGAATAGCATTTGCTGCTTGTATTCGCTACGGCTACAAGTAATTAATTTACCCTGCTTGTCATAAAATTGATACAAACTGGAAAGTTATGATCCCAGCAAAAAAAGTATTAAACACACTCAACGAACATTGGGGTGTGTTAGAGCTGCTTTTTAAACGGTTTAAAATGACCGATTTCAGCCTAAAAGACGTTCAAAACGTTATAAAACATAAAAACCCGCAATGGACCAGCGAACGGATTTTTAAAGAGACAAACCGTCTACTAAATCAAGAGATTATTATACCATTAGCTAAATCATCTCAATTGGAAATCAACCGAGCGATTGCTGATTTTGCCAGTTTCTTGTTACAGGAAGAAGATCTCGGCTTAGCCGAAGAAATTACCGTACTTGTAAAAGATCTAGAACGGCTTGGTTTGCGGTTACAGCAAGCTGGCGATGAGGGCGATTTTAGCGAACTTAGACGCTTTAACCGCATCATGGACGAACGAGTTCGAAAAATTGTTAAATTGTTTCAGCATAACGAAAGTGCAATATTCAATCTTGTTGAACAAGCTAAATCCGATAACAGCAATATCTCTCTACAAAAACGCTACGCCGCCGTCATTGAAGCCTTTGACGAATACATCGAGCCAATGTTAGAAATGGTAGATATTCGTGGTGAGTTTCACGCCTGTTTTTCAGTTATTGAGCTTCAGATAAGTAACCAGATAGACAGCATCGAAATGTTTGGCCGCGGTACACAAGACAAGCGAATGCTAGAGCAATTGCGTACAAGGATACTAGAGATGCACCTTGTGGGTCGTGAAAGTTTGCGCAAAAGTGCAGACATGCTAATGCCACTACGAGAAGAGCTACGTCGCAACACGCTCATAACCCGTCAAGCAGCAAAAGTACTCGGACTGGTTAGAAAAAATGGTGTCGACAGAATGTTAGCGCCCGTGCAGCCTGAGTATGTATCAGATATTCAGCGATTTTCACTTGGTCAACAGCGACATATGGTGGCTTATATGGCTGGCTTATCGCAGTTTGAGCATGAAGATTACCAATTGCCTGATCAGACCGATGTACCAGCTTATCAAAGTCCAAACATACCTGATTACAACGATGTGCGCGCTTCGTTTGCTCAGCGCTTCACCAAAAATGCAAATAAGAGCCATGCTTTATTGGGCTTTTTAAGCGAACAATACCCAAGCCTTGACGCCGATGAAATGCTGTTTTTATATCAAAAGCTTATCAGCGACGAGCAATTTGAATTACATCAAGACACCGAGCGGGCGAAAGTGAGCATTGCTGATCACACTTTTGCACTTTACCCGTTCAACGCAAGTAAATTACAAGAAACACACAATGACGCAGATTAATTTATCCGAACTCAGTGAGTTGCAAGCCATCAATAAAAAATTGGTGAGCGGTTACCACATTAGTGAACAAGACACCACGCTTTGGCAGCAGTTAGATCAAAATATCGACGCTTACCAAGCTCTTTTTACTGCATTGGGCCATGATCTACAACATGACGGCCGTGGCTTTTATTATTTAGCCAGTGATGAAAGTACCCCTAATATGGGGAAAATATCTCGAGCAATCGCTTTAACAGTGTTTATCTTAATCGAGCATTACGCAAACCAAGGTAAAGACCCACTAAAAGCCTTATTTGATGAAGTTGCAGACTTAGAGCTGATGCAAACAGTCGTTCAGCTAAACAAGCATTTATTTGATCAGCTAGAGATTTTCTCTGGTTCAGATTTAAGAAAAGATGTTTATCTACGTATGGTAAGGCTAGGACTGGCTAAAGAAGTTGAACAAGGTTTTATGCATTTAGCACCTGTCTATCGTTATATCGATGCGCTTATGGAAGTGAACGACGACAGTTTTGACACGCTTGAGGATGATGTATGAATAAGTTATATGGCTTAAGTAAGCTAGCATTATTAAACACTGCGGGTTATGCAAAATGTGTTATCCCGCTCGATAAAAGTGCCTCAATATGTGCGCCGAACAACACAGGTAAAAGCTCTGTCATAAATGCGCTGCAGTTCCCCTTAATAAATGATTTGCGCCTAACTGAATGGGATGGTCATGACTTAGAAGAAACTCGAAAATTTTATTTTTCGACTGACCAGTCGTACATTCTTCTTGAGGCAAACCTGCCACACGGTGATGTTGTTATCGGCGTTGCTGGGCTTGGAAAAATAGCGGGCTTTGCCCATCAATTTTTCTGCTATCCAGGAAAATTAAGCCTCGATGACTTTACCCAAGAAAAAAGCATCATCAAATATACTAAGTTATTTAAACATCTAGAAGCGCAAGGTAAAAAGCCTATTGAGCTCAAAGCACAAGAGCTAAACGCCCTACTCACTGGCGGCGCGACGCCCTTTGATGGCGATGTGAATCTAAAAATGATCCCGCTAAATAATGTTCAAGATGCGGCAATTTATAAAGAAATTTTTCGCCGCATTTTGAATTTGCATAAGCTAGGCGCAAATGATGTAAAACGCTTTATGCTGCGCGTATTTGAACGTCATATGTCTAACTCTAAAGTAGATTTTTATGAAGTGTGGCGCCGCGCATTTGACAAAGTAAACCGCTCGCGCCGTGAACTCAATGCCCTTGAATCAATGCAAGAGCCAATAGCTGCGCTCGAAGCCATGCTAGATAGCGAAGCAACCATCAAAGGTAAGTTAGCAGCTTACGCGCCTAAAATTGACGTTGCACTTGTAGAATATGAGCAATATCAACAAGAGCTAATGAGCGAATTGAGTGTTCAATTAGAAGATATCGAGCAAGAAAAGCACGACTTTGAACAAAAGCAACAATTATACTTACAACAATCTAGAGATATTGAGCGACGTCAAACACAGATTGAACAGTGGTTTACTGACTTTTATGCGCTGAAAACTGAATTTGAACTCACTAATCACGCAACGCTTAAAACTAATTTGCAGTTACTTAAAAAAGAATATGAGCAACTGTCATTTTCAATTAATAGCGCGCAAGGTCAGAGCTTACATACTCTTGATTATCGTATTAATGAAACCCAAAAGCAGATCAAAAGCCTAAAACTGCAGCTTAAAAACTTAGAGTTTAATTTGTTCACGCGCATGCGCGAGGACTTATCGCTCAAAGAAGTTGAAGAGATATCGCGTATTTTGAACCCTGATTTATTGTCTTTTGCGACGACTAATCAAGGTGATATCACGATTACCGATGAAGATGCTTTTGGCGGCTTCTTAGAATTACTATCAGCAAGTGTTAAGGGGGGTGAGCTAACCCTACCCGGCGCAACAATAAAGCTCAAAAAACTGAGCCCAGTGCAAATGCAAAGTGGCGAAAACAAAGAGCAACTTAAGGCACAACTTGATGCCCTGCAGCAGTCTTTAGTTGAGTTTAAGCAACAGCGTGAAGTTGCTGCAAACGTAGCTCAAAAACAACAAGAAAGAGATGCGCTTTATGATGAGCTTATGGCACTTGAGGCGGCGCTAAAACGTTTTGAACAATATCAAACTATGTTGCAATCGGTCGAAGCGCAGGAGTTGCTGCGCGAACAATTAAATGCGGAGCGTGAGCAGGTAGACGAATACTTGCAAGATGTGCAACGTAATGCAGGCTCTATTTCTGACCGACGCTCTATTATAAAAAGCAAGCAAGATTTATTAACTCGCCAAAGTGACCGTTTACGTCAAGTTAAATCAGAGCGTATTGATCACACATTAGATATTTATAACGGCAAGCAAACCCCCTACCCAATTGACGTTAAACTCGACTTTGATAACCTCGCTGAAGTAGTACACCAGTTCAATAAAGAGTGTAATGAACTGCGAAACTTAAGTGTTAACGTGCGTAATACTTATTTGCACATCTATAACGCAGGTATCACTAAGTTTGATAATGAGAGTGATGAAAATAGTAAATATGCCAAGCTTATCAGCGCTTATCATAACCTTGATAACGAGCGTGACGCCGTTGACCGCCAAGCTCGCGTTGCACTTACTGAAGTTGCCGCAACGATTAAAGGGTTGCGTGAAGATCTTGATAGACTTCGCCGTGAAATGAATAGCTTTAACAAAGGCATAAGTCAGCATCGTATATCAAATTTACAGTCATTTAAGATTAATATTATCCCTCGTAAAATGCTTATCGATAGTATTGATACCATTATTAGCACGTCTGATAACTATGAAAAAGGCGATAATTTCGATTTGTTGTCGGTTCAGCCAAGTGATGAAAAAGCACTAAACGATGCTAAAGATCATTTAATTAAATTGGCCAGCGATAAAGCTGGGCTTACGTTAACAGACTTATTTGATATTCGCTTTGAAGTGGTAAACCGCGCTGGCGAAAAAGAGCATTTTGATAAAATTGATTCAGCAGGCTCAAACGGTACTCGTATCACCATTAAGTTATTATGTGGTATGTTATTTATACGCTATTTGCTTTCTGATCAAGAACAAACGCTGTATCGTATTCCTATCTACATCGACGAAGCGGCTGACATTGATCCACAAAACCAAAAAGCCATCATTGAGACGGCGCTAAGCTTTGGCTTTGTGCCCATATTTGCGTCAGTTAAACCGCAAATTAGCTGTGATTATATTGTACCTATACGTAGCGTAAAAAATGGTAGTCAAAACTGGGTAGATGAAAAAGACTGGATTGAAGTGGAACATAATACCGCTCAAGCAGTCTGATCTTTAAAGGTTTGATAAGAATACCCAGCGGACGTTGATAACCCGCTGGGCCAAGGAGACTTAACATGTTCAAACATATTGTATTAACATCACTATTGCTGCTAATCAGTGCCTGCTCATCATCGCCTGATTGGGATTATGATAAGTCGGTTGAATTTGGTAATTATAAAACCTTTGCTTGGGCGCCAGATGCAAAACTTCAAGCCAGCGCAAGTGACTATCAAATCAATGAGTTGATGGAAAAACGTGTTCGGGCAGCCATTGCACAAACATTGTCAAGCCAAGGTATTACATTGGTTGAGCAAGCAAATGCCGACATGCTAATTAACTATCATGCGTCGGTTGAGAGTAAAATTGAAGCCGACACACTCAATACCAGCTATGGCGTACGCTGGAACTACTGGGGTTGGGGTGTGCAAACCCATACCACAACCAGAGAGTATGATGTTGGTACACTAGTGATTGATGTGATTGACAATACATCTAAACAATTAGTGTGGCGCGGAGCGAAAGAAGGTCGGTTGCGCAACAAGCAAACACCTGAGCAAAGAGAAGCATCTATCAACAAAACCGTTGCTGACATATTGCAAAACTTCCCACCAAAAGTGCAGCACTAAGAATCTGAGTTAAGAATCGAGAGCCAAGCCTAGCTTGGCTTTTTTGTATTCTAGGATCATAAAGAAGCTAGTTGGGTGGCGCCTTCGGCTTAACCGACCTACCTTTTATGTAGGTCGGCATAAGGCGCTCAGCGCCGCCATCCGACAAAAGTTATAATATTCACTTTGAAACGACCCGACTTACCGCGTTGTTCCTGTGACCTAAATCCAAATATTCCACCTAAAACCGTAACGAATCCGACTTTAAGGCCTTGTTAGCACTCGTTATTTACTGGTAGCTAAGCGAGTTGCTAAACCTAAAAAGATAAAGCCTAATAGCCCATCTATGTGGCGGCCTAAGTTAAACTTTTTACTAACTAATTTACCAAATTGGCTAAATGCTACTGAAAATGCACAGTTTACTAATAAAACAAAACTACTAAGCAAAACACCAAGTACTAAAATTTGGACTGAAAGTGAGCCTGTTCCCGTTATAAATTGAGGTAAAAACAGACTAAAAAATAATAAAGCCTTTGGGTTAAGCAGGTTATTTAAGAACCCCTTATTTATCAAGCTTAAGCTGGTTAAATTTTCACTACTAGATTGAGTGCTGGAGGTTTGTTGATTATTGCGGTACCAACTGCCTAACATTTTTATACCCAAGTAACTCAAATATAAGGCACCAAAAATTTTTATAGCATACGCAAAGATAGGCATTGATTGCATCAATTGCCCTAAGCCTAAAGCCACGAGTAAAGTTTGTAGAATACCGGCGAAAAAGACACCAATAGCCACCATGAATCCCGCTTGAAAGCCCTTCGTCGAAGAGTAAGTAGAAATAAGAACTAAATCTGGGCCAGGTGATATGGCCAGAAAGAAAATTGCAGTGAAAAATATAGGTAAAATTGAAAAATCTATCATCCAGGTATCTCGATATTCATTTAGAGTGCTAACAGCTTATTCTGTCCCACTTTGGTAGTTTATAACACACCAAAGCGGCTCATATTACATACCTTCATAATTCCACTGATAATTGCTATTGTAAACAGGCATATAACAAGGCGGAAAATTCCAGTTTGTCACTTTACCCCAAAACGACGAGTAATAATGTTATAGGACAAAATTAGGACTTTGTATAAAAGCAGCATAACTTTGATCTCTACCAACGTCCTTTCTTCGTTGGTAACTGCCTTTCAGATAAAATCTAAACTTTTCTACAAAACTGTTGGATGAGATCAGAGTCACTGTCTGTGAACAGCGTTAGTTCCACTTTTCATTTCATTTAAGAGTCGTGATAACTGCATCACCTGTAGACGTATATTGGATCTTCATCCTGTAAGCGTTTCTAGCTCATTTAGGATGGTGATCGCTTCAGATGAATTATTCCCACATACCCACGGTGTGGCTTTAAAGTCGTGGCACACTTTGGGGCGTTCTGGTTTACCAAATAATTTGCACAAGTTGTCATCTGTGAGGTTTTTACAACGCTCACCTGCTGGTTTGCCTTCTGGGTGGTTGGGAAAGCTAGAACTGATACTTGGTGCGATGCAGCAAGCACCACAATGAAGACGACACTCCACACATTACCTCATCTATAATTGACATAACGCGTAGTGTATCACTTTTGCTGTCTATTTCGAAAACGCTTAATTTGATTTTACAAACCCGCCCTGCGCACGGACCGATTTAATCGCTTCATCGAGCTGCTTGACGATAGCTCGATGCTTTTTGTGTAACAGGTGATAGCCAATTTTTTGTTGTATAAAGAAGTGATTTGGGTAATTGGACAGGGCATCTTTGGTGTAATCATCAAACACAACAATGGCATAATCGACTTTATCTTGACTAAATATTTTAAGAAGTGTTTCAAAACTTGAAAACTCAACAAGACTGATAGTGCTGCCGGATAATAGCTCTTTATAAAACTCTTTTGCTGCAATTAACCCTAAGGAACGATTGGCATTTTTAAGTACCGATAGATCACATTGCAACTTTGGCTGGCAAAGCAGAACAACGTCAATTTGACTTATTGGTGTTGGTACAACAATGATATTTTTATAGGCGTCAACAAACTCTAACGATTTGGCAGTATCTGCGTCTATTAAGCCTTGATCTAATAGCTTTAACGCACGCTTATCATTTATCAATTCAAATTTTGGTTCGATACCTATCTTACGATACGCTTGATCCAACAACGGCACGTAGTAATGAATGATACCCTTGTGCTCCACATAGCTGATTACAAACCTTGTGTCCTCTTGTTTTACTGCTTGCGCAAACAGGCTGCATGACAAAAACAACAACAGAATGGCACTATACTTCATGCAAACTCTTAATTTCCTCGATTGAAAATAGTTATTGAATCAATAATTAAAGCATAGCCTAATTTCTCAACGTGAAAATAAGCGATTTTTATAGCGTCTGAACTACTAGATCTAAACATGCATTATTATAAATATGCCGCCTAAACTGCGTGGCATATTTTTGCTATGGTTGCGCGACCTCTTCAAGTGGGATGTGTGCACTTGCTGTTGGGCTACGATATACTGGTTCTTTCTTAGTTTCCTTATTTGTCTTTTCTGTTGCTTCTTTAGCATCTTTTGCGTGTGACACAGCAGGCAAAGACGGACCAAGACTATTATCAGTATTCAAAATTAACGGCAGCCCATCTTTGCCGCCCCCTATCACTACTACCTTGGCGTTATTTGACTTGGCGAGCTCTATTGTCGCTTCAATACCGCGCCATCTCAAATAGGTTTCAGAAATGCCACCGCTAACTGTTTTTTGAAAGGCCGCAATGCCTTTAGCTTCAGTTTCTTTACGCAAAGCCTCTTTTTCTGCAACCTCTAAACGCATATCGTATTCCTGCTGCAGATAATGCTGATTTACTTTGGCAATGATGGCGTTATGTACTTTTTCTGGTACATTCACACTGCGAATTAATACGTCATCAAGGTTAACTAATGCGTGGCCTTTCATGTCTTCGGCTATTCCCTTGAGAATCGTTTGCTCTTGGAGTTTAAGCTCATTTAAAACTTTTCCCAATAATTGCTCCTGTACATCCATTCTTTGTGAACCATATACCTCCTCAGCTGTGTAATTAGACACAATAACTCTCACCGCTGAGCTGACCTCAGGAATTACCATTTCATTCATATAATCTTTGCCCACCAGTTGATGTAAAAACGGGATATGATCAACAACCGGGCGATAACGAACTGTGACATCGAGCGTTATGCGTAAACCTTGATTTGTAATAGCATGTATTTCTCTATCAGCTGTTTGGAAACGGCTAGAGTAAATTGTGAGCTTATCCCATGGCATAACCAACACGGTACCTTCGGTAAATGGTTTATCAAGGTAGGTACCGCCACCTAATCTCTTCCAAAGCACCCCCACCTCACCAGAATCTACTTTGATAAAAACAACTGGCACCAATGCCACAACCAAAAACATAACAATTAAGAGTGTCACGCCCGCTCTAAAGCGCCATGAGATAATACGTTTACGTAACTTTGGATAATGGCGCTTTAATATTCGCATCACGATATTGGAGATAATTATCACCAAACATAATGCACCTAAAACTAACAGCCCGATATCTGGTGGGATAATAATATTCATGAAGACACTCCCTCATTCTCTGCCATGCTATGGTCCATTAATTGCCCTTCTACCATTTTTAAGTGTACATCTGCTAAATGGAAATATGCATCATCATGAGTAATCGCGATTACAGTATTACCACGTTCTTTTAGCTTAGGTAAAACCTGCTCGTAAAACTTACGCCTAAAAATTGGATCTTGATCTGCTGCCCATTCATCAAAAATATAAATAGGCCGATTTTCTAGAATAGTACTCAATAACGCTAGCCGTTTTCTTTGTCCGGATGACAGTGCAACGGTTGAAAATTCGCTGTTTTCTACACTCACCTTGTTGTTCATTTCTAAAAAAACTAACCAGTCATCTATCTCTTGCGCAGACCCCACACGGATCCCATACAGTTGTTTAAATAAATGAAAATCTGAAAACACCGCTGTAAACAAACTTCGATATGCATCGAGTTCATTATTTGTCACGCTCTGACCATCAAGCAATATTTGCCCTGCCTGTAGTTCATATAACCCCGTTAACATGCGGATAAATGTCGTTTTTCCACTACCATTACCACCAGTAACAAATGTTATTTGACCGGGTTTAATCGTTAAATCTACAGGCCCAACAAAAAACGGACGCTCTCCAGCAGGACGATTATGCTGGTAATAAGCACCTTCAAGTTTTATTTCTTTAAATTCATACACCTCTTTTGGTGTACTATCGTTAGATTTTCGTGCTTTTTGCGTCGCAAGTTTAAGCTCGCTTTCTAACTCAAGCACATTATTGGCAGCTTCTGTTGCGGTCGTATAAATTGGGATGCCGCCAACAATACTGGTTATTGGCCCGATTAGAAATAGAGAAGCGGTTGTTACTTTTATCACAACATCTGTATATATATTCGATAATAAAGGAACAATAAAAACCATCGCCCCTGTTGCTGCAAAAAAAGTAATTTGAGATAAAACAAAGTCAGTAGCAAATAATGTTTGAGTTTTTGTTTTTGCGTTTCTAGCTCTCGTTGAGTCAGATACAAATTCCTTTTCTAAATCATCAGCTCTAGGATTGCTTAACTTAACCTCTTTAAAGCCATCCAGCAAATCAGATAACCTTTGAATAAGCATATTTTCGCTTTCAAACGATAACTTCATATTTTTTTGTATTTCGTTTGCACGTAACCGATGAATACTCGCACCGAGCATAATTAACACTGAAATTACCAAAAACGCCACAAAAGAGTGATAAGCAATATAAAGGGAAGTGAAAAAAACCAATGTGATTGACTGGCCAATAATGACAAAGAGCTGAGCCGATTGAGAAATCGTTTGCAACTCTTTACTTAACGTATTGAATATTCGCTCTTTGCCAATTTTTTCTAGGGTTGAAAGCTCAGTATATCGAACACATTCAAACAACTCGACGCGCAGCCCTGAAATTGCCTTCTCAACAGTTCGCGCAGCTTTCGTCATCAAGCGCTGTTGAGTGAAACCGTAAATTGCGATTGTTAAGCTAAATAGCACTAAATAATAGAGAATGTGATTTTCTCTATTTATGTCCGAGATGTTCTCTGCAACATTATTGATTAGGGCAAGTACCAGTGCATTTGCTAAACCAGAAATACATCCTAGTGCGACGAAGTTGCGCTTCTTTATTTTTATGTTTCGACTTATTAAATCGTATAATACCATTTGATCTTCTTTATTATTGTTGCGTCGTTAAACTTTATTTACAAATCGCTTTTATTTTCGCGTCAGAAACACTGGTGTTAATTATTGAAAAAATAATAACTCATGAATTTACTCTTCCTCATCCTCTATCGGTTCCCTACGCTTAGCTAAAAACAGTATTAGTAGCCCCGCTAATGGTGTAAATACCAGTGAGATCAGAAAAAAGCCAACGGGCCCAGCAAAAGTATGACGCCCCCAGTAACCAGACAACATGCATAAAGCCAAATAAAGAATTACCAACATAATCCATCTCCTTAGTTATCAGTCAGAACAAATAAACCAGCAGATGCCTGCTGGTTTATCAAGTTACTACTAGCTAGCAGCATTCACTTGTGTATCTGCGTTGTCTTTGTTTTTTCTATACTTTGCTGCAACCTCAGAGACGTCATCCTTAATACTGGAAAGGTTAACGTCTAATAAAGTTCCACCATGTTCAAAGTGTCGAATAAACGTTGTACCTACAGCATGTGAAGATGCTGCCGATACGACAGGCATAAACGCCAGTGCGCTCAACGTGCCAAGTACAGGAACAGCTTTCAAAAAGCTGCTTAAACCAGCGCCACCCAAAGTTTGTGGAAACGAACCACCAATAACGGCTGAGATCGTACCGCGTAGTTTGTTTTCACTATATGATTGGCCATACACTTTTGCGATTTCACCAATCATTTTTATTTGAATGCCAGTCAAAGCTACTAAGTCAACCGCTGGAATAGGTATTAGACCACTTCCAAACGACCACTTGGTATACTTATCGACAATTAGCTGCGCTTGAGCTTCGCGATTGTCAGCCTCTGCATGATTTACATCTTGCTCAGCACTTGGCTCGCTCGCTTTCTCTTCCTTCGCTGTTTTTGTCGCTGTCATATTAAGTCCTCTATGATTTAGAATTAAACAGTTGTTAAACATATCAAGCCACAACAAAGCTGGTTAAAGCTTAGTCGTTAACTTGCCCTTTTTCACTTTCTAACTTTATGAGCTAAAAAGTAATTCTTATTTTGATCGGTTAAAAACTCAAAAAGCGAAAACGAAATACAACTGCTCTATTTCCTTTTCTCATAGACTTTCACAATCTCTTACGCGTCATTCAACACACTTTGACAAGCGGTGCTACGGTGTTTGTCGCTATAAAAAATTATGTTCCTAATTTCACTTGATATACAGTCTGATTCCGTACCCGTTTTTACATAGTTACTAAACACCATGACTGACTGATCTCGCTCTATTAAACGATTAAAACTTGTCACCCACGAATACGGATAGCTCCCCGAATACTGTAAAAACTTCTCGTACTGGCGTAAGTTTGTATCATTTGGGTTCTCTGGGCAGTTAGCTACTTTGCCGTACTGGTTAGGGTCAATATAGGTAACAAACCAGCCATATCCATAGTACTCGCAGTAGTCTGAGCTTCCAGTATTAGAATACGGCGCAAACGCTGCAAGCTTTTGAGCTTCGTTTAAGATTTGATTGGTGTATAGCCCCTGATCCCATTTATGCATATCTTCAACCGTAGAGTACATATCGCCTGCTGAATACAAAACCAGTGGATTGCTATATGGATTGACTAAAATATCTTCGTACGGCGCTTGACCCCCCGTTAACGGAGGACGGCCATTTGCTAAAGGCAGATATTGATTTTGATTGTAAATATAGCCTGTGGTCATGTGGCTATAAATACCGAGTGGACTAAATGAACCACTATCGTTCATAGCCAGTGTATCTAAAATATGTTCCCTCAAAAGGTTTTCAAACCAATACTCTCTTGAGATGTCGCCTTGTTTTCCCGCTGCCAACTGCTCGATAATATTGCCGACAAGGTAATAGTTACAATTACTATATTCGTATTTAGAGCCGGGAGTAAAAGAGGGTTTATCGCTTTGAGCGCTACAGGTGCAAAATCGATTACTAAAATCTTCAGGGCCATTTAAATTTAAGTTTGTGTCATACAAAAAGGGCCGCCAGCCATAATTATCGTAGACATCTTCGTTATCGCTGTAATTATCAATACCAGAAGACATGGTCAACAAATGATGTAAGGAAACGTCCGCACACTGGTTTTTGGGATACCAAGGTAAATGATCACCTATGGTTTCTTGTCGTAAGTCTTTACCTTCTAACATCCGCATTAATATCGTTGCAGCAAACGCTTTGGTATTAGAGCCTATTCGGTACTTAGACTCTATGGTGTTATCAATGCCATATTGTATATTTTGTGGACCACAATTAGCCTGATACACCACTTTATCTTGAGCCGTTATGTAAATCGTGCCGAAAAAAACACGTTTATCACAATAATCATTGACCGTTGTTGCAATCATTTCTACCTGGCTGGCAGTAATTGTCGTGTTTTTAGCCACACTCTTTTTTTGTAAACAAGAGGCTAAGATTAAGCTAAGTAAACACAATACAGTAATTTTAAAACGTGAATGTAAAAGCCAATTCATTGTCAATGTCCTTCGATGAATGTCTATTTTTTGCTAATCACACGACCACTAACAAAATTTTGTTTAATCTTTTAAAAAATTCGTAGTTAACCCACTATCTTCGCCATGCCAACGAGTACCTTCCTCGTTCCTGTATAAGCTTGTCGACCATGGGTAAACAGCATGTTATCAAGCAATAGAATATCGTTTCTGTGCCAAGGAAAAGAAAACGTCGCATCTTTGTACACTTGGTTTATTGTTTGTATATCGTCATCCTCGATTGCACTGCCGTCGCCGTAAAAAGCATTACGAGGTAATCTCTCTTCACCAATACTTGTTCGCATTAGCTCAGAAGATTGGCCATCAATACTAGAGGCATGGAATAGGTGTGCTTGGTTAAACCAAACTTTCTCGCCCGTCTGCGGATGTTTAGCCACAGCGGGTCTTTTTTGCCGTGTTTGTAGCCGGTCATCGTGCCACTCATATTCAATGCCATTCGCGTTACAGTAGGTTTCTACCTCATGCTTGCTGTGTGTTTGAAACACTTCTTGCCAAGGCAGGTCAATATCACCGTAGTTTCTAACGTACATAACCCCCTGTTGCTCAAACTTATCGCGTAATGCGATTGGTAAGTTTTGATACACTTCACGGCTATCTGCCAGTGGCGTTGCGCCACCACTTTTAGCGGGGACCACACAGAAAAAACCCATTCGCATTGGCCATTTGTTTGAATAAGCATTTTCATTGTGTTGAAGTATGACTTGATCGCAGTGATATTCAGTTGTGGTGTATATATTGTTTCTCATCGCTGTGCGAGGAGAAGAACGATACACATATTGGCTTAAAGGCTCACCAAAAATAGTCTCTAATATCGTGCTAAATTGGTTGCTACTGACTATGTTCAGGCCACGCAACACCGCAAATCCATCATCATTTACCCACTGGTTAACCTTATCAACGTGGTTTTTTACCCACGCTAAACCGCTTTGCTTTTCAGATGAAAGGTCGTGGATCCGATGATCGATATCCGCTTGGTTTGTATCCATCTTTACTGATAGTAGTTGGTCCATTTTATTCCCATCCTTTAACTAGGTAAGGTGTACAATGTAGAACAAATATTTTACAAATGTTAATGCAAAACATAATTCTTTTCTAAAATTCTCACGACAGCGTCCACGTGTGGTTTTTTCAATATGCTCAAATGATTACCTTCAACTTCATAGCAAGTTGTTTCGTTGCATAAGCTATCCCACCCCATGCTTGGCTTTATCAACTGGCCTTCGAACTCGTTGGTCTCATTGGCTTTAATAATCTCCATTGTGTCAAGAGGGAAAAGTGGCATTAGCGCAACGGGTGCATTTAGCTGTGCAGAAAACACTTTGGAGAAACAGCTGAGTTGAGAAATCGAAAAGCGATACCCTGAGGCATTTAGAATACGAGAGGCCCACCCCATCTTTTGTGCTTGATTTAGGCCTGCATACTCGCATTTTTGCTCTTCAGACAAAGGCACTGAGAAGAATGCCATTATGTTTTCTAACATTATTTGATTGCATTGTTCATCGCTAGTTGGTTTATCTACCTGTGTTGGCACTGGTGTGTCTAATACGGTTAAAGATAGTTTAATATGCGTTTTATGCTTTGCCTGTTGCACCATTTCGTGAGCAATAAAACTACCAAATGAATGCGCAACGATGTGAATATCACCACTCGTGTTCAATTTATCTAGCTCTGATAAGTAATGGCTCGCCGTTAAACTTACCGAGCTTAATACTTCATCTTTATCTGCTATCTCGTTAGGCTGCAAACCAAACACGGGAATGCGCTTATCTAGTCCTTGGACCAGACTTTGATATGAGATTAATAAGCCACCAGCGCCCGCAATCAACACGATAGGCTTGTAATCTTTTTGACCTTTTTGTAAACATAGCAGCGTTTTTTCTTCAGGCTCTGTAGAGCTCTCTTTAGTTAACTTTTCTACTGCCTGGCTCAACGTTGCAATTGTTTTATTTTCAAAGACGATATCAATAGGTAAGTCAATATCTAACTCATCACTTAACTCACCAACTAAGCGCATAGCAAGTAACGAATGTGCTCCTAACATGAAGATATCATCGCGTACACTTATATCCTTTAACTTAAGTAACGCTTTTAATCTGTCTGATAATGCTTGCTGAAGTGGTGTAAGGTACTCACCCTCACAGTAGTTTAGTTTTGTTTGTATAGTTTGTGCTTTTTCAACGAGCGATTTTCTGTCGATTTTGCCGTTATTGGTAAATGGCAAAGTATCAAGTATTTCAAAATACTGAGGGACCATATAATCTGGTAAGCGCTGAGCTAAAGTAGCGCGAATAGTTGACAACTCAAGATCATCGGCGTTACTGACCAAGAAGGCCACTAATTGATTTAAGCCATTGCCGTCCTGTCTAACCACGACAGCACATTGAGTCACTAGCTCATTTAATAATAAACTACGTTCTATTTCTCCAAGCTCTATCCGGTAACCTCTTACCTTTACCTGCTCGTCTAAACGACCCAAGTATTCTATTTCTTGGTCTTTGTTTACTCGTACTTTATCACCAGTTTTATACCATCTGGTTTTACTGGTCCTATCATAAATAAAAACACTATCGGTTTTTTGTGTATCTGCTATGTAACCTTTAGCAAGACAAACACCGCTAATATAAAGCTCGCCAGACAAGTAATTAGGTAAAGCTCTGTGGTATTTGTCGCAAATTGCCAAATGCGTCCCAGCGACTGGTAACCCTATTGACACTCTTTCATCACGTGCATTAGTTACGTCTTTTAATGTGGTTGATATGGTGGCTTCAGTCGGTCCATAAGCATTTATTAAACGAATAGATGTACCGTAATGTTGTTGCCAAGCAGACAGCGCCGCTCTTTGCATTTGCTCACCACCAATGGTGATAACCCTTAATTGAGTGCTTAAATTTACCTTCTCCATCGCCAACATATGCCAATACGCCGTTGGTAAACTCATCAAAGTAAGCGAACAGTCGTTAGATACTTTGGCCAATCCCCTTGCTGTCAATAACTGATTGGCATCAGTCATCACCAATGTCGCTCCGTTGAGCAATGAACAAAATATTTCTTCTGCGAACACATCAAAGCTGCTACTGGCAAATTGTAAATAGTTGTCTGTATGCGTTATGCCATAGCACCGACTTAGAAATGCAACATAATTGAGCACACTTTTTTGCTCTATCATCACTCCTTTGGGTGTGCCGGTGGTGCCGGATGTGTAAATGACATAACACAGCGATTGCTCAGTTATTAACTGCCTATATGGTTTTAGATCAGCCGTTGAACTATGTGTAATTGCATTGATATCAAAATAATCAGTTTTCGGTAATTCGCCTTGCCATTCGTTATTTGCACTAACAAGCCCAATAACACCGGCGTTGTCTGTGATAAATAAACGCCGCTCATGAGGTAATTGTGGAGATATGACTAAATAGGCAGCGCCAAGCTTCAAACACGCTAGCACCGAAATTATCAGTTCAAAACCTTTATCTAAACAAATCGCGAAGATAGGCTGCTTCGGCATGTGTGCAAGCGACTTGTAAAGGGCTTTAGATAGGTGACCAGCCAATTGATCCGCTCGTTGGTTGAGTTGTGTGTAACTCATAGCAGCATATTCACCCTGTTTATAAAACTTAAGGGCAATCTTATCTGGATATACAGCGACCATTTGCTCAAAGCGCTCAAGTATGCTTTGCGACATATCAAAATCAACAAAACCCTTTTGACCTATGCCTAAGCTACAAGTATCTATGGGTGCCGTTACCTCAGGATCTGCAATTAACGGGAGCTTATATAACTGCTCGTAGGGCTGAGTCACAAAAAGCTTAAGTAAATGGCATAAGGTATCTAAGCAATGCTGTGCAACTTTTTGGCTAAAGACGCTTAAATCATAACAAAGAGTCAGTGTTAACCCATCCGAATCGCCAGCAACCAAAGTCAGTGGATAGTGAGTGTTATCAATATAATTTTGGCTCTGCACGGTAAAAGGTACGTCTGTAACATTATCTAAGGGGTCTGTTGGATAGTTTTCAAATACATATAAAGCGTCGAATAGCGCGGTGCTATTATCAATGCCAGACCAATCGTGCACATTTGTTAAAGCGCTATGGGTAAAGTTTGACAACTGTAAATGGGTTTGCCTTACACGATTTAAAAAGGTCAAAACATCGTCGTTTTTATGGGTTTCCAGTTTTACCGCTTGCGTATTGATATATAACCCGACTCGCTCCTCAACGTGCGTTAAATCACTCGGCCGACCGGAGATGGTTTGACCAAATAACGCGTAGTCTTTATCACAACAAATACTCAACCAATAACCCCACACACCCTGTAAAATGTGATTTATGGTAAATCCGTGTGTTTTTGCAAAACTGACTAACTTCGACTGCTGCTGGATATCTAAAGCAACATCTAATTGCGCCATCAGCGGCTTTGGTGCATCGCTGTTATCACACTGAATATGCTCACTCACTAATGTCGGTTCGTATACGTTCGATAAATAGCGATGCCAAAACGACTGCTCGGTAGCAGCATTTTGCTCAGCTAAATATGCGATGTAATCTTTAAAATGATCTTCTCTAATCTGAATATACTGAGCATTTATTCGAGCTGAGTAAAAAGCCAGTAAGTTGGCAAAAAGTGTGGGTAATGACCAGCCGTCTAAAATCAGATGGTGATAAGTCCAAATAAAGCCATATCGATCTTCGCCAAATGGTAGCAACCTTAAGCGCATACAAGGCGCTTTAGTCAAATCAATTCCCTGACGGTATTCACGCTCAGCGATACCTTTTAGATAGTCACTCTCACTTGTATCGCTCAATAAAAACGACTCTTGCTCATCAATTTGCAAAGGTAACTCAATATCTTCAATTACCAACTGTAATGGCTCATCAACACCTTTTACAAATGCGGTTCTCAATATACTGTGAGTTTGTATAACCCGTTGCCAAGCATAACTAAATGCTTCAACATCTACTTCCCCACTCAGTACCATTGAAACTTGCTCTAAGTACGGAATATCGTTGCACAATGAGTTTCGCTGGCTCACAAGCCACATGCCTTTTTGCAGCATACTAAGAGGGTAAATATCAGATATCACTTTTTTCGAGTATGGTGCTACCAGCTTTTCTAACTGCAACCGCGATATATCACTTAATAATGCAAAATCACTCGGTGTGTATTGTCTAAACGCTGTATGTGCACAATGGGTTAATACTGCTTTTAAACTTTGCTCAAAATTAAGAGCGAGCAGCTCTACCTCATTATGATCAATCCTCTGGCTGTCATAATCAAAACTCAGCTTTAACGCGCCATCGCTTATAGCTGCGGTTATTTGCAGGCCGTAATAAAGATGGTTACAAGCGCTTTGAAGCCCCCCTATGTCCTCGAATGCATCTTTGAACTGTCCATCGCTTTTAATTGCATTGTCTAGCTGCCCTAAATAATTAAAAAATATTTTATCCTTTGTATCAATGTGCAGTGACTGACGAATGTCTCTTGATTGGTTTGAATAACGCAAGGCTCCATAGCTACTGGCTACCTTAGACGTATCTGCGAGCTGTTCTTTAATCGTACAAATAACTTCGTGCAAAGAAACCGCATTACTGAATAAATGAAACGGATACATCGCAGTAAACCAACCCACACTGCGCTGCGCTTTTTTCGACTGGTTCAGAATCTCTCGGCCATGCCCTTCTAGCATGATAATTTGAGAATGAGTTTGGTAGTACTGCATAGCACACCATTGCAACGCACTTAGCAACAACACCTGTACTGAAGTGTTGTAAGTAACATTGGCTTCTTTTAACAATGGACCTGTTAACTCTGGTAAACATGTGTACTTGTACGTTATGTGATTTGCCTGTTGCCCCGCTTCTAAGGCCTTTAGCTTCAACATGGTGCCTGCTTCTGCACACTTTACATGAGACTGCCAGCGTTTTAACTCGTTATTTTTTTGCCCTAACTCTGAATAAAATTGACTCACCTGCTTAAGCGATACAGTCCTTTTTGGTAGAGCAATTTGATGCCCATTACTGATGCTCTCACACGCTTGCTGAAGATCTTCTAATAAGATACGCCAAGAGACTCCATCTATGATCAGGTGATGTGCAATGATTAATAAGCGATTATCAGATTCAGCTTGTGGCGTCTTAATAAAGCAAACCCTAAGCAGTGGCCCAGCATTAAACTCAAAGCTTGATTGGGCGTTATTTGCTTCATGTAATAGCGATGATTGCCAGTTTTGCTTGCTGCTAACATCAACAACCTTCATTACTTCATGCACTGCAATAACTGCTTTGACGAACAACTCACCTTGATGAGTTACAACCTGACGCAAGCTGTCGTGCAGCTGAATTAGGTTTTCTAAAGCGGCTTCGATGTGGCTGAGGCTCACAGACTTGTCTATCGAGAGTAAAATCCCTTGGTTCCAGTGTGTTGGTTGTTCAAAATTTTGTTCAAAAAACCATTTTTGTATTGGTAAAGGCTCGATAATCCCGTTATGTTCTGGCACTGGCTGATCGATATCTTCGGTGCTGTTTTGCTCATTTAAATGCTCAGCAAGACGCGCAACCGTATTGTAGTTGAATACATCAGCCACTGATATTTGCATTCCTAGAGCACGTGCTCGGCTAGCAATTTGGATACTCAGTATCGAATCACCACCAAAAGCAAAAAAGTCGTCATCAATTCGCAGCGCCTTAGCGTTCAATACACCGTGATAGAGGTTGAGTAATTTACCTTCTAGGGTTTGACTACTATCACTTTGCTCATGGACAACGCTTTGACGTGCACTTTGCTCGTCAAGCGACTTAAACTCTCGGATCAATGCTTGATGGTCAATTTTTCCATGAGGGGTAAGTGGCACAGTATTGAGTGCAACATAATGGCGAGGATGCATATAGCTTGGTAACGCTTTTGATACCCTCTTTTTCGCGATATTGATGATATGCGTTTCACAATGATACTTTGCATCAAAACACAAAAATGCAACTAGCTGTTTAGCTCCGCCGTTTAACGAACACACCTGTACAACACATTCATTAACCTCAGGACATGAACCAAGCACTTGTTCAATCTCACTAAGTTCAATGCGATAGCCCCGTAATTTGATTTGATTGTCAACTCTTCCCACATAGGCAATTTTGCCATTTTCGAGTTGCCTGACCAGATCACCACTTTGATAAGCTCTTACAGACTCATTGGCTGGCGTGGTTAGCGTAATAAACCGTGATGCGGTCAAATCATCTTGATTCAAGTAACCCCGAGCCAAACCTGAACCTGCAATATATAGCTCACCTATCATGCCTGTCGGTACAGGTTTCCTTTGCTTATCAAGTATAAATAGGCTGGTATTGTCTACTGGTTTACCAATATCTGGCTGCGTTTTTGACTCTGTTACCAATCCAGACGTTGTCACCACCGATGCTTCTGTAGGCCCGTAGTTATTGACGACCTTAAATTGTAAAGCTGACACATCAACTCTATTTAACCTATCCCCACCGACCAGCAAGTAATTCAAATACTGCGGGGTAAAACCCTCATCCGCTAATATAGCTTCGGCAATTGGTGTGGCTAAAAAGCAATGCGTTACTTTGTACTGAGACAATAGTTCTGCGAATTGGATCGGCGCATTTAATGTAGGTCTAGGCACTGCAAGTATCTTTGCTCCTGCGCATAGATACGGCCACACTTCCCATGCTGCTGCATCAAAGGCAATATTGGCCGTTTGGCTTGCAACACTATTTTCACTGACTTGAAATGTATGGTTATGCCATGAACACAGGTTCATTAAACCACGATGTGGGATCATCACACCCTTGGGCTTTCCCGTTGTACCTGAGGTGTAAATTACATATGCCAACTGTTGCGCATTAACTTTTGGCAAGGTGCATTTTTGCTGAGCTTGCTCGCTTATCTTCTTGGCTGTTCGACAATCGTCAACACAAATAATAGGCGCACTGGAGTTTTTAACGTGACTAAATTTATCAGCGTGCTCGTGGTAGGTAATAACAAATGCCGCCTTACAGTCTTCACTTATAAAGCCAATCCTTTGTTGCGGGTAGTTTGGGTCAACCGGCACATAGCACCCTCCTGCTTTTAAAATACCAAGCATAGCGACAAGTAAGTTATCACTAAACGCCATACTTACTACCACACGTTGCTCAGGTTTTAAGCCATTATTAATCAAATACTGCGCCAACTCACTACTGCGCACGTGTAGTTGGTTGTAGCATATGCTTTCGTTATTATTAGGTTCAATCAGTACAGGCTTGTCTTGTAATGATGTCGCTCTATCAATAAATTCATCAATTACCGTACGGGTGTCGGTTTGCTCTGTATACCTCCCGCTAATAACTTGTTGTATCGCCTGTGATTGGGTGAGTAAGCAAAGCTGTCTCACCGGTGTATTAGGATGCGTTACTATTTGCTCAACTAACACTGAAAATGTATTAGCCAAAGACATAGTTGTTTGCTTATCAAATACCGCCTTGTTGTAAACCCAATTGAATTGCATGTGGTCATCGTTTTCATGGCAGCTCAGTTCAATATCAAACTTAACGCTCAGCGCATGTTCATCTATAGGTTTCGCTTCTAATGCAGGTAACTTAAGCGCAGTTTGCTGATTTGAATTAACAGAAAACGTAAGCTGAAACACGCTTTGATGGCTCAAGTCTCTATTTAACTGTAGCCTTTCAATGATCTGTTCAAATGGCATTTCCTTATGCATATGAATATCGTGCAAAAGGTGCTTTTGTTGAACGAGTAATGCCTCAAAACTAACATCCTCAGGGATCACTGTGCGTATAGGCAATGTATTTACAAAGAAACCAATTAAATGTTCTAGCTGAGTATGGTTGCGCCCAGAAAACGGACTACCAATTACCACATCGTCTGTCTGGCTAAAGCGTGCAACCGCCAGCGAAAATGCCGTATGTAGCCAAGTGAATAATGTTACGTCTAAACGTTGACAATGTGCACGAATGGCAGCACTGAGCTGCTTTTCAAACTGCTGTTTATATAGCGCACCTTGAGTTACCAAAAGCTTACTTCTTGGCTTATCTAAAGGCAGTTGGTGAACAGGTGGCGCGCCATCAAGCATGTTCAACCAAAACCGGCCATGCTCCTCTAGAGTTTGTTGAGTCAAGGCACCCCTTTGCCAAATGGCATAGTCTCGGTATTGAATGGGCAACGGCGTTCTTAGTGTATCGGGTAAGGCATGCGTAAATGCATAACTGTGATAAAACTGGGTAAATTCTTTAACCAAGATAGTTAACGATTGTGCATCACTGGCAATATGGTGCATGTTAACGAGTAGTCGATATTTGTTAGTGCCCAGCTTTAATAGCGTCACACGCAACATCACATCTTGATCAAGCCTAAATGGAGTTTGTCTGTCATCTCTGAGTATTTTAAGCCAAAGAGTTTGTTGCTGTGTTTTTGTCAGTGTTGTGGCATCAACATAATGAACAATATCCTCATAGTCTTGCTGTACTTGTTGATATGGTTCACCACGCTGCGACGTTATAATGCACGTTCTTAGCACCTCGTGGCGCTTCATCAGCGCATACCAAGCTTGTGTAAATGCATCAATATTTAATTCACCTGAGAGCTCGAAGGCCGAGCTCATATGATATTCAAAACTGCCTTGTTGAAGCTTATCGATACTCCATAGTCGCTGCTGTGCAAACGATAACGGAGTTGCTTTGTTATGCTCTCGACATTTAAGAGCTATTTCGTCAATTGGTTGGTTTTCAATATGTTGATTATGCTTGGCAAGCATCGCTAATGACTTAACTTGTGGGCGTTGAAATAAGTCTTTAAGCGTAATGTTTAGTTTTGCATTTTCGCGCAGTTGAGCAACCGCTTGCGCCGCTAATAATGAATGCCCACCCAACCTAAAAAAGTGGTCATCTCGACCCACTTCTTCCAAATTAAGTACTTTTGCAAAACACGCTGCGATTAGCCTCTCAGATTCAGAACTTGGAGCACTAAAAGGCGCCATTTCAAGTTCTTGCGAGTCTAATGATAACAACGCTTTTTTATCGACTTTACCGTTACCTGTTAGGTGGAGTTTTGACACAGCGATAACTTTGGTCGGTATCATAAATTCAGGCAGTGTTTTTCTTAAATACTCCTGAACTTCAGATGTTAAGTCATCAAATGTTGCTTTTGCGGCTAGCACAACAAATGCGCAAATGCTGGCACCTAGCGTCTTATCTTGCTTGAGCAGCGCTACTGCCTCACCAAGCCTTGGGTGCGTGCGTAGCTGGTTTTCTATTTCACCTAACTCAATACGGTAGCCTCTAACCTTTACCTGATCATCAATCCGCCCTACATAGAGTAACTCTCCATTACAGAGCAAGCGCACCAAATCCCCTGTTTTATAAAGCTTGCTGTTATCATTACAAAAAGGGTTAGTAATAAACCGTTGTTGGTTTAGTGACTCTTTTTGCCAATAGCCACGACAGACACCTTCACCGCCAACATATAACTCGCCAATAGCGCCATAGGGCAATGGTTGTAGGTATTTATCTAATACATAGCAGGTTGTTGTAGGTATAGGTGTGCCTATGTTACTAGCACCTTGCGCAATTTCGTTAAGGGTAATTTGCTTGTAAGTAACATGTACGGTCGTTTCAGTGATCCCGTACATATTGATTAACTTACAATCATTGAATTGTTCAGCCCAAGGTAAAAGCTTTGCACAGTGCAAGGCTTCACCACCAAAAATAACGTAACGAATACAACTTTGTGCACGCATCACATCATTTAGTTTGAGCATGCTATCTTGCAATACATAAAATGCACTTGGAGTTTGATTAAGTACAGTCACTTTTTGTTCTAACAGTAACTTTGCAAATGCCACGCTGTCTTTACTGAGCTCTTTACTAACAATCACTAAACGACCGCCAAACAATAACGCGCCGTACATTTCCCAAACAGAAAAATCAAAGCAAAAGGAATGAAATAATGTCCACACGTCTTGCTCATCAAAATCAAACAGACGTGGTTCTGTGAATAACAACCTCACCACGTTGCGGTGTTCAATCTGCACCCCTTTTGGTCGCCCTGTCGTGCCTGATGTATAGATCATGTAAGCAAGGTCTTGTGGTAACAGCCCAACACTTGGATTATCAACATCTACTGGGGTGTCGTGCTTCGCAAAATCATGGATGTTAACAACTGTCATGCCAAAAGAGTTAAACACACCAACACTTGTGTTATCGCACACTAAAAGTTCGCCACCCACATCTTTGACAATATACTCGATTCGATCTGCCGGATAGTCTGGGTCAATAGGCACGTATGCGCAGCCTGCTTTTAAAATGGCCAGCAAGGTAGCTATCATATCGGCATTACGACTTACACTTATTGGTATAAGCTGCTCTTTGCGCACACCTTTACTAATTAGGATATGTGCAATTTGATTAGCTCGAGCATTAAGTTCATGGTAACTCATAGAGCCATGCTCATCTGTGATGGCCAATCGTTTAGGATGCTGCCGAACTTGATGCTCAAACAGCGTCACTAAATTTTCAGTGTTCGGCCACTGTACATCATTGTATTGTTGCCCTTGCTGTAACACTTTCTGGATTTCATTTTGCTTTAAAAGCGGTATGCGTGCACATGGCGTACTTGCATTTGTACATACCGTATTTAGCATTAAAACAAAGCTATCTGCCCAGTGCGTAATCGTTTCTATGTCATATAGCGCATCATCAAATTTCCAATTTAATACCATGCTTTGATTAGACAACTGAACATTAAGCTCTAAGTCGCATTTAATAGCGCACTGCTGGCTACTGAGCGGCGTGATCTCTTCAATTGTTAAATTGGGTAGCTCAAAGCTACTGCGACTGGTTTGTTCTAACGTAAATAAAATTTGGACTAGCGGGTGATGACTTAAGTCTCGTTTACAATTGAGCGCCTCAACAAGTTTATCAAATGGTACGACATCGTATTCAAACGCCTCTAGTATCGACTCTTTTTGCTTTTGCAACCACTGGCAAAACTCACTGTCATCTTCAAGTTCAGCGGGTATCACTATTGTATTTGCATATAACCCAATTTGATTGTTTAAACTTGGGTGGTTGCGCCCTAAAACGGGCGTACCCACTGCCACATGATTAGTTTGACTGATGCGACCAATGAACAGCATAAAACAGCTCAACACCCACATAAATGGCGTAACCTGATGCTGTGCTACCTGCTGTTTTAACTTGTTGATGATTGCGCTATCAAGCTGTTGGCGGTAAATTCGGCCACAGTTTGTCTGCACTGAGGGTCTCGGCCTATCGGTTGGTAATGACAAGATAGGTTCTAAATCCGACAACTTATCGTTTAGTGCTGTCAGTGCATTACGCAAATACGCTTCGCTTAATGTTTGTCTTTGCCACAGTGCATAATCAACATATTGAATAGGCAGCGGTTGCGTTTTGTACAACTTATCTTTAAGTAAGCCGCTATATATAGTTTCGACTTCACCCATCAAACAATCTAAAGATGCACCATCAGAGATGATATGATGCATGTTAAACGTCAACCTGTATTCAGTCTCTAGCTTTACCAACAAAACGCGAAAAAGCGGACCAACCTCAAGATTGAGCGACTCGTTTTTAAACTCTTCAATTAACTGGCTTACTTTTTCTAACAAGGCTTGTTGATTATTTTTATTGGATTTTTCTAATTGGTATGCATCAACAACACGCAATGGCACTGTGATTGCCGGCAAGATAACCTGCTGTGGTACACCATGTTCATCTGCCACAAACTGTGTCCTGAGCGTTTCATGCCGAGCTACAATTTGTGCAATTGTTTGCTTAAACACCGCTTCGTCCAAATCGCCAATCAGTTTAAAGGTAGCCGACATATAATATTGCTCACCACCTTGTAGTTGCTCTACAAACCAAAGTCCTTCTTGAGCAAAACTCAGTGGCAACTTTGCTGGCCTAACTGCAGGTACTATCTCTTGAGACAAACCTGTCTCAGCGCATTTAACTGATTTTTGCTGAACAAAGTACGCGATTATCTGATCTTTATTCGCAACAATGCGTGATTTGAGCTCAGGTGGAAAATCAGCTTTTTGTTTAAACGCGAGGCCACCGTTTTTTTCATATAAAGTGATCCCCGCTGCGAGCGCTTCACCGATCAAGTTTTCAATATGTAATGTTTGCTCATTCATCATAAAAACATCTCTTCAGAGGTATCGCTTGTGTCGCTATTAGAAGAAGCATCTCCAGCAGCGTGATTAATTGCATACCACTGTGATATCGCCGCCACCGTCGGTCGCTCAAACAACACTTTCACCGGAATGTCTACCTGTAACTGCTCTTTGATAATAGACACACATTGCGTGGCAATTAAAGAATGCCCACCAAGTGCGAAAAAGCTATCACTAATGCCTATTCCATCAACATTAAGTAGCGATGAAAAAATTTCGACCAAAGCAGTTTCAAACTCGTTGCGTGGTGCCACTTGCTGTGTACTGACCACGCTTTGACTACTTATTGCCTTTAGCTTGTTGGTATCTACTTTGCCATTTACAGTAAGGGGCATAGCTTTTAATGCAATAACCTTGTTAGGCTGCATATAGTGAGGCAAAGTGGTTGCTAAGCGTTGTAACATAGGGTCTAGCGACGCCCGCTCTAACACATAACAGTCATGGTCAATTAGCTCTGGTATGCCTTTTTTAAATGTAACCAATGCTTCTAACGTTTGTTGCTGTTTATTAAGTAGCACAACCGCTTGACTAATTTCAGGGAGTTTCTCTAAGTGACTTTCTATTTCACCCAGCTCAATGCGATAGCCTCTGAGTTTTATCTGGCGATCATATCGTCCATAAAACTGTAACTGAGTCGGCTGCGCATTTTCATCGGTTAACCAACGAACCTGATCACCGGTTTGATAACAGCGGATAGGTTGATCATGTTCAAGTAGCTGTATTTCCGTAAACTTTTGTTCAGTTAGCTTAATATTATTAAAGTAACCTTGCGCCAAATTTGCGCCTGCAATATAAAGCTCACCCATCACCCCAGGAGGCACCAACTGTTTGTGTTCATCTAACACAAGCAGTTGGGTATTAGCTATTGGCCGGCCTATAGGAACCGTATGCTCAGCCAGCTGCGTAAGCGCTTGAATGTTATCTTTGTTGGCACAATAAATACTGGTGCCGACTGTTGCCTCAGTCGGGCCATATTCATTGAACCACATACAATTGGGTAAATAGTGACTCAGTTGCTCTACCATTTTTACACTTAGCGCTTCGCCTCCAATAACCATCATATGGCGAGTCATTACTGGTTTTGCCGGCAGCTCATGTAAGAGCCCTTGTAAGTGCGCGGGTGTAAGTTTAAAAAGCGCAGGTGCTGATGAAAACACCCTATCAGCCAATGAAGCGATGATGTTTTTGTCATCGGCCAACACGTTCACTGGCACACCACTGCACAATGGCGCCCAAATCGTTGTAACAGAAGCATCAAATGCCATAGGTGTACTTAAAACAGCCATGTTAATGGTGCTATCTAAATAACTAGTCACAGCATGATTTAAATATACCTCAAGGCTTTTATGGCTAATTGCTACCCCTTTAGGCTTTCCGGTGCTACCAGACGTATAAATAATATAAGCAAGTCCATCGTGAACTATTGGGCTGACTTGCTCCACTTTATGGCTTTGACCAAGCTCATCCATGTTGACCATTGCTATATCAAGCGCGAGCGATTTCCCAAAAACTTCATTAGATGATGTAACCTCATTCAAAATCACACAATTAACCTGGGCATCGTGCAAAATATATTGGCACCGCTCTGTTGGTAATTTGGGATCGACCGGAACATACGTCGCCCCCACAAACCATACACCAAGCATTGCTGCAATCATGTCAGCTGAAGGGGGTAAGCAAAGCGCGACTCTATCTGCGGGCATAACATTGTTGTGCCGCAAAACACTTGCCAGTTGCATTGCGCGTTGCTGTAAATCATAAAAACGCCATTGGCAACCATCGGGTGATATAACCGCCAAGCGCTCTGCTTGCTCGTTTTTCATTTGCTCAAACAACGCTAACACAGCACTTCGAGCGGAATTGTTTTGATGATACGTATGAGCGCTAACTAGATACTTTTGCTGCTCTAGTGTGAGTAATGGAACAACAGAGGTATTTAATGATGGCTTATCTACTAACGCTTGGATCATAACGCCAAATGAGTCAGCCATCGCTTTTATGCTACTTCGTTTAAACAATGAGGTGGCAAAGTTCCATTGTAATTCAATGCCACTTTCTTGCTCTATTGCATTCACCTCTAAGTCAAATTTCATATTGTGAGAAGGTGTTGGTAACTGTGTTATCTGCAGATCAGGTAGTTTAAACTCTGTCTCCTCGTTGCTTTGTAAAGCAAACAAAATTTGAAACAGAGGTTGATGCGCCAGATTTCGTTCGGGCTGCAAAATTTCAACCAACTGTTCAAACGGCACTGCCTGATGTTTAAATGCATCAACAATTACCTTTTTTTGCTGCTGTAAAAACGCCTCGAAGCTTTGCGTTTCTGCAGACTGTGCTCTAATCACAATAGTATTAACAAAGAAGCCTATTAAGTCTGATATTTCTGGCTGCTCTCTGCCCGCCACTGGCGATCCTATTAAAACATCCTTGGTGTGGCTAAAGCGCATAACTAATAGCGAAAAAACACTATGCAACCACATAAACAGCGTAACGCCTTGTTCAGCACACTGCTGGTTTATCGCATTAGTGAGACTTAATGGTAAAAGCTGGCTAACTGTTTGCCCTTCTAACTGTTGCACAGAAGGCCTTGGCTTATCCAACGGTAGCTGATGTAAACTTGGGTAGTTGCGCAATTGCGTTTGCCAATAACTTAACGACTGCTCAATAGCTTTTTGATGCGTAGCTTGTCTTTGCCAATACGCAAAATCAGCATACTGAACGGGTAATGGCTGCATCGGCCTTTCTTCCAATTGATGAGCGGGCTGTTCGTTGAAGTGACGATAAAATGCAATAAATTCCTTAAGCAAAATCGTCATAGACCAACCATCGCTGGCGATATGATGCATATTAAAATGCAAGTAATAATGCTCGGTAGACATTTTAACTATCAAAACGCGCAGCAATACATCGCGCGTTAAATCAAATCGCCCCTGCTGTGCTTCATTTATTAACTTGTTTAATTCTTTTTCTGCGTCATCTGCGCCGATTGCCGATAAGTCATGCACCGCGCAGGGCACATCAAAGCATTCATTTATAAGTTGTTCGGGCGCTTCGCCACTACTACCAGGAAGAATATGCGTTCTGAGCACTTCATGACGTTCAATAATGGCCCCAATGGCTTGTTTGAACGCAGTTAGGTTTAAGTTACCTGTAACGGTATAGCTTGCAGGCATGTGATATTGTGCAGCCCCCTGTTGAACTTGCTCAATCAACCACAATCGATGTTGCGCATAAGACAACGGCAAGCGCTCTGAGCGAGACACCACCATGATTTTTCCGTCGTCTTCTATTAATGGGCACTGCTGCAATGCTTCTGAAAGTGACAAAATACAGGGCGTTTTAAATAATTGTGCGAGCGTGATATCAAAATGCTTATCTGCCCGTATTCTACTAATGAGCTTTATTGCTAATAATGAGTGGCCCCCTTGATCAAAGAAACTTCTTTCGAGCATAACGTTTGGATTTTGCAAAACATCGCTATAAAGCTGCAACAAATATGCTTGAAGTGACGTTAATGCGGTGAGCTTTGCTTTTGTCGCTGGGCGAGTCGCGCTTTTCATATAGCTATTATGTAGCGCTTGTAGATCAACTTTTGAATTTGCTGTGAGGGGTAAGCTCTCAACTTGGTTGAACTGACTTGGCACCATGTAACTGGGCAACTTATCAGTCAAATACTTTTTCAACTGCGTAACATCAAGCTCAGTGTCCGACTTAGCCACATAGTGTACGCACAAAAATGACTGAGCTTTGTCAACGGTCACTGCACAATCAATGATATCGTCAAGCTGCAAGATATGATGGCAAATTGAACCTGGTTCTATACGATATCCCCGCAGCTTAATGGCATCGTCAGTTCGACCACAATAGCGTAAATAACTAGGCGTCCCCCCCTCATTACAATGCCACTTAACCACGTCACCGGTGCGATAAAAGCGTTGTTTTACAAAACCTTTATTAAAAGGCACGGCAACATCAACAAACTTACTTTCATTCAGCGCTATGTGGTTGACGTAGCCACTACTGACTGAAGGTCCACAGATCAATAATTCTCCAGGCACGTTGATTGGTGCAATTTGATCAAACCTATCTACAACCAACATTCCAACTTGTTCGATTGGCAAACCTATCGGCATATCAGAAAATGAATTTAATTGCTCAACTGAAACACCCGCATCAATCGTATAAATACTTGACCCTACCGTTGTTTCTGTTGGGCCATACTCATTTATCCATTTAACTTTAGGAAACTTGCGCTTTAATACACTAATTAACTCGACAGCCAGCGCTTCTCCACCGACAACTACCGTGTGCTGACTATCACAAGTGGGCATGTTGTCGGTTAATATCTGTACCGCTCTTAAGTGGGCTGGTGTTACTTTAAATAACAAGTCTGTTGATGAATTACACAGCCAATCAGTAAGCTTGGGCAATTGATTGGCGTCGTCTGCGACGATGTTGACTGCTCCCCCTGTTACCAATGGCGTGAGCAACGATGTCACCGTTGCATCAAAAGCAAGTGGTGTACATACAACAGAGTCTTTTATCGTTGAGTCTTCTGTTAAATACGCCTCACAGGCATGCTGCAAATAGATATTGAGGTTATTATGGCTAATTGCCACTCCCTTTGGTTTACCTGTGGAGCCAGACGTATAAATGATGTAGCTGAGCAAATCACATGAATGGTTTAATAAGTTCACCTTAGGCAACGTTGTAGGATATATGCTGAAATTATTTTGCTGCTCTAAAAGATCATCCAACATAAGAAAGTCAGTACCGCTTTCAATTAACTTCTCAGCATTTTCAGTGAGCGACAAGATCAGTACCATGTTCGCATCATTAACAATGTCAGCAATCCCAGCTTTGGGCGTATCTAAATGCAAAGGCACGTAAACATGCTGTAACTTTAATATCGCTAACACACTAACAACCATCGCTATGCCACTGGGCAATAAAATCCCAATTCGGCTTTGGGGTGAAAACTCCATTTCGAGTATGCTATGCGCGAGCTGATTTGAAAGTAGTTCTAATTGGCCATAAGTGAGTACTTGAGTGCCATCTCTTAATGCCACTAGTTCTGGGTAGTGCTTCGCGTTTAAACTAAATTTTTGATGCCAACCAGAAGTTTGCAAAGTGTCTATCTCTACAAAGCGAGCATACGTTAATACAGCCTCTTGTTCTGCTTTAGCGCATATTTCAAGCTCAGATAATTTAGCATCAGTGCGAATTAAACATTGCTCAAGCACATAGCAGTATTGCTCGAAAAATCGCTCGATACTGTTGCGTTGCCAAAGTGATGTGTCATACAACCATTCAACAATGATTTGCTCATGGGTATCAATCGCACTGACTTCTAAATCAAGCTTGGCTTGGCGTATTTTTGGTTCGACTATTTCTACTTCTAGGCCATCTAACTGTAATGCTTCATTTACTTGGTTATTTACCCGAAATACAATTTGTACCATCGGATGAATAGAGATGTTTCTTTCAACATTGAGTGCTTCAACAAGTAAATCAAATGGTACGCTTTGGTTTTGAATAGCTTCGCTCAGTGTTTGTTTGGACGATGTTAGTGCCTGCTCAAAATTTTCCTCAAAGTTAAACTCGTTAAAAAGCACTAATGTATTAATAAAGTTACCAATCAATCCTTCAAACTGCTTCAAATCACGTCCTGATACGGGCGTGCCAATTGCCACAGCGTTCGTCTGTGATAAACGGCTCAGCCAAACGCTAAAAACAGTTTGCAATACCAAGAATAGTGTGTGGCCTGACGTTTTAATATAGTTGCGTAATTGCGATTCCAAACTGGCTGGTATTGCTTTACAAAATAATGCTCCACCGCGCAATGGCTCATTGCACCTTGGTACATCGGTTGGTAATTCATGCACTTTAGGTAAATTGGCAAGCTTATCTCGCCAATATCCAAGCTCTGCTGAGTTATCAGATAGTGCAAAGTGTTCGTGTTGCCAATATACATAATCAATATAACAATTTGTCAGAGGCGGCAAAGGCACATCTTGCTGTTTCAAGCTTTGTCGATAAAAATGAGATAATTCTTTACACAAAACATCAATTGACCAACCATCTGACACAATATGATGCATAGTAACCACCAGCAGATGCTCAGTATTGCGCAATGTTATTAACTGCCCCCTTATCATTAAGTCGCGTTCTAAATCAAAACTATGCTGGTGATCTGACGCTATTATTTGTTCAATTCGTTTAGCTTGCTGCTCAGTATCCAGTGACATGAGTTCATGAAATACAAGCGAAAATTTTGCAATGGGATTTTCAAATTGCTGTGCTGTGCCATCTTCAGCCGACTCGTAGTTGAACATAAGAATTCGATGGCGCTTAACAACACTGTTAAACGCTTGTTCAAGGCACCTGCTATTCAGTTGGCCATTTAACCTAAATACCCCCTGCAAATTATATTGGCTACTGTGTCCTTGCAGCTGATCAACAAACCATAATCGTTGCTGCGAATAAGAAAGAGGAAACGGGCCACTGTGAAATTCACTGCGCCCATTTTTCAACTGGATCTGCTCACTTGCAAAAGACCCACCTTCATGATCCTCAATAAATGCAGCCAACTCAGCTACGGTAGGATTGGCAAAGATAGTTTTAAGCGTCACTGATATGCCAAAGTGATCTTTTACCCTATTCAACAGTTTCATTGCTAATAAAGAGTGACCGCCTATGACGAAGAAATCGTCATGTATACCCACGTGCGCGTGTGCAGTTAACTGCTCGAACATCTCAGCCAGCTTTTGCTGTGTGTTACCACATGGTTTTTCGTAGTTATTTGTATCTAATGTTAGCGGTTGACTTTGTAAATACTTTCGGTCCACTTTACCGTTAGCTAACAATGGCAGTTCGTCTTGCAACACAATAACACTTGGTACCATTGGCTCTGGTAAATGTAGCTTTAAATCAGTTTTAATGGTTTGTTTAAGTGCAGCTTTACTTAGTTCTGCTGGCTCAGGGACAACAAATGCGACTAGGGTTGCATCTCCCTCACGTTTTACACAGGTCACAACCCCAGTTCTAACTTGGTTTAGGCTATTTAACTTAGATTCTATATCTTGAACATCGACTCTAAACCCTCTTACTTTGAATTGATTATCTAACCTGCCTAAGTATTCCAACGCTCCTTGTGGGTTTAGCCTAACCTTGTCTCCTGAACGATAAAAACGCTGCCCTCCTATCGTTACAAAGGCACTTGTACTGTGATCCGGCACATTGATATATCCAAGCGCAATGCATTCTCCTCCTATGAACAGTTCACCTGGCGATCCTGCAGGTACATTTTGTAACTTGCTGTTCAATATCTTTAGCTGTACGTGCGAAAATGGCTTTCCGATACTGAAGCTCCCCCAGTTAAAATCACTGCTATCAGTCACTTTACACGCGGTCACGCCGATACAAGTTTCGGTCGGACCATAATGATTAAAAATACTGGCATTAGGGAAGTTACGACAGATTGAGTTAACTAGTAACTGAGGTAATGGTTCGCCACCAAAGACCCATTGATCGACTGCTACAGTTCTTTGTAAGTTGACCACTTCTGGCAATATCTCATTGGCAAAAGATGGGGTTATTTTTACAAAATTGACGTGTTGTTTGGCAAGTTCATCGGCAATCAGTTGTGGCTCTAACTGCGCTGTATCAGCACCAATTAGGACGATACTTCCTCCTGCCGCCAACACTGGGTAAACCCCAGTTAGGCATAAGTCTGTTGCAAGTCCGGTTAATACTGCTGATCTGGTATTTGCAGTAAACTCTATAACCTCACTTACCCCATTAACATAACTTGTTAATGCACGGTGAGGCACTAAAACACCTTTAGGTGTACCAGTAGAGCCTGATGTAAACATCACATAGGCACAGTCTTGAGCACTGATACTGACATTTACTTCACTTTTTTGTTTGGCTTCGCTTAGCAGCGCATCAAAAAAATTGACATCGACACTCGCTTGGGCCAACGCCATTGATCCATTATCTGATAAAGTATTGCGATTCATAGTGATTAATTGATCGCAACTTGCTTGTTCTAAAACTTCTAGAATGCGGTTTATCGGTGTGCTTTGTTCAATCGGTAAATATGCCAAACCAGCGCGCATAATACCCAACATGGCGATAATGCAATTGGCTGAGCGATTAACCAATAAAGCAACAGGCTTATCCTGAGAAAAACGCGAGTCTGTAATTAACGCTCTAGCTAATGTCGCACTTACTCTATCAAGCTGCGCATAACTGACTTGCTTTTCAGCCCCTTCGATTAACGCAATTTTTTGCGGGTCCTTTTGTGCGTGCTCAATAACACGTTCAACTATACTTACAAAAGCTCTACTATTAGATTGCCGTGCTAATAACTCAACAGAGCGCGCCACACTTGGTAAGCTTATTGTGGCAATGTTTTGCTGCTCGCCTTCATCACTAAGCTCTTCAATCAACGCGACAAAATCTGACGCAAACATGTTAATAAATTGGCTATCAAATAAATGCGCGCTGTAATCTATTTCTGCGCTTACACCACGTTCAGAAGATGACAAAGTAAGCGTTAAATCGTATTTAGCACTTTGATTTTCAAGGGGAATCAGCTCAGCTGACAACCCTGCTGATGATAAACACTCACTCGTCACACCATTGTAGTTAAACAATATCTGATACAAAGCTGAGTGCGCACTAGATTTGGGCAGCTCTAGCGTTGCAATGATGTCTTCAACAGCTACGTTTTGATTTGCTAAACCATCTTTAACTATACCCTTAACTAGTAACGCTAGTTGCGCAAAGTTAGGTGATGATTCAAGTTTTACCCGCATCGGCAGCGTGTTAATAAAACAACCAATCATACTTTCGAATTCAGCTTGAGTACGATTTAAAACTGGCACGCCCACCGTAATATCGTGCTTATCACTATACCGATGTAGCAAAACATAGTAGGCACTCAAAAAGCCAACGAATGGCGTTACACCGATTTTTTTACATGTCTGTTCAAACCTCTTTAACACAACGCTTTGAATAGTAAAGCGCGCTGTATCACCCTGATAGCTTTTATTTGCACCGCGCGCATGGCAAGTGGGTAATTCAAAAAGCGCCAAGTCAGTCAGTTGATTTTGCCAATAAGCCAGTTGATTATGGTACTCATCGGTTTTGCGAAACTGCATTTCCCAATAAACATAATCTTGATATTGCAAGGTGTTGGCACGTTGTTCAGTGCAGTCATTTAACTCTTCCAACACAGCTTTAACCAGAAGCTCAACTGACCAGCCATCGGCAATAATATGGTGCATCGCTAAATATAACCACTGCCCTTGGTTCTCTGATCCATCCACAAACAAGGTGCCCCTAATTAGCAGCTCATTTGATAAGTCAAAGCAATACCTAAGCTCATTGTGCAGCTTTTCAACTAGCTGTTCTTTACACGGCGTCCCAGTGATACGTGATAAGTCTAAAGAAAAGGTGTAGTTTTCATTAACCCTTTGAACGGTGCCTTCATCACATTCAAAGAAATTAGTTTTTAATATGTCATTGCAAGACAACACGTTATTAATAGCAAGGTTCAATTTGCTAGCGCAGATAGTACGAGAGAACTTAATCAAACCCGCCATGTTATATGCATAAGATTGCTGTTCATATTGAGAAATAAACCAAATTCTCTGCTGCGCACTCGACAAACGCCCTTGCTTTTGGCTTTGGCTATTCAAATAACTAATCAGCTGCTCTTTGAATTGCTTTATTTGTGCTAAAGGCTCTTGAGGGACTCGTTCTAACTTTGTCCTCAGCTTCAGCTTCCCGTTTTGCAAATACACATAAATACCACGGCTATCTAAATCCGCTAAAAAACGCTCTATCGCTAAATTATCCATCGTTATAAGTCCATCTCTGTCATGGATTGGTCGGCTAATACATCACCTATGTCTCTACCGCTTAAAATGTCACTCACCTGTTTTACCGCAGGCACAGAGCCCGCAGCAGCTCGCGCGTGCGTAAGATCATCAATTCGCTGTGCAAGCAAACTTACACTTGGGTAGTCAAATACATCAGCAACCGTCACTCGTATATCAAAACCCTTGTTGATAAGAGAGACCAAATGCATGGCTAATACAGAGTTCCCCCCACCGTCAAAAAAGCTTTGGTTAGTGCAAAATGACGCAACTTTCAAAGTGCGCTGAAAATATTGCAATAACTTTTCCTCGCTTGACGTTTTAGGTGAATGTAATGGCGCTTCTACGCTAGTGGTTTTTGTATGATTTACGGATAAAGCTTTGACATCTAATTTACCATTTGCCGTTGTCGGCCATTCACTCAGCCAGCAAAGGTGCTCTGGTAGCATGTAATTTGGCAAATATTGACTAAGCATCTGACGCAACTTAGGCAACGTCCACAATGATGACAACGCGCCTGTGTCAATGACAAATGCACATAACATACTGGGGGTGTTAGGTTCACTTTGGATCACAACTTTGATGTCTGTGCAGCCCATTAACCGTGAAACATGATGCTCCACCTCTGATAACTCAATACGATGTCCATTGAGCTTGACCTGCTGATCCAATCGGCCTTTCAATTCGATTGTGCCATTGGCAAGGCGACGCGCCCTGTCGCCCGTTTTATACACACGCTGTGACAACCTTTCGTCAAACTTATGCGCAATAAAACGCTGCTGAGTTAACTCAAGTCTATTTAGGTAGCCTTTTGCTAATCCAAGCCCGCCAATCCAAAGCTCTCCCCATACGCCTATCGGTAATGGCAATGAGAAAGGGGCAGCATGCTCGTCCATTACATACAAGCTGGTGTTATCTATACCCTTGCCTATGGTTATTTCATTCGCGTCATCAATTTTACTCACGGCTGACCAAATCGTGGTTTCTGTTGGTCCGTACATATTCCAAAGCTCTGCACCAGCGGCAAGCATCTGCTGCGCTAGCCCTTGCTCTAGGGGTTCTCCACCACATAACACTTTCAGCCCTGAGACACAGTGCTTACTTGTGTTTAATAGCAGGCGCCATAGTGTCGGTGTGGCTTGCATGATAGTGATTGAATATTCAGACAAGTGATCAACAATCGCTTCAGGGTCGCTACATATCTGCTCATTCGCTATGATTGTTTCTGCGCCCACGGTGAGGGGTAAAAATAGCTCTAGCATGGCGATATCAAAAGCAAAGGTTGTTACAGCCAGTAATCTATCCTGACTATTCATTCCTGGTTTTTGACGCATTGCATGAAGAAAGTTAGACAACGCCCCGTGTGATATCTCAACCCCTTTGGGCCGCCCAGTAGAGCCAGAGGTGTAAATCACATAGGCTGTATCTTCTGGCGATATCATGTACTGCATCGCGGTGACTGATTGTGCCCCAATCTTTGCTGCATCATTGTCTAAATTGATAGCAGCGCAGCAGAGTTTTTTAATCAAAGAATCATCTTCGGTTGTACCGTCGCAAACAAGCAGCGATACACGTGCATCCTCCAAAATATCGATAATACGGTCTTTTGGATACGCTAAATCGAGTGGTAAGTAACTTGCTCCAACTTTAAGCAACGCCAGAGCGCTCACCAATAACTCGGTCTGCCTTGGTAAAGCAAGCGCCACGAGGTCGCCGCGACTTATGCCTTTTTCTTTAAAGTAATTCGCCATTTGATTAATACGGGCGTCTAACTGCGCGTAAGTGAGCTGAGTGTCGCCACAGCGTACGGCCACCTTTTGCGATGAATGTCTGACAATATGCTTCAGATCATCCAAAAAAACGCCTCGTGGCGATTGTGAACTTGTATCAACAGCCTGTGCATTTTGCAGTGGCGTTAACAAAACATCTTGATAGGCTTGCTGATCCAGCAGTGAGCAAACCCTTTGATTTAAAGCATCTGAGCCTTTTAAACTATCAAATAGAGTTATTAGCTGGTGGGCACTATTGTCTATCCAACTTCTATCAAATCTAGCGCGATTAAATTCAAGTTGTAATGACCAATGCTCACCAACACACGTTACGTTGCACGTTAATTCAAACTGATTATATCTAGTCAGACTCTCAACCTGTTTGCATACCAAGTTGTTAAACTGGGGTAAGGTTTGGACTTTATCCATGTTAAACATGGTAGTAGGCAGTGCTAAGGGTTTGTTTGTAAGTTCAGAGTATGGATAAAATTGGTGGTCAAAGGCATCCAACAGTTGATTTTGTACCGCTTTTACTAACTCTTCTACGCACTGTTGAGCATCAACATCAATAACAATGGCCAGTGTGTTTGTACAATAACCCACTAACCCGCTATCTAAGTTTTCGCTATCATAATTGGCCGATAACAATTGCCTACAAGATACAGGAATAAGCACAGAGACAATGGGCTGACGTGTTAACTTGTTTAACCATAAAATATAAATTGCGAGCTGCGTTGCAAAAACCCCAGCGCCAGACTCCTTCGCAAGACTTTTCAGGTTATCAATTGCATGATGTGTAATTGTGTATTTTACAGACTCAACCTCGTAACTCGGTGTACTCGGTGCATGCGTTTTCGTTGGTAAGGCGACTGGTTCTGCATCTCTAAGTTGACTTAACCAATACTGCTCATCAACGTCATAACGCGTTGAACTGCAATACGCATTTAATGCTGCTAAATACTCTGTAAAGTCAACAAACTGCGCCTCATCCGACGCAAGCGCACCATTGTAAAAGTGGGCAATAGCATTAATAAGTTGAGTGATTGCCATGCCATCGTATAACAAATGGTGGGCAACGATAGTCAGATAATGGCAATTTTGCTGCGACTCTATGAGAATAAACCGACATAACTGCTGCGAACCAAAGTCAAATGTTTCGTATCGCAAATCAGCAAGTTTTGCACTGATGTCTTCATTAACTGCGCACTTTTCAAAGCGAAGTCTTTGCGGATCTGCAGCTTGTTTTTTAAGACTTAATCTTTCAACGTCAACACCGTAACTCAAAATAGGAAGTACTTGATATAGTCTATCTACTACCTCAATTAAACTGTCGATATTAAGCACACCTTGCAGCTTTACCGTCCCCTGAAGCTGATATGCCCAAGCACCTTGAGTGCTACGCAACGCTAAAGCCAACAATTGCTGCTGAGCTTGAGTCAAACGTAATGTTTCATTATTGCTAGCAAAGTGCTTGCTGTTATCGTTTTGTCCAAAGTAGCCTGCTGCTTTTAAAGCAAGCACGCTGTCTTTTACAGCAGAAATAACTGCTTCTACGTCTTCATCGGTGTGTGCATCACTTAAAAAGCAATTACGTCCTTCCCAAATAAATACGCCTCGGTTGAGCATTTCATAAAAGAAAACGTCTAAGTTTTGGTTAAATCGAAAACGAAATAAAGAGGTAAATGACTCCACACTGATAGGGATGCTATTGCGATTAAAAAATTCATTTAAGGTCGTTTTTAGATAAGTTGTTTTGTCAGCAATTTTAGCTTGGCATTGAGCGCCGCGTTTTTTGATCTCACTGAGTACCGCTTTTGCACTCGCCATTGCCAAAGGATGCTTACAAAATGTCCCCGCAAAAAAGGTAGTATCAACTTTTGGATATGAATTATCGCCATATTGCCAATCGCCGCCATCTATCGCATCTAAATATTTGGCACTTCCAGCAACCACACCAATCGGCAACCCACCACCTACTATCTTGCCATATGTCGCCATATCAGCCTGCATCCCAAGCATCGCTTGCACTCCTCCAGGGTGCGCCCTAAACCCGGTGATCATCTCATCAAATATTAATGCGATATCTAATTCTTGGGTCAGGGCTCTTAGGGCATGTAAAAACCCCCAAGGCTGTAACTGTGGATGACGACTTTGCACTGGCTCAACCAATACTGCCGCAATTGAATCTGCATTTTGCCTAATGATCTCAAGCGCATCGTCTGAGCCATAATCCAGTACTAGATTATCTGCAATAGCACCTTGACGAACCCCGGCACACATTGGCTCTACACCATTTTCTTGCGGTGCAGGATGCGCGAGCGTACCATCGTAATGACCATGATAAGCGCCATTAAACTGCACTATTTTTGAACGCTTCGTAACGCATCGGGCTAAACGTATTGCTGTCATTACCGCTTCAGTGCCTGAGTTACAAAACGTTGCCCGCTGTAAAGAGGTTAATTCACAAATAAGCTCAGCCACATCACACGCCAATGGGCTGGCGAGGCCTAACTGCAGGCCAGCATCAATTTGCTCATACAATGCTTGGGTGATAAATTCACTCTTATGGCCAAATAAGTTAACCCCAAAATCCATCGTTATATCGATGTATTCGTTGTCATCAATGTCCCAGATCCGAGAGCCAGCACAGCGCTTTGAAAACACAGGGTAAAGCATTTCTTTGCTAGATAGCCTAAAGCCTGCTGACGCCCTGCAATCGGCTAAATGCATTCGGTGTTCACTTACTTTCACTTTTGAGCTAGTTGTTTTTGCACAATACTGGCTCGCTAAACTCAACTGATGAAGTTTAATGTGCTCACTGTCGTTTGATGCACTCATCTGCCTCGCTTGAAAACCTGGTAACACGGTATTTTTTTGAACTAGAGCCGATTTGGGCGCAGGAGAAGGTTGAGTAACTTTATTTGAAAACTGCGTATTACCCGTCAAAGCAATTTGCATCATCTGAAGTTGCTTTGTTGCAATCGCTTCGACACTAATTCGTGCTTGTTCAGAGGTTACGTTTGAGGCTGCCTGTAGCTGTTCGCGGCAAATAGCGGTGATCGCTTGTTCGCTTAAAGATGAGTCACTGACTGCTACTGACTCTTTCCTAGTATCTTGAACATTTTTATCTAACTCTTGATGACTTTTGCTAGCAACCTTAGGCTGTGTTAAATAGTCACTATTAAGCTCAATATACTCAACTAGTCGCGCTACAGAGCTTAACTCTTCGTAAAACTGACGAACACTAAAGTCTAATTTAAACTCTTTCTCATAGACTCTAACAGCCTGCATGATCATCAATGAGTCAACACCCATTTCTAGCAGTGGTTGGTCAATATCAATGCTTTCAACAGCAATCGATAACTGTTTTGACAATGTTTTCAGTACAAACTGGCGAATCGCATCAGTGCGGTCTTGCGTCTGTGGATACTCACTAATAGAAGCTTCGCTACTCGCAACTAACTCGTCCCTGCCAATCCAATACCTTTCTTTAGCAAAAGGGTAGATAGGTAATGGTTGACGCCGATAATCGGTTTGTGGATAGATAGATAGCCAATCAACTGACGCCCCTAGCTCAAAGAAGCTAGATATTGCTGCCAATAACCTCAACCTATCGTCACCTTTTGGGCTTAGAACGGATATAAATTCGCTTTTCGCTTTGGGCAAGTTCTCTTGTACCAGCGTACTCAGCACAGGCTTTGGACCAACTTCAACTACTGTTAAGTGAGCAAATTTTTGTAACTCATTTAACGCATCAGCAAATTTTACGGGCTTAACTATTTGCTCTACCCAGTAGTTTGGTGTACTCAAAGCCTGTTGCTCAAGCTTTCCTGTTACAGTCGAAATAAAATCACAAACAGGTGAAGAGTATGAAATACATTTTGCAACCTGCTCAAACTCAGCAAGCATCGGATGCATCAATGGCGAATGAAAAGCTCTTGCCGTATTGAGCGCTTTAAATTTAATCTCATTAGCGCTTAATTGCTCACAAATCTGATCAATCGCTGCGTTACTTCCTGAAAACACTACACCACTTACGCCATGGAAAGCCGATATAGCAACGTTTTCTTCATTTCCAGAGACAAAACGTTTGGCGATAGAAGCATCACATCGTGCAGATATCATAGCTCCCGTCGGTTCAAGTCCATCCATAAGCTTGGCACGAGTAGATATGAGCGTAATTGCATCAGACAACGAAAACACCCCTGCGATACAGGCTGCGGCATATTCGCCTACGCTATGACCAATCACCACGTCAGGTTTTAAGCCAAGGCTTATCAATAACTTAGCCAGTGCATATTCAACTGCAAATATAGCAACTTGTGTCCATTTAGGTTGCTCGATTAAATGCTCATAACCGACCTGATATAGCGCCTCAGTTAATCTTTTGCCTAATGTACTTTTTAATAATGCATCACATTCATCTATGGCATTTTTGAAAACACGCTGTGTTTCATACAATGCCTTACCCATTTGCGCATATTGAGTCCCTTGTCCTGTAAATAAAAATATCTGTTTGGGCGGGACTGCCTGCCATGCTTCTACTTGATCATTGAAATTTGTCAGGTTATCCACTAGCTCTGTTTGAGTAAGCGCAAATATCGCGGTTCTCACGCCTTTTTTAAATGGTGGACGATGAGCGGCAGTCAACACAAGCGCATCAAATTTATCAGCATCTAAGCCTTGTAAGGTATTGCCATAACTTTTTGCCAACGCTATCAGTGACTCGGGGGTTTTGGCACATAACGGCAAAATGTAAGGTAAACTATGTGACTGTAAGTCAAGATTGGCAGCCAAGTTTTGTGTCGCACTTTGACAAATAACATGTGCATTAGTCCCACCAAATCCAAAAGAGCTAACGCCAGCACAGTGCTGCGCTTGATCATTTGTGGGCCAAGGCGTTGTTTGATTTTGTACCCTAACCGCAATTTTATGCCACGGGATGTGCGTGTTTAGCTTGTCACAATGAGGTTGACCAGGAAGCTGGTTATGCTCAAAACACAACAGCGTTTTAATAACCCCTGCAATACCGGCGCCTGACTCTAAGTGCCCGATATTTGCTTTTGCAGATCCGACTATCAAAGGGCGAGTGGCATTACGATTTTGCGCGTAAACTTTATTTAAGGCAGACACTTCAATGGGATCACCAAGCTTAGTGCCCGTGCCATGTGCTTCTACATAGTCGATGTTTTCAGGTTCTATTTGAGCGTCAGCTAATGCAGCCTTAATCACTTGCTGCTGTGCAATGCCATTGGGGGCGGTTAAGCCATTACTTCGCCCATCTTGATTAATCGCACTTCCTTTCAATACACCGTAAATAGGATCGTTATCAGCAAGTGCATGAGCTAACGGTTTTAATAATATGCACCCTACTCCCTCGCTACGAACGTAACCATCGGCACTATCTGAAAATGTTTTACATAACCCATCTGGTGCCAACATCTGTGCATTTTTACAAGCATTAGATACTTCATCGCTAAGAATAAGGTTAACGCCAGCAACCATAGCTAAGGGCAGATCCGAGTTACGCATTGCTTGCATTGCATGGTGCAGTGCAACAAGTGACGATGAGCAGGCCGTGTCAATTGCCAAACTTGGGCCCGTAAAATTGAATGTATATGAGAGTCGATTAGCTGCGATACTTAACGCCGTTCCAGTTCCTAAATATGGGTTTTCGGATTGCGCTTTGTGAGAGATCCCAAAATAGTCATTTTGAGAGATACCAACATACACCCCCACTTCCTGACCATATAGCTCTGCTGGCAATAAACCCGCAGACTCAATGGCATGGTATGACGTCTCAAGTAGTATTCTATGCTGAGGGTCAATATGCTTAGCCTCAGAGGGCGACAAGGCAAACATTGTTGGATCAAAGCAATCAATATCGTCTAGGTAGCCTCCTAACCTATTCATATCAAAATTAGGGCAAAGATGTTCACGTGATGAGTCTGCTGCAGATATTGAACAGCCCACCTGTGCTAAAAGCTGCCAATATTGTTGCAGGTTATTTGCTTTGGGATATCGACAAGCCATACCTATTACTGCAATGTCTTCTTGCCCTGTCTGACCAACAGATAAGTTGTATGAATTATTAAGATTGGATTTTTGTCTAAACGTTGCATCAACCTTTGAACCCATAAAAGCATGTTGAACTTGTTCAAACTCGCATAAATGCTTTGCCAGCAGTGCAATCGTTGGGTATTCAAACAAAACGGTAGGTTCAAGCTCAACGTCATGTAATTCCATCAACTCACCAGACACACGCACGGCTTTCATCGAATCAATACCCAGTGACTGAAATGAAGCATCAACGTCTAGCTGTTCACTCTGGCTTTCAATTTCTGTAGCAATAACTTCGCACAATGCGCGTTGCACGCTCACCTCTAAAAGCCGTTTATCATCATCACCGGGTACATTAGTAACATTGTTATTATCTGTATTTTGTTCGTTAGAATTACTCAGTGCTTTGCGACTCGCAATTGGGTCGAATTTATTTTGTAAGTAATTGCGCTTATTTTCTTGGCGTTGAATTTTTCCACTCGACGTTTTCAAAATACGGCCAGGCTTTACTAGTAACAGCGCATGAGGCGTTATACCGTGATTGTCAATGATAGCTTGGGTTATGGCTGACAATACCTTATCGGTATCTAACTTTCTGATAGCAGTTCGCTTAACCTGCTGAATAACCACTAAACCTTCTTCACCCTGCTCGGTAGTTATTGAAAACGCGGCGCTACCATTGCCGTCTAAAGCATTATCAGCAAGGCTAACGCTAAGCTCGATATCTTGTGGATAGTGATTCTTTCCTCTAAATATCAAAACATCTTTATCACGGCCAGTTACGTAAAGCTCCCCATCATGTAAAAAGCCAAGGTCACCGGTACGTAAATAAGGCCGATGTTCTTCTGAGTCTATATAACCTTCAAATACATCTACTGTTTGTTCTGCTCGCTGCCAATACCCTTTTGCAACACTCGGTCCATTAATCCATATCTCACCAACACACCCATCGTCTAACCGTCGTTTGCTTTTAGGATCAACAATGGCTATTTCATGGTCATGCCATGTTATTCCACACGACACCGCATGGTATTCAGTTGCTGGCTTATCGTGTTTTAAATCGCAAAACGCGACGCTAGGCTGATCCTCTGTGATTGGTATAGGTATAGCTTGACCTTGTTGCAGCTTCTTCGCGTCCAAACGCAATATTTTTGCACTGTCTCCTAGTTTATTACCTGTGACAAACAGGGTTGTTTCCGCCATTCCATAGCACGGAGATAACGCCTCGCGCTTTAGGCCACAAGCTTTAAATTTTTGATAAAATCGCTCAAGAGTGCTCGCTCGTACAGGCTCGGCGCCATTCAATGCTCTGCGCCAATGAGAAAGATCGAGCAATGCAAGCTCACTCTCTTTGACTGTCTCAACACATAAATCGTAAGCGAAGTTCGGGGCACTGGAGGTTACTCCTTTGCTCTCACTAAGCAATTTGAGCCAACGAAACGGCTTTTGTAAAAAATAGGTTGGGTTCATAAGTACGGCGCTTGAACCAATGTAAATCGGGTGCAAAATGCCAAAAATGAGTCCCATATCATGAAAATGAGGTAACCAGCTGACAATCGGCGTATGTTCATCGTGACCAAACGCTTCTTTCATCATTTGTTCGTTATCAATGATGTTTCCATGGTCAACAATTACGCCCTTAGGATTACCCGTCGACCCAGATGTATATTGTAAAAAGGCAATGTCATCGGACAGTACAGCTATATCTTGCCAATCAAGTGGGGCAGCACAATTACACAGCTGTTCATCTGTGGTAAACAAGGGCAATGATTGCAACCCCTGCTCAGATTCAAACAATGGCCCTGCAATTTCGTATATTTTTGCAGTCGTCAGCGCACCTAAAGCGCCCGCGTCTTCAATAATATTGCGTAACCTATCGATATTTTGATTTTTCTTGGGAGGATATGCAGGCACAGCAATGACACCGGCATAAAGGCACGCAAAAAATGCTTCAACAAACTCAAATCCTGAGTGGTAAAGCAGCAATGCCCTATCGCCTTTGCTAAAGTGAGGTTTAAGGCCAGCTGCAATCAACCTGGCTTTATGATCGAGTTGAGCGTATGTGAGTGTTTTACAAGGCTGACCATCTTCGAAGAAATATTGATATGCGACATCATTGCCACGAGTCTTAGCCAGTTTGACCAAAGACGCTACGATATTTGTATTCATTCCGTGCCCATCAACGTTTAGCAAAGCGCTCAAAAAGTGCACCTTACGTTTACGAGTTATAACTGATAAAAACCAATTAATGTGTTTAGTACAACAAATGAGTTTGTGCAAAACTCAATCGCTGTACTTCCTTGGGTAACTAGTAAAGTAAAATACCAGTCAACTACTCCCGCCTTAACTAATTCGCATTATGTCAATTAGTTACATTTATTTAAGAGTCAAGCAGAAATCACATATCTCGTTTAAACGACAGCAGAACTACAAATAATTCCTTACAACTTAACAGTCTTAGACCTACAGATAGACTCAACTAAGTGGTTTTAATTGTAATCATAAAAACAAAAATAAAACAACATATTAACAAAAAAGTTCTTCATACTCTAACTGCATAAGTAGACGACTACAGTGCGCGCCATGCTGAGTATTTACGCGTTTTCTCTATGTTTGATAAGAGAACTAAAGTGACAATAAATATGCGTTCAGCAAAAAATTAGCGTAAAAAGGCTGTTTCCTAAAAAAGCTTAGCCTAACTAATTTATTTTGCTAATTTATTTTTTGCTGTACATTATTTATACAGAACTTACAGGTTAAATGGTTTTTTGTTTCGCTAATGCATTGATGTGAGCCCATATAAGGCACAGTAGAAGGGTTTATTTAAGGATAACTAAGTGGGCACACTTTGACGCAAGTGTCAGACCAGCAATCGACGCTAGGCGCTGTTATTGAAAAGGCCTGACCACCTTATCTTAAAAATTTAAATTATGTGTTGGCCTCTAGCATGTCATAGATAATGCTCTCTAGGGCTTCAATATTATCTTGCGTTACGACTAACCTCACCTTTGACTCATCTAAATCAAGTGATTCTTTGAAAAAACCAGCAAAACCACGCGCTTTTCGATCTATCTCAAAAACCACCTCTAGTTGCGCTCCTTTATTGAAAAAAACCAGTTCAACTTCGTCAAACTTGCCGTGAAAATCACCAGAAGTTGTTTTAAACTCCAATTCTTGAACAAAAGGAAGCCTTGAAAACTTCGCTGACTCCACACCTTCGCAATCGGCATGGTAAAGTTCAAAACCCAGATTGCACAGCGCGTTGATAACCGCCTGCTGCAGCTCGCTAGGTACAACATAGATATAATCTTTATCTGTTTTGTCAATCGCCATATCGATATCTAGGTTCGTCTCAAGCCACGTTCTTGAGTGTCCAACAGAAATAGGGGCTTCTAGCTCTAATTGAAAAGCAAATGGAAGGTACTTTTCTTCTTCTGGCTCAATCGTAAATTTTTCATTCAATTGAAACTGGGAAAGCCTGTATTCTCTGACCTCTATGACTTCTTCACCCTCGTTGTTTTCATACTCAAACGTATAGTTACACATAACATCCAAATCAATTTTGTTGATCTCTTGTGCAACCTTGCCTCCAATGACTTTAATTACACCACTCAGCGTCTCGCCCGGTGACAGTTCATTATGATCCAATAGCGCATCCACTTTAGCAGCGCCAATACCAACACTGCCCAGCACTTTTTTGAAAAACGACATGCTTATCCTTATGTTTGACTCAATACTCTGCTCATAAGCTACTTGTGTGATGAGCAAATTAACCACAATTTAAAGATTAACAAATGACAGCATAATTTTATTTATATCGTCATTGTTAACTACAAAATCAGGCTTGCATAGCAAAAAAACACGAGAACCTGTTAGCCTCCACATAAAGAACACCCAACCATAGATAAAACCGAGAAATAATAGATGATTTATGTGCATGAAAGGAATTCTTTTACCTTAGTTAAGTACAGATATTCATACAAAGCGCACCTTTCACAGGCATATAACAAAAACGCCAGCTATCAAGCTGGCGTTTTGCAAAGTTACTTAAAGGTTTTCTTTAAATAGCTTATAAATACGGCGATATTCATCTAACCAACTTGATGGCTGTCTAAAGCCATGCGGTTCAATAGGGTAAATGGCCGTTTCAAAGCCTGTTTTTTCTAGTTCAATTAAACGCTGCACTAAACGCACAACGTCTTGGAAGAACACATTGTCATCAAGCATTGGGGCATTGATCAACAATTCGTTTTTTAACCCTTCTGCAAAGTACATTGGAGAGCTGCGCTCATACGCAATCGGGTCAACATCTGGGTGGTTCAATATATTAGAGGTATAGCCATGGTTGTAATAAGCCCAGTCTGTCACAGGTCTAATAGCCGCACCCGCTTTAAATACATCAGGTTGAGTAAACAGAGCCATAAAGGTCATAAACCCACCATAAGAGCCACCATAAGTACCAACGGCTTCTCTGTCTACATTGGTGTTTTCAACCATCCAGTTCACACCATCGACTAAATCTTCAATCTCTGGTTTACCCATATGGCGATATATTGCAGTTCGCCAATCTCTGCCGTAGCCTTTTGACGCGCGGTAATCCATATCCATTACCACATAGCCTTCATTTGCAAGCAATGAATGGAACATAAACTCCCTAAAGTAGTATGACCATCCCATATGCGCGTCTTGCGTATATCCTGCACCATGGTTAAAAATAACGGCCTTACGCTTTTTGCCTGTTTCTCCTTCAACGTAGTCAGTTGGGTAATATACTCTTGAATAGATAGGTTCTTCACTGTGACTTGAAGGTACAGCAACAATCTTTGGTGCAACAAGTTTTTTATTCAAAAATGCGTCTGAAACTGTATGCGTAACGCGCTTTGCTACTGCATTAGGTTTCGTCTGTGATATGTACAATTCTTCAGGCATCATCACTTTAGAATGTGTTAACAGTAGCTTGCTTTCATCAGGGCTCAGACTGTAATCAGTCATGCCATTTAAGTCTGTTAGTTGCTCTCGTTCACCTGTTTGTGTATCAACACGATATATTTCATAGATCCCAGGGTGCTTTACATTCGCTTTAAAATAAATATGTCCATCGTTCTTAGCTAACGTTAAGTCTGATACGACGTATTTCCCTTTAGTCAACTGCGTTGCTTTACCATTGAGAGGCTTACTATAAACATGGCTGTAGCCACTTTGTTCTGATAAATAATAAAGCGTGTTAGAGTTATTAAACCAGCCAAAATCGTTGTGTGCATAGTTTACCCATGCCTCATCATGCAAACGGTGCTGAGAGACAAGTTGTTGCTTATCAAAATTAACAGTCGCGATCCATCTGTCTTTGTTATCCCATGCTTCCAACATTAGCGCTACTTCATCACCAGTGCTATTCCATTGCACAGGCTCAAGTCCCCAAGGCGGCATTAAGTTTATATCACGTGGTGCCTTTTTAGACTGATACGTTTTACCCTCTCTAGCCGCATTCTCTTTTTTTACCGTAGCAAGTACGTCTTCATCAAAACCTGGCAGAGTATCATATGCCAGCTCTGTTTGTTGCTTAGAAGCGATATCGATAAAAATAACCGTCGATGAATAGCTCTTCGCATCTGCAACCTTACGTCGAGCAGGCACAGACTCGATGTGACCATCCTGGCTCACATAGTTTGGCATAATATCGCCATCATCGCGCCATGAACGAGGCTCGCTAATTACCGCGATCAGTTTATCACCCGCCGGAGATAAACTGGCTTCAATTAACTGTTTGTCTTTGCCTAAATAGAAATGGTTATCTGCTATGGTAGCATTCGTTTTCTTTAATGCTTGCTCTCGAGCTTGCTTATCCGCTTTATTTTTATGTTGCAAAGCTACAAAGTCGATCAGTTTATGTTGCTCTTTGGCAATGTAGGTACTTGGATCTTGTAAACCCTTTGGCTCTTCGCTCAGGTGTAGTTTTACAATTTCGTGGGTGCGCCCAGAGGCCAAATCAACGCGATAAAATGTATTATCTATTCGATAGGCAAGCTCACCAGAAATTAAAAATTGCAGGTCATATTCGGTCTGCGAACTATGTGTTATTTGTTTAAGATCACCAGAAGAGATGTCTTTGACAAACACGTTACCTTCAAAGGTATAGGCCTGATAGCGACCATCGCGCGAGTAAATTGCGTTATTAGCGCCAACTGAGTGTAACTTATCAAGCATCACTTTTTGTGGTGCGGATGACGTTGTAACCATGAAAGTATCACGCAGCTCATTGCCAACTTGCTTTTGATTAAAAATAGCAGTGTTGCTATCAGCAGCCCAAAACGCTCCCTCTGGCTTTCGGCTGATCCAATCCGGATGCGCCATTGCTTGTTCTAGTGTTATGTTTTCACCGCCAAAATCGACAGGTGTAGCAACTACTGACTGAATCGGCTTTTCTGCTACTTCGATTTCGCTTTGGTTTTTTTGTTTTGTGGTTTGACAGCCTGTAAGCATCAAGCTGGATGCAACAGCAAAAGAGAGAAGAGATTGTTTAATCATAGCGCTTCTTTTTAGGTTGTTATGTTTTTACCATTAAATCAAATGTACCTAGTAAATTCGATATATTTAAGATAAACAACCAAGTTTTAAGACAAAAAAAGGCCAGTAAATGTTACTGGCCAAATACTCTCTGCGCTCACATAGTCGCTGATGGACAACGATTATGAAGTGAGGCCTATCCACGCCTCAAAATATAAGACCCGTAAAAAAGTGAACAGTTCAAAATAATTTAAATTAATTTATCCAAAATTAAAATTAACAGCACGCTACTGACAATCACCCAAAGTACCGTTGCCATAGCAAAGGGTCGCCAGCCCGTTTGATAGATAACCGATTTAGATACACAGGTACCTATTAAAAATAAAGTAGCCACGAGCATATGTTTAGCGCCAATGTACAGAGCTTGCCAAATTGGCTCATAAGCAACTAAGAAACTATTACACACAGCCGCCAACAAAAAACCGAATATAAACAATGGAATGCTGGTACGTTCTTCACTTTTCCAAAACACTCCGGCGGCAGCAGTGTAAGGTATGATCCACATTGCCCGTGTTAATTTAATAGTTGTTGCTATGCCAACCGCAAATGGGCTAAATGTGGCTGCAGCTGCAACCACACTGCTAGTATCATGAATCGCTAAAGCAGCCCAAGTCGCAAACTGCTCATCACTTAGAGATAACAAGTTACCAATCCAAGGGAACAATAATAGACCAATTGCATTAAGTGAAAAAACCACCGCTAACGAAACGGCTATTTCATGCTGTTTTGCTTTTATAACCGGAGCCATTGCGGCAATAGCACTACCACCACAAATCGCAGTGCCAAAAGAAATCAGTACACCAATATTTCGGTTCAATCTAAATGCCTGAGTTAGTAACTCGCCAAGACCAATAATCGCCGTAATACTGACTATCGTTAGCACAATAGAACTGCGACCAACTTCCAATACATCCATAATATCAACATTGAAGCCCAGCCCAATTACGGCAACTTTTAATAGCCACTTACTCAGGCTGTTACTTTGTACTTCGAATGGGTTACCCAAAACCCAAGCGAACACGATACCCAGAGCAAGCGCGAGCGCAGCACTTATGATAGGGGTAAAGCTCAATACAAAAAGCGCGAGAAAAAGCAGTTTAGTGTGGTGTTGATTGACCATGGGTAATTATCTTTCTTATATGCATTAAAAAGCCGAGCTAAACTCGGCTTTTTAAAAACTCAAATACCTTTGAGGTTATGCGCAGTTTGTGACACTCCAGGGTAATCCTGTTCAGGTAGCACTTTGGCAAGTTGCTCCAAGCGCTCACTTAGTTGCAACAAATCACTGCCCGATACATTGATATGCCCCATTTTTCGACCCGGCTTCGCCGACTTGCCATACCAATGACTCGTCGTATCGCTTACTGCTAACACTTGTGTAGGAATTGCAGCCTGCCCAAGCACATTAATCATCGCAGTTGGTCGTAATAGTTCTGTTGACCCTAACGGCAGGCCAGCCACTGCACGCATATGGTTTTCAAATTGGCTTACATGACACCCTTGCTGAGTCCAATGCCCTGAGTTGTGCACGCGTGGCGCTATTTCATTAACCAATAGTTGCCCTTGCACATCAAAAAACTCAATGGCTAGCACACCAACGTAATCCAGCTCTTGCGCCAACGCATTAAATGCATCTTTAGCTTGTTGCTCTATTGTGGGCTTTTCTTTACCTGCTATCGATAACGTTAAAACGCCATTAGTATGCTGGTTTTCCGTTAACGGATATATTTTGCATTCACCATGCTTATCACGAACCCCAATAATTGATACTTCTCTATCAAAGGGGATCATTTTTTCAGCAATAATGGTATGTGGTAACGTGTCTGTGCCTGATGCGAGGAATTGCGCCATTTCTGACCAAATAGATTCGACATCATCTTTACTCTTAACACGCCATTGTCCTTTACCGTCGTATCCTGCTTGACAGGTTTTTACAACAAGCGGCAGATCTAGGCTGTCAATCGCAGTTAAAAAATGGCTTTTTTCAGTAATTAACTGATATGGTGCACACGCAACTTTTGCCTTATCCAACAATGCTTTTTCCAAGGCTCTGTCGCCACCGGTTTTTATTGCCTGTTCGCCTGGATAGAACTTGCCGCTTTGCGCGCATAAAGTCAGCACGTCGTGAGGTATATGTTCAAACTCAGCAGTAATAGCGTCACTTCTTTCAATTGCTTGCGCTAACGTGTACGACGTCACGTCAAAGGTAACAGGATTCATTACTTGCTTTGAAGCAACATCATACGCAAGAACATGTAGGTCAAGATGAGTCGACGATAAGCTCATCATACGAGCAAGTTGCCCTGCTCCTAAAACTAAAATATTCATATTACTCGGCTGGATTTGGATTAGCTAACACGGTCTCGGTTTGTTCTTTTCTGAACGCTTCGACCTTGGCAAAAATCTCTGGCTGTTGACAACCTAATATCTGCGCCGCTAGCAATCCTGCATTTGCAGCCCCAGCGTCACCTATCGCCAAGGTACCCACTGCAACCCCTTTTGGCATTTGACAGATAGACAGCAAAGAATCAACACCGTTTAAAGTTTTAGATTTAACTGGTACGCCTAATACTGGCAAACTTGTAAATGCTGCAGCCATACCAGGTAAATGTGCAGCGCCGCCTGCACCTGCAATGATCACTTTAATGCCACGCTCTGCAGCACTCGATGCATAATCTGCAAGTAATTGAGGAGTACGGTGAGCTGAAACAACTTTTGTCTCATATTCGATGCCAAATTTGTCTAGCATGTCTGCTGCATGCTGCATTGTAGGCCAATCGGACTTTGAACCCATGATAATGCCAACCGTCATAATAAATCCTCGGTATTGAATGTAACGATACGTTATAAAAAACTGTTTTGAGCAATAATTGGGGTACTCAAAACAACATTAATTTTTGCGCGGTATTATACCTAAATAGCGAGGTAATACCATTGTTTTGAGGCCTGCAAACTGGGCCCTTTGGATAAGATAAGCACTTTAAAAGCGCGGGTATACTGTAATTGAATAATCTTATCGCAATTAAAAACCGCGCATAAGCGCGGCTTTTATTCTGTTACTTAGCTTGCTCTTGTGTTGCTAAGTACTCTTCGTAGTTGCCTCTAAAGTCAATAATCTTACCATCTTTAATTTCCCATATTCGAGTCGCCAATGAGGACACGAATTGTCTATCATGAGATACAAAGAACAGCGTGCCTTCATATTGTTCTAGTGCCAAATTTAATGCTTCAATTGATTCCATATCCATGTGGTTTGTTGGCTCATCCATTAGTAAGATATTGTGCTTGTGCATCATTAACTTACCAAATAACATGCGGCCTTGCTCACCACCAGAAAGTACTTTTACCGGCTTCTTAATATCATTTTGAGAGAACAACATACGCCCTAAGTAACTACGAACAACTTGTTCATCATCACCTTCTTGCTGCCATTGTTCCATCCACTCAAATACAGTTCTATCTTTTTCAAATTCGTCCGCATGGTCTTGAGCATAGTAACCAATATTAGCATTTTCAGACCATTTAAACTCACCCGCCTTTGGCGCTAATCGCCCAGCAAGTGTATGTAACAAAGTAGATTTACCCACACCGTTTTCACCGATGATAGCGATACGCTCACCCACTTCAACAAGGGCTTCTAAACCACTAAATAATGTGCTTTCATAGCCTTGTGACAAGCTCGATATTTCAAGTGCATTTCTAAATAACTGTTTTGATTGTTCAAAACGAATAAATGGCGTCTGACGAGATGATGCTTTAACTTCATCTAATTGAATTTTATCAATTTGCTTAGCACGAGACGTGGCCTGCTTTGCTTTAGAAGCGTTTGCAGAGAATCGCGAAACGAACTGTTGAAGCTCTGCAATTTGCGCTTTCTTTTTCGCGTTTTCACTAAGTAACTTCTCTCGAGCTTGCGTTGCGGCAAACATATACTCATCGTAATTACCTGGATAAACTCTCAGTTCACCGTAATCAATATCTGCCATGTGGGTGCAAACAGAGTTTAAAAAGTGACGATCGTGAGAGATAATAATCATGGTGCAGTCGCGTTGATTAAGCACATCCTCAAGCCACTTTATGGTATAAATGTCCAAGTTGTTGGTCGGCTCATCGAGCAGCATGATATCAGGATCGGCAAACAAAACTTGCGCTAGTAAAACGCGCAGTTTAAAACCGGGTGCTATTTCTGACATAGGACCATAATGTTGCTCTGTTGGAATGCCCACCCCTAAGAGCAATTCACCAGCTTTAGAATCCGCTGAGTAACCATCCATTTCGGCAAATTCGGTTTCTAAATCAGCCACCTTCATTCCATCTTCTTCACTCATCTCTGGCAAAGAATAAATGCGATCGCGCTCTGATTTAACCGCCCATAGCTCTTTGTGACCCATAATTACAGTGTCAATAACGCTGTATTCTTCATAGGCAAACTGGTCCTGGCTTAACTTGGCTAAACGTGTATTTGGCGAGACGCTCACATTACCCGTGCTTGGCTCAAGTTCAGAGCCTAAGATTTTCATAAATGTAGATTTACCACACCCATTTGCTCCAATTAGACCATAACGATTACCATCGCCAAACTTTACTGAAATGTTCTCGAAAAGAGGTTTTGCACCAAACTGCATGGTGACATTAGCTGCGCTTAAAATAGTGGGCTCCTAGGAAAGTTATCTTGGGCGACTGTTACAAACAGACAACCCGAAACCTAAAAACCCAATTTTAAACTAATCTGGAGCGTAAAACTATGTTAGTTCTACACGTTTGTTAGGTGAACGCGATTGTTGCGCTCTGTTCATACTGTACATGAACTCTTTGGGGCCCATAATCAACATCAAAATGGCCAACCCGCCTGGGATCAACACGCATTTCAAAACAGGACCTAAAACAAAACTATAAAAACAAATAAAAGGTAAAAACAACATATATCCTAAAATTATCACACTACGCCATCCTTAATAATACGTTAATCAAATTGAGCGCGCTCATTATTGTTTATGAGCGCGCTCAATTTCAAGTGATTTGTTTGTTTTTTTCTCTCTGTGTTAAACTAATAGCATCTAACACACTGGATTTCATATGAATAAAAAAACATCAACAAAGCAGAGTATTCTTGATGCTAGCTGGCAGTTATTCATTGAACATGGTTATGTTCAAACAACAACTCGGCAGATTTCCCAATTAGCAGGGGTTGCTACAGGCACCGTTTTCTCTCACTTTCCAACTAAGTTAGATATTTTGAAAACTGCTATGCACCACCAAATTGAGCTGGTTTTAGCGCAAGCTTCTGAAACTGAGAAGCTTCATACGCCAAGGCTAAGACTTAGGCACTATGCGAAATACCTTTACCAATTTTACTTAAGTAATCGAGAATTCAGTAAAGAGCTTTTATCTGGCATTATTTGGCAACAAGATTATTTTTCAGCTCAACTAGACGCATTTAAGCAAATGCTATTTGCAGGTCAGCCTTATGACGTGCACAAGGCTGACATTATGATGGACTGTTACTTTATGACGCTGTTGGTAGGACTGAACGATGATAATTCGACGGTTGATTCGCTAGTGCGCTTATTGAGCAATAAGCTGCAATCCATTCAATAAGCTCGCTACATTAACTTATGTAATCATAACCAACTTACTATAATCATTAGACTCTAATTTAATAAATCCTTGACGCTCTAGTAACTTAACAGAGCGTAAGTTATCAGCTTGCACCCGAGCCAACAAATTAATGTTACCTTTAACATCAATTAGTTGGCTTATATTCGAGATAACACATTCTATAGCCTCAGCCATCAATCCCATTCCCCATTGAGACGGCGATAGTTCAAAGCCGATATATACTTCACGCAACGCGCGGTTATACTCATAAAGCCCTACGCAGCCTATCATGCCATTTATTTTGCAATTTATGGTTAACCGGTTGCCTAAACCCAAATAACTTTGCTCTAAATCCCATTGGATCAGTGCTCTTACATCCAGTTGTGAAACACTGCAGCCATAATCGTTATACCGAGAGATCAGAGGGTCATTTAAAAGTGCATGCAGCTTTGCGCTATCACGATAAGTGATCGGCTTAAGGAGCAGCCTTGAGGTTAGTAACTGCATTTGTGTGAGTTCTCAATTGGCAATTTGCTAAATTAGTATAAACTAGGCAGCAAAAATAAGTCTAACGTGGAGTGATTATGTCAGACGAATTTAAAGTGATCCCACCAACCACTAAGGTTCTTTGCCCCGAACGAGGAGAAGGCTGGACGTTAACTGGGATAACGGGAATTGATGAACATACATCGGTGATGTTTAGCGGCGTGCGCTACACTATCCCCGCAAAAAAGATAGTTGAAGAGCTCTTACCCAATTACCTAAAACAAAACTCAACTAACGGTTAGTAAATAATTTGGGGCTAATGCTTGTCATTAGCCCTGTAGTTTTATGCCAAATAAGTCGGTTAAAGCTGCGTATATTTGCAGCTTAGCTTTGTCTTCGCAATAAGGGGCTACTGCTAACAAAGGTGCATCTAAACGTTTGCGTAAACTCTCCAGGTTCTCATCAAAATTCGCCATATCAGGGTCAACTTGATTGGCGATCCACCCAACACATTTAACACCCTGCGCTTTTAGTGCATGATTGGTCAAAATTGCATGATTTAAACAACCAAGTTTCATGCCCACCACTAAAATAACGGGCAACTGCTCTTGTTGCACCCAATCACAAAGGTACTGCGTATCATTGATTGGCAGTGCCCATCCACCGGCTCCTTCAACAAGGGTAAATTCTGCACCAAGTTGCGCAAGCTCATGATAGTGATGGCTAAGTTTATCCAAAGTGATTTCAACCCCGACTTGTTGTGCAGCAATATGCGGGGCTATCGGGGGTTCAAAGCAAATTGGATTTATTTGTTCATACTTGCCATGAACAGATGAAGACTCCATCAAGGTAAGCGCATCATCATTAACTAGCTGTCCAAAAGCTTCCTCTGCGCCGGCAGCAATCGGCTTGAACCCTATAGCCTTGCGTTTATGCTGAGCCAAGAACTTCAGTAGTAGCGCCGTAATATGCGTTTTGCCAACTTCGGTGTCTGTGCCAGTAATAAAAAATGCGCTCATAATTTAATTAGTTCCATAATAGCAACTTCATAGCTTACAACCGCTTGCTGATGTTCAAGCGGGTAGCTTGCAAGTAAAGATTCGTACCGTCTTTTTCCCATTAAGCCTGATTGCTTAGTATTTTGATTTTGCAACTGGTTTGCGCCGATATTCTTAACTGATTTTAGAGCATCCTTTGCACTTGCAAAACTGTCTTTAAGACATACCTGTTGCGACTGTTTGATGGTAAATCCAGCATCACGTGCAAACCACTCCAATTGTTCTAATGTCAAAAATTGATTGATGTGGCATTGCCCATCTAGCGCTTTCCACGCTTGAGCTATTTCTTTTAAAGAACCATCCAATACTGAAGAAAGTACCACGTGTGCCCGAGGTCTACTCACTCGCGCAAGTTCTTTAAATAGCTGTGCAGGCGCATCGCTCCACTGAATTGCAAAATTGGAAAAAATGCCACTAATGCTGTCACTTTGTAATGGCAACTTATCCATATCAGCACAGACACGCCATGTATTGCTAGGGCCTTGACGCAACATGCCATGACTCAGATCGATATGTAATACGCTTGATGCACACTTTTGCAGATGTTCGTGGTGCAATAATGGTCCTGCGCCTAAATCTAGTAAACAGTTATAGTCACTTTTTAGTAATGAAAAAAGCCTGCTCGCTGCTTGCTGCTGCACTTTTGCATGTTGCTGGTATTGTTTGGCTGCTTTTGAGAAGCGCTCGGCTGTATGTTGCTTAACCTGCGAGTGCGACAAACTCATATGTTGTACAATTGCATTCATAAGTGTGCCTCTAACAGTCGCACCAGCTCATGAATATCTTGCTCTTGATGCGCCGCTGTTATGGTTATGCGTAATCTAGCCGTATTGGCAGGCACCGTTGGCGGGCGAATTGCACTTAGCCATACGCCCTTATTTTGTAGTGACGTTTGCACTTGTAACACATTTTCTGCACTTCCTAATACCACCGGCTGGATCGGTGTATTTGATGGCATTACCGAAATTTTTGCTTCGTCACATAAGTGCTTGAACAAACTAATATTGGCTTGCAATTTATCTCTTTGCTGGTGCGCGCCAAGCAGTCTATTTAACTGGAATAACGCGGCATTAACCATTACAGGAGACATCGCTGTTGAGTATATATAATCCCTATTAAACTGCAGCATGTAGTCAATAAACGCTTTACTGCTTAACACAGCAGCCCCTTGGCTTGCCATTGCCTTGCCAAATGTGATCACTAAAATGTCAGGCTTGTTTTGGTGTAATTGGCATGAACCTAACCCGTCTTTGCCCAAAACGCCAAACGCATGTGCGTCATCTAACATTAACCAGGCCTTGTGCTGGTCTCGCAAAGGATATAACTCATTGAGTGGTGCAGTATCTCCATCCATTGAGAACACCCCCTCACTTACAATCAATTTGTGCTGAGCGGGTGACTTTTCGAGCCTTGACCTTAAATGAGACATATCGTTGTGGTTAAAGCGCACATGTTTTGCCGAGCTTTGCAAAGCGCCATCTATTAAACTAGCGTGATTGAGCTTATCTTGAAATATTGCACAACTTTGCGTTGAGTTGGCTTCACTAAACAACGTTTTTAACACACTGGAATTTGCACTAAACCCTGTGCTAAACAGCATTGACGATTCAAAACCAAGTAGCGCACACAGTTGCTCTTCTAGTTGCTTATGACAACTTTGATAACCCGTTACCAAAGACGAGCTTCTACTGCCCGTCTCACTGGTTTGAGCATCAAATTGCGAGTCAGCAAGTCCAAGATAGTCATTACTGGCAAAATTAAGATAGGTTTTGCCCGCTATCGTGATCTCACGCGCACTACTTTGTTGCACATGCACGCGTTGCCTCAATAGCGCTTGATGTTTTCGCTGTGCCAAGCTTTGCTGTATGAACTCAAATGCCATTAATTTGCTTCGTAAAACAGCTCAGAAGTTGCCTTATCAGCAATAGCTGACGATAGTGATGCTTCATACGCTTCGTCTGAGTAGTCATGATGCTCTTCAGGCTTCATACCTAATTTTTTAAGTAGGTTCATATCGGCGTCTGCTTCTGGGTTTTCTGTGGTTAGCAATTTATCACCATAGAAAATTGAATTTGCACCGGCAAAGAAACACATCGATTGCATTTGTTCATTCATTGCCGTACGACCCGCTGATAAGCGTACATAGCTTTTAGGCATCATAATTCTTGCCACTGCAATAGTACGAACAAACTCAAAATGATCTAGGTCTTCAACATCTTCAAGCGGCGTTCCCTTTACTTTTACTAACATATTGATCGGCACACTTTCGGGCTGCTGAGGGAGATTAGCCAACTGCATTAATAGACCAAAACGGTCTGCGGCTTGCTCGCCCATGCCTACAATGCCACCTGAACAAACTTTCATACCTGCATCGCGAACATTACCAATAGTATCTAAACGATCTTGATATGTACGGGTAGTAATGATCTGCTGATAGTATTCAGGGGAAGTATCTAAGTTGTGGTTATAATAATCTAAACCCGCATCTTTTAAGGCATGTGCTTTTTCATTATCTAACATACCTAACGTCATACATGTTTCAAGGCCAAGCTCTTTGACTTCTCTTACCATTTTTGAAATATAAGGCATGTCTCTGTCTTTTGGATCTGACCATGCTGCCCCCATACAAAAACGTGTTGCGCCCTTTTGTTTAGCTAAACGCGCTTGCTCAACAACCTTTTCGACTTCCATAAGGCGTTCACGTTCAAGGTCTGTTTTGTAATGACCTGATTGAGGGCAATACTTACAATCTTCTGGACAGGCACCGGTTTTGATTGAAAGTAAAGTAGAGATCTGTACCTCGTTAGGATTAAAGTTCTCACGGTGAATACTAGCAGCTTTAAATAATAAATCGTTGAACGGCATTTCAAATAATGCTTTTACTTCTTCGTATGTCCAATCGTGACGAACTGTAGCCATGTTTATATTCTCTTTTTTATTAAATTCTGCTCAAAAATAATGCAGTTAACTTGACGATTATTGGCTTAGTCTACTTTGTGTCGTAGTATTGTCAACGCCAACCAGTCAACCAAGGTTTACCAGTGATTAATTTTCATTCGATTGATAAAGAATTTGATAAAAAGCATATTTGGCACCCTTATACGTCTATGCTCAATCCACTGCCTTCTTATGGAGTGACGCACACAAACGAGAATAAAATTTATCTCGATACAGGTGAAGAACTAATTGATGGCATGGCATCTTGGTGGAGTGCTATCCATGGCTACAATCACCCACGGCTCGTATCAGCTATCCAAAGTCAAGCAAGCACAATGAGCCACATTATGTTTGGTGGGATAACACATGCCCCCGCTGTTGAGTTATGTAAAAAGCTGATAAACATCACGCCAAAATCATTAGATAGGGTATTTCTAGCAGACAGCGGTTCAGTCAGTGTAGAAGTTGCAATTAAAATGGCCTTGCAATATTGGATTAGCAAAGGGCAAACAAGTAAAACTAAATTAATGACTGCTCAAAAGGGCTACCATGGTGACACCTTTGCAGCTATGAGTGTGTGCGACCCTATCAACTCAATGCACAGCATGTATCAAGGTTTTTTGCCTGAGCACATTTTTGTAAGTGCACCTAAAGCAAAGTTTGATGAACAATGCACTGACACCGAGTTACAATTATTAGAGCAAGCTTTTGTTAAACATCACCATGATGTTGCCGCATTCATTATCGAGCCGATTGTACAAAACGCGGGCGGCATGAACTTTTATAGCCCTTCATATTTGGCCAAGTTGCGGCAATTATGTAATAAGTATGATGTGTTACTTATACTCGATGAAATAGCCACTGGATTTGGCCGAACAGGTAAAATGTTTGCCTGCGAACACGCTAATATCGAACCAGATATTATGTGTATTGGTAAAGCGCTGACAGGCGGCACGATGACCCTATCTGCTACTCTCACCAACCAAAAAGTAGCCGTAGGCCTTAGCGAGGGAGAAGCGGGAGTATTAATGCACGGCCCAACATTTATGGGCAACCCTCTCGCCTGTGCAGTTGCGAACGCGAGTATCAATTTATTATTTGAAAATAACTGGCAGGCCCAAGTTGAACGCGTTAATTTAGCCATGTCGGCGCTCAAACGCTGCGAAAGTTTAAGCTCTGTCGTGAACGTAAGAACTTTAGGGGCTATTGGTGTAGTAGAAATTGATAAAGTTGTTAATGTCGCTAAGATCCAAAAGTTCTTTATTAAAAAAGGTGTATGGATCCGCCCATTTGGCAAGTTGATATACATTATGCCGCCTTATGTGTCTTCATCCGCCGATATTCGTGAACTGGCAAATGCCATCTATGACGCAATTAATGAGCAGCAATATTAACTTTACACGTGCCTCAGCACAGGTGGCATGACATTTTTTAAGCACAATGTAGCGATAAGGCAACAATTGTTGCCAATATAACGACAAAGTTCGAAATTACACAATAAAATCTGTTACAATATATCGCTTTTACAGCAACGAGTAAAAGTACGAGGATTTATGCAGCAAACCGTCAAATTACAGCCTGCACAAGCGTATCAAGCGCCAAGGTTTACCGTTTACCAACATCGTCAAATTGATAAAATTGATCAGCTAGATAAACTCCCTGAGCATTTGCGCTTTGAAATGAAAGTGGTAGCAAATGTATTTCCTTTTCGCGTAAACAACTTTGTAATTGAGGAACTGATCGACTGGGACAAAGTACCTAACGATCCTGTATTTCAGCTAACCTTTCCGCAACGCGGCATGCTAGATGATGAATCATACGAACAAATGGCATCGCTGTTAAAGCGCCCTCATACCCCTGATGAAGTATTTGACCTAGCAACACAAATTCGTCATAAGCTTAACCCCCACCCTGCTGGGCAAATGGAAAAGAACGTTCCAGAGTATGGCGGAGAGCGTGTAGAAGGTATTCAGCACAAATACAAAGAAACAGTGTTATTTTTTCCATCACAAGGCCAATACTGCCACTCATACTGTACCTTTTGTTTTAGATGGGCTCAGTTCGTAGGTAAAGCAACACGTTTTAACAATAACGACGAAGATCTGTTACACAACTACTTAGCAGAACATAAAGAAGTAACCGACCTATTAATGACTGGCGGCGATCCTATGGTGATGCGCACCGTTAAGTTGCGTAAATACTTAGAAGCGCTTAAAGAGCCGCGCTTTGATCATATCAAAACCATACGTATTGGCACCAAGTCGCTTACTTTCTGGCCATTTAGATACGTTACCGACCCTGATGCCAAAGAACTATTAGCACTATTAAAAGAACTCGTAAATGCGGGCAAGCACGTGTCTATCATGGCTCATGTTAATCACAAACAAGAACTGCGTACAGATATAACCAAAGAGGCTATTCGCCTTATTCGCCAAACGGGCGCACAAATTAGAACACAAGCACCATTGCTTAATAACATTAATGTAGACTCACAAATGTGGAGCGACATGTGGAAAGAGCAAACACAACTTGGCATGATCCCCTATTACATGTTTATAGAGCGTGATACCGGAGCAAAGCGTTACTTTGAACTACCTTTATATAGGACATGGGAGATCTTTCGCGACGCGTATAAGAACGTATCTGGTGTAAGTAGAACTGTTCGCGGCCCTTCTATGAGCGCAGGCCCCGGCAAAGTTGAAATTTCTGGTGTAGCACAAATTCATGGTGAAAAAGTCTTTGTACTGCGCTTTATTCAAGCACGTAACCCAGATTGGGTGCAACGTCCGTTTTTTGCCAAATATGATGAAACTGCAACGTGGTTGAATGATTTAAAACCCGCATTTGGTGAAGAAAAGTTCTTCTGGGAAGATGAATACAACGCGATGTAGTGTTATTAACGGGGTAGTTGCTAGTAACTACCCCGTTGTTGGAGTAATTTATGGTTGAGCTTTATCTAGGTTTAAGCCTATTAGTTGGACTTATCATAATCTTCGAAGCCAATTGGCTTTTGCGCTTTCCTGAAAATCAAATTACGCCTGTGACAGCCATAACTTCAATCATTGAGTTCGTCTGGGCTATTACAACGATTTTTGCTTTGATATATGGCTCATTTACCAAGTGGCAAATTTTGGTACCCTCTTTGTATATCATTCATAATGCGATTGGGTGGATTTATGGGTTGTGGCTTGCAGGTAAATTGGCACAACAACAAAATCGAATACTTTCTATTCCGCCTTGGTATGCCAAATTTTCACTCAGCTTTGGCATTGTTTTTACAGTCCTTTGCTTTATCGTTAGCTTCATTTTTTAACTATCAGCGGGTTACCAGCCCCAGTAACAGGCTAGTGTCTACATAGCAAATAAATCCTTTCATTTTTTGCAAATAATTAGTAACCATCCTCCTTTTGATTAATTTACAAAAAATTTAGAATTGGTTAATCTAAAGGCCTGCAAAGGACCTGACGAGCTTAAGTGCATACTTACAATTCGTTGTTTTCAACTTATAAGGATTCTAATGATTCGTTTTCGTTATTTAGCCACACTCTTCACTGCATTAATACTTAATTTTACTAGCCTTAGTAGAGCGCAGTCGGCCGCCCCGCCATTAGAGCTACTAATCCCCTCAGTTCAAATAGGAGATGTTGAGCACTTTATTCATTTTGATGATCAGCACATTTTTGTAATTGATGTATGGGATGGTAAGTATTTTTTTACAACGTTAGTTAATAAACAAAATAACTATGAAATAAGCAAGCGTTATTACCTAGCCGATACTGTGACCACATTTAACCACTATAAAGATGTGAAAACTGGTGAATTAGTCATTGCTTTGGGTATGAGTTCTGGAAAATTGAAGTTGTTTAATGTGAACAAGCATGAGCCAATTGCAGACCTACAAATATCTAGTCATAAAATTGATTCAATAAAAGTTAGTAAGTATGTTTCTGATGGAGCTGGGCAGTTACTAATTTCTTCTGGGGGCAAGCTTGGCATACTTGATTACCTCAACAACTTTGAGATAACGTTATTCAATGCAGGTAGTGGCTCAATATTACAAGGTAGTTTCAGTCAGGCGCAGGTTAAAGAGGTTCTTTTTGCTGATGGAACAATTTACACACATCCAGTTGATGGAGTGCGCAAAGTAACACAATTGGATACCGCACTTTTTGATGGAACACCAATATATGCGTTCGATGAAGATAGTGATGAAATTGATGAAATATATACTAAGCGAGGAACAAAGGGCTACCCCAAGCTAGGATTATTCAGTGCCAAGGAAAACAAGTATCTTTGGGATGTTGCTAACGTTAGCGAATCTGCATTATATCACTTTAGGGGTTTTACACTTCTACCGAATAGAACAAAGCCAACCGCCATTTTTTCGAAGTTTGAGTATACAATTTATGAAAATGCTAGATACGCCCATGACCTTTGTTTGTTAACCCCATCCCTAACTCTAAGTGACGCAACGGTAAATTGCTATAATCAACGATTTCTCTTCTTTCGAAACGCCCAAAAAGTTGTCAATGTTAATGACTTTAATGGCGATGGCAAATTAGATCTGTTTTCAGCTTTTTCATCATCGGGAAACCGAATTAAGATGGGGTTTGAGAATTTGCCTTATGATGAGACGTACTGGGATGTGAACGGTTTTCCCACTCCAGATCTACGTTGTAAAGGGGCTGAAGAAATAGATTTGCGACGCTCGTCAGATAAGCATGCTCTCTATTGCATAGGATACAAAGAGTGGCCTCAAGGAACGCGTTATGGCACGGCGCAATTTTGGCAAAACACGGACATAAAAACAGGCGAATTACTTACGAGTGACGCGTATTTAAGTACTTATTCCCCTAGTAAGTTTTTTGAAGCTTTTGACGATGTAAGTGGTGATTTCAAAGATGATGAGTTTAGATTTAGTGGGTACTATGTCAACGGTGCAGACAATAAGCGCACTTTATCATTAGGCATTTCTGTATTAAGTAGTGAGAGCTACACGTCAGGTCTTGGTCGTGCGGATCTAGAAGATAAGTTCGACACTTTCCCAAACAAAGCCATTTATAGTGCAAAAGACCGAGCATGGTACTTCCAGTTTCCATCAAATGCTGTAAGTTTCAGACTTGAAAACGAAGTAAACGTACTCGATAAAGAAAAACAATTTGTTGGCACATCTCGGGCGGCATTTAAAGGTAAAGAGTTTGTTGTTGGCTTGGCAAATGATGGCGCTCTATATGCAATTAATACAGTTGGTGAGCACACTCAATTACATTCTGTTTGTAAGGCTGGTGAGGCTGTTTCGCTGAATGAGGTATCGCCAACGACCTTGGTATTCAGCTGTCGGGGATACTTTGGTTTATACAACATGATAAGCAACACGATAGAGTGGCAATACAGCGATCCATATCACGACCATATTGTTATATATAAAAAATTAGAAGAACAAGGGTACTTTTACACGCTCAGCAACTTGCCCGCCGTATATATGTATAACAGCCCTACTATTGAACCAGAAGTCATAGAACAACAAACGTTAGATGTGCACATAGGTTCAACACTGGATATTAGGTTAAGCGATCAGTTTCCAGGACAACACTATGTTATAGAACATCACCCATACCGTGGTGAATTACGCTCAGTTGATTTAGAGTCGGGCTTATATCAATATAAACCCGAAAAGATTGGCAAGGAATACATTAGCTATCAAGTAGTTAAAGATGATTTAATCGTAGCGACGGGAAGCTTTATTTTAGAGTCTTATAACAATGCCCCAGAGGCTAGTAACGTCGAAAAGCAAATTCATTGGCGTGGTGAGTCGATGGTGAGTTTAGCGGGTCAGGACAAAGACTCAGAAACCATTACCTATGAGATTGTAAGCCAACCTAATGTAGGAAAAATAGTTAGATTAGACCCACAAACAGGCCTGGTGATGGTCTCCCCTAGTGATACCGATGATGCAGCTATTGTATTTGATTATCGTGTATTAGACTCGTTAACTAGCTCTGAACCTGCTGTGGTTACTCTCAATATTACGAATACAACCCCGGTTGCACATTCAAAAAGTGTAGCTGTGAAACCCTCAGAAGCGATTGAGTTTGTACTTGATGCTAATGATAAAGACGGAGATCCGCTAACCTACGTACTAACTACAGATGTCGTAGCGGGTAGCCTAGAACTAGATCAAAATACAGGAAAGGTTAAGTTTACTGCACCAGCCGAAAAAACTGAGCAACTTTATTTTGAGTACTACGTAACGGATACTAGATCACAATCAACACCACAACGCGTAGATATTAACATTGAAAGTGTTGATAACGGTGATAACGGTGATAACGGTGATGATAGTACAGCTAAAAATCCTGACAATGATAAAAGCCAAGCACCCATTAGCAATGTAGAAAAAAATAAGAACTCATCAGGAAGCTTTGCAATAATCTCCTTACTCGCTATCATTATTTCATTAAGGCGAAGAAGCTCGCATACTTATAAATGAAAACCGAAATTCAGCTTTAACTTAGTAAGGCCCAGCTACTGGGCCTTTACCTTATACTAATGTAAAACATTTATAACCCAATAAATTACACCAACACCAGCGAAAACACACTGAGCCAAACCAACTGAAAACCATAGGATATGCGTTGATACAATCCTGCATTGCTTTGAGCTTTAATCGCTTTCGCCAAATGAAATAAGTAATAAACAGCACCTACAACTGAAAAAACAGAAAAAGCGCGAAAATATAACGGGATAGTCTCAGTTGTTGGACTTACTGCAATCAAAATAGGCGCAGCAATTAAAGAAAGTAGCATGATAACCCCAGCAAGCGAGTGTATTTTACAACTAAGTGTTGGGTTATTTGTAAATGGGTCTTCATCCATTGGGAAGTAACCTGCCACCCATGTACTTATACCATGCACAACGACTAGCCAACCGGAAATGTTAACTAAGATTGAAACGTTTGGAAGTTGTACCAGATACCAACCAAAAACGCAAAATAGAAAGCCTAGTGGATAGTTATTAATTAATGGAGACAGTTTTTCAGTTGGACTACCGCTTGCACCTAACTCACTACAAAATTGTTTAAAGTGGCTGTAACCTGTATAAAATCGACCCGCGATATACACACCAACGAACATCCAAACTGTGGCAATTAACCCCGAATATACAGCAATATCTTTAAACACCATCAAACTCCCTTTTGAAACTTACTCCCTCAAAGAGTACCATCATGCAAAAAGTACTCTCGTAAATCCGAGAAGCATATATATAGGCCTAGAGACGCTCCCTGACCTGAAAGCTCCTCTGATCACTGAAGGTTCGCATGTATTAGCTATACATCTCGCTGAACTCTGAAGCTATAACAACCATAGGCAGCATATCTTGCTAAAACAAAAGAAACTTTATCATTAGAAAAATACTCATTTAGTATCGCTTTAGCATTCTCTGGACTTGCCAATTGCGAATCTAAAATGCGCTCATTTTCACAGTAAGCTTTTAAGACGAAGATATTACCTAAATAATCAGTGTCTACGCCTGTTGGCAATGGTAATTTTGTATCATCAAAACTCTCATCACCTTGATTTTCTAGCACAAAAATTGGTCCATATTCTTTGTACGGGCCAGATTTAGTAAACGGACAATAGCTGGCTAGGATTATCTTCTCACCAGGCATTGCTCCTCGAAGAACGTCTCGACAAGGCTCCCCACCGACAGCGTAAGATATTTCTACCTGCTGATTTTGATCGTCAATACCTAAAACCCGAACCTTATCTAAAAAATCAGCTCTCACCGGTATTATTTTATATTTCATTTGAATTTAACGCCTTAATTGATTTATACAGCTGAATCCAAGCAGGACGAAGAATCCAAGCAGGACAGTCATTCTATTATTACAATATTGCCGACATGACATCGATTTTTATACACATCCAACAAGCTGTTACGAATCCGACTTTATTGCCGCATTATATGCCATTAAATAGTCAATAACTTTGTCTGAAATGGCTTCTAACTCTTCTTGAGTGTTTCCGCGTACAACGTTTGTAACGATAAAGACGCCTATGTTCTTCTTTGGATAAATGGTGAGCCAACAAGACGTCCCCATTGAACCACCGCCTTGGTACAGCATTTGTTCATTAGAATCATGCTTATATGTGTTCCAATAAAATGCTTTACCATGGCCTGTCCAACTCTCATCTAGAAGCTTATGAGAAATAGCCACCTCAGGTTCTGAGGATAGCTGATATTGAATATAACGAGTGATAGATTCTATGCTTGAAGTGAGCCCGCCATCTGCAAACCAATATGCGCTGGCCAAAGGCATTTGTTTGCCATCTGCATCTGTACCCTGGACAATTTCGCCTGGTTCATAGTTAGTTTCCCTAAACTTGGTTGACGCCTCTGCAGTCTTATTTGTTATGATTTCAGATACAAGCAATTGAAAAGGTTTTTCGTAAATAGACTCCAAAATATACGCGACTAAATTTGTACCAGAGTTTGAATATTGATATTCCTCACCTGGTATAGAGTTAAGCCTCACTTTTTTAAGGTCATCAAAGTAATTTTCTCGGGAATATTTTGATATTTTTTCAAAATACTTGCCTTGCACAATATCTTCGCGACTGGTCGCAAAGTCTCCTGGGAGGCCACTGGTGTGAGTAATAAGGTGTCGTAATGTGATGTACTTATCTTCTAACTCTAAATTTTTGTATTCATTATCTTTGAGATAATGGCGAATATCTTTATCAAGCTCTACTTTTCCATCTAGCATGGCTTTGGCAACAACTAATCCAGTATATGTTTTGGTAATAGAGCCAATTTCGTAAATAGTTTGGTTGTTAGGAGTATCTCCGTTACTTAATTTTCCAAAATGATATTGATAAATATCTTCTGCATTTACAATAGAAATTGAGACTACCTGGCCTGCATTACCATTAATAAATTCAATTATTTGAGATTGTGTATTTGACTCAAATTTAGTTGCATCAAAACTTTTACAAGAAGCCAAAACTGTGATGAACGAAATAATAAATAAAAATGATATGCGTTGGTTTATAAATCGGCTCACAAAAACTCCTAAGTTAAATTAAAACGTGGCCAGCATATGCCACTGAAGATATACGGCAGAAAATGGGTTTCGTAACCTATGAATTAAAATAAAGGGATAGTTTAAAACACGGTTAAAAAAAAGAACGGTCAGTTTAAAAAAATAAAATAGCCTGACTAAATCCCACAACTTATTTTCAGCTCTACATTAGCAAAATGTACCTATAATTGACTAGTTATTATTTCAACTCCAATAATTTTGAGTCTGTCTACACACTTTAAGCACAACGCCCCCTACTCGTTTGCAAGCATTGTTATTGGCAGTAATTAGTTTATACGGTGTGGACTTCCCAGCTTTTACTAGACAGTTTTTAACTCAGAATAGTACGCTTCCTCAAACTTAGCAGGTGAAACACCGCCTGTGTGTGAATGGCGTTTTTTGGGATTGTAAAACATTTCTATAAAATTAAATATCTCAGCTTTCGCATCTTCTCGTGTCGAGTATATCTTACGCTTAATGATTCGTTTTTTAATCGTCGCAAAAAAGCTTTCAGCAACCGCATTATCATGACAGTTCCCAGCGCGGCTCATTGAAGGCACAAGATTATGTTCTTTCATAAATGCGAGATAGTCAGCACTACCGTATTGACTACCTTGATCACTATGCACCAGTATTTCAGTCTTCGGTTGACGTTGATAAACAGCCATCAACAGAGCGTTTATAACAAGGTGCTTATCCATATTTTTATCCATCGACCAACCAACTATACGCCTAGAGAATAAATCCATAACCGTTGCTACATATAAAAAGCCTTCATAAGTTCTAACATAGGTGATGTCGCTGACCCATGATTGGTTAGGCGCTGGCGGGTTAAATTGACGTGCTAATAAGTTATCTGCAATCCGCGATGTCTTACCGCTTTTAATATGACGACGTTTATACCCAATTTGCGCTTTAAGATTATGTTGACGCATAATCTTAGCAACACGATTTACGCTGCATTGCTCACCGGCTTCAAGCAAGTCTGCATGTATCCAAGGGCTACCGTATGTGCCGCCACTGGCTATATAAAACTCTTTAATGAGTTTTAACAAGCGACTATCTTCAAGCGCTCTATCACTTACAGGCTTTTTTAACCACGCATAAAAACCACTGCGATGCAGCTTAAAAAGGCGGCACATTGTAGTGATGGAAAACTCATCTTGGTGATCTCGGATGAAGCCGTACTTTACTCGGGGTTGCTGGCAAAGTACCTTTCGGCCTTTTTTAGAATATCCCGCTCCTCCGTGACACGTTTTAATTCAGCCTCAAGTTTAGCGATCCTAAGTTGTTCATCTGATGACTTAACCGATTTAGGTTTATCTGATAGCTGGCTGCGCCAGTGATATAAGGTTTTAGTACAAATACCTAGTCGTTCAGATACTTCTGTAACTGAATAACCACGCTCTGTGATTTGCTTAACTGCTTCGATTTTGAATTCTTGGGTATACCGCTTGCCTTTGCTCATAAAAAACACCTTTTATTAGAAGTTACAATGTAACTCATTGGGTGTCTAGCAAAGTCTGGGAAGTCCAGTGTTATACAAATAGCGCTTCACTACTTTTAATACTTCGTCGCCGTTTATGTTGCTGTCGCGCGCAGTACGCATCAAGATTGTGCGCTTTACCCACAGCGCCATGAAATGCCAGATTAAGGTTAACCGATAAATGTCTAGTGGCCCTAAACGATAAGCTGTATCGACTGATTTAGCAGCGATGAGAACGCAATAAGAGACCCTCAATATGTGTTTGCCGTAAACGATTTTAATGGCTAACCGCCATAGCGAAGTTGAACAGATTTAGGAATTGCCAATACAAATTAGCTGCTTAGAAGCAGCTAAAATGAATCGTTATGCTTACTTGACCGGAGAAGGTTCATATGTGTTAGCTATTTATTGACCACCAAACTTTCTCTAGCTATGGGATCTCCATGCAGGATAATCGTTTCTATACGGTTCCATGATTCTATAGAGTCTAAAGGATTAGTTTTAAGTATCAGAAGATTAGCAATTTTGCCAACTTCTACTGTACCGTAATCATTATCAATTCTGAATTGTTTAGCATTATTAATGGTTGCCGCCGCTAGTACTTCTTCCAACGATAGCCCTGCAGTAACCATAGCTTTCATTTCTTGGTAGGTTGTCAGTCCAGGTTGATTGGCAAAACTAGGGCTTCCAGGGAAGTCCGAAGCCAATAAAATAGGATGGTTAGAACTTCTTAGATATTGCATGACTTTATTACCTTTTCCTATTCGCCCATATAAAAATGCCTCTGAAATTGATTGATCAGGCATTCCATCAAAACCAATTCGAAGCTCTTCTTTGAACCATTGCACTTCAGTGGTTTTATACCAATCAATAAGTGACTTAGGCGTAATGGATGAAAATTCAAGAGAATTAACAATTGTAGGGTTCATTACTTCACCTAAGCCAGCAATCACTCTTTGGGTTGGCATATAACCTACTCTGTCATTAATCATTTTATCCAGAGTGTTAGATATTTCTTTAGGTATATTTTGTTCGCGATTATACTGCCCCCAATTCCACATACCATGAGCGATAACATCAACACCTGCGGCAAGTGCTAATTGCTGCATATCTAAGGCATTAGCATGAGCGATTATAAGTAAATTAGACTTTTTAGCAGATAATTTAATTCGTTTTAGTGTGTTAGTTGAAAGTGTTGCCCATTGGTTAGCATTACCATAACCGTCTTCAAAATAAAGCTTTATACACGAAGCACCTGATTGGGCAATTTTTCCAATTAACCTTTCTACTGAATTTTCTGCAGTTGCTTCTGCACTTTCATCAATTAAATAAGTAAACATTGATCTTGATAGGTCGTCTGTTTTCTCTACATATGGAAAGGTGTTTTTTGATGTTAATACTTCACAACGAAAATAATCAGGGTGATGAGGCGCCGAAGTAAAATAATTGAAACTCACTCCCGGATTCGGATCAAGTATTTGAGTTACCCCATGAAATAAAAAGCTTCTTGGTTGTTGTTCAAAATAAGCTTGTGTGAGTTTAGGATTTTTAATCGCCACTGGCTCAACACCAAAACCCATACCGGGGATTGACGATACGTGTGCATGGCTATCCATAAGACCTGGCGTTAAAAACTTACCTAAACCATTTATTTTAAGATCGTAGGATGTAATCTTTTTACTAGTTATTTCGGTAATTCGTCCATCACTTATTAATACATTCATGTGAATTTTTGGGGCTTGCAAATGAGATGAAACGATAGTGATATTTTCTATTAGAATTTTGTTTTCCGCTAATGAAGCAAAAGAAAACAAAGAAATTGAGAGTAATAATACTTTAATCATGATACTTCCATGTGATATTAATTAAATAGCTAGACATAATGACTCCCACACGGTGCTAGCCTCCGCATTTTCGTGGGTTAGCTTAAAAATAAAAAATAAAAATAAAAAATAAAAAATGGATAAAAAATGGACGGTCATTTTAAAAAAATAAAATAGCCTGACTAAGCCCCACAACTTATTTTCAGCCCTACATTAGCAAAATGTACCTATAATTGACTAGTTATTATTTCAACTCCAATAATTTTGAGTCTGTCTCCACACTTTAAGCACAACGCCCCCTACTCGTTTGCAAGCATTGTTATTGGCAGTAATTAGTTGTTACGGTGTTATACAAATAGCGCTTCACTACTTTTAATACTTCGTCGTCGTTTATGTTGCTGTCGCGCGCAGTACGCATCAAGATTGTGCGCTTTACCCACTGCGCCATGAAATACATTCTCAAATTGCGTTGTCAGCTTTATCCAGTTTTTGGCCTGTATGTTTAACCACTGTAGAATGGGGGCTTCATTTTGCTCTATGTAACCACGCTTGTCTGTACGAATGCATTTGCCTGTGAGTTCAACAAGTTCTAAGTACGATTTAAGCTCAAATGGTAGGCCTTTTGGCATATGCTTTCTGGGGCTACCTACAAAGCGTGCCAGTTGTTTGGGTTGTTTGCCTGCTTTAGCATGTTCACAACGCAGTTTTATACTCGTATGAGCTGACTCTTCCGGAGTTTTTGACATCTTGGCTCTAATGGGGTTTAAATCAACATAGGCCATACAAGCCATCAGTGCTGCGTCATCTAGCAAAGCTTGGCTTTTAAATCGTCCTTCCCAGAAGTGGCCTGTGCATTTATCTTCTTTATTGGCTCTACGCGCTATGTTTTCATTCAGCACACGCATAAACCAACTAATACTTGATAGCCTAGTTCGGTACTCTTTTATCTCTTTGTTTAAAAAGAAGCGTTGGCCTTCGTCTAAGTGCTCGCCTTTTAAGTACATAAGGGCAAGTTTTGAGCCTTTAAACAACTTATGCCAACGAAGTAGTATTGCTTTATCACTCAGTCTTTGCGCTTTTTTATCATCTACATAAAGCACCACATGGGTATGATTACTCATCACCGCAAAAGCACATACATCAATACAAAATACCTGTGCTAAAAAGAGTAACCTGTCTTCTACCCAGCCTCGGCGATGCTCATACGATTTACCCGTTAGCTTATCTTCACCACACAAAAATGCCCTACGCACGCAACGTGAAACACAATGATAATAAGGGGTATCTGACAAACTGATTTGTCGCTTCCTTGCTAATCCCATCGTTCACTCCTTGAACTTAGAATTTGAAATGATTTTGAAGAACTAAAAGCTTAGACAAGACAGCTCAACATGCAAATTAGAGAAATTAGAGTGACTATCCCAAATATCGTTAAAAAAGTATTGACCACTACAGGCTAACCGACATAGCGAAGTTGAACAGATTGAAGAATTGCCAATACAAATTAGCTTCTTAAAAGCAGCTAAAAAGAATCGTTATGCTTACTTGACCGGAGAAGGTTCATATGTGTTATACAGTTTAAAAATATGAATTATCAGTTATCGTCACTCTTATTTTGTTTAAACTTATTTATAGAGCCGTAGACAACACCAAGTCCAGCTCCCACGGATAGGCCTATCCCAACGTTATCAAAAATAAACTGCCCAAAAACAAGACCAATCCCGGCTCCCATTGCTATAGCCAATCCCATATTATTGTTAATTTTATTTTCGCTCATATTATTGCAACCTTAAGTTAATATTACGCAAATACCTAAAACCGTATAGACATAATGACTCCCACACGGTGCTAGCCTCCGCATTTTCGTGGGTTAGCTTAAAGCCAGAGCCATAATTAGTTTGTGAAATAACTAAATAGCAGAGTCTAGCATGACTAAACATAACATACTTTTCATTGGCTTAGATACTCATAAAGAGTTCATTGAAGTTGCCTACATCGAAGATAACCGCGGGGCAGAAATTAGAGTGACTGTCCCAAGTATTCCAAACTAACACTGCCAAGCGTTGTGAAACCGCCTTAAACGCTTTGTTATGCCTGTGCCAACGTTTTCAAAGAACTAGGCACGATGAGCTTGTGAAGTGGAGCCACAAAAAACATATACACTTTGCCAAACATGTTATGTACATGTACCACCGTGGTTGCGTGTACTTTGATTTTATCGCCAACTACATCCAGTAAAAAAGACACTCTTACATCAAGATGTTTGTCACTGTCCTCTAAGACAATTTCAGTATCACTATTGCTCTGTAACGTGAAAATACCTATTCTCTCACCAACGTTAATGTTTGCTATATTCTCCGCTGATATAGCATCCTGAAGTCGGCCTAAGTGCTTCAAACCAAGCATTGATACGATACGATTTCTCGTTGACATCAAGAATGAAACCCACGCAGGAGTTTGTCTCGCGATTTCAAGATAGACATCGAGTGCGGTCTCATTATTGTTAGGGATTTCGCGTGAAAAACTATCTGCGAAATAAGCCCCTTTGGCATAATCAAACAGCTCAGAATGTTTTGGAATTGACATGTATATCTCCCAAAAGGCATAGACATAATGACTCCCACACGGTGCTAGCCTCCGCATTTTCGTGGGTTAGCTTAAAGCCAGAGCCATAATTAGTTTGTCAAATAACTATATAGCAGAGGCTAGCATGACTAAACATAACATACTTTTCATTGGCTTAGATACTCATAAAGAGTTCATTGAAGTTGCCTACATCGAAGATAACCGCGGGGCAGAAATTAGAGTGACTGTCCCAAGTATTACCCAATGATCTCTGTTAGGTCAATTTTATCACTAAATGTAAAGTGAGGGATGGAGAAATTAGAGTGACTGTCCTAAGTAGCCAACTGTCCTAAGTAGCCACACAGCCACACTAGTCACACCAAGTAGCCATTAGGCTTTTTCATTAGCTATTACTTTAAACAATACTACTGAAGTAATTATCAGATACGCAATTGTGGCAATATGCTTTGCAACAACTCCAAATGGTGCCTCTGCTTGGTATGCTAGATAACCATCTGTTAATGGCATTACCGTACCAAGCAGAGCTGCCCACATAAGAACTTTGAACTCTCTAAAATACAGCAAAGCCCCAATTATTAGAGATACGAATAGAGTACGAGAACCGTATATTTGCACCCAATCTATATCTTCATTTGATATAAGTGCAGTACCACGAACATCAGCAAATGCAACAGGGTCAATATAGGCAAACAGGCCATAAAATCCTTGTAGCAAAGCCATTAGCAAAACCAGTACAAATCCAATTTTTCTTGTCATTATTATTTTTCCTGTATTTTGTATTTATTCTTTAGAGCCTAACGCTTTGAACAGCGGAAAACGCGAGTGAAACGAGTGGTTTTCCGATGATTTAACCTGTTAAATGCCATTTTTCTCACGCTTAGCTTGTTGTTTGACCCTTGGCTTTTGTATTTGCAACCAAATAAATACTAGTGCTAAAGGAACGAATGCTAACCAAGATTGCATTTGAAAAGCCCAAAAGTATACAAACCAACCTTGAGCAGCAATCAAACCCAATAACTTTAACCAACGTGAAAAAAGCATTTAATTGCCCATTGCTGCAAATGGTAAACCAAAACAAAGCGCACCTATGCCATACAGCAAAAGGTTGAAATTTACAGATGACTCAATCACGCCGACATCAATGGCAATACCAAAGAAAAATGGAAATAAAACCAGCACCATGACGGTTGTAAGAAAGTGCTCATTACGTCTGTGCTTTTCTTGAGCTTTATTTTTTTCTGCAAGTTTCTCTAATGTATCCATGGCATTTAACAGCTTATTCTCTCCCAAAATGTCGGAATAAATACCGACAAAACGGGTCATATTACGTGTTCCCATTTTCACATTTAAAAACTTCAATGTAAACAAAACATAAGAAGCGTTCAAAAAACACCTTGTTAAAATTGAACAAAACGGGCCGTAATAATGTTATTGGACAAAAAGCAAACCACTGTCTATAAAAACAGTACCTTTTAACAAACAACATGCCGTTAGAGTGACTGTCTAGCAAACTCTAACAGTGTTTACTTACCTGTGTATAAAACACCGTGGTGCGCGCCGATTTTTCAATTGCTCGTTGCCATAAAAAAGCCCAGCAACGTGGCTGGGCTTTTGATAATTAAGAATGAGTTAGCTCATCGCCATCATCATCTTGGCAGGGTTTTCAAGGTAAGCTTTCCAAAGGTTATTAAACCTTGCGATGGTACCGCCGTCTATTACACGGTGGTCGCCAGACCAACTTACTTGCATAATTGCTCTTGAAACCACATTCCCCTTGTCGTCAAAACGTGGGAGGTGCTGCAGCTTGCCTAAAGCAACAATAGCTACTTCTGGCTTATTAATGATGGGCGTTGCGGTTGTACCACCAATTGCACCAATGTTTGAGATTGAAATCGTGCCACCTTTTAAATCATCGGGTGCTACACGCCCTTCTCTTGCTGCATCCGTTAAACGCGTTACTTCTTGCGCAACTGCTACAATCGACTTACTTTGACAGCCTTTGATATTCGGCACTAAAAGACCTAATTTAGAGTCAACTGCCATACCGATGTTGTGGTCGTCAAAATATGTAATTTCGGTGCATTCATCATTTACTTGCGAATTAACAATCGGAAACTCTTTGATTGCTAAAGACAGCGCTTTGATGAAAAACGGCATCATTGTCAATTTAATGCCTTCTTTTGCGTATTGCTCTTTAAGCTCTTTACGCAGCGCAATGATCTCTGTTAGGTCAATTTCATCACTAAATGTAAAGTGAGGGATCGTCGAAACCGAGGCCACCATTTGTTTCGCCATTGCCGCTTTCATGCCGCGAATTGGCTCAACTCGCGTGTCACCAGATACGTTAGTCTGTACAGGCGATGCAGACGAATTCGCACTGGCTGACATATTATCTGCCGTAGCCGCACAAGCACCGCCCTCTACAAAGCGTTTAATGTCTTCTTTATAAACGCGGCCATTTTTACCCGTGCCCGGCACTTGATTGATATCAACGTCTTGCTCACGGGCTAAACGGCGAACTGCAGGTGAGGCAATCGCTTTACCATTCGCTGGTAATTGCGCTTTTTTAACTTGTTGGCTCGCAGCCTTGACAGTTTGAGCGGCCGCTTTTACTTCAACTTTTGCCTCAGCTGGCGCATCACTTAACCCAGCTAAACGCAGCTGGAATAATGGGCTGTGCACTTGAGCTACATCGCCTTTTTGATAATAAAGCTTTTCAACCAACCCATCGTGCTTAGCAGGGATCTGAACCAAGGCTTTGTCTGTCATAACATCACATACAGCTTGGTCTTCTTTTATTTCATCCCCTTCGGCTACAAGCCACTCGACGATTTCACACTCAACAATCCCTTCGCCGATATCTGGCAATATAAAATCTTCAAGTTGAGATGCAGTTTGACTCGATGGTTGCTCAGGCACTTCACCACTGCTTTCACTATCATTTGCTGGTGCACTGCCTGCCACTTCCATTGCAAATAACGGCTCATGCACCTTGGCAATTTCACCTTTTTCATAATGTAATGTGGTAATAACGCCATCATGTACTGCGGGGATCTGAACAAGTGCTTTGTCAGTCATAACGTCGCAAATTGGCTGATCTTCTTTAACTTCATCACCCACTGCAACCAACCATTCAACGATTTCACACTCTACAATGCCTTCGCCAATATCTGGTAAGATAAATTCTTTAGCCATGACTATTCCTTAAAACTCAACCGATTTCTTAATCGCAGCAAACACTTTCAATGCATCAGGCACATATTCTTTTTCAAGCGCCAACGGATAAGGTGTATCTAGACCACACACACGTGCAATAGGCGATTCGAGGTGTAAGAAGCATTCTTGCTGGATTGTGGCGGCTATTTCAGCACCAAAACCATTGGTGATTGGCGCTTCGTGACTGACAATTAAACGTCCAGTTTTAACAACTGACTTAGCAACGGTGTCTACATCCCAAGGCAAAATACTACGTAGGTCAATCACCTCGCAGCTAATGCCTGCTTCTTCAGCTTTGGCAGCAGCTTGCTCAATAATTTCCATTTGCGCACCCCACGCTAGTAACGTAACGTCTGAGCCGGTTTTAACCACTTCTGCTTTGCCAATCTCAATGGTGTAGTCTTCTTCTGGCACTTCGCCAACCGATGCACGGTATAGGCGCTTCGGTTCAAAGAAAATCACCGGGTTGTCGTCTTTAATACACGCTCTTAATAAGCCTTTGGCTTGGTAAGGATTACGTGGCACAACTAATTTTAAACCAGGCGTGTGAGCAAAGTATGCCTCAGGCGATTGCGAGTGATACAAGCCCCCAGCAATACCACCACCGTATGGTGTACGAATGGTTAAGTTGCCGACATTAAACTCGTTACCACTGCGGTAGCGGAACTTAGCAGATTCATTGACTATCTGATCAAACGCGGGAAATATGTAATCAGCAAACTGAATTTCAGCCAGTGCTGGCGCACCAAATGCGGCCAAACCATTAGCAAAGCCTAAAATACCTTGCTCAGTCAGTGGCGTGTTAAACACACGATGCTTGCCGTACTTTTCTTGTAAGCCTGAAGTCGCTCTAAATACGCCACCAAAATAGCCCACATCCTCACCAAAAATACACGCTTGAGGGTGCTCATTCATGGTGATATCTAGCGCCGAGTTAATGGCGTGTAGCATGTTCATTTTAGCCATTATTTAATTCTCCCTGCTGTCACTGGATAAGCATCTGGGTGCTGTTTAATGTGCTCTTTGAGTTCTTCATATTGTTTTTGTAATGCTGGAATTGGCGTGTCGTATACATCAGAAACAAGCTCTTCTAGCGCAGGCTTTTGTACTTTTTCTGCCACTTTAACGGCGGCTAAAATGTCTTCGCGAATTTTATCTTTCGCTGCTTCGTCTTCTTTTTCATCCAACCAGCCTTGCTTCAATAACCACTTTCTAAAGCGCTCGATTGGGCAGTTTGCTTTAAATGCTGCTTCTTCTTCTTTACTGCGATAACCGGATGGATCATCAGACGTTGAGTGTGCCCCTAAACGATAAGCGATTGATTCAATCAATACTGGTTCACCGTTCTCAACGGCAATTTTACGCGCAGCTTGCGTTGCCGCAAATACAGCAAGTGCATCAGCACCATCAACGCGAATCGTTTTGATACCGTAACCTACGCCACGAGAGGCAATACCATCGCCTTTAAACTGCTCATCTGCAGGCGTTGAAATCGCATAGCCATTATTGCGTGCAAAGAAGATTACAGGTGCTTCATGCACGGCAGCCATGTTAAGACCCGCGTGAAAGTCACCTTCTGATGCAGCACCTTCACCGAAATAGCAAATTGTCACGTTATCAATTTCTGAGTCTAATTTGCCTGTTTCTTTATCGATGTGCTTAAGCTTTTGGCCATACGCATAGCCTGTTGCTTGCGGAATTTGCGTACCAAGAGGAGATGAAATAGTCAGGTAGTGCAATTCTTTAGAACCGTAATGCACTGGCATTTGACGGCCTTTACCTAGATCTTTTTCATTAGAGAATAACTGGTTCATGAACTGCTCAAGTGTAAAGCCACGATAAGCGATAGCCGCTTGCTCGCGGTACTGAGCCATGATCATATCATCTTGTTTTAATGCTGCGGCACTTGCCGTGATAGCAGCTTCTTCACCCAAACATTGCATATAAAAGCTGACACGACCCTGTCGCTGTGCAGCTTGCATACGTTCATCTAATAAACGGATAAAGCGCATGGTTTCATATAATCTTTGCGCCGTTTCTTTGTCTATGTCAGGAGCTTGCGCGCCATCAAGTACTTCACCGTTGTCACCTAAGATAGTCAACATAGGAATATCAAGGGCATGGCTATCTATAAACTTCAACGCGTGGCTGATATTTAACGATATGTTATTGGGGTTAGTCATAACCTACCTTCTCTTGTTGTCATAACAAATTTGCAGTTATGAGGTATGTTTGCACATACGCAAGTCTTGAACAGTACCAATCACAATGAATATTTTAATTATAGACTGGCTGTAGTTTGTAAAAATAATCTGTTCAGCAAATGCAAATTGATTAAATAAAAACTACCGACACTTTACGTTAACGTAAAGGGTTATTCAACTAATCCTAGATGAATAACCCTTAATTTGCATAATTATGCTTGGAAAGATTTTATTACGGCTGGTTAATTCTTTTGATTACAGATAGTTAAACAAACCTTTCATCGACTTCCATCGGAATAACCGTAAGCAAAGCGCGCTGCCCAAGTGCAACATTCGCATTTGGAAAAATGATAGCCTCGCCGTCTACTTCCGCTAAATACCTCGTCTCGCCATCAACTGCTAGTAACTCACCTTTGGCAAAACCCGTAAAGTTCTCTGCGCTATCAGGAAATGGAAAACTGAAGTCTTGCTGCGTTCTATTGATGGTTCGGTGAACTTGAAAAAGCTCAAAATCTGAAGAATTAAAATCACCAAATTCCAGCTCATTTTGGCTAATTAATGCAGTTAGCGTTTGTTTTGTTTTTGCAAAGCGGCTCATATCGTTTTCGCCAAACGGCTTAACTTGCCCTAATTCAACCGTAAATGAATCTGCAGCGAATTGTTTTGAAGAAAAGTAGCTGAATGTTGTTGCTTCTGAGCGCATCATTAGCACGGTATTCACACCGCACGCGAGTAAAAACTGCAGCTGAGATTTTTTCCAAGGCTTACCATGTAAAAATGGATATACCGCAAATTTCTCATTTTTTGAGCCTCGGATCGCAGTATGCAAATCGTAATGACAGCGATATCTACCAGCTCCAACCGATGTAAAAAACTCACGTACATAACGCTCTAAATTAGCAGCCCGTTTGCGTTCTTCATTTTGTACACCGCCCAATGCATGTGTGCCATTAAACAATCGGTTGAGGTTTTCTTCTACAAACCGTTCACCAATATTAATCGACTTAGGGTTACCAAAAATAAAAAGCACGCGGTGCTTAAGCAGTAATTGTTCTTTAATTACTGCTTGGATCAACTCGTCACATATTTCAATCGGGGCGGTTTCATTACCATGCACTGCACTAGATAAAACAATATCTTTATTGCCATAATTACTCGGCGTAAACTGGATCACCCCTGTATCTAACACATCTACCACTGTGCCATTTGCTAACGTAAATTGCTCAGGCGGTAAATGGAACTCATTGTTTCGCGTCAATGTTAAAAAATCGCCAGTGTTTTTTAATTCTTCTAGGTACATACGGTCACCAAGTTCAATGTGTGAGAGAAACTACCAATAGTATAAAGGTAGAGAATATTCAGATAAAAAAAAGCCATGCAATAGCATGGCTCTATTTTGTATATAAATTAGCGGATCACTGAGTCAACCAGTGCTTTCGCTTCTTGCTCTAGCTGTGCTAAATGTGCCTCGCCCTTAAATGACTCTAGATATATTTTATAGATATCTTCAGTGCCTGATGGGCGCGCTGCAAACCAGCCGTTTTCAGTTACAACCTTTAAGCCGCCAATAGCTGCATTGTTACCCGGTGCATTCGTGAGTATTTGCGTAATTTGATCGCCCGCAAGCTCACCCGCGGTTACATCTTCAGGGCTAAGTGCTTTTAATCGCGACTTTTGTTCGGGGGTTGCTGGTGCGTCAATTCTTTTATACATAGGCGCACCAAACTGTGCTTCAAGCTCTTTGTAGCGCTCAGACGGTGTTTTACCCGTTACTGCTAAAATTTCTGCCGCTAATAAGCCTAAAATAAAGCCATCTTTATCTGTGTTCCAAACATCACCGTTTAAACGCAAGAAAGACGCCCCTGCGCTTTCTTCCCCACCAAAAGCAAGCCATTGTTTATTCAAGCCTTTAACAAACCATTTAAACCCGACTGGCACTTCATACACTTCATGGTTATTGGCTTGTACAACCTTGTCTATCATGGCGGATGAAACCAGTGTCTTGCCTATTTTTACATCACTTGGCCAATTTCTATGATTAAGCAAGTAATCTATTGCTACAGCCAAAAAGTGGTTAGGGTTCATTAAGCCATCTTTGGTAACAATACCATGGCGGTCATAGTCTGGGTCGTTACCAATACCAATATCATAATCATCTTTAAGCGCGATTAGGTTTGCCATAGCATAAGGTGATGAGCAATCCATGCGGATTTTGCCGTCTTTATCAAGTGGCATAAAGGCAAACCTTGGGTCAATCTGATCGTTTACAACGCTAAGATTAAGGTTGTACTTTTGCGCAATGACTGGCCAAAAATTAATACCAGAACCGCCAAGCGGGTCAATTCCGATTGATACCCCTGCTTTAGCAATTGCCTGCATATCTATGATATTTGCTAAATCGTCTACGTACGGACAGACCAAATCTTGGTACTTGATAAAACCAGAACGCCTTGCTTTTGCAAATGAAAACAGCTCAACTTCAACTAAGTCTTCTAACAGCAGCTTATTCGCTCTATCTTCAATCCACTTCGTTACGTCTGTATCAGCCGGTCCACCATTGGGTGGGTTGTATTTAAAACCCCCATCTTCAGGCGGGTTATGAGACGGTGTTATAACAATACCGTCGGCTAATTCATTAGGGTTTGCTTTATTATGGCAAACAATCGCATGGCTAATAACGGGTGTCGGTGTGTAATCATCATTTTCTTGTGTGATCACTTGCACTTCGTTCGCAACTAACACTTCGATAGCAGAGTTGAATGCCGCTTCCGATAATGCATGAGTATCTTTGCCTAAAAACAACGGGCCAAAAATGTCGTTTTCTTTTCTGTAATCACAAATTGCCTGTGTAATCGCTAAAATATGTGATTCATTAAACTTAACATTATAAGAGCAGCCCCTGTGGCCCGATGTGCCAAACTCGACACATTGCTCAGGGTGTTGTTCAAGATCAGGCTCATTAATATAATAAGCAGAGACAAGTTTTGGAATGTTAACCAATTGCGACTGTGTTACTGGTTTCCCAGCACCTGGATGGATTGCCATAAGATGTCCTTATAGGTAGTCTCGGATAGTTTCGGCTTGCGCTTCAGTGTAGCCTAAGCTTAATGCGACTTCATGAAGCATCATTTTCTTACGAGTCGTATTTGAGTTGGTCATCACCCAATATTCGCTATCTAGAATATTTTTAGGGTTCATACTACTACCACTTTCAAGTAACGCTTCTTTACTCTTTGCAAAATAAATTCGGTCACGGCCTTTGATATCTAATACCTTATGAAAACTCTTTTTGTGAGTGCGGTGTAAAGCACAAAGGATGAATAAAAAACGACCAACCACACCTTTTTGCATGGCCAGTTCTTCTTTATTTAGAATATTAAATACATTAGCGTTAGGTTCAACAGTTTCTTTGTCAGCCACGATGTTATCTTGCGTTTGTTCTGGCTGCTTGCCATCGTGTTTACTGTCATCAGCGGTGACTGAAAGAGAATTGTTGCTGTCAGTAGAGAGGTTTAATAAACGACGTAATATTTGCGAAGCACTCTCGCCAATACTTTGCGTATTACTGGCGATATATTGATAAAGTTCGTCATCTATTTCTATTTTCTTCATGCTTTTCCTGTCATTACTGAATTTTTGTGCATCTATTTGCGATTATATCCTGATTTCACATATTACTCTACGGCTTTGATTTTTTGTCCAACACTGGCACAATTATCTGCCTAATGTCAGGAGATCACATGCTACTTAACTACTCACAAACAGGCCATGGGCCCAATGTTGTGCTTATCCATGGGCTATTTGGTTCATTAGATAACTTGAACGTTATAGCCAAAGCACTGAGCGAACATTTTACGGTAACAAACGTAGACTTAAGAAATCATGGTCACTCTTTTCATGATGAGACCATGGACTATCCCACTATGGCCAACGATATTGTTAGTTTAATGGACCACTTAGATATATCGCACGCACATCTTGTTGGTCATTCTATGGGTGGCAAAGTTGCTATGCAAGTTGCAATGCTCACACAGCAGCGTGTTGACAAACTGGTGGTGTTAGATATTGCGCCAGTAACTTACCACGCCAGACACGACGCAATTATCAGCGCCTTAAATGCTGTGTCTAACAGTACACAGTTACAAAGCCGAAGCGATGCTGATAAACTCATGGCAGCAAATATTGATGAACCGGGGGTTAGGCAATTTTTACTCAAGAGCCTAGCTAAAAATAGTGAAAATAAATTTGAATGGCGTTTTAATCTAGCGGTCATCTCAGCGAACTATGACAAAATCATCTCAAATATTAATGAGACTCATTCTTGCTTGTGTGATACCCTATTTATAAAAGGTAACGACTCTGACTATGTTCTGCCAGAGCACAAAGAAGCGATTATGAAAATCTTTCCAAACGCTAGGGCTAAAGTAATACATGGCGCTGGACATTGGCTGCATGCTCAAAAGCCACAGGCAGTCAACCGTTCAATTATTGATTTTCTTCAATAATCAGTTTGTTTTTGTGTCGCGAACTTAATTTATCGTGAATGATTATGTTATAGTACGCGCCGTTTGAGTTTTTAGTAGAGCGTACATGGTCAGTCAGTTTATAAATGAATTTGAAACCTTAGGGCTGTATTTCGCTTTAGCGGGTATCTTCTTTTTTATAGGAATGGCGATACAAGACGTTCTTAAAAAGGGAGATGTACCAAAATTTGGTAGATACACCGTTTGGTTGGTGTTGTTTTTGGGCTGTTCAGGGTTTATTGCAAAAGGGCTAATACAAGTCTTTTGGCAAGGTGCAGGTGTTGGTTAAAAATGGCAAAATCTGAAACAGATAGAACCACGATTGACTTATTTGAAAATGAAAAGCGCCCCGGCCGACCAAAAACCAACCCACTTCCTCGAGAAGTGCAATTAAAGGTTAACAAGCGCAATCAAATTAAGCGTGATCGTGCAAGAGGGTTAAAACGCGTCGAATTTAAGGTGTCATCAGAGTTGTACCAAGCTCTCAGTGACATGGCTGATGAACAAAATATTAGCCGTAGCGCGTTAATAGAAACCATTTTGCAAGAGAAATTAGCGAATAACAGATAGAAGGTAAGTATTTAATGGCAAGCGTAGGTATATTTTTTGGCAGTGACACCGGCAACACTGAACACGTTGCTAAGATGATACAAAAAGAGCTAGGTAAGAAACTTGTAGACGTCAAAGACATTGCAAAAAGTAGTAAAGAAGAAATTGCAGAATTTGACTTAATCTTATTCGGCATTCCTACTTGGTATTATGGTGAAGCACAGTGTGACTGGGATGACTTCTTTCCAGAGCTAGAAGAGGTTGACTTTGAAGGTAAGCTAGTTGCGATTTTTGGTTGTGGCGACCAAGAAGATTATGCGGAATACTTCTTAGATGCGATGGGTATGATTAACGACATCGTTACTGAGCGCGGTGCTATTGTTGTTGGTAATTGGTCAACTGACGGCTACGAATTCGAAGCATCAAAAGCATTGGTTGATGATAGCCATTTTGTTGGTCTAGGCATTGATGAAGATCGTCAGCCAGAGCTTACAGAGCAACGAGTCAAAGACTGGTGTGCACAAGTTTATGATGAAATGTGCTTAGCAGAGCTAGAAGACTAACATTTTTTCATGCTTTGCACTTAAACGCATAGCACGTTATTCTTAGGCATAGCAGCGTCGTGCAATTGCCTAAGATAAATACACACAATAGATTGAGACAGATTTAATGACTGATCACAACTTAGAATTAAAAAAAGCAGGTTTAAAGGTAACCCTTCCAAGAATTAAAATTCTTGAGATCTTACAATCGCCAGATAATCAGCACATTAGCGCTGAAGACGTCTATAAAATTTTATTAGATTTGGGCGAAGAAATTGGTCTAGCGACGGTATACCGCGTTTTAAACCAGTTTGATGACGCGGGCATAGTTACCCGTCACCACTTCGAAGGTGGAAAATCAGTATTTGAGCTGTCTGGCAGTACTCACCACGACCATTTAGTTTGCTTAAAATGCGGTAAAGTTGTTGAGTTTGAAGACGAAGTGATTGAAACTCGTCAAGAAGAAGTTGCTAATCAAAATGGCATCAAACTAACCAATCACTCCCTCTATCTATACGGTGAGTGTGAAGATAAAGCTGCTTGCAAAAAATACGCAGAAGAGAATGGCAACTAATCATCAAGTTGGTTCTTAATGCAGATAAGCCGGCTGATGCCGGCTTTTTTATTCTTTAAAGTATACGACCAACTATAACTAACTCATTGTATAGCTCATATTGAAAAGGAAGTTATGATGTACAAAATCTTTGAACGCTTTACTAATGCCTTTCCTGATGCACCAGTAACTCAGCCACCAAAAACATTATATGCATTTTGTCGTTTTTACACCAAAGGCATGGAGTGGCCTTTGTTTATTATGTCTGTGTGTGCAGCAGCACTTGCAATACTTGAGGTTACCCTGTTTGGTTTTATGGGCGACTTAGTAGATTGGCTGTCTCAATATACACCTCAAGCACTATTTGAAACCAAGCGCTCAGAGCTTATTTTTATGACGCTCATTACGCTTATAGCGTTACCAGTTTTGGTTTTTTTCCATTCTGCAATTTTGCATCAAAGCTTGCTTGGTAACTACCCGATGGCGATCCGTTGGCAGGCACATCGCTACCTTTTAAATCAAAGCATGAGCTTCTACCATGATGAATTCGCTGGCCGTATTGCGACAAAAGTGATGCAGACATCTTTGGCCATACGGGAAACCGTAATGAAACTTCTCGATGTGTTGGTATACATTGTGATTTACTTTGGCGCGATGTTAGCGCTTGTCGCTCAGGCTGACCTACGCTTGATGATACCCATGTTGGGATGGCTATTTTTTTACGTCTCAATACAAGTCTACTTTGTACCAAAACTTAAAAGAGTGTCTAGTGAACAAGCTGATGCGCGTTCGCAAATGACCGGTCGTATTGTTGACAGCTATGCAAATATTTCTACCGTCAAACTATTCTCATACACGAAGCGTGAAGAACAGTATGCCAAAGACAGCATGGATGTGTTTATTAAACCGGTATATAAACAGATGCGACTGGCCACCAGCCTCAATGTGTTTATACAAACACTCAATTACATGCTCATCTTTGCCGTTGCCGCTTTATCACTGTATTTATGGTCGTTCAATGCCATTTCCGTTGGTGCAATCGCAATTACAGTTAGCTTGGCCTTACGTTTGAATGGTATGTCACAGTGGATCATGTGGGAAGTTAGTGGCTTATTCGAAAATATTGGTACTGTTGCTGACGGCATTACAACATTGTCCAAACCCATTGATATAAAAGACAACGAGAACGCACAAGTGCTTCAATTTAAGCAAGGTGCAATCCGCTTCGACAATATCAATTTTGCGTACAAGCGAATAGATAATCATACAAAAAGTAAAGTTATAGATAATTTAAACTTATCAATAAAACCCGGAGAAAAGGTTGGTATTGTTGGGCGCTCGGGTGCAGGTAAATCCACCTTAGTCAATTTGCTTTTACGGTTTTATGAATTGGACAGTGGCAAAATCAGCATTGATGAGCAAGATATTTGCTCTGTCACTCAAGAAAGCTTGCGCCAACAAATTGCAATGGTAACCCAAGACACCTCCCTGCTCCATCGCAGTGTACGTGATAATATTTTGTACGGTCGGCCCGATGCAACAGAGCAAGAACTCATTAGCGCAACTAAACAAGCCCAAGCTTATGAGTTTATTCAGCAGCTTGAAGATGCTAATGGCCATCAAGGTTTTGATGCACAAGTAGGCGAACGTGGGGTAAAACTTTCTGGTGGACAGCGCCAGCGTATTGCCATTGCAAGGGTACTACTTAAAAATGCGCCTATTTTAATACTGGATGAGGCGACCTCTGCCCTCGATTCTGAGGTTGAATCTGTTATACAAGAAAGCTTAGACACGTTAATGACAGGTAAGACCGTTATCGCGATAGCGCACCGACTATCAACAATTGCACAAATGGACAAGCTGATTGTCATGGAGCAAGGGCAAATTGTTGAACAAGGAACACATGCTCAACTTTTAAATCAAGGCGGCATCTATGCAAAACTATGGACACACCAAACAGGTGGCTTTATTGGCGTTGAGTAACGCCAATACAGAACAGCGAACACACCTGCTCTATTAATTCATCAAGCGCTTTTTCATCTAAGGGCGCTTGCCATTTAATTGCTTGCTCCCAGAATGTCAGCTTTTTGAGACCTCCCCAAAAAAATGCGGCGGCAATTTGTGCATCAAATTTAGCTAAACACTTGGCATTAGCCGCATCTTCAAACCACTGTAATAGCGCTTTCTCACAATTCATAAAACGCTCATTAAGTAGTTGAGCTTGCTGCTGTGACCTCATCGACTCAATGATCACAATGCGTGATAATTTTATATAGTCTTCATCGCTTAGCAAAGTAACAGCGTTCACGGCCAAATGCTTAAGCTGAGTATAAAAATCATAATTAGGGATAAATTGAATCGCGGTTAAAGGTTCAATTCTTGAGATAAGTAAATCAACAACTGCATCAAACAGTGCTTCTTTGTTAGCAAAATGCTTATAAAGCGTTCTTTTAGAGACATTCGCATTGGCACTAATTTGTTCCATCGTCGTGGCAGATAGCCCATTTTTTGCAAACAAAGAGACTGCGGCACGTAATATGTCTTGTTGCTTTATTGAATAACCCACAATTGAGTACGCTATTAGTTGATTTGATTAGACATATTTTAACAAAAAAAATCAAAATATATAGTAAACGATATCGTTTACCTTGATATTAAAAAGGTATACACTTTCGTTTACCTCGTTAAAAGTCGTCCATAAATGTTTACTTTGGTATATATTGTAAAGGTAGTGGACGCCCTAAAATTGGGTTGATAGTCGTGTTTAGTCGCTCACAACTGTATACGACCCCCGAATATCAGCATTTATATGCTAGACCACATTACTGCAAAAATGGGAATTGGAGTAAACATGTATCCACACTTCTATAGTCGTGTAAAACTAACCATACTATCTTTAAGCACACTCATACTGACACTTGGTTGCAATGAGCAGCAAAGCCAACCCGCTGCGCAATCAATGCCACCAGCGATGGTCAGTATTCAAAATGTCACAATAACAAATGTCCCGATCACCATTGAATTGCCAGCAACACTTGCCGGTAATAAAGAGGTAGAGATAAGAGCCCGCGTATCAGGTATCGTTGAGTCTCGAAATTTTGAAGAGGGACAAATAGTCGATGAAGGACAATCTTTATTCACACTCGATTTAGAGCCTTTCAAGCTAGAGGTTGAAAAAGCCCAAGCGCAATTAGATGCAGCCAAAGCTCAAGTCACCCAAAACAAGCGTGAACGAGACCGCTTTGAAACATTAACCAACGAGCGCTCAATCTCAAAACGAGATTTTGATAACGTGGCATCTAACTATGATATTTCTTTGGCAAATCTTGAATCTGCCAAAGCAGCGCTGAATGAAGCCAAATTGAATCTCGAGTACGCCCATGTGAAAGCACCTGTTTCTGGGATCATCGGGCGAGAGCTGATGTCCGAAGGCAGTTATGTATCTGGCCCTCAAGTATTACTGGCGGAATTAACAGATACAACTACGATGCGAGTACGCTTTGGCTTTTCAGAACGAGAGCAACTCAAAATGCGCAAAGATGTTGAAAACGGCAGTTTAACTTTGCCTAAGCACAATGAATTTGATGCTCAAATAGTATTGCAAGATGGCAGTATCTACCCTCAAACAGGGAAGGTTAACTTTTCCGATGTTCGGGTTAATCGCTATACGGGTACCAGTGAATTGCAAGCCAAAGTCGCTAACCCTCAATCTCAGTTGCGACCAGGGCAATTCGTTCGCGTGCGTTTACAGGGGGCGATTCGCCACAATGCAGTGTTACTACCTCAAAGAGCAGTGCTAGATAACGGCACAGGTAAATTTGTTTATATCGCAACTAAAAATGAACAAGGTGCGTTAGTCGCACTACCCGCCCCCGTTGAGGTTGGCGAGTGGGTGCAGTTTGATGGCAAAAATTTTTGGGTGATCAGAGACGGCCTAAAACCTGAACAAAGTGTCATAACAGAAGGTATGGCTAGGATCTTCTTCCCTGGAATGCCAGTACAAGTGGCAAGCGAAGGAGAGTAACCTCATATGTTTTCACGCTTTTTTATAGACAGGCCAATTTTTGCCTTTGTGATTTCTATTGTAATCGTCTTGGCAGGTCTTGCAGCTATGCGCAGCTTGCCGGTCGCGCAATATCCTGAGATAGCGCCCCCTGTTGTGCAAGTAACTGCGGTATACCCTGGCGCATCCGCTGAAGTATTAGAGCAAACCGTGGCAGCTCCTATAGAAAACGCAATAACAGGCGTTGAAGGGATGATGTACATGAGCTCAACAAGTACCAACTCTGGTGTAACAACTATCGCAGTTACATTTGAGATAGGAACAGATGTTGATCAAGCTGCGGTTAATGTAAATAACCGAGTAAAACAAGTTGAGGCTCGACTACCCGAAGAAACAAGGCGCCAAGGCGTTGTTGTTGCTAAGGGCTCCTCTAGTTTTTTACAAGTTCATGCCTTTTATTCACCAGATGATACCCGTACTAGCCTTTGGACTTCTAACTATGTCACTATGAACGTACTAGATAGGATAAAACGGATCCCCGGGACTACCAACGTCCAAATATTTGGCGCTAAAGACTATGCCATGCGAGTTTGGCTACGTCCTGATGTAATGAGCCAGCTTGCCGTTACGGTTGAGGAAGTTTCTGGCGCCATCAGAGAGCAAAATTCTCAGTATGCAGCAGGGCAAATTGGTGCAACGCCAACAGCTGCCCACGCCCAAGAGCTAGTTTACAGTGTTACCGCGCAAGGGCGTTTATCTACCGTCGAAGAGTTTGAAAACATCTTAATTCGCGTTAATCCAGATGGCTCAAACTTAAGGCTTAAAGATATAGCACGCGTAGAGCTTGGCTCTAAAGACTATAACTTTGCAGGCACCGTAAATGGTAAACAAGCTGTACTGCTTGGCATATTTTTGCAGCCTGGTGCAAATGCACTGGACGTAGCAGAACAAGTAAAACAAGAGATAGAACAATTAAAAACACAGTTTCCGATTGGCCTGTCTCATCTAACGGCATATGACACCACTCGCTTTGTCGAAGTTTCAATACGCGAAGTACTAATAACACTCACAGAAGCGATGGTATTGGTATTTCTGGTAGTATTTCTGTTTTTACAAAACTGGCGCGCAACGTTGATACCCACCCTTGCCGTACCCGTATCTTTACTTGGTACATTTGCAGGAATGTACATGCTTGGCTATTCAATTAATACCTTAACTTTGTTTGGCATGGTGTTATCGATAGGGATCGTAGTTGATGATGCGATAGTTGTGTTAGAAAACGTTGAACGCATTATGCATGAAAAGCATGTGAGTGCTCGAGAGGCCGCTATTCAAGCTATGCAAGAAGTGAGTGGTCCAGTTGTTGCTATCGTATTAGTGTTGTGTTCGGTATTTGTGCCAATCGCCTTTCTTGGTGGTTTAACTGGCGAGCTTTTCAGGCAATTCGCTATCACCATTTCCATTTCAGTGAGCCTATCTGGCGTCGTGGCTCTAACTATGACCCCTGCCCTATGCGTGTTGATTTTAAAACATGAGCATAAACAAACTGCTAGTTTTTTTGTTTGGTTCAATACTCTGTTTGCCAAAATAACGGCGCGCTATGTTAGCTCAGTGAGTTTTATGGTTCGACGTGGGCTACTTGGTTTAACACTCGTCGTTACCATGATTGCAGTAACAGGTATATTGTGGAAAAACACGCCCAGTTCACTAGTACCAGATGAAGATCAAGGGTTTTATATTTCTGCGATTTTCCTACCTGATGGTTCTTCACTAGAGCGCACCGCAAAAGTGGTTGATGAAGTTATCGCCGCGGTTCAATCTAACCCTGCAAATGAGAACGTTGTTGCCTTTACAGGCTTTGATTTTATAGGCAACGGTTATAAAAATAGCGCAGCCACAATGTTCATTACCCAAAAACACTGGGATGAACGCGAGGTAGATACAAAATCTCTCGTGGGCGAGCTATATATGAAGACCGCGCATATCAATGAAGCGCTGGTACTTGCGTTCAACCCTCCCGCTATTTTTGGTTTAGGTAATACGGGTGGGTTTGAAGTTTATCTACAAAACAAAGGCGCAGGTGGACATGAAAAACTAAAGCAAGGCATGCAACTACTCATGAATGAGGCGCAAAAAAGCCCGGTGCTAGCTAGTTTGCAAACTTTATGGCGACCAGACGCACCGCAGCTTAAGGTGCACATGGATAGAGAGCAAGCCAGAGCTATGGGCGTAAACATCAATAGTGCTTTTAATGCGCTCGGCGCGAATTTGGGCACGTATTATGTAAACGACTTCAATAAGTTTGGTCGAGCTTGGCAAGTACTGCTCTCGGCAGAAGCTGAGTTTAGAATGTCTCCGCAAGATGTTGGTCGTATCTATGTTAAAAATAACCAAGGGGATATGGTACCTATATCTGCATTTACCGATATCGAGTATAGCCGAGGACCTGAAACCCTAGAGCGCTATAACAATCTATCTGCCGTTAAGTTGCTAGGTGAAGCAGCACCGGGTTATAGCTCTGGTCAAGCGATTGCTGAAATGGAACGTATTGCGCGTAAAGTGCTGCCGCCAGATATGAGCTACGATTGGACGGGCTCAGCCTTTCAAGAAAAGCAAAGCTCTGGCACTACTGGGCTTGCACTTGGTCTAGCTGTAATTATGGTGTTTTTGATTTTGGCTGCGCTCTATGAGCGCTGGTCACTCCCCTTTTCTGTACTATTAGCACTGCCTTTTGGTGCCTTTGGCGCATTAATCTCTATTTGGATTGCTGGGCTGACCAACGATGTTTACTTCCAAATTGGTCTAGTAACATTGCTCGGTTTAGCCAGTAAGAATGCAATCTTAATCGTCGAATATGCGCTCATGAAACACCAACAAGGCTGGAGTGCCAGCGCGGCATCATTAGAAGCGGCTCGACTTAGGTTTAGGCCGATTATAATGACATCATTAGCATTTATTTTAGGCGTAGTACCTTTAGTGATCAGCTCAGGCGCTGGCGCTGGTGCGCGTCACAGTGTTGGTACAGGCGTGATGGGAGGCATGATGGCGGCGACATTTTTGGCTGTCTTCTTCGTACCACTCTTCTTTTTCTGGCTAACTAATCGGCAACTTACCGAAAAACGCTCTCGTGCCCAGTTAGCGCAAGAAATAGCAGAGCAACATAAAAAGGAGCATGTAGATACCAAAGAGGGGCTGGTATAAGGTTCAAAAAAGGTGGCTAAAATGCCACCTTTTGCTTTTTTAACGCAATACATTTATAAAATTTTGCAAATACGTTACCTACCGAAAATCAAAAGCGCTACTCACTTCAAGACCGTAACAAACTTCCTCAAACGGATACTTGTTCATGGTCAAACCCAACGCACTATCTAAATTGACCGCACCGTGTTTTTCATAAAACGCACGTGCTCTGCTATTTTTAGCGTAAATCCAGGTATATGCTTTTTGGTAGCCCTGTTCATAGAGTTTAAGTAATCTGGCTTTTAGTAATGCTTGTCCAAGCCCTTTACCTTGATAACAAGGTAAAACATACCCCCGATATAGCTCCCCGGCATTCAATTTACATATTTTCCTACTGACAGGATTATGAGCAACTCTATAGCCTCCTGTGGCGCCACAAGCAGCTATTTTTGAACCATCACAAATCAATATCGCGTTGTGTTTTTCAGGTTTAGATAAAATAGATAACCAAATTTGTTCGAAAAATGCGGGAGTTCCGTGTGCGAGTACTTCTTTAGGAAGGAATTGCTGAAATGCTAGCTGCCAGCTTTCGTATGTCACACTTGCCATTTCTTTTACATCATTGCGAGTTGCGTGTCTGATCACTAAATTTTTTGGCAACGACAATGCACAAGTTAAGGCCTCTACGTCCTTTTCAATTATATCCATATATAATACCCAAAATTTGTAAATTAAAAGTTCATCAAGATACATTATTGCAACAAATTTATTCTTGTACAGATTTTTATTCGAATTATTAATTTTGACCTCGACGAGATTGCACTGCCTATAGCGTTTTTGCAGCTAAGCCGTTAATATTAAATAAAACACTACAATGGCTGTGTTAAATGAATAAGCAACTCCAAGAAAGCTTTGAGCAATACTTCCAAGTTGACGAAACTAATCAAGTTAACCTCAAAGAAGTGAGCGCTGAGCAAGTACCTGAAACGCTAGCAGAGCTAGAAGCAAAAATTCCCGCGTTGTTCAAACTCGCTACAGAAATGAAAGAGCTTGACCATAGTATGCTCAGCCCGCTACGAAACATGGGAGATCTTGCGTCTGAATTAGCGGCCTTTTTACAAGCACAGACGCGAAAAATTGACCTAATGATGAGTCATATTCTTGCAACAGAACAGCCAGATGAAGACAACATCTTCTGCGACTCATACGGTGGTGGTGGCATTCGCTTTAGCAGTGATGTAGAGCACCCCATTGGCAGCGCATTTCGCACTAAGTTATTTTTACGCCAAGAAGCCGCAGCAATATACTGTTACAGTGAAGTTATCGCAGTACAAAAGCTGTCATCCGAAAAATTTCAGCACACGCTCGCTTTTAGCATTATTAGAGACGAAGATCGCGAACTTGTCGTCCGAGCCAGTTTGCATGCCCAAACTCGCCAGTTAAAAAAACGGCAATCAGAGCAAAATTAAGCACAAAGTAGCTGACACCTCCGAGTACAGTGATAAACTATCCGCTTAATAATTTATTAGTGTTTTATCATGAACTTTAGACTTTTACCTGAATGGGCGCCTCAAGATGCGGTTATGCTGACTTGGCCACATCAAAATACTGATTGGGCAAACATATTACTTGATGTAGAGCCTGTTTATGTCACTTTATGCCAGCAAATTAGTCAACTCCAGTCTGTGGTTATCATTGCCCATGACGAGTCTTTAAAAGCGCATATTTCTAGACTACTCGCCAGTGCAGATGTCAACCTAGAGCAAATAATTTTTGTTGTGACACCGTGCAATGATACATGGGCACGTGATCACGGACCTCTGACTTGCGCAAATAGTCAAGGTCAACTCGCGATCAAAGATTTCACCTTCAATGGCTGGGGAAACAAGTTTGATGCAGCACTTGATAATGCAATTAACAACGAATTGGTTAAGCAAACCGCTAACCCTTCAAATCAATATAAAGCGCTAGACTTTGTGCTTGAAGGTGGGGGTATAGAAATAAACGAACATGGTACGTTGTTGACCACTTCTGAATGTTTGCTTAACCCAAATCGCAACCCTAATTACGATAAGCAAAGCATCGAGTTGCTACTCAAAGAAGAGCTAGGCGCGCGTGATTTTTTGTGGGTTGACCATGGCTATCTAGCCGGCGACGATACGGATAGCCATATTGATACACTCGTTAGGTTTGCACCCAACAATACACTTGTTTATGTGCAATGTGATGACCAAAACGATGAGCATTTCAGTGCGTTAAACGCTATGGAACAACAACTAACAAGCTTTCGCACCAACCAAGGTGCAAGTTACCAGTTAATTCCTCTGCCTTGGCCAAAAGCCGTGTATAACGATGAAGGTGACCGTTTACCAGCCACCTACGCCAATTATTTGATCATAAACAGTAGCGTATTAGTGCCTGTGTATAACGATGAGCATGATGCCCTTGCACTGGCTCAAATACAAAAAGCGTACCCAGAACACACTGTAATAGGCATTAATTGCCTACCCATTATTGAGCAATTTGGTAGCTTGCATTGCATTACAATGCAACTACCACGTGGTTTTTTGAAATAGGAATCGCCATGAGTCAACAATTATTGAAAGTTGGGTTAGTACAGCATAGTAACACCGACGATCTAGCCCACAATGCAACTAAAACAGAGCAAGGTATTCGAGACGCTGCTAACCAAGGTGCGAAGCTTGTTGTGCTGCAAGAGCTGCATCGCAGCCTGTATTTTTGTCAAACCGAAGACACCGACCTTTTTGACTTAGCAGAGAGCATTCCCGGACCTAGTACTGACTTATACGGTAAACTTGCCAAAGAACTAAACATCGTTATCGTCACATCATTATTCGAAAAACGCGCAACGGGGCTCTATCACAATACCGCTGTAGTAATCGAAAGTGATGGCAGTATCGCTGGTAAGTACCGCAAAATGCATATTCCAGATGACCCAGGCTTTTACGAAAAGTTTTACTTCACACCGGGTGATTTAGGCTTTACGCCAATCCAAACCTCAGTTGGCAAGCTGGGCGTTTTAGTGTGTTGGGACCAATGGTTTCCAGAAGCAGCTAGACTGATGGCTATGGCTGGCGCTGAATTATTAATCTACCCAACGGCGATTGGCTGGGATCCACGCGACGATGATGCTGAGCAAATCCGTCAACGAGACGCTTGGATAATCTCTCAGCGCGCCCATGCGGTTGCCAATGGCGTGCCTGTGATAAGTGTTAATCGTGTAGGTCATGAGCAAGACCCAAGTGGTCAAAGCGCAGGGATCCAGTTTTGGGGTAATTCTTTTGTGGCAGGCCCACAAGGTGAGATGCTTGCTCACGGTAGTGAAACGCAAGAACAAACATTGGTTGTAGAAATTGACCAAGCGCGTAGTGAATCCGTAAGACGCATTTGGCCGTATCTAAGAGATCGTCGCATCGATCAGTACCAAGACCTTTGTAAAATCTATAGAGATTAAATAACAATAAGATAGGAGTGTTCAATGGCCTCAGCGCATTGGAGCGAACTACCTTGGGTAAAAAGCCCAACCGATAAGATCCATTGGGGCCAACTCAGTGGCAGTGGTTTAAGTGTTGCGCTAAGTTCAGGGATAGCACAACACCATGAATTGGTTGTCATCGTTACCCCAGATACGCCTAGCGCATTGCGCCTCGAGACAGAGCTTGGCTACTTATTGCCAGACCGCTCAGTTATGGTATTTCCTGATTGGGAGACATTGCCATATGATCACTTCTCTCCTCACCAAGATATTATTTCAGCACGATTAGCATCATTAAATGCGCTTAAAAAGCAAAGTGATAGTGTGTTAATTGTGCCAGTGTCTACGCTTATGCTGCGTACTGCCCCTCCCGCTTTCATTTACGGCAATGCCTTGAAATATAAAGTCGGAGATATTATCGACGCGCAGCAACTTAAGTCTGCGCTCAGTGAATCAGGTTATAGACACGTTCAACAAGTCATGGAACACGGCGAGTTTGCCGTACGAGGCTCAATTGTGGATCTTTACCCAATGGGCAGTCCACACCCCTATCGCTTTGATTTTTTTGATGACGAATTAGATAGTATTCGTTTATTTGATATTGAAACACAGCGTTCAAACGATAAAGTTGCAGAAATTGACCTTTTGCCTGCACATGAGTTTCCAACTAATGAATCTGATATAGAGCGTTTTCGTATTGCTTATCGCGAGGCATTTGGCGCAAGCTCTGAAAAAGACTCTATTTATATGCAGGTAAGCAAAGGAAATTGGCCTGCAGGGATAGAGTACTATCTACCGTTGTTTTATGAAAAGCTAGCAACGATATTCGACTATTTACCCAATGATGCAACTGTAATGCATCTTGGAGGTATAGAGCATGCTGCACATTTGTTTTGGCAAGATGTTGAAAAGCGTTACGAAAACCGTCGCGTTGACCCACTAAGGCCACTGCTTGAACCGGCCAAACTATATCAACCAATCGAAGAGCTATTTGGTAATTTTAACCGTTATTCACGCATTAAATTGAGTCAGGCAAAACTTGGAACTAAAGCCGGACATACCAACTTATCGGCAAAGCCTGTCGAAGATATCCGAATTGACCATAAGCTAACCGAACCATATAGCAAAATCCTTGACTATATTACGGCGCAGAAAAAGCAACAAGCACGCGTACTATTTAGCGTTGAGTCGGATGGCCGTCGCGAGTCGCTGCTCACTTTGTTAAAACCAACGGGGATCAAACTTAAAGAGTTTCAAGATTTCAATGAGTTTATCAATAGTAAGACTGATGTCGGCCTAATTGTAAGTCCTTTAGAACAAAGCGTATGCTTATCCGGTGCTCGCGAGTTAGCAAAACCCACTTTAAGCATAATTACTGAGCAAGAATTACTTGGTATAAAAGTATCGCAACGACGACGCAGAAAACACAAGTATGAGCAAGGGCATGATGCACTCATTCGCAACTTGGCTGAGTTAAAAGAAGGCCAACCAATCGTTCATTTAGATCATGGTGTTGGCCGTTACATTGGTTTGCAAACTATCGACGCGGCGGGTATCGCTACTGAATTTGTTACTATTTCTTATGCCAATGATGCAAAGCTGTATGTACCAGTATCGGCATTGCATATGCTTAGCCGCTACTCTGGCGGCGAAGAAGCTTCAGCGCCTTTACACAAGCTTGGTTCGGATGTTTGGGAAAAAGCCAAGCGTCGCGCTGCTGAAAAGGTCCGTGATGTTGCAGCTGAGTTACTAGATATTTATGCCAAACGACAAAGTAAACCTGGCCATGCATTTAAGCTAGACGGTTCACTCTATCGCGAGTTCGCGCAGAGTTTTCCTTTTGAAGAAACGGACGATCAGCGCAATGCCATTGAGGCAGTATTAGCCGATATGCAATCCGATCAGGCAATGGATAGGCTTGTATGTGGTGATGTTGGTTTTGGTAAAACAGAAGTTGCAATGCGCGGTGCATTCACAGCAATCAATGATAATAAACAAGTGGCGGTGCTCGTGCCAACAACTTTACTTGCACAACAACACTTTGAAAACTTCAAAGATAGGTTTGCTGATTTACCTGTTGAGGTAGGTGTACTATCGCGCTTTAACAGCGCAAAAGAGCAAAAAGATACACTCGACAAACTAGCAAGTGGCCAAATTGATATTGTTATTGGCACACATAAACTGATCCAAGAGAACATTAAGTTTAGTGATCTTGGCTTACTCATTGTGGATGAAGAACACCGTTTCGGTGTCCGTCAAAAAGAAAAAATCAAGCAGCTAAGAGCAGATGTCGATATCCTAACGCTCACGGCTACACCAATTCCACGTACGTTAAATATGGCGATGAGTGGTATGCGCGATCTGTCGATAATCGCTACCCCACCCGCGAAGCGCCTAGCAATAAAGACGTTTGTAAAAGAGCGTAACGACGACCTCATTAGAGAAGCTATTCTGCGTGAAATAAAGCGCGGCGGCCAAGTTTACTTTTTACATAATAACGTTGAAACCATTGAGAAAACCGCGGCAGACATCGCTGAACTAGTGCCCGAAGCAAGCATAGCGGTGGCGCATGGGCAAATGCGAGAAAGAGAGCTTGAACACTTGATGAGTGATTTTTATCACCAAAAGCACAATGTGTTGATCTGTACCACGATTATAGAAACGGGCATCGACATTCCAACAGCTAACACCATTATTATGGATAGAGCAGATAAACTTGGTCTAGCGCAAATGCACCAATTACGTGGCCGTGTGGGCCGCAGCCATCACCAAGCATATGCATATTTACTGACTAGAAACACACAAAGCTTAACCAAAGATGCTGTAAAGCGCTTACAAGCCATTGAGTCTTTAGAAGATTTAGGTGCAGGCTTTGCGCTTGCAACGCATGACTTGGAGATCCGTGGTGCCGGTGAGCTATTGGGTGATGACCAAAGTGGCCAAATTCAATCTATAGGTTTCAATTTATACATGGAAATGCTTGATCAAGCAGTGCAAGCATTAAAAGATGGCAAAGAGCCCACACTTGATAATCTACTTCAACAACATACCGATGTTGATCTAAAGATCCCTGCGTTACTGCCTGATGACTATATTCCTGACGTTAACATGCGTTTAAGCATGTATAAGCGTATTGCAAGTGCAAATACGCCAAATGAGTTAGATGAGCTACAAGTCGAATTAATCGATCGCTTTGGCTTGCTACCAGATGCAGCGAAAAACTTGTTTAACGTTCAACTACTCAAGCAAAAAGCTAATCACTTAGGAATTAGTAAAGTAGAGGCGAATAATAAAGGGGGCTATTTTGAGTTTAATGAATCGACAAAAGTTAACCCAACGTTCATCATTGCTTTGATACAAAGCAACCCTCGCGTCTATAAAATGGAAGGCGCCAGTAAGTTACGTTTCGCGATAGAAGAAAAAAACGGGCAAGAACGATTAAAGCTGATAAGCGCAATGATCGAAGATTTTAATAAAAAGGCTGTTGCATGAAACGTTTAGCAAAAATAAGTCTGTTATTTTTTATACTCACCCAAGCAACGTCAGCCTATGCACAACGCTGGTTTGAGGTGGAGCTTATTGCCTTTGAGCAACAACCCTCCCCATTGCTAAGAGAAGATTTCAGTTTAGTTCACCCCGATATTACAGGAAGTAAACAGCTAGACTTGCTCACCGATGGTTTTAATGCCCAAGGGCAACAGCGTTGCTTGGAGGGCGACAGTGATTTTGACCCTCGCCCCCTAACGCACAGGGTATATGATTCATATTCATGGGCGTGCCCGCCTGAGTATGATTTTATTTCTAAATACGACACATTACCGCTCTCCCCTTATGCAGAGCCACAAGAACATATGGATAGCATTTACTTGCTATCACAGCAACAATTACAATTTTCAAATACCCTTAAGCAACTACAAAGAAAAGGCTTAAAGCCGTTACTGCATACAGGTTGGCGGTTTCCTGAACAAAGTCAACGTCGTGCGCCCTTTATCAAAATATTTGCAGGGCAAAGATTTGAGTCACCTAACAGTTATAAGTTAGTCGAAACGGTTGCTCGACATGGTTATTTAGGCCTTCTTAATCAGCCTTTTACACAACAAAATGAAGGCGACATTGACCATTGGCAACTCGAAGGGTTGCTGAAAATTCATGTTAAACATTATTTATATGTGACTAGCGACTTAGATATTCGCTATGTTGCCGATGATGGCGAGATTCAAAAAGCAAGAATGTCGCAGTTTACAAGGGTGTATAGCGGTGATATTCACTATCTAGACCACCCAAAACTTGGGATCATTTTTCAAATTAGAAAATACAAACACTAAAAACGGGTAAAATCATGAAAAAACTATTAGTAGGCGCTGCAATTTTAACACTCGCGGGCTGTTCAAAGGTCAATCTAGAAAACTATAACAAAGTTAAAGTTGGCATGGATAAAACTGAAATAGAAACGATTTTAGGCGCTGCCGATAATTGTGAAGAAAAAACGCTACATACAAACTGTATTTGGGGTAACGAAGATAAGCATATAAAAGTTACTCTAGTATCAGATAAAGTAACGCTATATACAAAGCAAGGTTTAGAATAAGCCATTATTATCCGAGAAGTGAACGCTTCTCGGGTTCTACCACTTTCTATGTACGGTCGAAGCTATTTGTTAGTGCTAAATGTGTTCTAGTTAACCAAAAACCCACTATTTTAGGAATGAAATTGAGCGCCAATGGCGCCCAATACTAATCAAGTTTACCACGGCTCGATACAAGTATGCTCACGGTCACCCCAGCCACAAGTAAATGCCCAATCAGCACTCAATCTACCTGCGCCACCAATTGCGGGTGTAAGCTTATGAGATATTTTTTTATCTTCTGATAATTTCTTCATACTTTTCTTTTGTAATTTTAATTTCATAGCTTTTCCTTAAATTTTAAATATTATTGCCTCAATGGCTTAACCAAACTACAACGTTTAATTTAACAATTCAACCCACATAAAAGTAAAAAAATGTAACAAAGCAATGTATTTTATTACATTCACCCATACTAAAGTCGGTACGATTATTTTACGACCGTTGGCAAATTAGCCCCTTGCCACCCGTTCATATCTCCTTGAAGGTGGATAAGTTTGTAGCCTTGTGATGTCAACTTATCAATAAATAAACCGGCTCTGCGCCCGGAACGACAATAAACAACAACTTCTTGACTCTTGAAGTTACTCAAGACTTCTTTGTGCTGGTCAATTTCATCATGTGGAATATTGATGGCGCCTTTTAGGTGACCAGCATTGAACTCCTCTTTAGTTCGTACATCAATAATCACATACGCGTTATCCGACATTTGATTAATCAACAGGTCTTGCGCGGTAATGGATTGAGCCGTAAACCCCTTCGTGGATATACAAAGAAAAACAACAACTAAATATCTAAGCCACATAACAAACTCCTATTTAAATCTCTAACCATAAAGCCAATCAAAGGTTGCGACTACAAAACTGTATATTTTCAACCTATTTAATCTTTGCAGCGCCCTTGCTTTTGCAGTCCTGGTGGGCATTTTTTGGCTGAACTTGGGCTATCCGACTCGGCGCTCTCTTTAGTGCCAATTTGCACCTCTACCTCTTGGATCTCACCTTCAACCCGGGTCAACTTACAGCCACCGATTAAAACCACTAACGCCATGGCGACTAATATTGTCTTCATTGCTTTATTACCTTTTTTTAAGCTTCTGCCTTGTTTGATACTAGCAGACAAGCCATATTTCACCCGATAATAAACTAACTACGATCAACGGTTCATTAAGGTAGAGCAATTGTAAACTTAACTAAGCATTGATTAGATAAGTAATGTTTTAAAAGCTAGTAGCACTAACACAACACCACCAAAACATTCAGCTTTATTCTCCAGCCAAGTGCCACTTTTATGGCCAATTAATACGCCTAACCAGCTAAATACAAAAGTAACAATACCAATTATTAGACATGCCAAAAATGGATTTTGCTCTGACAATGTTAAAGAGAAGCCTGCCGCCATTGCATCAATGCTCGTTGCAACTGCTAGCAGCAGCATAACCCTATTGGTAATGTTGCTTATATCTTCCTCAATTCCTTCAGACATAGATTCATAAATCATTTTTACACCGATCAACAACAGTAATGTAAACGCTATCCAATGTGCATATCCACCAACAACGCCTAACGCACCTTTGCCGCCCAAATATCCTATAAGTGGCATCACTCCTTGAAAGAGCCCAAAATAGACAGCTGATTTCAAGGCCAAATTTATAACTTGTTGTTTTCCTTTGGAGCCAAGCCCAATTGACACAGCAAATGCATCCATACTCAAAGCAATTGCCAATACTACCACTTCAAACATATTTATCAGGTTCACCTATATTCACTTAAATTGCGAAAAATTATTCGCGACAAACGCCATCACCGCTAACATCATACTTGTGAAAATTTTATTCCAAAAAGCTATAACGCCTCTTTATTTCAACAACCTCGACTGTGTATGATTCGTACCACTTTTCTCGTCCAAACTGTTGAGCTACGCGGTGCTCACTGTCACTATGCCAGTTTTTGATATCATCTTCTGACTGCCAATAAGATATTGCGATTTCTTGTTTACCTTCTGTCAGAGCAATAAAGTCTTGGCAATTGTATTTTTCAAACGCGAGGTCACGCATTAGCCCAACGGTCTTTGCGTATTCTGCATCTTGTACTCCAACCTTCGCTTTAAAGATTACCGCAAACATCTACTTTCTCCTGTAAATAATTAAAAATATTGCAGTTTAATAGTTCCTAACAGTATGTGTCTTTTCAAATAAGGTTGCTAGCTATTCGAGCTGAAATTCCTTAGCTGTTAATAAGTATGCTAGAACGGTCAAGGCGAAAATAGCGTGAGAAAGATATTCGGGACGAGTTTGGGGTGATACGGCGAGATATGCTCGCTGTATCACACAAGTTTGATCACGGTGGTTTCGTAGTATTCTATTTTATCACTGACGCTAATTTGATTTTGCTCAATAACAATATCCCAATGCAAACTTCTGCTCAGTGCATCACTTAAAGAGTCTACAAAATCAGGCTCTAACTGGAAGATGCTAATGTTCTCCACATAACTTAAACGCGCTCTTACACTTTCAAACCATTGAGAGTTTTCTTTTATTAGCAAGACCATTTTTTGAGATTGCTTTGCTACACGTGCAATATCGTCAAGCTCCATTACACCCGCATATAGAGCAACAGTGATGTACCCTTGGTCATCTTCCAACCAAACATCTGGTTTTTGTTTTTCACCTAGGCTATTTAAATGCGCCGTCTGCTCATAAGACAAAGCGCAATAGCCCAACAGCTTAAGTACAAAATGCTCAAGTGTTTCTGACTTTTGCAATGCAGTAGTAAATACTTCCTGATGATTAGCATGGTGAAACAGATCTGCCACATTCAGCCGTGCTTTAAAAACAAACGGTTTGCTCATAAGTAGTATCCAAGCTGACAATCACTCTAACTATAGGAGTAATGATCACATAATCAAAAAAAACTTAAAGTTATAATATAACATTATTGAAAGCGCAAAATTGAACTGTTATATTATAACAACACTAACTATTCACTCTTATATACAAGTCGAAAACTATGATTAAGCAGTCCCTTTTAAGTAGTGCCATTATTTCAGCGTTATTTTCATCGTATACTTTTGCTGGTGAGGTAAAAGGTAAAGTAGTTGATCACAACAATCAGCCCGTAAGTGGTGCTAAACTTCATTTACATGGTAAATCTCAATCTATTAGCACAGACAAAAATGGTCTTTTCTCTATCTCAATTGATGCCGACTCTCAGCTTCACATTTCTAAAAATAATTACCTCGATGAGCGTATTCAAGTAAGTGAAAATAGCGGTTTTGTGAGCGTAAAGCTCAAGCCAAGCGCTGTTGAAAGCATTGTAGTGTTTGCTTCAGCATTACATAAAAACAATGTTGAAATGGCTGCGCCCGTATCAGTTTTAGGCGGTGATGAGTTAAAAAATTCGGCAAAACCAACGCTTGGAGAAACCCTAAAAGGCTTACCAGGTATTAACGCAAGTTACTTTGGCCCAGTCGCATCAAGCCCAATAATTCGCGGGTTAGATGGCCCTCGCGTTAAAGTAATGCAAAATGGCTTAGATAGCAGCGACGCATCACGCGTTGGCCCTGACCATGCGAATAGTAACGATAGTTTGTCAGCACAACAAATTGAAGTGTTAAGAGGCCCTGCTACCTTACTTTACGGTTCGGGGGCCATTGGTGGCGTTGTAAATGTGGTTGACAACCGCATCCCAAGTGACATTTTAGAGTCTTTAAGCGGTGCGGTTGATTATAGTCATGACACTGTATCAAATACGAATACTTATGCAGCCTTGTTAGAAACAGGTAATGACGGCTTTAACTTCCATTTTGATGGCGTAAGCAGAAAAGGTGGCGATTATGAGACACCTGCATTTAAGTTACCTAGCGATGAACATCATGAAGACGAAGGCCATGAAGATGAAGAACACGAGCACCATGAGGAGTCACATGATGAGCATAGTGAAGAGGCCGAACTAGCCAGTAAAGTCGATAATACGTTTATTGATTCTCAACAATTTAACCTAGGCACGAGCTTTGTAAATGAGCATTTAACCGTAGGCTTATCTTATGGACGCATCGATACTGATTACGGCATTCCTGCTCACAGCCATGCGCACCATGAAGACGAACATGATGAACATGATGAACATGATGAACATGATGAACATGATGAACATGATGAACATGATGAACATGATGAACATGATGAGGATATGCATGAAGGACATTCACAAGAAGGCAATGTTTTTGCCCGCGTGAAGCAAGACCGTTGGCAAGCGCTTTTTAACTATGCTCTTCATAATGAATGGGTTGAATCTGTTAGTGTTCGCGCCGGATATACTGACTATCAGCATAGCGAAATAGAAGGTGAGACGGTTGGTACTACATTTAGTAACAAGTCTAAAGAGCTCAGAGCTAGCCTAGAGCATAAGTTTGGAGATTGGCACGGAATTGTTGGGTACCACTACAGTAACAGCGATTACAAAGCACAAGGTGAAGAAGCATTTACCCCAGCGACCAAAACAACGGCTCATGCGCTATATTTATTAGAAGAAAGAGTCTTTGGTGACTTTACCCTTGAGTTAGGGGCGCGTGTAGAAGACTATCAACTCAGTAGCAGCGTAACAGAGCAATCGCATCATCACGACCATGAAGACGAGCACGAAGATGAACATACAGATGATGCACATAACGAACCCGCCACTGATATTGCTTATCAGCTAGACATGACCAACATTAGCACATCTATTGGTGGTGTGTACCAGTACACAGAAGGCCACAACGTTGCTCTAAATATATCTCGCTCTGAGCGTGCCCCACTCACTGCAGAGCTACTTTCAAATGGTATTCACATTGCAACGGGTACTTACGAGCTAGGCTTAGGTTATAACTTTGAAGACGGTGAGATACATTTTGAGCCTGAAGATATTAAGCAAGAAACAGCCACAAATATCGACGTGAGCCTACGCCGTTTTATAGGCGACTTTGGTTACACCCTTAACGTTTTTTATAATGACATTAGCAACTACTATTACCAGCAAAATACGGGGTTGATCTTCAGTGAAGCACATGGCATCGAAGCTGCCGATCATGACCATGAAGGTGCAATGCCTGTATTCCAGTTTACCAGTCGCGATGCCACACTTTACGGTATTGAACTTGATGCGCACTACAGTATTAATGATAAAAATCGTGTGAAATTTTTTGCCGATACGTTAACTGCTGAACTCAAAAACAATACCGCTTTACCGCGTATTCCAAGCAATAAAATGGGAATAAAATACGAGTATTCAAACAATGGTTTCACTAGCAATATGACCATTACTCGCTACAACAAGCAAAGCGACATAACCAGCTTTGAAACTCAGACCGCGGGCTATACCTTGGTAGATGCCAGCATGCAATACGACTTTTCCCAAAGCGGTATCGATTTTGTTGCTTATTTAAACCTTGATAACTTGACCGATGAACTGGGCTTTGTTCACAGCTCTTTTATTAAAGAGCAAGCACCGTTACCAGGTCGCAACTTAAAATTAGGTATTCGCGCTTACTTCTAACGCTCCAATGCAATGCTAGGGATCTAGGCTTTTTCCTAGCATTGCATTTCTATGTCTTGTAATGCGATGTAATAGAAAGTGTAACAATAGTTAACTATTATGTTACATTTAAACCGTTGCAAGGAATATTAATGAGCAAGTTACATCTAGCTTTTGCACTAGGTGCCGTCAGCTTGATAGCCGTTGTTGGCTGTAGTTCGAATCAGCATAAAGCCCAACCAAACCCGATATCTGTTACCCCTGAGCAAGGAGACGTGCCCACCCGTACTTGGCTAGATCAAGGCTGGAGTAAGCAAATAAGCGAAAACTTTTGGTTTACCAATCAAGGATCTCAAATTATTCCTTACAATTGGTTTGTTTGGCTTGAACAAGCCGACAGCACACAGCTGTTTCGCCATACTGAACACATGGAGTCACTTCGTTATTTACCGATAGAAGCAAGTCAAAAAAATCCAGGTGGATTACCCATTGGTTTTGCACTGCACAGTAACCAAACGACTGGCGAAAACTGGGTAGGTATGACGTGTGCTGCTTGCCATACTAATCAGCTAGATTACAAAGGCACAAAAATACTCATTGATGGCGCCCCTACTCTTGCAAACTTTGTGTTATTTTTTGACCGCCTCGTGGCGGCATTAAACAAAACATTAAGCGATGATGACAAGTTTGAACGATTCGCAAAAAATGTATTAGGTCAAAGCTACAACGCAGCCAATAAAAACGATTTGAAGGAGCGACTGCAAAGCGTAGCCCTAAAAACAGCTGAGCGACAAGCGGTTAATGCCTTGCCAGATAATTATCCAAAAGATTTTACCAGCTACGCACGCTTAGATGCATTTGGCAACATACAAAATGCAGGAACGGCTTTTGCGCTCAATGATTTAACAAATAAAAATGCTCCTACAGGCCCGGTGTCTTATCCATTTCTTTGGGGTACCCATCAATCTGATGTTGTGCAGTGGAATGCCTCTGCGCCTAACACCCCGATTGTTGGACCGCTTGTAAGAAATATAGGAGAAGTTGTTGGTGTGTTTGGCGAACTTGAAATAAAAGAAGCGCCCTTTTGGCAACGCCTCTGGGGCAAACATACCCGCTACAGCTCAACCGTGGATATGAAGGGCTTGGGTAACCTAGAGTCATGGGTAAAAATGCTTAAGTCGCCACAATGGCCAACACAGTATTTTCCTGCAATTGATGTTGAACAAGCCGCCAAGGGGGAATTAATATATCAACAACAGTGTGCTAGCTGCCACCAAGTAATTCCGCGTGATAAAGAACACCTAGACTATGTTGCTAATCAAACTTTAATAAGCGAACTGGGAACCGACCCTGTTACTGCTAACAACGCATCCTGTCATATGGCAAAAACACTGTTACTTGAAGGCACTAAAGAGCGCATTTTAATTGGGGCTAAATTTCAAAAGGTAGATAACGCGATTGATATCCCCGTGAACGGTGTCGTTGGGCTAGTACTAAAAGATCTGCCTTTAGCGCTAGAGGCAGGCAATATTCCCGAGCGCACCGATGCGAATGGCAATAAAGTTACTTTGATCAAAGAACTTGAAACACTCATCGTTCAACATCTTAAAAAGCGCGGTGACAAAGCCGATGCAGTTTAGGCCGATTGCGCCGATGGAACACTCGATAATGGCGTTTATAAAGGCCGACCACTTAACGGGATTTGGGCAACCGCGCCATACTTGCACAATGGCTCAGTGCCAAACTTGTATGAGTTAATGAAAAACCCCCAGCAGCGTGTCAGTGAATTTTGGGTAGGTAGCCGAGAGTTTGACCCAGTCAATGTAGGTTATGTAACACATGAGGGCTTGAGTAAGTTCAAAGTAAATGCCAGCAATGGAGAGATCATGCCCGGCAATTCAAATAGAGGCCACAGTTACGGGACTTCTCTAAACGAAGAGCAAAAGTGGCAAGTTATTGAGTATATGAAAACGTTGTAATATCAATGATTTAAAAGGGGTCTAGATATTGGACCCCGACCCATTGTTGTCTATGCTTGCATCGGTGTTTAGCGAATCAACACCCTACTTATCATGGCGATTGATTGCGCCGAAGATTACTTTAACCCCTTTGATATTAACAACAACTTTGACCACGCTTAGCCCAAAAACATCGCACAGCAATTTATACTTATTGAAAATTTAGCGAAAAGTTCAATTAAACAGTCGTAAAAACTAGATTGTAGGTGAGATAAGCGAATCGCCCGTCCAATTTCACACATACCACAAAACAACACACATAAAAAAAGCCGCGGCCATACGGCACAACGGCTTTAACAACCAGAATTGTTATTGTTCTTTTTATAATGCGGCTTCTAACTCTGGTAGCACATCAAACAGGTCAGCTACAAGGCCATAATCGGCTACTTGGAAGATTGGCGCGTCTGGATCTTTGTTGATTGCAACAATCACTTTTGAGTCTTTCATACCCGCTAAGTGTTGAATTGCACCACTGATACCAACGGCAATGTACAAGTCAGGTGCCACGATTTTACCAGTCTGGCCCACTTGCATATCGTTTGGTACAAAGCCCGCATCAACCGCTGCGCGAGATGCACCGATAGCCGCGCCTAGCTTGTCTGCAATACCGTTTAGCAATGCGAAGTTTTCACCATTTTGCATACCACGACCACCCGAGATCACCACAGGTGCGGCGTTAAGCTCTGGGCGCTCTGATTTGGTTTGCTCAATACTTACAAATGCACTTAGCGTGTTATCAATGTTGATTGATAATGCTTCAATCTCGCATGCACCCTGCTCGCCTTGAGCATCAAACGCACTGGCGCGCACGGTGATCACTTTTTGTGATTCGTTCGATTTAACCGTTGCAATGGCATTACCTGCATAAATCGGGCGCTTAAATGTGTCGGCGTCAACTACGCCCACAATCTCAGAAACTTGTGATTTATCTAACAATGCACTCACGCGTGGCAACGTATTTTTACCCGTTGTTGAAGCACTCGCTAAAATGTGGCTGTAGCTTGATGCTAGCTCGACGATTAAGTCGGCGGTGTTTTCTGCTAATTGGTGCTCAAACGCAGCGCTATCAGCAACACGTACTTTATTAACACCGGCAATCATTGCTGCGCTGTTGGCAACATCAGCCACATTGTGGCCCGCTACTAATACTTCTACATTACCACCGATGGCAACGGCAGCATTTACAACTTTTGCGGTCTCTGGCTTTAGTTGACCATGTTCATGCTCTGCAATAACTAATACGCTCATGAGATCACCTTTGCTTCAGTTTTTAATTTGGTTACTAGCTCTTCAACACTCTCAACAATAACACCCGCTTCACGCTTAGCTGGCTCTTCAACTTTAACCAGTTCGATGCGCGGCGCAAGATCAACACCTAGGCTGTCTGCTGCAATCACATCAAGTGGTTTGCGTTTGGCTTTCATGATGTTTGGTAGCGATGCGTAACGCGGCTCATTTAAACGTAAGTCGGTTGTAACAATGGCTGGTAGAGTTAACGATACCGTTTGCAAACCACCATCCACTTCACGAGTTACTTGTGCTTTTCCAGCTTCAATAACCACTTTTGACGCAAATGTACCTTGGCTGCGTTTTGTCAGCGCTGCCAACATTTGACCTGTTTGGTTGTTATCTGAATCAATTGACTGTTTACCTAGAATAACCAGCTCAGGCTGCTCTTGTTCAACTAATTTGGCAAGCAACTTGGCAACGTGCAAAGACTCAAGCTTAGCGTCTGTTTCAATATGAATGGCTTTGTCAGCGCCCAGTGCTAATGCGGTACGAAGCTGCTCTTGACATGCTTTATCACCGATAGATACCGCTATCACTTCACTGGCTGTACCCGCTTCTTTTAAACGGATAGCCTCTTCAACAGCAATTTCGCAAAATGGGTTCATCGCCATTTTAACGTTCGTTAAATCAACATCACTGTTGTCTGGCTTAACTCTTGCCTTGACGTTGTAGTCAATCACACGTTTGATTGGCACAAGTACTTTCATGGTTACTCCATCATCTGGTTATTCTTAAAGCTGACGTCTACGTCAACATATTTATTTTATAGAATCAGACTACTTCCTGTTGACGTAAACGTCAACCTAAAATAACCTTACTTTAACGTAATAAAAACTAAAACCTCTTTTTAGTTAATACACCGTCAAATATAGTGAGGTTAAAATGGTTGAACGCGAAACCATGGAATTCGATGTTGTGGTTGTTGGCGCTGGCCCTGCAGGGCTGTCTTGCGCAATTCGACTAGCACAACAGGCACAGCAACAAGAAAAAGAACTCATGATCTGTGTCGTTGAAAAAGGCTCAGAAGTTGGCGCACATATTTTGTCTGGTGCTGTTTTTGAAACCAAAGCATTAGATGAGCTGCTACCTGATTGGAAAGAAAAAGGTGCCCCAATCACCACACAGGTCACACAAGACGATATTTATCTATTTAAAAATAAAGATAATGCCACCAGCATCCCACATATTGCGGTGCCAAAAACATTTAAAAACCATGGCAATTATATTGTATCAATGGGCAATGTATGCCGTTGGTTAGCTGAACAAGCCGAACAGCTTGGCGTAGAAATATTCCCAGGCTTTAGCGCTCACTCACTGATTGTAGAAGATAACGAAGTTAAGGGCATTATCACCGGCGATATGGGCGTTGACAAAGATGGCCAACCAAAAGACAGTTATATGCCTGGTATGGAGCTGCGCGCCAAATACACCGTATTTGCAGAGGGCTGTCGTGGTCACTTGGGTAAACAACTTATTAAGCAGTTTGCGCTTGATAAAGACGCCACACCTCAGCACTACGGCATTGGTTTTAAAGAAATTTGGCAAATTGACCCCGCCAAGCACAAAGAAGGCACTGTGGTACATGGCACAGGCTGGCCATTAGAAAATGATACTCATGGTGGCTCGTTTATGTATCATGCTGAGAATAATCAGGTGGTGGTTGGGCTTATTATCGATTTAAATTACAGCAACCCTTATTTGAGCCCTTTTGATGAGTTTCAACGCATGAAGCATCACCCAGTATTTGCCGAGGTACTAGAGGGTGGCGAACGCGTTTCTTATGGCGCTCGTGCAATTGCCAAAGGCGGCTTTCATAGCTTACCTAAAATGCATTTCCCAGGTGGTTTGTTGGTAGGCTGTGACGCCGGTACGCTCAACTTTGCCAAAATCAAAGGTAATCATACTGCAATGAAATCAGGTATGTTAGCCGCTGATAGCATCCTAGAGGCGCTAAACACTGAGCAACCAGCCGCAGATTTAACAGACTTTGCAGATAAGTTTAAGTCAAGCTGGCTATACGATGAGCTTTATCAGTCTCGTAACTTTGGCCCTGCGATCCACAAATTTGGGCGAATTTTAGGTGGCGCATATAATACCCTAGATCAAAATATCTTCTCGGGATCTTTGCCATTTACGTTCAAAGACGAGCACCATGACTATGCGACGTTAAAGCCAGCTTCAGAGTGTCAAGCAATCGACTACCCAAAACCTGATGGTAAACTCAGCTTTGACAAACTCTCGTCGGTATTTTTATCTAATACCAACCACGAAGAATCGCAGCCATGCCATTTGCAATTAGCCAATGCCAGTATTCCTATTAACGTCAACCTAGAAAAATACGCAGAGCCCGCCCAACGCTACTGCCCTGCTGGCGTGTATGAGGTGAACGAAAACGAGCAAGGTGAAAAGCAGTTCGTGATTAATGCGCAAAACTGTGTTCACTGTAAAACTTGTGATATCAAAGATCCAAGCCAAAACATCACTTGGATGACACCAGAGGGTGCGGGCGGCCCTAACTATCCAAATATGTAACTTTACTAAAATGTATCCAACCTAAATTGCAGGGGCCATCGGCCCCTTTTTACTATTGACCACCAAGCTCAGCAAAAATCTAAATATTGCATATACTTAATTAAAAACCACAGCAAGAGCAAACAGCCATGAGTGGACACTCAGAAGTCGTATTTAGATTTTTAGCCGAGCCTACCGATGTTAACTTTGGCGGCAAAGTACACGGTGGCATTGTCATGAAATGGATAGATCAGGCGGGTTATGCCTGTGCCGCCGGTTGGAGTGGCAGCTACTGCGTCACCGTTTCTGTAGCTGGAGTAAGATTCAAACGGCCCATTCTCGTTGGCCAAATTGTTGAGGTATCGGCGCAAATTGCCCATACCGGCAAAACCAGCATGCAAATATTTATTCGCGTGCGCTGTGGCGATCCACAAAAGCAATCCTTAGTTGAAAGTAACCACTGTATTATTAGCTTTATTGCCATGGATAAAGCCGGCTACCCTGTACCAGTGCCGCAATTTAAACCAAAAACCGAAGAGCAAAAAAAACTCGAGTTATACGCAATAAAAATGAAAGAAATCGCTATTGAAACAGAGTCTTTATTGCAACGTACCATTGAAGATTAACCGGTAGGTTAATAACACAACAGCCTATCACCTATCGAGCGTAGATAAACCGTACCATACGCGCTACAATCGCGGCCGCCTTTATTTAAAGTAGTGATATAACAACCGTGCAAAACTATCAAATTCAACCTATTGGCTATATCCAATCGCCCTATAAACAAAAATTTGCTATTCCACGCCAACCTCGGCTGGTGCCACAAGCAAAGGCTAAGTTGATATTTTGCGACGACTTCAACCGAGAAGAGTTTGTCCGAGGTATAGACGAGTTTAGTCATCTTTGGCTGTTGTTTCGCTTTCATGAAACCGCCGATAAAGGCTACTCTGCACTGGTTCGCCCCCCTCGTTTAGGCGGTAACGAACGCAAAGGGGTATTTGCCACCCGCGCTACTTTTCGTCCAAATGGTATTGGTATGAGCGCAGTTAAGCTTGAAGGGGTAGAATATAAAAATGGTCAATTGGCGCTGTTACTTTCTGGCATAGATTTGCTCGATGGTACCCCGATTGTTGATATCAAGCCCTATTTACCCTACTCCGACGCTTTACCTGATGCCAGCGCTGGTTTTGCAGATACTCGTCCAGAAACGCTCATGACGGTTGATTTCAGTGAGCAAGCACTTGAGTTTATAGCAAAGCAGACTCACTACCCTGAATTACAAGATTTTATTAGCAATGTGCTCAAGCAAGACCCCCGTCCTGCCTATAAAAAACAAAAACAGCAAACCCAGTTTTATGGCATGAGCTTGTACGAATTTAATATTCGCTGGCAAGTAGATGGGCAACACAATCAAGTGATTGAGATAACCCAAGAATAAACGCTTTGTGTAGCGCCCTAGCGCTGATAAACTACGCGCTAGAATTTCGAAAAACAATTACATTACGAACGGAACCATCATGCGTACCAGTCAATATATTTTGGCGACACTAAAAGAAACGCCATCAGATGCTGAAATTATCAGCCACCAGTTAATGTTACGTGCGGGTATGATCCGCAAGCTCGCTTCAGGTTTATACACTTGGCTGCCATCTGGATTAAAAGTACTGCGCAAAGTAGAACAAGTTGTGCGTGAAGAAATGGACAAAGCAGGTGCCATTGAAATGCTAATGCCCGTAATTCAGCCTGCTGATCTTTGGCAAGAGTCTGGCCGTTGGGAACAGTTTGGTCCTGAGCTGCTTCGTATTAACGACCGTCACAACCGTCCGTTCGCACTTGGCCCTACACACGAAGAAGTTATCACCGATTTTGTGCGTAAAGAGATCAACAGTTATAAGCAACTACCTATCACTTTGTACCAAGTACAAACTAAAGTACGTGATGAAGTGCGCCCTCGGTTTGGTGTTATGCGTGCCCGTGAATTCACCATGAAAGATGCGTACTCTTTCCACCTTACTGAAGAGTGTTTAGCACAAACCTATCAACGTATGCACCAAGCGTACTGCAATATTTTCGAGCGCCTTGGCCTCGATTACCGCCCTGTTATTGCAGACACTGGGTCAATTGGTGGTAGCGTATCGCATGAATTCCACGTTCTAGCAGAATCAGGTGAAGACGCTATCGCATTTAGCACTGAAAGTGACTATGCAGCAAACATCGAAAAAGCGGAAGCTCTGGCACCGACTGAATCGCGCCCTGAGCCAAGTAAAGAGTTAAACACCTTTGCAACACCACAAGCAAAAACCATTGCAGATCTCAAAGCACAGCATGGCGTTAAACCTCACCGTGGTGTTAAAACACTGATAGTTTATGGTGCTCCAGATGAAAACGAACAACGTGGTTTGGTGGCATTGATCTTACGTGGCGATCATGAGCTAAACGAGTTAAAAGCAGAAAAACATCCGCTAGTAGACTCACCGCTTGAAATGGCAAAAGAAGAAGATATTTTTGCAGCTATTGGCGCTCACCCAGGCTCACTTGGCCCTGTAGGCCTGAATATGCCAATTATTGTTGACCGCAGTGCTGCTGTTATGGCTGACTTTGTTGCCGGCGCAAATAAAGATGGCGAACACTACAGCGGTATTAACTGGGACAGAGACGTGACTGAATATGAAGTATTCGACTTGCGTAACGTTGTTGAAGGCGATCCAAGCCCATGTGGTAAAGGTACTTTGCAAATTAAGCGCGGTATTGAAGTTGGTCATATTTTCCAACTAGGTACTAAATATTCGGAAGCAATGAATGCTGGTGTACTTGGCGAAAACGGTAAAAACCAAGTGATGACTATGGGATGTTATGGCGTTGGTGTATCACGTATCGTCGCTGCAGCCATTGAGCAAAACAATGATGACTATGGCATTAAGTGGACTACCGCGCTTGCGCCATTTGAGCTTGCGATTGTACCAATGAACATGCACAAGTCTCACCGTATTCCGGATATTGCAGAGCGCCTATACAGCGAATTTAAGCAAGCTGGTATTGACGTATTGTTTGATGACCGTAAAGAGCGCCCTGGAGTAATGTTCAATGATATGGAGCTACTTGGCGTGCCCTACACCTTAGTTATTGGCGAGCGCAACTTAGATAACAACCAAGTTGAGCTTAAAAACCGCCGCACAGGTGAAAAGCAAATGCTAGACATTGAAGAAGCTGTAGCAGCTATTACTGCGCAAATTCGCGCTTAATCAACACCAAATCTAAAAGGCAGCAACTTTTGCTGCCTTTTAAAAAGCGTTACTTATACCAATTGCATTAAATTGGTATTATATACAAACTTAATCGCTGGCCACTAGAATGAGATCGGCCAACTCACTTTCATCTATTGTCAAAAAGTCTAAAATATCTTCTTTAACAGCAAGCCACTCAGGGTCTTCAGCACTAGGGTTGTTTTTTACGAATGTGGCGTGTCTAGCTATCTTTAAAATGCTCAATAATCCAAGTCCAGTACTATCAAGTTCACCAGAGCTAAATATTCCCTCAACATCATGCATATAGTAGATCACGTAAACCATAATCTTTGGTAATCCCCACTGTGCTGCCAACAACGAGCCAATGGTTGCGTGATTAGTCTTGTATGCGGCCATTTCTTCAGTCGCAGCATGGTCCCACCCGTATTCTTCAGCGGTGTCGAGAATTTTTTGATAATCGTCAAAATGCTGAACCAAAATAGGAACACCAACAAAATGAAACAAGCCAAGCATATAGGCATGATTTGCAAGATTGCTTTTATCAAGCTGATTAGCAATCATTGAGGCACACTCAGCCGTTGCCGTTTGGCTTTCCCAAAAGCTCGCCATCCCCTCGTTCTGACCGACCGTTGCTTTCAACGCGACCGCCTTTACCAAAGGCACGAGTCGCTTTAAGCCTAGGGTCATAATAGCTTGGTCAATCGACTCAATTTCCCGGTTACGACGAAAAGCAGCTGAATTTACAACCTGTAGAACAGCCGCAGAAATACCAACATCAGCGTGCAGAATTTTTGCGATTTTTGAAATATCTGGCTCAGCCTTTTTCGTCTCTTGTGAAAATTGGATTAACACTTCGGGACGAGGTGGTATAGACACATTCTTCAGTATGCTTTTTTCTGCTTTGGTTAAAGTTATTGCCATCGCCCAACACTGCGAAAATTAAACCATAATTAATGTATAGCTAACAGATATCCAACCGTCACATTTATTTTCAACTTACCAAGTAGATGACGACGACTTAATAAAACATACTAGTGGCTATTTATTTATTGTCATCGCTGTTAGTTACACGCCTTAACTGCTTTGCTCAGCAAAACATGTAATTTTTGCAACCGTGACTTTTTCTCACTGAATAGCCAATAGCCTTTAAGGTGTTTTTTGTCGTTTTGCCAAGCGCCATCTGGATCTTGTTTTTTGACAAATCCTTCTAAAGGCTTGTCACCTTTTAAATCAAAAGAAAATTGGTACATGTCAAACTTATCATAATCGAAATGATTGCCAGAGACGCTAATATTGTAAATATAAATATCTCGCAGATTAAAACGGCTCTTTATAAATTTCTTGGGCCACGAGGCCACACGACCATCTCTTAGTGCTTTGTTTTTTCTAATTTCTGTTAGTACTATTTCACAGCTGTCTTTTATATTATCTTGATAGGCTTCATAGCTGCTCGCAGTTTTTAGCTTGCGCGTTTTCTCAGTAAACGTATAAGCCACAGAGCTGAATTTGTTAATGGCACTTAAAAACTCTTTAATATACTCATCGTTGCTTTGCTGCTTAATTTTCTTTTTGGCCGTAAAAGTCCCCGAGCTGTACAAGCCTGTAAATGTTTCATAATGGCCTGTTAATACGACTTCGTTTTTACTGCCGTCAACACGCGCATCACCACACACCTTTGCATGGCCGGTGACTCTTGCTTTGCGCCCTTTCACCAATGCATCACCACAAATAACGGCTCTTCCTGTTATTCTTGCACCATTACTAACCGTTGAGAACCCGCAGATTGCCGCATTTCGACCCAGCCAAATATTATCGGAGATATCTGCATCATGAGAGACAAACCCCCCTTGAGAGGGGTTTCGGGTATTTCTGTCATTGGTGTAAAAGTACCCTTCTTCACCAGGACAAGATGGGCTTGTTGCCGCATTTACAAAGGTACTTAAAAGTGCTGTCAATAAAATCGCTAGGTACTTCATGTTAAATCTTTTTAAATTAATTTGAGTGGATACCCCATATTCGTGAAGTACACATACATTTGTTCTCAATAACGCTGGATTGCCTTTTAGTGAACTTGAGCAGCAACACACAACATTTTGCGCAGATGATTGAATACCTGATGAAATATGAGCGGTTGGATTTGGGTTAATCGCTGCTGATAATTACAAAAAACGCAATTATTCTAACATACATCGTAAAACAGCTACAACATACAAGGATGCTGTAAAACGTGTATGCTTTTAGCTTCTTTATTCACTGATAATTGGCATTGTAGACTATCATTGCAGTATGCGGGTAACCTATTAAGAGCACTTCCAGCCGAGGTCAGCTAAAAAATAAATTACTGGTTATGGCAATTTGGATTAGAAAACAGCCCTGTTGCGGTACATACTGTAAATTCTTCAACTTCTGTTACTTTACTAACTCATCCGCTTTAGGTCGCTGAAATTGACTAATTTGTCCTTAACAAACTTCTTCAGACACACGTAATGATTACATTTGGCAAGTAGCATTTCCATTACCTGCATGCTCTATAAACTATCCAACTGATTACTTGAGTAAATATCTTAAAAGTCAAACGCCTACTCTGCCTGTTCTTTGCTTTTTTTAGATTTATTTATAAGCAATTTTTCGCGCCGTCCACTGCCGATATTATTAAAGTGTGTGCTTTAAAAAACCGAACTTCAAACGTCGACAATGCGCGCTCCCCCTTTTCGACACGACACATATCTGGTTTTTATTTGCGTTTATCGCTTATAAGGTGACAATTGCTTTGGGCTGAATAACTATGTTACACAAATTAGAGTAAATATTTATTTAGGAGACTTACTATGTCTTTTAGGTTAAGAAAAACCTTACAAAGCACATTGCTAGCATTTTCTGTACTACCCGCATTTGCGCATGCGAGCAGCGGTTTACAAGCAGAAGATATTTTTGAACTTGAGTATGCAAGCGATCCACAGATCTCACCCAATGGCGAGCAGATCATTTATGTTCGCAACAGCAATGATGTGATGAAAGACGCTAAAAGACAAAACTTGTGGCTTGTTGATAGCAAATCAGGCAGCCAATCACCGCTTTTTTCAGATGAAAACCGCTATAACCAACCTAGGTGGTCACCAAGCGGAGACAAAATTGCGTTTGTAAGTAATGTATCAGGTAGCACCCAAGTGCACGTCCATTATCTAAAACAAAACCGCACGGCCTTGCTTACGCAACTAAAGTCAGGGATCAGCAACTTAACTTGGTCGCCAGATGGAAAATGGTTAGCTTTTAGCCAAAAAGTAGAAGAAAAACCAAGTGTCATTGCCAAAATGCCATCACCACCAAAGGGCGCTACATGGTCAGAGCCTGCAATAGTGATTGACCGCGCTTATTATCAAGCTGATGGCCGTGGGCTGGTAAAACCCGGATATCGGCAAATTTTTGTCTTACCCAGTGAGGGAGGAACACCACGACAACTAACTTCTGGCGATTATCACCATGGTGGCAAATTGGCTTGGCGTGCGGATTCTAAAGCCATTGTGTTTTCGGCAAACCGCATCTCAGATTGGGAATACAAGGCACTTGAAGGTGATCTGTTTGAGGTAGATTTTGACGGTGAAATTACTCAACTAACATCAGCACCTGGTCGAGAGCATTCACCCAGCTTTTCAAAAAATGGAGATCAACTTGCTTATCTAAGTGCATCGGGTGAACTTAATCCCTACCGTAACCACAAATTAAACATCATGGATTGGCAGTCTAAAAAAAGCCAGCTTGTCGCTGCGAAGTTTGACCGTTCAATACAAAATCCAACCTGGGTAGGGCGCTCTAAGCTTGCTATTTCATACGATGATCACGGTATGAAAAAGCTAGCAACAATTAGCATAAAAGGAAAAATTACCGACCTCACCGATAGCCTCTCAGGAACCACATTGGGACGGCCTTATTTGAGTGGTCAATTCAGCGCTAACTACAATGGGGAAATCGCATTTACCAAAGGCAGCAGCCAGCGCCCTGCCGATGTCGCATTAGCAACCAGCAAGGGAAAAGTGAAGCAGCTTACAGCATTAAATGAAGACCTACTGGCTCACAAACAACTTGGTAAAGTACACGAAGTTAATTATACCTCTTCATTTGATGGCGAAAAAATTCAAGGCTGGTACATTACCCCACCAAATTTCGACCCGAATAAAAAATACCCTCTGTTACTTGAGATCCATGGTGGCCCACACCTCGCCTATGGGCCTCACTTCTCAGCTGAACTACAGCGTTATGCAGCACAAGGCTATGTAGTTTTTTATGATAACCACAGAGGCAGTAGCTCATATGGCGAGCGCTTTGCTATGTTGTTGAAGTACAAATATAGCTCTAAAGAAGACTTTGCAGATCACAACTCTGGTGTCGATGCGATGTTAGACAAGGGCTTTATTGATGAAAACAACTTGTTTATTGCTGGCGGCTCAGCAGGCGGGATCGCAACCGCTTATGCGATAGGCTTAACCAACCGCTTTAATGCAGCGGTTGTTGTTAAACCCGTTATCAACTGGCTGAGTAAAGTACTAACCGCTGACAGTGGCTTAGTGCAGATCCCAACACAGTTTCCTGGCATGCCATGGGAGCATGTTGACCACTATTGGCAGCGCTCACCACTTTCACTGGTTGGCAATGTCACTACCCCAACTATGCTTATGACCGGTGAAGAAGATTTACGTACGCCGATGGCTGAAACTGAGCAGTTTTATCAAGCTTTAAAGCACCGTAAAATTGACTCAGTACTGGTTAAGATCCCTGGTGCACCGCATGGTATTGCAGGTCGACCATCGCGAATGATCAGTAAAATTGAACATACACTCGCCTGGTTTGAAAAATATAAAAAATAACTTTACCTAACCTTTAAAAGCCGCGTCATGCGGCTTTTTTATAGCGTTATATGCAATCTATACGAAACCGAATACGCTCAAATCAAGTTTTAAATTGTTTTTTCGTTTTGAAGTCCTCACTACCCATTTAAAGACAAATGCCTAGTAAATTATCGTAAATCTGTCGCATTTATGTCATGGCTTGTTCATCTATGCGCATTAATTTAGATTTTATTACGCTTGAGGCCACAGACCATGACTACAACGTATTACCCGAGTATCTGGATCTCAGATGTTCATTTAGGCTACAAGGATTGCAAAGCCGACTACTTGCTAGATTTCTTAAACAGCACGCGCTGCGATGTGCTCTATCTGGTAGGCGACATTGTTGACTTGTGGTCTATGAAGCGTCAATTCTATTGGCAACCTTCTCATTACAAAGTGCTTGAGTGCATTCAAGCAAAAGCAGAATCTGGTACACGCGTTGTGTACATTCCCGGTAACCACGACGAAACGTTTAGAAGCTATGTAGGCAAAAGCCTTTTTAATGTTGAAGTGCACAAAACCTTTATTCATACCACTTCGCTTGGAAAAAAGTTTTTATTGTTACATGGCGACGACTTTGACTCTGCTACCCGCTACAACAAGCTAATAAGCATTGCAGGCGATGCGGCTTATGACTTTTTATTATTTTTAAATCGTTGGACCAACCGAGTACGTCGCCTTTATGGCGGTCATTATTGGTCACTCGCTTCGTGGCTAAAAAATCGCGTGCATAAAGCCCGTGAAGCCATAAGCGCATTTGAATCTGCAGCTATCCATGAAGCTAAAAAGCAAGGTGTGGATGGTATCATTTGTGGCCATATTCACCAGCCAGCCATCAAAGTGCAAGATGGCATTGTGTATTGCAATGATGGCGATTGGATAGAAAATTGTACAGCGCTGGTCGAGGGCCAAAATGGTCGTATTGAGTTGCTGCACTGGTCAGATATTCAGCATGTTATCAATGTGGTAGAGCTTAACAACGAAAAAAATACCGGTAAAGCTGAAGCCGCGTAAGTGACTTATCCAACTAACTCTCTGTCAACAAAAAGCGCGATGTCCAATCGCGCTTTTTGTTTTACTGTTATGTTATCTAAACAACACTGTTTCTTTTGAAAACCATCTAACACAAAATGCCAATAGCAGCGCAGCAAGCCCCGCCGATGTAAGCACGATCATACTCAACAAGCCATAATCTACGGTGCCTTTGACGATTTCTTTAATTGCCAACGCCACATTGGTAACAGGAATGAGTGCTGTTTTGGCGTTAAGCACCATATTTGGCATCAACGAAACCACAATGGGTAAAAACACCCCCATACTTAATGGTGCCATATAGTTTTGTGCCTCTTTAAACGTGCGAGCGTAAATTGAAATCGCCAATACCAATGACGAGAAAATGGCAGCGATTGGCACCAAAAGCGCAAATATCAGCATAAAATCAACCCCCGTCACGCTTGAGAACGCAGACTTAATGGTATCAAGCTCAACAAAACTAATCGCGACCGAAACCCAAATAGCCATGCTAAGTACCGTGACCGTCGCACAGGCTAAAGAACTTAGCAACACTGTTAAAAACTTGCCTAAAACCAATTGCGTACGCGTCACGGGCGTTAGTAATAAGGTCTCTAGCGTACCTCGCTCTTTTTCACCTGCACCTAAATCAATGGCTGGGTAACTCGCGCCCATCAACACTAGAGGGATCAATAGATATGGAATAAATGCCCCTAGCTTTTCGCCGATGTTTTCACGTTTGTCAGCGGTGTCTACTTTGCTGACCTTGATTGGTTGTAAAATTGCAGTTTGCTTATTCTTATCTACGCCTAATGCTATCAATGCTTGTTCGCGTAACGAATCTGACAATTCTTTAGCAAGTGATGTGAGTCTATCGTAGATAAAGTTAATACTTTGGGCGTCATTAAATACCACTTGCCAACTTGCTTGTTCGCCAAGCGCAAGTGTTTGACTTGGATCGGCATGTAAAAACACCCCCACATCAATATCACCACGTTGCACCGCTTGCTTTAAATCAGCAATAGTCGAAAATTGTTGATCACCATCGTATTTTTTAAAGCTTTTATGATAAAAAACCCGCTCCGAAAACGCGTTGCTATGGTGTTCGTTCACTATGTAATAGGTGTGTACTTTTTGCTCAGCTTTAAGCGCCGCTTGAGAGCCTAAAAATGCTACTAAGCCCATGATCACAGGAAATATCAACATGGGCAGTGCTAACACAAAAAATAGTGTTTTTCGGTCTCTTAGCAGCTCTAATAATTCCTTTTTAAACACTTCAAACATGAGTCGCTCCTTGCAGCAAATTCATAAACGCTTGGTTTAACTCGTCACTGCTGCCCTGCTCTTTGAACTGAGCAACAGTATCATCAAAACAACTTACGCCCTTGTCTATGACACAAATTCTGTCACAGAGCAACGCTACTTCATCCAAGTGGTGCGTTGAAAATATTACTGGCGTACCCGTGCTTTTCAGCTCTCGAATAAAGTTGATCACGGTCTGGGTAGTCATTATGTCAAGGCCCGTTGTTGGCTCATCAAGCACAACCACCTCGGGTTGATGCACCACCGCTCGTGCTATGTTTGTTTTTTGTTTCATACCTGTAGATAGGTGCTCGGCACGCTTGTCTAAAAACTCCGTCATATCGAGTTTTTCAAACAGCGCATCGCATCGTGAACTAAGCTCTCGACCTTTTAAGCCATGTAACTTAGCAAAATACTCAACATTTTCACGTGCACTTAAACGCCCGTATAGCCCTGTTGAGCCAGATAAAAAACCAATTGAGCGGCGTCCAATAAGTGGCTTTTTTATTACATCTTGACCATTTATCATGATTTGCCCGCTATCGGGTTTTAATGCCGTCGATAACATGCGCAACGTCGTGGTTTTACCTGCCCCATTAGGCCCCAAAAGACCTAATACTTCTCCTTTAGCGCACGAAAAGCTGACATTTTTAACCGAATGAAAGTAACCATCATACTCTCTGATATCTTTGGACTTGCCCTTTTGCTGATGTTCTTTGGTCAATTTAAAGCGCTTTTGTAGCGCCTTGACTTCTATCATGCGTATTCCTTCGTTTTGGTCTGAAATAGTCAGTATTGTTGTAATATTCTGGGTTTTTATTGTCATCGCACCATGTCGGTACGCCTAACAAAGGTAGCGGCGACAATGCTGAGTTATCATCAAGTACACCGTGCAGGTCAATCATCTGTACTAGTAACGTATCTAGCGTGCGGTACTGTGCATTAAGGTCTAACTTAAAAAAGTTTGCCTCTACTACCACACAAAGCGCTTTGCCCGTCAGACCTATAAAAGGCTGGGTGAGCATTTCATAATTAGCATGGCCGAATATAAATGGCTTAATATCAAGCTCCCAACGATCGCGATTGTTCACAAAAACCTCACGCCATTGATGCGCCTTGAGCTGCGCGGATATTTGCTCGTCGGTCATCGCGACAATTACGCCACACTCATCAAAAAGTGTAAGCGCATTGCGGTGTTTACTGCGTTGCTTTAAACCATGTAAGTTAATTTCATCGATATGTCGTTTATTGAGTAGCGATTTGGTTTTTGGAAACAAACTCCATATCATCGCACCAAATAAGTCATGCCAATTTTGTTCTCTGGTGGGTACTTGGCCAGTCTCATAAATAATTTGCTCGTAGTAGCGAGTCTCGTCTTGCAGTTGAGCATCACTAACAAACTGAATTGCTTTCGCCTGATGATTTTGTGTTTCAACCAAGCCGTTAAGCCAATCAAAGCTGGGCCAATCAGTTTGCTCATGGAGTTTAAAAATGTGATTTAAATGCCCAAATGCACCGCCAACTAATCTATGCGGCTCAAATTTTTCTGGTGGTGTAAACTTTTTCATTGCTAACTATATAAACTGCTTTGCATCAGTTTACCCCAAGTTACTCCAAGCGCCAACGGCCCCTAAGCTTAATGGCGAGTAAACTAACGCAGTTGCTCGAATCTTTTGAAATTTTATGTTTATACTTAGCGGTCTTTAATAAATAACAAAAGAACTGCTATGAAATTAAAAATGACTCTTAGCGCTTTAACTATTGCGGTACTTAGTGGCTGTGCAAGTACAGCTTCTAATACAAGCGCAGATGTACAAGCGGCTTATAACAGCATTAATGCCGGGCAACTAGCGCAGCACATAAAAACACTCGCATCGGATGAATTTGGTGGCCGTGCACCGTCATCAAAAGGCGAAGAATTAACGCTTGCCTACTTAAGTGAACAATTTAAAGCACTGGGTTACCAGCCTGGTAATGGCGACAGCTTCTTCCAAGAGGTACCGCTCGTATCTATAGAAGCAGACTCTAACATGACGCTAGATATCGGTGGCAAAGCATATCAGTACAAAAAAGATATGGTAATGGGTACCAGTCGCATCAGCCCCTTAGAGTCAATTAAAGACTCAGAGCTAGTTTTCGTGGGGTATGGTGTAAACGCACCAGAATATAACTGGAATGACTACGAAGGCATTGATGTAAAAGGCAAAACAGTTGTTATGCTGGTAAACGATCCAGGCTTTGCGACGAAAGACGAAAGCATGTTTACTGGTGAGGCTATGACCTATTATGGCCGTTGGACATACAAGTTTGAAGAAGCAAGCCGCCAAGGCGCAGCAGGTGCAATTATTGTGCATGAAACGGCACCCGCATCATACCCTTGGAGCGTAGTAGAAAACTCTTGGAGCGGTGAGCAGTTTGGTTTTCAAAAAGCCAATAACAATATGGACCGCGTTGCCGTTGAAGGTTGGGTAACTGTTGACGTTGCAAAAGAGTTATTCGAAAAAGCAGGGTTAAACTTTGATACCGCTAAAACCAATGCTGCAAAAGGTGCCTATAACGTTGATATGGGCGACCTAACGGCGTCTGTTACCGTGAAAAGTAAAATTAAAACGTCAATCTCTTATAACTTTATCGCAACCCTTCCTGGTAGCGAAAAACCTGATGAGCACGTTATTTACTCAGCGCACTGGGACCATCTTGGCACTGATAAAAACCGCAAAGGTGACCAAATCTATAATGGAGCGCACGACAATGCCACAGGTACTGGCGGCATGATTGAAGTGGCTGAGGCGTTTGCTAAATTGCCAAATCGTCCGAACCGTTCTATGACTTTCTTGGCTGTTACCGCCGAAGAGCAAGGTCTACTTGGTTCTAAGTTTTATGCTGCAAACCCAGTGATCCCAGCAAATAAAACCGTTGCTAACATTAATATGGATAGCTTGAACTTGTTAGGTAAAGTGAAAGATATCAGTGTTGTCGGTATTGGAAAATCTTCATTAGATGGCATGCTAGCAGATGCAGCCCAAGCACAAGGGCGCGTAGTGTCTGGCGACCCAAAACCGGCATCTGGCGGGTATTATCGCTCTGATCACTTTGCATTCGCTAACATGGGCGTTCCTGCAATGTATGCAGGCGGTGGTACAGAGGCATTCGATGAACAAACTGCCGATTACCGTAAGCGCATGAGCCTAGTGCTGCGCGGCTGCTACCATCAACCCTGTGATCGCTACCGCGATGAATGGGACTTAAGTGGTGCAGTACAAGACTTACAGTTGTTCTATCAAGTCGGTTACGACATTTCGCAGCAACAAGATTGGCCAACTTGGAACGAAACCTCAGAGTTCCAACGCAAGTAATCTTGCATTGTTAATACGCAAAAAGCCAACGTAATACGTTGGCTTTTTAAATGACTTATCAATGTAATTGATTAGCAGTACATTCTGCTGAGTTCTTTAAACCACTCGGAGGTAAAGCCACCACCCGCTATCTGGCGTGTTGCTTTCTCATCTAAATGCGTTTGTGGAACTTGCTTTAGCGTTTTAATGGTCTTTTTATTTAACTTAATTGTCATTACCTGTCTCCTTTGACTCACTATAGGTCAATCTACTATGAGTTAGACACAACAAAATGTAAATAAAATGTGATAAAAAATATGACTACCACTCAAATAAATAGGCCATTTTACTAATGGTTTTAAGCGCGACACCATGTGTATTACGCTTTGCATATAAGTGCTGTAGTGATTTATCTTTTACTTCACCCACAATCACTTCTTTTACTTGATAACCCATCGCCGTCGCCGCTGCACTATAAGCTACAAATTCCCACTTTTTTATATTGGTATTATCTACAATAACCAAAGGAATACCTTCACTAAGGCCATTGATAAAGCGAGCCAAATTCAAGTTATGATACTCGGGTAGTTTAAACTTTTCGAAATGATAGTCACCCGCATCATTATAAAAATAATCGTCTGTAGAGCAGATCAAATACTGGTTTTCGTCACCAGCAACCATTTCATCTGCCAGTGTTTGTGCATAATGACTCTTACCGCACCCGGGTAAGCCTCTCAAAATAAAAACTTGTTTCATCGACAATAATGTTACCTAAACTCAGAAATATCAGTTCATAGAATAATCGACTATCATGCCATAACTTTGCAATATAATCATGGAATACCTATGTACCTCAGCTTATTAATCACTTTTAGTTACCCTTGAGAATAAAAAACCACCAAAACCGCGACTAAATCTCTGCCATCTGGCACTAACTTGTAAAAGAGTTGCAATTGAGTGTTTTTTTATTGCCTTATCAAAGGTAATATACGGTTCACGTGCCTGCACTGTTTTTTCAGGTACAATCAAATTAATTTAGGTAACTTATATCATTGGAGTGAAAATGAGCCACATAGCGATAACGGAGCTACTAAAAGGCACCGTTGCGGTAGACAGCCAAGTAACAGTTAAAGGTTGGATCCGTACACGCCGCGATTCAAAAGCAGGTATTTCTTTCTTAGCCGTTCATGACGGTTCTTGTTTTGATCCTATCCAAGCAGTTGTTCCTAATTCGCTCAATAATTATGATGAAGTTACCCGCTTAACCGCTGGTTGCTCTGTAAAGGTAACAGGCGTGTTAGTAAAATCTGAAGGTCAAGGTCAGGCATTCGAAATTCAAGCAAACTCAGTTGAAGTGCTTGGTTGGGTAGAAAACCCAGACACTTACCCAATGGCAGCAAAGCGTCACAGTATCGAATATTTGCGTGAGCATGCTCACCTTCGTCCTCGTACTAACGTCATTGGTGCAGTGACACGTGTTCGTAACTGTCTATCACAAGCCATTCACCGTTTCTTCCATGAGCAAGGCTACATGTGGATCAGCACCCCTATTATCACAGCAAGTGACTGTGAAGGTGCTGGTGAAATGTTCCGTGTATCGACACTTGATATGAACAACTTGCCGCGCACAGATAAAGGCGAAGTTGACTACTCAGAAGATTTCTTTGGTAAAGAAGCATTTTTAACGGTATCTGGTCAGCTAAATGGTGAAACATATGCCAGTGCAATGTCAAAAATCTACACATTCGGACCAACGTTCCGTGCCGAAAACTCACATACTTCTCGCCACTTAGCCGAGTTTTGGATGGTAGAGCCTGAAGTTGCATTTGCTGATCTAGAAGACATTGCAAAACTTGCTGAGAGCATGCTTAAGTATGTATTCAAAGCGGTATTAGAAGAGCGTCGTGATGATATGGAGTTTTTTGCTCAGCGTATCGAAAAGAGCGCTATCTCACGCCTAGAAGAGTTTGTTGAGAAAGACTTTGCACAAGTTGACTACACTGATGCAATTGAAATTCTCAAAGACTGTGGTAAAAAGTTTGAATTCCCTGTTAAGTGGGGTGTGGACTTGCAGTCAGAGCACGAGCGTTATTTAGCTGAAGAACACTTTAAAGCACCTGTTGTAATCAAAAACTACCCACGTGATATTAAAGCCTTCTACATGCGTCAAAACGAAGATGGCAAAACCGTTGCAGCAATGGATGTAGTGGCACCAGGCATCGGCGAGATCATCGGTGGTTCACAACGTGAAGAACGCCTAGATGTGCTTGATGCTCGCCTTGAAGAAATGGGTCTAAACAAAGAAGACTACAGCTGGTACCGCGATTTACGTCGCTACGGCACAGTACCACATTCAGGCTTTGGTCTTGGTTTTGAGCGTTTAGTTGCATACGTAACCGGTATGGGTAACGTACGTGACGTAATCGCCTTCCCACGTACTAAAGGCAGTGCTACGTACTAAGCTACACTAAAGTACGACTTTCTTAAAACCTAGGTTTGTACCTAGGTTTTTTTATTCTTGTAAGTTTTCTTAGCTTGAACCAACTTGCTTAGCTAGGAGAGTCACTTTAAAGTATGAAACCTAACCTCTGATAACAAAAAATATCCCATCTGCAACTACCTAAGTGCATGAAACTAAAACGCACATTCATTAAATTCAGATAAAATTTATGCTCCCAAACCACACGTCCCTAAAATCTTTACTTTGTAGCTTTTGCAGGTACAATGAGCGGCCTTATTTTTAACTATCTTATTGTATAATATGAAGAATTTAATAAGCACTTTGATAGCAGCTACCCTCATTAGTGCATGCTCCGACCATGACCCCGACAAAAAGCCAGATCAGCAAATCGAGCAAACTGGCAACCAAACACAAATAACGGTGAAAGAAGAGAGCTTTACTGTTACAACTAATGTCTCGTTTGGAGGTGAATTAAACCCAAAAAAAGCAGAGCTAACAACTAAAGAAAACCTAAACATAAAAATAGAAGCGTTCCAAGGCTACTTACTCGACTCAGTCTCTGGATGTAACGGGATACTGAACGAAGATATCTATACGATAAAACAATTGACTAAAGACTGCGAAGTTTCTGCCACGTTTAAGCCTCAAAAATTCACTTTATCAACCAATTCTAATGGCGGTGGTCAAATTAAGCCTACCAAAGCTATCGCTGAGTTTGGGCAAAGCTATACATTTGATATTGAACCCGACGTAGGCCACGAGCTAGCTCATGTCTCAGGTTGCAATGGGGAGCTCAACAAAAGTACTTTCGTTGTAGGTAAAGCGGTAAAAGATTGTGAGATCAGTGCAAGTTTTGAAAAGCTTCGCTATAACGTTGACGTACAAGTTAATGAGCCCTCTTTCGGCCAAGTAACAGCAAATAAAGAAAGTTTTTATCATGGCGATATCGTTCGCCTAGCCATTTCACCTAGCCAAGGACATCAACTCAAAAACGTTTTTGGTTGCAACGGTCAACTAGAAGGCAATAATTATACCACGGCCCCGCTTACCAGCGATTGTAAAGTAAACGTCACTTTCGAAAAACAACTCTATGATGTTGAAGTAGCAATCAATGACGCGTCTTATGGCTCTGTGAACATCAGCAGCGACAGCAACTTTTATCATGGCTCGATTGTACGTTTAACTTTTTACCCAAACGATGGATACCAGCTCAAAAGCGTTAATGGGTGTGACGGTCAGCTTACTGACAACACCTATACCACCGCGGAGCTTTCAAAAAATTGTTTGATAAACGTAACCTTTGAGCCACTTCAGTATAATGTCGATGTTGAAATCAATGACACTTCACTTGGCACGGTCTCTGTTGAAGAAAGCGACTTTTCTTATGGCAGTATTGTTCACTTAACCATTTCTCCCAACGAAGGCTATGAAATAAAAACCGTAACAGGTTGCAGTGGCGAACTCAGTAATAATACTTACATTACCTCGGCGCTAACGCAAAACTGTACTGTTGTTGTTGAGTTCAAACCTATCGGCAGGTTAATGCTTTCTTTTGACGATGCTTACGTAGAGTCTTGGTGGAAAAAGGCCCATCCAGTTTTGCAAAACTATGATATGAAAGCAATATTTTACATTAATGCGGATTTTGTGAAGACACAAAAACAAAGAGAATACACAGATCTTTTGTTTAAGAATGGGCATATTATCGGTCATCATTCGTGCTCCCATCAATTTGTTGGTAGTTACGAAGGAGACTATATGGCTGATGAAATTCAAAGGTGTATTGATTTTTACAAAGACTACAATCTAAAACATTTCGCTTACCCATATGGCTGGGCAGGCTGGAAAGCAGATGTGGCGGATAAACTTAAAGCTCGTTTTGAAACAGTCAGACTTTTTAACACTGTCTGGGATAGCGAAGGCGGACCATCATCACGCCCACAAGCAGCTGCCTCTATTGATGGGGTTATTATTAAAGATAATTGGCAACTTGTTTGGGCATTTTTAGAAAAGACGCGTGCAGAGGGTACAACAGCTCACTTATCATCGCATGGTGTGATCGATGATTGCGAAGCTGCAAAGCAAGGTTGGCAAATTTGCACACGAGATCTACAACTGGTGATCGATTATGCACAAAGCCTTGGTCTAGAACTTGGCCCACCAAAAGATTGGTATTAAAAACTACAGCTTTGCGCAAACACCATAAAAATACCCAGCATCAGCTGGGTATTTTACTCAATTTGTAGTGACTACAGACTTAGCTAAAAACGGCCTGTCCACTCTAATGAGAACGTACGCCCCATGACAGCGGTTGTGACTGGGTACCTATAGCGGTTAAACCAAGGTCTCCCGCCAATGTAACTTTCATCATTTCGCGCTTTCGAGTCACGCAAGTTGTTAACACCAAGTTTAACAAAATGGTTATCATTAATTGAATATGTAACACCCAAGTTATAGATTAACCACGGCTTCATACGCTTAGCAAATGCTCGGCGCTCATCAGATGGGTTACGTGTTGCATCAGGGTCTTCATCGTTCCAGCTAGAACCATAACGCGTTTGCTGAAGTTGTACACTCCAGTCGTCGTTGTTCCAACCAAAGCGGTTATCCCAACGAGAGCGGAAGTCATTGTTCAACCAGCTGTCGCGGTACTCTTTGTCGACTTTGTCGCCAGGGAACTTCTGATCAACCACCTCTAGTACATGGGTATACTTAAGGTCTAGATTAAATTCACCATAGGCACCAAGGTCAAAGGCCGCTTTATAATTAACATCAACACCTGTCTGCTCATTTAACGACTGGTTGATATATGTTGAACGAGCCGTATCCACTGTCAACGCAACATCTGGTGTACCCACTGCAAAGCGGTCGATACGACTGAGTACATCATCACATAGCGCTTGGTTTTGCTCTTGACCGTTGCGGCATTTTGCTTCAGTGGTGAAAAAGTGATCGGTATCCCAACTTTCCACCTGATCTTCAATACGAATACGGTATAAGTCTGTGGTCAGATCCATTGTGTCTGTAATGCTCCACACAAAACCAATAGTCGCCGAGTAGCCTGTTTCCTCTTTGAGGTTTTTATTCCCCGTTCTTTCTCCGCGGTAACTTTGCGATTCACGCAGCTTACCCGCACTACTCATATCACACTGATAAGCGACAGCTTCTTGCTCTGCTGCAGATAAGCCAGTAGGTTGTTGGCCAACAATTTGCGCACACTTACTTTCTAACCAGTAATCGGTAATAGAGCTGTAAAAACCAGATGGTCCAGCAAACACTTGGTGAATATCTGGCGCCCTAAACGTTGTACCATAATTAGCTCGAACAAGTAACGCTTCAAGCGGACGGTATTCTAGACCTAACTGATACGTGAACGCGCCATCTACCGCTGTTTCGTCGTCGTAGTAATCATAACGACCTGCGATGCTCGCTTGTAATTGCTCGCTTACAGGTACTCTGAATTCAACCGCCATACCATAGCGATCGCGGTCGCCTTTACCCTCTGTACCGGTTAAACCGTTTCCCCAACCTTTGGTTCTGTCCAAGGTTCTTGGGTCTACGTTTATTTCATAGTCTTCTGTTGACCACTCCACTGCCATAGCAAACGCAATGGGGCCTGCATCAAGTTCAAATAGGTCACCTGTTAATGAGGCATTTACTGTAGTAACAGAAGCATCAGCGCTTGAGTCGTTCACTTCAATAATTGCGTCACGACCCGCTTTATCTAACGGCTTCCAGAAACGGTCATAGTTAGGGTTAAACTCGCTGGTTGTCCCCTCTAACGGGCTGCCTAAAAAGTAAGCCATTGCCTTATCAGACGCGACCAAGTTTTCATACTCAAAGCTGTCAGATGCGCTATGTGCAATCGACACTTCATAACCCCAATCACTAAATACCGTACCTCTAAAGCCTGCTGCGGTATACAGCATCTCATCTTCAAAGTGAGACTTTACATCGCCAACCTCTTGCTCTGTAAAGGTACGGCCTAAATATAGGTAACGTTTGTTTGTTGCATCCCACACCCATTGTCCACCTAATGCAACACCATCTGGTAATGCATTTGTACCCCAGTTGACACCAAAGCCACCACGGTTGGCCGCTTCACTATCCCAGTAGAGCGCTTCAGCAAAAATTTCATGCTCATTGTTAATCTGATAAGTCAGGTTGGTATATAGAGATAACTGCTCTCTATCATTGATATAAGATCTATCACCTGTGGTGTCTCTACCACAATAAAAACCACGCGATGGACGTTCTGAAAAGTCATATTCATCCCATTGATCACAAACGTTATTACCAAACTCTTGTGGATGGATATATTTAAAGCCGCCATCAATCGTACCAGCCATGATGCTGCGCGAGTTTACTGTTTGATACTCTGGCTCTTCGCTGGTAGCAGGACCATCATTAAAATCATTAAGCCAATCACGCTCACTGCCTAACAACATATCTTGCTTTGAGTACTCAACCGCATAACTTACATTTAAGCCGCCTTTACCAAAACCACCAGCGATTGAGAACTTATTGCTATCCCCGCCGCCTTGATCGGTTGTCGCGTGACGAAGACGTACAGTAATGTCATCCACATCTGTTTTAGTAATAATATTGATAACCCCAGCAATCGCGTCTGAACCGTATACCGCTGAACTACCACCAGTTAGCACTTCGATGCGAGAAATTGCTGCAGCACTAATTGTTGACAAGTTAAATACGTTGTTTTGACCGTTAAATGCACGCGGGTAGTTTGCTACACGACGACCATTTAGTAGTACTAGCGTACGATTTGCACCCATACCACGTAGGTTTACCGTTTCAGCGTTCGGCGTAAAACTGTTTGTTATACCCTGTCCTTGAGTAGAACCCGTTGCTGATGATAGTGACTGAAGTGCTTCATATACATTGCTGAAACCTTTAGCATCAATGTCTTGTGCGCTAAGCACAACAATTGGCGAAGGACCTTCCACATCAGCACGACTAATACGAGAACCTGTCGTTACAATGCGCTCTATTTGTTTATCTGCTGCTTGCTCACTGGTGTTTGCCACAGCGTGGTGACCAGAAAATGCAATTCCCCCAATTAGGACAGCCTTAATAGAACGGCTGAGTTTAGACCTAGTCATTATTTTCTCCCTTGCCTAATATATTTCTATAGCTTTAATTTATAAATATTTTTATATTTTTTAGGGCCACATGAAAGCATAACGTTTAAAATTTGTAAACAAAAAACACACATAGGTAACTTGCATGTAAAAATACTATTACTTGGGAATATCCAAAATTAAAAAGTTCATTTTCGAGAAAGTCGACACAACTCTCTGGGGCACAATTTCCAAAGCGTGTCGAAACTTGTTAGATGATTAATGCGCAGACATGTTTTTCAACTAGTCAGAAATTTGATGCGTATAGTACTTATCAGGTTAATCAGCAGCGTAAATATCAAAGCCGACTGCTGATATTAGCTACTGCAATTTTTAACGGTATAATGCTTTAACTTACAACTAGGAACTACCCCAATATGGCGCAAACACATATACCTAATCTTTGTCATATACCGACACGTAAGATAGAAAATGTTGCACTAAACTTGGTGCATCTTGTGGGTGTTTAAAGCGTCCTATTAGCTGTCCTTTGGGGTCAACAATTGAAATGAAAGGCGTATGTGATACTGAGTAGCGTGTTCCATCAGAGACAATTTTATATCTACTTCCTAAACTCTTAGCAAGCGTATTTAGTTGTGACTGCTTGCCAACAACACCTATCAATGATGAGCTAAAATACTGGGTAAATTTATCGACCTCTGTCGCTTGCTGTTCGTTAAGGTCAACAGCTACAAACACAAATTGAACGTTGTTGCCAAAAGCCGTATCAGACAGCTGAGTTTCAACTTCTGAGAGTAACGTCAACCCCAGCGGACAAATATCGGGGCATTCAATATATCCAAACAAAATAAAAGTCCAGCCCCCTTGTACAGACTGGTTATTGAAAAGGCCATCAACGGTAGTAAGATTAAAGTTTGCTAACTCCTTACTCATACGCAACCACTCGATTGGCTTCGCTTGCGTTGCTGGGTATGGCACTATGCAACTCATTATCACACCCAGACTAACCCCCAAACAGAATAAAAGTTGGATAAACCGCTTATAAGTCATTTTCTGCACGGCTATAACTTCTATAAACAAGCCCAACACTCACTAATGCAGGCAAAGTAACACCACCAAAATCAATCAAAAAGAATTCTGGCCCACATATTCCAACCCAGATCTCCCAAATATGGAATATGGCGTGACATACCAACCAGGCAGATGATAGGCACCAAAGCGCAACACGCTGGCTGATATATAATAAACCGCATAGATACGAGCTACCGATTAACCCATAAATAAAACCCAAATCGCGAATAAAGTGCTGATTAAAAGGCCCCCTTTCTGCCACCCCGGGTACCGCCCAGTACCAAGGTTCGGGAGATATCACCATGAAAATACCATTCGCCAACGAAAGTACCCCCATGATGGCAGCCGTTATCGCAACAACGCTTCTAATCATTATGCGCCCCATCGATCAGCTTGAGTTTTCTGCTTGGTACTAACTGTGCCCCTTTAACATTCACCCGCGTACACGCTGTACCAAACCCTAATGCATACTTTAGTGTTGGGTAGACACGCATAGAACTGATTGCAAGCACAATACTTACAAGGCCTTTCTCTCCCCATTTTTGTCTAATGGTTTTTCTGAGTTCATCGGCTTTTGGATTATGTGTAAGCACTAAATCAGAAAATTCCATTACTAAAATGACGTTATTTGGCAACAAACTTACATCCCAATTGATGATCCCTTCCACGGTCTTTGAGTTTACGCTTTCCTCCAGCGCCATGTTTGTGACCAGTTGAGTGCATGGTCCACAGTCTTCCCAAATGATCGCACGTAGCCGCGCAGCATAAATGACATCGATTGGCACGTTTTTGCAATGCGACGACATGGATTGAAACCCCATAAATTTAATAAATGCGATAAGATCTGTATTTAGTATTTGTTGCATGTACCGAATATCGTAATCGTATTTATTTTTTGTAGACAAGAGGGTTTTGTTTAACAGATACCTAAACATATTCTTTCCTTTAATAAGTGTGGATTTTAGATTGGTTGTTTATACCTGTAGGTTACTCACAGCGCTTCAATGGCTTAATTGATGCGATTAAGCTCAAGAAGAAAGTTGCCGCACAGGCATACAGCATCGTGCTAAAGCTCCCTTGCTCCAATAAACTTGCACCAAACATGGGCCCTGACGCTAAGCCTAAATATGAAATAACCGCTGATATCGCACTTAGTTTACCGCTGCTATCTAACTGAGCACTTGCAGCTAATAAATATGAATGCACGGCAGGCCATGCAAAAAATAAAAGGGCCATTGCACCAATAAACATGAGCGGTATGTTTGAAAAGCTAAGCATAACTGCAGAGATAACCGACATGCCCACCGCTGTGACAACCCAGTTTAAACGTCCATATCGATTGGAGTTTATGACAGGCCACAGCGCCCCTAATAAACCGAGTAGCCCTGTGCACGCAATATAGGTATTTATTCGCTCAGATTCGAGAAGGGTTTGCTTGCCGATGAGCCCAACATACGCCCAGATTGCGTTTGCAGCAGCTAAATACAAGACAATAGCCAATAACAATAAACATGAAGCGGCTTTTTTACCTGTTGTTCGTTGTCTTGTTAAAAACTGGTTGTTTCTCAATACTAAAGCTGGGAGTAAACAAACAAGTAGCAAAGCCAATAAAGCGCAACCCCCCATCACGGCGAATACAACTTGATGAGCAGATCCCGTCTCATCATTTGGTAATAAATATATAACCATAGAGCCACATGCAAACTGTAAAAAAATCAGTAATGCGAAGCCGCGATCAGGGTCTTTTAGCCTAGCGATGACTGAAAAAGCAATACCAACTATTACACCACCAACAATGCCGGAGCCAAAACGCCACGCTAGCATGGTGCTATAGCTGTCTATCCAAATAGTGCTCAAATCTATCGCTGCCATTATCAACAATGAAAGCGAAATAACGGACCGCCACGCAACTACTCTCACCATAAATACAGCCACAGTACTGCCAATTAGGCTGCCGTAGCCGTTAAAAGCAACAATTTGCCCAGCCTGAACCTCATTAAAACTTCCTGAGTGTACTAACGTACTTACCACACTAGGTAGAAAGTTGACATAAAACACCCCTGACATAGCAATAAACGCCAAACAAAAGTACGTCCATATTCTTGTACTTTCCTGCCTATTCAATCTCTCATGCGTAACAATATGCTGCAAAGCGACCTCCTAAATCTAACCCACTCGATACGATGAGCTAAATTCTAAGGACATGAAAAATTTAAAAAATAGTCGCTTTCACCTTTTTGTAGTGAATACTATTCATGAATCTTTTTGATATAGTTGAGCGCTCGGTGCAAATAGGAAAGTTACTATGGACAAATTACGTTCTTTAGAATTGTTTATTGCTACATGTGATGAGGGCAGCTTTGCTGGTGCCGCTAGAATATGTAATACAGATCCATCTACCGTTAGCAAAGCAATTAGTCGCTTAGAAACTCAGTTAGGATTAACGCTCTTTCAGCGCTCAACACGACAGCTAAATATCACTCAAGCTGGAAGCCAATACGCTGATACGGTCAAAGAAATGTTAACCCGCCTAAATCATTGTGAAAGCGCATTAAAGCACTTGAATGACTCACCCAGTGGTGAACTTCGGATCAGCGCTGCAGTGTGCTACGGCCATTTGTATATCCGCCCCTTGCTGCACGCATTTTGCAAAAAGTACCCAAGTATTTCTCTCGATTTAGAAGTCACCGATTATCACGTTGATATAATTGAGCAAGGTATTGATATAGCAATACGCACCGGGCATGTTAAAGACAGCCGATTAGTTGCCAGACGACTCAGTCCTATGGACTTTCTTACCTGTGCGTCGCCCGAGTATTTAGCCGCACACGGTACTCCCACTAACCGCGAAGAGTTTATAAACCATCAGTGGATTGGTTTTCGCATAAAACAAACGAACACACTACAACCGGTATATTTACCCGATAACTTGGGTAACTATGCCCTATTTGATTTAAAGCGCAGTCACATAACAGATGATGGTGAAACGATGGCTTACATGTGTGCTGACGGACTAGGGATTGCCCAACTTCCTCATTTTCTCGCTAAAAACGGCTTAGAAACTGGGGAGTTAGTCTCTATTTTCCCACATTTTAGGCCTCCTCAATATGAGAATGGTGTATTTGCTATCTACCCAAAGCGTGATTACTTACCAGCCAAAGTTAGAGTGTTTCTTGATTTTATCACGCAAGCATTAAATGAAATTAACGAAAGTAGCAATCAAACATGGGCTGAACATATCACGCCTCTAGTAGCAATTCCTCGCCACTTAGAGATTGAATAACTCGTCATAACGGCGCTCATTAACGCTTTCATAATACAAAACGATTCGTTTAAGTTGAAGAAACTCTAAGAAACAGAGCGCAATTACCATAGTACTTAAGCTGTTAAATAGGCCTGTGCGGCAAAAGATACATAGATCCGTCTTGCTAACATAAGTCAGGATCTGTATCGGCAATTAAATTGTTGATACTCACTATTTAACCTCGGTTGTGGATAAGAGTTTTAATAGTTCAGCATAGAGGCGTTGTAACCCCTCAACATCCAATGATGATACTTTGCTCAATATAAAGGCATTTTCGCGAAGTAATCGCGCGCTATTCAAGTAAGCATAACGCAGAGAATGAGCGAAATAGCTTTATTGGGCAAAGTCATTTATGTGCAGCTGAGGTTATTTACTCAACGTTGTTCACCCACTGTTGCTTTGCTATCAACATGGCTTTGCCAATCAATACAATCGTGATTGCACCGATTAGTACAGGAGTAAACAAAAACGCCCAGCCTTGCCCCGAAAGCATGATGAGCAAAGGGTTTGCCCCTGCAGGCGGATGCGTTGTTTTAGTGATGAGCATGGCACTGACCCCTAAACCTGTGGCTAGCGCCAATGTTAGCGGCGTTACTCCAAAGTATTGAGTGAAAAAAACACCAATAAAAGCAGTAATTAGATGACCTATAATGACATTTTTTGGTTGTGCAAGTGGGCTATCTGGCACACCAAAAACTAATACCGCCGTTGCACCAAAAGGTGCCATAAGCAACGCTAGGTGGCTATAAGTACTATCAAAAAAAGATAGTATACCTATCGCTAAGCTTGCCCCTACCCCCGCAAAAATTGCTAAAAACAAATTACGCATATACCTTCCCAAAATAGTAGACCGAACTGTCTACCTGCAAATGTAGACAATTTGGTCTACTTTTGTCAAGATGTATTTGAGGAGAAATTACATGAGCAAAAAACGTCAATTACTAATCGATACCGCATTATCGCTATTTTACAAACAGGGTATTCATGCCGTTGGCATCAATGAAATACTATTGGTGTCGGGAGTAGCAAAACGAACGCTCTACAGCCACTTTTCTAGTAAAGAAGAATTGCTAATAGCAGCATTAGAGACGCGTCATTGTGTGTTTATCCAATGGTTAGAAAACAAATTATCTAATGCTAAAAATGACCTTGAAGTCGTATCTCTACTCTTTCAATCATTAGAAAGTTGGTTTGACGACAATGAGCCGTTACTAGGAGAGTTTAGAGGCTGCTTTTTTATTAACACTTGCGCAGAATATAATGATGTAACTTGCGAGATCCGTAAATCATGTGAGCAACACAAACTGCGGGTTAGGCAAGTTGTTGCTAGTAAAATCAGCAATGAAAATCAAGATAGCGTAACCATAATCTGTACTTTGATGGAAGGTGCCATTGTAACTGCGCAAGTATCTGGTTATACACAACCCCTCATAGAACAATGCATAAAAACATCTCAAATTATGCTACATGACTAATTTTTACGTTTTAATCACTATACGAGGCTAATATCTTTTTTATGAATGGCCATTTTTTCTGTGTGTATGCTTCACGGTCGTGGCCATAGTTATCGGCAAGTTGCTGTTTAAGAGTTGCATACTCTAAAGCTAAGTGAGCATTTTCTCGCAGCGTGTTTCTAAAAATAATTCGTTCTTGCCACAAAGGGCTCATAAAGGGCACCAAGTGAACATGGTGACTGCGCACTTGGGGAGAAGGCTTACAAAACCAATGCATTACCTGCGCTTTATAGGGGTAATAACAATAAGAACAATTTATTAGTGATGGAATTGCCGCTGCACTGTGTTGTAGTGACTTTACACCAACCATAATATCGATGATGGGTTTCGCAGGCATGCCTAAAATAGATGTACTACCAATATGTTCAATTGAGCCGACAACATAATCACCAATGGCAGATTTCAACAATGCTTGCTCTTTTTCAAACATACTAGGCCAAGCAACATTATAGTCAGCCAGCTCTATTGGCGCGTCACTCATGCGAATGTTTCCTTTTTGTTTCAACTTGAATTAGCCTAAATAACCCCAGCGTCATACAAATTGCGAAAAAGTCGATTAAGTAGCCCTGTCCCTGTGAAAAGTCTCCAAACGCAAAGGAGAGCGAAATGGGCGAAATTGCAAAATAAACGTGCTCAGAACCGCCACTTTTAAGTATGCGAAACAAAAAATAACAACATGCTACAGCCAAAGCCCAACGCTTTTTGTAATAACTGCCATAAACGCCAAGCGCAGGGATAATAAAAAACATTAATAGACTGATAAGCTGCTCAAAAATAGTGTCAAAATTAAGTTGTATGGTGATCACTAAACCGATCAGCGCATAAATACTCAAAACAATTGAGGCAATAAAATACATTTCTACCTGCTAGGAGTGTTTAAATAAGTTAAATTTTACTTATAAGGATGCGGTGGTGTACTGCTGGCGCGAGCAATTTAGTGATAAAAACCCTGCGCCATTTTCAATCATGTCGGCTACTCACTTTTGCCAGCATGCATCCACTCAAGTGCTTTGGCTTCATACTCTTTTATAAAACTATCTTTATGAGCACAATAAATATCAATATTATTTGCACATATATTCGCACCTTGAAGTTTAAGCGCTGCGTACTCTTTGGCAACAGCAGGAAACGCGATAAGATAATCTCTAAAAGCTAAGTGCCTTAGAGCATTTTCAGAGCCCGTCAAAAATGCATGAGCTTGATGTGTTCTGTGTTCGCCACCTTTTTGAAAATAACGTCGCCCAGCTATCCCATACTCCCCTTTTGCTACGTAACCAATAGACGCCATATTGCTGTTTTCACCATCAAGCATGTCTAAACTATTGACTTCAATTAAAATATCTATGACTGGCTTTGCATGCAGCCCAACAACAGAGGTACTGCCAATATGGTGAATTGCCGCGACGTTTTGTGGGCTTAATACCGAGTTGAGCAACTCATGCTCAAAAGTAAACATATCAGGCCAACGTTCATTGTATTTAACTACCTCAACTGCTTTTAAGGTCATCTTGCTTCCTTTATTTTTCATCCCGATTTTAAATAGTACAGTACAAATTACAATTAAATTTTAAGAGGAGCGACGCAAATAAATATTAACTTAATTGCGTCTTTTATTCAGCGCTTCACTAGCGTAAAAACATTATTTTTTTGAAAGCCAATGCATTGTATTTATTAAGAATTGTTCATTTTGCTCTGCGCCTTTCGTTGCTAGTCCCATTTTCCACTCACCATCGTCATCAATGTCAATTTGCGCCGTAAACATACCGGCTTCGCCAAATACAGCTACTCGACCTTTGTGAAATTTTAGCGTTGCACCTTGATACCAACCCGTCGCTGAGATAACAGGAGTTTCATCACTAATTTGCCATGCTTTTGATGGCATATACGCGATAGCCTCTTTAGAAAAAACGAGTAGAGGCTTCGCACTTGGCGGAATAAGAAACGCTTGTCCCATAAAGCCTCTCACTTTGCTAATTGATTGAGTTTCACTAAAACCTTTCGAAATTTCATGTTGAGCCAAACTACCATCTGAAAGTTCAAAGTACTGTGCTGTATTGCCGAGTACCTCCACATAGCTATTATTAAACTGAAAGCCAAAAATAGACGCTAATTCATCTGATGCTTTAGGCCAAGGGAGATGATCTGCGATCAACATTAATGATCCCCCTTTTTTAACCCAGTTGTACACAGCCTCAACTTCATCTCGTGTGAAAGCTGAGAAGTTGGGTAAGTCCTGATTATGAACGTTTTTATCACTTAAAGCATTTGCAATGACTAAAACATCGGCATTATTCAATGACTCTAATGTAAACTTTTGTGTATTCTTTTTTACTATATAACCGTCACTTCTTAAAACTTTAGCAAATGGTTGATACCGTCCGTCAAGAGTATGAAAGTTGTTGTGAGCCTCATCAATTAGCACTACATTATTATCAAAAATTGTTTTCGATTTATTCTTGGGAGTAAAATTTGTATCAACTATTTGAGCGGCATGCCCAGTTATGCAAAAAATTACAGCAATAAAAGATATTATTTTTTCCATTTTAATTCCAAATGTAGATTAAGTAATTGCTGTACAAAAAAACATGACAGCTTAACAAAGATTAAACACTAGCCCGCCGTACTGAATCTATATTTAATTATATTTATATTGCACCCGCAAAGCCTAGGGCACCAATTAGTAATAGCAATATCCACTGTGGTAATTTTGAAAAAGTTTGCAATTTAAAAAAGCACCCACCAACAACAATAAAAACCAAAGAAAAAACAATAAAACTAACTGATATCCCAATGACTAAATTTTTATATAAAGTTAAGTCAAACCAACCAATATAAGTCAATACTGCGCCAGCAAGGACTAAAATACTAGAAACCATATGCCAGCACCCTAAAAGCGTTATTTTAGGTACATCGGGCAGTTCTGATTTGAGAAACGGCCTAACAGTGTCAACTTGACCAGCAAAAATGTGCACCAAAGCAGTAAATAGACAGACAATCCCTGCAGTAAATATCCAAACGTTCACCTTGTTCTCCTTATAAACCTAACATCGCTTTACTCAAACTCGAGCACGAAGCCAGCTGAAATTTTACTGAGCCTAAATGCATTTTTTACGTATACAACGCACCTATAAAGTGACCATAATAAACATTATCGCCCACGAGTGACTGAAACTCTTTTGTACTTGGAAAGGATGGCCACTTCGCTGTTGTTTCTTTTGCTGCTTTTTCACTGACCCATGTTAAATGCCAGCACAACTCATTTTCATCATCTGTTTTTTGTAGTATTTCATGGGCAATTATAACGGCACCATTTGAATTCATTTCCTTAAATATTGATAAGCTCAACTCAATGACTCTAGCCTTATTCTTTTTTGGCACTTTAAATACTGCAAACTCTGAACACTTACTCATTTCTTACCCCGATACACAGTTGTTGATTGACATTGAAGAGGTTTTTCCCGTCGGTACGTAATAGAAAATATTACGGTTTAAAATGACTTGCTTTGTTATAACCATGTATCACGTCAACTACCGAATCTAAAATAGTCTGGTTTAAAAATAATTTGTGATCACCTTCTATAACATGCAAAGCAACGTTTTTATTGGCTTGTTTTAGTGCGTCAAAATACTCTTTACTTAGATATGGCTTTGTGACCTTATCATGTTTGCCAACGAATAATGTTATATCAACTTCGTTAGTGACGTTCTCAACCAACTCAATCGGCGAAATAGTATCTAGACTGTTTTTAAAGCCATCATACTGAGAGCTTTTGTACATATCAGCTCTCCACTTAGATATATTACATGGGCAGGACACAATAAAGGCATGGTTAATAAGTTTAGGGTATAGAGCTATCAACTTTGCAGTTATCGCAGAACCTCCTGAGTGCCCAGCAAGGATAACTTTATCTGAATTATGGTATAACTTTAGTTTTTGAATAGCTTTTGCTATTTGATGGATTCTTGATTCGTCATAATTATCACCTACGGTTTCTCCCCTAATGCCGTCAGACGTTCTTTTTAAATGATCAGTATAACCAGGACGAAGCATACCAACGCTGACAGTATTTATAGAACGCAGAGCTACTTGATTTGCAAATTCATATTGATAAGACGGGTTATTAAAAGGTGAATCGCCATGCAACGCGACTACAAGTACTGGCGTTTTTGCAATTTTGTCGCTTTTGTAAGTTCTTATTTTTGTGCAGACATTTTGAACGCTTATTTCATCCGAGCTATTATCACATTGAGCCTTAATTGCTTTGGCAAAAAAGAGGCAAATAAATAAAAATAAAAACAGTAAAAATTTCACGATACTTCCTTGTAAAAATATATAAAGTACACCTTAACTGCGTGCGGCTTTTTTGCCGGACTCGTCGTCATCCCAAATTTGAAAGAAATTGGAATGGCTGTCCACAAAGGCCTTCTCTGTAATGGCTTGTTATATTTTGTCAGCTCTAAATTTATAGTACGCTTCTAAGGCCAAGGGTACTGAAATAAATGGATTATCGACATGACCGGCACCTTCACTATAACTATGTACTGAGTGGAAATTTTTTGGCGCGTTAGAATCTATTGCAGATAATAAGCCTTTAAAAGAGCCTGTAATGATTTCATTTTCAGCGCCTCCTAAACTCAAATATAAAAATAATGGCTTACCTGCAACCTTATTCAATCCGTTCTTAAACTCACTGACAACGACAGATTTGTCGTACCAAGCAGCAGGACTAAATGCAAAATAACCAGTAAATAGCTCCGGTTTAGTAACTATCGTATAAAGTACAAAGCTTCCACCGGCCGAGAAGCCGCTAAGTACTCGGTTATCATTAATTGAGTACTCATTTTCTATAAAAGGGATTAATTCCTTTTCGATAAAAGATAAAAATAAATCAGCTTTACCAAAGATTTCTGGGGAGTTTTCCGTGCTAGGCCTAGCTTCTATTTGAACATCTTTTCTCGCATATGGTGGCACCAAATCTCTATTTCTTGTATCTACCCAAAATAAATTAGGGATTGCGACAATAATAGAATCTTCAATTAACTTTTTTTCAGACTGCGTTGCAACGGTTTCGTGCCAACGACTTAAGTTAAAATTACCATCTGATTTTATGATCAACGGATAACTCTTTTGACTATCGTATCCCTTTGGTAAACGAACAAACACCCTTCTTTCTTCTGAAAGATATTCTGAATAAATATCATGATCGATGAACTCAGAAGTGTATTGCTCAAAATATCTCGATAAAAGAACCGACGCTCCAACTAAAAACAATATCGCAAGTAATAAAGTAAATATTAGCTTAAGTGATATTTTCACCAAATCGTCCTTTTAAAATATAACGCCTGCCTGTATGAGCGGTAAGTAACACTTAGCTAAAATTAGCGAGGAGCGAACGCGAGCCAAGTGTTACACGTCCGCCTGAAATGCCCTTACTATATGCACTTTGAGCAATTGGTACCTATCAGGAAAGAAGAAGGAAAGAAATGACAGTCATTATAAAAAATAGGACTGTCCACAAAGATCTTTGCGCTTCTAACTTAACCGGAGAAGATTCATATGTAGGTGTTTAAATCATCTTCTGCCAAAACAAAGCTTTACCCATTTCAGGGTTGAGTTCATAACCATCGAAGCCGAATTTCATATAAGAATTCCTAGCGACCTCGTTACCCTCTAAAACTTCTAATGTGATTTTACAACAGCCTTTTTCTTTAGCTCGCTCTTCAACTTTAGCTAACATAGATTGACTAATACCAAGACCCCTATATTCTTTTACTACTACAATATCGTGTATATTTATAAGAGGTTTACATTTAAACGTTGAGAACGCTTCAAAACAATTAATTAATCCAGCAGGTTTACCATCCACATAGCAAATAACGCTAAATGCATGTGGAATTTTAGATAATTCCACCGCAAGATTTTGCTTTATGAAATCTGATAAAGGTGCACCACCCCCCATAGGATCTTCAGCGTAATTATTCAATAGAAAACCAACATCATCAGCATGTTGGTTATTCAAATAATCTGCAATCATTACTTCTATGTTCATTTTATCTCCATACTACGATACACAACTGAAAAGAAAGAAAAAAGAAAGGACAGTCATTTCAAAATAGTATTTTAAAAATAATAAAGTAAACAGCTAGACGAGCTTTTACTAAGCCCCACAACTTATTTTCAGCCCTACATTAGCAAAATGTACCTATAATTGACTAGTTATTATTTCAACTCCAATAATTTTGAGTCTGTCTCCACACTTTAAGCACAACGCCCCCTACTCGTTTGCAAGCATTGTTATTGGCAGTAATTAGTTGGTAAGGTTTTATGCAAATAGCGCTTCACTACTTTTAATACTTCGTCGCCGTTTATGTTGCTGTCGCGCGCAGTACGCATCAAGATTGTGCGCTTTACCCACTGCGCCATGAAATACATTCTCAAATTGCGTTGTCAGCTTTATCCAGTTTTTGGCCTGTATGTTTAACCGCTGTAGAATGGGGGCTTCATTTTGCTCTATGTAGCCACGCTTGTCTGTACGAATGCATTTGCCTGTGAGTTCAACAAGTTCTAAGTACGATTTAAGCTCAAATGGTAGGCCTTTTGGCATGTGTTTTCTGGGGCTGCCTGCAAAGCGTGCCAGTTGTTTGGGTTGTTTGCCTGCTTTAGCATGCTCACAGCGCTGTTTTATACTCGTATGAGCTGACTCTTCCAGGCTTTTTGACATCTTGGCTCTAATGGGGTTTAAATCAACATAGGCCATACAGGCCATCAGTGCTGCGTCATCTAGCAAAGCTTGGCTTTTAAATCGTCCTTCCCAGAAGTGGCCTGTGCATTTATCTTCTTTATTGGCTCTACGCGCTATGTTTTCATTCAGCACACGCATAAACCAACTAATGCTTGATAGCCTAATTCGGTACTCTTTTATCTCTTTGTTTAAAAAGAAGCGTTGGCCTTCGTCTAAGTGCTCGCCTTTTAAGTACATAAGGGCAAGTTTTGAGCCTTTAAACAACTTATGCCAACGAAGTAGTATTGCTTTATCACTCAGTCTTTGGGCTTTTTTATCATCTACATAAAGCACCACATGGGTGTGATTACTCATCACCGCAAAAGCACATACATCAATACAAAATACCTGTGCTAAAAATAGTAACCTGTCTTCTACCCAGCCTCGGCGATGCTCATACGATTTACCCGTAAGCTTATCTTTACCACACAAAAATGCCCTACGCACGCAACGTGAAACGCAATGATAATAAGGGATATCTGACAAACTGATTTGTCGCTTCCTTGCTAATCCCATCGTTCACTCCTTGAACTTAGAATTTGAAATGATTTTGAAGAACTAAAAGCTTAGACAAGACAGCTCAACATGCAAATTAGAGTGACTGTCCCAAGTTGTTTTTTGCAAATTAGAGTGACTGTCCCAAGTTGTTTTTGTTTTGTGTGTTTGTGTTTTTGTGTTTTCGTGCCGTCACAACAAACTTGCCAGCTTAAACCAAAACGCTTTTTTAAAATCGTTCGCAAATTACAAATAAATGACCTTAAAAAGCAGAGGCTCAGGTCAAATCAATATAAATCAGAGAGTTAAATTTGGCACACACAGTGCAAACAACATTTATGAAGCTAATAAACCTAAGAGGCATTCACTATGTATACACAAAACATCTATGCAAACCTAAAAGCGCTGTATCCAGAGCTAAACGCTCAGTTATTCAACAGCTCTCATGATTATCGCAAGCAAGTACTCAGTATAGTATCAGCTCAAGAAACTATGTTACACAGCTTGAATCAGCAGTTTATGGGAGAGACTACCGAGGCGAATAGGGATGAAGCCTGCGTACTTGGTTATAATTGATGGGCCACTTCAGCAGCATTAGATTTACGCACTTTATCCTAAATCTAATGCTGTTCACTTTCCCTATTGTGTTAGTTATCTCTATAACCCAGCCATTTGCTCAGTGACCATGATGCCCACTTTTGCAAGTCTGTCCTTGCGCCAGTCTAGCCACCACTCAGTGGCATGATTAACGATAAACTCCCTGTATTGTGCCTGACTTTGACTGATTCTCTCATCACGCTGTAACTCAAGTAGCATCAATGCGCTATTGAGGCCAATCCAAACAACATGTTGCCCTCGGCCAAGATTGAAGGCTGTTTTGGCATGCTCAATTGCTTTGTCGGTGTCTGCAAGCTCTCTATAGTATTTGGCTTGTAACCATGCTAAGCGCGCGGGTTCAGTTATTTTTTGTATTACCGCAAGTGCCTTTTCTGACTGCCCTTCTTTTAAATAGATTTGCGAAAGCGCATCTGCGGATGAGAAAAATACCCAATAATTATCAGGCGTGACTGGGGCATCTAGCACAAGCTGATAAAACTTAATTCGCTCACTGAGCGTGTCAGCAAATAATGCAAAATGATACATCGGCAGCATGTAGTGAGAGTCGTCTAGGTGGTACTCCGCCAACAAGGTTTTTGCTTGTATCAAGTAATCCATACGCTCTTTTTTAAGGCCAAACTTACTTGCCTTAATAGAGAGCAAAGTATATGCACGGATCTCTGCAACAGGCTTTTTACCTAGCCGAGCTAAACTCGCCGCTTTGTATAAATGATGGCGAATAAATTCATAGTCCTCTTTGGTGTGCGCCACCGTGTGTGCAAGCTCTGCAATAGATTTATTCACTTCAGCTTGCAAGTCATAAATATTGGCATCCAAAAACAATAAATCAGCCTGTTCAAAATAAGTTTGCGCATTAACCGAGTCGCGTTTGGCTTGTAATAAACGCCCCTTTAACCATTTCCCATAGCCATAATAAAGCGGATGCGTGAGTTCGCTTTGCGATAAAAGTAAGTCAATGTTACCGCTTGCAGCGTCAAAGCGTTTTTCGTCGATAAGGTGCTCAATTAATATGGGTAAGGCATGCAAAGAACCATTTAAGCTCTCATTAATTAAGGTTAATTCAGACGACAGCAGAGAGTCTCTTTTTTGATTAAAATAATTGCTATGCGACAGTGTTGTTATAAGCGCCTTGCTTTGCCTCACCAGATCAGACATAGACGCGCCGTAGAGATAACTTGTCCAGCTTCTATGTGGACCTTGTATTACTAGCTCCAGTAAATACGGTCGCTGTTTGGCTGTCGCGCCATCACCATTGCTTTTCAAAACGCCCGTAAAGGCTAATCCTTTTGTTAGCCCAAAGTGCTGATATTGCATAAACGGCGAGTTTATAAACTCACGAGTGTCAGCATTTAAACTAGCATCAACAAAATCAAACTGAGCGTTTAGTTGCTCAAGTTCTTTGGCAAAATGGCGTGGGCTGTCAGCAGTAAAAGGGATATAAGCAAGGGTAATATTGGTGTCTGATAGAGGCTGTGGCGTAATTGCGTGATTGCTCGGCTTATGACCTTGAGCCCAATATAAGCTAAATACAACGCCTATAAGCAAAAAACTACAAACTATAGCCAGAACATAGCTTGTCTTTTTCGGACGCACCGCTTTAGCTGCTTGAGGCATTTGTATAGACTCTGAAGGCGATGGCGGCGGCGTTTTACAAGCGTCCATAAGGTTGGTTGCGGTGCTTTCTTTTGGCTTGGTGTTATTGTGCGCACTGGTGTTTTCGCAATAAGTTAATGTTAGCTGCCATTGGTAACCTTTTTTAGGAAAAGTTTTGATTGATGCCTCTCCTAAAATCGCCCGTAATTGGCTGATATTTTGAAAAACAACCTGCTCCGACACCACTTTTCCCTGCCATACCTGCTCCAAAATATCATCTTTACTGAGCACTTTATTTGGTTGAGCAATGAATAATGCAAGCAGTTTGGTTTGGGTACTGTTGAGCGGTACTATTTCCCCAGCCTTAAACAAGATAGTTTGTAATTCATCAAACTCATACTCTAAAAACTGGATCATGTTATAGAAAACCTTTGTGCATAATTGTAATTAACATGGCAGTAATACTCGCAAACAGCCCAAAACCACCTAAGACTACAGTAATCAGGGCTGAATTCAATCATGAGTTTGACTAACGTGGTATTAGTCGCCAGTGCTATAGCTTTTTCAAATCAATCCAATTTAGCGACAGCTGCGTTCTTTCACCCAATGGCTGCACAGAAAGCGTATGCTGACCTTTTGGTAAAGTTACGAGTACTTTATTAGGGGTTTGCCAACCACTTTCGCCACTTGTTGAGATCTCTTTGAGTAATTGATCATTCAAGTACAAACGAAAGGAGAGCGCGCTACCATCGTGAAAAACCCTTGGTTGCAAGGTATATTTACCTGCTTTACTCACCGAAATACGATAATCGGCTCGGGTATTGCGCACGTTAACATAAATAGAGTCTTGTTTGGGCTCAAAAATAGAATTGTGGACAGTCACTTTTTCACCCTGACTGAATGCCTCGCCCTGAATACGAGCGGGTAAAACGTGAACATGTTGCACATTAGAATCAACGGTGTTTGAAACTAAGCCTTCACGCTCTCCAAACTGAGCAAAAACTTTATACCTCGCTTTGTTTTTAACTGGCTCTTGGTCAATATATTGATTTGAGCTGATCCCATGAGCTATGACTTGCTCACTATTGGTTAAAAGATCTTGGCGAAGCACTTTGTACGTTACCCCCAAATTAGCGGTACTTTCTTGCCAATTTAAAACAACTTCCGTGCCTTTATCTTTAATAGTGAGCGCCTTCACTTGGTGTGGATAATCGGCTATTTGCGCATGGACTATTTTTACTTGTTGCTGGGCTTTGCTCAGCCCTGTAACAAACTCTACACTGCCTGATTGTGCAGGTTGTTCTTTCCCTTGAGTATCTATCACTAAGCGAAAGCCTTCTATTGCGGCAAGGAAGTCCTCCGGCATTTCGACACGCTTATCAAGATCTGGTACTTCCCAATGCCAGCTGCTGCCCTTTGCTATGCGAGATGTGCAGTTTTGTGCGCTTACAGCCGCTCCACCTTGCACAAATCTTTGCTTGCCATCAGCGTAACAATCAGCCACTACTTCTTGAATATTGCCAAGCAAATCATGCACGCCATATTTGTCGGCTTTATACAAACCAACCGTGGCTGACAAAATTTCTCTATCAGTACAGTCTTCAATCTTGTAAATCGGCGTATAAGGAGCCTGATAGATTTTTTGCGTCATTGCCTTTGCATGCCTGTCCGCTAAATTTGCTATTTCACATACCTGATGGCGCTTTTTGCCCTGCTCTGACACGTATTCTTCATATCCACCGGTGCGCATCACATAAAGCCACTGCGCCTCCGACATTAACTGGTATCGCTTACCGGTTTTTTTAGATAACCAAGCAGCGTAATCCTCAGCGCCTTTTACACCAATGCATACAACAGGATGATATTCTGAAAGGTTAAAAAAGTTATTGTTCCAAGTACCATCTTTTTCGCCGGTACCAAACCAACGAGGCCCTATTTTATGATTACACGTAGTTGGCACCTGATAGCCAGTATCTTCTACAAATTTGCGAAACTCAGCCACTGTTAGCTCATATTTAGCCATTTGAAACGGCACCATATTCACCTTGTAGCGTTCGTTATTTGTATGGTCCTTTGCCATAAAACTCCCTGCGGGAATGTTCGCTGTAGGAGGCTCGAAGAACGCGGCTTTGCCACCGGCGAGAGCTTGGCCGCACCATATGCCCATGATTATTGGAAGAGTTTTATTATTCATTCTGTGCTCCATAACACTATTTTGTTGTTGGATACACAGTAGTTAACGCACCTTTTTGAATCTTATTAATTTTCTAAAAAATTTATTTTAGTTAATTTAAGCAATAAAATCAGTAACTTTAGAATTTTTAGCGTATAACTTTATATTAAATATAATCAGTTTAAAAATACTGAGAGTGGATCGGCTCTTTAAGCATAAAAAGTATTTGCCAAAAGAGCCTGCTATCAGGTAAGTGAATTAAGTTGAATTAGTCTCGACTTGATCTGACATTTCGATTTGAAAAATTGAGAGTTACCCGTTTTGATAAAGGTGTCGAATCTTTTAATCAAAACAACCTAAAAGGTGGTAACTCTCATGTTGCATACTAACAACCCAATTATAAAACACAAAACTGGATTACTTAATCTTGCAGAAGAACTAGGTAACGTTTCAAAAGCCTGTAAAGTCATGGGCGTTTCAAGAGATACATTTTATCGATACCAAGAGCTAGTAGAGGACGGTGGCTTGGATGCGTTAATTGATAAAAGTCGTAGATCGCCAAACATTAAAAACCGTGTAGATGAAGTTACTGAGAACGCAGTGGTTCAATACGCTATCGATTACCCAGCTCATGGCCAGCACAGAACTAGCAATGAGTTGCGTAAACAAGGCGTCTTTGTTTCAGGCAGTGGCGTTCGCTCAATCTGGTTACGCCACGATTTAGAGAACTTCAAGAAACGCTTAAAAGCTCTAGAAGGTAAAGTTGCTGACGAAGGTATTATCCTCACCGATAGCCAAATCGCTGCGCTTGAGAAAAAGAAAAGCGATGACGAAGCTTGCGGTGAAATTGAAACAGCACATCCGGGTTACCTAGGCTCACAAGATACCTTCTATGTTGGCAATCTCAAGGGTGTTGGGCGTATCTACCAACAGACGTTTGTCGATACCTACAGCAAAGTAGCCTTCGCAAAGCTGTATACGACCAAAACACCAATTACTGCGGCTGACATACTCAATGACAAGGTTCTGCCTTACTTCGAGCAACACGAGTTGCCAATGTTACGCATTTTGACTGACCGAGGCACCGAATATTGCGGTAAGGTAGAGCACCATGATTATCAGCTCTATCTGGCAATTTGGACTTCCCAGACTTTGCTAGACACCCAATGAGTTACATTGTAACTTCTAATAAAAGGTGTTTTTTATGAGCAAAGGCAAGCGGTATACCCAAGAATTCAAAATCGAAGCAGTTAAGCAAATCACAGAGCGTGGTTATTCAGTTACAGAAGTATCTGAACGACTAGGTATTTGTACTAAAACCTTATATCACTGGCGCAGCCAGCTATCAGATAAACCTAAATCGGTTAAGTCATCAGATGAACAACTTAGGATCGCTAAACTTGAGGCTGAATTAAAACGTGTCACGGAGGAGCGGGATATTCTAAAAAAGGCCGCAAGGTACTTTGCCAGCAACCCCGAGTAAAGTACGGCTTCATCCGAGATCACCAAGATGAGTTTTCCATCACTACAATGTGCCGCCTTTTTAAGCTGCATCGCAGTGGTTTTTATGCGTGGTTAAAAAAGCCTGTAAGTGATAGAGCGCTTGAAGATAGTCGCTTGTTAAAACTCATTAAAGAGTTTTATATAGCCAGTGGCGGCACATACGGTAGCCCTTGGATACATGCAGACTTGCTTGAAGCCGGTGAGCAATGCAGCGTAAATCGTGTTGCTAAGATTATGCGTCAACATAATCTTAAAGCGCAAATTGGGTATAAACGTCGTCATATTAAAAGCGGTAAGACATCGCGGATTGCAGATAACTTATTAGCACGTCAATTTAACCCGCCAGCGCCTAACCAATCATGGGTCAGCGACATCACCTATGTTAGAACTTATGAAGGCTTTTTATATGTAGCAACGGTTATGGATTTATTCTCTAGGCGTATAGTTGGTTGGTCGATGGATAAAAATATGGATAAGCACCTTGTTATAAACGCTCTGTTGATGGCTGTTTATCAACGTCAACCGAAGACTGAAATACTGGTGCATAGTGATCAAGGTAGTCAATACGGTAGTGCTGACTATCTCGCATTTATGAAAGAACATAATCTTGTGCCTTCAATGAGCCGCGCTGGGAACTGTCATGATAATGCGGTTGCTGAAAGCTTTTTTGCGACGATTAAAAAACGAATCATTAAGCGTAAGATATACTCGACACGAGAAGATGCGAAAGCTGAGATATTTAATTTTATAGAAATGTTTTACAATCCCAAAAAACGCCATTCACACACAGGCGGTGTTTCACCTGCTAAGTTTGAGGAAGCGTACTATTCTGAGTTAAAAACTGTCTAGTAAAAGCTGGGAAGTCCAGAGATAGCTCAGTAAATTTCTTTTGTTCAGACATTCTCTGTAGAAGATCACGAAATAAACCTGCCCATTGTTCTCTGAGCCAACTTTCAATATCCGAAAACTTTTCAAAAGTTTTAGTTGCATTATTTCTAGGGAGAGAAAGGATTTTTTCAATAAATTTGAATATATTCACTGAATCAACATGCGCATAAGATATATTCTCATTTTTCTTATTACGTAAATATGTTTGGTATTCAGAATAAACACTACTTTCAATTAAAATATAGGTTGGTACATCACGCTTGTTAGCCTCTTCAAATTCTTTTTTTGTAACACTCTCGTATCTATCAAAGAACTCTTTATCTTTTTTTCTGTCTCCTTCACTAGTTTCAGAGCCATATCTTCCGCCAACAATTAAAACAAAAATATCGGTGCTAGAGATCTCTTTGTAACAAGATTCATCTAACGGCATATCTGGTGCGTAAGCAATATTTCCTTTTTCTGACAATACAGTTTCATACCCCAAGGATTCAATAAATATATCCATAGAGGCTCTGACATGCTTTAAATCATAATATGTTGAACTAATAAAAACCCGAGGATTTGCCAAAGTACACTCCTTTGTTGATGATCATCTAACGCCGCGCTTTGCGGATGTTTTGGAGCGCAGCGGAAAAACAGTCCGGCAACAGCGCCTTGTTAGCAATTTCAAGCTTCACGCTTACACTCATTTGCTTCTTCTTGTGTAAAATCTATTTCACTTATTCTTAGAAGGCCTGAAGCAATTGCCGGCTCAAAGTCTTGGAGAAATCTCTCAGTAGACTTCGGCCTAGATTCTTCATCCGGAACGTTCAGCCAGACAAGATCAAGGTGCGTATTCACGCCTTTAACATTTTGGTAGTGATTTAGTTTTGAAAGCATCATGTATATGCGATCTCGCATCATCAGATGCATTCCACGATTTGGTCTAAACTCTACAAAAATTTCTTTATCATCGTCTTTGTAATAACCATCAAAAATTGGTTGGTGGTTGCTTACAGGGTCAATGCCATGAAATTGGGTGACAAGTTTAGCTTCGGGTATAACGTTTGAAGAGTGAATTCCCTTTTTAGCAATGTATTTTTCCATTGCCATAGTTTCGATCTTACGCCAGTCAGTTCTATATTCTCGTTGAGATGATTTATTGCTCTCTTCTTCATCGGTTTCTCGTGCTTGAACTTCTTGTTCCGTTGCTCTTTCGACCGTAGCAGCCTTGGATGCATGGTAGTCACCATAAACATTTGTATGCTGCTGACTCTGATTTTGAGTGTTCGAAATAGTAATAAGCTGACTTAATAGATCAGCTTTATCCTTTTCCAACTTTTGGACTTCCTGCCCCTTTTTCTTCACCTCTCTAGATATGGACGCCAGCTTACCAATAGAGAAATTATCAAAGCTTTCTGATAACACCAACACAAGCAAAAGCGACAACAGTGTAATAACACCTGAATTAATTTCGCCTTTAGGTTCTATATAAAAGTAACTAAAGGTAATCATCGCGGCGATCAGAACGCAAAACGCAACAATCATACATCGGACGAACCAATTTGTTTTTTTCTCAGTATTCTCCATAAACTTCCTTGATTGCTAACGCCTTACTAATGGGCGCATAAATGCTTGGCTAAAATTAGCGACGAAGGAGCGCAAGCCAAGCGTTTTGCGTCCTTCTGAGTAACTTGTTAGCTGCACTTTTGCATTATGTAATACCGTTGTTTATATGCCAAATGAGTAGTTACAACGAATGGCAAAATAAACACAAAAGACCACGGGTTATCAATACGAACAATAAAAATGCTTACAATCAACGAAGCCAATAAGCCTAATAACAAATATACACGTAGGCGAAATGGGCTTGTATTCTCATTTTCTGGGTGCAGGGTTAAAGTAAGTAAACTTATTGCACCCCAAAAACCGAATGAACCAGAAATAACCAAGAACAAATATAGCAAGACTTCAGGAGCACCAGAAAACAATCCAACGAAATATATAGGGCTAAAGATTATGCCTACACAAAGGATTAGAACTGAAGGTGCAAAACCTACAAAAAATTCTAAAAGGTAAAGTGCTCGTAAAGTTTTCTTCATGTGCAGCTAACGCCGTTGTAACTGGCTAAAAATAGTTGGCTAAAATTTGTGAGGCACGAACAAAGCCAACTAATTTTTGTCCGCGTTAACAACTTTGTTATGAACCGCATCCAGTTGGTTTAACTTCTTTAACCTCAATTGCGATTGGTAAGTCATTCTCCAATTTATATACTGAAACCTTACAAGATTGAAAAGCGACGCCTGTCCATAATGCAGAAATGCCTTTACCACCGATCCGCTCATTTACTACAACATAATTACCACCAAGCTCAGGAGTAAAGCTTACAAAAGGCCAGCATGATTTTTCCCAGCCTGAATTGTGCCACTTTATGATTGAAGTCAATGTAATAGGCTCATTAGCTGCTACTTTAATTATTGTATTTCGTTCAGTTTCGTTGAAGGTTGTTTTTAGCCCTGAATTCGTGCAGACAATAGGCTCACCGTTAAAAGGAACACCTTCCTCAGTCTCATATTTTTTATCCGCGCTAAATTCTATAGTTGCAAAATTTTGGTTTGTAGTATTCTTATATTTCGGAAGCTTTGTGCCAAAAGATTGTTCTGATAATGAAGTGGCAGCACACCCTGTTAGTGCAAGAAACGAGAATATAACTACCAATGCCTTAAATTTCACACTTATCTCCTGATAGGTTCATAACGCTTTGCTAAGGTGCAATTGACTGTTGGCTATATTTGCGCGAAGCGCCAAGCCAACTGTTAATTGTCCCAACGAACGAAGAGAGTGAACTTGAGCAACTTGTTATAAGCACCTTACTCTATACTCTCTCGATAATTTGACCACAAGTTTGCTAAGTGGACATAAATTTCTGTTTTTGAAGTTGGCTCACCATTTCCTTGAATGGAACTGGCTTCTGCGTCAAAAACTATACCTACTACAGCATCAACTTCATCAAACGACAATTCTAATGCAACGAAATCTGTTTTATAGCCCCCTTTATGCAAAGGGGGCTTCTCTACTTTTTGATTCAATATTGCCTTAGCAATTAAAGCAACCTCAGGCATATTATCTTTACGTAATAAATCTAAGGTTTCATTTAAATCTTGTAAGCGAAATACGTTTGGTTGTTCGCAAATAGTTTTATATTGCTCAGAGTTCATCAGTGCTTATAACGCTTTAAACAGCGGAAAACGCGAACGTTTTGGCGCAGCCAGTGAGCGGTTTTCCGATGATTTAACTTGTTAAATGCCATTTTTCTAGCGCTCAGCTTGTTTTTTAATTTTGGGCATTTGTATTTGTAGTAAAACAAATGCTGGCACTAATGGTACAAACGCTAGCCAAGATTGCATTTGAAAAGCCCAAAAGTAAATGAACCAACCCTGGGTAATAATTAAACCAGAAATTTTTAACCAGCGCGAGAAAAGCATAAGATCTCCCATGGCCGCTAGAGGTAACCCAAAGCAAAGCGCGCCTAATCCATACAACCAAAGGTTAAAGTTCAGAGATGAATTAATAGCCCCAACATCGATGGCAATTCCAAATAAAAATGGAACCAAAACCAAGATCATGACGATAGTTGAAAAGCGTCCATTACTCTGATGCTTCTGATGAGCTTTATTTTTCTGTGCGAGTTTCTCTAATGTGTCCATGGCATTTAACGCCCTAATAATGGGCAAAAAATTGTTTGCTAAAATGTTGAGGAACGAAAACAGCAAACTGTTTTTTTGTCCTTGTTTATTAGCTTGTTATATGCCATTACAGCGTTTCTATCAACTCAAATTTGCTTCTTAACTTAGTATCCAACAAAGCAAATATATTGTCAGTTTTAGAGTCGTAGCTAATTTGCAACTTTGATAATTCTTCGATGTCCTCATCATATAGAGGTACAACGAATTCCATTGAACAGTAACCACTGTCATTCGAAAACTCTCCTGAACCTACGATAAAATTTTCATAGTCCATTTTTCCCGAGTTAACCAATGGAATCAGCTCGTCAAAAATAAACTCTGAAACACTGACATTCTTTGAGTAGTCCTTCCAACCACATTTTGGTACTAAATGATGAGTTGGCAACTGAGCCTCCTTGGCATATAGACATAATGACTCCCACACGGTGCTAGCCTCCGCATTTTCGTGGGTTAGCTTAAAGCCAGAGCCATAATTAGTTTGTCAAATAACTAAATAGCAGAGGCTAGCATGACTAAACATAACATACTTTTCATTGGCTTAGATACTCATAAAGAGTTCATTGAAGTTGCCTACATCGAAGATAACCGCGGCGCACAACCCATTCATTTCGGTCGCATTTCTTCTGCTAAAGTCGCTATTAAAAAGCTTATCAGGCAATTTGAATCTAAATACCCAAACGCAACTCTGCATTTCGTTTATGAAGCTGGCCCTTGTGGTTACTGGATTTATCGCTTAATCACTTCTCTTGGGCATTGTTGTTACGTTGTTGCACCTTCGCTTATTCCTAAAAAACCTGGCGAGCGTGTAAAAACTGACAAGCGTGACGCACTTAAACTGGCTAAATTACTTAAGTCTGAAGACTTAACTCCTATTTATGTGCCTGAGCCAGAAGATGAAGCTATTCGTGATTTATCTCGTGCTCGAGAAGTCGCGATGAAAGACTTAAAAGATGCGAAGTACCAGCTAAAAGCACTGCTTCTTCGCAACAATATTAACTACGCAGGCACTGCAAACTGGTCTCTTAAACACTTACGTTGGCTCACTGAACTGGTGTTGCCACACCCCGCACAACAAATCGTTTTACAAGAGTTTATTCAAACTATAAACGAGCGAACTGCACGATTAGAGCGACTCGACAATGAACTCTCTCACCATGTTTGTCAATGGCGATACTACCCTGTTGTTAAAGCCATTCAGGCTATGCGCGGCGTTCGCTTACTCGTGGCCGCTGGCGTTGTGGCTGAGCTTGGCGATTTAACCCGTTTCGACCATCCGCGTAAATTGATGAGTTACCTTGGCCTTGTACCAAGTGAGCACTCGAGCGGTGGTAAAAGGCACATTGGCGCAATTACTAGATGTGGCAATGGTCGCGCAAGGCGCTTATTGGTCGAAGGTGCTCATAGTTACCGTCATGCAGCCAACATATCGACCGAGTTACAAAAACGACAAGAAGGTTTACCAAAACAGATTGTTGATATCGCATGGAAAGCACAATTAAGACTGTGTAAACGTTATAAAAAGCTCATTAATAAAGGCAAGCATTACAACTTGGTTGTCACCGCCATTGCCCGTGAAATGATTGCTTATATCTGGGCAATCGCTAAACAGATTGTACTCTCACCGATAAATCATAAATTACGATTATCAAGAGTACCTGCTTAATATGAACGAATTAGAGTTAATGCATTGGGTCAAGCATCGGGTGTGGCACAACCACCGACGGCGTTAGGATGGCAATGTTGTTACCGCGACATTGAACCACGAACATAGACTGAAGATAGGTGCCACGTCGAGCTAAGTAAGGTCTGCTCTGTTACTAGAAATAGTAATAACCAACGAATACCAGCATGAAAACCGACGAAATTACTTGCTTCATCCTATGCGTTAACTCTCTCTAATTCGAGTTAAGAAATTATGGCTTATAGTTAGGCAAGGCTCAGTGTGTTTAACTTGACAGTGGGAGTCATACCAACGCCCTGTTAAGGGGCAAAATATAGTTGGCTAAAATTAAGCGACGAAGGAGCAAAAGCCAACTGTATTTTGTCCTTGTTAAACAGCTTGTTATGCGTATCTTAGTAAAGACGCATTTCTTTATTTTTACTTAGGTTTGCAAACTCCCAAAGATAAGAACCTAGATCATTTAAACCTTTTAGCCCTCTCTCTTCGGAATTATAACTAGGTGTCCAAAAACACGCTTTGGTATATGTAAAGCTTCGTTGTGACTCTATACACCAATTGGAGCCATCAGTTCCTGAAGATTTATCAAGGGTGTTATATTGCAGCGCGACTTCATAAAGATTGAATATTTTTTCATATTCCTCTTTTGATATATTAATATGCTTACGGGTAGTTGTTTCTACGATTTCTTTTACTTCATCTTTACGAGAACTTTGGGTTGTTAGTACACTAATAAAGTTTTGTGTTTCTGATTTACATAGTTTAAACAATGCTCTCCCATGAAACGAAGTTCCAATATCCAGTGAGAATACTTTTCCCTTATATGCATTCCATTGCCCGCAATCTTCATCAGCCCACTCAATAGACAAAGCAGCTGTGCTTAAAAAAGTTAGAATTAAGAAAATATACTTCATGCATACTCCATACGCATAACGCCCACGTTAAGGGGCTTTTTATTAGTTTGCTAAAATTGTGTAGCGAAGCGGAACCGAGCAAACTTTAAAAAGTCCCGCTTTAACTGCTTGTTATGTGTAATTTATTGAATTTACTTACTAAAAGCAAACCATAAAACACAACCAATAGGAATTAAAATTGGCATTATAGCTAGAGCAATAAAGTCAGAAGTTTTACCATGCTTTTTAGCTTTGAATCCGTCACGGATTGAAAGCACAACGATTAATATAAATACCAAACCAATATAGGTATTTGCATGTTTGAAATCGCCAAGAGTGGAAAGAATAAATAGTGGGCCAAGAACTGAACCTATCCACGCAAATGCTACGCCTTTTGCTCCAATAAAAGTTATATACGGATCTCGATTCATACTCATTTACACATAGACATAATGACTCCCACACGGTGCTAGCCTCCGCATTTTCGTGGGTTAGCTTAAAGCCAGAGCCATAATTAGTTTGTCAAATAACTAAATAGCAGAGGCTAGCATGACTAAACATAACATACTTTTCATTGGCTTAGATACTCATAAAGAGTTCATTGAAGTTGCCTACATCGAAGATAACCGCGGCGCACAACCCATTCATTTCGGTCGCATTTCTTCTGCTAAAGTCGCTATTAAAAAGCTTATCAGGCAATTTGAATCTAAATACCCAAACGCAACTCTGCATTTCGTTTATGAAGCTGGCCCTTGTGGTTACTGGATTTATCGCTTAATCACTTCTCTTGGGCATTGTTGTTACGTTGTTGCACCTTCGCTTATTCCTAAAAAACCTGGCGAGCGTGTAAAAACTGACAAGCGTGACGCACTTAAACTGGCTAAATTACTTAAGTCTGAAGACTTAACTCCTATTTATGTGCCTGAGCCAGAAGATGAAGCTATTCGTGATTTATCTCGTGCTCGAGAAGTCGCGATGAAAGACTTAAAAGATGCGAAGTACCAGCTAAAAGCACTGCTTCTTCGCAACAATATTAACTACGCAGGCACTGCAAACTGGTCTCTTAAACACTTACGTTGGCTCACTGAACTGGTGTTGCCACACCCCGCACAACAAATCGTTTTACAAGAGTTTATTCAAACTATAAACGAGCGAACTGCACGATTAGAGCGACTCGACAATGAACTCTCTCACCATGTTTGTCAATGGCGATACTACCCTGTTGTTAAAGCCATTCAGGCTATGCGCGGCGTTCGCTTACTCGTGGCCGCTGGCGTTGTGGCTGAGCTTGGCGATTTAACCCGTTTCGACCATCCGCGTAAATTGATGAGTTACCTTGGCCTTGTACCAAGTGAGCACTCGAGCGGTGGTAAAAGGCACATTGGCGCAATTACTAGATGTGGCAATGGTCGCGCAAGGCGCTTATTGGTCGAAGGTGCTCATAGTTACCGTCATGCAGCCAACATATCGACCGAGTTACAAAAACGACAAGAAGGTTTACCAAAACAGATTGTTGATATCGCATGGAAAGCACAATTAAGACTGTGTAAACGTTATAAAAAGCTCATTAATAAAGGCAAGCATTACAACTTGGTTGTCACCGCCATTGCCCGTGAAATGATTGCTTATATCTGGGCAATCGCTAAACAGATTGTACTCTCACCGATAAATCATAAATTACGATTATCAAGAGTACCTGCTTAATATGAACGAATTAGAGTTAATGCATTGGGTCAAGCATCGGGTGTGGCACAACCACCGACGGCGTTAGGATGGCAATGTTGTTACCGCGACATTGAACCACGAACATAGACTGAAGATAGGTGCCACGTCGAGCTAAGTAAGGTCTGCTCTGTTACTAGAAATAGTAATAACCAACGAATACCAGCATGAAAACCGACGAAATTACTTGCTTCATCCTATGCGTTAACTCTCTCTAATTCGAGTTAAGAAATTATGGCTTATAGTTAGGCAAGGCTCAGTGTGTTTAACTTGACAGTGGGAGTCATACCAACGCCTTGCTAAGAGGCGTAAAATGCTTGGCTATAATTAGCGACGTAGGAGCGTAAGCCAAGCTTTTTACGTCCTACTTGAGCAACTTGTTAGGCTTTACCACGCCATTGCTGTTTCCATTCGGTAAATTCAATAGAGTCAGAGTTTAAAGACAATGTACAAACAGTTTCCTCTATCATTTTTTCCAAATCAGCAATTACATCGCCACCTACCATTACATGAACAATTGAACCTCCTGTACCTGGACCATTTGGCTCAAGGTTAGCCCGGTGGAAGCTAAAACGATTTTTAGTATATTCAGAAATGTAATCTCTAGGTTCTTTGCCATCAAAATGTAAGGGAGGGTAAAACTCAGCTAACTTGACCCAATTATCTTTTAGGAAATCAATTAAATCATAACTGCCTTGTCTCATATTGGCAGTAATCCCACTATCCCATAATTGTTGAGAGCTTTCTTCAGCAACTTTTTTCAATCTCGGTAGGCTTTGAATAAAGTGAACTTGATGCGGCTGATCCAAATATCGCCTAGCATGTTGCTTGGGTTTTACATCTTCACTTTTTACATTAGCTTTACTTTTACGTTTAACAACTTCTAAAACAGTTAATGTAAAGCCCAAAAAAACTAAAATAGGCTCATAGTTGCCATCAGGATCAGATATCCATAACCCTCCTAGTAATAAAGCTACTAACAAGATGATGATTTCAATTGTTGTAATGAACTTTGAGGTCAATTTGATACTCATATTTCCTGTAAAGCCTAACGCCTTACTAATGGGCGCATAAATGCTTGGCTAAAATTAGCGACGAAGGAGCACAAGCCAAGCGTTTTGCGTCCTTTTGAGTAACTTGTTAAGTTGCTATTTCACTGTTTGTATGTGAGTTATACCATTTGTTTTTACCAAGGTTGACTCTACTGCACAAAGTGAGTTGTCAGCGGTATAAAAAATAAATTTAAGCTTTAACTCACTAATAAAATCCAGACTCATTTCTCTTTTGCTAAGGATAATGGCAAATTTATCTTTAAGCGCGCCTATTGCTAGTTTTAAAGGTTTGTACTCTCTCAGCTCTGCGGGATAAGATTCATTAGCCATTAAGTCAATAGTTGCTTCGGTTATACCTACTTCTCTGCACATTTCCCCCAAATGAGGATGTAAAAAGCTTAATCCGCTTTGTGCATGATGCGCGATGTCATAAGCGACACCTTTTAGAGGTTTGAGAGATGCCATACTTTCCTTAGCAACTTAACAGTGTATTAGCGTGAATTCGCGTTAATGTCTTACCCACTATCACTACATCACACCAATTAACAAATTTAATTACGCCGAATATTAGCATGTTAAACTCTATTTTGCCCTCAAAAAACCAACAACCACTCTAGAACAAAACGAGAATCTACTTAAACGAGAATGAGTCAATTTATCTTAAAGATCAAATCTAATTAGAATCAATTAGATAGGCCATCTTTCGAGTCTTCGGTCGTAAAATCGAAACAAAAATTAACGGGGTCTCTAGTTGCAAAGTTTAATGCCTTAAATTATACCTGTATAAAACCACAGTAAATGGATTTACTATGAACAAGTCACCTTTTTTGGAATCTGTACGCATTGAGCTTAGAACTCGTCGCTATAGTTTGAAAACTGAAAAAGCTTATCTGCATTGGATAAAACGGTTTATTTTGTTTAACGATAAGCGCCACCCAGAAGGAATGGGTAATGTTGAGATTGAGCGCTTTCTTAATCATTTAGCTTGCAACAGGCTGGTAAGTGCTGCAACGCAAAACCTTGCGCTATGCGCCATCATATTTTTATATCGCTATATCATAAAACGAGAAATTAAAGGTTTAAATTACGCTTCTAGCCAAGTAGAAAAAGCATTGCCTACCGTACTCACGCATGATGAAGCGATAAAAATAATTAGTCATTTACATGGCAAATATGCACTCATCGCAAACATGCTATACGGTAGCGGCTTACGTATAAATGAAGCGTTATCATTAAGGGTTAAAGATTTAGACTTTAATCAAGGTACAATTTTTGTTTTTAGGGGTAAAGGTAAAAAAGACCGCTACACGCTATTACCAAAGACCTTATATCAACCATTACAGTTACAAATTGACGATGTAAAACGTGTACATAAGCGTGACCTAGACGACGGCTTTGGTATGGCATCTTTGCCGCCGTCCCTTGTTAGGAAATATAAACACGCTGTGAAAGATTTTGCGTGGCAATATCTGTTTCCTTCAAGCACACGGTGTGTGCATCCGTATGATAACTATGTGTGCCGACATCACATACATGAAACAACGTTTCGCAAAGCACTGCGTACAGCTTTATTGAAAACAGATATCTATAAGCGGGTAAAAGCGCACACTTTTAGGCATTCTTTCGCGACTGAATTGTTGCGAGCAGGCTCAGATATACGCACTGTACAAACGTTGCTTGGCCATGAAGACGTTAAAACTACACAAATTTATACTCACGTCATTGGCGATACCTTTGCCTTCACAAGCAGCCCTATCGACAAATAAAAAAGGCATGTACCAAAGGTATATGCCTTTTAAAATGCTTATTTAACGCTTAATTACAAGCGAATACCGCCGTCAATCTCTACAACTCGACCAGTGAAAAAGTCATTCTCGATGATGTACTTAGCTGTATGGGCAATTTCTTCGGCCTCGCCCAAACGCCCGACTGGCTTCATTTTAACTAAACGCTCTTTGGCTTCTGGCTTCATGGCGTCGGTCATGGTTGTACGAATAACACCCGGTGCAATGGCTCCTACACGAACACCAAAGCGACCTAGCTCTTTGGCCCAGCTGGTTGTCATGGCAACCACACCCGCTTTTGCCGCAGAGTAATTGGTTTGACCCATATTACCAGCGCGCGCTACGCTCGACATATTAATGATCACGCCGCCCTCACCGGCTTCAACCATTTTAACCGCTGCTTCACGGCCACATAGGAAAACGCCAGTAAGATTTACGTCAATCACTGATTGAAATTGCGATAGCGCCATTTTGTCGATTACTTTGCCTTCTTTGGCTTTGAGTAATAAACCATCACGCAAAATGCCAGCGTTGTTAATTAATACGGCAATATTGCCGCAATCTGCTTGAATCGCATTGAATACCGCTTCTACTTCGCTCTCAACACTGACATTTGCAACGTAGGTGTGCACTTGTGTACCTAGTTTGCTTAACTCGGCTTTAGCACTCGCCAGTACGTCTTCTTGCATATCAATCAGCGCTAGGTTTGCACCTAGCTTGGCCATCTCGGTTGCCATTGCAAAGCCTAAGCCCTGCGCACCACCGGTGATCACTACGGTTTTATTGTTAATATCCATAGGGTTACTTTTCACTATATAATTTAAAGATTGCGCTAAAGTCTTCTGCGCCTTTGCCTTGGTTTTGCATCAGGTTATACAGGTTTTTAGCCATCGCACCTAATGGCGTAGCTGAGTTAGTTTGCTGGGCAGCTTGCTGAGCAAGGCCTAAGTCTTTAGCCATTAAATCAACCATAAAACCAGGCTTATACCCATTTGAACTCGGCACATTTTCTTGCACATTAGGACATGGGTTATAAAGCTCTAACGTCCAGTTTCGGCCAGAGCTATTGAGCATAATTTCGCTGAGCACTTTAGGGTCAAGACCATGGTCAATACCCATTTGTAGTGCTTCACTGGTGCCTGCCATCAAAATACTTAACAGCATGTTGTTACAGATCTTAGCTACTTGCCCAGCGCCAATATCACCCGCATGGAAAATATTTTTACCCATAGCAGTTAAAACTGTATTGGCACGGTTAAAGTCTGCGTCTGAGCCACCAACTATAAAGGTAAGTGTTCCTGCTGCAGCACCAGCAACACCGCCTGATACGGGTGCATCTACAAAACTAATGCCTGCTTTTGCAAGCTCACCACCAACAAATTGCGCCGACTCTGCGTCAATTGTGGAGCAGTCAATAACCAACGTTGACTTATCTAAATGGCTAACCAAACCATTTTCACCGCAATAGATCATGCGTACATGCTTGCCCGCTGGCAACATGCTAATTACGAATTGCGCATCAGTACAGACTTGTTCGACATTGTCTGCGGCACTCGCGCCTTGCGAAGTAAGCTCTTTAACGGCGCTATCACTTAAGTCAAATACCGTCACATCATGGCCAGCTTTGATAAGGTTGCTCGCCATTGGGCCACCCATATTGCCAAGGCCTATAAATCCGATCTTTGCCATGTTCTACTCCTTACATATCCGCTAGAGGATGAGCTTGCTCATCCCATTTAGGCGTTAAAAATGGGGTAACAGCGCTGGCCGTCACATCACTTACCGAGTTAAATTTCCACTGCGGTGCACCATCTTTATCAATTAGTAATGCGCGCACACCTTCTTGAAACTCACCCGTTATGCCCGCTTGTACACTCATGCCCAATTCAAACATAAAGCATTCTTTTAGGGTTTTACCCTTGCCTGCTTTAAGTTGCTCACTCACCAACACAGCGCTCAGTGCTGAGCCATGTTTTAGCGACTTTTGGGCACGGCTTAACCACTTGTTATCATCACTTGGCAGTGCCAAAATGTAGTCAACTTGTGCCTGTAATGAACTCAAAGCGTTAAGCTCATCAAGCTGCGGTTGAATGGCTTTAAGTTCACTTGCCGGTGGTTGGGCTGAGTTTTTATCAAGGTCTATTAGCACTTGAGTGAGCTTTTCATGATTTACACGACTGGCTTTATCCCAATTAATGCCCAGTAACTCAGCCAGCAGCTCGCCGTACTTATCTGCATCAACAAAATGATCGGCAAGGCCTGTGTAACGTGCGTCACTGGCATTAATAGATGCCCCCGTCAGGCCTAAAAATAGCCCCACACCTTGTGGCATTTTATTAAGGAAGTAACTGCCGCCTACATCAGGGTATAAGCCAATAGTGATCTCAGGCATAGCAATGCGTGCACTCTGTGTAACCACTTTGTGGCTAGCACCCGCCATCAAACCTAAGCCGCCGCCCATCACAATACCGTTTCCCCAAGTTAAGATAGGCTTATCAAAAGTATGAATTTGATAATCTAAACGATACTCCTCGGCAAAAAAGGTTTGTACGTAGTCGTTACCGTCGTTTGCTGCCATCGCTTTATATAAGCTAACTACATCGCCACCAGCGCAAAATGCTTTTTCACCTTCACCTTTTAACACCACCATGGCCACTTGATCATCTTTAGCCCATGCATCTAATTGTGGTGCCAATAAGCGGATCATATCTAAGTTGAGGGCATTGAGCGCTTTAGGCACATTTAACGTCGCAAATGCAACCTGCATACCGTTATCGCAGTGCGCCAACTCAAATATCACAGGCGCATCTGCTTGATTGAGTAACTCTAACTTAGCCATTAGCCATTCACCCAGTTAGGCTTACGCTTTTCTAAAAAGGCGTTAACGCCTTCTTTTTGATCTTGCGTGTCAAACAAGGTTACAAATAACTCTCGTTCTAACGGCAATGCACTGTTAATGCTGCCCGTGCGGCCTTTTTGAATAAGTGCTTTACATGCTGTTACTGCAACAGGGCTTTGCTCACCGACTTTTTCAGCCAGTGCAAGCGCTGCGTTAAGCGCTTCGCCAGTTTCGACCACGTCTTCCACTAAGCCGATTTGCTGCGCTTTATCCGCTTTTAGACGCTCGCCACATAAAATCATGCGCTTCGCCCAGCCCTCGCCAACAAGCCAAGACAGGTTTTGTGTACCACCTGCGCACGGTAGCAGGCCAACTTTCGCTTCAGGCAGTGCCATTTGCGCCTGTGCTTCGGCAATACGAATATCGCACGCTAGAGCAACTTCAAGGCCACCACCCATTGCAAAACCGTTGATAGCAGCAATAGACACGCCTCTAAAATCGCTTAATGTTTCAAACGCTTCGCCAAACACACGCGACATATCTGCAGCAATACCCTTATCACCGCTGGCAAATACGTTTAAGTCAGCACCTGCCGAGAAGAACTTTTCACCTTCACCTGTGATCACTAACGCATAAATGTTTTTATCTGCGTTTAGCTCATTGACTAATTCTTTTAAACCAACCAGTGTATCTCTTGTCCACGTATTGGCAGGTGGATTGCTCATGGTGATAATTGCGGTGTTACCTTGCTTTTCAAGTTTTAATTGTGCACTCATGATGTTCTCCTTATAAAACGCTTGCTGCGCCTTCGGCTAAAATACGACGTGCGATGATCACACGCATGATCTCGTTAGTACCTTCTAAAATCTGGTGTACGCGTACATCACGTACATGACGCTCTAGCGGGTATTCTTTGATGTAACCGTAACCGCCATGAATTTGCAGTGCATCGTCACATACTTTAAAGCCCACATCGGTCGCAAAGCGTTTTGCCATAGCACAGTAAGTGGTTTTCTCAGCGTCATTGGTATCTAGCTTAAATGCTGCTAAACGCACCATTTGACGCGCTGCCACAAGTTCAGTATTCATATCTGCAATCTTAAACTGCAACGCTTGGAAAGCAGCAAGAGGTTTACCAAACTGTTCGCGCTCCTGCATATACTGCTTAGCTGTATTGAGCGCTTGTTGCGCTGTGCCAATCGAACAAGTAGCAATATTGATACGGCCGCCATCAAGGCCTTGCATGGCAAACTTAAAGCCTTCGCCTTCTTGACCAAGTAAGTGATCAGCAGAAATACGCACATTTTCAAGCGTGACTAAGCGAGTTGGTTGAGCATTCCAGCCCATTTTTTCTTCGGCTTTGCCATATTCAACACCCGCTGCATCCGCCGGTACTACAAATGCTGAAATCCCTTTCGGGCCAGCTTCGCCAGTACGCGCCATAACCACCAATACGTCTGTTTCACCGGCACCAGAGATAAACATTTTTGAACCGTTTAATACGTATTCATCGCCTTCTTTTACTGCTTTTGTTTTAAGCGATGCTGCGTCAGAACCCGAACCTGGCTCAGTCAAACAATATGAGGCGAGTAACTCACCCATTACCAGTTGATCAATATACTTTTCTTTTACTGCGTCTGTACCAAAGCTTGCGATCATCCACGTGGCCATGTTGTGAATGGTCAACATCGCGGTAGTTGCTGTACAACCCATTGAAAGCTGTTCAAAAATAATACTTGAGTCTAAACGCGATAAACCAAGGCCCCCGGCCTCTTCTGGCGTGTATAAACCACAAAAGCCAAGTTCACCGGCTTTTTTAATCACGTCTTTTGGAAAAATATGTTCGCGGTCCCAAAGTGCGGCATTAGGAGCCAGTTCGCTCATAGCAAATTGATACGCAGTTTCGGCGAACGCCTGTTGATCTTCGGTTAGATTAAAGTCCATAAAGACCTCTTGTTGTGTTGATGACTAAGCCAGAGAGACTCTGGCTTAGTTAATAATTATTGTTTTATTCTTTTGAAACGCTGAATTACTTCAGGTTAATACTCATGTTTGGACCAGACGCGATATCGTCTTCAAACCAACGTGAGGTAATGGTTTTAGTCTCGGTATAAAAACGCACGCCTTGTTTACCATAGGTGTGTTGGTCGCCGTAGAATGAGCCCTTCCAACCTGTGAATGAGAAAAATGGCAGTGGCACAGGAATTGGCACGTTGATGCCTACTTGGCCAACTTCAATTTCGTGTTGGAACTTACGTGCTGCAGCACCACTTGACGTAAACAGTGAGGTACCGTTTCCGTATGGGCTCGCATTGATAAGCGCAATCGCCTCTTCTAGCGTGTCAACAAACATACACGCTAATACAGGACCAAAAATTTCTTCTTTGTACAGGTCCATATCGGTTGTTACGTCAGTAAATAAGGTTGGTCCAACCCAGTTGCCTTGCTCATAACCTTCAACGGTAAAATCAGAGCCATCAAGCAAACACGTTGCGCCTTGTTGTTTCGCACTTTCAATTAACGACAAAATACGCGCTTTTGCTTGTGGTGTAGTTTGCGGACCATACGCTGCTTGTGGGTCATCCCAAACGCCTGGACGAACTTTTGAAAGCGCTTCTTTTAAATCATTTACCCACTCTTTAGATTGACCAACAAATACCGCAACCGAAATACCCATACAGCGCTGACCAGCGGCCCCCACAGAAGAACCCACTAGATTGTTGATAAGCTGCTCTTTTTTAGAGTCGGGCATGATCACCATGTGGTTTTTAGCGCCAACACACGCTTGCACGCGTTTAAGGTGCTGTGTGCCTTTCGAGTAGATATATTGACCAACACCACAAGAACCGACAAACGAGATAGCGCGTATTTCTGGTGCTTCTAAAATTTGATCGACTTGCTCTTTAGCACCATGAACAACCTGTAAAACACCTTTTGGTGCGCCCGCTTCTTCAAATAATTCGACTAAGCGCATTGGCGTTAATGGGTCTTGTTCTGATGGCTTAAGAATAAACGTGTTACCACACACAATCGCCATTGGAAACATCCAAAGTGGGATCATCGCAGGGAAGTTAAATGGTGTAATACCCGCACAAACGCCAAGCGGCTGCATGTATGAGTAGGTGTCAATTTTGCGGGCAACGTTTTCTACCGTTTCACCCATCATCATTGATGGCGCATTAGCAGCTTGTTCAACTACTTCGATGCCGCGCCAAACGTCACCTTTAGCATCTTCAAACGTCTTACCAAGCTCATGACAAATAATGGTTGCCAGTTCATCATGATGTTCTTTTAACAGCGCAGCATAGCGCATCATGATACGAGAGCGCTCCGTAACTGGCACTTCTTTCCATGTTTTAAATGTTTCTTGTGCCGAGTCAATTGCTGCGCGCATTTCTTGCTCAGTTGCACAAGGCACTTGTGCTAATACTTCTTGGTTTGCAGGGTTTACAACATCAATCCATTTTTCGGTTGATGATTGTGTGAATTCGCCGTTGATGTATAAAGGTACTTGGTGCATTGTGCACTCCTCCCCAGATTATGTGTCATGGCACCAAAGGCTATAATAGTTGTCTTGCCTGTTATTTTGGTGCCCTAAAAAATGATATTTAGACTTCTACTGCTAGCGCCACGGCTTCGCCACCACCGATGCACAGCGATGTGATACCTTTAGATAAACCACGATTACGTAAAGCGTGAATAAGCGTAACAAGAAGGCGTGCGCCACTTGCGCCGATTGGGTGACCAAGAGCACAGGCACCGCCATTAACATTTACTTTGTTGCTGTCTAAACCCAGTTCGTTAATAGCGAGCATAGTTACCATGGCAAACGCTTCGTTGATCTCCCAAAGATCTACGTCGTCTTTGCTCCAACCAGTGCGCTCAAGTAACTTGTTCATTGCGCCCACAGGTGCCAAGGTAAACTCAGACGGTAATTGTGAATGTGTTGCATGACCTGCAATCTTACAGATTGGCGTTAAACCTTGACGTTTGGCCTCTGACTCACTCATTAAAATAAGCGCTGCTGCGCCGTCTGAAATAGACGATGAGTTAGCCGCGGTTATTGTGCCATCTTTTTTAAACGCAGGGCGTAAGCCAGGGATCTTTTCAGGACGTGCATTACCTGGCTGCTCGTCGATGCTTACTTCCACATCGCCTTTGCGAGTAGATAACGTCACAGGTGAAATTTCGTTATCGAAACTGCCATTTTCAATTGCCGCGTTTGCTTTACTTAGTGAGCCTAAAGCAAATTCGTCCATTTGTTCACGTGTAATACCGTACTGATCCGCAGTGTCTTGTGCAAAACAACCCATGGCTTTGTTGTCGTAAGCGTCTTCTAAGCCGTCAGCCATCATGTGGTCTTTAATTTCGCCATGGCCCATGCGCATGCCACCACGTGCTTTAGGAATAAAATATGGCGAATTGGTCATGCTTTCCATACCGCCAGCAACCGCCGAGTTGATGCTACCCGCTTTGATCAAATCGTGTGCTAACATCGCAGCTTTAAGGCCCGAGCCACATACTTTGTTAATTGTGGTTGCACCTGTTGAACGTGCAAGACCTGCATGTAACATCGCTTGACGCGCCGGCGCTTGGCCTAAGCCAGCTGGTAATACGCAACCCATGATCACTTCATCAATTGACGCATCACTTAGGCCCGTCTGTGCCATCACGCTTTTAATAGCGCTTGCACCTAACTCTGTTGCACTCGCGCCAGATAAAGCGCCCATAAAGCCACCCATCGGGGTACGTTTTGCGGCTACGATGACTACAGCATCTTTACTCATTTTAAACTCCTATTCACAGATACCCTTGGTTATGGCATCCTGCTTAAACGATTTATCAATTAATTTGAGCATACATAATATTTACGTTTACGCCAACGTAAATCTAAAATCAAGCAAAGTGCGATGTCTGGTTTTGTAAACATTTGTTGCACACTTAGCTTTCCAACTGCCGTATTTACTCAGTTTATTGATGTTTTTTTGTCATATAAATTGCGAAAAACACACCTAATACCAAAGTATGGTTTTCACGCACAGCTTTACCTTTACGTAAACTTCACTTATATTGGTCAAATCAGTATTGAAGTCAATGTGTAAATAACCATGCAAGATAACTATAACGAAGAAACCTACTCAATTAGCGAACTAGCGAAAGAATTTGATATTACAACGCGCAGCATACGCTTTTATGAAGATCAGGGCTTGCTATCTCCCGAACGTCACGGGCAAACCCGTGTTTACTCAAAACGCGATAAAGTGCGATTAAAGCTTATTCTCAGAGGCAAGCGTTTGGGCTTTACATTGGCAGAAACTGGCCGTTTATTCGAGTTGTATGACGCTGATAAATCGAGCGCTAAACAGCTCTCTACCATGTTGCAACTAATCGAAGAGAAAAAAGCCGATTTAAGTCAGCAAATGGACGATATTAAAGTTGTGTTGATGGAGCTGGTTACCGCCGAGCGCCGCTGTCGCGACACGTTAAAGAATTTAGAAGAATAATCTCTCACAGGATAATTATTATGAGCACCGTATCGTTATATAAAGAAATGAATTTTGGTTTAGGCGAAACAGCCGACATGATCCGCAGCCATGTAAACAGCTTTGCAACGGCAGAAATCGCCCCTTTAGCTGAAAAAACCGACTTAGATAACAGCTTCCCTAATCAACTATGGCCTCAGTTTGGTGATATGGGTTTATTGGGTATTACTGTTCCTGAAGAGTTTGGTGGTGCCGGCATGGGCTATCTTGAGCACGTTGTGGCGATGGAAGAGATCAGCCGTGCCAGTGCCTCTATTGGCTTAAGCTACGGCGCACATTCAAACCTGTGTGTTAACCAAATTAACCGCAACGGTAACGAAGCGCAAAAACGCAAATATCTGCCTAAATTAATTAGCGGCGAGCATATCGGGGCACTCGCAATGAGTGAACCAAACGCAGGCTCTGACGTGGTATCAATGAAGCTTAAAGCACAGAAAAAAGGCGATAAGTACATTTTAAACGGCAATAAAATGTGGATCACCAATGGTCCAGACGCTGATGTATTGGTTATCTACGCCAAAACTGACCTTGAGGCAGGCTCAAAAGGCATTACCGCATTTTTAGTTGAAAAAGACTTCCCTGGTTTTTCAACCGCACAAAAACTAGATAAATTGGGTATGCGTGGTTCAAACACCTGTGAATTGGTATTTGAAGACTGTGAAGTACCTGAAGAAAACATTCTTGGTGGCTTAAACGAAGGCGTTAAAGTACTAATGAGTGGTCTAGATTACGAACGTGTTGTACTTGCAGCTGGCCCTCTGGGCATTATGCAAGCTTGTATGGACATCGTTGTACCTTATATTCACGAGCGTAAGCAATTTAATAAATCTATTGGTGAGTTCCAACTTATCCAAGGCAAAATCGCTGACATGTACACGCAAATGAATGCTGCTCGCTCATACGTTTACACCGTTGCCAAAGCATGTGACCGTGGTGAAACAACGCGTAAAGATGCTGCTGGTGCCATTTTATACGCAGCAGAATTGGCAACCAAAATGGCGCTAGATGCGATTCAGATTTTAGGCGGTAATGGCTATATCAACGAGTATGCCACTGGCCGTTTATTACGTGACGCAAAACTATATGAAATCGGCGCAGGTACTTCTGAAATTCGCCGCATGCTAATTGGACGAGAGCTTTTCACAGAAAGCCGCTAAGGAATAAAACATGACTGTACTTAACTCTTCAGTTAACCCTCACGACAGTCAGTTTAAAGCAAACAGCGAAGCCATGGCTTCGCTGGTTGCTGATTTAAACGACAAAGTCGCTACGTTATCTCAAGGTGGCGGTGAAGCCCTCATCGCCCGTCATCAAAGCCGCGGAAAATTATTTGTTCGTGACCGCATTAATACGCTACTTGATGAAGGCTCGCCTTTTTTAGAAATCTCTCAATTTGCCGCTTTTGGCGTGTATGAGCAAGACATTCCGTGTGCCGGTGTGGTCGCCGGTATTGGCCGCGTGCAAGGCATCGAATGTATGATTGTAGGTAATGACGCCACGGTAAAAGGCGGTACTTACTTTCCACTTACCGTGAAAAAGCACCTTCGCGCCCAAGAAATTGCCGAGCGTTGTCATTTGCCATGTATCTACTTGGTAGATTCGGGCGGTGCCAACTTGCCAGAACAAGATGAAGTATTTCCAGACAAGCTACACTTTGGCCGTATTTTCTATAACCAAGCACGTATGTCTGCCAAAGGTATCCCACAAATTGCTGTTGTTATGGGTTTATGTACGGCAGGTGGCGCGTATGTCCCCGCAATGGCTGATGAGAGTATCATCGTAAAAGAACAAGGGACGATTTTCTTGGCAGGTCCGCCACTGGTTAAAGCGGCAACGGGTGAAGAAGTCAGCGCCGAAGACCTAGGCGGTGCCGATGTGCACTGTAAAACGTCAGGTGTGGCTGATCACTATGCAGAAAATGACGAGCACGCGTTATCTATCGCTCGCCAGTGTATTGCCCGTATTAACCACCAGCGCCCAACTCGCCCTATTCTAAAAGACGTAAAACCACCTCGTTATGACATACGCGAAGTATACGGCATTGTGGGCACGGACCTTAAAAAGCCGTTTGACGTTCGTGAGGTCATTGCTCGTATCGTAGATGATTCACAATTTGATGAATTTAAACGCTACTTTGGTGAAACACTGGTAACAGGTTTTGCTGAAATCTATGGTCACCCGGTGGGTATTGTTGCTAACAACGGTATTTTATTCTCAGAGTCGGCGCAAAAAGGCGCACACTTTATTCAATTGTGTGCTCAACGTGATATCCCCCTACTATTTTTGCAAAACATTACCGGATTTATGGTGGGTCAGAAATACGAAGCCGAAGGTATCGCTAAGCACGGTGCCAAAATGGTAACTGCCGTTTCTTGTGCTGACGTGCCTAAGTTTACAGTATTAATTGGTGGCTCTTATGGCGCTGGTAACTACGGTATGTGTGGTAGAGCGTATGAACCAACCATGATGTGGATGTGGCCTAATGCTCGTATATCAGTAATGGGGGGTGAGCAAGCTGCAGGTGTACTCACCCAAGTTCGCCAAGATGGTTTAGCCCGTAAAGGCCAAAGCATGAGCGATGACGAAGTTGCTACGTTCAAAAAACCAATCATCGAACAGTACGAAAAGCAAGGCCATCCTTATTATGCCAGTGCACGGCTTTGGGATGATGGCATTATTGACCCAGCAGATACCCGTACAGTTTTAGGTCTAGCGCTTGAAGCGGCTGCCAATGCACCACACAAAGAGTCAAAATTTGGCATCTTCAGAATGTAACAGGAGCAGACTATGTCGGTCACTTTAACGATAACAAAAACAAAAGTGGCGATTTTAGAGTTAAGTCGCCCAGAAAAACATAACGCGTTTGACGATGCTGTCATTGCAGAGCTCATTCAGTGTATTGAGCATGCTAATAGCCTTGAGATCCGAGCTCTTGTGCTCAAAACACAAGGCAAACACTTTTCAGCCGGTGCTGATCTTGGCTGGATGAAATCGATGGCGAACAACAACTACGATGAAAATGTTGCAGACTCAGCCAAACTTGCCAAATTAATGTCTGTGCTTGCGACCTCGCCGCATCCCACTTTGTGTTTGGTGCAAGGTGCAGCGTTTGGTGGGGCGTTAGGTCTTATTGCGTGTTGCGATATTGCCGTTGCCACACCGGATGCAAAGTTTTGCTTAAGTGAAGTGAAACTAGGGCTTATCCCTGCGGTTATCAGCCCGTATGTAATTAAAGCTATAGGCGAGCGCCAAGCCCGTCGTTACTTCCTAACAGCCGAAGTATTTAAGGCCGAACAAGCGCTTGCGCTGGGCTTAATTCATGACATTAGCGACGACCTAGACAAGAGCGAGCAATATTTTATCGACACGCTTTTAAATAATGGCCCAGCTGCGGTGCAATCGGCAAAATCGCTTATCGACGAAGTAGCGAATAAAGAAATCAATGAGCAACTTATCGCTCACACCGCTACACGTATCGCTGAAATAAGAGTTAGCCCAGAGGGGCAAGAAGGCTTAAGCGCCTTTTTTGAAAAGCGTGCGCCAAGTTGGCAAAACGCGGCAAAACAGTAAGGGACCGTCATCATGTTGAAAAAGATCCTCATTGCAAACCGTGGCGAAATCGCCTGCCGCGTAATGAAAACCGCTAAGCGACTGGGCCTAAAAACCGTTGCGGTGTACTCAGATGCCGACGCCAATGCATTACACGTGCAACAGGCAGACGAAGCCTATCATATTGGACCTGCGCCCAGTAAAGATTCCTATTTAGTAGCAGATAAAATACTCGAAGTTGCCAAATTATCTGGCGCTGACTGTGTACACCCAGGCTATGGCTTTTTATCGGAAAACAATACTTTTGCAGAAGCGCTAGAAAAAGCCGGTATTGTATTTATTGGACCATTGGCAAGCTCCATTGAAGCTATGGGGTCGAAAACCCGTGCTAAAGAAATTATGGCCGAAGCAAGTGTGCCGTTGGTGCCAGGCTACTATGGTCAAAACCAAGATAGCGACTTTTTAGCTGCAGAAGCTGAAAAAATTGGCTACCCGGTGCTTATCAAAGCGGCATTTGGCGGTGGCGGTAAAGGCATGCGTGTTGTGCGCGAAAGCAAAGAATTTTTGTCTGCGTTAGATGGCGCTAAACGTGAAGCGCTTGCTGGGTTTGGTAACGACCTAGTGCTGTTAGAGCGTTACGTGGATACCCCGCGACACGTTGAAGTACAAGTATTTGCTGACAATCATGGTAACTGTGTGTATTTGGGTGACAGAGACTGTTCACTACAACGTCGCCACCAAAAAGTGATTGAAGAAGCCCCTGCCCCTGGCTTATCTGAGTTCCTTCGCAAAGAAATGGGTGAAGCTGCGGTACGCTGTGCCAAAGCGATTAATTATCGTGGTGCTGGTACCGTTGAGTTTTTATTATGTGGTGAAGAGTTCTTCTTTATGGAGATGAACACACGCCTACAAGTAGAACACCCAGTTACAGAAATGGTTACAGGGTTAGACTTAGTTGAATGGCAAATTCGGGTTGCTAACAATCAACAACTGCCACTGTCTCAAGAAGACATAGCGTTGGACGGCCATAGCTTTGAAGCACGTATTTACGCTGAAGACCCACGTGAAAACTTTATGCCATTTTCTGGGGCGCTAACGCATTTATCATTCCCATCAGAAAACGATGGTGTACGTATTGATACAGGCGTACAAACTGGTGCTGAAATAAGCTCGTTTTACGACCCGATGATTGCCAAGCTGATTGTACACGGGCCAGACCGCGAAACTGCCCTACTCAAATTGCATCACGCACTCGAAGAAGTACATCTTGCTGGCGTAAAAAGTAATATTGCGTTTTTACACCATTTATCGGGTCATCCTACCTTTATGGCTGGCGCACCAGATACACACTTTATCGATAGTCAAACAGACACACTTACTCAGCAGCCTGAGCCACTTGCGCAACTGATGTTACTAGCGGTAGCAGCATTTATTAACCATGCTATGCCAAGTAAAAATACTACACCTTGGCAAAGCGCACTGGGTTTTAGATTAAATCAAAGTGCAAAAGTGAACGTGCCATTTTTTGATGGGCCTGTTGAAGCCACTTTAAGTGGTGAAATAATAAGCGTTGAGCACGATGGTAAAACAATTAACATCAGCGCATCACTTGAGCAAACTCAGCTTAATGCTGTGATTGATGGTAAACAGTACCATGCGAATGTACTTGTTGAAGATGACTCTATTACAGTGATGTATCAAGCGTATGCTCATACCTTTGAACTGAAGTCTAAACACTACATCAGTGAGCATGAGCACGAAGCAGCACCATTGGCAGCACCACTCAACGGAACTGTCGTTAAGCACCTACAACCACTGAATAGTCAAGTGAGTAAAGGTGACGCAGTTGTTGTTATTGAAGCGATGAAAATGGAATATACCTTGAACGCACCATTTGATGGCACATTAACAAGCTACTGCTTTGCTGAAGGTGCACTGGTTAGCCACGGTGACATGTTGGCAATTGTAGAGCCTGTGGAGGCATAACATGGCATACCCCAGTAACGTAAGAATTGTAGAAGTTGGGGCACGCGACGGCTTGCAAAACGAAGCGAATGTGACAACGGAGCAAAAGATCAAGCTCATCAATGCACTTTGTGAAGCAGGTCTAAAAGATATCGAAGCCGGTGCATTTGTATCGCCCAAATGGGTACCACAAATGGCCGATTCGAGCGAAGTTATCAAAGGTATTGGCTCACACCCTAACGTGACCTTTAGCGCCTTAACGCCTAATTTGAAAGGGGCCGAAGCGGCCCTTGACGCTGGCATTAAAGAGTTTGCTATTTTTACCGCCGCAAGCGAAGCATTCACTCAAAAAAACATCAATTGTTCGATTGATGAAAGTATCGAGCGATTTAAACCTGTTGTAGAACTGGCCAAGCAGCATGGTGTAAAAGTACGTGGTTATGTAAGTTGCGTGCTTGGCTGTCCATATCAAGGTGAGGTCGAACCAGAGACCGTCCTGAATGTGTGTAAACAATTGTTGGCTATGGGTTGTTACGAAGTGAGCCTTGGTGACACCATCGGTGTTGGCACACCAAATAAGGTACATGCATTGCTGACTCTACTGCTGACACATATCAGCGCTGACAAGCTTGCCGTGCATTTTCATGATACCTACGGACAAGCCTTAGCGAACATTAGTAAGGCGCTTGAAATGGGCATTTCAACCGTTGACAGTGCCGTTGCAGGTTTGGGCGGCTGCCCTTATGCCAAAGGTGCGTCAGGAAATGTTGCCACAGAGGATGTTGTTTACTTACTGCAAGGGCTTGGCATTGACCCCCAAATTGATTTAGAAAGACTAGCCAAAGCGGGCTGGGCAATTTGTGAGGCGCTGAATAAGCCCCCGCTGAGCAAAGTCTCTTTAGCTTTAAAAGCGAAGTGCGATTAAAAAACATACATACTTTTTATGCATTATAGTTTGATGCATATTGAACAATAAATAACCTTTAGGAGTGGGCTAATGGCCGGTTTCGATAAAGTAGTAACAAGCTATGCCGAAGCAATGGATGGACTAAAAGATGGCGATACCATCATTGCTGGCGGCTTCGGATTGTGCGGTATTCCAGAGGGCTTGATCAACGAAATTAAGCGTAAACAAACCAAAGAGCTAACCATAGTATCAAATAACTGTGGCGTTGATGACTTTGGCCTAGGTGTGTTGCTACACGACCGTCAAATTAAAAAAATCATTGCGTCTTATGTTGGTGAAAATGCTTTATTTGAACAGCAACTTTTAGATGGCATTATTGACGTAGAGTTAACGCCACAGGGAACACTAGCTGAAAAAATGCGTGCAGGTGGTGCGGGTATTCCGGCATTTTACACAGCAACAGGCTTCGGTACTCCGGTTGCTGAGGGCAAAGAAGTTAAAGAGTTTGACGGACGCCCATATATTTTAGAAGAGTCGATCACTGGTGAGTTTGCCATTGTTAAAGCATGGAAAGCAGACCGCTACGGTAACCTTGTATTCCGTCACACAGCAATGAACTTCAACCCAATGGCTGCGACCGCTGGTAAAATTACGGTTGCTGAAGTTGAAGAAATTGTTGAACCTGGTGAATTAGAGCCAAGTCAAATTCACACCCCAGGCATTTACGTTAACCGCGTGATCAAAGGCGACTTTGAAAAACGCATTGAGCGTGTTACTACGCGTAAATAAGGAGAATATAATGGCTTTATCACGTGAACAAGTAGCAATGCGCGTAGCTCAAGAGCTACAAGACGGATTTTACGTAAATTTAGGAATTGGTATTCCTACCCTTGTGGCTAATTATGTACCTGACGGTATTGAGGTCATGTTGCAATCAGAAAACGGTTTATTGGGTATGGGACCGTACCCAACTGAAGACCAAGTTGACGCAGATATGATCAACGCGGGTAAAGAAACCGTGACAGCTGCCACAGGTGCTGCAATATTTAATAGTGCAGATAGTTTTGCCATGATCAGGGGTGGTCATGTAGACTTAACGGTTCTAGGTGCATTCGAAGTAGATCAACAAGGCAATATAGCGTCTTGGATGATCCCGAAAAAGTTAATAAAAGGTATGGGTGGTGCGATGGACTTAGTTGCCGGCGCGCAAAACATCATTGTAACTATGACCCATGCAAGCAAACACGGCGATTCAAAACTGTTAGAAGCATGTACTTTGCCACTAACGGGTGTGAATTGTGTCAAAAAGATCGTAACTGACCTTGCTGTGTTAGAAGTAAAAGACGGCGCATTTCATTTGCTAGAACGCGCGCCGGGTGTTAGTGTTGATGAAATTATAAGCAAAACAGCAGGTAAGCTAATCGTCGAAGGCGATATCCCTGAGATGCAATTTGCCTAACACCATGTACCGACCTCATTCCCAGTGCCAATGGCGCTGAGTTACCCAAAACCCCTCTCACGAGGGGTTTTTTTTATCGTTATGGTTTAGGGATAAATTCTAATACCGTTGCGTTTATACAATACCTATCAGCGCCACCGGGCCCTTCATTTTCAAATACATGTCCAAGGTGTATACCACTAGATTTAGAGCGAATTTCGGTGCGCTGCATCCCATAACTGCTATCTTCATGGTATGTAACACTGCCTTTTACAGGGTATTTGAACGACAACCACCCAGTACCCGAATTAAACCTATCTTTTGTATCAAATAAAGGTGCACCGCTGAGCTTATCAACAAATATCCCCTGCCCTGTGTTTTTAAATAAATCATATTGCTTACAAAACGGTGCATCGGTTTTGCTATTAAACGCCACTTTGTAGGCTTCGGTGTTACCTAATTTAAATGCCCCTAACGCCCTATAAAAGTCGTCTTTGTTCATAAAACCTTGATGAGCATACACCTCTTTACCCTGCTCCAGAAAAACAATGGTGGGTGTTGCCCAAGTGGGCGTGGTTAGTGCAAGGCCCTCTAACTGATTGGCATATCGATAGTGCAAACCGATACTACCTTGATAGTCATTGAGCACCGTTTTTTTAAGCTTTTCGCAATATGGGCAATAGCTTTGAGAATCAATAATAAGAATATGCTTTCCTGTTAAGAGTGCTGTATTAGTTGGCTTTTCGTCTGCTTGGGCTTTAAATACAACCCCTGTTGAATGGTCTGGGCAATAACCATTTGGGTTCTTTGCTAAGTAGTTTTGGTGATACTCTTCAGCGGGGTAAAACGTATCTAACGACTTTATCTGCGTTTTTATTTCGCCATAACCGGCCGCGCTTAACAGTAGCTGATATTGCGCTTTTAGATTCAAAGCAACGGCCTGTTGTTCAGGCTCTGAGTATAAAATAATAGAGCGGTATTGGGTGCCAATATCATTGCCCTGGCGGTTGGCCTGCGTTGGATCATGACTCTCAAAATATCGCTTAAGTAACTGCTCGGTGCTCAGCACATTAGCGTTATAAGTGACTTTAACAACTTCGGCATAATTATTTTCGTCAAAGCGCCTTTTTGCTTGCGTAATGGCACTGTAAGTTGCTTTAAAGCCGTGGCCGTCCGCATAGCCCGATTGTGCATCTAAAACTCCTCGCATCGCCTCATAGCGTTTTTCTGCGCCCCAAAAGCAGCCTGAGCCAAGCACCAGTACTTTGATATGTGAACTAGCTTGTGGTGGGGCTTTTACTATGTCTGGTTGAGCAAATGCCCAAATACTCACGATCACGAATAAAGTAGCCAAACCATACGCGCTGTATTGTTTCATATTGTCTCTCAATTGTTCTTATCTCTTTATCTAGACCTTGTGGCAGCTATATTCATTTCACAAACCTAAAACTCATCTTATTATTTGGCGCTTCAACGAGACTGACTTAAAAACAAACCTATTTTGCGGTAAAACAGCGCTCTAGATATCATGAGAGGTTACAGATGAAGTTACTAACAGGTATGAGCGCCATCGCCTTGGCTATTGCGAGTATAAGCAATGCTGTGGCTGCGAAAATTGAATTCACATCTCAGCTAGCTGAGGCGGATACACTCGTTTTGTTTAAAAACAGCCAAACATCAAGCGATTTTTCTTTCTTAAATGAAGCAACGCGCGCGCACATTAACAAGGCCGTGAAAAGCGCCGACTTCAATGCTGATTACGGTAAAAACATACAAATACTTGCGCCAATTGATAGCGATTATGAGCGGATCGTATTAGTTGGACTGGGTGAAAAAGAGGCATTAAACGAAGCCAAAGCGGCCAAGCTTGGTGGAGATATACATGCCTTTTTGAAAAGCCAAAATGCCAAGCTCATTGCTCTGGCGTTCGACGATGTTTCTGGTATGGCGAGCAACGATGAGTTAGCTGCACATTTTGCCCATGGCGCTAATCTAAGAGATTATCGCTTTGATAGCTATAAGAAACAAAAGGATGAAGTTCAAACTCGCTACATGATTGATGTTGAAAATCAATCTGCAACGGCAAAGGCATATCAGCAGTTAGCACACATTGAGCAAGGCGTTTATCTGGCGCGAGATTTAACCTCAGAAATCGCCAGCCAAATGACTCCTGTAGATTTTGCCAATGCAGCCAAAGAACTAGAACAATATGGCGTCAAAGTGACAGTACTGAAACCCGAGCAAATAAAAGAGCTTGGTATGGGTGCACTTGAAGGCGTTGGCCGCGGCAGCGAACAAGGAGCTAGGCTAGTTGTAGCCCATTACCAAGGAAGCAATGACACACCAATCGCACTAGTCGGTAAAGGGATCACATTCGATTCAGGCGGTTATAGTATTAAAACCGGCAAATCTATTGCCCGCATGAAATCAGATATGGCAGGTGCAGCAGCAGTACTTGGCACCGTGAAGGCTATGGCCCTTAGCAAAGCAAATGTTAATGTGGTCGCGGTCATGGGTATGGCAGCCAATATGGTTTCTGAGCATGCTATAGCACCGGGAGATGTGCTGCGCACAGCTGAAGGCCTAAGTGTGGAAGTACTTAATACCGACGCTGAAGGACGCTTGGTACTGAGCGACGCTATGTGGTATGCACGAACTTATTTTCAACCAGAGGTAATGGTTGATGTCGCAACGCTTACTGGCTCGAAAATACGAGCCGTAGGTAATCGTTATAGCGCTATATTCTCTGATGATGAGCACTTAATCAAAGAGTTTACTTATGCAGGGGAGTATGTGAACGAGCCTGTATGGCGCTTACCATTAGGTTACAAAGATATGCTCAAATCCGATATTGCCGACTTGAGCAACGTAGGCCGTGACGGTCCGGGTGCCACAACTGCAGCTTCATTCTTACAACATTTCGCAGGAGACACTCGCTGGGTGCATTTAGATATTGCAGGCAACGTGCTATCTAGTAAAGCCTCTGGCGAAGTGCCTATTGGTGGCACAGGCTACGGCGTACGCTTATTAAGCCAATGGCTTATCGCTAATAAATAACCTATTCAAAAAGCCATAAATATTATGGCTTTTTTATTAAGCTTGCACAGAGCCCCCAAGTGTTGGCTATACTAACGCTAGGATAATAAAAAAGAAAACAAGTATGTTAGAAGCGCACAGTTATTTATTAGGTGAAAACGCACTCGTGATAGCGTTAAACACCGACAAACCCTCTCCAAGCGAGCAGCGTCGTTTATTTGCGCTCACAGTGAGCTTGCAGCACAGCGATGCTTTTTTAGACATTGTGCCAGCCAAGGCCTCGGTTACCGCTTATTTGGCAGATCCAAGCCAGTACAATTATTGGCTTAAAAAAGCCATGTTGTTATGGGAAGAAAGTGAAGAAGTCGCGTTTAATGTTAAAACTCATCACATTGATGTGACCTACGGCGCAGCACAAGGCCCTGATCTGTTAGACGTAGCAACACGACTGAACTTAAGCCCTAAGCAAGTTGTGCAATTACATAGTGAATGCACCTATCAAGTTGAGTTTTTGGGTTTTCTACCAGGTTTTGCCTATCTAGGAACACTCCCGCAGATATTACAACTCCCCAGGAAATCCACACCTAGAAAGCAAGTGCCAAAAGGTGCGGTTGCCATCGCTGAAGATCTCAGTGCGATATACCCCAGCAGTTCACCTGGTGGCTGGCACTTGCTAGGCCATTGCGCCAATACCTTATTTGACCCAACTATCAACCCACCAAGCCTATTTGCACCTGGTGACAAGGTTATTTTTATACCGAATAAGGAAGGGATATGCTGAAGGTAACAAAACAAGGTGTGATGACAAGCATTCAGGACATCGGTAGATTTGGCTTTAGACATTATGGGGTATGTAGAAGCGGCGCACTTGACCCATTTGCAGTGTGCTTAGCGAATATGTTGCTTGATAACCCACCCCATCAAGCGGTCATTGAGGTAACAATAGGATTGGCCGAATTTGAATTTACAAAACCATGCAATTTTGCTTTAACGGGAGGTTGCTTAAACGCAAAGCTTGCAAACAAACCGATTTACCCAGGTTGGCGCTACTACGCGCAAGCTGGCGATAAACTCTCTTTTGCTACTAGCGCAAATGCACAGCGTGCTTATTTTACCGTGCAAGGTGGCTTTGTTGCTATAGAATCTATCCTTTCTTCATATTCTACAGATTTACAAGCCAGTTTTGGTGGTTATCGAGGCCGAGCGCTAGAGCAAGGTGATAACCTTGAATTTGAACATGGATCCGCAGCGTTAGCGCCACTTGGTGTCAAACAACCTGAATACACAAAACAGGTACGAGTACTTAAAGGGCCACATTGTGATAAGCTGCCCTCAGGAACATTTGAGCAACTTGTAAACAACCCTTGGACTGTTAGTGAGACAAGTAACAGAATGGGTGCTAGATTAAACGGCCCCTCGTTATTAAACCATGACGTGAGCATAGCAACACAAGCCGTACACCCTGGGGTCATTCAAATACCACCAAGTGGTGAGCCTATTGTGTTGCTAAATGATTGCCAAACAACTGGTGGCTATCCTATTGCCGCAACTGTGATAGATGCTGATCTGCGCATGTTTAGCCAACTTGGTGCCAATCAGCAATGTCATTTTATTGAGTGTGACTTAGCGCAAGCACTTAAAGCCAGTGATAAACTCAGTGCACATTTGGCACAATTTAATCTGGCAAAAAATAATAATAATTAGAGTAATCTTATGAATGAGTTAAACCTATTACCCTTGATAGGTATTGCCGTCGTTGTGCTTGGTTTTGCACTACGTTTTAATCCCTTATTAGTAGTCTGTGTAGCTGGTCTTGTAACTGGCTGGGCAGTTGATCTGGCATTTCTCACCTTGATTGAAACCTTTGGTGAAAAGTTCATGAATTCCCGCCAGCTCGCCAGTTTTTTGCTTATCCTCCCTGTTATCGCATTATCAGAACGATACGGTCTGCAGCAAAGAGCAAAATCCTGGGTAGCAAGTATAAAATCGGCTACCACAGCACGTATTCTCAGCCTCTATTTTGTGGTACGTGAATGCTCCGCGGCACTGGGGCTATTGAGCCTAGCCGGTCAAGCGCAAACCGTCAGACCCTTGTTAGCTCCGATGGCTTTGGGCGCTGCAGCAAACTTGCATGGTGAGTTACCCAAGCATATCAAAGATATGATAAGTGCCCATGCAGCCGCATGCGATAACATCGCGGTATTTTTTGGCGAAGATATTTTTATCGCCTTTGGTGCAGTTTTGCTGATGGATGCATTTTTAAAAGAAAATGGTATCGAAGGCATAGAACCTTTGCATATTGGCCTATGGGCAATACCTACAGCAATTGCGGCGCTGATTGTACACTTGTTCAGATTAGCTCGACTAGAAGCTAAGATCAGCCATCAAATGCAAACACATATCAATAGCCAATCTCACAAACTCAATGAGGAGCTATCATGAGTGCCCCCATGACCACGCAAGTAGCGACTCCCGCAGTTTTATCAATCAGCAATATCTATTTGCTCATTGGTTTTTTAGTCATGTTTTTGGTGGTAAAAACCATACAAGACCGAGGCCACCCAAAAAAGTGGACTACCGCACTTTTTTGGTTTCTATTTGGCAGCGCCTTTTTATTTGGTGATTTATCTATTAAAGTGCTTGGCCCTTCAATTACCTATCAATGGGTTGGGTTTAGTGTTTTGGCCATCGCCCTACTTGCGGGTTTAGGTAAAGTTTCCATGGGCAGTTATAACGTACCCACTGATGAGGAGCTAAAAATCAGCGCCAATCGGCTTGGTAATCGTTTGTTTATCCCTGCAGTGATGATCCCAATCGTGACCGTGATTTGCACCTTGCTACTGAGCAAGGTCAACATCGCAGACGTTTACCTGTTCGATCAACGTCATGTTACCTTGGCAGCATTAACATTAGCTTGTGGACTGGCATTGATTATTGGGTGGAAGATAACTTCTGGCTCACCACTTTTAGCCGTTGAAGAGTCTCGTCGCTTAGTTGACTCAATCGGATGGGCTGCGATCCTGCCACAAATGCTGGCAATGCTGGGTGGCGTATTCATCGTTGCTCAAACCGGCACCGCTATTCAAGATCTGGTGACGTTATTTATATCACCAGATAATCGCTTTATGTTGGTTGTGTTATATTGTGCGGGCATGGCGCTGTTTACCATGATTATGGGTAATGCGTTTGCCGCATTTCCTGTAATGACAGCAGGCATTGCAGTGCCCTTTTTAATACAAGGGCATGGTGCATCTCCTGCGCCACTAGTTGCTATAGGTATGTATTCTGGTTACTGCGGAACCTTAATGACACCAATGGCTGCAAACTTTAATATTGTGCCGGCAGCGCTACTTGATCTGAAAGACAAGTATCAAGTGATCAAAGTTCAGATCCCGACCGCGTTGACCTTACTTGCAATTAACATATTGCTCATGTATGGAGTGATCTTCAATGACTAAACCATTAAAACCAAGCATTTTAATTACTGGCTTTGCCCCTTTTGACGGTGAGCAACTAAACCCCTCATGGCAAGCCGTATCGGAGCTAGAAGGTGAACACATCAGCGGCAGTGTTATCCATACTAAAGAGCTGTCATGTGAATTTGACAGCTCATTGAGAGAATTACACCAAGCCATCGATAAATATGCGCCTCAGCTGGTGCTTTGTGTTGGTCAAGCAGGCGGGAGACCTGATATATCCATAGAACGTGTTGCAATTAATATAAACGATGCTCGGATCCCTGATAATGCAGGTAAACAACCCGTTGACACTCCCGTCATTGCGGGCGCACCGAGTGCCTATTTTACAAACCTACCGATTAAACGTGTGTTTATGGCGCTGCAACAAGCGCAAATACCTGCATCAATTTCAAACACGGCCGGTACCTATGTTTGCAATCACGTTATGTTCGGCCTAATGCATTTAATAAACCAGCACGAAACCCATGTTAAAGGGGGATTTATACATATTCCATACTTACCATCGCAAGCTATAAAGCATGCCAACGCACCAAGCATGAGCCTAGAAACAGTGGTCAGTGCGCTGCGGGTTATTATTACTTGCGCGATGCAAGACAAACAAGATGTAAAAGTAGCTGCTGGTACAACCCACTAATTTTTAGAGGTAATTGAGTAAAGTTATATTAAGAAAAGATATAGTGCCTCGATCGACATTGGCAAATATAATTGCACGTACCTCACCACGTGTTTTAAAACAGCTCAATGGTGGCAGCTTTGACGAGAAGTTTTCCAAAGAAGTTAAAACGCTAAAATAAGTCGTTAATCTATCAATGCGACATGCACTTTTGATATGTCGCTTTTCATCCCTTGTAAATAATCACTCCTAGCGCTTTAAGCCTATCTGCAACAAAATAAATGTGACTTCAGTTCGCAATTCTGATACACCTATTGCAGTCGGCTTGTTGTTTTTGGGTAACGAAACACAAGCACACCATAACTAAAACTACATAACACAGGAATGAGGTATTTTATGTGTTCAATTTTTGGCGTATTGGAGCTTAAATCCGATCCCACCCAACTTCGCTCTCAAGCGATAGAAATGTCTAAGTTATTACGCCACCGCGGCCCAGATTGGTCTGGCGTTTACTCATCAGATAAAGCAATTTTAGTGCACGAACGGTTAGCTATTGTAGGTGTATCTAGTGGCGCTCAACCACTGTATAACACTGAAAAAACACATATTTTAGCGGTAAATGGTGAAATATATAACCACAAAGAGTTGGCTAAAGATCTCACCATTGATTTTGAATTTCAAACTGAGTCTGACTGCGAGATCATTTTAGCGCTGTACAAGCAAAAAGGGCCTGAGTTCTTAGATGACTTAAACGGTATTTTTGCTTTTTGTTTGTACGATGAAGAACAAGATGCATACTTAATTGGTCGAGATCACATCGGTATTATTCCGCTTTACACAGGTCGAGACCAACATGGCAATTTTTATGTTGCCAGCGAAATGAAAGCCTTAACACCCATTTGTACACAAATTGAAGAGTTTCCACCCGGGCATTACTTGTATTCAAAAGAGGGCACACTGCGCCCTTATTATCAGCGAGACTGGCAAGAATACGATGCGGTAAAGAATAACTCGGCAAATGCAGAAGATATCAAGCACGCACTTGAAGCGGCAGTCAAAAGGCAGCTAATGTGCGACGTGCCCTATGGTGTATTGCTTTCAGGTGGCCTAGATTCATCGGTGATCTCAGCCATTACGCAAAAATTTGCCGCAAAACGTATCGAGGATAACGATGCATCTGATGCTTGGTGGCCAAAGCTTCACTCTTTTTCAATTGGCCTTGAAGGCTCGCCAGATTTGGCTGCAGCGCAAAAGGTTGCTGACGAAATTGGTACCGTGCACCACCCTATTCACTTTACTGTTCAACAAGGTATTGATGCATTAAAAGAGGTGATTTATCACCTTGAAACCTATGACGTAACTACAATTCGTGCTTCAACGCCAATGTATCTAATGTCTCGTCAAATAAAAGCGATGGGGATAAAGATGGTGTTGTCTGGCGAAGGTGCTGATGAATTATTCGGCGGGTATTTGTATTTCCACAAAGCACCTAACGCACAAGAGTTTCATGAAGAATTAAACCGTAAAGTGTCAAAACTTCACATGTTCGACTGCCTAAGAGCAAACAAGTCTATGGCTGCATGGGGTGTTGAAGCTCGAGTACCATTTTTAGATAAAGAGTTTGTTGATGTCGCTATGCGCACCAACCCAGAGTATAAAATGTGCAAAGAGGGTCGTATTGAAAAGCATATTCTTCGCGAGGCATTCGATGGATATCTACCTAACGAAGTACTATGGCGTCAAAAAGAGCAGTTTTCTGATGGCGTTGGTTACAGCTGGATTGACTCACTAAAAGCCCATGTAGAAGAGCTGGTATCTGATCAAGAGTTAGAAAACGCACAATACCGTTTTCCAATTAATACTCCAGATAGCAAAGAAGCTTACTTCTATCGTCAGATTTTTACCGAGCATTTTCCTGGTGACGCCGCTGCAACCTGTGTGCCTCACGGTAAATCGGTTGCGTGCTCTACTCCACAAGCACTGGCGTGGGATGAATCATTCCAAAATAATGCCGACCCATCTGGCCGAGCTGCCAATGTGCACAATGATGCGTACAAAGCGTAACGTGTGATAGCAAAGACAAAAAACCCAGCGATTGCTGGGTTTTTAACATTTTGCGATATATAAAAGCTATACAAACGTTAAATAAAGCGCTTAATAATAAAATCTACTTTGACCCGCTTTGCTTGACCCAGCAGCTTCTTAACTGGAAGTGGGTAGTCGTCTAACGTCTCAACATCTTCAGGCCCTTTTAACAAACGGCAGTTTGCCAATATCGCCTGCTTTTCTCGCTCTATATCACCTAAGATCTGCTTATGTGGATCTTCTATCAAAATACCATTTTCAATATCCAGACCCCAAGCGCGAGGGTTAAGGTTATGACCACTGAGTAAATGGGTGTGATTATCTTTACAGATCCCTTTTAAGTGAAATGAGTTGTTACCTTCTTTCCACAAATATACTTTAAGATGTCCGGACTTAATAAAGCGATGTTGTGATTTTAAAAACTTACGCAAAATAGTTTCGTACAGATACGGTAACGCACCAATTTTACTGAAGGGCTGAGTTGGGCAAATATAAAAATCATTCGCGGTTTTATCACCAACAACTATCGTTACTTGCTGCCCTTGTCTAAGTAAACGTCTCAAAGAGCGCAGCAATGGCGCTGGAAAATTAAAGTAAGGGGTATAAAGCACTAACTCTTGCTCTGTCGTATCAAATAAACTTTTAATTAATCGGTTTAATTTATTTGTACGTCGCCCGAAGCCCAAAAACGCCCTTACATTTAACGCATTACTACAATCAGCTCCGGCAAAAGTATATTTCGCCTTTTTCAGATCCCGCATTAATTTTTTTTGTGCCAGTTTGATATCTGCAAACTTAGGCAATGGTCGCTTATCCAAACGTGCAACCGCCTCAGAACTTAACAAGTATTGCTCTATGAACTGACTAAAACTATCTGCAAGTCTTGACTGGTTAATCACAAAGTATCTATCTAACCGGTATTTGTCTTCATGATGCAGATAAACATTATTTAAGCTAGCGCCGCTGTATAGTAAGGTATCGTCAATTACAAAACCCTTTAGGTGTAGTACCCCAAACAGCTCTTTTGCTTTAACTGGCACACCAAATACTTTCACATTACTGTTAGAAACTTCTAATGCGTCACAATATAACTTTGCATTTCCCTCAGACTTTTCTTCACCAATGAGGCCTCGTTGAGCGCGGTGAAAGTCAACCAAAACATTTATATCTAATGATGGATTAGCAAGCGAGGCGTCATGCAAAGCACTGAGAATTTCTCTGCCAGCTTCATCATTTTGCAAATACAAAGCAGTGATGTAGATGCGCTGCTTCGCTTGGCGTATCAATGTAATTAGTTCATCATGATACTGCTTTGCATCCGTTAAAATTCTAATATTATCCGCTGCTAATGCAAATCCAGGTGTATCCTGCCAAAATGCCATAAAAACCTATTCGTTAGGGGTTATCCGTAAAAGAATAACGAAACAAAATTACTAAGAACATACCAAAAAAAAACCGTATGGTCATGCAATAGCGTCAGTTTCGAGGCTGATGGATGAAATAACCATCAAGTACACAATTTTTGACAACTATACGATTTATTTAAAAATGAAATTTGAGATTTATTTTACATCTAGGTTGAATTACTTAGAATCGACCTCATTGATTCTTGGTATTTAAATTTTAGGAATATCTCATGAGTGACGTTAAACACTGCAAACTGCTTATTTTAGGTTCAGGCCCTGCTGGCTATACGGCTGCAGTTTATGCCGCACGTGCAAATTTGAACCCAGTACTTATTACTGGTATGCAACAAGGTGGCCAATTAACCACCACTACAGAAGTTGAAAACTGGCCTGGAGACGCGCACGGTTTAACGGGTCCCGCTCTAATGGACCGCATGAAAGAGCATGCTGAGCGTTTTGAAACTGAAATTATCTTTGATCACATTAATAAAGTGGATGTGACAAAGCGTCCATTCACACTAACTGGCGATCAAGGCACCTACACTTGCGATGCACTTATCATAGCTACAGGCGCTTCAGCAAAATATCTTGGTCTAGAGTCAGAAACTGCATTCCAAGGTCGCGGTGTATCAGCATGTGCAACCTGTGATGGCTTTTTCTACCGCGGCCAAAAAGTAGCGGTTGTTGGTGGTGGTAATACTGCCGTTGAAGAAGCACTATATCTTTCAAATATTGCCGAAGAAGTTCACGTTATTCACCGTCGTGACTCTTTTAGAAGTGAGAAGATACTGTCTGATCGTTTAATGGAAAAGGCAAAAAATGGCAATGTGGTACTGCACTTAAATCGCACACTTGACGAAGTGTTGGGTGATGAGATGGGTGTAACAGGCATACGCATCAAAGAAACCGAATCCGATAACACAGAACAATTAGATTTAGCAGGTGTTTTCATCGCTATCGGTCACAAACCAAACACAGATATGTTTGCAGGTCAGCTAGAGATGAAAGATGGCTATTTGGTTGTGCAGTCTGGTTTAAATGGCAACGCAACACAGACCAGTGTTGAAGGTGTTTTTGCAGCAGGTGACGTATCTGATCACATCTATCGTCAAGCAATTACCTCTGCGGGTACAGGCTGCATGGCAGCACTAGATGCAGAGCGTTATCTAGATAACTTAAAATAAAACGTTATCAATAATGGGAGCTTCTTTTGCTCCCATTTTATTTACACTAAAATTGCGCTATGTTAATACCAATTGCATTAAATTGGTGATCAGATATTGCGACAGATAAATGGCTTAGTAACAAGGCAAATATTTCGCTATGTAGTTATTCTACATGAGAAATATTTAACGCAGTTAATGAGTTATTTAGCTCGCTAGAATGATCAATGTATTAATAAAATTGGTATAAATACCATATCTAGCCCAGATCCCCTCTTATGACTCAACAACTGTTTCACTTAAGTCTCAATGACAACCGATTCCCACCATGTCATTACGCCCTAAAAAACCCGGATGGTTTACTCGCTATTGGCGGCTGTTTAAGCGTAGAAAGACTAAAAAATGCGTATGCAAACGGTATATTCCCCTGGTTTAATGAACATGAACCAATCATGTGGTGGTCACCTAGTCAACGCGGGGTTATTGAACTTAACGATTTTCGAGTAAGCAGATCTCTTAAAAAAACACAGCGCAAACTTCGCCCTGTAGTTACAGTCAACATGGCATTTTCAAAAGTGATAAAGGCATGTCGAGAGCAAAGGATTGACCATGAAGGCACATGGATTAATACCGATATGCTACGAGCGTATCAAGAAGCTCATCAACAAGGTTTAGCGCATAGTTTAGAGGTCTGGCAAGATGGCGAGTTAATCGGTGGTCTGTACGGTATTATGCAATCGGGTGTCTTTTGTGGTGAGTCAATGTTCTTTCATAAGTCCAATGCGTCAAAGCTTGCGATGTGGGCATTGGTCAACTGGCTCAAGCGGCACAACGCATATTTTATTGACTGCCAGTTAGAGAACCCATATTTAACAAGTTTAGGTGCAAAAGTTATATCGCGTGATGATTTCTTGACTAGACTTAATACAGCGGCACAATTTAACGTGCCAGACACAATGTGGCTTGCTCAAACATTGGAAAACATTTATGACTGAACATTTCCCTTCTAAAATTGGTTTAAGTCAGCAGTTTAGTTGTAGCTATTTACCTCAGCAACAGGAGCAGTTGTTGGTTATTTTAGACCCCAGCTGTTATACACCGACACGATTTGAAGGATTATTAGAGTTAGGTTTCAGACGCAGTGGCGATCAAATATATCGTCCTCATTGCCCCAAATGTAGCGCCTGCCAGTCAATGAGAATTCCGGCCAAGCGCTTTGATGCCTCTACGTCGCAAAAGCGTAAATTCAAAAAAGCGTCGAATGAATTCACCTTTACTGTGAGCCATAAAGAACGCAATGAGTACTACCCTCTTTATGAGAAATACATTTCTCTGCGTCACAGCGATGGCAGCATGTATCCGCCAAATAGATTGCAATATGAAAGCTTTCTATTTTGCCAATGGTTGCCAATTACATTCTTGGAGCTTTGGCATGATAGCAAACTAATAGCCGTTGCGGTAACAGATACCATGCCTGGTTCCCTTTCTGCTATTTATACGTTCTTTGACCCCGAATATGAGCACTACAGCTTGGGCAATGTCATGATCATGGCACAAATAGAACATGCAAATAAATTAGATAAAGGCTTTGTATATTTGGGCTACCAAATTGATAGCTGCAAAAAGATGCGGTATAAATCGCAGTTTTTACCTTCTCAGAGGTTTGTTAACGATATTTGGATTGAGCAAACCAGTAAAATGTAAATGAACATTTTTAGCATTAATAGCCTTGTATTTTGGCTATTGATACCCTCGCAGTGCTAATTGGCCAATTAAATAACAAATTTTTGGCCCTTACCTTTACTTATCGTCTGCTTTTGGGCAAAATCTGCAGCGTTTAATTATTCAAAGAGGTGTTACGCTACACATGGCGAAAGAAGACGTAATTGAAATGCAAGGCACAGTCCTTGATACTTTACCAAATACAATGTTCCGCGTTGAGCTAGAAAATGGTCACGTGGTTGTTGCACATATTTCAGGTAAAATGCGCAAAAACTATATCCGTATTCTTACTGGTGACAAAGTAACGGTAGAAATGACTCCGTACGACTTAACCAAAGGACGCATTGTCTTCCGCGCTCGTTAATAGAACGGTGTAGAACCTACGAAAAGGTTGTGCTTTAAAGTCCAATGTCGTTCGTTGTACTTTAAAGCAGTGCTAAGGCTTAATTAATGCCTGCGCAAAACAAAAAGCCTAGCTAATGCTAGGCTTTTTGACGTTTACTAACTCAAAGATAAATTAGGCAGATACCAAACTAGATTCATATCTAAAATCTAATTCACCAGATTTAACACCCACTTTAACATTTCCGCCTTCGCTCAACTTACCAAATAATATTTCGTTCGCTAGCGGCTTTTTAAGTTTATCTTGGATCACTCGAGCCATAGGTCGAGCACCCATTGCTTTGTCATATCCGAGATCTGCAAGCCACTCTCGCGCAGCAGACGTTAGTTCTAAGCTCACAGACTTTTTGTCTAGCTGGGCTTGTAACTCAACAACGAATTTATCGACAACTTGCAAGATAACCTCTTTTTCCAGGTGATTAAACCAAATAATGTTGTCTAATCGATTCCTAAATTCAGGGGTAAAGACTTTGTTTATTTCAACCATTGCATCATGAGAATGGTCCTGCTCTTGGAAACCAATAGACTTACGTATGGTTTCTTGCACACCTGCATTAGTTGTCATTACAACAACAACATTTCTGAAATCGGCTTTGCGACCATTGTTATCGGTCAATGTGCCGTGATCCATAACTTGAAGCAGAATATTGTAAATATCAGGGTGGGCCTTTTCTATTTCATCCAAAAGCACAACTGCATGCGGATGCTTAATGACAGCATCTGTTAGCAATCCACCTTGCTCAAAGCCAACGTAACCAGGAGGTGCACCTATCAGCCGGCTGACCGCATGTCGTTCAGAATACTCCGACATATCAAAGCGGATAAACTCTACACCCATACACTTCGCAAGCTGCTTTGTTACCTCTGTTTTACCAACCCCAGTAGGACCCGCAAACAAGAAAGAGCCGATTGGTTTATCTTCGTTGGCAAGGCCAGAACGTGATAAGCGAATTGCAGAGGTCAACGCATCGATTGACTGATCTTGACCAAAAACTAACATTTTCAAATTACGGTCCAGATTTTTCAATGTTTCTTTATCACTGTTAGAAACACTTTGCTGAGGTATTCTCGCTATCTTTGAAACTATCATTTCGATATCAGATACCCCAATCGTTTTCTTGCGACGTGAAACAGGTTGCAATCTCTGATTAGCTCCAGCCTCATCTATTACATCAATCGCTTTATCTGGCAGGTGGCGCTCATTTATATACTTGGCGCTAAGCTCGGCTGCCGCACGTAATGCTTTTTGTGTATAACGAATACCATGATGCTCTTCATAACGCTCCTTGAGGCCATAAAGAATTTTTGTAGTATCGGCAACACTTGGCTCAACCACATCAATTTTTTGAAAACGACGCACCAAGGCACGGTCTTTTTCAAATATATTTTTAAACTCTGTGTATGTAGTTGAGCCCATACAGCGCAACTGACCGCTCGATAATAGCGGTTTAATTAAGTTAGATGCATCCATTACACCGCCAGAAGCAGCTCCGGCGCCAATAATTGTATGAATTTCATCTATAAATAATATTGCGTGTGGTTTTGCTTGAAGCTCTTTCAACAATGCTTTAAAGCGCTTCTCAAAGTCACCACGATATTTTGTTCCAGCCAACAATGCGCCCATGTCAAGAGAGTATACAACCGCATCCTCTATTACATCAGGTACTTGCTTATTGATAATTCGATAAGCTAACCCTTCAGCAATAGCTGTTTTACCGACCCCAGCTTCACCAACCAGCAGCGGATTGTTTTTCTTGCGTCGGCATAATACCTGAACAGTACGCTCAACTTCATCATCTCTGCCCACTAGCGGATCAACCTGGCCAGCCTGAGCGAGTGCGTTGAGATTTGTTGTAAAGTTTTCAAGTTTGGTCTTTTCTTCAGTTTGAACTTCACTGGTTTCATCATGCATATCTTCATGATCTTCGTGTTCAGATTCGTCATCAACTTTAGAGATACCGTGGGAAATAAAGTTAACGATATCAAGACGACTGATATCACTCTTTTTCAATAAATATACGGCTTGACTTTCTTGCTCAGAAAAAATTGCAACCAACACATTCACGCCAGTAACTTCGCTTCTGCCTGACGACTGCACATGAAAAACAGCTCTCTGTAACACGCGCTGAAACCCTAACGTTGGCTGAGTTTCTCTATCTTCCTCCAAATCTGGGATCACGGGAGTTGTCTCATCAATGAACTCTGATAACTCCCTTTTTAAATTTTCTATGTCCACCCCGCAGGCGCCTAACGCCTCTCCTGCTGATGGGTTGTCTATTAGCGCCAATAACAAATGCTCTACTGTCATGAATTCGTGGCGACGTGTACGCGCCTCACGAAAAGCGGCGTTTAAGGTAACTTCTAAGTCTTTATTTAGCATTGGCAACCCCCAAACGAGAATTAAAAAGGTTATTCTTGCTCACAACTACACAGCAACGGGTGCTCATGGTCGCGAGCGTAACGATTGACCTGCTCAGCCTTGGTGTGGGCAATATCTGCAGGATATATACCACATACAGCTTTTCCCTCATGATGCACTTTAAGCATCACTTCAGTTGCTCTTTCGCTATCCATATTAAAAAATGTCATCAAAACTTCAATTACAAATTCCATTGGCGTGTAATCGTCGTTGTTCAAAATGACTTTGTACTTACGTGGAGGGCTTAGCTTTTGCTTTGCGCTTTCACGTACCGTGTCTATCACACCTGAATCTTTCGTCCCACTCATAATAAATATAGTCTTGTCTTGGTAACTCAAGCAAACTTGAATTAGAAAATAAATAAATTGTTAAAAAATACGTTAAAAAACTTGACTGACTGCTCATATAAACTACAGTCGTTATAGATTGCTTAATCTATGGGCAGTCTAACAAATTATAAAGTTTAGATTAACTAAATTAGTCAACTTATAGAAGGATGTAGAAGTATGGCTTGCGGAAAAGTCAAATGGTTCAACAACGCCAAAGGGTTTGGTTTCATCGTAGAAGACGGCAGTGAGGAAGATATCTTCGCCCATTACTCAACGATTGTAATGGATGGATACAAAACGCTTAAAGCTGGTCAGGATGTAACATTCGAGCTACAAGAAGGACCGAAAGGTCTTCATGCAACTAACATCGCCCCTCGCGATGAAGAGATGGCATAATTGTAGTTTTGGCTAACGGAAGCGGGTTGCATTCGTTGCTCGCTTCATATTCCTTATAATTTTTCTTTCTCTCCCTTTAAAATTTCTAATTAGCCCTCATTAACAATGCTTGATACAATACGTCGTGTTGTCGTTAGGTAGGTTAGATATTTTTATTTACGCTAAAAGTAAAAATATCTAACAAACTTGCTATAACCTGTTGCCTTAGGCAACATAGCATTCCCTTTGCATTGTTGAATGGCTATTAAGGCCACAAAATCTAGGAATGATGATGACATCAAAAATTATTTACACAAAAACCGATGAAGCTCCGGCGTTAGCCACATATTCATTGCTACCGATCATTCAAGCATACACCAATGCCGCTGGCGTAGAAGTTGAAACTCGTGATATTTCTCTTGCAGGACGTATCATTGCCAATTTCCCAGAGTTTTTAACTGAAAAGCAACGTATTGGCGATGCACTAGCTGAATTAGGTGAATTAGCAAAAACACCTGAAGCTAACATCATCAAGCTACCAAACATCAGTGCGTCTATTCCGCAATTGCGTGCAACCATCAAAGAGTTGCAAGAAAAAGGCTATGCGTTGCCAGATTACCCTTCTGAGCCAAAAGACGACAAAGAAGCAGCGATTAAAGCAACTTATGACAAAATCAAAGGTAGTGCTGTAAACCCAGTACTTCGTGAAGGTAACTCTGACCGTCGTGCACCAGCTTCAGTTAAAGCATATGCACGTAAAAACCCACACTCCATGGGTGCTTGGTCAGCTGGTTCAAAATCTTATGTGGCCAGTATGAGCAAAGGTGATTTCTTCGGCTCAGAGCAATCTACAACTGTTGAAAGCGCAACTGACGTGCGTATTGAGCACGTAGCTAAAAATGGTGACGTAACCGTTTTAAAAGCAAGCACCCCATTACTTGCAGGTGAGATTATAGATGCATCTTGTATGAGTATATCTGCACTACAAGAGTTCTTAGCATCTGAAATTGCTTCAGCAAAGGACAAAGGCGTACTTTTCTCGCTACACATGAAAGCCACGATGATGAAAGTCTCAGACCCAATTATCTTTGGTCATGCGGTAAAAGTATTCTATAAAGAGGTATTCGCTAAGCATGCTGAGCTGTTTGCTGAGCTAGGCGTAGACGTTAACAATGGTTTAGGTGATGTTTACTCTAAGATTCAACAGCTTGATGATACTAAACGTCAAGAAGTTGAAGCTGACATCGCTGCAGTATACGAATCAAGCCCGGCTATTGCGATGGTTGATTCAGACCGTGGTATCACGAACCTTCATGTACCAAGCGACGTGATCATTGATGCATCAATGCCTGCAGCTATTCGTACAAGTGGTCAAATGTGGAATGCTGACGGTAAGCAACAAGACACTAGTTTTGTGATCCCAGACCGTTGTTACTCAGGTGTTTACCAAGCAACTATCGACTTCTGTAAAGAACATGGTGCTTTCGACCCTCGTACTATGGGTACAATTCCAAACGTTGGTCTAATGGCACAAAAAGCCGAAGAGTATGGTTCACACGACAAAACATTTGAGGCACCTACTGCTGGAACGATGCGTGTAGTTGATAACAATAATGGTGACGTATTGCTATCACATGACGTCGAACAAGGCGATATCTGGCGTATGTGTCAGGTTAAAGATGCGCCAATCAAAGATTGGGTTAAGTTAGCAGTCAATCGTGCGCGTGCAACTGGTGTTCCAGCCGTATTTTGGTTAAACGAAGCGCGTGCACACGATGCAGAACTTATCAAAAAAGTTAACGCTTATCTGCCAGAGCATGATACTGATGGACTTGAGATCCTTATCAAAGCGCCAGTAGAAGCAACATTGTACTCACTTGAGCGCATGAAAGACGGAAAAGACACTATTTCAGTAACAGGTAACGTACTACGTGACTACCTAACTGATTTGTTCCCGATTCTTGAGCTTGGTACAAGCGCAAAAATGCTGTCTATCGTACCTCTTATGAACGGTGGTGGCTTATTTGAAACTGGTGCGGGTGGTTCAGCGCCTAAGCACGTACAACAGTTTGAAAAAGAAAATCACTTACGCTGGGATTCATTAGGTGAGTTCCTTGCGCTTGCAGCTTCTCTTGAGCACCTAAGCCAAGCAACGGGCAATGCCAAAGCGCAAGTACTTGCTGATACGCTTGACCAAGCAACAGGTAAGTTCTTAGACGAGAACAAATCACCGTCACGTAAAGTAAATGAGCTAGATAACCGTGGTAGCCACTTCTATCTTTCTCTTTACTGGGCACAAGCCCTTGCAGCACAAACAACAGATACTCAGCTGCAATCTCAATTCACAGAAATTGCACGTGATTTAGAGGCTCAAGAGCAAACTATCGTTGACGAACTAAACGGTGCTCAAGGTACCGCAATGGATGTGGGTGGCTACTATCAGCCTAACGATGAGCTTGCATTTTCAGCTATGCGTCCAAGCAATACCTTCAATGAGATTTTGTCTAAACTAGTTTAAAACTAGCATTCAAAATCTAAAGTTTTAAAAAGCCTGCATATGCAGGCTTTTTTATTTTTGCTAAATAACTAAAATTGGTACCGATACGATAACTTTATATCCCTTCCTCTAGCCTGGTACTCACCAAACGGTCTACCCGACTTTTCACCGAAGGGGATTATAGATGCTGTGCTATACGTTTTATTGAGTAGATTATTTATATCTAACGTAACTTGAGCATTATTATCAATTTGATAGTTAACAGTTGCCGATAATACCTTATTTGAGTCGCCATCTATTAAAGTATCTACGCCACTTCGCCCACTAATAGAAAGAGATGCGTTCCAATACTCTGATGGGGAATACAACAACGAGGTCATTGCATACGTTTTTGGTACTAATTTGTGTGATGGAGAGGTTGTTTGCCCGGGCTCAATCCTTGTGTTATTCCTAAATAGGTGAGTTAAAAAACCTCTTATCTCAAGGTTTTTAAACACTCTCGCCTGCCACTCTACTTCTATTCCCTTGGTTTCATTATCTGCGATATTTCCCAAAAATACGTTATCACCTTCAGCACGAAAATCGATTAAGTCACTGATATCATTTTTATAAAAACTCGAGCTAAATGTAAAATCTTGATTTATGTATTGGTAAACAATTTCAAGGGCTCTTAATGTAGTTGGCTTGAGCTGATTATTACCAACAGTAAGCCCGCTTTCTTCGTCATATAAGTCGCCCAATGATGGTACTCGATAGGCCTCTCCATAGATCAATTTGAAGGTATGTTTATTATTGGGAGCAAAAATAACTGTAGCTCGTGGGTTGGTTTTGTCCTCCACGTCATTGTAGCCATCACGACGCAACCCAATTGTAGAGCGCCAATGCTCGCTCCAGTTAGATTCCAACTGCCCATAAAACATCTGGATTTTGCGCTTTTTATCTAGCACGATACGTTGGGTCGGATTTGTTAACTCAATCACCTCACCAAAAAAGTCAAGTTCGCCAAAAATATCGTAATTGCTTCGCAAATATCCACCAGGTACTTGAGAGTGAACAACTTCAGCGCCAAGAGATAATCGATGAGCGCCTACTATTTGGTAGCTGTAGTCTGCATTTGCGCGATAAGAGTCGTGCGTAAAGTTTTCACCAAATAAAAAATCACTTTGTTGAAATGGCCCTGTACCTCTAAGTTCTAGAGCTGAAAGAGATTTACGCTTTGCTTTTGAATACTCTACGCCGACTTTAAGGTTCCAAGTATTTTGTTTTTTGGTTTCATATTCTAAGCGTGACAACCAGTGTTGAGTGTCTATGTTATTAGTTCCATCCCGTAAACGGCGAAATAAATAATGATTGTTTCGAGTTGAATTTAAATAATGATTTCTAAAACTGATCCCTTTATACGACGCATAAAGCTCTAATTGCTTCACTTCATGTGCGTCATTCGTAAACTCTTGAATAGAAAATCGATCAAAGACATTACCAAGGCTATCACCATGATCCTCATACCAATGAACATCAACGCCAAGCTGTAGATCTTCAAATTGGTGCACAAGCCCGGCATTAAGCTCTTTTTTAGCAAATGAACCAAGCGAAAGTTCCAAGTAATTATCGACTTTAGTTACTATATTTATTACACCATGAAAAGCATTAGAACCGTACAATGTTGAACCCGGCCCCCTTATTACCTCTACTTTTTCTACATTATGCAAACTCACAAATCGGTCTATATAGTTTATTCCACCTGTGTAGTCTTCATTCAAGCGTTGCCCATTGAGGAGTACTAATAAGGTAATGGCATACTTTTGCGGATGGCCGCGAGCAATAAGGTAAGATTGGTTTCCTTCTACTGAGTTGTACATTGAATAAAAACCGGGTATGTATGTAAACAGCTCACTGAGCGTTTCAATACCAAGTAGCTTTATTTGTTGTTCAGAGAAGTAACTTACCGTTGAGGGCGCATATTTAAGTTGGATATCAGTTTTAGTCGCAACTGCAATAGGTATATCTTGTAACTCTTCGAGCGTTAAAGAAAATATATCCTCTTGCCCACGACAAACCAAAGCAGTAAACACGCCCAGTGTACTCACAAAATAAACCACAGCCGTTTTTATTCTCATAATATCCGTTTAGGTTTGTATAACATCACTACACTTAAGTTAGTAATATAAAACGTATTTGTCACGTTAAAACCGACCGACAAACCGGTATTTTTTGTATTTGACATAGCAATGTTACAATGACCCTTGATGTGATTATCTGGTGCAAAGATGAATAGAGTAAACTCAAAACAAAACCATCAAAACAAACCCAAAAAACCTAACAGGTTCGCAAAAAAACGCGTCGTTAAACAAGCAATTCCGGTTGAACAGGTTAAAATAGTAATTTTCAATAAACCCTTTGATGTTTTATGCCAGTTCACAGATGACCAAAACCGCAAGACATTAGCTGACTATATTAAAGAAAAAGGCGTATATGCTGCTGGTCGTCTTGATAGAGATAGTGAAGGATTGCTATTACTAACCAATTGCGGAAAACTGCAACATAAACTGACGGATCCGAATAAAAATACAGTTAAAACCTACTGGGCCCAAGTGGAAGGAATTCCATCTGAAGAGGCCATAGCAGCATTATGCAATGGCGTTGATTTAAAAGATGGTATGACCCGCCCTGCTAAAGTTGAAATCATACCCGAGCCAGATATCTGGCCTCGCACCCCCCCTATTCGCGAGCGTGCAAATATCCCAACAACATGGTTAAGCATCAGTATTAGTGAAGGAAAAAATCGTCAGGTTAGAAGAATGACGGCCCATGTTGGGCATCCAACCCTACGCTTGATCCGCGCCCAAATTGGCAAATATTCTTTGCATGGATTAAAAAATGGCGAATATAAAGTACTTGGTGCGTAATGAATGTCTTATCGGCTTTTAGCCAGGTGCTTTTGCGTGCTATAATCACGGCCTTTCCAAATCAGGTAAATTTACAGCAATCATTATGAGCGATAATAGTCACATCAAAGTCATCGTTGGCATGTCCGGCGGTGTAGATTCTTCAGTTTCTGCGTACTTATTGAAAGAGCAAGGCTATCAAGTAGAAGGCTTGTTCATGAAAAACTGGGAAGAAGACGACAATGATGAATATTGTGCTGCCGCTGAAGATTTAAAAGATGCGCAAGCAGTTTGTGACAAGTTGGGTATTGAACTTCATACAGTAAACTTTGCAGCTGAATATTGGGATAACGTTTTTGAATATTTCCTAGCGGAGTATAAGGCCGGTCGTACTCCCAACCCAGATATCATGTGCAACAAAGAAATAAAGTTCAAAGCATTCTTAGAATTTGCAGCACAAGCACTCGGTGCTGATTACATTGCCACTGGCCACTATGTCCGTCGTGAAGAGCGTGATGATAAGTTTGTTATGTGCCGAGGCCTTGATGACAACAAAGATCAAAGTTATTTTCTTTACACATTAAGCCATGAACATATTGCGCAAACTCTTTTCCCTGTTGGTGACATTGCCAAACCAGAAGTTCGCCGCATCGCAGAAGAACAAAACTTAGTTACTCACGACAAAAAAGACAGCACCGGTATCTGCTTTATTGGTGAGCGCAAGTTTAAAGACTTTTTGCAAAAGTTTTTACCCGCTCAGCCAGGCAAAATCGAAGACACGGATGGTAACGAAGTAGGCGAGCATGAAGGGTTAATGTATCACACACTTGGCCAACGCAAAGGTCTGTTAATTGGTGGCATGAAAGAAGGCAACGGTGAGCCTTGGTATGTGGTTGATAAAGATATCGCAAGAAATGTCTTAGTGGTAGGGCAAGGTAAAGATCACCCTCGCCTATTCAGCAATGGCTTAAATGCTAACCAGTTACATTGGGTAGACAGACAAGGTCCAAAAGGCACCACTCGTTGCACAGTTAAAACTCGTTATCGCCAAACCGACATACCATGTACCTTACTTGTTGGCGAAGATGGTATGGCACGGGTATTATTCGATGAGCCGCAAAAAGCGGTTACTCCAGGCCAATCAGCTGTTTTCTATGCAAACGAGGTGTGCTTAGGTGGTGGCATTATCGACTCGGTGATTAAATAATGTCTGCAAACTACGTAATGCCGTTAGCTGCAATGTGTCAGATAACAAAGCTGGTACAAAAAACAGCGAAATATGGTCAATTTAATGAGCGGGAAGTAGAAAGCTTTTTACATAGTATCGTCAACTTAAGTCCAGCTAAACCAGAAGATGTCTATTCAGACTCTTTTGCTCTGAAATCCGGTTACCGCATCCTGATTGCACAGCTTTCACCACAGGGTGATAAAGACGTCGAAATGGTTAAATATGTTGGTAGCCTGATGCAACTGGAGCGCGCCTTAATGAATAATAAACAAGCGCTTGATGAACTAGCTAGACGATTAAAAGACGTAGAGCGTCAGTTGCAGCACTTTGATGTCACTGACAGCACTATTGTAGCCGCTTTTGCAGACATATATAGCGAAGTTGTCAGCCCGCTAGGTCAAAAAATTCAAGTCTTCGGACAACCTGAGTTGCTGAAGCAAACCGCAACTCAGCAAAAAATTAGAGCGTTACTACTTGCAGGTATTCGTAGCGCGGTACTTTGGCGACAACTTGGCGGAAAACGCCGCCAGTTTTTCTTTGGGAAAAAGAAAATCATCGCTGAAGCCCAAAAAAGAGTTTAAAAATATCGTTCAAAACCAATTATTTTAGGAGTAATTATGGAGCTTTCGGCGTTAACCGCTATCTCTCCAGTGGATGGTCGCTATGGTAGCAAAACTACCGAGTTACGTGGCATCTTTAGTGAGTTTGGCTTGATCAAATATCGCGTAACTGTAGAAGTTCGTTGGCTACAAGCACTAGCTAAAGCACAAGGTATTGATGAAGTACCTGCATTTAGCGAACAAGCAAATGCTTTGCTAGACAGCATCGTAGATAACTTCAGTGAAGCAGATGCGGCTCGAGTAAAAGAAATTGAGCGCACCACAAACCACGACGTGAAAGCGGTTGAATACCTTTTAAAAGAAAAGGTTGCAGATAACGCTGAGCTAAACGCAATCAATGAATTTATTCACTTTGCGTGTACTTCCGAAGATATCAATAACCTGTCTCATGGTTTGATGTTAACAGAAGCAAGAGATAAGGTGCTTCTGCCTTATTGTGATAAGTTACTCGCCGCGCTTAAAGAAAAGGCGATTGAGTACCGTTCAGTTGCAATGATGACTCGTACTCATGGTCAGCCAGCTTCGCCATCAACTATGGGTAAAGAATTTGCCAACGTATACGTTCGGCTGCAACGTCAACGCGAGCAAATTGCTAATGTTGCAATTTTAGGAAAGATCAACGGCGCAGTTGGTAACTATAATGCACATTTAAGTGCTTACCCTGATTATGATTGGCATTCACATGCAGAACAGTTCGTAAGCAGCCTAGGCTTAACTTGGAACGCATTTACAACTCAGATTGAACCGCATGATTACATTGCCGAGTTGTTTGATGCTATCGCTCGATTCAACACTATCTTGCTTGATTTTGACCGAGATGTATGGGGCTATATCGCTCTAAATCACTTTAAGCAAAAAACCATTGCAGGTGAAATTGGCTCATCGACGATGCCACATAAAGTAAACCCAATAGACTTCGAAAACTCAGAAGGTAACTTGGGTATTGCTAATGCTATTTTTGCACATTTGGCGCAAAAGTTACCAGTTTCTCGCTGGCAGCGCGACCTAACTGACTCTACCGTTCTTCGCAACCTAGGTGTTGGCATGGGCTATGCGCTTATCGCATATCAAGCTACTTTAAAGGGTGTGAGCAAGCTTGAAGTTAATGCTGACAAGTTGCTTGAAGAACTTGACCAAAACTGGGAGCTACTCGCGGAACCAATCCAAACCGTGATGCGTAAATATGGTATTGAAAAGCCGTATGAAAAGTTAAAAGAACTAACCCGTGGTAAGCGTGTGAATCAGGCTATAATGGCTGACTTTATCGACGGTCTAGAGCTACCAGAAGAAGTAAAAGCACAAATGAAGCTAATGACACCTGCTAACTATATTGGCCGTGCTGAAGCTTTCATCGACGAGCTAGTATAACTTCTACCAGAATTAAGTTATAAAGCGAAAGAGTACTCTCTTTCGCTTTTTTTATGGAAAATTTATGTATCAGTTAACCATTAATGATTTAACCACGACGCAGTTTTTAAAACAGTATTGGCAAAAGCAGCCGCTACTCATTAAACGCGGATTCACTCACTTTGTTGACCCAATTGAGCCTGAAGAGTTAGCAGGGCTAGCCATGGAAGAAGCGATTGAGTCGCGCTTGATCACAAATCACAAAAACGACTGGCAAGCTTATCATGGACCTTTTGAAGAGTTCACTTTGTTAACCGATACAAATAGCACTCTACTCGTCCAAGCCGTTGACCACTGGCACCCAAGCTCAGCGATGTTAATAGAGCCATTTCGTTTTATTCCAAACTGGCGTATAGATGACTTAATGGTCAGCTATTCAACCCCAGGTGGTGGCGTAGGCCCCCATTTAGACCAATATGATGTGTTCATTATTCAAGGACAGGGTAAGCGCCATTGGCGAGTTGGCATGCCTAACCCCTCGTTAAAACAGTTTGCACAAAATAAAAGCTTGCTCCAAGTTGAACAATTTGACGCGATAATAGACGAAGTACTAGAGCCGGGCGATATACTTTACATTCCACCGGGTTGTCCTCACGAAGGTTACGCCGTCGAAAATGCACTTAATTATTCTGTTGGCTTTAGAGCTCCGGATCAAAAAGATTTGCTATCAAGTTTTGCTGATTACTTAATTGATAATGAATTAGGCAATAAGCGCTACAGCGACGCTGATTGTGACCAAATCAGCTCGGTAGGGTTAATCGGTGATACAGAGATTGACTCTGTGCAAACTTTAATGAAAGACCTACTTGAGAATAAAGAAGTATTCAAACATTGGTTTGGCACTATGATTAGCCAACCTAAACATGATATGGACCTAGCGCCATTAGATGAGCCTTTTAGTCATGACGCTTTATTTGATTACTTAGACCCTGCTGACACAGTTGTCAGAGCTGGAGGTGTTCGCAGTGTTTATCAGGTCACACCAGAGCACATAATACTGAGTATTAACGGGGAAACATATTGCCTACCTGCAACATCACTGACAGGTGTTAAGTTATTAACAGATAGAAGCTGCTTTACAGTATCACAAATTAAAAACGCGCTAAATTGCATGGAATTTATGAAAGTTTTTACTAAACTAATTAATGAGGGAACGTATTACTTACAAGAAGGCGATGAGTTGGAGTAGTAAGTGTTTGGTGCTCTAACTGAAACCGTTGCCAAGTAACTTTAGGTTTATTTTGTTAATAATGCAACATTTGCACCGTTGATAAAAATCGCACTGGAGCACTTAAAGACTTGGGAACCTGCGCAGATACGCTAAGTATTAAGTGGAGGAATCATGAGTTACCATGTTGACAAGGTCAGTTGGCTTCATAAAAAAGCACAATTAAAACAAATTCGTGAGCGTGTTTTTGTTTACGAATTACATATTCCCAAGGAGGTGGAGTTTGATGCGCTTGATGCTGAATCAGATCACGTTATTATCTGTGACGCTGATGATGAACCTGTGGGGACAGGAAGGCTGAGCCCTGATGGATTGATAAGCAGGATTGCGGTTGTCCAATCACACAGAAATAGAGATGCCTATGCGTCACTTTTAAACTACTTAGTCTATCTGGCGAACGATAAAGGATTAGATAATATATACGTCAATTGTATTTTGGATGAAGTACCCAATTTTGTGGAAAATGGTTTTTTAAAACAAGGTTGTGTATTTATGGAGGCAGGCATTCCAAGACAAAAGCTTAGATGCCCTATCTCCGCATTTAAAACTGAGCCATTTACGATGCTTCATTGACCCATAATTCGTCTTTTTCAGCTATTTCGTATAAGCCGTGGGCTCGGTTGACAAGCAAGTTAGCAAACTTTGCTTGGGTTTCATCTTGAACGCCTGCGGCTAAAATTTCGTCTGCGCGTAACTGCCAACGATATGAAAAATGCTTAATGGCTTCTCTCGCTGTAGCAGCGCCACTTATCTCCATATGATCTGTTGGTAAACGCCCAGTTACTACCCAATAAGATTTCCCTGATTGTGCCTTTATTTTCCAAACAGCACAAAGCGGTGCTAAAAAACGGCTTTCTTTGTCAAATACAGTGCTTGGTATGATCCCTTTTTCTGCAAGGTGCTTTTGGGCATTTTGAAAACACTCTTTTTGCCACTGTCTCTCAAGCTCTTCTCGTTGTTGCGGTGTCAATTGTTGTTGTTCGCTCATAATCTACTTCTTAATTAAGCTTATTTTAATGCCAGTAATGTAAGGGTTTGACCGCGCCCTTGCAAGCCCTTGTCACAAAACAGTCACCGAGTAATTTAACTCAGTCCACTATTCAAACTCGCTTTCAGACATTGTTAAGTGTTACCAAGTACGTGTGCAGGGTCTGTTTTCGTTGCTTGCCAAGCTGGATATACACTGGCGAATACCGCTAGCAATAGCGTTACTGATAGCGTAATGAAAATATCCGACCAAATGAGCTTCGAGGGTAAAAACTCAACAAAATAAACGCCTGAAAGAGGGTTGTTACCAGTTTCACTGAATATCGCATTGAAAAGATTTGGTAAGTTAATTGCTAAAAGCACGCCAACAACAGTGCCTATAAAAGACCCGATCGCAGCATACGTTATCCCCTGCAACGCAAAGGTTGCAAAAATAGTACTATCTTTTGCACCCATCGTTTTTAAAATAGCAATATCAGCTTGTTTCTCTTTAACTTCCATCACCATTGAAGAAACAATATTAAAACTAGCCACCGCGATAATAAGGAATACGACAAGAAACACAATTGTTCTAACCATTTGTATATCCTGATAAAGGCTTCCTTGTGTTCTAAACCAACTGCTTACATACACAAGATCGGGAAGTGACTGTCCAGCACTCATTGCTACATCATGCGCATTAAACACATTATCAACTTTAGCTCGCAGCCCTGTTACTTGGTCAACATCAAGTCCCAGAGCGTTTTGTAATGCCTCTAAATGAGTAAGCGCAAGCGTCTCATCAATTGGGCCGCCCATATTTATGACCCCCACTAGCACAAGTGAAATACGCTTAGGCGCGGCCAAAGGCTTCTGGGAGTGCTTGTTTGCAACTAAAACACTGACTTTATCCCCTACATCTACACCCAGTGCCTGCGCAATTTTTGCACCTAGAATTATTTCGTTTGGCGCAAGCTGAGATACATTCTTTCCTTGCACATAACTCCCTACTCCAGAGACAGTTTGATGCAATCGTGGGATCACCCCTTTTAATTGAGTTGCTTTCAGTTTGCCTTTAAATTGCACCATACCAGTCAAGTTTATTTCCGGCGTAGCAGCAATAATATTTTCATTGCTTTTTAACGTTTCTACTTTCTCAGGCCAATTCTCGATAGGTTCATAGGGCGCTTGATAACTGACATGAGGAACAACAGACAATAGCCGCTCTTCTAGCTGTTGCTCAAACCCATTAATCACAGATAACGAAATGATTAAGACAGTAACACCTAACATAACACCCAGTGTTGAAGCCTTACTCAGCAAACTGATAAGCCCTGTTTTATGCTTAGTGTGGCGAAATCGTTTACTTAAAAATGCACTAAGCATGGTCAACCTCAGCCAGCACTCCATCATCAAGCTGTACACTACGACCAAGTTTTGCGGCCAACTCTAAATCGTGTGTTACCACTACAAAGCTGGTATTTAACTGCTTATTAAGCTGCGTTAACAATTCATATATTCGTATCGCGTTGTGCTTGTCTAAATTTCCCGTTGGCTCATCAGCTAGTACTAAAGATGGTTTCGTTACCAAAGCTCTGGCTATTGCAACACGCTGGCGCTCTCCACCTGATAATTCAGAGGGTTTGTGAGTCGCTCGATTTTCGAGCCCTACTTTTTTAAGCATTTCAAGCGCTTCAGGCTGAGCTTGCTTGACACTCATTCCTCTGATCAACAAAGGCATAGCAACGTTTTCTAGGGCCGTAAACTCCATCAATAAATGGTGAAATTGATAAATAAAACCCATATGTTGATTTCTAAATTCAGCTTGCTTAGCGCGCGATAAGTTACCCACTTGAACACCCTTTATAGTGACGCGACCAGATGACGCCTTATCAAGTGTTCCTAAGATATGCAGTAACGTACTCTTACCAGATCCAGAGCTGCCAACTATCGCTAACATCTCGCCCTGTCGAACTTGTAGGTCAACACCTTTTAAAACTTCGACTTGCGCTTTACCGTCTTGATAAGATTTACCTAAATCTTGACAGTCAATAACTAAATTATTCATACCTTAATACCTCTGCAGGTAACACATTTGCAGCTTTTTTAGCGGGATACAATGTTGCGATAAAACTCAATAAAACGCTTACCAGTGCCATCGTTACAAGCCCAGATTGAGAAAAAACAACGGGCAAACGCGCTCCACCGAGTAATGACAAGCCACTAAATGCCAAAATTTCATTAATATAATTGGCAACCGCTATCCCTAGCGCAACACCTATTACCGTTCCCAAAAACCCGTTATATAGACCCTGAACCATAAATACCCGGCCTATCATTTGTGGTGTAAAACCAAGCGTTTGCAAAATAGCAACTTCCCCTTGCTTTTCACTCACCATCATCGACAACGCAGATAAAATATTAAATACAGCGACAATCACTATTAGCCCTAAAAGCAAAGACATGATCCGCTTTTCCATTGCAACCGCGGCAAACAATGTGCCTTGTTGGGATTGCCAATCATCCACCGCAAAGTCATGCTCTAACTGAGGATTAGCTGCATAGAATTCATCTAAAGCAAAAGCATCATGCAAGGTAATACTGACATCGTGTGATGCTCGGTCTGTTTTGCGCATTAGCCTCGCTAAGCTTTTTCCATCAGCAAACGCCAAAGATGTATCCGCTTCACTGCTTGAATCATAAATCGCTGCAACAGAAAAAAGTCGCTGCATTGGTACTCGACCTAAAGGCGTATAGCTTGTTACATCAGGCATTATGACGCGTATTTCATCACCAATTCCAACACCGAGTTTGCTCGATAAGTAACGGCTAATCATTAACTGATATTTACTATCAGACAAACGCGCACTACTGCCGCTATATATGTGCTGTTCTATCGGATTTGTATATCCTGCAAAAACGCCTTGTAATCTAACCCCTAACAACTCTTTATTGGTTTGTAAGATGACATCAGAAGTCAAATATGGCTGAAGGCGTTTTACCTCTTTACTGTTAGTAAGGTGCTCGATTGTTTTAGCGCTATTTTCAGAGCTCGATAATGGTGTTAGCTGAACATGCGGGATGAGATCAAGCATTGCTGTTTTGAGTGACTGCTCAAAGCCATTCATTACAGAGCTAACCGTAATCAAAGACATTAAGCCAAGCGCGATACCAGCAATCGAAAAAAATGAGATAAAAGAAATAAACGCGTTACCTTTGGCGGCTTTGGCGTATCGTAAACCGACAAACAGGCTAACTGGCTGAAACATATTTACTTTTGATTATATGTGTAGTTAATGTTGCGAATACTAACACGAATTACCCTTCAATGGGTATGCGCCAAATTGTAAAAAAATATTGAATATCCGATAGTTAAATTCAATATTTCGTGTAAAATGCGGGCAATCTCGCGGCATGGAAGTTTTATGTTGTCTTTATCTCGATTTAAGCACATGAATTTTAAGGGCGATTTATTTGGAGGAGTGACTACAGCAATCATTTCTCTACCGCTCGCTCTCGCTTTTGGTGTTGCCTCTGGTGCTGGTGCTGAAGCCGGTATGTGGGGTGCAATACTTGTAGGCCTTTTCGCTGCTCTATTTGGCGGCTCCACCTCTTTGATTTCTGAACCAACAGGTCCGATGACGGTTATTATGACCGCAGTATTGACCACCATGATGGCAAAGTACCCTGAAACTGGCATGGCCATGGGTTTTACCGTAGTCATGATGGCAGGTGCATTTCAGATATTACTCGGCACCCTAAAGTTAGGAAAATACGTCACTTTAATGCCATACAGCGTCATATCAGGCTTTATGTCTGGTATTGGTGTTATTTTGATTATTTTGCAAATAGCACCGCTATTAGGTCACAAAGCCCCGGCTGGTGGAGTTATTGGCACATTGTCGGCATTGCCCGAACTGGTGATGAATTTACATTTTTCTGAACTCCTGCTAGGTATTCTGACTTTAGGCATTCTTTTTTATCTACCCCAAAAGTATCGTCAGTATGTCCCTGCGCAATTGGTTGCGCTTGTTAGCATCACACTGTTTTCTATTGTCTTTTTTGATACTGATAGCATTCGTAGAATAGGCGAAATTCCCAGCGGTTTACCCGATATTGTATGGCCAACGTTTGGGGGGGAAGTCTTTACTGAAATGGTTATTGACGCGTTGATTTTAGGGACGCTTGGCTGTATCGATACTTTGTTAACAGCGGTTATTGGCGACAGCTTAACACGTACCGAACATAATTCAGACAGAGAGCTGCGTGGCCAAGGCATAGCAAATATGATCTCAGGCCTATTTGGTGCCCTTCCTGGAGCTGGAGCTACCATGGGCACGGTTGTGAATATTCAGGTCGGTGCTCGCTCCCCTGCCGCTGGTATTATTCGCGCACTTATCTTAATGGCGGTCGTCTTTGTTGCTGGCAGCTTAACTGAACCTATTCCAATGGCAGTGCTTGCAGGTATTGCCGTCTATGTTGGCTTCAATATACTGGACTGGAGCTTTATTCAACGCGCTCACAAACTCAGCCTAATGCAAATGGCCATTATGTATGGCGTGATGCTACTCACTGTATTTGTGGATTTAATGGTAGCAGTAGGTCTAGGTGTGTTTATTTCAAATATCATCGTGATTGAGCGTTTAAGCCAAGTTCAAGCTGAGCAAGTAAAAGCGATCAGTGATAGTGACGATGATGTTCCCATGAGTGAAGTAGAGCGTGATCTGTTCAATCAAGCAAAAGGTCAGTTACTCTATTTCTATCTGTCTGGACCCATGATATTCAGCGTCTCTAAAGCCATTGCGCGCCAGCACCGTGATATCGCCAAATACAAAGCCATGGTGCTTGATTTAAGTGATGTCGCAATGCTTGACGTCACCGTCAGCTTGGCGTTGGAAAATGCTATTATCGACGCCCTAGATGCAAACTGCGAAGTATTTATCTACTCACCTAACAAAGAAACGAGCGAACAGCTGCATCGCTTTAATATCAGAGAGCGATTGGGTATTAATGCATTTTGCAAAAGTAGAGAGCAGGCGCTCAACCTTGCCTTAGAGTCTATGCAGCCGTCGGATCAAACTGACAAACCAAGTGGTCTAATAGCAGGCGCAAACTCGTAGGGACGTATTGTCTGGGTGGATACAACGCCCAGACTCCTTCCCGTTCAGGCTTAAAATTTGGTAAGACTTCAACTAACTTACCGCTATCAAGTGCTTGATGTACATAGTAATGTGGCAACTGCACCAAACCAAACCCTTTGCTTGCAGCATCTAATAGAGCCCAGCCACTATTACAAGTTAGGTTGCCATACACCGTAACATTACGCTCAACCCCCTTGTCCCTAAAGCGCCAAGTTCTACTATTACCTATTAAACAGTTATGTTGCGACAACTCACCCAAAGTATGTGGTTGTCCAAACTTTTCAATATAGCTCGGTGCAGCGCAAACCAAGGTATTTCGCCATGTTAACCTACGCGCTTTTAATGTGGAGCTTTTAAGGTTTCCCAAACGAATAGCTACATCTATCCCCATAGACACAATATCCAACTGCTCATTAGTCAACAGCATGTCTACCGTCACTTTAGGATACTGCGCCATAAAATCATGCACTAAAGGCATAATGTAGTGCTCACCATACATTACTGGTGCTGTCAGCTTTAAAACGCCCGATGGTTGCTGATCTCTTTGTCGTAATGCCAAAGTTGCATCATCATATGCATGTTGTAAGTGCTGTGCGTGTGTTAAAAACACTTGGCCTTCTTGTGTGAGCGTTAAAGTCCGCGTCGTGCGTGTTAGCAACTGGTGGTCCAATTGACTCTCTAACTCTTTAACTCGTCGGCTCACTTGTGCCACTGATGTATTTAAGCGCTTTGCAGCAAGCGTGAATGAGCCAAGCGTTGCAACGGCAACAAACTCATCAATGCCAGTCCATCTATCCATTATTACACATATGTAAAAGTGTTTTAAAGAAACTGATATTATCAAATAAAATAATGTAATTATACTTTGAGGTCTAAATTAAAAAGGAACTCGTTATGTCTGAATTTATAAAATCAAAAGCCGCCATCGCTTGGGGACCAGGGCAGCCACTAAGCATTGAAGAAGTCGATGTTATGATGCCAAAAGCAGGTGAGGTACTAGTTAAGATCACCGCCACAGGTGTGTGTCACACTGACGCTTTTACACTATCAGGTGAAGATCCAGAAGGTGTGTTCCCCGCGATCTTAGGACATGAAGGCGCTGGTATTGTTGAAGCTGTTGGCGAAGGTGTTACAAGCGTTGCCGTTGGTGATCATGTCATTCCTTTGTATACGCCTGAGTGCGGTGAATGTAAATTCTGTACTTCAGGTAAAACTAACCTTTGCCAAAAGATCCGTGAAACCCAAGGCAAAGGCCTAATGCCGGATGGTACAACGCGTTTTTATAAAGACGGCGAGCCAATTTATCACTATATGGGCACCTCTACATTCTCTGAATATACCGTATTACCAGAAATTTCTTTGGCTAAGGTCAACCCTGACGCCCCTCTTGAAGAAATATGTTTGCTTGGCTGTGGTGTAACGACGGGTATGGGGGCTGTTATGAATACAGCCAAAGTACAAGCTGGTGATACTGTGGCTATTTTTGGGCTAGGTGGCATCGGGCTATCGGCTATTATTGGCGCAACAATGGCTGGTGCCAAGCGTATTATTGGTATTGATATTAATGAGAGTAAGTTTGCCTTGGCAACAAAACTTGGTGCCACAGATGTCATAAATCCTAAGAATTACGATAAACCAATTCAAGAAGTTATTGTCGATATGACCGATGGTGGCGTTGATTTTTCATTTGAATGCATAGGAAACGTTGATGTGATGCGCTCTGCACTCGAGTGTTGTCACAAAGGCTGGGGAGAATCTGTCATTATTGGGGTTGCAGGTGCAGGGCAAGAGATCGCAACTCGCCCATTTCAGCTTGTGACTGGTCGAGTCTGGCGTGGCAGTGCTTTTGGTGGGGTCAAAGGTCGCTCAGAACTGCCTGACATTGTTGAGCGTTACATGGCTGGCGAGTTTAAGCTCGACGACTTCATCACTCATACCATGAGCCTTGATGAAATTAACGATGCATTTGACCTGATGCATGAAGGTAAGAGCATTCGTTCAGTTGTTCATTATAAGTAAGGGAATTATATGGAACTTGTCGCCAGCAACAAAGTAGTTGGCGGCTGGCATAAGCGCTATCGCCACGCCAGTACAACTACTCAATGTGATATGACTTTCGCCATTTTTTTACCTGAAGTGGTTAATAAAGGTGAAAAAGTGCCAGTGCTTTATTGGCTTTCAGGCCTAACCTGCACTGATGAGAACTTTATGCAAAAAGCAGGAGCATTCAAAATTGCCAATGAGTTGGGTATTGCAATTGTGGCACCTGACACAAGTCCTCGAGGGGATCATATTCCGGATGACCCAAAGGGAGAATACGATTTTGGTCTTGGTGCGGGGTTTTATGTCAATGCAATCATGCCACCATTTGATAAGCATTATCAAATGTATGACTATGTCGTTACTGAGCTGCCACAACTAATTAAAAGCCACTTTCCTGTAACCCAACAGCAAGCGATTAGTGGTCACTCTATGGGGGGTCATGGCGCGTTAACTATCGGTTTGCGTAATACAGGTCAGTATTCTAGTATCTCAGCCTTCAGCCCAATTGTGCATCCTCAACAGTGTCCATGGGGCATTAAAGCCTTTACCGGCTATTTAGGAATAGATACCAAAATTTGGCAGCAATACGATGCAACCGCACTTATCTCTACACTGAAGTTTGAGTCTGCTCCTCCTATTTTAATTGACCAAGGTGATGCAGATAACTTTTTAGATGAACAATTACAACCTTGGCATATACAAAAAGCGGCGCAAAGTAACAACTATCCGCTGACGCTCAATATGCGAGAAGGCTATGATCATAGCTACTTTTTTATCAGTAGTTTTATAGATGAACATTTGCGGTTTCATGCATCGCACTTTTAATAGCCTATGGGTGAGTGTACAGGTAGTACACTCACCCAGTTTTCTCGCACGCACCTCATAATTTTATTTTTTGCTTTGCTATCTACTTTCATCAACCTGTTAATTGCTCAATAAAACATACCATCACCACTGTCGTTGCAAATTGCATGACTCTCTCCCACAATAGTAGCTAATCATCGTCTTAATTTAGGGCAAATCATGGAAGTTGAACATCAGGAAATTGCCAACTTTTTAGAAGCTTACCCTCCATTTACCGATCTGCCCTCTGAGGCATTAAATAGACTAGCCTGTCATGTTGAGGTGAGTTATTACCGCCAAGATAGCGAAATTTTTGAATATGGGCAGCAAATTACTTATCTCTATGTGATCAGATCAGGGGCTGTAGAGCTACTAAGGCGTTCTGGGGAGCTGTATCATCGTATTTCTGCAGGCGGTATTTTTGGCCATCGAGGGTTATTAATGAACCGCAAAGTCCGTTTCGATGCCAACACCTTAGAAGACACGCTGGTATATTGTATTCCTGTAGATATATTCGATGAGTATTGTAACGAATTTGAATTTTTTGCAGATTATTTTGAAGCAGATGATAACGCGCGATTGAAAATGACGGTGTCTAAACATGCTGATAGCAACGACATGACAACCGCAAAGGTAACCAAGCTCATTTTAAAAGAAGCCGTTTATGTAGACCAAAATAGTACTGTACGCCAAGCAGCGCAGGTTATGGCCGACGAACAAGTATCCTCGTTGTTAATCTATGATCCGGCTAAACCTGTGATAGAGGATCCTGAAGAAGATGATGCTCAGGTAGTTGGACTAATAAGTGATAGAGATTTACGTAGCAAAGTAGTTGCTAAAGGCTTACCTTACGACACACCAGTTGCAGATATCATGACAACCGATGTTGTTCTAATCGACTCTAACGCCTATGTGTTCGAAGCAATGATGCTTATGCTAAGAGATAACGTGCATCACTTGCCAATTGTACATAAACGCAAACCCATTGGTATGCTGACCTTATCGGACATTTTGCGCTACGAATCGCAGAGTAGCTTGTTATTTGTACAAGGGCTTATGGAGCAAAAAAGTGTTGAAGATTTAGCACATTACTCAACCCAGCTCAGTACTATTTTTACGCGCATGGTTAATGAAGACGCCAACTCACATATGATCGGTTCAGCAATGTCGGTAATAGGAAAAACTTTTAAACACAAGCTCTTAGAACTTGCTGAAGCTAAGTTGGGCCCACCACCCATTCAATACTGCTTTATCGCACTCGGGTCAATGGCACGTGATGAGCAGTTGCTTGTAACGGATCAAGATAATGCTTTAATTCTCGATAACCGTTACCAACCTGATAAGCATGGTAGATACTTTGAACAATTGGCCAAATATGTTTGTGATGGTTTAGCTAATTGCGGCTATAAGTACTGTGATGGTGGCATAATGGCGAGCAACCCTTCGTGGCGTCTAACGCTAGATCAGTGGCAAGCGCAATTTAATGACTGGATAGAAAACCCAAAACCCGAAGCACTATTGAATAGCTCAATATTTTTTGATTTAGAAGGTGTTTGGGGAGAAATAAAATGGGCAGAGCAACTTACAACCTTTGTGAGCAAAAAAGCTCAAAATACCCCAAGCTTTTTAGCGGCAATGGCTCATAACGCACTGAGAAGAACACCGCCACTTGGGTTCTTTAATGGCTTTGTGTTGGAGCAAGATGGCGAGCATAAACGTTCTATGAACATAAAAAGACGTGGTACAGCGCCACTTTCAGACTTGATACGAGTCCATGCGCTCGCTGTCGGGTCACGAAAACAAAATTCTTTTGAAAGATTACAAGATATAAACGAAGCAAATATTCTCCCTAAAGGAAAAGTGCTCGACCTTGAAGCAGCGCTTGAGTACATCGCTATTATGAGAATAAAACACCAGTCTTGGCAGATTGAACAAGGTGATAAGCCTGACAACAGTTTACCGCCAGAGACGTTATCTGAATTTGAGCAACGAAACCTCAAAGAAGCTTTTGGCGTGCTAGATAAAGCGCAAAGCTTTTTAAAATTTAGATATCAAAACAAAGCTAAAATGAAGTAATGAGGCCATTAATGACTATGCTAAGTGCTGTTGAATATCATGCAGGGTAAGATCATATCTTGGCAAGGACGCTTTAAGCGCCTAGCTGAAATTTCAAAAGACGCGCGACTGAAAAGCTTTTACCAACAAGGCGTACCCGATCCATTTTCTAGCTTAGAAAACACAGAATTTGTTGCACTTGATTTTGAAACAACCGGACTAGACCCAACCAAAGACGATATTGTTAGTGTGGGTATCGTACCATTTGACCTTAGGAGGATCCGATGTGGCCAAGCCAAACACTGGCTAGTGAAGCCCAATTGTGTGCTCGCAGAAGAGTCGGTAATTCTTCACAGGATCACCCATTCTCAAATAGAAATGGCACCTGATTTAACTCAAGTTCTAGACGAAATATTGTACGCTTTGAAAGGGAAAATCATCGTTGTACATTATCAGTTTGTCGAAAAAACATTTTTTCACGCCGCGTTGATGGCAAGATTGGGTGAAGGAATAGAGTTTCCAGTTATAGACACTATGATGGTAGAAAAAACCGCTATCAAGGAACATCGATCATGGCTTGACTGGCTCAAACGTAAGCCCATCCCTTCAATACGCTTAGCCGACTGCAGAAAGCGGTATGGATTACCCTACTACCAACCACATCATGCGTTATCTGACGCTTTAGCAACCGCAGAGTTATTGCAAGCTCAATCACAATACTGCTTAGACCCAAAAACGATGGTCAAAGACATTTGGCAATAATAAACCAATCATACTTTGACGGATCAAAAATTAAAAAAGGCGAAACTTATTCAGTTTCGCCTTTTTTGTTATTTAAAGCTGACTTGTCGGCTTCCGTATTTAACCTCAGCTGTGGATAAGAGTTTTGGTAGTTCACAATAGAAACGTTGTAACCCCTTCAACATCCAATGATGATATTTTGCTCAATATCAAGGCATTTTCGCGAAGTAATAGCGCGCTATTACAAGTAAAAATAACGCAGAGAGTGAGCGAAATAGCTTTATTGGGCACATTCACTTATGTGCAGCTGAGGTTATTTAGGTTCTGTTCTGAGACCCAACACTAAACTCACACACATCAGTAATAGTACAAACGTAAATGGCAAACCAGTAGAAATTGCACCAGCTTGCAATGCCTCTATCGCTTCAGTTCCCCCAATCCACAGCAGCGCTGCTGCAATCGCCCCTTCCGTAGTTGCCCAAAAGATACGCTGTGGCACTGGCGCATCAATTTTGCCACCTGCGGTAATACTGTCTATAACTAATGAGCCAGAGTCAGATGAGGTAATAAAAAACACTAATATCAGTACAATTGCGATCAGAGATAACACATTACTCATTGGCAAATTATCAAACATTTGAAACATTGCTAACGGTACTTCGGTCAGACCTTCAGTGCCTAACGCTCCTACCCCATTTTGAATTTGGTCAATTGCGATTCCGCCATAAATAGACATCCAAATTACAGTTACGAGCGTAGGAATAAGTAACACCGCAGTGATGAACTCTCGAATTGTACGTCCTTCAGATACTCGGGCTATGAACATGCCAACAAACGGTGACCATGAGATCCACCATGCCCAATAAAATACAGTCCACCCTTGGAACCAAGCTTCGTCTTCTCGGCCATGCGGATTACTTAAAGGAATAATGTTTTCAATGTAAGCAATTAATGTTGTGGGAATATTACCTACCGCAACAGCAAACCCAACCGCTCCAACAAAAACAAGTAACACAAAGGCAATAATCATATTGGTGTTACTAAGTACCTTAACACCACCATCGATACCACGTACAACAGAAATAATAGCCAATGCGGTAACACCAACAATGACTCCTACTTGTAGGCCTAGCCCTGCTTCAATACCAAACACATGTTCAATCCCTGCGCCTGCTTGCTGTGCACCTAACCCCAAGGATGTCGCTAAACCAAATAAAGTGGCTAATACGGCCAAGATGTCAATAATATGACCCGGCCACCCCCACGCTCTATCACCTAAAATAGGATAAAAAATAGAACGAATTGATAATGGCAAACCTTTATTGTATGCAAAAAATGCCAATGACAAAGCAACGACCGCGTATATCGCCCATGGGTGTAAACCCCAATGATACATTGTTGCGCCCATTGCCATTTTTGCTGCTTCTGGTGTATTTGCAGTTACATTAAGTGGGGTTTCATACCAACCAGTGTAGTAGGCAACTGGCTCTGCCACCCCCCAAAACATCAGGCCGATGCCCATACCAGCAGCAAATAACATGGCTAACCATGACACCCTAGAATAACTCGGTTTGGCATTCTCTCCGCCGAGGCGAATTTTACCATAAGGAGAGACAACCAAAGCAAGACAAAAGACAACAAACAAATTACCTGACCACATAAACAAAGCGTCAAAAGTACCAATGATGTCCCATTTGATGCCATCTAGAGTGGATTTCGCTACTTCAGAGTCAACAAGTAAAACAGCGACCAAAAACGCCAATATCAATCCAGCACTAACACCAAATACAGGGTTGTGAACGTCAAACCCCCACTTTTGGACATTATCTTGTCCAACCGTGTAATCGGTATTATCAATACTGTACTTATCGTGGTGATTACCCATGATATCCTCTTACTTTTCATCGTGATACGATATCGAAGGTGCCTAACATTGAGCTTGTACAATCGACTATTATTAGTGATTGTATTGTGCCAAACACTTTCGATAAGAAAACCGTAAGTAGTTCAGTTGCAACCTTTTAAAACATGTAAGCTCTGCTATTTGAGCGCGAACCACAGCTTAGGTTGTTGTATCGAAAACTCTATACTCAGCCTGTTATATGCAACGTTTGGAAGAATACAAAAAGTTACTTTTGTCACAACCCACTTCGCAGATAATACAGATATTGCAGTACAGCGTTTTGAACAGAGTGATAAAGATGGGTTTATGTTAGTTACAGCGACATCGCGATGCCTAAAGTATTGTAATTAAGATAAACCAACCAAACTGTATGTACATCAGCTTGTTATTTCAACCTCATAATCAGTCGATACAACTTGCAACCACTCTTTCTTACTAACCTCTTTTAGTTTAGGGCTTCCTATACAAAAGTAAATGGAGTCTCAATTTATATTTGAAAATCATCGTTATTGATATGAGAAACAAGTTTCAAAGAGAGGGGAATTAACAAAGCAGAAAACATCATTATGAAAAAGGCGCTCTTCCTGAGCGCCTTGCTTTGCTTAACAATTTTTATCTAGCTCAAATCTGTATATTGGTTGTTACCTGTCAATACAATGTCGTTATCAAAACCTGGGATCGACATCGACTCTTTACCAATAACCAACGCTGTCTCATCTATTTGGCCTTCACCAAATCGATAAATGAGTTGATATTGCCCCAAATCAGCCTCTTGTTGATATCGCGCTTGCGCTTGCTCTGTCAAACAGCGTTTTTGCTGGTAACCCTTAAACACTTCCTCGCTATAGCGTTTAGCTAGTAGCTTCATTGTTTGATTTGGTGAGAATACAGTTGCAGTGGCATTGTTGCCACCAAAGCCTTTTGAGTTAATAAACGCAATATCCATGTCATCGCATTCATAATGCTCAGTGCGAATATCTAAATGTTCATCGTAAACATCGTCTGCAACACTATCTATCGTTGTGATCCCGGGCATAATGTTGTGACTAAACACACCCAATGCCATTGCCAGTTGATCACCACTAGCAGGTGCGATTGTGTGGCCAACAAAAGCCTTTGGCGCTGCTATTTTCCAATTACTAATTTCAAACGCCTCGGCAACTTTATGATAAATTAACGACTCAGTAACTCTATTTTGAGGGGTACTAGAGCCATGAGCCAAAATAAAGCTTCGCTGGCGCAACGCATCACTGCCGGCTATCTGCTGAGCCAATGCAACAGATTTAGCCATAGTGATATAATTCCCAGGACCTGGCGCTGTAATTGATTTTTTAACGCCATCAGCATTAACAAAAACATCGACCACAGAACCCATTACTTGCGCCCCCATCGATAATGCTAATTCGTCATCCATTAAAATAGCAACTTGTGCCCCTTCACCGATGGTAAAACCACAGTTATCACCAAATGGACGACTTGTACGGCGATAATTAACTTCATCACTACCATCTAGTTTTTTTAGGCCCTCTTCATTCGCAAGCGCCCCCATGGTACCGAATCCCTCTATTACCTCAGGAGTTAACGCACACTCAACGCTTGCAACAATCGCAACACGCGTGCGACCAGCTTGAATATCATTCACCGCAGCACGCAGATTATATAAAAAAGTGGCACAAGCGCCTGACGTTGTAAAAGTAGTGCCCACATTGCCCGTTACGTAAGCGTTGATGAAGTCAGTCGACATTGTATTCAATCCAAGCGCTAACTGCTTGGTGCTCACACGCTCGCCTTTCATTCGTGCGCGGATCAAGCCACCAAAGCCTTCATCATTCATTTGTCCTGCAATAGAAGCTGAGTAGGTACCAATTTGGTCTGGTCGCACGCTATTCATCACTTTATGCCAGTCAAGCCCTGTTGAGCGTACCGCATCCGTTGCAGCAAAAATTGTTGCTTGCAAACCTCTTGGTTGATAACGGCTATTGTACATAGTTGAAGGGTCAAAGCCTGTAGGAAACTGACCTGCAGCTTTAACTGGGTTATCACGGTAGCTATCGTGCTTAACTTCCAATTGATCTGGTACTAATACGGCTACTGATTTTTTATCAAGCTCAGTAACTTGCCAACTGCTCGGTACCGGATTGGGCAAGTCACGTTTTTTACAAGTAAATTTTAATCCGCCGTCATCACTGCTTTTTATAGTTAACTTTTGCTGCCAATGTGTTGCATCCACATCAAAGTGATTACTTTCTATTTTACGTATAAGCGTACCAGCCTTGATTTGCTCACCAAAACGCGCTTCTACTTGCTCTTTTTCAATCGGCTCACCATCACATGTCATCAAGTTACCATCTTGATAGCGAACCAAGTTCATTAGCGTAGCTAACCCTAAAAATGTTTCTTGTCGTGCTGCGAGCGATAGCTTGTCTAATACGATACGACGAAATCCTTGATGAAATGAAGTACGCCCAGCGGCGTTAATGCCCCCCATTCCAACAATAATTGGTAATGCTGTCATTTGATTTGTTCTTTAATAGCCAAGTATGAGTTGATTTTAATTGGAACTGCAAAAACAAATAGTGCAAAATTAGCCATACAACATCATTTTTTCGCCATTTATAGGTGGTCAGTCCAGATGAATCAACCAATTCGAGTTGCATTTACGCTTTATCAACACATGCTATTTACCAGTGTGACCTTACCTGCAGAAATGCTAAGAGCGGGAGAAGCCTATGCGAAACGACATTTAACTGAAGGCTTTAGGCCTTTAAAACTATCTTGGTTAGCACAGCCAGAACTAAACATAGCGAATGAGTTAGGTATTCAACTAATGCCAACTGGGCATCTAAACGAAGTAGCAGATCAAGACTATATTATCGTACCGAGCATTTGGCGAAATCCGCGTCCAGTTATACGAAAAACAACCCAACTGGCACGCGAGCTAAAAACTAGCTGGCTAAACGGGGGCACTATTATTGGTGTCGGTACGGGTGTCTGCTTCTTAGCTGAATCAGGTTTACTTGATCATCACCCAGCCACGACCCATTGGCATTACGCCAAGCAATTTGTACATTATTATCCCAACGTGGATTTAAAACCCGACTTTTTTATCACACAGTCTGAACGTATCTACACCGTTGCAAGTTTAAACGCTCTTGCCGATGTGATCGTCCATTTAATTTCTTTATTATACGGCAAAGCTGCTGCAAACCATGTTCAGCAGAACTTTTCACATGAGATCCGCAAACCCTATGAAGAACAGCGATACCTCGAAGGCGCGGTCGATAAACACCCTGATGAACAAATTGCAGCCATCCAGTTTTGGCTAAAAAATAATTACAGTAACGAGATTTCACTAGCCGAAGTTGTAGAGCAATTCGACATGAGCCAACGCACTTTTAACAGGAGGTTCAAAGAGGCGACTGGCCAAACCGCCAACGCCTATTTACAGTCTTTGCGCTTAGAAGGAGCCAAAGAGTTACTAGCAAATAGCAATTTAACAATTCAAGAAATTGCAATCTCAGTCGGATTCAACTCTCAAGGTGCACTAACGCGCGTGTTTAGGGCACGCCTTAGTCAAACTCCTAGTGAATATAGAAAGGTCGTGCGACGAAAACTATTTTCATAGTTCGATACATAGTGTTACTTCACTGTCTTAAATTGCCTCAACCATGCACATGGCTGAGGCGAGCAAACTAGCTAGCAAATAATTTTTCTACTTAACCTCAGCTGCGGATAAGAGTTTTGATAGTTCACAAGAGAGACATTGCAACCCCTTCAATATCCAATGACGATATTTCGCTCACTACCAAGGCATTTTCGTGAAGTAATAGCGAGCTATTACAAATGAAAATAACGAAGAGAGTGAGCGAAATAGCTTTATTGGGCAAATTCTCTTATGTGCAGCTGAGGTTACTTACCTGCTAGCTGCAACGCTTGTTCATAACTTAATACACGCCCTTGTGTTATTGCGTCCAAACTAAACGTTGAGACAACAACCTTTGGTGGCACTCCTGACGCTTCAAATTCGTTACCATCTAAATCCACATATGTTTCGTTTGACACTCCAAACATAATCCCAGCCGGCATGACTACAGGTAAAACATCTGAAAGCGCTCCTTGGGTCGGCTCTCCAATATGAATAACATTTGGTAAACTGCGCATCGCCAGCGTAAATACTTCCGCTGCACTGATGGTATCTTCACTGGTTATCAAATAAACCGGCTTACTATAGCGACTGTTACTCTCATCTACGACAACTGAGATCTCTTTTGTAGGTGATTGGCCATCTGCGTTTTTAGCATACTTTTTAAATGCAACCTGAGTTTTATCAAAAAATCGCCCCGCTATACTTAATGCCACATCATCAGAACCACCCGGGTTGGTTCTAATATCAAGGATCAGTCCATCTGTTTGCTTTAAGTCTTCAAAAATAAGACTAAATTGTTTATCTATCTCTTCATTTGACAAGTAGTCCATTTGATTGATAATCAGCAGCCCCATATTTGATGGCGTTTTGCCCCATTTTAATAAAGCCCTGCCTGCAGCCTCCATCGCACTCTCATTGGTATAGCTTTTAAGGCCGTTTTCATCTGCGTAATTTTCAATAGCGCGGTTGTAGAGCGTTTCAATACTTGAGTCAATATGTAAGGGATTAAGCACATCAATTTGTTCGCGTAATTGTGGCAATGAAATGTCATGTTTTGTGTCTAAATAACTTCTTAGCTTGGAGAACTTGCGGCCAGTTTCAACAATCACATTGTCGAACAAAATAAAGCTATGAAAGTCATTCAAGGCGCTAAGCATTTGGGCAACAATTGGCAAAGTTTTTTCAATACTGTCTTGAGCATTTATTTGCGGTGAAAACAGCTCGTATTGACTTTGCCAGTCAACACCTCGCTTTGCCAAGTGCCCCTGAAACTCATCAACACTTTGCCAAACAAAATCAAAATTGAGCTGGGCGTCGTTAGAATAGCCAGGCTCATTTGTGGGGTCACATTGAGTTGGTACGTTACTTTTTCTATATACGCCGACTCGATTCATTGCCAGCTCATCAACCACCTCCCAGTCAGCTTCAATGTTATCAAAGTTAAACCCGAGCCGTTGCATATAAGTAGCATAGGATGCCCTGATCCTCGCTACACAGTGTTCACTTGTAGCTATATACTCGACGACATCTTTGCCTAAAAAATGCGCCCAACGCCCATATCCTGGCATATGCCATGCGCCAACCATGTTGGCTTGGTTAGCTAACTTTTCATTAATAGTGATCTTAACTTCGTCACTATCACTTTGGTTAGCTTTATCTTTCACTTCAAATTTAAAAACATAATCGCCCGCAAACTTGGGCATTTCAAACCAGGCATTATTCTGATCATCATCTTTTATAGTAACTGTTTGAGGACCTGAAACTTGTGTCCAACGAGTGCTCTTTATGTTGTTGTCTTTGTCTTTTGCAATCCCACTTAAGCGTATTTGCCCAAACTCAACAGGGGCCTGATCTTTACCCGCATCCGCGTCAGGTTTATGCAACTTCAGGGCATTACATCCAGACAAAACCGCCATTGTAAGCGCAAAGGTGACTAGTTTTTTTTCCATGATTATCTCACATTGATAAGTTATCTCCTGCGAGTAATGCTAACGCGCTAGCTTGTTTAACTCATTGAGTTTTTGTATGGTTTGTGATCGAATTTGTGAGAAAGTGTACGCGAATAGGAAACTAGATACATATAGCTATACTTCTCTAACACACTAGTACAAGGCTGTGTGACATAGCATTTTTCAATAGAGCCTCCACTCACTGCTAACGCCAAAACGTTAACGGTAACTGGCCCCAAGCGATCAATATTAGGCAGAGTATCAGCAACGAAATCAAAGCAACTATGTCCAACTTTTTCATCTTGTATTCGGGTGTTTTAAAAATGCAAAGATACAATGACAATGATGCAGATACTGGCAGCAACGAAGATAAGATAGCCAACAACACACTCGCGATTGTTACATCACCGAATGCCAAAAATGACTGCTGTGAATAAAAATAGGTAGGAAGAGCAAACAGACTGACATTGAGGCTAACGAAACCGATGCTTTGCAAGCCAGAGCGATTATGTGTTATCAATCTGAAGATACCAACACACAATAAATAAAGTAAAGCCAATAAGCCTAGTACCAAACTAACCCAATAGAAAAAAATGTCTAAAATAGACCCTTTTTGATATGTTTTAAGGCCATCGCTTAACATCAAATTAGCGTTTTCTAGTTGATAGACCACATGTGAAGCTTCTACGCGAGTCACATCACGAAAAAGGCGCTTACCAACGCTTACTAAATGTTTGCTGTCTGATTGCAAAGAGCTTATCGTTAAGTTATTACCTTTACCTTCAAGCCAAATAAAATTGAACAACATATCCAAAAACTCAAATTCGGCTGTATTGTTTGGTGACAGAAAGTAAATACCTGTTAATCGTTCGAGATTATTCAAGGAATTATTTACCGTCATGGGTGGTTTGTGTTTAATCGCTAATTGCCTTATAAAAAGCTGGTTAAACTTTTCATAATCTGCCGCTTCACTGTCTGTATTTATGGCATAAAAAAATCCTTTTTTCTCTTTGGGAAACAAGCATATATAGGCTCTAAAACCAAATGTAGTACCGGGGTGGCACATACCAACTACACCATGCCTATCTCTAAGCGCAAAAGCTAAGCCATGACCAACATCTAACCCGGCATTATGTGCATCTGTGTTGTGGGGATATCCAAGCATTGGCATAAGATGTGAAGCAATAAATTCCTGAGCTTTTAAACGTCCGTCACCAAGCACAAATATCATAAACTTTGCCATGTCTTTTGCAGTGGTTGTAAATTGCCCTGAACCTCTTAAGTAACCTCAGCTGCGGATAAGAGTTTTGATAGCTCAGAAGAGAGACATTGCAACCCCTTCAATATCCAATGACGATATTTCGCTCACTATCAAGGCATTTTCGTGAAGTAATAGCGAGCTATTACAAATGAAAATAACGAAGAGAGTGAGTGAAATAGCTTTATTGGGCAAATTCTCTTATGTGCAGCTGAGGTTAAGTACATAGCAACTGCACTTTGCTCAACATTATCTTCATGGTAACCCATAGCAAGTAACGGATCGGCTTTATCACCGACTTGAGAAACAAACTCAAATGTACTGTTGTTCATTGCTAAAGGTTTTAATAATTCAAAATCTAGATAACTTTCATACCTTTGCCCTGTTACTTTCTCAATAACCATTGCTAGAAGGGTATAACCCATATTTGAGTAAACATATTGGGTGCCTGGCTTAAACCTTACTTTTAATAAAGTTTCATCTTCGCCAGGAAATGCGTCAGAAAGAGGCGTATCCGCTGAAGGAGAGGTACTTAAAAATTGCCACATACGAATATTATCTAAACCAGCTGTATGGGCTAGCAAATGCTTTACCATAATTGGCGAGGTCCCCTTCCACGGGTTGTCAAAAGACAGTTCTGAGAGTAAATATTCAACGTCGGTCTCTAAAGACAACTCTCCTTGCGTTATCAAACGCAAGACACCCATTGCAATGACTGATTTAGCAACAGATCCAACGTGCATTTTATGCGTTGTTTGCATCGCCTCTGAACGTGATACATTCGCATAGCCAAAGCTACCAATATTTATCTGCTGATCTTCAATAGTGGCCCATGTGATCCCAGTCAGTTCTTCTTGTGTAATTAGCTCTTGAACCTGTTTATCAAAAGTGGGTGTGTCATCCGCATACGAATAAAGCGTCGTGATTACACTCGATGCCAATATCAATAGTTGAACTAACGCTTTATTTATCATTTCCCTGTCCTAGTCACTGCATGATTACTTCTAAATTGTTTATAACTTAATCCATTCGCCGTGAAACAAATGTGAAATATGAGATAACGTTAATTCATTTTTGACCGGCTTTAAGGCGCTTATACAGAATAAAAATGTGCTAAAAACGATATCAAAACCATTCCTATGAACAGCGACTATAAAATAGCGATTATTTGATAACAGTGAGATTGCCCGCTGGCAACGTACTCACACTCATCCCCCTTGCATTTATTGTGCATCGCCTTACCTATCGGTGAGGAAGGCGTGATAACAAGTACCAGTGCTTGTTTTAAATATATTTTCAGCCCTCCTTCACTGGGACCAAAATAAAACCAATGCACCCTGTCTTCAATATCTATCGCCTGAATTAAACTCCCTAGTACGACTTTAGGTGAGGCCTGAATATCATAACTTTGCGAAAATAACTTTATTGATTTGTGTGCTTCGTTTACTCGCTCACTTTGACCATGCGCCAAGTATCCCGACTCAATACTCAGTGAATCATATTGTGTCTCTGCTGCGCTTTGCTCATGAGTAGCGTCAGTATGAGCGCTTTTGGCAGCTTGTTTCGCGTCACTTAACTTAGCTTCTAGTGCGAATTTAATATGCTCTATCACATGGCTTTTATTCATTTAAAACGCTCACTGATTAACGAACTATATATAAAGGAAAAGAAATATTACGCTCACCTAGTTCAGGTCTCTCTATAGCAATGGTCAAATTCCATTGCATCATTTTTGATGTACACAGCCCAACCATTGCCTGCGCTTGGTACTGGGTGTTTGATAATGGTTTAAAAAACACAGGAATGTATCCCATGTCCATCGTTTCGCCGGATAACATCGCCGAATTAATACGCGCCGTAGGCGGCACGTCAATCGTCACTTGAAAAGCTTGCTCACCCACAAGCTTGCTTTTGCTGTACCAAAGCTTGATCCCATTATTGTCACTACAGGGGTTTATCGCGGTGCAATTATCTATTTGTAACGAACTTTCACTTTTTTCTGAACTTTCATGTATAATGGGCGAAGGGTCTGAGCATGCGCTCAATACACTCACAGCAACAAGTGCGTAAAACCAAGATTTGGTCATTATTTATCCGAAAAGACATTTACAAAACGGCAATATAGTAAAGTAGATTTTGTATATATTCCACAAAGGTGAATAATTGAGCAAATTTAGGGCCAAAATTTGATTGATGTCATAATTTTAGGTGTTTGAGGTATCTTTTCTTTTGCAAAAAAATTATCATTTCCTTGCAAAAATAAGGGTTTCTCAAGTTGGTTTGAAATGGATTTGAAATTTCAGATCTATTTTTAAACGAGCTTGTTGAAATAATAAGCAGGGCCTGTTTTTACAGGTAATTCATTTCTAATCGCATTAATTGCAGCGGAATCCAGAAAATGAGCCAAACAGTAGCATCACAAACTGAGTACAATTATAAAGTTGTACGCCAATTCGCTATCATGACAGTGATTTGGGGCATCGTTGGCATGGGCGTTGGTGTTCTTATTGCAGCCCAACTCGCTTGGCCAGCATTGAACTTCGACACTCCATGGTTAACTTACTCTCGACTTCGTCCGTTACATACGAACGCAGTAATCTTTGCATTTGGTACTAGTGCACTATTCGCAACATCTTATTATGTTGTTCAGCGCACGTGTCAAACGCGCCTATTCTCCGATAAATTAGCCGCTTTTACCTTTTGGGGTTGGCAAGCTATTATTGTTGCAGCAGCCATTACACTGCCTTTGGGTATTACTACATCTAAAGAGTATGCAGAACTTGAGTGGCCTATCGATATCGCAATCGCGGTTGTATGGGTAACTTATGCAGTTGTGTTTTTTGGTACACTTATCAAGCGCAAAGTATCTCATATTTATGTAGCAAACTGGTTCTATGCTGGTTTCATTATTACTGTTGCTGTTCTTCATATTGTTAACAGCATGGCTGTTCCAGTATCTTTAACTAAATCATACTCAATCTATGCAGGTGCAGTAGATGCTATGGTTCAGTGGTGGTACGGTCACAACGCTGTAGGCTTCCTTCTTACTGCAGGCTTCTTAGGTATGATGTACTACTTCGTGCCTAAGCAAGCAGGTCGCCCAGTTTACTCTTACCGCTTATCGGTTGTTCACTTCTGGGCATTAGTGTCTCTTTACATCTGGGCTGGTCCTCACCACCTACACTATACAGCACTACCTGACTGGACTCAGTCTTTAGGTATGGTTATGTCAGTTATCTTATTCGTACCTTCTTGGGGCGGTATGATCAACGGTATCATGACGTTGTCTGGTGCATGGCACAAGCTACGTACCGACCCAGTACTTCGTTTCTTAGTTGTTTCATTGTCTTTCTATGGTATGTCTACCTTCGAAGGCCCAATGATGGCAATTAAGTCTGTAAACGCGCTATCTCACTACACAGACTGGACAGTTGGCCACGTACACTCTGGTGCACTAGGCTGGGTTGCTATGATTTCTATCGGTGCAATTTACCACTTGATCCCTGCGCTATTCGGTCACGGTAACATGTACAGCGTTAAACTAGTTAACACGCACTTCTGGCTACACACTGTTGGTGTTGTTCTATACATCGTTGCTATGTGGATCTCAGGTGTAATGCAAGGTCTAATGTGGCGTGCAGTGAACGCAGACGGTACGTTAATGTACAGCTTCGTGCAATCTCTAGAAGCGTCTAAGCCGTTCTACATCATGCGCTTCCTAGGCGGTGTGTTCATCGTCGTTGGTATGCTGGTTATGGCATACAACGTGTACCGCACTGTAACGGCAAAAAGTGGCACGCTTGCTACTGACGCAAATGCGCAAATGGCTTAAGAGGTGTAGATTATGAGCAATAATAATTCAGCCAATAAACACGAAATCGTTGAAAAGAATGTTGGCCTAATGGCTATCCTAACGGTTTTCGCAATTAGCTTTGGTGCACTAGTAGAAATCACGCCGTTAATGTTCCAAAAAGACACCACGGTGCCTGTAGATGGTCTTCGCCCTCTGACTGCACTAGAAATGGAAGGTCGCGACATTTACATTCGTGAAGGTTGTTATAACTGTCACTCGCAAATGATCCGTCCTTTTAGAGATGAAGTTGAGCGTTATGGTCACTACTCTGTTGCGGGTGAGTCAGTATGGGACCACCCATTCCAATGGGGTTCCAAGCGCACAGGTCCGGACCTAGCCCGTGTAGGTGAGCGTTACTCTGATGACTGGCACTATGCACACTTAATGGACCCACGCTCAGTGGTTCCTGAGTCAAACATGCCAGCTTATCCTTGGTTAGATGAAAATGTACTAGACGGTAAGTTAACCGCCAAGAAACTTGAAGTATTCAAAGGCTTTGGTGTGCCATACACCGAGCAAGATATTCAAGGCGCAGAAGCAGCAGTGAAAGGCAAAACAGAAATGCAAGCCCTTATTGCTTACTTGCAACAACTTGGCACACACTTGAAGTAATTATTATGGATTACGGCACATACAGAGGCATTTTGACTCTGGTAATTTTGGTACTATTTATTGTGATTGTTGCTTGGGCATATAGTAAACGCACTAAGAATCGCTTTGATAATGCGGCTAATGCCATCTTTGAAGATGAAAAAGAGCACAAAAAAACAATCTCTAACGAGGAAAAGGAGTCTGAAAAATGACTAGCTTTTGGAGTATTTGGGTTATCGTATTAACCCTTGCGTGTCTGGCTCTGATCTTTGGCTTATTGCTTTGGAACCTAAAGAACTACGTAGGTGTAAAAGAAGGCGAGAGCTGTGGTCACGAGTTTGACGGAATTGAAGAAATCAATAACCCACTACCAAAGTGGTGGACTTATATGTTCTTCGCTACTTTCGTTTGGGCTGTTTATTATCTAGCAGCTTATCCTGGTCTTGGTAACTGGCAGGGTCTTGCGAAGTGGACTAGTTCTAACCAAGGCGTAACTTCGCTTGCTGAGTCGAAAAAAGCAACTGAAGAAGCATTAGCTGCTGGTGAAAAGGTTCAACTAGACCAAGAAATTATCGCTGCTGAAGAGCGTTTTGGCCCAATCTTTGAAGCTTTTGCAAAGCAAGATATCGAAGCACTAGCAAAAGATGAAAAAGCACTTGAAATTGGTCAGCGTTTATTCGCACAAAACTGTGCACAGTGTCACGGTTCTGATGCGCGCGGTGGTACTGGCTTCCCTAACCTAACTGACAACGACTGGCTTTACGGTGGTACACCTGACAAGATCAAAGAAACACTACTTGAAGGGCGTGTTGCAGCTATGCCACCTTGGAAAGATGCGTTAGGTGAGCAAGGTATCAAAGAAATGACTGCTTACGTATTAAGTCTTTCAGGTCGTAAAGTTAACCAAAAAGACGCTGACGCAGGCAAAGCTAAGTTCGCTATGTGTGCTGCTTGTCATGGTATGGATGGTAAAGGCTCTGTAGCTCATAACCTTCCATTTGGAGCACCTAACTTAACCGACAATATCTGGCTATATGGCGGTTCTCAACGTGCTGTTGAAGAATCTCTCATCAATGGTCGAGCGGGCGTTATGCCAGCTTGGAAAGATATTCTAGGCGAAGATAAAGTTCACTTATTAACTGCATACGTGTATAGCTTGTCACAAGATAAGTAAGACATAATTAATAAGTTAATTAAGATCAAAAAAGCCTCCATTTGGAGGCTTTTTTTTAGGTATTTAACAACAAATACGATAAAATATCGCCACACTTTTCAAGCATTAGAGTCGTTATGAATCCTACTCCGTGGTATAAAAATTTCTGGCCTTGGTTTTTAATGTTCTTCCCTCTTGCAACTATTGTTGCGTGCGTTGTTTTAGTTATGGTCGCTGTGGGTAATGGGCCCGACATGGTGGTTGATGATTACTATAAAAAAGGTAAAGCCATCAACTTAGAATTAACCAAGTTTGATAAGGCAAAAGCACTCTATTTACATGGTGATCTTCAGGTAGATAACGACTACATAAAGTTTGTTTTTACAAAAGGCGACCACAGTAAAGTTAAAGCGATTAAAGCTTCGTTCTATCATAGAACAATCAAAAAATATGACTTTAATACCAACCTACTTCCCAATGCTAACGGTGAGTTCACGGCAGTACTAGATCCTATTCAGCAAGGTGCATACACCGTATTTTTAGAGCCGATGGATGGTAGTTGGAAGCTCAAAGAAAATATTCAGTTGCCTACGCAGCAAAGTATAAAAATATCTCCTGAGTATAAGTAAACGTCATGGCCGGAACCTGCTTTCATTGTTTAGAACCTATTCCATCAGGGTTTTACGCAGAGGTAATGTATCAAAACGAACCTCAAGGCGTATGTTGCATTGGCTGCCAAGCGGTAGCAGAGACTATCCTTTCGCAAGGGATGAGTGATTACTATAAGTTTAGAACAACCTCTGCAGGCAAAGTAGACGAGTTAGTCCCAGAGCAGCTTTCATTTATTAGAAGTTACGATAATACAGATGTTCAACAAGACTTTGTTACCCATCAAGGAGAACTCAGCGAAGTATTACTGAGCGTTGAAGGCATTAGCTGCGCGGCTTGTGCTTGGTTAATTGAGAAACAGTTACTTGCATTAAACGGTGTAACGCGAGTCGATGTGAATACCTCAACTCATCGGGCAATGATTATTTGGGATGCAAAACGTGTTTTACTCAGCGACATAATCAAGTCGTTAATGCAAATCGGCTATAAAGCCTACCCATTTCAAGCTGATGAAGAAGCGGCTCAAAAGCAAGCTGTAGCAAAAGCTTATATTCGCCGCTTAGGTGTTGCAGGCTTGATGACCATGCAGGTTATGATGTTTGCATTTGCCATGTACTTTGGCATGTTCTCTGGAATGGAAGAAGACTTTGAGCAATATTTTCGCTGGATAAGCTTAGTACTCGCCTCCCCAGTTATTTTGTACTCTGCCCTTCCCTTCTTAACAAATGCTATCAAAGGCTTAAGAGCTAAACAGCTTAATATGGACTTGCCCGTTTCACTGGCTATTTTTGGGGCCTATGCCGCCAGTTGCTATGCCACAGTGATGGAGGTTGGTGAAGTCTATTTCGAATCAATTTGTATGTTCACCTTCTTGCTGTTACTGGGTAAATACCTCGAATTTAGAGCAAGACTCAAGGCCAGCGAGTTTACCGCAAATTTGCAAAAGCTCTTACCACTAACAGCGCGCAAAATTTCTGAGCATGGTAAAGAGCAAGTTGTTGCCGCTAAGAACCTACAGCTGGCGGATAAAATTTTAATCAAACCAGGCGAGACTATTCCTGCAGATGGCATCGTGTTTGAAGGCAGCACTAGTGTTGATGAGTCAATGATGACCGGTGAACATTTACCTGTAAATAAATTCGCTGGACAACAAGTATTTGCAGGCACAGTTAATCATGATGGGGTTATTAGTGTAGAAATAAATAAAATAGGGCAAAACACCCTGCTCAACCAAATTATCCGGCTGCAACACTCAGCATTAAGTAAGCGTCCTAAGTTAGTAGAGATCACCGACAAAGTTGCGCAATGGTTTGTGGCCTGTTTATTGGTTTTTGCATCTTTAACAGCCATTGGCTGGTATTCTATTTCTCCCGAACAAGCGTTTTGGGTCACCATTTCGGTACTTGTTGCAACCTGTCCCTGTGCTTTAAGCTTGGCCATCCCAACCGCTCTTACTTGCGCTGTTGCGACGCTCACCAAAAAGGGCGTGCTCATAAAAGAAGCTCATGTATTAGAAACCCTCACTAAACTTACTCGCGTTGCCTTTGACAAAACCGGCACACTGACCGAGGGGCGTTTTTCTATCAACCGTACTGAGTTAATCAACGACAACTATAGTAAGCAAGACGTGCTAGCCCTCGCGGCAAGCTTAGAGCGTTATTCAGAACACCCAATTGCAGAAGCCTTTAGTGAGCATCTCACGCACCATCATCAATTAACGAATGTCACGGTTCATCCTGGTGTTGGGATCAGTGCACAACTTGGCAACGACACAATAGCCATTGGAAAAAGCAATTGGTTTGGTGGAAGTAAAAGCCAAGCCCAAGCAACTTTATTTATTAATGAACATGCCATTGCTAACTTTCATCTGGATGACAAAACAAGAGATAACGCGCAGTCTGTTATCAAATCTCTTCAAAGTAATAAGTTAACTTGCCACCTTCTAACAGGCGATAGTAGTCGTGCTGGCGAACAACTAGCCGAGCGTCTGGGGTTGGACTCACAAAAAAGCAGCTGCTCACCTCAGGATAAACAACAAGAAGTAGAGTCTTGGTCAAATCAAGGAGAAGTGGTTGCTATGGTTGGCGATGGTGTTAACGACAGTCCTGTTTTTAACAGCGCTCATTTATCTATTGCTATGGAAACAGGTGCCGACATCTCCAAAAATGTTGCAGATGTGGTGCTACTCAAAAGCAGTCTCGGCGCTATTTTAGATTTACACACCGTTGCCTTGCAAACTAGACGAGTTATCAAGCAAAATTTGGCTATTTCTTTGATTTATAATGCATCAATTTTGCCGCTTGCTGCTTTTGGCCTTGTACCTCCTTGGATTGCGGTCATTGGTATGTCAACAAGCTCTATAATAGTGATAGGTAATTCACTAAGGTTATTAAAGTTATGAGTATCATATATGTACTAATCCCTATCGCTATCTTATTTGTCATTATCGCTATCGGTATTTTCTTTTGGGCTGTTAGGAGTGAGCAATTTTCAGACCTAGAAAAACAAGGCCATAGTATTTTGTTCGAAGATGACAAAGAGCAGCACAAAAACGCCAATGAACGAGATTAGCTTACTTAGCGCATTTATCATGGGTTTAGTGGGCAGTGGCCACTGCTTAGTAATGTGTGGCGGCGTTGCCTCAAGTTTGCAACTAGCCACCCACTCCCTTAAGCCATGGTATGTCAGTGTAATTTATAACATCGGAAGAGCCTGTAGTTACATGTTAGCAGGCTCACTTGTCGCCACCTTAGGAAGCACATTTGCCAAGCAGAACACTACCTTAGCCCTCAGTTTAAAGCTACTCAGTGGTGTATTCATGCTGCTGGTTGGCATTTATGTTATGCGACTGGCAAGCTCACTAAAGTGGCTTGAAAGCCTTGCAAAAACCCTAATTTGGCAACACTTAGTTAAATTGAACAAACATTTATTACCAGTCAGAAGCTATCCTCGAGTGTTCGTCTATGGCATGTTATGGGGTTGGCTACCATGTGGGCTTGTGTACTCAGCGTTAACTTGGACTTTGCAAGCTAGCTCAACATTACATGGCGCAATAATAATGTTGTGCTTTGCACTAGGCACATTGCCAGCCATGATAGTCGTTGGCCAATCAGCCCAACAACTTAACCGCTTTTTAAATAATAATCTGGTAAGATTGGCGTTTGGGAGTATTTTTATCTGGTATGGTATTTATCTCCTGATCATTGCAACCGATAGATTAGTACATTAACCTAGGTAAAACGTATTACAGAATGGATTTATTATGGATTTAAGCAACCAACAGCGTGGCAAAGGCCAGTGCACCATCAGCTGCAACAACTGCAGTATCAGTCAGCTGTGTTTGCCATTCACACTCAATGGCAGTGAAATGGACAAACTCGATGAAATCATCGAGCGCAAAAAACCATTACATAAAGGTGATTACTTATTTGAATCTGGCTCCGCGCTTAATTCAATTTTTGCTGTTCGCTCAGGCTCTTTTAAATCTTATACGCTTTCAGAACAAGGTGATGAGCAAATTACAGGCTTTCATCTAGCCGGTGATTTAGTCGGCTTTGACGCAATTAATAAAATGCAACACCAAAGCTTTGCTCAAGCACTTGAAACATCTATGGTATGTGAAATTCCATTCGAAACACTCGATGATTTAGCAGGTAAACTGCCTAAGTTGCGCCAACAGATCATGCGCTTAATGAGTAATGAAATTAACTATGATCAAGAGATGTTGCTGCTACTGAATAAAAAAACGGCTGAAGAGCGTTTGGCGACTTTTATCTTTAATTTATCTAACCGTTTTGGTGAGCGTGGCTTTTCACGTAAAGAGTTCCGCTTTACTATGACTCGAGGTGAGATTGGCAATTACTTGGGTTTGACCGTTGAGACAATCAGCCGTTTGCTATCCCGTTTCCAAAAATCAGAAATAATAAAGGTAGAAGGTAAGTTTATTACCATTTTAGACATTCCTGCTCTGGCAAAAACTGCAGCCATTTCCCTTTGATCTAAAACAACGAAATACAGCTAAATTCTTTAACCTTACGCTAAATCAGTTACACTTAAAGTTAACTGATTTAGCTAACAAAGCACGTTAAGGAATTTGCCATGGACAAGATTAAACGCATTTTAGCCGTTATAGACCCAACCAGAGCGCAACAAGACAGCTTACAGCGCGCCATCACACTTGCCAAGAAAACCGGTGCTCAAGTAACTGCGTTTTTATCTATTTATGACTTTTCATATGAAATGACAACCATGCTTTCCAAAGATGAGCGTGAAGCCATGCGTGATGCCGTTGTCAAAGATAGAGAAGCCTGGATAGACGAGATCTTAAAAAATGTGGAAGGCATTGATATCCACAGCCAAGTGCTATGGCATAATCGCCCCTATGAAGCCATTATTAAAACCGTTCTTAAGGATGGCTATGACTTAGTAGTAAAAGGCACACATCAACACGACACGTTAAAGTCGGTCATTTTTACCCCAACAGATTGGCACCTTATTCGTAAGTGCCCAGCCCCTGTACTACTTGTTAAAGATCAAGATTGGCCAGCCCATGGGCACATACTTGCCGCTGTCAATGCGGTTAGTGACAATGAGCAACATTTAGAGCTCAACCAGCGTATTATTAGCGACGCCCAGTTTATTTGTCAGTTAGCCAACGCAAAACTGAGTTTAGTAAATACTTACCCTGCAACGCCTGTCAACATCGCAATCGAAATTCCAGAGTTTAATCCAACTCAATATAATGAAGCGGTCAAAAAGCACCACGAAGAAGAAACGTTCGCACTCGGCGCTAAGTTTTCAATTGCTCAAAGTGACTGCATCGTGAAAGAAGGTTTACCAGAAGACGTGATCCCTATGGTTGCAAAAGACAAAAAATCAGAGCTTGTCGTTATAGGTACTGTCGGGCGTACAGGGATCAGTGCAGCTTTGATTGGTAATACCGCTGAACACGTTATCGACAGTTTAGACTGTGATGTTTTAGCTCTAAAACCGGATGGTTATAAAAGTCCATTAGAGGATTAATACGCTATTTAGAGATGCGCCACTATCAATTTGAGCACCAGCAGCTTTTGTAGCTGGTGCTTAAATTTCACATTCCCGTCCACAATATCACTATGAAATAAAGCCAAAATTTATATTCTATGCGTTGCCGATTTTACATGTTGGTCTAAGCTTAATGTAGCCTACAAAAATAGGTTTTAGCTATTTAAATGTTTGAGAGACAAGGTTAAAAATCTATTAGTAAGTAGTCTTTCTGATACATAAGACCGCTATGGTAAAGCTTAAAAGGAATACCGATGTTTTCAGTCACAACACCGTCTCCAAGAATACTGCTAGTTGATGACGACGCAAATCAAATCACAATTTTGCATCAAGTTCTCAAATCAATTGGTCAAGTTTTTTTTGAGCAAGACAGTGTAAAAGCTTCAGCACAGGCGCTTAGATTACTCCCGGATATTATTTTATTAGACATTGAAATGCCCGGATTGAATGGATACCAAGTGCTTGAGGAATTAAAGGGTGAAGAAGCAACTAGTAATATCCCCGTTATTTTTATAACCGCATATAGCTCTATCGAGGAACAGCTTCGGTGTTTAAAAAATGGCGCTGTCGATTTTATCACCAAACCTTTACAACCAGATCTAGTCGCCGCTAGAGTTGTTACTCAGCTTCGATTGAGAGATAAACAGCGTAAACTATTAGAGGTAAGCCAACATGCGCGTGTAACGCTTGAATCAATCGGCGATGCCGTGATCACAACAAATGTTGATCGCTTAGTTACATATATGAACCCAGCAGCTGAGCTTCTCACTGGGATATCTTTCACTGAAGCTCGACTTAAACCTATTCAAGAAGTCATGCCCCTGCGTATCGGTGAAGATGGCCCCGAACACATCAATCCAGTTAACATTGCTATTGAAGAATGTCGAGTTGTTGGTATGGCTCTGAATTGCCAGATGAGAAACAATAAAAACCGTTGGGTGGGCGTAGAAGACAGTACTGCCCCCTTAATATCTGAATCTGGAAGGGTCATGGGAGCTGTTATCGTATTTAAAGACATTAACGAATCTCAAGCTATGGCATTAAGAATGTCTCACACCATTCAGTATGACCAACTCACAAGCTTACCAAATCGTTTTTTATTAATGGATAACCTAAAAGCAAAAATTTTAGAGTATCAACAAAGTAGTAAAAAAATTGGCTTAATAATACTAGATATCGATAGGTTTAAGCTGATAAATGAAGAATTTGGCTTTGACTTTGGAGATGCACTACTACAAAAAATTGCGCAACAAATTCAATCTCAACTTAATGGCCAAGAGGTATTGAGTCGCCACAGCGCTGATGAGTTTGTCATTATGGTACCAGACCTAAAAGACCCCGGTAGCCTAGCGAGTTTAGCGCTTCTAATACAAGCGCACTTAAGTACATTTATGAGTCGTTACTCTGAGATAAATAACTTCTCTATATCAATGGGTTTAAGTGTCTACCCTGAAGATGCCGATAACGCGCAATCACTTATGCTACATGCAGATGCGGCGCTTCATAGAGCTAAAAATAGTAATACTAACGATACACTTTGCTTTTACTCACAAGAGATTGAATCTAACTATACCTCTCGGCGCGAGAAATATGCTGAGCTTAAAAATGCGATTGCTGAACAGCGTGTCACACCACTTTATCAACCAATTATTTGCGCAAAAACAGGCAAACTCAAAGCAGTCGAAGCTTTAATGCGTATAACCAATAGAGAAGGCGAAATAATACCTCCGAGCGAGTTTATAACGCTTGCGGAGGAGACTAAACTCATCATCCCCCTTGGCGAGATTATGATGACCCGAGTCATCGAACAGTTAAAAGAATGGATTTCGCAAGGCTTTGATATACGCGTTTGTATAAACATATCGCCAATTCAATTTCTCGACTCCCGCTTCTTGCCATATTTTCTTAGCCTAATAGACCATCAAGGTATCTCACCTCATAAAATAGAGCTAGAGCTGACCGAAAGCCTTATGCTACAGAATATGCAGCAAATAAGTAATGACATGCAACGATTAAGAAAATTAGGCTCATCTATTTCAATAGATGATTTTGGTACAGGCTACAGTTGCCTGAGCTACCTAAAAGAGTTACCCGTAGATGTTCTAAAAATTGATAAATCTTTCGTTTCCAATATAAACACTGATAACCCTGATGAAGTTTTAGTGAAAACCATTGCTACACTAGCACAAAGCATGCATTTGACATCGATTGCAGAGGGTGTTGAGTCAAAGTTTCAAGCAAACCGTTTGCAACAACTCGGTGTAACTTTATTACAAGGCTTTTATTTTTCTTACCCTGTGCCAGCTGAACAAATTAAAAAACACTACACCATATGAAAACTCAACCGGTATTATCAGCCAAGGGAGTTTGGTGGCAACCTCTTTTAATAGGTTGCTTGCTCACGTTCGCGTTGGCGTGGTTTTTACATCACCAAAATGAACAAAAGCTACACAGCCACGTAAAAACATCACTAAAGCAAATAGAATCAGCCATTCATGATCGCTTCGAAATATTAGAATATAATCTTAGCGGCTTGCGCAGCGCTGCCACAGTAGTTGGCCCTGACAATATCAATAACGAGTTATTCGCAGAATATGCCACTCATACCAAGATTGCTCGTAAATTATCTAGCGCATTAGGATATGGATATATCAAACTACTTAGGCAACAAAACGATCAGCGCCAATCCTTAAGCTCTCAAACAAATAAGCAGATAAGTTCAACAAGTGAACATGTCATGGTGAATGAGACAGGTACTTACATAATACAATATCTTTACCCAGAGCAGAGTTTTGTGAATAGAGTGATAAAGAACATCACCACACAAAGCAATATTATAAAAACAGCGGTTGAGTCAGCTAAACATGACCGCACATTACTTAGCCATACCACCCAAGTAGCGCAAGCAGACGGAAATACATCAAACATCACTATGGCAATGCTACCTGTTTATAACGCCACGAGCAGTGCCTCAGCATCAGGCTCAAGGCTAAACGATACTGCAGGCTGGGTTTTTGTTCTTTTAGACATCGAAAACACTTTGAAAAAAATTGGGATAGCGCATAAAGAGGTACTCTTCACCTTGACTGAATCTGATAAGAGTCTGCCATTTTACAACTCACACTCTGTGTCTGATCCTAATTTTATGAACGATACAATAAACTCTGAAATGTCTGTACTGGGTAAGCCATGGACTTTACACGTAGCACTTGATAACAAATCGTTATCTAAAGTAAGCCTTTGGAACATAAAAAAAATTACTCTAATTGGCCTGTTTATAACTATGCTCTTCGTTTTTCTGCTTAGCTTATTAAGACCATTACTCCGTTATAATCAGGATAATAGCACTGAGCTGTACAAAGAGTTTTCAAGTGTTGGAGCCTACTTTAACAGCACTCTTTTCAAAAAAACATGGCCCCCTGCTGCCGTGGTTAGTCTCTTGATTATCAGTATTTCAAGCTGGTTAATAATCAAAAAACATATGGATGAAGTCGTAAATCAACTTGATCTCGTTAACGACTCAGCATTATACGCTTTTCGCAATCAAACTAGCCGGTTCACCGAGGGAGCTATATTTCTTGCCCATGCAGCAACGACAGAATCTGTCATTGCTAGCCCTAAAAATGACGTAGATACAAAAAAACTCCCCCACTTAACTGAAGTATTTAAAGCCTACATGCTTGCTAATCCAAATGTCATTCAAGCCCGCTTTATTGTAAACAATAGCCAAAAATCGGAAGTGCTAAATCTACAACGCACTCAAAACACCATCATTGAAACTCCGCCAACTATGCTAAAAAACTGGCAACACTCTAGTTATGTTATACAAGCTATGACTTCACTGCCTGGCAATGTGTACCTGTCTAAAATCGCGTCAAATTTTCAGTTAACTGATGGAAGCAATATAACCTATCCAACATGGCAGTTTTCTGCCGCTGTTGAAAACCAAAATGGCGATATTGCAGGTATTGTCGTCATCTCTGTTAATTCAACCTCTGTTATCTCAAAAGCAACTCAAGCGCTATTTGAAGATATTGAGCTTTATATAACTAATTCCGAGCAAGCGTTCATTTACCCTTCATCGTTAGCATCAGAGACCCTAGTGGAAGCTCAAGGCTCTCTCAAATGGCGAGATAGGTTCACAAAGGGACCGGCACTTGGGGTATTTCGTTATTTTGAACTGCAGAGCATGAGCACTGAATCAGAACATGTTTGGGTAAGGCAAGCAGCGCTCCCCTTCAATGATGGACATGCTATCAACTTCCATGCTGTCAAAGCACAATTTCCGACTCTTTGGGGGGTATTTGGGCAAATAGGTTTAGTATTCTTAGCTTTAGTTTTACTCTCAATAGCTTGCTGTATTATCCAATATTTAGGATGGCATAACCTTCAAATCAAGCGACATGATGATTGGCTATCTAAGTTAGAAACGCAAAGAGCAAAGGAAATGACGCGCTTTAAGGCGTTGCTCAACTCAGCCCCAGATGCAACATTAATCGTCGATGAGCATAGCATAATTCAAATGGTTAATGCTCAAGCGATTGAGCTTTTTGGTTATCAAAGGGATAACCTAGAAGGTCGACCCGTTAGCGACCTTATTCCTCACAAATTCCGGCACGTCCATAAAAAGCATGTGTCTGAATATGTGAAACAGCCTAAGTTGAGACAAATGGCGCTAAACACAGAGCTCTATGCCCTCAACGCACAAGGCGAAGAATTTCCAGTAGAGATTAGCCTTGGCGGTGTCAAACTAGATGAACAACTGCTTATCACCGCAACAGTTCGAAATATCCGAGATCGTCTTATTATCGAAGAACAATTAAAACAAGCGCTTATAAAAGCAGAAAAAGCCACGGAGGCAAAAAGTATTTTTCTGGCAAATACAAGCCATGAGATCCGAACTCCGTTAAACGCAATTATTGGTTTGACCCATTTACTTATTGATGAACCTTTAAGCCGTGAGCACTTAAAGCTGGTCGAGAAAATTCAAATCTCTGGCAACTCTCTATTGAGCATAGTGAATAATGTACTCGATCTCTCTAAAATAGAAGCCAACGAGATGCCTCTAGAGGAGCTTCCCGTCGAACTCCGTTGCTTCTTGGATGAAATCGCCAGTATTTTTATAGTACAAGCACAAGCTAAAGGGCTCAATTTTGAGTTGCAGGTGTCTGCCGACTTGCCTCAATGGGTAATTACAGACAGCACTCGCCTTCGACAAATATTGATTAATCTGCTTTCTAATGCAGTTAAGTTTACCGAGCTTGGAAGGATATCATTAAAAGCTAAACCGCGCTCGTCAAAGCGCGTACAAGAGCATGACTTTATTAACATACAGTTTTCTGTATGTGACTCTGGAATCGGTATTTCTAAACATGCCAAAGAAAATATATTTAAACCGTTCACTCAAGCGGACGACAGCACAACTCGAAAGTTTGGTGGTACTGGCTTAGGTTTATCGATCGTCTCAAAGCTTGTCTGTTTGCTCAAAGGCAGCATCGAAGTGGAAAGCATTGAAGAGCAAGGTTCGCAGTTCATTGTTACCTTACCAATGCGTGTTAGTTCTCAAGCTCAGGCAAGTCTAACACCAAGTCAAAATGCTAAACTTTCTGTGTTAATAGCACAAGAACGTTCGCAAGACACACAGCAAGTGCATGAGTTAGCCGTCGCCTTAGGCTGGCATTCAAAACACGTCAGAGGTATAACTCAACTTGTAAAGCACTATCATTATCTAGCTTCAGAGCAGCAAAAACAGCCTGATGCAGTGATCATAGATTGGCAGTGTATCCAAAGTGGCGATGTCAGTGAGCTTAAAAAGCTCGCCGCAAACGCAAAGAAACATCTTCCTCCGATTATAGTTGTCTCAGACCACATACATACCGAAAACGACATCAAAAACAAATTAAATTTCGTATTTGATGTATTAAAAGTGCCAATTAGCGCATCGGATTTATTTAATGCCATCAACAACGCAGTTATACAAAACACGGGTGACCTGTATCATGTATTTCACGCTACAAAGATAGGTTCTATCAAAGCCCAGTGGCTCGCGGGTGTTAATGTTCTTGTTGTTGATGATAGCCAAACAAACCTTGACGTTGCTTCAAGTATCCTCACTAAAAATGGTGCAAAAGTAGATACTGCTAATGCCGGCGAGAAGGCGCTCGCGATGTTAAGAGAGTCTGCAGTCAAATATGATGTCGTTCTGATGGATGTGCAAATGCCGGGTCTAGATGGCCTAGAAACAACCAAGCTCATTCGACAAAGTAAAGAGTTTGCCAAGCTTCCGATCATTGCGTTAACCGCTGGCGCTTTGCTTGAGGAAAAAGAGCGCGCTTTATCCTCTGGTATGAATGATTTTGTTGCCAAGCCGTTTGCGCCTGAAACATTAATCAAGGCAATAAGAGAGGCATTAGCGGGCCATGTAAATAAAACACCTAAACTTAGTGCAATTAAAACTGACGCTCATCATGACAATGATGACTGGCCAAGCATTGAAGGACTTGATATCGAGCAGGCTAAACATATGCTTATGGGAGATAAAGAACTGTTCTTTAAAACACTAGAACGTTTGTTAAACAACAATAGCAACCTGCTCTCTAACTCAGAAAAACAATTTAAATTTAAGGACTTAATAAAGGATGAAAAAGATACTAAAACGCAAATTCATAAACTAAAAGGCACTGCAGGCATGATAGGAGCAAGCGCTCTATCCGCACTCGCCTCAAAAATAGAAGCCGATTTACGTAATGGCATGACACTCCCAAATGAAAATTTTATACAATTAATTGATACACTACATACGCTTAAATCCAACAGTAGTGCCCTACTTTTAGCATGGAAAGAGTCCAAAGCGGCATCTATGCTATGCAATGATTCTGCGGACATTCAACAGCTGAGCCTTGAGCCAATAGAGCAAATTGTAAAAATGCTCCAAGAACAAGATTTAGCTGCGCTCGATAAAATTGAGTCGAATATAACATCCCTTCACAAACTATTACCTAAAGAGCAATTTGTTCAATTTCAAACTGCGTTGGAAAACCTCAATTTTATAGCAGCTGCTGATATCCTCATGGCGCTATATCACACAGCAAGCAACTCAAATAATTATACTAATAGCAATTGAGATTGTACCTGTGCAAGCCTAAAGAAATGTTGTGAACAAAACCTCTCGGCAATTTTGATATGTAAACTAGACTCCTAAACAATCGCGATTGATAGCACACTCGAAGTTAGAACTTATCAATACTAGTGTACACACCGAAAAGTCCGTATAATCACGCCCCACTATTTTATTGGATAAACCAGTCAGTAATGTTGACTAAATGTGAGTGCCTGTAATGAGTCAAACAGACAACAGAAAAGAGATCCTTGAATTTAATAAACTGCAAAAACGTTTAAGAAAAAACGTTGGAAATGCCATTGTTGATTACAATATGATAGAAGACAATGATGTTGTTATGGCTTGCATCAGTGGTGGGAAGGACTCGTTTGCCATGCTGGATATTTTGCTTAGTTTGCAAAAGTCGGCTCCCATAAAGTTTGAGGTGATCGCAGTCAACTTAGATCAAAAACAGCCTGGTTTTCCAGAGCATATTCTTCCTGAATACTTTGAAACGCTCAACATCCCTTACTATATCGTTGATAAAGACACATATTCAGTCGTCAGAGAAAAAGTACCAGAGGGAAAAACAACCTGTGGATTATGCTCTAGGCTCAGACGCGGAACCCTATACTCCTTTGCTGAGAAAATCGGCGCAACTAAAATAGCGCTGGGACACCACCTAGACGATATGGTTGAAACATTATTTTTAAATATGTTTCATGGCGCTAGACTCAAGGCGATGCCACCGAAGTTACGCTCTGATGATGGCAGAAACATCGTCATTCGACCGCTGGCATATTGTCGAGAAAAAGACCTAATTGCTTTTGCAGAGCAAAAACAATTCCCTATTATTCCGTGTAATTTGTGTGGCTCTCAAGAAAACTTACAAAGACAGACGATTAAAGCCATGCTTAACGAATGGGACAAAGCAACACCAGGCCGCGTTGAAAACGCGTTCAAAGCTATGCAAAATGTGAGTCCTAGCCAGCTAGCAGACAGAGAACTTTTTGACTTCAACAACCTGCCTCTTGACAGACAAGGCGATAGAGCCGAATACGAATTTAACGAAGCAACTGTCTCATCTACCAACATTGATGAGTCATTATTTATCGATGTGACCAACATTTAATATGGCAACTGGCCAGTATTAAAATCTCATGAGTCTATATTCACCCAAGCTTATAAATATAAGCTTGGGTTAGTACTACTTTTCAATCCAAGGTGTTATTTTGTCAATTTTGATATTGTCACTATTGTTGAAGAACGCGACAGTTTGGCCTTGCCAATCTGCACCAACTTCAAAAGTACATATGTGCTTATCACACTTTACTTGCTCATCATGAAATACCATGGGCGTTTTAAACGCAATCTTGATCCCCTTCTGATCAGGCAACAAGAACCCCATCAACTTGCTAACAAAAAAACCTGATAAATCTTCCAACAGTTCTTCAAACTCTGAATGCAACTGAAAGATATCTGCCTTATTTAAGTTATCTTTACTAAAGTGCTCTGCCTCAATTTGAAACTTAAGCTGACAATCATGTTTAGGATTCTTTGGTTCTATCACCACGACAGCTTTGTCTTTATCTAACTGTTTGTCGTATGGCAAAAGGAGTTGAGCATCTTGGGTGTAAGTCAAAGGTGATGTTGTATTCTCGGTCACAATCTCACCTTTCGCTATTTCACAAGGCTCTAAAGATGCAATATCAACTACATAGAAATTTACGCGAGCAAATTCAAAATTGCCCTTTTCTATCACTTTTAATCTGTCATAAAACCCGTCGTAAGAAACAACAAACTCTTTTGCATGAGCACTGTTAAAAACACCAAGCAACGCTAAAGAGAATACCAACCACTTATTACTCATCAAAATAATCCTTGTTATGACGTATCATATCATTGAGTTCCTCAATATAGGCATCGCCACGTTCAGAGTATGCCACAAGCCCCTGTGTTAACGTTGTCGCCTCAATGGGTAGCTTCTGCGCCCGCAACTGCGCACGCATGGCTCGCAGCTGACTATATGCATCGTGCGTATTTATATTTCTAAAATATGATTTAACCGCAGCGCGAACAGACTGAAACGCTGCAACTTCATGAGCCGCTTCACTATCCCTGTTTCTAGGAACCATTCCACAGCCCTTTCTGTAGCACCACTGTCCAAAAAAGTTTAAACCTATTCGAGCGAATCGAGAGGTTCCCCAAGCCGATTCGTTTGCTGCCTGCATGAGCGCAAGCTCTTTAGGAATGATATCGACATGCTGCAGCGCATTTTGCAAAGACGCTACCGACAATTCACTACTATCTAGGCGGTAATAGTCAAAAATAGAGTGTATTTTTTTAAGTTGTGCTTTCGTTAAAATTTCATCGACCTGTAACATCATAAGCGCTATTTCAAGTGTGGCGCGATGTTGTTTAATTAACTTATTTTCAGCAACGACATGGGGCTTAATAAAATCAAAAAAACGTTTTTTCTTTTCTTTTACGTCGCTAATAGCTGAGAAATCTGGAAGCGTTACATTGTGTAAAGGCTTTTCAACCACCTTTGGCTTAACTGGTGCCTTAATTTGCGACACTTCGCTTGAAGTTTGCAAAGATGAAGTTGGATAAATAAATGGGTAGCTCAACGCCCAAATAGACACTAAAACTAACACTAATTTAATAATTCTGACTTGCATGTCTGTCCTCTTCGCCTCTGTGCCAGTCAATTCCATTTTTAAGACTGTAAGTTACCTAACTAGCTTGCTAGTATCGGTATACAAGCACATAGCATCATTTTTTAAACGTATTAATCAACGGCCAATTATACTTAAACTTATAATTAAACGCGAATTTCTGTGCACTTATCGTGTAAAAGTATAGCCTATGGATTACTGCAATACGGAGCATCTATGCAAACAGTTTGGCAACAAAGATTATCACAACAGCATAAACACCGCCCAAATGACAACCGCTCACCATGGCAAATAGACCGTTCTCGAATTATTCATGCAGCAGCGTTTAGAAGGTTACAAGCAAAAACGCAGATTATGAGTATTGGCGTCAACGACTTTTATCGCACTCGCCTCACACACTCACTTGAAGTATCCCAAATCGGTAGTGGCTTGCTAAGACATTTAAAAATTAAACACCCTGATTTTTCACACTTTCCTTCAACCAGCTTGATTGAAACTTTATGCTTGGCTCATGATATAGGCCACCCGCCTTTTGGTCATGGCGGTGAAACCGCTCTGAACTATTTAATGGGGGATCATGGTGGTTTTGAAGGAAACGCACAAACTTTACGAATAGTTGCGAAGCTTGAACCATATAGCAAAGGGTTTGGGATGAACCTAACACGTAGAACACTACTTGGGTTTGTTAAGTACCCCGCGATTATCGATACATTATGGTTCAACAAACCCACTCACGACAGTAACCAACGATTTATAAAAGCAAATGACTGGTTACCTGCAAAAGGCATTTATCACTGTGATAGAGATGTGTTCGACTGGATTATTTCGCCTTTTACTCTTAACGATCAAGCATTACTGCAACAGCACCAAGCAATTGACCAGTATCGGTGTAAAACGCTATTCAAATCTTTAGACTGCGCAATAATGGAGCTTGCTGATGATATAGCATACGCAGTTCATGACTTGGAAGACGCTATTGCAACCGATACATTGACGCATACCGATTGGGCCCAATACGCTCAGCCTAAGCTAGCAGCTTTAGACTCTCCATGGTTAATAAAGAACCTCGACAAGCTTACTCACCGACTGTTTTCCAGAGATGAAGCATTGCGCAAAGACGCCATTGGTGAACTTGTTAATTTATTCATCGTTAACAGCACCCTTTCAGTCCAAAACCATAATTTTGAATCACCACTTTTAAAATACAGTGTCTCATTAGATGAAGAGTTTTCTAACATCCTAGATATACTAAAAATATTCGTTTTTGAACGCTTGATCCGAGAACCTAAAATGCAGCAAATAGAGTTCAGTGGGCAAAATCTGCTAATCGATTTATTTCGGGCACTGGCGAGCGATCCGATGCGGCTGTTGCCATATACAACACAAGATCAGTATATTCATGCAAGCTCTGAGGAACTGCAAATGAGAGTTCTCGCGGATTATTTAAGTGGTATGACCGATGAGTATGCTCGCCGGACTCATCAGCGATTGTTTGCTAGTGAATAAAGCAAAACGCCAAGTCAAATGACTTGGCGTTTAAAATTAATTCATAACAAGCTGAGAGAAATAACTCGTTACTAAATTATTTATTCAACAATACTAATCCACTTAAATCGCTGTTTTACCGTATTGTTTAACGAATTCTTTTACAGGCATGTCGTTGCAACGCAAGCTACGAGCTTTATGGCCATGTAATGCGATGCTCGCTACACCATCTTTTGCTGCTTTGATGCATAGCTCAGTCTCTGCAGTAGAAGTTTTAGCAATAAGTGCAACCTTCTTTTGTGCTGAACCTTTGCTGTTTTCTCCCGCTTGTTTTGCAATTTCGCGAACATCTGTGCCATTGCATACCAATGTTTTTGAAAAGCGAGAAATAAAGATACCGTGCTTTTGTGCTTCCGTACGAGCTGCGCTAAGTCCTTCTTGGGCTGCAATTACACAAATTTGTGATTCTGGTGACGCATTTGCCGCAGTGTAATCTACTTTTGCAGAAACAGATGTAACCGTTGAGAGTGCAATAATTAATGATAGTGACTTAAACATAATATACCCAATTTGAACGAATTTGCGCGCATTATATAACCAGGTTTTTCGTTGTAAATGATAAATTCTGCCTTTTTTGTGTATTTAATAGACTATTTACATCTAAGAAAAGAATTCACCGAGCCCCGCTAACAACTGTTCATTTTTTTACAATAAAAGTCTAGTTTTTAACCTTTCCTGAGCGCCATTACATAGCGCGTATTCCAGCGCTGTAACAAATCCTACTTAAGCCCGCCAAGCCGATTTACCTTAAATGGGGAAGCTTTTAGGTTCATTTAGGTTCATATAAAACAAATCTAGGCTTTAATACTTAAAATTACCTGTGCGGTTCCATTTAAAACACAATTTACATTTTCACTACAAATACTTGCATAAACTTACTAAGAGACTATTTTTAATTTTGTTATCTATATAAAAAATTTTGACTCTTTGTAACTCACATAAGGAACTCGCTATGTTATGGCCTGTAAAAAAAGTAACGTGGAAAGTTGTTCTTGCAGTTTCCACTTTTAGTCTGTTCAGTGTTTCTAACGCTTTTGCAGAGGTAGCGATCATTGTTCACCCAAGCAATGCATCTTCCTTTGATCAAGAAACAATCAAGAAAATATTTTTGGGGAAAACAAAGTCGTTTTCCAATGGTAGATCAGCCATTCTAATCAGTGCTAGTTCTGGCGACCCCGCAACCGATGAGTTCAATACAAAGGTCATAGGCAAGTCGAGTAGTCAGGTCAAAGCTTACTGGTCAAAAATTTTATTTACGGGTAAAGGTACCCCTCCTCAAGAGATGGATTCAGCAGGTGATATCATTTCTGCAGTTTCTTCTAATCCAGATGCCATTGGCTATGTCGACGCAAGCGCTGCAACTGATGCAGTAAAAGTCGTTGCAACATTTTAAGTAGGGGTAGAAAGATGAAAAACTTATTAACTGTTACTTCGAGTATCGCCATGCTGGTGTCTACTTGTGCATTTGCAGATCTCAGAATCAGTGGCTATGGCTCAGTTATTGCTGGTAAAACACTGGGGACGGTTGACGACCCGCTAAATCCCGGCCAAACAAGAGACGAAATATTTACTGCCGATTTTTATGATGTAGGCCAATATAAAAATGATTTAACCTTTAAAGCAGAGTCCATTTTCGCCGTACAGGCTGTTATGGACTTAGCTGATAATTTTTCTGCTACTGCCCAGCTGGTTGCAAAAGGCGTCGATGATTTTGAGCCTGAGTTTGATTGGTACTACGTCACCTACCAGGCATCAGAAAACCTCAGAATTATGGCGGGCCGTCGCAATATTCCGATGTATTACTTTTCTGAGTTTTCAGAGGTGGGTTATGCCTACCCATGGATGCGCCCACCATCAAATTTATATTGGTGGCAAGTTACTCAGTTTAATGGGATAAGTGCCATGTATGATTTTGAGTTAGGCGGATTCTCTAACTCACTCACATTCTTTTATGGTAACGAATACTCGGATGACAACGTTGAAATGCTCTATTACAACAAACTGTATGGCGGCAATGCTAGAACAGTTAACGAGTTTTGGACCGATATTACCGGCATGAACTGGAATGTTTCTGGGGACAACTTTGATTTACGATTTGTGTATTTCACAAATGATCGTGATAGGGAAACGATTCAGCAAGACGGTAGTATTGACCCATACACACCATTTTCGCAAACATTTTTAGGCCTAGGTGGTAATGTCTCACTTAACCAGTTCACCTTGCTTTTTGATATAAATATGGTCGATTATGATGACGATGTAGGAACTGAGTTCCCAACCTATTTACTCTCTTTAGTTTATAACTGGGGTGACTACCAGCCTTACATTTCTTACTCAAAGGCCGATCATGAACGTTCGAAGGTGCCCACAGAAGACCTAGAAGAGCACTATGTTCTTGGTTTTGGCTTACGTTATAACTTTTTACCTAGTGCTGCTTTTAAGATTCAATATGATAAGTTTGTTGACCAAGGCCACAAACCTACCGGTTGGGCTTATCATGGCGACTCAAGAGCTATCTCCTTTGGCGTAGACTTCGTATTCTAATTTTGCCAACTATTGAGCGCCGTTTACATTACTAAAGCGGCGCTTTTTATTTCCTTTCGAACGCTTAGTTCCAAACCACCAAGATATCACTTACTCCACTTGGATATTTTGCTCTTAGTTAATGAATGATATGATTCACAAGTTCAGCTTTAAATAAAAAATATCAAAAACTGCTCATTATAAAACAACACTCTAAACAAAGTTTAAGTACCAATGACCGGTATATCATTGGCGCTATAAGGTAGTAAAAATGAAAGTTATTTCTTTTAATATCAATGGATTAAGAGCTAGACTCCATCAACTACAAGCTATCATTGACAAGCATCAGCCCGACATCATAGGCTTGCAAGAAATCAAAGTACATGATGAAGCTTTTCCGGTAGAAGATGTAGAAGCGATGGGGTATCACGTCTATTTTCATGGTCAAAAAGCACATTATGGCGTTGCTTTACTGTCGAAGACGCCCGCAAAACATCTTCAAAAAGGTTTTTTAACTGATACCGACGACTCTCAAAAGCGCATGATTATTGGCAGTTTTGATAGCTCTACAGGCGAAGAAGTTACGGTGATGAATGGCTATTTCCCTCAAGGTGATAATATTAATCATGAAATAAAGTTTCCCTATAAACGCCAGTTTTACGCCGACCTTATGACCCACCTAGAAGCGCACTGCAACAATGAGCAGGCCCTAATAGTGATGGGCGACATTAATATTTCTCCAACTGATCTAGACATTGGTATTGGAGAAGCCAATCGTAAACGCTGGCTTAAAACTGGTAAGTGTTCTTTTCAACCAGAAGAGCGCCAATGGTTAGATACGCTTTTGTCTTGGGGTCTCAAAGATACATTTAGAGAGCTAAAACCAGAAGATACACAGCAATATTCTTGGTTTGACTACCGTTCGCGCGGCTTTGATGACAATAGAGGACTTCGAATTGATGTCATTCTAGCTACAAGCATGCTGATGGAAAAATGTACGCAAAGTGACATAGACTATGAGCTGCGCGGTATTGAAAAACCGTCAGATCATGCTCCTATATGGGCTAAGTTTAACATTTAATCATGTGGCTTACTTTGACAGCGGCGGCACTTTTTGTCGCCACACTTAACAAACAAACCTACACAGCCTTGCTCTGTCGCCCAGCAAGGCAAACAGGCCTATTTGCTTGTTCGCTTTGTATCGCATTACTTTGGCAAATAAAGGCTGGCATATTAGAAAACCTCAATATTCATATATTGGGGATAACAGCAGTAACTTTAGTTATGGGTTGGCGTTTAGCCTGCTTAAGCGCGCTACTTGCAAGTATACTGCTAGTTAACTTTAGCGACTTAACTGTGGGCCAACTACCTGAGTTTTTAACCTTCACCGCATTTTTACCGATATACCTCAGTTATAGTATTTATTTATTGTGCTATAAGTTTTTGCCTAGGCACTTTTTTATTTACATTTTTGTATGCGCTTTTTTGTGTGCAGGTTTTGTTGGCGCAGCCAAAATACTTTTAAGCAGTGGTTACTTTTATCTAAGTGGAATGTATGATCTCGCCACTTTAAAAGCAAATTACATGTTTTATGCCGTTATCATGTGGTTTCCCGAAGCCATGTTAAATGGTATGGCCATCACATTGCTCATTACCTATCGCCCTCATTGGGTAAAAACTTTCTATGATCAGGAATACCTAAGCCGATGACTCTACTGTATCAGTGCCCTTTATGCTCAATGGCACTAGAGCAACAAAAGCAAAGCTTATGTTGTGAAAATCGCCACCAATTTGACTTTGCTAAAGAAGGCTACATTAATCTACTACCAGTACAAAATAAGAAATCCAAACAACCCGGCGATAATTTACAAATGGTGCAAGCTCGACGAGCATTTTTTGCAACTGATCACTATTTATTCTTACAACAAGCTATCGTCGATTTAATTTGTCGTTACCAGCCAAAATGTGTGATTGACTTAGGGTGCGGTGAAGGCTTTTACACGCACGCTGTGGCTAATGCAGTATCTCAACAAGACGATACCCAAATATATGGTGTAGACATATCTAAATCGGCAGTAAAGTATGCAGCCAAACGCTATAAAAATGTTCACTTTAGCGTAGCGTCAATAAAACAAACGCCCTTTGCGGATAGGGCTGCAGACGTTATGCTCAGCGTGTTCGCCCCTATTTTTGAAAATGAGTTGTATCGATTATCTGCAAACAACGGAAAATTGCTAATTGTTAGCCCAGGTCCCAAGCATCTGTTCGAATTAAAGCAATTTATTTATGATGATGTACAGTTACACGAGCCGGTAACCGCCCCCAAAGGGTTTGTACTTAAAAATCATACACTGATTGAACAAAAGCAAACAATAGAAGCAAAGGTCATTGAACACTTAATACAAATGACCCCATTTGCGTGGAAATTTAAAGACGTTCATTATCAGTTGATAAATGAACGCACAAGTCACGAAGTCACACTCTCTTTTTATCTGAGCGAGTTTGAAAAAGGCTAAAAGATCACGGCGCAGCTCGCTTTACTAGAGCTGCTCTTTTGTGAATGCCTTGTCCATTTTATTAAACATATCTGTCAACAGCTTAGCCAAATCTCTGTAACGTGGCTTTCTTGACGCGATAGGTCTGTCGTAGCCATTTTCAACCATCTTGTGGTAAAGCTCATTGTACCAAGTGCAAAGAGAGGGATTCAGTGGCGTCTCACAACGTTTACCCAACCACAGTAGTCCTTGAACGGGTAGAGAAAGAAAAAACAAAGCAATTGCAATCGCCTGCGGTAAATATTGCATACCCAGCTGACTTGTTTGAAAAAACACCGAAAATATCGCCAAAATAGGCATTACCGACAGAGATAATTCGGTTGCTTTAATCACTCTAAATTCCGCAAACATTGGCGCAAGCTCTTTGCGCATCGGCCACTCCTTTGCGTATTGGCGTCCAAGCTGCACTTGTGAAATAAGACTATTTTGCATCATCACTCCTAGGTGCTAACTTTTAAGTAAAAATTCGGGTAAAATTGTAAAACATAAAGTCAATTATACCTTTATCTAGCGCGTAGCTTATTCGCCACTATGCTTTAAGCTTAATATGCGTTTACTGTTATTGTCAAAACGGAAAGTCATTATGTCATCTTCCCATGTTCTGGTTTTAAACTGTGGTAGTTCAAGTCTTAAGTTTGCTATCATCGATGTTCACACTGGTTCAGAGGTGCTCTCAGGGCTAGCTGAGTGCCTTGCAGAGCAGCAGCCGCTCATAAAGTATAAATACGATGGCTCCAAACAAACGATCACGCTCGATAAAGGCGATGCACACCAAGTTGCCATCGCACGGTTAGTCGAACTCGTTAAGCAGCTTGGACTCGACGAACAGCTTATTGCTGTAGGTCACCGAGTTGTTCATGGTGGAGAACACTTCACGCATTCTGTGCTGATAACGAACGATGTGCTGCAAGCCATTAAACAAACTAGTACGTTGGCACCTTTACATAACCCTGCGAACTTACTTGGCATAGAAGCGGCGCAAGCTGCGTTTTCAACTTTACCTCAGGTCGCCGTTTTCGACACCGCATTTCATCAAACTATGGCACCACAAGCGTTTTTGTATGCTCTACCCTACGCGCTGTATAAAAGCCATGGGATTCGTCGCTATGGCTTTCATGGCACCAGTCATTATTATGTATCGACCCAAGCACATCAACTTTTAGAGTTAGATGCAAATAATTCTCGCCTGATCAGCGCTCATTTAGGCAATGGTTGCTCTGTCACTGCAATTAAAAACGGTCAATCAGTCGACACAAGTATGGGCCTCACCCCACTGGAAGGACTCATGATGGGCACTCGCAGTGGTGATATTGACCCAGGTATATTCGCATTTTTAGTGAATCAATTAAAATACTCACCAACTCAAGTAGACCTTTTGCTTAATAAACAAAGCGGCCTACTTGGGATCAGTGAACTCTCAAATGATTGCAGAACGATTGAAGAAGCCGCTGCAAACGGCCATGAGCAAGCACAACTAGCACTAGATATTTTCTGCTACCGCCTAGCCAAACAAATAGCCGCATTTGCAGTGCCACTAGGCGGACTTGATGCACTAATTTTTACCGGTGGTATTGGCGAAAACTCCGATACCATCCGTGCCAAAGTCGTTTCTCAACTGAGCTTTTTAGGCTTGCAGTTAGACAATGATAAAAATCTCAGTGCTAGGTTTGGCCAACAAGGCGTTATCACATCGGGCGAACTGCCTTGTGCAATCGTCATCCCAACCAATGAAGAGTGGGTCATTGCAACGGATGCAGCAACCATCGCGAAGGAGCAATAGTATGGGTCGTCGTATCATGCTTATTCCGGTATCTACAGGTGTTGGCCTAACATCGGTATCGGTTGGCCTAGTTAGGGCCCTTGAACAAAAAGCGGTCAAAGTGAATTTTTTCAAGCCTATCGCACAACCTCGCAAAGACGAACACGGACCTGAGAAATCAACCGTCATTGTAAAACAAGGCTCTGCGGTAACCCCCCCCATGCCATTCGATTTAAGTTATGCAGAACAAATGATTGGTGATGGTAAAGGTGATGACTTACTAGAAGAAATCGTTGAACGTTTTGAAAGTGCCGTTGCTGATGACGAAGTTGCAATCATTGAAGGCATGGTCCCGACCCGTTTGCAACCCTATGCCGGTCGAGTGAACAGAGAGATAGCACAAACACTTGGAGCTGATATTGTATTTGTGCTAACACCTGGCAATGACACAAATGAGCAATTAGAAGACAGACTGGAAATTGCAGCTGGTAACTACGGTACCGTGAATCACACTCGAGTACTTGGCTGTATTTTTAATAAAGTGAATGCGCCATTAGATGAACAGGGAAGAGCTCGCGCAGATTTAGTTGATCAACACGAACCCGAAGCGCTCGAAAATGAACTGAACCGTTTGGCCTCTTTGCCCATTTTTCGCAAGCACCCTTTTATGCTACTCGGTTCGATCCCGTGGGACTTTGACCTTGTTGCCCCCCGCGTTATTGATTTAAGCAACTACCTAAAAGCAGAGATTATTAATGCAGGCGACATGGAACATAGGCGTTTGCGTCGCGTAACATTTTGTGCAAGAACCGTATCTAATATTCTTAATCATTTTACTCCAGGCGCTTTACTCGTCACCCCTGGAGATCGCTCAGATGTACTTGTAGCTGCATGCTTATCAGCAATGAATGGCACCAAGATTGGCGCTATTTTACTGACTGGTGGTTTTAAACCAGAGCCCCGTATTATGGCCTTGTGTGAACAAGCGATGGAAACTGGCCTGCCGATACTTGCAACAACAGCAGATACTTGGCGAACATCACTGCTATTACATAACTTTAATATGGAAGTACCCAGTGACGATGAGCAACGGATCGATAAAGTAAAACAGCACAATGCAAATCATATCGACCCAGATTGGCTAGATCAATTAGCAGTTGGCGTTGCTAAAACACGCAAACTATCACCACCAGCGTTTCGTTACTTACTCACAGATTTGGCCCGCAAAGCCAATAAAACCATTGTGCTGCCAGAGGGCAATGAACCTCGAACAATCAAAGCAGCTGCTATTTGCGGCGAGCGTGGTATCGCCAAAACAGTATTGCTGGGTGAGCGCGAGGAAATTGAACGTATTGCAGCTCAGCAGGGGGTTGAATTAAATGATAACGTAACAATTATCGAGCCTCAGCTGCATATTGATAAATATGTTGCCCCCATGGTTGAGTTACGCAAAGGCAAAGGTTTAACAGAAGTTGTAGCGCAAGAACAATTACAAGATAACGTTGTACTTGGCACCATGATGCTTGCACAAAATGAAGTTGATGGCTTAGTATCAGGCGCGGTACACACCACCGCGAATACCATTCGGCCTCCTCTACAACTTATCAAAACCGCGCCTGGGTCATCTTTGGTAAGCTCTGTGTTTTTCATGCTATTACCCGACCAAGTGCTGGTTTATGGTGATTGTGCGATTAACCCCGACCCCACTGCAGAGCAACTTGCTGATATTGCCATCCAATCAGCAGACTCCGCAGCAGCGTTTGGCATAGAACCTCGTGTTGCTATGATCAGTTATAGTACAGGAACATCAGGACAAGGCGCAGACGTTGAAAAAGTGCGCGAAGCAACTAAGTTGGCCCAACAGAAAAGACCCGATCTCGATATCGATGGACCATTGCAATATGATGCAGCCATTATGGAAAATGTTGCAAAGAAAAAGGCACCAGACAGCAAAGTTGCAGGAAAAGCAACTGTGTTTGTATTCCCTGACTTAAATACGGGCAATACAACATACAAAGCAGTGCAACGTAGTGCTGAGCTGATAAGTATTGGCCCAATGCTACAAGGCATGCGCAAACCTGTTAACGACTTAAGCCGTGGCGCACTAGTAGAAGATATTGTTTTTACCATTGCCCTCACTGCAATACAAGCCCAGCAAATTGCTGACCAACAACGTTAATTGCCTGCTAGCCAAGATTTTTTAAGGTTAACTTATAAAACTCTTGGCTATACTATTTAACATGACTCAATTGCAAAAAGGTGGTGCATGTCAAAACAAACGCTGCAACTGCTCAGCCAAACATTTACCATTCATAGCCTTGATTGTGACGCCAACATTCCTCGTGAGGTAATGAGTTCCGACATTTACTTCATTGCCAAAACTGAAGACGAATTGTCTATTGTTTGTCCCAGTACTATAAAACTTGATAGCTTTGCAGCAGAGGGAGATTGGCGTGTACTAGAAGTTATCGGCCCACTTGGTTTTTCATTAACGGGGATTATGGCAAACATCTCAGGAGTACTTGCCAAAGCCAAAGTTTCTATTTTTTCAGTGTCGACCTATGACACTGATTATATTCTTGTTAAACAGCAACAAATTGAAACCGCTATAAAAGCGCTCAAGAAAGACGGATATATGGTGCTTTAAATGCAATTTTCTAAATCAGCAAGTTACGCCCCTATTACTTCGGTTAGCAACCTGTTTATGCACCTTGCCAGTCCCTTTACTGGTAAGGTTCATCCACTAACGGTACACCCTGAGCCCATATTTTCAACAGGTATGTTAGGCAGAGGTGTGTGTGTTGAAATGACAAGCAATAAAGTGACATCACCGGTCGCTGGCGCCATAGAGCAAATAAAGCGCAAAGGATGTGAATTTATTATTGTAGCTAATAATGGCCTAAAGTTACTTGTTCACGTGCACCTCCCAAGCGAATATGCCTCACTTGATAGACAGCCGATAAATGCATTTGGTAAAGAGCGTGTTGAACAAGGCGAAATTCTCGCATATTTCGATTTACCATCTTCCCAATTAAAAGTGCTTGGCACGCTAATCGTGCTAAATGCAGATAAATTAGGACCATGTTATTATCCATTGAGGCAAGTGAGTGCTGGACAAGACCCCCTACTCACCTTAACCAAAAAGTAACCAAAATAAGGCCATAAACAATGACCACCATGTACGGTATCCCAAACTGCGATACAATAAAAAAAGCGAAAAAGTTTCTTACCGACAATAACATTGCATTTAACTTTCATGATTATAGAAAAGACGGCATAGACGAGGCTCTACTTGAGAGCTTTTTTACCCAATTAGGCTGGGAGAATGTGCTCAACAAGCGTGGCACGACTTATCGCGCGTTAAGTGAAGAGCAAAAACAAACTCTCAATGAGCAAAACGCCAAAGCACTATTACTAGAGTCACCGGCCATGATTAAGCGCCCAATCTTAGTGAACGAAAACAAATACTATCTTGGCTTTAAAAAAGAGCAGTACCAAGAGATTTTCTCCTTATGAGTGAATATATAGATAGCGATGTAATAAAGCTTGCTCAATCTTTGATCCAGCTTCGTTCAGTCACCCCCGAAGATGCGGGTTGTCAAAAGTTAATGAATCGACGCCTCAGTGCTCTGGGCTTCAAAATTGAAGAACTTTTTTTTGTTGATACCCAAAATACTTGGGCTAGAAAAGGCACAGAAGGGCCTCACTTTTGTTTTGCGGGCCACACTGATGTGGTCCCAACAGGCACTGATTCTGCCTGGCGATACCCTCCTTTTGATGGCCAGATCCATAATGGCATGCTTCATGGCCGAGGTGCTGCAGACATGAAAGGCTCTTTAGCCGCCATGATAGTAGCAACGGAGCGCTTTATTAAAAAGCACCCAGATCATAGGGGATCTATCTCTTTTTTAATCACTTCGGATGAAGAAGGACCCTTTATCAATGGCACAACTCGCGTGGTTGATCTGCTTGAAGCGCGCAATGAAAAAATAGATATGTGCCTTGTTGGCGAGCCATCGTCGCGGTCCTCGCTAGGAGATGTCGTAAAAAACGGACGCAGAGGGTCACTTACTGGGCATCTAAAGGTAAAAGGTAAACAAGGCCATGTTGCCTACCCGCATTTAGCATCGAACCCTATCCATAAAGCAGCTCCTGCACTTGCTCAACTAAGCGAAACTGTATGGGACAATGGCAATGACTACTTCCCTGCCACCAGCTTTCAGATTTCAAATATTCAAGGTGGAACCGGTGCTGGCAATGTGATCCCCGGTGTGTTGGATGTGCAATTTAACTTTCGTTTTAGCACAGAAGTAACCGAACAAGCGCTAAAAGCAAAAGTCGATGATATTTTGCAATCTCATCAACTCGACTATGAGTTAGATTGGACTTTAAATGGTCTGCCGTTTTTAACAGAACCTGGTCCCCTACTAGATGTAACGCTAGATGCAATCAAAGATATAACAGGGATAGATGCGGCCCCAGAAACAACAGGGGGTACCTCTGATGGGCGCTTTATCGCGCAAACTGGATGCAAAGTCATCGAACTAGGACCTATCAATGCAACCATTCATCAAGTAGACGAATGTGTCAGTATTGAAGACCTAGAAAATCTTGCGCTGATATATGAGCGCATATTAGAAAAACTACTTGCTTAAGGGGATATATGGATTATTCGCAAGTCGCCTGCGGTTTATCTAAAAGCCACTTAACAGACTGGTATAGCCATGGGGTTCACACTGATGTCGTTAGTGACTTAACAGCCCTTGCATTTGCTGCCAAAAAGGCAGGATTTGATTTTTGCATTGCTTCTGCTCATAGGGACTTTGCTCGCCAAGCTACTATTTGGAATACCAAGTTTGTTGCAGAGCGACCTGTGTATGATTTACAAGGAAATAAAGTAGAACTAACGCAACTAAATGATATTCAAAGGTGCGAAGCAATTATGTTGTTCTCTGCTCTGCCAGGAGCTAGTAGACATCATTTTGGTAGCGACTTTGATGTATATGCTAAAAACTGTTTGCCACCCTCGCAATCTTTACAGCTTGAGCCTTGGGAGTACCAAATTGGCGGCCCGTTCGCTGAATTTAACCAGTGGTTAGACGAGCATCTAACAGACTATGGCTTTTTTAAACCATATGCTCACTTCCAAGGAGGGGTCGCTCAGGAACCATGGCATATCAGCCATCGACTGGTTGCGACACAACTAGAACAACATCAAACTATAGAAAATATTACTGCAGCCTTAGTTGCCAATGATGTATCGGGTAAACAAACCATTTTAAATCATTTGCCTAGCTTGTATAAACGGTTTATTACTAATATAACAGTGCCGCTGTGAGCTTAAACTTGACAAGTCCAAAAATATGCGGCGTGTGACTCAGCTTTAAGCAAAAAAATTAGTGTGTACTGGTGTCAAAGAGGATACAGCCCAAGACAAGGTTGTATCCTCTATTCATCATGATTGACGATAGCTTGAAAAGAATCGTTCCATACGCGCCATTGCGGGTTCTAACTCATCTTTGTGAGGTAAAAATACCAATCTAAAATGATCCGGCTCTGGCCAATTAAAAGCTCGACCATGAACGAGCAGAATTTTCTCTTCTCGCAGTAGGTCCAACATCATTTTTTCATCGTTTTTCACATTGAATTTAGCCGTATCAACTTTGGCAAACGCGTATAATGCCCCTTTAGGCTTAACACAGGATAAACCATCGATGTTATTTAAGCCTTCATAGGCTATGTTACGTTGTTCAAATAGACGCCCGCCTGGCTGTATAAGCGCGTCTATCGACTGGACGCCACCAAGTGCTTGTTGAATTGCAAACTGAGCGGGTACATTTGCGCATAAACGCATCGAAGCAAGCATATCTAACCCAGTGACTAGATCACTCATTGCACTCACTTTACCACTTAAAATCATCCACCCCATGCGCAAACCCGCTGCACGATATGTTTTAGCTAAACCATTAAAAGTGATCACAGGTAAGTCATCACACATTGCCGCAATAGATGTATGTTCAACGCCGTCATACAGGATCTTTTCATAGATTTCATCCGACAACAGCAACAACTGATGTTCACGCGCAATATCAATTAATCCTTGTAATAAGGATTTGTCGTACACAGCACCCGTTGGATTGTTTGGATTAATTAGCACCAGTGCTTTGGTCTTGTTGGTTACTTTTTTCTTTATATCTTCGAGATCTGGAAACCAATCTTGTTGCTCATCACACCGATAATGCACCGGCGTGCCGCCTGCTAGTGTGACTGATGCAGTCCAAAGGGGGTAGTCAGGCGCGGGTATAAGTACTTCATCACCATTGTTTAGCAATGCCTGTGTTGTCATTTGGATAAGTTCACTGACACCGTTGCCAATATAAACATTATCTACACTAATATGTGGTAAAGATTTTTGTTGATAGTGTTGATACACCGCGACTCTTGCGGAGTAAAGGCCTTTTGAGTCGCAGTAGCCCTGCGCAGAGTATAAGTTACGAATAATATCTCTGTGCATGTCTTCAGGCATATCAAAGCCAAAAGCAGCTGGATTACCGATATTGAGCTTTAATACTTTAAGCCCGTCTTCTTCCATTTTTTTGGCTTGAGTTAGCACCGGACCACGAATGTCATAGCATACACCGTGCAGTTTGTTACTTTTTGTAATTTTAGTCATTAATCCCCCCATTTCCACCGCTTAGCATAGCTTAAATATGCTGATGAAAACTAGAGGGATATCGCAAGATATTGATGATAATAATGGAAGTTATGAATTCATAGTCAGCCATTGCAATAGTTGTGACTTCGAGCCAACTACTTGTTCCGTGATCACCTGCATATTTTCCTCAACACTGGCGTCATCTCCTTTAATAAGCCCTTGCTCAATGGCTCTGGCAGTACTACTTAAACTTATCGCGCCAAACTGAGCCGCGTTTGATTTCAAACTATGGGCATGCCTAATTGCTTCTTGTTTATCAGAGTCTAATGCCAGCTTAAGATCGTTTTCCAACCTTTCAAACTCACTACAGCAGAAAACTAAAGTATCCTCAAACTGCTCTCCAAGTAGGGACTGCATACTTTCCAATGCCCCATTATCAATACTTACACTCATATAATTCCCTTCCAACAGGTTGTTGTTACTAATGCTAGACAATTCGCCTTTGGTTAGCAAAACAATTTAATATATATGGTAATATTTATCACATTAAATAGATTTAGAACAAACAATGAAAAGAAGTTGCTGCCCAAATTGCTGTTACCCTAAAGCCACCTGTGTTTGTAAATACGTAAGCCCGCCAATATCTACACACACAAAGGTGGTAGTTTTACAGCACCCCAGTGAAGCGTCAATCGCTAAAAACACGGTAAGACTTTTAGCACTTCAATTAACTAATATTGAAATATTCAATGGTGAGAGCAGTCGTGACTTCGAAAAAGCAAAGCAACTGATCACAAGCCGACAAAGTGCCCTGTTGTACCCCAATGAAAAAGCCATATCAATTGAGCAACTAACGCAACAGCAACAGCCAATTGATACCCTTATAATTATTGACGGCACATGGAAAAAAGCGCATAAAATTTTGGCGCTTAATCCTTGGTTAACTGAGCTCCCGTCAGTAACATTTGCTGAGCTCCCTTCTAACCAATATCGGATCCGCAAAGCTGAACAACAAAATAGCCTATCGTCACTTGAAGCTGCCACTCAGTTTTTACATGAGTACGAAAATATTGATCCTCAGCCTCTATTCACGCTATTAAATGGGATGATAACTGAACAAACTAAGTACATGCCGCAACACATTAAAGCGAGATATGATTGATGGCTCGTATCGCTCGCCTGACATCTAACTTTACAAGAGTGGGCCCTGAATATCGCTTCGGAGATCAAACCGACTTTCATGAAATAAAGCAAACTTTCGGTTTTAAAACTATCACAATTGGCAGTTGGGTAAGCGCGTCAGAGCAGCGTATTGGCGCAAACCTGATCTACGATGCACTGGCTGATCTAGCGCAGATATTACAAGTTCCGCCACTTGTAATTGGCTTAAAAAACACATTGAACTTTGCCTTTGGAACCGGAGGCCAACTAGGCGTTCAAGCTCATTATAATGCGTCGACTCGAACATTAGCACTAGCAAAAAATGCAGGCGCTGGCGCACTTGCACATGAATGGTGGCATGCATTTGACCATTACATTTGCAAACGAGTTTTTGCAAACACCTACGCCCACGGATTCGCCTCGAGTGTATGGCTTAAGCAACCAATTTATAACCCTCACCCACTTAACCTGCAACTTGATAAATTCTTTAAAACAATATTTTTAACAGATAAAGGAGCGCAACCCAGTGAATTTTTTGAAAGTGCCAAAAATTTAGATAAACGATATGGCATTTTGTACTTCAGTCGTCCCGAAGAGTTGAGCGCTCGCGCTTTTGAAACATGCATTGCAAATAATAGCGTTATTCGCAACGACTACTTAGTAAGTGGAGTCAAAAACAGTGAACTCGCACATCAGGGTGGGTTTCCTAGTGCAATAAACACCGCTATTCTATCCGATATAATTTTCGAATATTTCAGCGTATTAGGTACTGCTTTACATCATCGCTCTGGTTAACCTCATACAACCAGCGTAAGTACTCATCAAATGGCAGTGGCTTAGATATAAAGTAACCTTGTCCATAATCACATCCATAATGTTCAAGCCGAGTATAACTTTCAATACTTTCGACGCCCTCTGCTACCACTTTTAAGCCTAAGCTATGTGCCATATCAGACATTGCTTTAGCAATAGTTTGATTACTCTTAGAAGTTTCGATATCCATAATGAACTGTTTATCGATTTTGAGTTCATCAAAACCTAAACGACTTAGGTAGGCCAAGGACGAATAACCGGTACCGAAATCGTCTATTGCCAACTTAACCCCTACTCTACGGTAATCATCTAACACGCTCTTTAACATGTTTTCATTTGCAATAGTGACAGACTCTGTTAGTTCAATGATGATCTGTGAAGGGTTTAAATTAAGTTCATTAACTAAGGTGATAAGGTGAACAAGTAACTCTTTTTTTGTCAGATCTTTGCCAGACATGTTTAGGGATAAAATATGGCCTGGATACTGTTCGATAATGTGTTGTTGATACTTTAGGCCTTTTTCAATAACTAACTCTGTTAACGAATGTATCAATCCAGAAGACTCTGCAATTGGAATAAATTCGTCTGGTGGAATTTGTCCTAACTGAGGATGAAACCACCGCAATAAACACTCGGCGCCATACACTTTGCCCGTTGTAAGGTTAGCCTGAGGCTGTAAATATAAGCTAAAGCAGTCACTATCAATGGCCTCTTTAATAGCCGATGAAATTCTCATGCGACGTTCAGATATCACAGAGTTAGCAAGGTCAAAAATTTGCCAGTGGTCACTTTGTTCAGATTTGGTAGAAAGTGCCAACATGGCACTTTGTATTAAACCTTCTGCGGTTTTAGCATGCAGCGGTGAATGCGCAACCCCCACTTCAATTTCATCAACGAGCCGTGTTGCTTTATATTCAACTCCCTCTTCAAATACTGCAGATAAAATACAGACATACTGCTCTATCTGACTTAAAGATAGTTTTCCCATGAGCGTAATACCAAAAGTGGCATCATCTAAGCGAAAAATATCTGTTTTATTTTCCGCCGTGCTGTCAAGCGCAGCCAAACCATACCTATCTAATTGCATACAAAGCTGTGTGATCAACTCATTTAATTGCTTATTTGATTGCTCAATACCAATATTGAGACGTATAGAGCGAAGTACTAACGGTTTGAATAGCAGTAGAGTGTGGTGCTTATTGGCATTAGCCAAACGCGTTAAATGCTGGTTTAACGCAACTCGATTGGGTAAACCTGAATCAGGATCATGCAAGCTGTAAAAAATCATCTGGTCTTTTAGCTTTTTATCGTTAATAAAAATTTTGGCTATAAGTAATAATATGTGAGTCGCTATCGCCAACCTGCTTAATACAAGCATTTGCTCAATAGACACCATCGCGACTTGCATTGCAACCCAAGCGAGTCCAAGTAGCAACATAGGTGCCCAAGTCACACCAGCAAGCCACAATCCGCTACCAGACTCTCGCCAAACATAATAATAGGCAGTTACCAACAAAGCCGCCGTTAACAGACAACTAAGCACTTGAAATTGATTTGATAAAGACGTTTGTATAGCAAAAGACATAGCAGCAATAACAACGAACCCAGCCGCTACCGCCCAAATAGCATAAGATAAGCTTCTATTGTCTTTAATAGATGAAAAGTAAGATTGATGATAAAGCAAACACATTGCACACGCTAAAATAAGCCAACTACCATTTAAAGCAGCGACTGTCTCACCTATTTCAATGGGTAAGTAAAAAACGATACTGCCATTGTTAATACTGCATTGAATAGCTAAAAAGGTAATGTAACTTGCCAGCAAGGCCAAATGCATACGCTTAACCAGCACCGAGATCACAAAAAATGCTAACGCGATAAAAAACAGTAAGCCAAGCTCAATGCCATACCAAAACAACTTCGATTGGCTCAACGCTCTAAACGCTTGTTCAGTAACAATATGATATTCAAACTTTACTGCGTAAGGCGCTCTAAGATGGATGTAGAGTTGAGTATCAGGCTCAGTTGGATAAAATTTTATATGAGGCAATATGTTTTGTAATCGACTGTTATAAGCATTATCGCTCGTGATCATAACCCTATTAACGAGATTTCCTTGGTTAACATGATAAAACTCTACACTACTGTTAATTGGCTTTTCTAAATACACAACTTGTGGCGACGTCAATTTGGTCAACTGGGAAGTGTCTATTTTTAGCCAAGTAGAGACCAGTTTTGGCGAGACTATTGCCTGAGTGTTCAGTGCGGTAAATTCATTGCGAGCTTTAATGATGTCATCAATTGTTTGTTGATTGTTCACATCATGATATATAAATGCAGGTGACGCGAATGAAAAGCAGCTTATTAGTACACTGATACTAAGCAGTACGCTTCGAATGGTTTTGCAAATACCCATCTTAACTCCTTTAAAATTCATCACGCGTTAAGCACGACTCATATTAAGTATGGAAGCTTTCTGAGTTATTGCGAGTGGAATAGAGCTAAACTAGCAGTGTAACGGCTTACACTAAATTACACTGCCCGGTTAGTATGTGACTAATCGTTGTTACTATCAGCACTTATGCGACTTGCTAATGCACTGTTTTGACCTTTATATTTTGCGTCCTTACGGATATTATATGGATTCTCAGCTGCACTTGTCATCGTTTCAAAGCTCAACGCCCCAATTTTCATTTTTGGCCTAAGTGCCAAAGGCAACTTACCCGAGTTATAAAACTCAAGTACGATATTACCTGACCAACCAGGGTCAATACGATGTGCGGTCACATGCACCATTAAGCCTAAACGAGCCAACGAAGAACGCCCATCAAGCCACCCGACCAAATCAGCAGGCAAAGTGACAGATTCATAAGTTATAGCAAGTGCTAACTGCCCGGGGTGAAGAAAAAATGCTTGCCCATCGTCAAGTACAATTTCGTCGCTCATGATTGACTCCATCGCCGCGTTGATTTGATCTTTTGGGCCACTCAAATCAACGTAAGGTGCAGCATGGTCCTGAAAAACGCGAAATTTATTTCCAAGTCGTAAATCAACCGTGATCCCAGAAATCATGTCGTCACTAGGTTTAGGCTCTATCTGGATCTTTTTTTCTTCAATTGCTTGTTTTATATGTTTATCTGACAATCTCATTAATCAGTCATCCGTTATTACAATATCGACGCTAGGTGACGACAATGCTTGGTAGTACAGCATGCTACTCAAAGTTTGAGCACATGCTACGTAATGTTCAAAAACACCGGTATCTTGGGCGAGCACACTTTGTCTCAGTTCCGATGCTTCTCTAATTTCAACATTTAATGGGATCTCAGCAAGTAACGGGACACCATGTCGAAGCGCCAACTGCTGACCTCCTTGCTTACCAAAAACATGGTTTTTCTCACCACAATGCGTACAAATAAAGTGACTCATGTTTTCGACTAAACCTAAAATAGGCAAGTTAACTTTATTAAACATTGCAATACCTTTTTGCGCATCTAGCAGTGCTAGGTCTTGAGGTGTCGTTACAATCAAAGCACCACTAGCTGGCACTTTTTGTGTCATCGTAAGTTGAATGTCACCCGTTCCTGGAGGCATATCCACAATTAAATAATCAAGCTCTCCCCATTGAGTTTCACTTAATAACTGATTGAGCGCTTGCGAAGCCATCGGTCCACGCCATACGGTCGCATCCTCTGGGGAAACTAAAAAACCAATTGATTGTACCTTAATTTCATCTTTGATGATTGGGTTAAGCGTTTTATTATCTTGTGTTGTCGGCTTTTCATTCAACACTGCAAACAAAGACGGGATAGAAGGCCCGTAAATATCAGCATCCAATACACCAACCTGTGCACCTTGCGTTTGTAACGCACGCGCAATATGCACCGCAGTGGTCGATTTTCCAACCCCACCCTTGCCCGACGCAACGAGCACGATATGTTTGATTTTTTTATATTGATATTGCGAAGGCAACTCACAACATATTGTTACATCAATGCGTTTATCCAGCTTCTTAGTTAGCACGTCACTTAAAAATGATGCCATTCCATTGGCTGCAAATGGCACTTTCAATGCTATTTTTATAGCCGTTTTTTGGATATCTAGATTATCAATCCAATCTGCTTCAATTCCCAAAGGAAATATGCTGTTTTTAAACGCGGCCAATTCACTAACGATTTGCTGCTCTAATGGATTGTCTTTTTTAAAAAGTTTATTGAGACCAAACATAGAAATAAAACATACTCTAGTGATGAAAAAGGCCTCGGAATTATGTAACATTCAACCCATTAAAACCAGTCTATTGATGCTTTACGTCCAGAGTAAATGGAAAGTGTAAGCTTAAACTAAGCGCTTTGGTTGATTATTAATCACAGCCACGCGACATTATTGGAAAAGTTATGACGAAGAGAAAAATTCTCATCACAAGTGCATTGCCATATGCAAATGGGCCAACTCACCTTGGCCACATGTTAGAATATATACAAACTGACATCTGGTCTCGCTTTCAAAAATTGCGTGGTCACGAGACATATTATGTATGTGCCGATGATGCTCATGGCACACCTATTATGCTGAATGCCCAAAAACAAGGGATCACACCTGAAGAAATGGTTAAAAATGTAAGCATAGAGCGTCAACGCGACTTTGCTGACTTTAACATTGAGTTTGACAATTACCACAGCACTCACAGTGAAGAAAATCGTGAATTAAGCGCGCTTATTTATAAACGGTTAGATGCTAAAGGACACATAAAGAAACGTACCATTTCACAACTGTTCGACCCTGAAAAGAACATATTCTTACCAGACCGTTTTGTCACTGGTACCTGCCCTACTTGTGACGCCCAAGACCAAAATGGCGATAGCTGTGATGCATGTGGAGCAACATACAGCCCAACAGAGCTAAAAGACCCACGCTCTGTAATGTCTGGTGCAACCCCGATTTTAAAAGACTCTGAACACTTTTTCTTTGATTTACCAGCATTTGAAAGCATGCTGAAAGAGTGGTTACATTCAGGCTCTTTACAAGCCGAAATGGCAAATAAGCTTGAAGAGTGGTTTGCTGACGGTCTTCAGCAGTGGGATATAAGCCGTGACGCGCCTTACTTTGGGTTTGAGATACCAGACGCACCAGGCAAGTATTTTTATGTTTGGCTTGATGCACCAATTGGTTACATGGCAAGTTTTAAGAATCTATGTGATAAACAAGGTCTAGACTTTGATGACTTTTGGGGTGAAAACTCTGAAGCTGAGCTATACCACTTTATCGGTAAAGACATTATCTATTTCCATAGCTTATTCTGGCCAGCAATGCTTGATGGCGCGCAATTCCGTAAGCCTACAAACGTTTATGCACATGGTTTTGTGACCGTCAATGGCGCAAAAATGTCAAAATCAAAAGGCACGTTCATTAAAGCGCGAACCTATTTAGAGCACTTAGATCCTGAGTTCTTACGCTACTATTTTGCAGCTAAACTTAATAGTGGGATCACCGACCTTGATTTGAACCTAGAAGACTTTGCACAACGTGTAAATTCTGATCTTGTTGGTAAAGTCGTCAATATTGCATCACGCTGTGCAGGATTTATTAGTAAAAAGTTTGACGGAACAATGAGCGAAAACGTGCTTGAGCCGCAGCTAATGGAGCAATTTAAAAATGCTTCTGATACGATTGCTCAATACTATGAGCAGCGTGAGTATAGCCGTGCAATTCGTGAGATCATGGCTCTTGCCGACAAAGCTAACCAGTTCATCGACGCACAAGCTCCATGGGTACTTATCAAAGATGAGCAAACGCAACAACAAGCTCATGATGTATGCTCTGCAGGTCTGAATATGTTTAAGATATTAATGACCTACTTAAAGCCGGTCTTGCCTGGTATGGCTGCAAATGTAGAGCAATTCTTGAACACTGAGCTTACTTGGGAAAGTGCTCAAGAATTACTGACAGGTCATTCAATCAACAAATTCAAAGCGCTTATGCAGCGCGTTGATATGGATAAAGTAAACCAAATGCTAGAAGAGTCAAAAGAGAGCCTTGAGGCAAGTAATAAGCCAAAACTTGACCCAAATAGCCCGCTTGCAAAAGAGCCTATTGGTGAAGAAATTGAGTTTAATGATTTTGCTAAAGTAGACCTGCGAGTCGCTAGAATAGCCAAAGCTGAGCATGTTGAGGGTGCTGAAAAGTTACTCAAACTCACCTTAGACTTAGGCGGCGAAACACGCCAAGTATTTGCTGGTATTAAATCAGCCTACGCACCTGAAGATATCGAAGGTAAGTTAACAGTGATGGTTGCCAACTTAAAACCTCGTAAAATGCGTTTTGGTATGTCTGAAGGCATGGTGCTAGCTGCAGGCCCCGGTGGTAAAGAAATTTACATTCTAAACCCTGACGATGGCTCAGAGCCTGGTATGCGCGTTATGTAACGCCAAATTACTCCAACTTTTTTACAAGGCCCACTTTAGGGCCTTTTTCATATCTGCCTGCTTCAATTTGTCTAAAATATTACAAAACTCTCAATATGTAATGGTTTGTTACAACTTAGGAACCTAAATAAACAACTAGACATATCTTATCGTTTATTATGCATGTTATCGGTATCAAATTTACACTGATACCTACAACATCAACAGTTGGAAGGAAGATAACGTGGCTAGTAAAAAACAAATATTCTTACCCCTTGCGGTATTATTAGGAGGCATTGGCGCTGCAGTTGCCTTTTCGGCAATGAAACAACCTCCTGAGAAAAAATCTGAACAAGTAATTCACCCGCTTGTTGAAGCAAAACCGATTATGGTTGCCCCCATGCAGTTAAACGTTGACTCATATGGTCTGGTAAAACCTAAATACAGTACTGAACTCGTGGCTCAAGTAAGTGGCCAAGTGATTGCTGTATCAAATTCTTTTGTAAGAGGTGGATTTGTAAAAAAAGGCGATATCCTTGCCCGTATCGATCCGAACGACTATGAAGCTGCATTGATTGAAGCTGAGGCAAACCTTGCTCGCGCAAGCTCAGCACTTGAAATAGAGCAAGCCCAAGCTCATGTAGCAAAAACAGAATGGCAAAGAATTAAAGACAATGCCAATGAAACTATTCCCTCAGAGCTATATCTTCGCAAACCACAGCTAGCAGAAAAGCTAGCTAGCTTTCGAGCAGCACAAGCAAGTGTGAAACGTGCTAAACGTAATCTAGAGCGCACATACATCAAAGCGCCATACGATGCGATCATCGAGAGCAGAAACTTAAGTTTAGGCAGCGTTGTGAATGCCGGTAGCCAGTTTGGCGTGTTAAACGCCACTTCGGTCGCCGAAATTCGCCTGCCCGTTGCTGATAACGAGCTACAGTACCTGGTTAACGGTGGCATTAATGCTGATGTGACGTTAACCGCACAAGTTGAAGGTAAACCAGTAAAGTGGCATGGTAAAATTGTCCGCAGCGAAGGCGTAATTGACCAGCGCAGTCGCATGACTTACCTAGTTGCTCAAGTAGACCAACCTTACTCAGATCAGCGCACAGCACTGCGCTTTGGTGCTTATCTAAATGCAAAAATCAATGGTAAAACCATCAACAATGCAGCAGCAATTCCTCAACATTTGGTAAAAGACAACCGCATTGCTGTGCTCAAAGATGACCAAACACTAAGCTTTAAGTCGCTTAGTGTCATTCGCGAATATGATGGCCATACGATTGTTGATGCGGGCGTAAGCAATGGTGAACAACTTATTACCTCTGCGCTTGAATATCCCACAGAAGGCATGCAGCTTAGACTAAATGATGCAACGACCCCTGTAGCGGATACTCAGCTTGCGTTAAAAGAGGAGTAAGATATGAGTATGCCAACTGAAAAAGGCTTAATAGCTTGGTTTGCACGCAACCCTGTTGCTGCAAACCTTCTGATGATATTTATTTTAATTGGTGGCTTGCTTACTGCGTTTTCAATTCGCAAACAAATGTTCCCACAATTTGAAAGCCATTGGCTTAGTGTACAAGCTATCTACCCAGGTGCTGCACCACAAGAGGTTGAAGAAGGGATCACCATTAAAGTTGAAGAGGCAATGGAAGGACTCGAAGGGATCAAGCGTATGATCACCTATTCCAACCGTGGCTTTTCGCAAACTTGGATTGAAGTTGAAGATCATTACGAACCACTTACTGTCCTTGACGAAGTAAAAATGCAGGTTGACTCTATACCGAGCTTCCCTGTTGGTATGGAACGCCCAATTGTAAGCTACGATAAATTCAAACAAGAAGTCATGTGGCTATCTTTGTATGGCGACCTTAACAATGGCCAGCTTAAAGAGTTAGGAAATACTATTCACGACGAAATGCTCGCGTTACCCGGCATTAACTTAGTGGAGTTTCATAGTGGCTTGAATTATGAAATTGGTATTGAGATAAGCCCGGATAAACTAAGGGAATACGGCCTAAGCTTTAGGGACATTTCTCAAGCAGTTAAAGCTTTTTCAGCCAATATGTCTGCAGGCCAAATACGCTCTGAAAATGGCTATATTTCAATGCGCGTTGAAAACCAAGCATATCGTGGTAATGAATTTGAGAATTTACCTTTACTAACGCTTGAAGACGGTGCACAAATTCGCTTAGGTGACGTTGCAACCGTGCACGATGGCTTTGAAGAAGGCCTTCAATACTCTAAATACAACGGTAAGAACTCACTCACTTTTGAAGTTCAAGCTTCTAAAGATCAGGATATCACTAAAGTTGCTGCAACCATCAAAAACTACCTTGCTGAGCGCTCTAAAACGCTGCCTGCAGGTGTTGAAATAGAGCCCCTGATTGATTTAACTTACTACCTCAATGGCCGCCTAAATATGATGATCGAGAATATGATCCTCGGCGGTATCTTAGTAATGTTGATGCTTGCACTATTCTTGCGCGTTCGATTGGCATTTTGGGTAATGATGGGCCTACCTGTTTCATTCCTGGGTGCGTTTTTACTGATGCCCATGGGCACTTTAGATATCACTATCAACTTAGCTTCGCTGTTTGCATTTATTTTAGTATTGGGCATAGTCGTTGACGACGCTATTGTTGTTGGTGAATCTGTTCACTCTGAAATAGAAAAGCATGGCCATACCCTAGACAATGTTGTTCGTGGCGTGAAACGTGTCGCGATCCCCGCTACATTCGGTGTATTAACAACGGTCGCAGCATTTTTGCCACAAACTTTTGCAACTGGCCCTGCGGCTGCTTTTTCTAAAGCGATTGGTGGTGTGATCATACTTTGCTTACTGTTCTCTTTGGTTGAGTCTAAATTGATCTTACCTGCGCATTTAGCCGCGATGAAAAACAAGCCTAGCAACCCTAAGAACCCATTCCATCGTTTACGCGCAGCGTTAGATGGTGGATTAAAACACTTCATCGACAACCTTTATCGTCCGTTCATTGAGCGTTGTATCCATTACCGTTATACCGTGATCGTTGGCTTTTTAAGCATCATTATTGTCACGGGCGGCCTGTTTGCTGGTGGACTGGTTAAGTTTGTAGCCAACCCTAAAATTCCGCATGATTTTCCACAAATTAATATCGAAATGAACTTGTCTTCTTCTGAGTCAGCCACATTGCAAACGGCTCAAAAAGTTGAAGATTTGATCTTAGCTGTAGATAAGCAAATTGAAGCTGAGTATGGAACAGGCATGGTTAAAGATTTGTCAGTCAGCCTACGTGGCCGCACTAGAGCAAACATCATGGCTATATTAGTGGAACCAGACTTACGCCCAATTGATACTTTTGCACTCAGTGCATTGTGGCGTGAACAAATGCCACCATTGCCAGGCGTGAAAACACTTAATATTGAAGACAGCATTATGAACGGCGGCCGTGACGATGGTGATATTAATTTCCGCTTAGAGGGCAAGAACAAAGATCAACTCAAAGAAGTCGCTAACCTACTAAAAGCCAAGTTAAACGGCATTGCAGGTGTCGGTGATGTCAACGACTCTATGCAAAGTGCAACAGATGAAGTACAGCTTGAACTTAAGCCGCTGGCTTACAGTATGGGCCTCACTTTATCAGACGTTGCTTCTCAGGTTAACTTTAGCTATTACGGCTTAGAAGCACAGCGTATTTTAAGAGATGGCGAAGAAATTAAAGTAATGATCCGCTACCCTAAAGACGCTCGTAACTCTATCAGCGATATTCAAGATGTACGTATTATTAGCCCATCAGGCGCCGAAGTGCCTCTCATTGAAGTCGCTGATGTTAAGTTAGTTGATGGTGTAAATCGCATCAGACGTGAAAACGCCAAGCGCACAGTCAATGTTTGGGCATCAGTTGATACCAATCAAGCAGAACCATTCAAAATCGCTGAAGAAATTCGCGATGACTACCTGCCAGCCTTACTTAAGAACTACCCTGGAGTAACCAGTAATGTAGCAGGTCGTATTCAAGAAGAAATGGACAGTGTGGCAGAGCAAGTAAGAGACTTTGCATTATCACTAATGATTATCTTTGCATTACTTGCTATCCCGCTTCGTTCTTACTCACAACCTATATTGATCATGTCGGTGATCCCTTTTGGTGTTGTAGGTGCAGTAATAGGTCATATTGTAATGGGTATGACCATGAGTAGCCTGTCATTCTTTGGCATCATTGCGGTAGCTGGTGTGGTTGTAAATGACTCATTAGTCATGGTTGATTTTGTAAACAAAGCACGCAAAGAAGGCGCATCTATCAAGCAAGCGGTAGTGGAAGCCGGATGCTTGCGCTTTAGAGCAATCTTGCTTACTTCGTTAACAACCTTCATGGGCCTAGTGCCAATTATTATGGAAACAAGCTTACAAGCCCAAATTGTTATCCCGATGGCTGTATCTCTGGCGTTTGGTGTGCTATTTGCAACTGTGATCACTTTAATACTCATTCCGTGTCAATACGTGATGTTGGAAGATATTAAAGCGCTGTTCAAAAAGCGCGTAAAAAAAGCCGACATGAATAACGCAGTCACCGAACAAGTTTAAACATTGTATTTACCCAACCAAAAAGCTCGTAGAAATACGAGCTTTTTTTATTTCAATATCATCAACACCTTTACATATCAGTAATTTGAATACACACTAAGATTATCTAGAACTAATTTAATTTATTATGAAACTGATAAAAACTATTCTAGTGGCTGTTAGCGTATTCTTAGTTGCATGTGGAGGCGACGATACTCCCCGTGGTGATGAAGGTAACCCATCCTACGCAGCAACAGTTTACTTTGATGCGCTATACAATAAAGATAACATCAATATTGCACTTGAGCACGCAACACCTAGACTAGCCAGGATTATGCGCTCTTATGGGACGGCTTCACAATTTACGAGAAACCTTGTTAACATGCAGTTTGATGAGGTAACCATTGAAGTTGATATGACCAATGCGAGCTTACGCGAGCAATACGGAGACAAGGCAAAAGTTAATTTAGTCTTTACAGGCTATCTCAACGGTGACAAAGTTGACGATATGCGTAGCGTGCAAATGCTTAGAAAAAAAGGCAAATGGTACGTTGATAAGATTAACCCCGACCCATTTGCCCGATAGCATCACTCAAAAACGTCCACTGCAATCGCTCTCAAGCGCTTTTCTTGCGCGCTGATGAGCGATTGTGCTTCCTCTTTTGACAATACTTGATCTTTTTTTGCCATCTCAACTAAATCAGCGAACGACTTATCAAAGTCATAAACTTTGTAACTTTTTTGCCACTGTTTAAACTTATTGCGAGCCGGCAGTGTCGCTTTGTAATCAAAATATGCCTCTTCTAACTCTTTTATAGCACTGCCTTGTTCAACAGCACATAAATGGCTGACTCTTTCACGGGCACTTTTATCGGCAAATGTGCTTTTACATAAACGGCTAATCACTTGGTCTGATGGTCCTTTCATGCCATGCCCAAATATATGACATGCTCGCTTCATTAGTTGCGCTACAACCCTATTAGCGAAATTATCAATAAATCCATCTAACGCCAAAAAGCCGGCTTTTAAATGATGTGAAATAGCATAGTTAACAGCCTTGAGATCGCCTTGCTGACGACCATCATGCTCGTATTTTTTTAGAACACATGATGCTAAATATAGGTGACTCAGCACATCACCTAAGCGAGCAGATAGCATTTCTCTGCGCTTAAGCTCTCCTCCTAGTTTCAGCATTGCTATATCTGAACAGACGCTCAAACATACACTGAGCCAATTTAGCTTTTTATAAAATAGTTGCGTAGGACCCGCACTTGACACTGATAACCCATGCCCTCTAGTTAAACCAAGCCAAATCATTTTAAGTGTGTTGATACCCGAGTGTTGGATATGTGCCATTAGCAGCTTGTCAAACTCTCTGACATGTTCAACACCATCACTTTGTTGAATAAGCTTGATCTCTTGAAAAATATACGGGTGACATCGTGTTGCTCCCTGCCCAAAAATCATCAAGTTACGAGTTAGAATGTTAGCGCCCTCAACTGTAATAGAAATTGGTATCCCCGTGTAACTATTCGCTAAATAATTGTTAGGCCCTTTTTGTATTCCTTTGCCACCGTGAATATCCAACGCATCATTCATTACAATACGAGACATCTCCGTAAGGTGGTATTTAGCGATAGCAGTGATCACCGCTGGGCTTTTGTTCATATCAATCGCTTGGGCTGTTGCTTGCCGACAAGCCTCAATGCTGTAGGTTAGTCCGATAATACGAGCTAGGCTCTCCTGTACACCTTCAAAATCAGCAATAGATTGGCCAAACTGCTCTCTTATCGCGCTATAAGCGGTCGTAGTTCTCGTGCACAAGTGTGCGGTTCCAGCGCTTAGCGCAGGTAATGAAATACCGCGTCCAGCACTTAAACAAGAGACTAACATTTTCCAGCCTTTACCAAGCCCCGCTTTGCCCCCGATAACCCATTCAAGTGGAATAAAGACCTTATGACCTTCAGTGGTTCCATTCATAAACCCTTGATCAAGCGGGTTATGACGTGGACCGACTTTAACTCCCTTATGCTCAGTTGGGATCAGTGCACATGTGATCCCCAACTCATGTTTATCACCCAGCAGTCCGTGGGGATCATAAGCCTTAAAAGCCAATCCAAGTAATGTTGCAACAGGTGCCAAGGTGATATAGCGTTTTGACCAGGTTAGCTCCAAACCTACGACGTTTTCACCTTTGATGGTTTTTTGACAAACAACACCAAAATCATCAATCGCGCCAGCGTCGGAACCAGCCTCTAAGGCCGTTAACGCAAAACAGGGTAATGCCTCACCAGTAGCCAGTTTAGGTAACCATTGCTGCTGTTGTTCTGAGGTACCAAAATGCATTAACAATTCTGCAGGGCCCAAACTATTAGGCACCATCACGGTTACCGCTGTTGAGAGGCTTTTGCTGGCTATTTTAGCCACAATGGTTGAGTTCGCTTGGGCACTAAACGCTTTTCCACCAAATTTTTTTGGAATGATAAATGCAAAAAAACCATTTTGTTTTAGAAATGCCCAAACCTCCTCTGGCAAATCTTTATCATGTCTAATTTGTTGTTCATCCAGCATAGACAATAGAGTTTCCAACTCATTATCAATGAAAAACTGTTCTTCACTACTAAGCTTTGGAGCGTCTATCTGATGCCAATCATGCCAATTAGGACGCCCAGAAAAAAGTTGCGAGTCCCACCAAGTATCCCCGGCTTCCATTGCTTCTTGCTCAGTTTGTGTGAGCTTTGGTAGCGCACGTTTGAAATAACGCATAGCTGGCAGTGTAATTAACTTATACCGCAGCGTTTGCACAAAAAACACAATACATATTAAAACGATAACTAAAACGATAATGCCCATATAGACCTCCTGTTCGTCTCGATTTAAGTATGCTGCAAAATTACACAAACTCAATTTATCATCTCAGATGGTCTCACATTATTTGTCCCTTTTGTGTTGCACTGCTATTATGCTGCGCATCAATAACAACAAGTGATAATCAAATGAAACCATTATTCAAATTAAGCCTTGGGGCCTGTGTTGTTGCAGCTGCACTCTCTTTATCAGGCTGTAATACCACATCAACTTCATCGCAAACACTCACAGAAAAAGATGCTGAAAAATTTCTAGCTGATGCACAATCTACCCTTGAAGATTTAGCTATCCGTGGCAGTCGAGCACAGTGGATCTACGCTAACTTTGTTACTGAAGATACAGCAGCCCTAGCTGCAAGTGTAGGCCAAGAGTCAACCGACACTGTGGTGCGCTTGGCGAGCGAAGCCGCACGCTTCGATAAGCTAGACTTAAATGAAGACACTCGCAGAAAGATGGACAAGTTAAAGTTGTCTCTGACTATGGCTGCGCCTCAGGATGCGGAAAAGTCTGCAGAGTTAGCGTCATTACTTGCTGAACTTGATGGCCTATATGCTAAAGGTAAATACTGCAAAGACGGTCAGGACTGCCAAAGTCTTGGTGATTTAACAAGTAAAATGGCAACGAATCGTAACTACGATGAGTTACTTGATGCATGGCAAGGCTGGCGTCAAATTTCAAAGCCTATGCGTCCACTATTCGAAAAACAAGTTGTGTTAGCAAATGAAGGCGCAGAAGAGCTTGGTTATAAAGATACTGGGGCCATGTGGAGAAGTAAGTATGACATGCCTGCAGATGATTTTGCTCAAGAATTAGACCGACTTTGGGGGCAAGTTAAACCTCTATACAACTCACTACATTGCCACGTTAGGGCGAAATTAGGTGAGCAGTATGGCGAAGACAAAGTACCTCAGGACAAGCCTATTCCAGCGCATTTGCTTGGTAACATGTGGGCACAGCAATGGGGCAATATATATGACGTTGTTGCACCTGAAAATGCAGATCCCGGTTACGATGTAACAGAATTACTAGAAAAACATAACTACTCTGAAATGGATATGGTTAGGGGTGCTGAAAAATTCTTCACATCAATGGGGTTTGCACCTTTACCTGACACCTTTTATCAACGTTCATTATTTTTAAAACCACGCGACCGTGACGTTCAGTGTCATGCATCTGCATGGAACTTGGATAACCAAGATGATATCCGTATCAAAATGTGTATTCAGCGTACAGGCGAAGAGTTTTCGACCATTCACCATGAGTTAGGTCACAACTTCTATCAACGCGCATATAAAGGCCAACCTATTTTCTACCAAGACAGTGCTAATGATGGCTTCCATGAAGCAATTGGTGACACCATCGCGTTATCTGTTACTCCTGGCTATTTGAAAAAAATCGGCTTACTTGACCAAGTGCCAGATGAATCAAAAGATATCGGCTTGTTAATGCGTATGGCACTGGATAAAGTCGCATTCATTCCATTTGGTTTGTTGGTAGACCAGTGGCGTTGGAAAGTATTCTCAGGCGAAATTAGCCCTGAACAATACAACCAATCATGGTGGGATTTAAGAGAGAAGTACCAAGGGATCCAAGCACCTATCGATCGCACAGAAGCTGATTTTGACGCTGGTGCAAAATACCACGTACCAGGCAATGTACCTTATACGCGTTACTTTTTAGCGCACATTCTGCAATTTGATTTCCACCGTTCACTATGTGAAATAGCTGGAAACAAAGAAGCAATTCACCGTTGTTCAATTTACAATTCAAAAGAAGCCGGTGAAAAGCTAAATGAAATGTTAGAAATGGGTAGTAGTCGCCCATGGCAAGAAGCGCTAGAAAAAGTGACTGGCAAACAACAAATGGATGCGACAGCGATTCTAGATTACTTTGCTCCGCTTCAAAAATATTTAGATGAACAAAATAAAGGCCGTCAGTGTGGCTGGTAATGGGTTAATACTCTAAATGTAACAAGCAGCCACACTCTGAAACATATTTGCTGTTTATCTCCTTTGCTATACAAGCTATTGTGTAAACAAAGGAGAATATATGAATATAGTCAGAGTGTGGCAGTTAGCCCTTTTCGAGCTTACTCGCCTATTTGCAACAAAACGAGGTTTATTAGCCTTAGCTGCCTTTGCAATGGTATGGCTTATGATTTTGCGCTACCCCATCGGTCATGCAGTGCCATTTTTAAGCAGCCCTCAGTTTTCAGATCTAGCTCAAGAACTCGCCGGGAATATAGGACTTCGGGAGTTGGTGAGTTGGCCACAAGCCGAACTTGCTATTTTTTGGCTCATCGCATTATATAGCTTTCCGCTGTTTTCATTATTTGTGTGTTCAGACCAAACTGTCGGAGATAGACAACGTGGCACCTTGCGGTTTTTACGTCTGCGTAGTACGCGGGATGAAATACTACTGGGGCGTTTTTTGGGCCAGTTCATCATTTTGACGAGCCTAATAACGTTAACCGCGTTAGCTACTTTGGGGGTAATGACTTACCGAGCACCTGAATTGCTACTTTCAGGCTTTGTACTCGCATTCAAGCTAGCCGTACAGCTGAGCATTGTGGTTATGCCGTTTATTGCGCTCATGTCGCTGTTAAACTTAATTAGCAGTTCTTCTCGCTTATCTATCGTACTGGCTATTTTGTTATTCACTTTAGGTAATGGCATTCTATCGCTCGTAACAAGTTACTTACCATTTCTTGAATTATTATTTTATGCTTTCCCTGGTGTACAACTTTTTGATCTTGCCCCACAAGCAGGCGTACCTGTAGTGCTTTGGCTAATACCGCTGGTGCAGACATGTGCATTGCTTGCATTGAGCGTTTTTGTATTTAGGAGACGTTCACTATGAGTACATTGATCGAAGTTAATCAACTATCTAAATCATTTGGCTCTAAAAAAGCGCTCAATGACGTAAGCTTTAATATTGAGACAGGCACAACTACAGCGTTAGTTGGTCCAAATGGAGCGGGAAAAACAACGTTATTTAGCGTCTTATGTGGCTACCTGCAGCCTGATAGTGGTAGCGTGACTATACTCGGACAACCACTAGGTCATCCTAGTTTGTTTGGCAAGTTAACTGCACTCCCCCAAGATGCCATGCTTGATCCTAGGTTTTCAATTCAAAAGCAGTTGTGCTTTTACGGTTCATTACAAGGTCTAAACAAAACTGACGCGCTTAAAGATACCACAAGAGTATTAGAACTAGTTGGCTTAAGCGACAATCATAATTCGAAAATTAACGAATTATCCCATGGCATGAGAAAGCGCGTTTGTATTGCACAAGCTTTACTAGGCAAGCCAAAAATAGTCCTGCTTGATGAAGCAACTGCGGGGTTAGACCCAATAAACGCAAGAGAAATACGCTCACTTATCTGTGCATTAAGTGATGAAATTAGCTTTATTCTAAGCTCTCATGATTTGGCAGAGCTTGAACGCTTATGCAGCCATGTTTTATATCTAGATAAAGGTGTGCTATCTGCCCACAACCGTAATGAGCAAACAGGCAGTAGTAAATACATCACCTTGCAATTGCAGGAACAATACAAAGATGCCAAAGAACTCCTAAAACAGCTCAGTGGCGTACTCTACGTGTCACAAAGTCAAAATAAGGAGTTTATAATTGAATATCAGGCGAACTATGAGCAATTTGATATACACTTGCTTAAGTACTGCTACAAAAATAACTGGCAGTATCGCCAAGTGGTCAACGGCCATACACTAGAGAACCAACTATTCCAGAAGGACTAAACCATGGGACTATTAAGCGGTATTTTGGGTAACGCCAGTGAGGTAGACAACGAAAAACTCGATGAGCTACTCAATGACACACTCGTCGAAGGAGAGCATGTAGAAAAAGCTTACCAAGTTATTCGTGACATGTTTGTCTTCTCAAATAAGCGTTTGTTACTTATCGACAAACAAGGGGTAACAGGCTCGAAGGTCGAAATACTGAGTATCCCGTATAGTAAAATTACAAAGTTTAGTAAAGAAAGCGCTGGTCATTTCGATTTAGACTCAGAGCTAAAATTATGGGTAGGCTCTGATCCAACCCCGATTATCAAAGAGTTTAAAGCCGGAGATAATATTAATGAAGTGTATCGCATAATTAGTACATATACGCTTTAACGCTAAAAGCACTTGCTGTTTGGCAAGTGCTTTAAAGATTTTACTATTAGCGTTTAAAATCGAGCGTTATTTAACTTGCTCCAAAGTGACAACCCACCTTTTTCGATTGCAGCACTAAAACCCAAGCCAACTTTTTCTGCAAACGTCTTTTTACTTCGAAAGCTTACCTTGTATAAGTGATGCGTTTTATCCAAAGACATGAGGACATCATCGCTGGTGTTAATTTCGTCAACTAGATTGAACGAGATGGCATGTGTGGCAAACCAATGCTCGCCAGTTGCTACCTGATCCATATCAAGCTGTGAACGATGCTCAGCAACAAAAGACTTGAACAAGCCATGAGTATGTTCAATTTCTTCCTTAAACTTTTCTCGTCCTTTGTCTGTGTTTTCACCAAATATCGTAAGAGTTCGCTTGTACTCTCCTGCAGTGAACTGTTCAAAATCTACATCATTCTTTTTAAGAATTTTATTAAAATTAGGCACTTGGGCTAAAACACCAATTGACCCAACAATTGCAAAAGGCGCTGCAACTATCTTATCAGCAACACAGGCCATCATGTAGCCACCACTTGCAGCTACTTTGTCAATGCACACAGTTAAAGGCAAGCCATGTTGCTTAACACGATTCAACTGCGAGGCTGCAAGCCCATAGCCATGCACAACGCCGCCGCCACTTTCTATGTTAACAAGCACCTGATCTTTACTTTTATCAGCAATGTTGAGAATGGCGGTGATCTCTTCACGAAGGCTTTTCACCTCGTGTGCATCCATGCTACCCGAAAAGTCCACTACAAATACTCGACCTTCGGGTTCGTTGCTATCTTGTTTTTTCTGAGCTTTACGGTGCGCTTTTAATGCCTTTTTATCTAAAGCTTGTTCTATAAAGTGCTCTTTTGTCTGCGCCATTTGCTTAGACAAATCTTTGAGTTCAACCTCACCTGATCCACTCTTTGGTTTTTGACTCGCACCAACTACTAGCGCAATGATCGCACCTATCGCCACAACGACCGTAACGACTTTTGCCAAAAATAAGCCGTATTCAAATAAAAATGCCAATATTGTCTCCCTGATATCTAATTTTTAACCAATAAAAAAGCCGCTAACTAGCGGCTTTCAATACTGAAGCAATTGAAATTAATTAGCAATAACTGCAGGGTTAGTTATCTGCAAATAGAGTCCTTTTGATTTCAAGAAAGACACAATCTGAGTTTGCATTTCAACGGTTGCCATTGCATGGCCTTGCTGTGTTCCACCTGCGTTCTCGCGATATGATGTCGTTACTACCGAGCCATGATGGCCTTGGCTGAAGTTTACAACATAACTCATTGGCGTTTGTGACATTTGAGTATCTGTTACGGTTTGCAGCCCCATCATGCGCGCTAGTGGAGTACTTCCTGAAAGTGGGTTTGCTGTTGTAGGTGGTATTACAGTGTCTGCTTTATTACCATCAACTCCCCCCGTCACGACATTCATATATATTGGTGTTTGAACGGCTTGAACTAAGCCTGCATAGTTCAATGGATCTGCACTATCTAAGGCTGTTTGTGCTGCAAAAACAAACTGCTGAATTATACTCTTAATCGCTGCAAGAGATTGCGTATCACCTGTTTCTGTTAAGTGTTTTGTATAGTAAACAAAAGCACATGGAGCAACCGCAGACAAGTATTGTGGGTTTTGCGGGTTTACATCAATACTATCTGGAACAGGACACTGTGAAGCAGCGTCGGTCGCGATAAATTGTACAAAACCTTTCGTAGCCAGGTTATTAGCAGCAAGCAATACCGAGCCTTGTACGAACGGACCAAACTCTTCAGACTCAGCTAAGAAACTAGCGATACCACTACCACCACTGGCAAGCGCAGCACTTTGTACTTTAAATAATGGGTCAACTTGCGGGTCTAAAGGTAAATTAGCATGCGCGATAAAACTAGGAGCAACGATAGAACCTAATGAGTGGCCTACAAAGCTTACCTGAGTTGGGTTAATGCCAAGCGCAGGATTAATAAAGTTTAGGCCCAAACGCAGACCGAGTAAGTCAACTGATGACTGACGCAAGTTATCGCGCGCCGCTAACAAAGAAGTTAAGTTCATATAAGCAAGTACAGAACCTTTACCACTTGTTGCATTAAAATCGTCAATGCCATCACCATCAATATCTAAGCCACGTTCACCGTGCATCGGATGGTCAATAGCTACTGTTGCAAAACCTTGAGCGCTCAGCGCAAGTGTTAAGCCCAGCATTGCTTCTTTACTGGTTGTAATACCGTGCTGCAAAATAACCACAGGCCAACCAGTTGCTGGCATTTCAATACCAAGTGCTTGTGGGATTGGTTTGGTGATCTGTACTGGCACGTTGGCCAACCATTGTACTTGTGGAATGGTATTGTATTTAGTTAAAAAGCGCGTTTGATCTAAACCAAAATCTCGTAATACACCATTAGACATCGCAGCACACGCTGCGTCATTTGTATCTGCTTGCGGAGCAGGAAGTGTCCCGCCGATCGCCGCTTTATACCCCTGAACCATCACTGCACTATCACACTGTGCGCGCCAATAAGTATCTGCCGCACTGCTGATGTCTTTGGTGGCTGGTTTTGATGAATACATAGGTAGCTGGATACTGCCGCGCATGTATTGAACAGCTTGAAATGGTGCTCTAGTTTGTGGATCTGGGATCACCGCTGCGAGTGCATCAGCAACAGTCATCATGGGTTGCTCAGGAACCGTTAGCTTGGGGTTTGTACCCGCAGCTAAACTTGCTGCCATAAGCTTTTTAACTGTGCCAACAACTGGGCCCACTGATTGCATCGTTGCAGCGGCTGTGTAAATAATATTTTCTTTAGCCAAGCTACCTTCAGAGGTAACCGCATTTTCATAGCTTTTAATTACTGCTTGTAATTTCAGCTGTGTATCAGTTACCAACGGCGCGTCTTGACGTAATAAGGTATAGGTAGACGAAGCCTTAATCGAACGGCCATCTTCCATTTTTAGTGAGTCAGTTAATACTGTAATATAAGTCTTACCAGCCTTAAAAGGCTTAAGCGGCTGTATTGCAATACCATCTTTCGTACTGTTTAAAGCGGAAATAAAATCGCCAGTCAAGCCGTTGGTTAACTCACCAACGACACGACAAGCAATACCCGCAGGCACAGACTTACATTGCTCATCGCTTTGGTCTGCCCCCATAACGACTTCAAAAATGCGCACTGACGATGGGTCACTTACAGACTGCGCACTAATTGATTGCCCCACAGGCACATCCAAATTAATCACATAAGGCATTTGTGTAGACCAGCCATCAAGTGCACCTAGGGATAAAGAAGGCGATGCATAATTAGCACGAGCGAGTGCTGGGCTGCCATTTTGATCTAACTCACCTGGCAAATTAAGGGTTCCATCTTTGGTGCCATTAAGTAATAAATCATTTGGTACAGAAATTACACTGTTTGATGGGTCAAATTTAATACTTGCTGAGGGCAGTACTGGTGTAGAATCCTTTTTTACATCTTCTAATGTTTCACCGCCACCACAGCCAACGAGGACTGAAGAAACCGCGAGTGAGAGTAGCATTTTTTTCATTTTATAGGCTCCGACATAATCTTATTATTATTAGTGCTCTAATTCGTTAAAACTATGTAATTGTGTTTTTAATAAGACATTAGACCAGTTAAAGTTAACGTAAAGTGTAGCCTTTCGCCACCTATATTTACAATAAATTCGATAACTTGTGGTAAAATGCCGAAAAATTACCAGTTGAGGTTAAAAATGCACGATTATAAAGCCCCGGCAAACGCCCTACAGAACAAAACAATTTTAATAACCGGTGCTGGTGACGGTATCGGTAGAGTCGCAGCTCTTACCTACGCAAAACATGGCGCAACCGTCATATTACTCGGAAAAACAACCAAAAAGCTAGAGTGCGTATACGACGAAATCGTCAACTTAGGTTACCCTGAGCCAGCTATCGTCCCCTTAGATATGCGCGGTGCTACAAAACAAAACTATCGTGATTTAGCCGCAACAATTGAACAGCAGTTTGGGAAATTAGATGGGTTACTCAATAATGCATCAATTTTAGGGTCACTTGGTCCGCTTGAACATTTTTGTGTGTCAACATTTGAAAACATTATGAAAGTCAACGTTACTGCGCAAGCTATGATCACTAAGTATATGTTTCCATTACTTCGTAAAGCGCCCAATGCTTCTGTTATTTTTACCTCTTCTGGCGTCGGTCGCCAAGGACGTGAGTTCTGGGGAGCATATGCAATCTCTAAGTTTGCAACAGAGGGCATGATGCAAACATGGGCGAGCGAAGTGGGTAAAACCAATATCCGCATTAACTGTATCAACCCGGGCGCTACCCGCACTAGTATGCGTGCGTCGGCATTCCCAGGTGAAGATAAAGATAAGCTCAAAACGCCTGAAGAATTAATGAACACATACTTGTACCTAATGAGCGATGACTCGTCTGATATTAATGGCCAGTCAATAGACGCACAGCCTAAGTAGATAAGCTAAAGAAACATAAAGATGGCGATGTACCTTTGACTCGCCATCAACCACCATTATAGGCTTTTTAACACCGCCTTTTTCTTTACCTAAAATTAAGTTTGTAATATGTTGAAAGTTGTAGATAAAATAAATCCGCAGTAACATATCAAACACCTTATCCCTACATATCACTAACCTGATATACCTCTCTTTAAAGGATGTTTGTGGCTAATTTCGATACTCACTTTAAAGCCTCTGTGATATCAAGCGCAGCGCTCACCTCAACAGTACTAGCAACAGAGCTGACAACTGTTTCCAACACACTTATGTTATTTATCATAGGTTCTTTAGCTGGGCTGTTACCAGATCTGGATGCCGATAAGTCCCGTTCCCTCAATAGTCTTTTCTCCATTTTTGCACTAAGTATTGCCATTTGCTTGTCTATATTTATAAGTTTCGATAACTTACTAGCACTTTGGCTATGCGCATTCATCACATACGTGCTGATCATGTATGCATTAAAGCCTTTATTTGAGCGTTACACGGTACACAGAGGCGCGGCTCACTCGCTCTTATTTGTGTTAATGATGAGTCTTATTGGTATTCACTTAGTGATATTAACTGGTAAATCAATTAATAGTGCCTTATTGGTGGGTGTATCTATTGCGGTTGGTATGTTAACGCATTTAATCCTCGATGAGTGCTACAGTGTTGATATCAACAATAATGAGCTTAAGGCATCGTTCGGCAGCGCTTTAAAGCCTGTCTCCTTAAACGCACCTGTTGCTAGTACCTTACAACTTTTAGTTATCATTGTGGCAATTTACTTATTGCTACCTTATCAACAAGATTTATTACAAACCCTACAATCTTGGCATAACAAGCTTACCCGTATACCCTTAATGCCAAACTTAGACATTTTTAAGCAATGGTTATAAATCCGGTCACGACAGCTAACGCAGTGAAAGCGTTGCTTTTATGCAAGGTAAATACAGTGCAATAGTTTAATGACACAGCGCGAACCGATGACATTCCTTTTTCGCATTTTGCGCAGGGTGAAGTGGGCCAGTTTGTAGAGTGCCAAAGCGCTCACCTCAAATGTTGGATGGCGCTGCGCTTATCACAACCTACAACCCCCAAACGCAAAAAAGCCCGACTCTTTCAAATCGGGCTTTCTTTTATTAGATGCTTGGTTCGCTAAGAAGTAGTCGCTACGAAGTAGCGGCTACTTTCACATGGTAGCTGCCACACTATCATCGACCGAGGCCGACCCTTCGGCTACAGTGCAAAAGTTTAATAACACAGCGCGAAGCGATGACATTCCTTTTGCGCAAGGTAAAATGGGCCAGTTTGTCGAATGCCAATGAGCTCACCTCAAATGTTGGATGGCGCTGCGCTTATCAAAACCTATAAACCCCAAACGCAAAAAAGCCCGACTCTTTCGAATCGGGCTTTCTCTAATTAGGTGCTTGGCGATGTTCTACTTTCACATGGCAGCTGCCACACTATCATCGACGCTGTTTCGTTTCACTTCTGAGTTCGGCATGGGGTCAGGTGGTTCCAAAACGCTATGTTCACCAAGCAAATTCTTAGTGCAAATGTTTAATGACATCGTGCATCGCACGAGCATTCCATTTGCGCAAGGTGAATCAATTTCGCGATACCGCTTCGTCGTTCACCTTGTTTAATTCTTAAATTCGGAAATTCTGATAATTCGTAAAACACTACTCTAGTAATACTAACTTCTAACGTGCAAAACCACTTTGGCGTTGTATGGTTAAGCCTCACGGGTAATTAGTACTGGTTAGCTTAACATGTCACCATGCTTCCACACCCAGCCTATCAACGTTGTAGTCTTCAACGGCCCTTCAGTTAACTTAAAGTTAAAGTGAGAACTCATCTCGAGGCTCGCTTCCCGCTTAGATGCTTTCAGCGGTTATCGATTCCGAACGTAGCTACCGGGCAATGCAATTGGCATCACAACCCGAACACCAGCGGTTCGTCCACTCCGGTCCTCTCGTACTAGGAGCAGCCCCTCTCAATTCTCAAACGCCCACGGCAGATAGGGACCGAACTGTCTCACGACGTTCTAAACCCAGCTCGCGTACCACTTTAAATGGCGAACAGCCATACCCTTGGGACCGACTTCAGCCCCAGGATGTGATGAGCCGACATCGAGGTGCCAAACACCGCCGTCGATATGAACTCTTGGGCGGTATCAGCCTGTTATCCCCGGAGTACCTTTTATCCGTTGAGCGATGGCCCTTCCATTCAGAACCACCGGATCACTATGACCTACTTTCGTACCTGCTCGACGTGTCTGTCTCGCAGTTAAGCTGGCTTCTACCATTACACTAACCGTACGATGTCCGACCGTACTTAGCCAACCTTCGTGCTCCTCCGTTACTCTTTGGGAGGAGACCGCCCCAGTCAAACTACCCACCAGGCACTGTCCTCAATCCCGATAAGGGACCTAAGTTAGAACATCAACACTACAAGGGTGGTATTTCAAGGTCGGCTCCACACAAACTAGCGTCTGTGCTTCAAAGCCTCCCACCTATCCTACACATGTAGGGTCAATGTTCAGTGCCAAGCTGTAGTAAAGGTTCACGGGGTCTTTCCGTCTAGCCGCGGGTACACAGCATCTTCACTGCGATTTCAATTTCACTGAGTCTCGGGTGGAGACAGCGTGGCCATGGTTACACCATTCGTGCAGGTCGGAACTTACCCGACAAGGAATTTCGCTACCTTAGGACCGTTATAGTTACGGCCGCCGTTTACCGGGGCTTCGATCAAGAGCTTCGACCTAAGTCTAACCCCATCAATTAACCTTCCGGCACCGGGCAGGTGTCACACCGTATACGTCATCTTACGATTTTGCACAGTGCTGTGTTTTTAATAAACAGTCCCAGCCACCTGGTCACTGCGGCTGACTTCAGCTCCAAGCGCGAAGCTCTTCACCTAATGTCAGCGTACCTTCTCCCGAAGTTACGGTACGATTTTGCCTAGTTCCTTCACCCGAGTTCTCTCAAGCGCCTTAGTATTCTCTACCTGACCACCTGTGTCGGTTTGGGGTACGATTCGAAATAATCTGAAGCTTAGAGGCTTTTCCTGGAAGTAGGGCATCAGTAACTTCACCACCGTAGTGGCTCGTCTCGTGTCTCAGCCTTAGCAACCCGGATTTTCCTAAGTCGCCAGCCTACACACTTTCACATGGACAACCAACGCCATGCTTACTTAGCCTGCTCCGTCCCCCCATCGCAATTATTCCAAGTACGGGAATATTAACCCGTTTCCCATCGACTACGCTCTTCAGCCTCGCCTTAGGGGTCGACTTACCCTACCCTGATTAACATGGGATAGGAACCCTTGGTCTTCCGGCGTGCGGGTTTTTCACCCGCATTATCGTTACTCATGTCAGCATTCGCACTTCTGATACGTCCAGCATACCTCCCGGTACACCTTCAACCGCTTACAGAACGCTCCCCTACCCCGCGAACAAAGTTCGCAGCCGCAGCTTCGGTGGTATGTTTAGCCCCGTTACATCTTCCGCGCAGGCCGACTCGACTAGTGAGCTATTACGCTTTCTTTAAAGGGTGGCTGCTTCTAAGCCAACCTCCTAGCTGTTTTAGCCTTCCCACATCGTTTCCCACTTAACATACACTTTGGGACCTTAGCTGGCGGTCTGGGTTGTTTCCCTCTTCACGACGGACGTTAGCACCCGCCGTGTGTCTCCCGGATATTACTTTACGGTATTCGGAGTTTGCAAAGGGTTGGTAAGTCGGGATGACCCCCTAGCCTTAACAGTGCTCTACCCCCGTAAGTATTCGTCCGAGGCTCTACCTAAATAGATTTCGGGGAGAACCAGCTATCTCCCGGTTTGATTAGCCTTTCACTCCTAGCCACAGGTCATCCCCTAACTTTTCAACGTTAGTGGGTTCGGTCCTCCAGTTGATGTTACTCAACCTTCAACCTGCCCATGGCTAGATCACCGGGTTTCGGGTCTATACCTTGCAACTAAGCGCCCAGTTAAGACTCGCTTTCGCTACGGCTACCCTATACGGTTAACCTCGCTACAAAATATAAGTCGCTGACCCATTATACAAAAGGTACGCAGTCACCCAACAAGTGGGCTCCTACTGCTTGTACGTACACGGTTTCAGGTTCTATTTCACTCCCCTCACAGGGGTTCTTTTCGCCTTTCCCTCACGGTACTGGTTCACTATCGGTCAGTTGGGAGTATTTAGCCTTGGAGGATGGTCCCCCCATATTCAGTCAAAGTTTCACGTGCTCCGACCTACTCGATTTCACTTTAGATAAGTTTTTGTGTACGGGACTATCACCCTGTGTCGTCAAACTTTCCAGAATGTTCCACTAACTACACTAAAGCTTAAGGGCTGGTCCGATTTCGCTCGCCGCTACTTTCGGAATCTCGGTTGATTTCTTTTCCTACGGGTACTTAGATGTTTCAGTTCTCCGCGTTCGCTTCATACAGCTATGTATTCACTGCATGATGACCCAAAGGGCCGGGTTTCCCCATTCGGAAATCCTAGTCTCAAGCGCCTCTTACTGGCTCAACTAGGCTTATCGCAAGTTAGTACGTCCTTCATCGCCTCCAACTGCCAAGGCATCCACCGTGTACGCTTAGTCACTTAACCATACAACCCAAAATAGTTTTAGGTTGATAATCAAAGACTGATTTCAACTTCGCCAGAAGTTAATATTGAATACTAAAGTAGATGCTAACTAATCAAATGAATGATTAATTGGCATTGTTTTACTTTTGAAAACTCTTTATAGATACGAATATCTATAAGAATTTAATTATCAGCTTTTCCAAATTTTTAAAGAGCAATATTAATCAGTAAGTTACCTTACCAACTAACAATCATCTGTGTGGACACTTCGAACAAATAAGTTCTAAATCGTATAAGGAGGTGATCCAGCCCCAGGTTCCCCTAGGGCTACCTTGTTACGACTTCACCCCAGTCATGAATCACTCCGTGGTGAACGTCCTCCCGAAGGTTAGACTATCCACTTCTGGAGCAACCCACTCCCATGGTGTGACGGGCGGTGTGTACAAGGCCCGGGAACGTATTCACCGCGGCATTCTGATCCGCGATTACTAGCGATTCCGACTTCATGGAGTCGAGTTGCAGACTCCAATCCGGACTACGACGTACTTTAAGTGATTCGCTTACTCTCGCAAGTTCGCAGCACTCTGTATACGCCATTGTAGCACGTGTGTAGCCCTACACGTAAGGGCCATGATGACTTGACGTCGTCCCCACCTTCCTCCGGTTTATCACCGGCAGTCTCCTTAGAGTTCCCGACCGAATCGCTGGCAACTAAGGATAGGGGTTGCGCTCGTTGCGGGACTTAACCCAACATCTCACAACACGAGCTGACGACAGCCATGCAGCACCTGTATCAGAGTTCCCGAAGGCACCAATCCATCTCTGGAAAGTTCTCTGTATGTCAAGTGTAGGTAAGGTTCTTCGCGTTGCATCGAATTAAACCACATGCTCCACCGCTTGTGCGGGCCCCCGTCAATTCATTTGAGTTTTAACCTTGCGGCCGTACTCCCCAGGCGGTCTACTTAATGCGTTAGCTTTGAAAAAGTTGTCCGAGGACCCCAGCTTCTAGTAGACATCGTTTACGGCGTGGACTACCAGGGTATCTAATCCTGTTTGCTCCCCACGCTTTCGTACATGAGCGTCAGTGTTGACCCAGGTGGCTGCCTTCGCCATCGGTATTCCTTCAGATCTCTACGCATTTCACCGCTACACCTGAAATTCTACCACCCTCTATCACACTCTAGTTTGCCAGTTCGAAATGCAGTTCCCAGGTTAAGCCCGGGGCTTTCACATCTCGCTTAACAAACCGCCTGCGTACGCTTTACGCCCAGTAATTCCGATTAACGCTCGCACCCTCCGTATTACCGCGGCTGCTGGCACGGAGTTAGCCGGTGCTTCTTCTGTCAGTAACGTCACAGCTAGCAGGTATTAACTACTAACCTTTCCTCCTGACTGAAAGTGCTTTACAACCCGAAGGCCTTCTTCACACACGCGGCATGGCTGCATCAGGCTTGCGCCCATTGTGCAATATTCCCCACTGCTGCCTCCCGTAGGAGTCTGGACCGTGTCTCAGTTCCAGTGTGGCTGATCATCCTCTCAAACCAGCTAGGGATCGTCGCCTTGGTGAGCCATTACCTCACCAACTAGCTAATCCCACTTGGGCCAATCTAAAGGCGAGAGCCGAAGCCCCCTTTGGTCCGTAGACATCATGCGGTATTAGCCGTCGTTTCCAACGGTTGTCCCCCACCTCAAGGCATGTTCCCAAGCATTACTCACCCGTCCGCCGCTCGTCATCTTCTAGCAAGCTAGAAATGTTACCGCTCGACTTGCATGTGTTAGGCCTGCCGCCAGCGTTCAATCTGAGCCATGATCAAACTCTTCAATTAAAAGTTTTTTGAAACGCGTTCGCAATGGAACTAAGTTTCGTGCTCATTGAATTCTGATTTTGATTTCCTAAGAAATCGAATTGACTGTGTTGAAACAAGTAAACTTGTTTCCGTTGGTCACTCAGTTCAATTGAGACTCTAAATTTGTTTGCGTCCCTACCGAGGTAGTTCTGCTGTTAGAACTCAATCTGTACGAGTGCCCACACAGATGATTGCTTCATATTTTTAAAGAACGTTTCGAAACACTTTAGCGTCTCGAGGGGTGTGCATTCTAAGCATTCCCATTTTTTTGTCAACACTTAATTTTAAGTTTCTTGAGAAGTTTTAAAATTAAGTTTTACTCGACTCTGACTCGTTGTTGCTTTGCTTATTCAGCGTAGCGCTCCGTGTCAGTGGGGCCGCATTATAGGGCGGCGAATTAAAAGCGCAAGCGATTTTTGAGGAAAAATATGATTATTTTCATCCTTTTTACCTATACAGATTTACACACTAAAGCCTCACAAGTTACCCACAAAAAGCTGTGGATAAGCAACCATTAAAGACCTTTATAAGACTCTTCTATATATATGTGGTAGATTACGCGCCCTAATTTATCCGTTCATATAATAAGTAGGCTTTGTAGTTATGGCTGATGTATTAAACTTTGTTAGTGGATTACTTTGGGGTCATGTCCTCATTTATCTATTAATAGCAGCAGGTTTGTTCTTTACTCTTCGTTTAGGGTTCATTCAATTTCTTAAATTTCCTTATATGGTAAAAGTTATGGCAAATAGCCGTAGCGGAGCCGATAAAGGGATCTCATCTTTTCAGGCTTTTTGTACTTCTCTCGCTGCGCGTGTTGGCACAGGCAATATGGCAGGTGTTGCCGTTGCATTATATCTAGGTGGCGCTGGCGCTATTTTTTGGATGTGGCTAATAGCCCTTATTGGTATGGCGACGAGTTTTGCAGAAAGTGCCCTCGCCCAACTTTATAAAACCAAAGATGAAGACGGCAACTTTCGTGGTGGTCCTGCTTACTACATGGAGTATGGTCTAGGGAAACGTTGGATGGGGGTAATATTCTCTCTCTGTTTGATCCTGGCCTTTGGTTTGGTGTTTAACGCAGTGCAAGCCAATTCAATTGCAGCAGCATTTGAAGTAGCCTTTGACGTGCCTAAGTCCGTTATGGGCGTTATATTGGTTGTAGGTTCTGCTTTTATTATATTTGGCGGCTTGAAAACCATTTCACGTTTTGCCGAGCTAGTGGTGCCATTTATGGCATTAGCCTATTTATTAGTTGCACTATATATATGTGCCACCAACTACGATTTACTCCCAAGCGTATTTAAACAAATCATATATAGTGCGTTTGGCATAGAGCAAGCTGGCGCTGGCGCCATCGGTTATGCTGTTATGCAGGCGATGATCCAAGGCATTAAACGCGGTTTATTCTCTAATGAAGCAGGTATGGGTAGCGCAGCCAACGCAGCCGCAACGGCAACTCCCAATCCTAACCACCCAGTATCGCAAGGTTATGTGCAGATGCTTGGGGTATTTGTGGATACCATTGTTATTTGCTCTGCAACCGCTGCACTTATATTACTCTCGAACCAACTTGTGCCAGAGTCTGGTGTAACAGGCATTGCCCTTACGCAAGCAGCGCTGGTTGAACACGTTGGTAGCTGGGGCGCAACGTTTATTGCCATCGCCATTTTGTTTTTTGCTTTTACCTCTATAGTGGCAAATTACTCTTATGCCGAGACCAACTTAATGTTCTTGGAGCATAATCACAAACACGGCATGATGTTGTTTCGACTGTGCGTGCTTGGCATGGTGATGTTTGGCGCGGTGGGAGAGCTTGGCGTTATTTGGACCATGGCAGATGTGTCGATGGGATTAATGGCAATCGTCAATGTAGTTGCACTCTTTATGCTATCAGGTTTTGTGGTTTGGCTATATAAAGACTACAACCAGCAACTTAAAGCAGGTAAGACTCCTGTTTTTGATGCAAACTTGCACCCTAAAATGAAAAAAACCTTACCCAAAGGCGTTTGGCATAAATAGCTAACTACGTGTGACTGCTTGTTTAGCAAGCAGTTACACGTCTACAAGCTCATTTAATGTTCAAACAAACCAACTACTTATTGCCTTTCAGAAAAATATCCGTATAGTTACACCCAAGTCGGCATATAGCGCAGCTTGGTAGCGCACTGTCATGGGGTGTCAGGGGTCGCAGGTTCAAATCCTGCTATGCCGACCAGCTTTTCCTCATCCTATTCAATAAGTTACATCATTTTTTAACCTTCAATTTTTTGTACCGCGTACCAGCAACGTACCATTATACAGTAGTTTGGCGCTTTACTTGCTGCATTACATCCACATGATTAAACTGTATGTACATACAGTGCTTTTACCTATATTTATTTTAATGCTTATAACAATCGCATGCCGTCACAACTATGGCCGTGTACTCATAAACAAACACGGCAATCCAGATAAGACTAAGAGCATTTCAAGAAACTCCATTGCGTGTGTTGTTGATGATGAGGAGCGCATGATCGTATTCGGTGGGATTGTCAAAGCGCACAGAGCCGAACAGTTTAAAGCGATCATACTTTTGCGTATTGAAGGGTATTCATTTGATGAGACTGGCTTACTTGGCTTTATAGATTTGCCGAGGAGCTGCAAATTACGTGGTGCACTGTACAATGATAAAGCTTACATGTTAGTAGATGACGAATGTAAGCCCTGTCCTATTTAGTCTGGAAGCAAGCTTGCTGAAGACCTGCAAGCCAACTTAAAACGTTAAGATTGATCAACCTTTTTAGGCTTGTGTTTTATATAATGTTGGAGTTGTTCAACATCCAGCAACTCAAAATAGTCTTCAAGGGTTATAGCAACTTCCACAAGCGTGTCGCCCAATCCGGGGATCGCAGCGATCAAACTCGCATTGGTTATTCCGTTTAAACATTGCAACCCCTGCTCATGCGCAATGTCATCATAAGAACCTTGAATGCCAAACCATTCCTGAGGGATAGCAGAGCCATAACTCCCGTAGTCAATTAATACACAAGGGCCAGCGTATATACTGTCGTTAAGTGTAACAACTCCCCCACATGGCATATTTATCTCATAAATCGTTCTACCCTTTTGGTAGTCATCATCAACTTTAATTATTCTCATGGTAAGTTCCTTGAATTATTTTACAGTATGATAAACCGCTCACTTGCTAGAATGCAAAACTGTGATTGGAAGCCTCAGGCGTGCAAAAAACTACACTTTGTTGCAAATGATTCTCATTATGTTATAATGTAATTATGAATCGACAAAAACTAAAACAAATAAGTCGTTTCATCCACTCCTAGAAAAACCAATCTCATGTTTATATTTTTACTGCTGTCTTACTAAAGAATTGCGGTATTTTGCTGCGTGACATTCCATACTCATTCTCAATTAACAATATGTCCAACATAAGTTTCATTGGTGGCAGTACACAGCTTAAGTATTGAAATAGATGGTGACGCTAGGGTTATGTAAAAAAATATAGGTATATTAATATGACAAAAAATAATAAACATAAACCTCATGACAACAAAACTACAGATAGCGACTTCAATAGGGGCGTCAAGCAAGGATTTATTTCATGGTTTGTTAGAAAACTACTAGAAATATTCTTCGATTAAATCTGTTCTATCAAATTGCAAAGGCTGCTGAGGCCTTTGCACTCCTAAGGATAAGGACATTTCCAATACTACCCTTGATTTATTGCCTTAACTACCTTGTTATTACGCTTTGGTGATCTAGTCTATATTGCATAATGGAATATTTAGGTAATGCAATCATATAGATGTTAAGGCAGATATTCGTAGATAGCGACATAGATTCGCTTCTGAACATAGCCTGCGTGGGCAGGCATGCGATGAAGGATAGATATTTAATATGCCAACTTGCCTATGTTCCCTTGTCGCTAACAGAGCATAATTTATTAAAGCTTCACCAGATGATGAATGATAAGGGTGAAGTATATCGCAAGTGGGTTTTACCTGCCGCCTACAGTCGTAACAAAAAAGACCGCATTATTGAAGTGCCAGAGGTATTTTGTCAGACGCTTGAACATTATCTTGATTGGTACAAACAACAAGACATACCAGCTAAGTACAAGCATAACTTAGGCACTCACAGGGGCTTTAGTGAGTATGCGCCAGCGCTATTAAATGATCGGCTTTGTGAGTTTGCAATGAGCGAACGAACAGTTAAAAGCGGCATTAACAAACAACCGACAAACCTAAGAACCAAAGTGAATACATTGCTTAAAAAGGCTGGTTTAGATTGGGCTACAGCGAAAACATTTGAAGACTCGTTAATCATTCATCTAGCGAAAAATGTTGATCATGGTGTGGTTGCTGATTTATTTGGCTTCAGCTCACGGCAGGTAGTGGCCGACAAATACAACAGTAACTTATTACAGCTTTCTGACGCATTAAATAAGGTTTACGCACGTATACAAACAACAGGTTTTTAGAATGGAAAAAAAGGGTCAAGTGAATGAAAGAAGAAGCATCAATTAAGCAAACAACAGATAGCAGCCTAATATTAGAGTTCTCTGAAGAAAAAGAGCTTTTCAAGTTAGAAGAGTTTTCTTTGTTTTTACAACTATTTACGCAAACCGTTAGACTATCTGAAGATGCAAGCATTCTAAGATATCAATCTGAAGAGGAAGGTCAGGTAGTATCTAATCTAGTTGATATATACCGAGGTAAGATCTTTGGAGCAGATAAAACCGAAAAGAATGAAGTATTAAGAATACTTTTCTATTTAAAAAGCTTTTTAAAATATTCAATTGATTTGAAGCTATTATACTCAAAATACGCGGAAACAGATGACTATGGCGTTTGGACCGAATTACTAATTCCATTAAGAGGACGAAGATACCATGACCAATCATATAAGAGTGACAATGAAATACAGTCAATCTCTTATAACTCCCCATTAAAAATAAAATTTAAAAACACAACAATGACACTGGTTGCAGCAGTTGTATTTTGCGGTGGAGAAGTAGATATTTCATCAGGAAAAGCAAAACTAAATGGTGTAGCAGACACAATAATTAAACTAAAAAGAGAGTTTGTAAGCGAGAGTATAAAATCCCAAATACAAAGTGACCAAGAAATGGCAAAAAACCATTGGGATAGTTGTTTCGAGAAACTTACAGCCCACTTAGACGAACCTGAAAATGATACTGAATAACTAACATTGGATAAACCAAGGAATTAAGATGACTGATTTAGTGCTAAACATTATGGAAGTGTACCCGCAAGAAAAGGTGCATCCTGAAATAGAAAACCCAGATAACTCAACCACTGTTACTTGCGGTAACTGTGGTGCGGAAGTTCGTAATGTATTCAATTTGACTATGCGAACAGGTGAAAATTATAGCGTTCGATGCAGTACAAGTAATGATGTTGGACAGCAATGTCTAAATATATTTAAAGTGACCATTTCAGAGCAATAACATATTGGAAAATAAAAATTATGAATAGTTTATTAAATAAGTGGGTAGTAGTTTGGAGTGAGCAACAGCAATGCTTTAATTACGAAACAGTTAAGAGAATGCTTAGCTCAAACATAAACTCCTTCAAGAGGCAACAAGCTAATCAATATGTTCCGCTTGCATTTTTCGATTCAGCTGAAGAAGCTAGTGATGCAATAGAGGTATTTAGAACGCATCGACCAGATTTGAATGAGTCAAAACAATTGGAATAACCGATTTACTTTTCGATAATTTGAACGAAATTAAAGGAGATAATATGAAAAAATTATCAGCTACATTGTGCTTGGCTTTTATTTCTAGCATAGCTTTTGCTAAAGATATGTACCGTTCCCCTGGTGCTGGTGACAGTGGAGCGTACTACATCTTAGAGAGCAAAAATTTGGGTGGAAATGTAGTAGAAGTACTTTCAAGTCGAATCGGAAAAAATGATGCTTATACGGATTTCACAAGACTAAAAGTAAATTGCGAAACAAGGCAATATTTTACACTAGCTGGATTGAGTGAGGATGGCGCCAAAAGCAAACCCACCAAAGCGCTTAAAGATTGGTCCAAAAACTCAAAGTGGAGCAAGTTGGTGCCAGGTTCGAGTAAGTACGATCTAGTTGACTTTGTTTGCGCCAAAAGCAGATAGAATAGGAATCAAGGAGCACTATGGTGGAAGAGCCAGTGATTTTTACACCTGACAATGAACCTTACTTGGGATTGAGGTCGTTAATGATTCTTGATACTACGATAGTAGCCTCGCTTAAGCTCAATTCAGATGTGGCCACCTATACACATCGAAACAACTTAACGCGCTTGCAAAAAGCTGCTACGCAAATAATCCCTCAAGGATTTAACTTGGTTTTAAGCATTCGGGAGCTGATAAGGCAAGGCCACTTATTTTCAGCTGCTGTACTAGTGCGTCCTCTTATTGAAAGGACGGGTATTATTTCATACTTAGTTGAGAACCCATCAGCTCTAAATGAGTGGGAAGATGGCTGGCGTCATGGCAAGCGACCATCGCTGAAAAAAATGTTGAAAAACATGCATGGTGAAGGAGAAGATGAAGGCCTACAAGATACAATTGATACCTTCAATCACCTTGTTCATGGTGATCCAATGAGTGCAGAGTTTAACCTCGTTAATCTTGACAATGATGCGCTGGGTTATGGTGTTGGTCGAGTTACGAACAACAATAACTTGTGTGATTTATTGTGTACATTGACATTATCGTGGCTCGTTGTGTTAAGCGCGATGGCTTCCAAAGCGTTTCCAGATGCTGTAAAAACAAAAAGAACCACGCTCTAAATTGATATATTGGAATAAGAGAGTTGTTATGTCGGCAATTTTAAGCCCATGTAAAAAGTATAGGTATAGGCTAGAGCGAGACGTAAAGCCTCAAGGCCATAAAGTGATTGCATATTTCGGAATAAATCCTAGTACCGCAGACGAAGCTATAGATGACTAGACTGTTAGAAAGTGGCGTGGATTTACTGAAAGAAATGGTGGTAAACGCTTTATCGTTGGCAATGTATTTGGTTACAGGGCTACGAATGTAAAAGAGCTAGCAACAGTGATGGATCCTATTGGAAGTGAAAACTTTACTCATATTTCTGATGTAATTGCTGAAGCTGATATTCTTGTTCCTTGTTGGGGTAGTAGAACAAAGCTCCCAAAGGAGCTAAGGGAAAATTTAGATAATTTTATGGAGATGTTAATTCAATCAGATAAACCAGTTTATTGTTTTGGAAAAACAGCCAGTCAAGATCCGAAGCACCCGCTTATGCTTAGTTATGATACAAAATTAGTGATGTGGGAATGAAATGGAAACGCTAGAACACCTAAAAAGTGGCGATATTTTAATAAATATTGACCAATCCAATAATTGCATTTCTTTGCGTGACGTAGATGTAGGCTCGCTTGCTGAATATATTGTGGCATCTTCCAATAGCGGTGGAAGGCACTTGATTATAGGTAATGGACGTACAGGAATTGTTGGGGTCGAACCAGAGTCGTTTAGTTCTATTTTTACTCAAGCAAAATCACTATGCACCGGGGTAGATGTCAGTTTAGAGTTCATTCCTAGCATCAGAATGGTATATACACTTGGAATAATTACAGTAAAACCATCAATCAAACTGGCGAGTGTTCAGGGCGCTGTATATGAGCTTGAACACAACACACCTCGATTAATGTCTGAATCGCAGATATTAACAAAAATTGGACTAGGTATAGACTCAGAATTGATTAATTCATTGGCAGGTGATATTGCATTCCAATCAAGGATTATTGAGAACCTGCAAACAGATATTAAAAGAGCCTCTAGCTATAAAGGGCAATGGAAAAGTTGGGTAATTGGCGCTCTGTTTGGCTTTTTTATTTCCGAACTTTTGAAGCTCGTTTTTGGCTTATCGTAATATTGGAATAAGTAAAATGGAAACCTGGAATCGAGAAACTTTACTTCACTTTGCTCAAAATATTCAATCAGAGAAAGATATATCAAAATTGGAGAGGGCTATTAGCTCTGTAGCTGAAACTCAAATGCTATGCAACTACCACTACCGTACATTGCAAGCTTTACTTGACGAGCACATGCGCAATAACCCTACAGAAAGCTGTGTATTTAGATCAAGGTTCAGTGGAGATGCCGAGGCGAATAACAAAGATTTTGAATTTATATTAGGATGTAGAGCCAACATTATCGCTATCGTAAGAACTTTACATTCGTTGTCAGACATAGTGAGTTTTGTAATTTATCTGGGGCTAGGCCTTAACCTAAACAAGAGTACAAAGTTACCTAATGCTAATATCACCTTATACCATGTAAAAATAAAACTTGAAACACACACCAAATACATGGAACTATTACCTCTTTTAAATCGACTCACCGACAACACTGATTATAAACACCTCGGCAGACTGAGCAACCAAACAAAGCATTCAAGTATTGTAAGGCCACATTCCCATTTCAATCTTAAAGAAAAAGGCATAGAACGTTATCAGTTCATCTTTGAAGAAATTGAAACACAGCCTGGTTCAAATGAAAAATTTGCAGAAACTAGCGCAATACCTCTAATTGAGAAAGAGTTTAAGCGGCAGAACGACATTGTAATTAATATTTTGCATTGCTTGGACAAACTAGTATCAGCAGCCATATAAAAACCGGTGAAAGCCAATATTGGAATAAAGTGCCCTGCTCAATTAAACCAGTTCAACTTTAGATGGTTCATTTGTTTTCTTCACAAGGCGAGTACTTGAAGGCCCCCTAGGTCTGGTACGCTTTAACAAATACAGCAATACGCTTCGCAAACATTTTTTGAATATGCTCTACTGCTTGATACAATGCAAAAATGGCGTTAACAGCGCGCATTTAGCCTTAGTAACTTAATGTAGATATCATCACCTTGAATAAAAATTCTAAACAATCGATTACCATACATGATGTAGCGCGTGTCGCGGGGGTGTCTAAGTCGACCGTATCGCTGGTATTGCGTGGTGGCAAAACCAGTGCCTTGGCACAACAAAAAGTGCGCTCAGCCATTGAGCAAATCGGGTATGTGTACAACCGAGAAGCGGCTTCCATGCGCAGTAAGTCATCAGACTTAATCGCGATCGTTGTAAATGACTTAACCAACCCTTATTGCGCAAAGCTGGCTGTCGCCCTTGAAACTCATATTCGTCAGCTTGGCTTTATGACGACTTTAGTTAACACCAACGAAAATGCCCTTACACAAGCGCAAGTGGTTGCTAAGCTGCAAGAGTACCGCGTTAAGGCATTTGTTATTTACCCTTCTTTAAATACCCAAGCCAGCTGGTTAAACCAATTAAATACAGCATCTACTCAAGTGATAACTATAATGCGCCAAGTTACCAACAGCCACGTTCCTTGCGTGTTGCCCAATAACGAAGATGGCATATATCAAGCTACACACTCTTTAATCGCTAAAGGTCATAAACACATCGCGTTTATTGGTGGTGATGCTGTTGCCTCCGATCACACTGCGCGAATAAGCGGTTTTCATAAGGCTTTAAACGAGCATAATGATGTCCAAAGTTGGGTATTTAATAGTTCAGCTAGCCGCCATGGCGGTCGTTTGGCTATGTCTGAATGTTTAGCACAAGTTCCCCTAGTTGAGTCGGTGGTGTGCTTTAACGATTTAGTTGCCTACGGCGCTATCGAGTACATCAAAGAACAGGGATTAACGCCAGGCTTAGATATTGCCGTGATTGGTTTTGAAGATTTGGAAGACTCACAGTTAATGAGCCCTCCTTTGAGTAGCGTACATATTAGTACAGATGAGATAGCGCAAACCGTTTGTAACTTGATTGACAACAATACGCAAGATGGTTTGTATGAAGTGCCCGCTAAGCTTATCAAACGCCGTTCATAGCTTTAAACCCAGCGGGCTTGCAGGCACATTACATCCTGCTTTTTACTTTATTGGTTGCCTGCGCAACACTTGGGTCATCAGGCCAGAAATGTTTTGGGTAACGCCCTTTCATTTCTTTTTGTACTTCCTTGTAGCTGGTATGCCAAAAATTGGCCAAATCTTGTGTTAACTGCAGCGGCCTTTGCGCAGGAGATAGCAATTCCATTAACAATGGCAACTGTCCATCACAAAGCTTAGGTGTTTCGTTTAGCCCGTACACTTCTTGCATTTTTACCGACAGTTTAGCCGGGCCATCTAGTTGATAGTGCACTTTAATGTTAGAGCCGCTAGGCACTTTAATACGAACTGGCAAAATACACTCTAAACGCTGCTGTAGCTCCCAGCTCAACAATCCGCTAAGCGCGCCCGCTAAATCAAACTTTTTAAGTTCATCTAGCTGCCTAATACTATCTAAATATGGTGCTAGCCATGTCTCAAGACCAGCCACCAGTGCTGTTTCATCAAGCTGTTTAAATTCTTTTGGGTAAAAACGCTGTGCCAACGTCATACGGATCAGTAATTGTTCAAGCTGTTGATATTGATTAAAAAATGTCAAACCGTGTTTATACACTAAACTTAACCATGCCTGCGTGCGAGCTTGCACATCAAGTGGCTTATCACTGGGTTTTGCATCAATGATCAATGCACCAACCAATGTTCGGTCTTCATGAATGAAACGTGCTTTTTTTTCATCAAACTCGCAAATACTTTGCTGCTTAAATAAATGCGGAAGCACTTGTTGTATAAGTGGCAAATCTAGCTCAGTTGCACTGAATATACGTTGCCCTTTGTGACCGCCAAGTGTCGCAATCGCTAAAAAGTCGGTATCTAACCAGTAGCTTTCGTGGCTACTCACCCCAGCTCCATTGGCCAACACAAAGCCTTGCCCGCGACGTTTAGCCAATCTATCAGGAAAGGCCAAAGCAACCACTACACTTAAATACCCACAAGCAAGTTCATTTGGTTTACTTAATTTTAAGCGTTTTAGCCAAATATTTAATTGCTCCGAAAAAGCCTTTTGTGGTCGTTCAAACTGAGATTGCAGCGCAACTCTTAGCTCAGGAGAGCCCGTTGCTCTGCTTTCTAATGACGCGATAAAATAGCAAGCCAACGCACTTATGCCCGGTAGCTGTTGCTCAAGCTCACACGCTTTGATAAGCATATGAGCCAGCCTTGGCTCAGTACCAAACTGGTGTATTCGCCGGCCTAAATTCGTCAGTTTATTCTGCCCATCAAGTGCCTCTAGCATATGCAATAAAGAGCCCGCTTGAGTAATTGCGGCTGATGTCGGCTTGTCCAGAAGAGGCAACTGGTTGAGATCTGTGCCCCATACCTTTGCCTCTAGTACCAAAGGCGCAATGTCTGAACACAGAATTTCAGGGGTATCATGTTTATCACGCCGCTCAAACTGCGCATGAGAACCCAACCTATACACGACGCCTGACTCCACCCTACCTGCTCGACCAGCTCGTTGAATAGCGGACGAACGAGATATAGACAAGGTGCTAAGCTCGGTTACACCTGTTTTTAAATTAAAGCGTGCAGCTCTTCGTTTGCCACTATCAACTACAATACGAATGCCTTCGATAGTTAACGACGTTTCTGCGACGTTGGTGGTTAACACCACTTTACGCTTACCTGATGGCGCTGGTTTTATAGCAGCTTGTTGTGAGCTTTTATCTTGCTCACCGTATAAAAGCACAAGCTCTGTGTCTTCGCCCAATTTACCGGTTAGTTGCTGCTGAACGTATTTAATTTCCCGTTGACCGGGCAAAAATACTAAGGCACTGCCACTTTGCTGCTGAAGTGCCAAAAGTACCAGTGGCGGCAAAGCCTCTAACCACTTAGCTTCATCATTAAGCGGCTGATAAATCTCTTCTACTGGAAAGCTGCGCCCCTGTGATGAGACAATCGGGCATTGTAAAAATGACTGGTAGCGTTCGCTGTCCAACGTTGCAGACATCACCAATATACTTAAGTCTTCTCGAAACGCGGCTTGAGTCTCTAATGCAAAAGCCAGTGCAGTATCGGCCGCTAAAGAACGTTCATGAAACTCATCAAAAATAACTAAATCTACGCCACTTAGCTCTGGATCTGCTTGCAGCATACGCGTCAACACGCCTTCAGTAACAATTTCTAGGCGAGTTTGGCTCGACACACTCACTTCGTTCCGCATTCTTAAGCCAATACTTTGTCCCAAAGGCTCGTTTTGCTGAGCTGCTAAAAAATACGCAATATTGCGTGCAGCTAAACGACGAGGTTCGAGCATAATAATACGATTAAAGCGATTATCTCGAACTAGCTGTAAAGGTAACCATGTTGATTTGCCGGCTCCGGGCGGGGCTTGTAACAATACGGTATTATTATTTTCAAATTCAGACGTAAGCTGACCGTAGACTGCTTCTATGGGTAACACATTAAAACTCTGCTAAATGCTTTACGTCGATCCTATCATGTTACTAAAGAACACTTAACCAATCGCACTATTTTAAACACGCAAATTATTAATAAATTATTACCACTTTCATGCAAAGAGTGTTTTTAATAAATAAAACACACAATTAAATTAATTATTGGTTACTTTTTTGTAAAAATATAAGATAATTTAAATTTATGGCTCTTCCTACGTATGGATACAAATTCAAGGAGTTACACATGCTCAGCATTGTTGATAACAAGACGCTCACAACTATGCCAAATGACTTGGTTGGTTATTTAAGTTATGAGGTACTGAATGCCTAGGTACTATTTAAAACTCGCTTGGATCAGCTTGTGCGGCTCACCCATCTTAAGTATTTTAATGATACTTATCATTGCGATAGGTATTTCGACCTCAATGGTTGCTTATACTGTCACCAATAAAATTTCCAAACATCCAATTGAGCATAAAGCCGACACCATTGTACGTTTGTATTTGAGTAGCTGGAACCTAAACCAGCCCTATAAAGAGTATCAAGGAAAAGAAGAAGCACCTAACCGCGTTAGCTATCGCGACGCTGTCAATTTAACAAAAATTCACAAAGCCAGTAATTTAGTAAAGGCGCAAACGCTCGTAGCTGAACACAAGGCACTGACAAGAACCACGTCTCAATCAACTAGCCAAGCTAAAATGCGCTTTATGTATACCGTGAATAACGCATTTTTTTCTATGTTTGAGTCACCATTTTTGTATGGTGGGCCATGGAGCGATAAGGCCGATAACGCTGGTGAATTTAATATTGTTATTAGTAAACAACTCAATAACGAGCTATTCAACGGTCAAAACTCTGTGGGCAAACAGATCATTTTAGAAGATCATGTTTTCAATATTTCGGGCGTATTAGATGCATGGGCACCCGTGCCTAAATATTTCGGTTATTCAAGTTTTGCTTTTCAACGCCCTCACGACATCTACATCCCTTTTACGACCCGAGTTAATGCCGGCCTATACTCTAGGAGCGTATTTACCTACCAGTGCCCACAATACCCAGAAGAAGTAACATTTGAGCTCATTTTAAACTCTGAATGTCTGTGGAGCTCAATGTGGGTTGAGCTCACTAATAGCCAAGACCGTCAGGCATACCACGACTTAATCAACAACTACGGTGCACAACAAAAACAACTAGGTCGATTTCCTCGTGATCTACCCAGTTATACGCGAACAATTGAGCAATACCTTGTTGTAGAAGGAGTAATACCTGAACATACCAGTATTGCGCGTTGGATAGCTTTTGCTTTTTTAGTTGTTTGTTTGCTTAATTGTATGAGTTTGTTGATTAATAAATTCCACAATAAAAAAGGTGAAATTGGGCTTCGACGTGCAATTGGCGCGAACAAGCAAGATATTGCTTTTCAATTTGCATTCGAAACGGCTTTGCTAGGATTTTTAGGGGGAATTGCCGGCCTATTCCTTACATATGCTGGTCTCAGCGGAGCACAACATGCCTTTCACTTTTTGAACGACAGTATCATGCAAATAAGCGCGTATACCCTTGTGACAACTTTGCTACTTTCTACTGGTTTAACCTGCTTATTTGGTCTGTGGCCAATCTACAATGCAATGCATGTTCTACCATCTAGCCAACTCAAAAACTTGTAGGGAGATGAGATGAACGATTTAATGCCCATTTTAAAGTCACTTTTTAAGCGTAAATCAAGTGCACTACTTTTGATCCTTCAGATCTCTATTACCCTGACCATTTTAGTTAACACCGCTTATATACTGGCGCAAAAATATCAAAGAATTAACCAAGATAGTGGTTTAAACGAAACAGATACCTTTAGTTTTATCATGAACTTACAAGGTGATGCTGACGAACTCACCCATTTGTTGACGCAAGATTTAATGGCCATCAGGTCGCTACAAAGTGTGCAAAGTGCCGCTCATGTTTCAAACATTCCTTATTCATCATGGGGAGGGACGACTTCTTTGGGGTTACTCGAACAACAAGGTGAAACCTGGCTAAGACCCCCATTTTATTTTGCAGACAAACATTTAATAGATACTTGGGATATAAAGCTCGTTGCTGGCAGATGGTTCAATGAAAATGAAATCTTTTATTACCGAAAAACCACAAACAGTAATCAACAACAGCAGTTTTTGATCATATCAAAAGCGCTAGCGCAAAAGCTTTATCCTGCAAACTGGCGTCATGCTATCGGCAAGCAAATTTACGTCAATTCAGACATACACTCAATCGTGGGGATTGCCAAAAAAATACCCAGTGCTTGGAGTTGGTGGAAAAATCATGATTTTGGTGTGATTAGTAACGCCAATCATTTAACTTATGACCCCAAAATAGCCGTAAAAGCAATGCCGGGTATGCGCGAGCAAGCCATGCAAGATGTCAAAGAGTTACTTTTGCAAACTCCAGGCAGATGGGTTGATAGGTTCGAATCTTTCGAGTCTATCAGGCAAAGGAGCCATCAAAGTGATTCAGCAATTTCATACACGTTGATCATTATCATCTCAATTATCACTATCGCTGTTGCGCTTGGTATTTACGCACAGGTGCGCTTTTCAATTGTCACGCGGCGCAAACAAATTGGAACCCGGCGTGCTTTGGGAGCAAGCAGATCTCAGATCCTGAGGTACTTTATGTTAGAGAGCTTGATCATCACCAGTGTTGGTATATTGGTAGGGGTTGTTTTGTCTGTCATCCTCAATGCATATTTAGTTGATGCCATGTCACTGAGCGCCGTACCTTTTAACTATTTATTGGCTGGAGCCTTAGGTATGTTGGTTATCGGTCAGTGCGCAACGGTGCACCCTATTATCCAAGCTGGCAGAGTATCACCCGCTATTGTGACTAGAGGGGTTTAACCTATCAGTAAAGCGCGCTTGGTTTATGATACCAAGCGCTATTACTTATCTTTTATGAAGGTTCATAGCCTAGGTTTGGCGATAACCAGCGCTCAGCTTCAGCTAAAGTCATATTAGTACGCTTTGCATAGTCTTCTACTTGGTCTTTTTGAATGGCCGCAACTGCATAGTATTTAGACTGTGGATGCGAGAAATACCAGCCTGACACTGCCGCGCCTGGCCACATGGCGTATGAGCTGGTGAGCTTCATACCAATACGTTGCTCAGTACTAAGCAGCTGCCAGATTTTTTTCTTCTCGGTATGTTCAGGGCATGCAGGATAACCCGGTGCTGGACGGATCCCCTGATAATTTTCGCGGATCAACTCATCATTACTTAAGTTTTCGTCAGCCGCATAACCCCAATATTGCTTGCGCACTTGCTCGTGCAAATACTCTGCAAACGCTTCTGCAAGCCTATCTGCCACTGCCTTGACCATAATCTTGTTGTAGTCGTCTTGTTTAGCGTCATAAGCATCCGCTAAATCATCCTCCTCAAGCCCGCCAGTAACCGCAAACGCACCGAAATAATCAGCAACCCCTTTTGGTGCGATATAATCTGCTAGACAGTAATTAGGGAAGTCTGTTTTTTCTGTTTGCTGGCGCAAATGACAAGACAATGCCAACACCTCTGAACGACTTTCATCGCTATAAATTTCGATGTCATCACCCACTCTGTTAGCTGGGAACAGCCCTATTACACCTAAAGGCTGAAGCGCCCCTGACGCTTCAAACTCGTCCAGCATCTCATTGGCATCTGCAAATAAGCTTTGTGCTTGCTCACCGACTATTTCATCATTGAGAATACGAGGATATTTACCGGCCAATGACCAAGTCATGAAAAATGGTGTCCAGTCAATGTATTGGCGTAGCGTTTTAATACTAACGTCAGTAAACTCGGTCACCCCAAGCTTTTTAGGTACAGGCGGCGTGTAGTTATCCCAATCTAGCTTAATGGCGTTATCTCTGGCTCGTTGCAAAGTTACCGGTTTTGAACGAGGTTTTTTACGCGCTTGCTGCTCGCGCACTTTTTCATATTCACTTTTAGTTTTAGCTAAAAAGTCACTCTTTTGTGTCTTACTCAATAAGTTAGACACTACACCAACCGCACGACTGGCGTTGTTTACATACACCACCCCTTTGTCATACTGCGGTTCAATTTTAACTGCTGTATGGGCTTTTGAGGTTGTCGCACCACCAATCAAAAGTGGCAACTCAAACCCTCTACGAGTCATTTCTTTTGCAACATGTACCATTTCATCTAATGAAGGCGTGATCAGTCCTGATAACCCGATAACATCAGCTTTTTCATCAATAGCAGTTTGCAGAATTTTCTCTGCTGGCACCATTACTCCCAAGTCGATCACTTCATAGTTATTACACTGTAAAACCACGCCAACGATATTTTTACCAATATCGTGTACATCGCCCTTAACCGTCGCCATGACGATTTTACCATTGGTATCACCTTCTTGCTTTTCAGCTTCGATATACGGGTCAAGGTACGCAACGGCACGTTTCATTACACGTGCGGATTTAACCACCTGAGGCAAAAACATTTTGCCAGCGCCAAACAAGTCACCGACCACGTTCATACCATCCATCAGTGGTCCTTCGATCACTTCGATGGGCTTATTCATTCCCGCACGGCATTCTTCCGTGTCTTCATCAATAAACTCGGTGATACCTTTTACTAACGCATGCTCTAAACGTTTTGCGACCGGCCAGCTGCGCCATTCTAAATCTTCTACCTTTGCAGCCTGTGCCATGCCTGAATATTTTGGTGCAAGCTCAACTAAACGCTCGCCTGCTTGTGCGTCTTTGTTGAGTATCACATCTTCTACGGCGTCTCTAAGCTCCTGGGGAATATCATCATAAACGGCCAGTTGTCCAGCATTGACAATCCCCATGTCCATACCAGCTTGAATTGCATGGTACAAAAACACTGAATGGATAGCTTCACGTACTGGGTTGTTCCCTCTAAATGAAAAAGATACGTTTGATACACCACCTGAAACTTTACAATGAGGCAATTGTGCCTTGATACGACGCGTGCCTTCAATAAACTCAACCGCGTAGTTGTCGTGCTCTTCAATCCCGGTTGCCACCGCAAAAATATTAGGGTCAAAAATAATATCCTCTGGTGGAAAGCCAATTTGATCTACCAGAATACGATAAGAGCGCTCGCATATCTCAAATTTACGATCAGCGGTTTCTGCTTGCCCTTCCTCATCAAACGCCATTACCACAGCCGCAGCACCAAAGCGTTTAATTATCTTTGCCTGATGTATAAATGGCGCCTCCCCTTCTTTCAAAGAGATAGAGTTGACAATCGCCTTACCTTGAATGCACTTTAAGCCAGCCTCGATCACTTCCCACTTTGATGAGTCAACCATAATAGGCACGCGAGAGATATCAGGCTCTGAAGCAATCAAGTTTAAAAACTTCACCATGGCCGCTTTTGAGTCTAACATGGCTTCATCCATGTTAATGTCTATGACTTGCGCTCCGTTCTCTACTTGCTCGCGCGCAACATCCAAGGCTTTTTCGTATTCTTCTTCTAAAATGAGCCGTTTAAAACGCGCAGAGCCGGTAACGTTAGTACGCTCACCAACGTTGGTAAATATAGCGGTAGATTGTTGCGTCATAAGATACTTCCTAATTCAAATTACAGGCTTCAAGGCCTGCCAAGCGCATGCGAACTTCAAGCTCAGGTAGTTGGCGAGGTGCAACACCTTCAAGCCCCTGAGCAAATGCGCTGATATGTTCAGGCGTGGTGCCACAGCAGCCACCCACAATATTGATCAGCCCTTCTTTGCCCCAGTCTATAATTTCTTTGGCCATTTCTGGCGCTTCTAAATCATACTCACCAAATTCATTCGGTAAGCCTGCATTAGGATGCACTGAAGTGAAAGTTTCACATACTCTAGATAACTCAACCACATATTGACGAAGTAAATCTGGGCCTAGCGCACAATTTAAGCCTATTGAAAGCGGCTTAATATGACGAATTGAGTTGTAAAATGCTTCAGTCGTTTGACCCGATAAAGTGCGCCCAGAGGCGTCTGTGATAGTCCCAGAGATCATTACAGGCAACGTCACCCCCGCTTGCTCAAATGCTTCTTCTACCGCAAATGAGGCTGCTTTAGCGTTAAGCGTGTCAAATATTGTCTCTATTAAAATCAGATCTGAGCCACCTTCAATTAATGCCAATGTTGACTCAACATACGCTTTAACTAGCTGATCAAAAGTTACGTTTCTATATCCTGGGTCATTTACATCAGGCGAGATAGAGCAAGTTTTAGAAGTTGGCCCCAACACACCTGCCACATAACGCGGTTTTGCTGGGTTTTGCGCCGTATATTCGTCACATAGCTTACGCGCAAGCTGCGCCGAAGCAACATTAATCTCTTTGCTCAGGCTTGCCATGTCATAGTCTTCCATGGAGATAGTAGTAGAGTTAAAGGTATTGGTTTCAATAATATCCGCACCCGCATCCAAAAAGTCACGATGTATTTGTTCAATCACCTCTGGTTTGGTAATACTCAACAAATCGTTATTGCCTTTAACTAATACGTGCCAGTCTTTAAACCTTTCACCTCGATAGTCTTGCTCTTCTAACTTGTGTTTTTGGATCATCGTGCCCATAGCACCATCCAAAATTAAAATTCGTTGCTTTAATGCCTCTGTTAAGGCGGCGCGTTTATTCGGCATAATTGTTAGTCCTTACATCTTGGCTAACGAGGTTAATATCGTATGGTGTAGTTTGGTAAACATAGTAGTTTAGCCAGTTGGAGAATAACAAAAAGGCATGGCTTTGCCACGTTTTTGCAGGCTTTTGAGATGCATCGTCATTCGGAAAATAGTTATACGGCTTAGGGGCATCATCGCTTTTGGTAATGTCACGTTGATATTCTTTAAGTAATGTATCTGCATCATATTCTGGGTGGCCGGTGATATACACTTGACTGCCGGAAACATTCTTTATCAAATATGCACCAACTTCATCTGAGCCTGCCAATATCACTAGTTCTTTACTTTGAGCGATCTGCTGAGGGTCTATATGACCGTAGCGAGAATGAGGCACTAAAAACTCATCATCAAACCCGCGCGTTAGTGCGCCGTGCTCGAAGTAGCATTGATGCTTAAACACACCACATAACTTATCTTTTTTGAGCTCGCGTTTTAAGCCGTGATGATGATATAGCCCTGCATGCGCAGCCCAACAAGAAAACAGAGTTGAAGTAACGTGGTGCTCTGCCCAATCAAAAAACTCTTGTAATTCTTGCCAGTAAATTACGTCATCATATTCAAGGTGTGCCAAAGGCGCACCTGTGATGATCAATGCATCGTAGTTTTGATCTTTTACGTCAGAAAAATAACGATAAAACATATCCAGATGCTGCTCAGAATTATCGGAGCTGCGATGGGTATCTAAACGCAATAAATCAACGTTAACCTGAAGCGGAGAGTTTGCCAACAAACGGATAAATTGCACCTCAGTCTCAACCTTATTTGGCATCAGGTTCAATATAGCCAAACGCATTGGACGGATCTCTTGGGTTTTTGCGCGACTTTTTGGCATAACAAACACATTTTCTTGGCGCAGACGCACAATTGCTGGCAATTCATCTTTTACTGTAATTGGCATACTTCACTCCCTAGTTAGGTTTAGCTGACATTATGAATGGAATCTTAAAAATATCAACCTCTAGATGTTTAGACGTCCAAATTATTTATAACGCTGTATGCAAAGTTCAACGCATACACAGTAACATCTACTTGAGTGCACTGAAGGTATATAAAAATGACAAGCAACCTCTTTGAAAAACTTCCTGATGACAAAACGAAAGAGCATTTTGAAGACTTAATAACGGCTAACAATGTTCGAATTGAAAGGATCGTTTCTTATGGTCAAAAATCCAGTGAGGATTTTTGGTATGACCAAAGTGAGCATGAGTGGGTGATCGTGTTAGCTGGCAACGGCACCGTTGAATTTAACAATGGGCAGAAATATACGCTTGAGCAAGGCGACCACCTTACTATTCCCGCCCACACGAAACATCGCGTAAGCCATACGTCCACTGAGCAAGCAACCATTTGGCTTGCAGTGTTTTATAGTGACTAACTGAGTTGAAAAGTACTAGCAGCAAACAATAAATCAAACTTGGGCCTCTAAAAACGCCATAGCAGATCGTTCTTTGCTATCTAGATCACCGTCAGCTTCTATCACTTCTTGTGCAATTTTTAGCGCTAATTCACGCATCGGTTGATCGACAATATACTTCATTCGATGTTTTATAAATGCTTCAATGTCATCGGTTTTTACTGCATGAATACATTTACCAATCATATCTGCAATGTAGTTATCCATACTGACCGCCGAATTCCAACTTAACGTGCCTGCCCATTCCTTCACGACATTTAATTCTGAGTCACAAACACTGCCGTCAACCGCAACAAATAACAATGCTAAATCCAACAGAGACTCTTTTTGTAACTGCTCAACGCAAATACCACTGTCAAAGTGGTCAAGCAACTGCTCAAATTTCATAGTTCCATACTCCTTGAATACGATAATCGATGTACTGACTAACTTGTAGCCATCGTCCACTACTACCATATTAGACAAATACTAAAATGTCACATTAAAAACTCTCATCATCTAACGTTCCGCTACACTTAACGGTGTTGGCTCAATGATGTTGGTAAACTTATGCGATTGGTATTCATATTGTTATTTATTTTGTTCAGCAAAAGTTTGCTCTCACATGAGGTATCAGTAACTATTGAGGAAGACATATACGGTTATGCCCAAACCATACTTGGTGAACAAACTGTTCACAATATAGACAATTTTAAGCATCCCTTGTGTCAAAGAGATGTTGTTGAGTTTGTCATCATTCAAAAAGCAATTAAGCTCGGAGGGCTTCAGTTAAATTTTAAGTTTAGCCTTGGTAACTATGACGCCAGAAATATCAGGCTATTATTAGATGGTTTACTTCTCGTTAGTTTTGATACCCTCTGGTATCAAGAGCTGAATAAGCATACTAATAAATTGTACATTTCAGATCCGATTATCCGCAAAGGTGAGTATGTTGCGGGCATTTATACCTCCGCTAACAACATTAAAACGTTAAATAACAAAATTGGCGAAGATTTATCAAGTGTGTCTATCGTGTCTAGCAGTGCATGGCATACAGACTGGCAAACACTCAAAGCGTTAAAGCCAAAGTCACTCGAAGACGAATCAGATTGGATTGTTATGGCAAAAATGGTCAGCCGAGGCTGGGTCGATGCCATGCTGGTGTCGTTTAATAACAAAAGCCCTTTTCAATACACTGGTGATGGCTACCACATTCAAGCATTCGAGGGTGTAAAAGTTCCATTGCAGGACAGCCGTCACTTTGCCGTTTCTCGCTCTCACCCATTAGCAGAAGAAACTTTTAAGGCGCTACAAATTGGTATCAAACAACTAAGAGAGCAAGGATTTATTGAGCGTGCATACCGCCAGTGTGGTTTTTTTAACGATACAGTAAAAGAGTGGCGCCCGATTTTGCCACAAAATGTACCTTAATTATTCCCTATAATTATTTATCACAGCTTGAAAACTTTACATGACTAGACTGATAGATGTTTGCATCTTACTAACAATAACCGCTAGATTTGGTTTTCGTGTATAAATAACGCTATGAATATACTTATGATATTCCTCATACTGATTTCCAAGTAATCATTGTGAAAATCGCTACAAATCTATATGCTGCTGTTTGAAAGTTAGGCATACAACCAATACACGCTGCGCATTATAAGTAGCTACATCAAACTAAAAACAGCTCAGCCTTGACGATAGTGAGGTGGGTTTAGAACAATTATAACAACACCTGTTTTAACGTGAATGGATTTCTGGAGTTTCTGCATGTTTTCGCGAATAAATACAAAATTTTTAGCTGTCATCATTTTTACGACACTTCTACTTGGCTGCGTATCTACGGAGCAAAAAACCAAACAAAATAAATACTCTCAACAAGATACCGCCTATGTGAACGGCCAGTTTTTTAATCCAAGCCTAGGCTTTGAGAACAAAACGGTTATTACAAGAGACGGTATTGTTATCGCTAATGTTGATGCTTTGTCGGATAACTTTCCAGGTAAAGTCATTGACTTACAAGGTAAGTGGGGGATCCCGGGGCTCATAGATATGCATACCCATTCATTTGGTAACTTTATTCCAAATGCTAAAAACGATGCTCCCGGAACTCAAGGTGTTTCACAAAGAGTATTAAAAGCTGGCGTTACAGGGTTAGTTGACTTATTTGGGGATGAAACTGCACTTATTGATGTAAGAACTCGACAACGCAACGCCGAGTTTGTTGGTGCCGATATCTATGCTAGCCTCACTTGCTTTACGGCTCCTAAAGGACATTGCTCAGAGTATGGCATTACCACAAGAACGGTCAGCACTGTTGAACAAGCACAAAAGCAGATGGTGGAACTGGCAAAGCAAAAGCCAGATGTTATTAAAATTGTTTATCAACCAAGCGACGACCAACCTTCAATTTCCAAGGCCGTGTTTGCGCAGTTAGTTCAAGATTCTAAAAAGCTGGGCATAAAATCCATTGCACATATTAAAACTTGGCAAGATATTAGAGATGCGGCTGAAGTCGGCGTTTCAGCAGTTACTCACGTGCCAAGAGGCGAAATACCACAAGACATTGCAGGTTTAATGGCAAATTTTGACGTTGCAATTATACCTACCTTGACCGTTCACAGCGATTTTGTGAACTATTTATTTGACCCTTCGGTACTTGACGCTCCGCTACTAACAGAGCTTGTGCCTGACACTTTAATTTCTGCCTATCGCTCCAATGAGCTAGTTGCTAAATACCAAGACCGCGAGACGAGTTTCCAACAAAGAAATGAGGTTACGTTTGGCGCGATTAAAACTATGAGTGAGGCTGGCGTTAAAATCTTGGTTGGCACCGATGCCGGAAATTGGAATACCATTCAAGGGTACTCTGTGCACAGAGAAATGAAACTTTTGACCGATGCGGGTATATCCCCACTGCAAGCGATTGCATCAGCAACCACCCATTCAGCAGACTTTTTAGGTATCAAAAGTGGCTTTAATGAAGGGGATCATGCCAATTTTGTTATCTTAAATGCATCCCCTGTTGAAGACATTTTAAATACTCAACAGATAGCGCTGGTAGTAAAAAATGGCAACATAGTAGTGCAAAATGATTTGAGCCTGAGCAAACTATAATACTCAATGAACAAGCTGGCAGACTAGTCCGTATATAGCTAAAAAACCCGCACTAAGCGGGTTTTGTTATGCAGTCAGTTTGACTATGTACGTTTTTTCGGCTTTTGCACACGTTGATTGTGCTTTTTAACCGCTTTTCGAATTTGATTTATTTTCGCACGCTTATCTTTGCGCTTTTCAGGGATCACAGATAACTTAGTTTGCGTTTCGTTGCGTAGCTTCACTGACTTACGCAAATAGTTAACATCTTCTAAGTTAAGTTCTTCCCAACCACCTTGTGGCAGACGTTTGTTTAACTCTAACTTACCATAACGAATACGAATTAGGCGCGATACTTCAACATCTTGTGATTGCCACAAACGACGCACTTCGCGGTTACGCCCTTCGGTCAGTGTAACGTTGAACCACTTGTTAATACCTTCACCGCCCATCGGTTTAATCTTCAAAAACTTGGCAGGGCCATCATCCAATTCAACGCCTTTCGTTAAGTTTTTCAGTGTTTCGTTGGTTACATCCCCAAATACACGGGCTGAATATTCACGTTCAACCTCATATTTTGGGTGCATTAAGCGGTTAGCTAATTCACCATCATTGGTAAACAACAATAAACCTGATGTGTTGATATCAAGACGACCTATGGCTATCCAGCGGTCGCCATCAATACGTGGTAGCCTATCAAACACCGTACGACGCCCTTCTGGGTCTTTACGCGTGCACAACTCCCCTTCAGGCTTGTGATACATGATCACACGGCAAATTCTGTCTTCTTGTTGCTCAATTTTTACGATGTGGCCGTCAACGCGTATGACCGCGTTCTCTTCAACTCTATCACCCAGCCTTGCCACTTTACCGTCAACACTTACACGGTTTGCTTCAATGTATTTTTCCATTTCACGGCGTGAACCCACACCGGCTCTGGCTAATACTTTTTGTAACTTTTCACTCATTAAGATGGTTCTCTCACAGAAGGATCGTTCAGCATCTGATCTATTTTTACACTGTGTTGCTCTGGTAATTTAGGCAACATATTTAGACCAGATAAAGAAAAATAATCTAAAAATTGTTTTGTGGTTGCGTATAATGCAGGCTTCCCCGGCACTTCTTTGTAGCCGACGACTTTTATCCACTCTCGCTCTTGTAAACTCTTCATGATATTAGAGCTTACCGTTACACCTCTCACCTGCTCAATCTCACCTCGAGTAATGGGCTGACGATAGGCTATTAGTGCGAGCGTCTCTAATGTTGCTCGCGAATATTTGGGTGCTTTTTCTTGAAATAGGTTGCTAAGCCAAGGACTTAAACTCGCACAGGCCTGAAACCTAAACCCTGTGGCAACTTCTACAAGCCGAATGCCACGTGTTTGATAATGTTCAAAAATGCTGTTGAGGGCTTTATCGACCCGTACATTTGATACAGCGATATCTTGCAACACTGTTTCTTTTAAGCGCTTTTTTGACAACGGTTTATCGGCAACAAAAATTGCCGCTTCTATTAGCTCAACAAGTTGTTCATCGCTAATTCGACGTGTTGCCATACTCTTGCTGCCTCATCAACACACAAACGACTATTATGACAGAGGTTGCGCTACTGTTGTAGCTGCAAGCTCAAATAAATTTCACTATCTGGCGCAACTTGCAAGCAGGTGATCAATTGCTCTTTTATGAGTTCTAGCATTGCAATAAAGGTAACAACTACACCACTGCGCCCTTCTGCAACGTTAAATAGCTTATTAAACGCACACGGCCCAGTATGCTCAGATAAATACTGAAGGATCTGGCTCATTCGCTCTCGAGTCGATAACGTTTCAGCACTGATGTGATGATGCTCGAAGGTTTTAGCTCTTGCCATCACTTCACCAAGCGCCAATACCAACTCTTTAAGATCGATATCAGGAAATAACACATCCGGCTCTGCTGCTTCATCTAATAAGGCGTGTGCGGTGAAAATATCACGACCAACACGAGGGATCACATCTAGGTTTTCTGCGGCGAGCTTGAACTGTTCATACTCTTGTAAACGCCTTACAAGCTCGGCTCTAGGATCTTCTTCTTCCTCAAGCTCTTCATGGACTGGCAATAACATACGAGATTTTATTTGTGCCAACAGTGCTGCCATCACCAAGTACTCGCCAGCCAACTCCAATTGTAGGTCTTTCATCAATTCTACATAGGCAACGTACTGCTCGGTAATGCTTAATATAGGTAGCTGTAAAATGTCGAGTTTGTGACGCTTGATAAGATATAAAAGCAAATCCAATGGACCTTCAAAGGTCTCAAGTATTACTTCCAGCGCATCAGGCGGAATGTAGAGATCCTCAGGCTTATCAACTACCGCCTCGCCATTTAAAAAGGCCAGTGGTAGTTTTTGCTGCACAGGTGCGTCATTCACCACTTGTTACTCAAACACAGACGTATCACCACAGCCAACACGCAAGATTTCAATATCGTCCTCTGATAAATCAATCACGGTTGTTGCTTGTTCGATTAAATAACCACCGTGAATAATTAAGTCTACTTGCTTTTCAATTCGCATACGAATTTCGTCTGGGTCCGACTCTGTAAACTGTTCGCCTGGCAAAATAAGAGAACAAGACATCATTGGCTCACCAAGCTCAGCAAGTAATGCCGATGCGATTGGGTGGTCAGTTACACGCATGCCAATGGTTTTTTTCTTATCATTAAGCAGACGTTTTGGCACCTCTTTAGTGCCTTTAAAAATAAAGGTGTAAGGACCAGGCGTATTGTTTTTTATCAAACGAAACATTTGGTTGTCGACTCGTGCATAAGTCGCCAGCTCCGATAGATCTCGACACATTAAAGTAAAATTATGATGTTTTTCAATACCACGGATACGCTCGATACGCTCTTTTGCTTGTTTATTACCAATGGCACAGCCTATGGCATAACCTGAGTCGGTAGGATAAACCACAACGCCACCTTGCTGGATAATTTCTGCTGCTTGCTTGATGAGCCTAGCCTGTGGGTTTTCTGGATGAATATGAAAAAATTGGCTCACTGTAAACGCTCCTCGTCCGGTTGCCAAAATTGCCAAACACCTTGGCAATCTTTTGGTAAGTATAGGTTTTTTCCGAGCTCTAACCAAGGCATTGGGTAATGAAAGTCAGAACCTTGGCTGGCTAACAGACTATATTCTTGACTTAATTGCCCCAAAAACTGTCGTTCACTAGGCGCTTGTTGAGGCTGAGCAACTTCCATTGCCTGACCACCAACGAGCTTAAACTCGCCAAGTAGTTTACGTAACCACTTGTTCGACATTTGATAACGAGCGGGATGTGCTAACACGCTCACTCCACCGGCTGATTTTATTGCTGCAATGGCCGTTTCCATATCACACCACTGGCTTGGTACGTAACCGGTTTTATTGCGCGCTAAAAACTTTTTAAACACACCTTGCACATTATTTGCCACCCCCCGCTCCACGAGCGCTGCAGCAAAGTGTGCACGCGTGATCTCTGCACTGCCAGCAAGTTCTTTAGCACGGTCATAAATGCCCTCATAGCCTCTTTTTGCTAAGCGGTTACCTATTTCTAGCGCACGTGCCTCACGCTTGGCCTGCTGAGAGTGCAAAAGTGCAGTCAGTTTTGGATCTGAAATGTCGACTGATAATCCAACAATATGAATTTCAAAACTTTGCCATTTAGTCGAGATCTCAACTCCAGAGATCAGCTCTAAGTCAAGCGCATGTTCCTTTATGTATTCTCTTGCAGGCTCTACAGCAGCGACTGTATCGTGATCGGTGATTGCCAGTACATCAACGCCTTTTTCTGTTGCGCGCTCTAAAAGCTCTGCCACGCTTAAACGACCATCAGAAAAAGTGGTATGACTGTGTAAGTCGTATTTTATCAAACTTGCCCTTTGTAACTTCATTGCTTTGTATTAGGCTTGCCAGTATATCATCGTATGATGCTATGACCCGTGACTATTTTTTGCTTTTTGTTTAAGTTTTATTAGCAAAAGGGTTGACAGAGCATGAAATAGTAAGGTTTACTGTACCCACTAAAGACATCTAAACGTATAAAACCATGAATACAACAATGAATAACAAAAACAACATTTGGTGGTGGCACTCGTAATTGCGGGTGATTCGTTGTGTCTTAACGAAATTTCAAACCCGCTTATTAAAGCGGGTTTTTTTATATCTAAATTTTAGGAAAAAACAATGTTCAACAATGTATCTACAACTTCTTGGTGGTGGTGCCTGGCTTAGCGGGACGGCATTGTTGTAACTAATTAACAACCCCGCTAAGCCTAAACAGCTTGTGGGGTTTTTTATTTTATAGGGGAATGAGGTTTGATTTTTAGTCACATAACAACCACACCAGGTGAAGTGACCAGCATAAGGCAACGACGTGATTACATAAGTAGTCCCTTGTCGTTATATGCGGCGCTGGAAAAAAACAACTCGCTATTGTTGGAGTCTGCTGAAATTGACTCTAAAGATAATGTAAAAAGCATTATTTTAGCCGACGCAGCGCTACGTATTGAATGTGCAGGTAAAGATGTTACCGTTAAAGCACTATCTAATAATGGCCAGCAGCTGCTTAGCTTTTTACAATCTCAAGTAAAGAGCTGTCACACAACACTTGAGGAAGATACATTAACGCTCACTTATCAAGGCATTGATGAAGAGCTTGATGAGTTTAGTAAACTTAAAGCAGATAATGCGTTTAGCGCACTGCGTACGTGCATTAATAGTATCAAGCGTAACTCAGACACTCCTTTTTCCGTCTTTTTAGGTGGCGTGTTTGCTTATGACATGGTGGCTAACTTTGAACGCTTAGAAGAGGTGCCTAATGGCGACAACAGTTGCCCAGACTATGTATTTTATCTCGCTGAAACTTTAGTGCTAATTGACCACCAAGCACAAACCACAGAGCTTATTGGCAACGTATTTAACGGCCCAGATGTACATGCAAATTGCTTTGAAGTGGGCAAACAATTGGAGCAACTGAATACGCGCTGCGATAGTCTAACGCCCTATTTAGCTGCCCCCAACTCAGGCAATGCTGCTGTAAACGTTAATATCGATGACGAGACTTTTTGTGAACAAGTTTCAATGCTAAAGCAAAACATTATAGATGGCGATATTTTCCAAGTTGTACCTTCACGCACTTTCTCACTACCATGCGCGCAGCCTCTTGCCGCTTATCAACAACTAAAACAACAAAACCCAAGCCCATATATGTTTTACATGCAGGACCAAGACTTTGTGCTGTTTGGCGCGTCACCTGAATCTGCATTGAAATACTGTACTGATAGCAATCAAGTAGAAATTTATCCCATTGCAGGTACTCGTCCACGCGGAAAATTTGCCGATGGCAAAATAAACCCAGATCTGGATAGCCGCATTGAACTAGAGCTTAGAAACGACCAAAAAGAACGTGCTGAACACCTTATGCTAGTCGACCTTGCTCGCAATGATATCGCGCGTATAAGCGTTGCCGGTACACGCCATGCTAAAGAGTTATTGAAAGTTGACCGCTATTCGCAAGTGATGCATTTAGTCTCGCGCGTTGTAGGCCAATTAAAACCTGATTTAGATGCCCTGCACGCTTACCAAGCTTGTATGAATATGGGTACCTTAGTCGGCGCACCTAAAGTAAAAGCAGCTCAGCTTGTGCGCCAAGTAGAAAAACAACGACGCGGCAGCTATGGCGGAGCGGTCGGCTACCTTACCGGCGATGGCGCAATGGACTCTTGCATCGTTATTCGCTCAGCGTTTGTTAAAGATGGAACAGCGTATGTGCAAGCCGGTGCGGGCGTAGTGTATGACTCCGTACCACAGGCTGAAGCCGATGAAACACGTGCAAAAGCACAAGCTGTAATTAAAGCGGTGCAATCTACTTATCAAGGAGCCAAGAGATGACACCTAAAACAAAAGTCTACTTTTTAGATAATTTTGACTCCTTTAGCTACAACTTGGTTGATGAGTTAACACTATTAGGTCTGGATATGGTGGTTTATCGTAACCACCTCAGTGCACGGCGCATTTTTGACAAAATGTTACAAGAGCAGCAAACGGTTGTTTTAGTGCTCTCTCCAGGGCCAGGTAACCCAGCTCAAGCAGGCTGCTTATTGGAGCTTATTGAGCTGTGCAAAGGTAAGTTTCCAATGCTTGGGATCTGCCTAGGCCAACAAGCGCTCACCCAAAGCTACGGCGGCACAATTGGTCACGCAGGAGAAACCGTTCATGGTAAAGCATCTATTATTGAGATTGACGAGCATCCGGTGTTTGCAGGACTAGGTGAACAAATGCCCGTTGCACGTTACCACTCTTTAATGGCGACCAAGGTTCCTAAGTCTCTCAAAGTTATTGCTCGATACCAAGATATACCAATGGCAATCTATCATCACGAAGACCGAGTATTGGGCTACCAATTTCACCCTGAATCAATTTTAACCCCAGATGGTGCGCAACTATTGCAGCAAAGCATCAACTATTTAACGCGTTAGGAGTTACCATGGACAGTATCAATGCTTTACTCGCACAGCAGTCTCTCGATTTTGCACAAAGCAGTGCCCTATTTAACGACATTATGCTAGGGCAACTTAACGACATTGAGCTAACAGCAGTGCTGGTAGCCTTGAAAATAAAAGGTGAAACGGCGCAAGAGATTGCCGGAGCTGCCAATGCCATGCGCAGCAACGCACAGCCTTTTGATACGCAAGGTCTGCGCTGTGTAGATAGCTGTGGCACCGGGGGCGATGGTGCTAATACCATCAATGTGAGTACCACAGCAGCGATTGTCGGTGCCGCATGTGGTCTAAATGTGGTCAAGCACGGTAATCGCAGTGTATCGAGTAAATCGGGCTCAGCGGATTTACTTAAAGCACTGGGCATCAACCTAAATATGAGCGGCGATGCTGCCAGCCGATGTTTAGCTCAAACTGGTTTTACATTTTTATTTGCACCTAACTATCACCAAGGTACAAAACATGCCATGCCAGTTAGAACCACTTTAAAAACACGCACGATTTTTAATATTCTTGGCCCACTTGCAAACCCTGCTGCACCTCAGACACAACTGCTTGGCGTATATGATCCGCAGCTTTGCACGCCTCTGGCTGAAACCTTAAAAGCGCTAGGTACTGAACGTGCAATGGTGGTGCATGGTGCAGGAACCGACGAAATTGCCTTACATGGTGAAACCTTAGTGACTGAGCTTAACCACGGCGAGCTGACACACTACACGCTCAACGCGCAAGACTTTGGTCTTGAAAACTATTCGCTTGCCGACATAGCCGGAGATACGCCAGAGTATAATGCTCAAGCCAGTATCAATATTTTAAAAGGCCAAGGCAATGCGGCTCACAACGCTGCAATAGCAGCAAATGTTGCCGCATTACTGGTAATGGAACAAAAAGCAGATAACTTTAAAGCTGCCACGCAGCACGTACTTGAACTGCTTAGTTCGGGCATTGCGTATGAAAAACTAGCACAGATCGTAGAGGTAAGTAATCATGGCTAATGTGCTCGACAAAATTGTCGCTGATAAACAAATAGAGCTGCAACAACGCAAAGCAAGCATGCCACTGGCATCGTTCATAGATAAAGTGCAGCCAACAACCCGTGACTTTTATGGGGCATTGGCAAAACCGGGCACGCAATTTATTTTAGAGTGTAAAAAGGCCTCTCCATCTAAAGGGTTGATCAGAGCCCATTTTGATCTTGATGAGATCAGCAGTGTTTACAAGCGCTATGCCAGCTGTATCAGTGTGCTAACTGACGAAAAGTATTTTCAAGGAAGCTATGACTACTTAAGCTATGTGCGGAAAAAAGTTGAACAACCGCTGATCTGTAAAGACTTTTTTATCGATGAATACCAAGTTTACTTGGCTCGCCTAAACGGTGGTGATGCGATTTTACTTATGCTTTCGGTCCTTGATGATCAGCAATACATTGCTTTAGCAAGCATTGCAAAGTCGTTAAATATGGCCGTGTTAACGGAAGTAAGTAATGAGCCTGAAGTTGCACGCGCCCTTAAACTAAACGCGCAAATTATTGGTATTAATAACCGTAACCTCAGAGATTTAAGTACCGACTTGGCCACAACCGAGCGACTTCGCACGTTAATTCCCAATGATAAAGTTGTGATTTCAGAGTCTGGCATTTATACCCATCAAGATGTAAAACGACTCGCGCCGTTATGCAGTGGCTTTTTAGTAGGCAGCTCACTAATGGCAGAGCAAAACCTAGACGCAGCTTGTCGTAAGCTCATTTTGGGTGAAAACAAAGTATGCGGGCTAACTCGCTGCCAAGATGCACAAGCGGCTTATCAAGCTGGTGCACTCTATGGAGGCTTAATTTTTTACCCTAAGTCGCAGCGTTACGTTGATTTAGACTGTGCCAAAGCCATTATAGATAGCGCACCACTTAGCTATGTGGGCGTATTTGTTAACGCCGAAGAAGAGTTAGTAGCTGAATATGCGCAAACGCTAAAACTCAGTGCCGTACAATTACACGGCCAAGAAAGTGAAGCTTACATTGCCAGTTTAAGAAATCAATTGCCCGTTAACTGTCAGATCTGGAAGGCACAAGGCGTCACCGATGCTCTGCCCCAGCCAGTAAAAGGGGTTGATAAACACCTATACGACACCAAAAACGACGCAGGCTTCGGTGGCACAGGTCAGTCATTCGATTGGCAGTTATTGTCTGAGCAAGCAGCCAATAGCTTTATGCTTGCAGGCGGACTTAACCCAGATAACGTAACGGCGGCCGCGCAAATGGGTGCACAAGGGTTAGATTTAAATTCAGGGGTTGAACTTAGCCCCGGTAAAAAGTGTCATGACAAAATTCAGCACGCTTTTACAAACATTAGAAATTATTGAGGTGGAAATGAACAACGCAGCATATTTTGGTGACTTTGGGGGCATGTTTGTTCCTGAGTTACTGGTCCCTGCGCTCAAGCAGCTTGAGCAAGAGTTTAACAAAGCACAAAAAGACCCAGAGTTTTTAGGGGAGTTTCAAAAACTACTAAACGAATACGCAGGTCGTCCAACGCCTTTAACCTTAACGCGTAACTTAGTAAAAAACCCCAAGGTAAAACTCTACCTAAAACGTGAAGACTTGCTGCACGGTGGTGCACACAAAACTAACCAAGTACTAGGACAAGCGTTACTCACTAAACGCATGGGCAAAAACGAAGTCATTGCAGAGACCGGTGCTGGTCAGCACGGTGTTGCCACAGCATTAGCATGCGCTTTATTGGGTTTAAAGTGTCGTGTTTATATGGGTGCAAAAGACGTTGAACGCCAACAACCCAATGTGTTTAGAATGCGTTTGATGGGCGCTGAGGTGATCCCTGTTACAGCGGGTTCTGGCACACTAAAAGATGCGGTAAACGAGGCAATGCGCGACTGGTCTGCAAATTACAAAACAGCCCACTATCTGCTGGGCACTGCCGCTGGCCCCCACCCATTCCCAACGGTTGTCCGTGAATTCCAAAAAATGATTGGCGAAGAAGCAAAACAGCAAGTATTAGAAGCTGAAGGTCGTCTACCCGATGTGGTTATGGCCTGTGTGGGTGGCGGTTCAAACGCCATTGGTATGTTCAGCGATTTCATAGATGAACCAAGCGTTAAGCTTGTTGGCATTGAGCCCGCGGGTAAAGGCTTGGATACGCAAGAGCATGGCGCAGCACTTTGTAAAGGTAGCAAAGGTATATTGCACGGCGCTTACACCTACATAATGCAAAATAGCGACGGACAAATTGAAGAGTCATACTCTGTCTCTGCAGGTCTAGATTATCCTGCCGTTGGCCCACAACATGCTTTCTTGCATGAAAGTGGTCGCGCGCAATATGTTGCTATCACAGATACAGAAGCTTTAAACGCGTTTCAATCTTTAGCAAAAAATGAAGGTATTATTCCTGCGCTTGAATCTAGCCATGCCCTAGCTTATGCGCTCAAATATGCTGAGCAACAAAGTGACGAAACCATTATTGTGGTCAACCTAAGTGGGCGTGGCGACAAGGACTTAACCCATGTACATCAAGTTTTAAACGAGCGAGGAGAGCTTTAATGAGCCGCTATGCCCAAACATTTAATGCCTTGGCTGAGCAACAACAAGGCGCGTTTGTACCATTTGTTACCATTGGCGACCCAAATAAAGAGTTAAGCTTAGAGATCATAAAAAGCTTGATTGATGGTGGCGCAGATGCGCTGGAGCTAGGTATTCCGTTTTCCGATCCCATTGCCGATGGCCCTGTTATCCAAGCTGCCAACATTCGAGCACTTGAGCAGCATATCAATACACAAGACTGCTTTAATATCATTAAGCAAGTACGCCAGTACAATAATGACATTCCTATCGGCTTATTGCTGTACTCTAACCTTGTTTTTGCCAAAGGCATCGATGCATTTTATCAACAAGCAAAAGAGGTTGGTGTAGACTCTATTTTGGTTGCTGATGTCCCATTACATGAGTCAAAACTGTTTCGTCGCGCCGCGCAAAACGTAGCGATTGAACCTATTTTTATCGCAACGCCTAATGCCAGTGATGACACATTGAGAGAGTGTGCAAGCTATGGCCGTGGCTACACCTACCTCCTCTCACGAGCTGGGGTAACAGGCACAGAAACAACCGCTCAAATGCCTGCAGATTCAATGATCACTAAACTTAAAGAGTATCATGCAGCACCTACATTACTGGGCTTTGGGATATCCACTGCAGAACATGTGAAAGCCGCATTAGACTCTGGAGCAGCTGGGGCTATCAGTGGCTCTGCCGTGGTAAAAATTATTGAGCAGAACTTGGACAACCCAAATTCAATGCTCAAAGAGCTCGAACAGTTTGTTCGCACAATGAAAGCAGCAACACTGCGCTAATTGTACTTACGCTAAGGCGTTTTTGAGCGCCTTAGCGGCTTTAAACTGCACTTTATTTGCCCCTTCAATTAAAATCGTCTCTCCTGTTTTAGGGTTGCGCCCTGCTTTAGCTGGGTGATAACTCAAAGCAAAAGTGCCTAGCCCAGAGATTGGCATGTGGTCCCCTTCAGATAAACGCTTTTTGATAACCGCTAACAATGCGTTTAACGCGGCTTGTGACTCTTTTTTAGTTAGTGCACTGTGTGATGACATGGCCGTTATCAATTCAGATTTGTTCATACTTCTCTCATTCTGGATTGCTTAATAATGCAGCAAACTTAGCTACATAAACATAAAAGCCGCTGAGGCTAGGGGCTTAGCTGCATAATGTCAATATTGAACTTCATGCAGGTTCTTGGTACAACCGAGCTATTCTAACTTACTCGGTGCGCTTAATGGCCACATTGCTTGAATACCTTCCACTGATCTTATTTTTTGCCGTCTACAAATTTGTCGATATTTATTGGGCTACAGGCATTTTAATCGCGTCTTCAGCTATCCAGCTTGTATATCATTTCTTTCACAATGGTAAAATTGCCAAGAGACACTGGGTCTTCTTTGCCATCGCTCTCGTTTTAGGTGGAATGACAATTTTATTCCAAGATGAACACTTTATTATGTTCAAAGCCACTGTGATATATGCATTATTGTCACTGTCTTTAATTGTCTCTCGTTACTTTTATAAAAAGAATCTGGTAGAAGCCGCATTGCTAGGCCTACTTAAATCAGTCAATGAAAAGGAGCAAGGTAAAGGCGCGGAATTCAACTTCTCGATACCTAAATCGGTATGTGAGCAGCTCAACATTATGTGGACAGCTTTATTGGCGTTTATTGCTGTACTCAACCTATACGTTGCATACAACTTTTCGTTAGATACATGGGTAAACTTTAAGGTGTTTGGCTTGATGGGGATAACATTTACAGCGATTTTAGCAACCATGGCGAGAATTTATAAATATCTACCCAATGATGATTAACGCAAAAATCATAAAATCGTTAATAAATTCACCTACGCACCATACTGTCTAAATAATGTCACTTTTAAGGGCATTTTTGCTGCTATAGTTTTTTTAAACGAAGCAGCAAAGAGTATGCCCTTGAACGCGAGTCAATACCGCTGGTGTGAACTGATCTTAATCTTTTTTTGTTTGCCAACCTTGGCATATATTTTTCGTGATCATCTCTCAAATTGGCTGTTCCCAGCATTAATAACCTTGATGATCATTTGCAGCTTTCTGCTACTGAGTGACCCTCATTTTAAACGCTTTCGGCTCACGAGTTTAGGCCAGTTTTCTACCATTAAACGTCGTCTATTCACCACTTTTTTAGCAGGAGCGTTGTTCTCAGCGATGTTATATGGGCTATTTAACCAAGAAAACTGGTTTGCTCTGCCCCTTAATTCAACCACGCAGTGGCTGTACTTACTCATCGCCTACCCCATACTCTCTGTATTGCCTCAAGAGCTTATTTTTAGAAGTTATTTTTTTCACCGTTACAAACGCATCCTGCCTAAAAAAAGTGTGCGGATTGTTCTTAGTGCCGCTGTATTCGCCTTGGCACATTGCGTTTACGATAACTGGGTAGCAATTGCATTGTCATTTGCCGGGGGCTTACTTTTTTCTTATACCTATGCTCACAGCCGCTCTTTAATGGTGTGTGTACTTGAGCACAGTTTATGGGGGCTATGGATATTTACATTAGGGTTGGGGGAGTATTTAGATTCAGGTATGACTTTTTAGCAAAACGCCGAGGCAAAGCTCGGCGTTTATTAATTAAAACATATATTTAGAAACCAAATATACTAAAGGCAAAAAACTTAGTCGCGACCGTGTTAATAAAAATCACCGCCAACACCACTGGGATAAATGTAGACAAAGAAAAGTTCACGTACTTCTCGCCAAAGCTTCCTTTGTACTTATCACAGCCTTGTTCTAGCTCTGCATTTAGATTTGATTTTTTCCAACGATAAATGACAAATAAACAAACCATCAAACCATTTAATGGCAAAATAGTGTCATAAAAAACATCGTACACCAAATCAAATAAACTCTTATCTGCGCCACCATAGCTCACAAACTTAGTAAGCCAATCAACCATGCCAAATGACATTGTACATAACACAGTCAACAAGCCTGTCGATGCAGCCAAAATAAGCAGTGCCTTTTTACGGCTAATACACTTTTCTTCCATCAATGCCGAAGTAGGAACTTCAACTATGGATACTAACGAGGTGATCGCCGCAAAAAATACCAACAAGAAGAATATAAACGCCACGATAGATGCCCCTACGTAGCCTATATCACTCTGAAGCGCTAGCAGTATCTTAGGTAGGAACTCAAAGATCATCGATACTGAAGAATCAGACAACTCGTCAGTATTTGTTGCTGGATTAAAACTGAAAATAGCAGGTAACACCATAAGACCGGCGATAAACGCAACTAAAGAGTCGGTGATCGCAACCATCTTTGCACCACCTACAATATCGTCTTTTTTAGAGATATATGACGCATATGTCATCAAAATCCCCATGCCTAAAGACAAAGAGAAGAAAGCTTGAGATAACGCGCCGTTAAGCACACTGGCATCCATCTTTGAAAAGTCAGGAATGATGTAGTAACGCACCCCCGCCATAGCATTATCTAGAGTTAAAACATATGCAACTAAACCAATGAGTAGTACAAACAACGACGGCATTAAAAACTTTGCAGCTTTCTCAATCCCCTCTTTTACACCGCCGACCAAAATCAAATTAACGATCACACCGACCAATAACATGTACCAAAATACGCTGCTTTGATTAATAAACTGCCCGAAGTGAGCCGGATTTGCTAATGCGTCTAAATTACCCATGGCAGTTTGCGCTAAATAGCCAAAAATCCACACCGTAATAACCATATAAAATACCGCTATCATAAATGGCGTGAGAACGGCTAACGCACCGGCTATTGACCAACGCTTGTCTCCACCTGAAAGGGTTTTATACGCGCCATATGGGTCTTTTTGCGCCTTTCTACCCATGGCCATTTCCGCCATCATTACTGGTAAACAAATAAACGCAACAAATAAGGCATACACTATCAAAAACGCGCCACCGCCATTTTTTGTTGCTGAAACAGGAAAACCGACCAAGTTACCTATACCAACCGCCGAACCGGCAGCGGCAAGTATAAAACCCAGTCGAGAGCTAAAATGCTCACGATTTGCACTCATGTGGAAAACCTTATTATTATTTTTTATAAATATCCGAGCGACTCTACCAGCCTTGGCGTGGGCTTTTCAAGTCTTTAAAGACAAAGCTGACAACAAATCCCCGTGAGGATTTACAATCAAGAGTAAAGCAGACTAATATAGCCGCTAATTTTGTTTTAATATCGAGCCCTTTCCTATGCTTTACATGATTTACTCTACTGATGTTGAAAACTCTCTAGAAAAACGCCTTGCCACACGCCCGGCCCACCTTGCCCGATTAACCGAGCTAAAAGAGCAAAGTCGTTTATTTGCCGCAGGCCCGCTCCCTGCCATTGACAGTGAAGACCCAGGGCAAGCCGGTTTTACAGGCTCGCTTGTTATTGCACAGTTTGCATCTTTAGAAGACGCCAAAGCTTGGGCTGACGCTGACCCTTATATTGAAGCAGGTGTATATCTAAACAGTGTTGTTAAGCCATATAAGAAAGTACTTCCTTAAATTCAGTTTTGGTTAATTACGCCTATCGTAAGATCCGCCAAAGAAGTTAAGCAATCCAAACCGTGGAGCTTAGTAAAATGCGATTGTCAGTTTGTTTAATCATGTTTGCCTGTCTATCTTGCACTCACATAGCTAGTGCAGCCGAAGATGGGGAAAATATCAATAAAAAACAAGCGATTGAACTGGCTCTAACTCAGTATCAAGGGCGCACTCTGAAGATAACTGAACAAAATGACAGTTTCGTAGTTCGCATTTTACAAACCGACGGCCGTGTTATTGACATCCGTGTTGATAAGAAAACCGGAACTGTTACAAAGGATTAAAAATGCGAATTTTAGTAATCGAAGACGATATACAACTGGCTGAAAACCTACGCAGTGCGTTAGAAAAAGAAAAATACAGTGTTGATCTATGCCATGATGGAGAATCAGGACTATTTCATATTACTGAGTATCCATTAGATATGGCAGTAATCGATTTAGGTTTGCCAAAACTCGATGGCATAGAGCTTATCCAAAAGGCCCGAGCTGCTGGAGTTAAAATTCCGATCCTGATTTTAACTGCGCGAGATCGATGGCAAGATAAAGTAGAAGGCCTAGATGCGGGTGCAGATGATTACCTAACGAAACCTTTTCATGTTGAAGAGCTGATAGCCCGCTGTAATGCCCTTATCCGACGCAGTGCCGGACAAGCGAACCCCGAAATTAGTATTGGTCCAATTAAAATTCATACTCGTTCTCAACAAGTTTGGGTCAATGGCCAAGAATTATCGCTAACGGCATATGAATACAAAGTGCTTGAATACATGATGGTTAACCCTCAAAAAGTGATCTCTAAATCTGAGTTAACCGAGCATATTTACGACCAAGACTTTGATCTTGACTCGAATGTTATTGAAGTTTTCGTATTACGGCTAAGGAAAAAGCTTGACCCTGAAGGATGTTTAAACCCGGTCGAAACATTACGTGGCAGAGGATACAGGTTTAAAACCCAGTGGTAAAAGCAGCTGAAATATCCCTCAAAATAAGACAAGGATTTATCCTTGTTTTTGTGCTTATGGTTGCTCTTCCGGCGCTATTTTTTGCCATAGGTCGTGCCTATCACGCTTCACTCGTTGAAGCGACAGAAAAGACCTTAGAAGCTCACCTATATTCGTTAATCTCCGAAGTCGAGTTTTTAGAAGACGGGTTAGAAATGCCCCGCACTATTTTAGCGCCCGAGTTGAACCGCATAAACTCAGATACCTTCGCTTTAATCTATCAAGGACAAGATCTAGTTTGGTATTCAGAATCAGCTGTAAACTTATCAATCTCACCTGTATTTGATGAAAACCAAGCCGGTGCTGCTGAGTTCAAACTGGTAGATTATGGCACAAGACAATTTTGGCAATTAAGCCTAACAGTTATTTTGGGCAACGCCGACTACTCGCAGCAAGCACGCTTTATTATGCTTAAAGATAATAAAGCGTTGCTAAAATTGATGTCCGGATTTAGAAATACGCTGATCAACTGGACCTTGGTGATGGGCATTATCATCGCTGCGCTGATGGCTGTTGGTTTTATTTGGAGTGCGCGACCACTACAAAGATTAGATAAAGAGATAAAAGCAGTTGAAGCTGGGAAAGTAGAAAAAATTACCGGTAATTACCCCAAAGAGTTACTGACCATAAAATCTGATCTTAACTTATTGCTCGACTCTCAAAAGCGGCAAAAAGAGCGTTATCGTGCCTCGTTAAGCGACTTGGCACATGCACTAAAAACTCCATTAGCTGTTTTAAAATCAAGTGATTTAGCAAAAGACCGCGATGCACAAGAGCAGCTTGATCGAATTAATGCAATGATTGAGCATCAGCTAAAACGCGCGGCTACAGGCGCTTCTGACACTTGGAAGAAGCAAACAAGGGTGAAACCAACACTCGACGCAATTTTAAATGCCATGAAAAAGGTCTATCATGAAAAGGAGATAATTTTTAATTCGCAGTGCGATGACAAGATTGCTTTTTTAGGTGATAAAACCGACTTGATGGAAATTTTAGGCAACATTATCGATAACGCCTGTAAAGCGTGTAATACGCGCGTAGATATAAATGTGCGTTTTGATAAAAATAAAACCCTTCAACTAGAAGTTGAAGACGACGGTCCTGGGATCCCGGAATATCAGCGTTCGGAATTGTTAAAAAGAGGCAGTCGTTTGGACACGTACGAAGCTGGTCACGGCGTCGGGATGGCGATTGTGTCAGACTTAGTTAATTCTTACCACGGTAATATTGAGATAGGGATCTCTAAGTATGCAGGTGCCCGATTTTTAATTGAATTTAAATATGACAAAAACTAGTGTTTCTTTTGTTTGCTTATTGCCATTTAGCGCAATAGTAAACGCTTCAGAGATAACCCTGACTGATTGCTCCTCACTTGAGAGCTATCACCCTATTGACTCTAAAACATATATCCAGTGTTTAGACAGCAATCTCGATATGCTGCGCAGACACCAGCAAAGCTGGATAAACAAGCTGTTGCACGATATCGAGATCATTAAAGAACAAACAGGTAATACGCAATTGATGCCAATCATTAAAAGAAGCATTGTTTATCATGAGCAATACGCTGAAGATAGCTGTAAGTGGCGTTACCTGCACTCATTGCCCAACTCCACTAAAGCAACAGTTGCCTATAAAAAGTGCTCAATAAGGCTATTACGCAAGCATATCGAAGACTTACAGCAACCCTATTAAAGCTCACGGCTCGTCACTGCTACCTAGCATTGTTGCCAGCCAATGACCATCTTCACTGTTTTCTAGTGCAATCTTTACGACCATTGTCAAAGGAACTGACAATAACATACCAACAGTACCCAACAACCATCCCCAAAATATCAACGAAAGAAACACAACCAAGGCCGATAGGCCTAACCCTCTCCCCATGTACTTTGGCTCTACAATATTTCCCATCACGGTATTAATAGTCACATAACCAACTGCCACAATGCCAGCAATGAGCGGCCCTTGAGTAAGCAGTGCAAGTAACACAGCTGGAATGGCCGCAATGATCGAGCCAATATTTGGGATGTAGTTAAGCAAGAAGGCCACAACGCCCCACAAAATGAAATAGTCAATATTTAGCAACCATAAAAGTAACGACGCACATGCCCCCGTCCCTAGCGACACCAAAGTTTTGATTGCAAGATATGAATTAATAGACTCCAGAAAACGGTCGATTTGTTTGATCTTCATTTCAGGGTCATCTAATGCCAAATGTACTTTATTTGTGATTGTGGGCGCCTCAAATAACATAAATACCACAGTCAGAATGATCAAAAATATGTTGGCCATGACGCCACCAAAGCCCGTTAACATTGAAGAGGCCATATCGATCATTTTGCCCGGATCAAATAGAGAAATAATTTGTTGCTTATCAATCAAAATGTTGTGCTGCGCTGCTGTGTCAACGAGCCAGATGAATTTACTTTGCAGTTGCTCTCTATAAGTGGGTAGTTGTTGCGAGAAATCATTCATAGATTGCCCTACGAGCCCCGCTATACTCATTCCAATGCCCACCACAAGAAAAATAACAATTATGATGGCAATGCCTTTTGGGATATGAAAGCGCGCAAAAAACTTAAGTAATGGATTACAAATAATTGCGATAAATGCAGCAAGTATAAAAGGTACGATAATGTCGCTTGCCAGCTTCACCCCAGCTAAAACAATAACCAGTGAGGCTAACACGACAAGGCTTTTATTTAGTCCAGACAATGACGACACACTATTTCCCTTAACAGTTTTTTGCTGAGTTTAAAGCAAACCCATAGAAAATAAAACGTTATGATCTTTATTCAGTATTTTCCGTAAATTACCTACACTTATCAAATTAGCTTTAAATAGCAGAGCATTTTAATATGAATATTTTGGTTACAGGTGCTACGGGTCTCATTGGCGATCAACTGTGTCGGTTTTTGTATAACAAAAATCAGGTGACGGTATTAACTAGAAACATTTCCAAAGCACAGGTTCAATTTAAAAACCGTGTAACTTGCATAGACTCGTTAGAGCATATTGATTTTAATGAAGTTGATGCAGTGATCAATTTGGCAGGTGAACCTATCGCAGACAAACGCTGGACAGACAATCAAAAGAAACAGATAGTCAACAGTCGTATAGATATTACTACCCTGCTCGTTAAAAAGATTGCAGAAGCTCAAAACCCACCTCACACTTTTATCTCTGGCAGCGCCGTTGGCTATTATGGCAGACAAGACAGCGATATGCTTATCGACGAAAGCTGTCAACATCCAAATATTGAGTTTAGCCATACTTTATGTAAGCAATGGGAGGAACTTGCTTTAAGTGCACAAGACTCAAACACTCGGGTATGCATATTGCGCACTGGCATTGTACTTAGTCAGCATGGCGGTGCATTAGCTAAGATGCTGCTACCTTTTAAACTTGGTTTGGGTGGCAAGTTGGCAAGTGGCGAGCAAATGATGTCTTGGATCCATATCGACGACATGACCCATATTATTTTGTATTTACTCAAGCACCATGAATTAAGTGGCGTATTCAATGCAACCGCTCCTAAACCGATAAATAACGTTGAATTTACCAAAGCGCTTTGCAGGGCCCTCAAACGACCGATGTTGTTCCCTATGCCCGAAAAACTCTTAAAAATACTGTTTGGAGAAATGGCCGAGTTACTTATTTATGGTCAAGCTGTTTTGCCAAAACGTTTACAGCGCGCAGGATATCACTTTAGGTATGATGACATAAATGAAGCACTAACAAACCTGTTAGTTAGAAAGCGCTAACAGGTCAAAAGCGAACAGTTATAACGCCACGATACGAGTAAAAATAATCACAGTTAAAATCAGGCAAATAGCGATTAGCAAAATACTTAACCAACGCCAATAATGCATACCTTGCCAAGAAAGCTGCCACACTTGTTTGCGCTTTATTGGTAACTGGCGGTGTTGCCTAACAAACTTCAAACCATACATGTAAGTACCGGAAATAGCCAAAGCACTTAAAATACAGCCAAAAATAAAATAAACAATTTTGCTAGATATGCCATAAAAAGTACCAAAGTGTAATGGATCGGCAGCCTCTGAAATGCGCACGTGCAAAGATTGTTCTTGGGCAAATCGACTCGATACATAATCACCAGTTAAAGGATTGAAAATTACATTATTTGCTCTGTCTCTCACTAATGATGTGTCATTTTGTCCTTGAAATACCAGCGTATTTCGTCTTTCTGATGGCATAAAAATCGCCTTAATCTCCATATCGTGATGCTCCTTAACACCCTTCAGTGCTGTGTCAAAGACCCTCTGACTAGGCATAACCGGTTGTTGCTGAATCGTTTTGATGTGAGTTTTTTGCTCTGGAAAGTCGGCGTCTAACCCCCAAAGTTCGGCTAAATACCACACACCCGTTATACACACGACCAATAACAGCCAGCTAGACCATAAACCAAATAGTCGATGGCAATCATTCCAAAATACGATACGATTTTGAGTCCGTGGCTTTCTAAAAAAATTCTTCCACCATTTTGGAAACATAAAAAAGCCAGACACTAAAGAAAAGAACATTAGCAGCCCGACAACACAAACAATAGAAGTACCATAAATGGTTGGCATCATTAAATGGCGATGAGACATTCTAAAAAAACGCTGCCAGTTATACCAACGTCCATCTCCTTGGTATTGTCCTGTGACGGGGTGATAATATTCTCTGCGTATCAGCTCGTCTTTATTTTGAGTGAGCACTTCAACAGCAAACCAATCATCAATGGGAGAGTGAATACTTTGAATAAGATAATCGCTCTGACGTTTACTGGCCTGCTTATAAACCGCCGACCAATTGACTTGAGAAGAGTCGACCGCAGGCAATACACGTTTACTCGGGTTAGCAAGCCAATCTATTTCATGGGAAATAACGGCCAGCGTGCCTGTGATCAAGATAAAGCAGATCAGAATTGACAATTTGATACCCGCAAGACTATGCCATTTGTACCAGGTTTTCTTATTCATCGTATCATTACATTGGTATGTTAAACACAAAGACCCCAATTGTTTGGGGTCTTAAACTGAACATAATAAATTAAAGCGCGTAGCTTACTTGCAGCACAACACTGCGCGGTTCACCCGGGAAGTGCCCATTTCGTTTGTTAAAGCCGCTAGTTGCATACTCTTTATCAAAGATGTTTTTTAGATTTAGCTGAATTTCAATGTTATCGATTTTAGTTTGCCAGCTCGCATCCCAAGTTACGTATGAACGCACCTTTTGACCGCTTAAACTCACACGCTCGTCAACATAATCAAAGCCCAGTGAAACAGAAGAGTTAAGCGTTGGTAACGCATAACGCGCCCACATCCCTAGAGTGTGATCTGGTGCATTCGCAAACTCATCACCTACGGTATCTGAAATATCTTGTGGATTACCCGCGGTAATCGTTGCATCGTTAAATGCATAATTAATAGTACCAGTTAAATGCTCTGTGATATCACCAACTACATCAAGCTCTACCCCTTTACTGGTCACTTCACCAATTTGCAATTGCTCTGATAAACCACTGCCTTCAACATAGTTTGGATTACTCACCTTCACATCTTCTTTAACGATGTGATATGCCGCAAACGTTGTGGTTAAGCTACCATCCAGCCAAATGTTCTTCACACCAAACTCATGCTGTGTACTGGACTCTGGACCAAACATTTCTCCTGACTCAGGCTGTTTTCTGATCGGCTGTGGACTAAACCCTTCAGAGCGATTAACAAACAATGACATATTTTCAGTTGGCTGATAAATCGCACCAATACGAGGACTCAATTTGTTGTCGCTCGCTTCTTTATCGCCTTCTTTGTCTTCAAAGCGGTCATAGCGAAGCCCTGCAATCGCAATCCACTGCTCGTTTAAGCGCATTTGATCCTGTAAATATATGCCTTGACGCGTGGTCTTAGAGGAGCGCTGCGCTGTGTTTATAAGTTTATAATTGCTGGTATCAGCACCATACACAGGGTTTAGAATATCAAGTGTTGGTACGTGATTCGCTGGATTAAACATCTCTTTTGGATTTGCGTAGTTTTCAGGATTAAGTGTTCTGCCTAAATCGCTGATTTTATATCCAAATTCTTGATCTGCTCTGGCGTAGTCAGCACCAAATAAAATCATGTGTTCAATGTCTGCAAATGTGCCTTCATAAACAAAGTCTGTTGTTAAGCTCAACTCTTCGTTCTCACGAACCTGATCTCTATATTGACGCATCATCGCCGTATCTTGTGTTGCCATCCCCAACATCTCTAATACAGGCAAATATTGTGCTTTTTGAGCATCAGGTAAGTCACCAATTAAGCCCAAGTTTTCATGATATTGCTGGCTTCGCTCATTGCTAAACCCGCGAACCACGGTGGTATTAGTCAAGTTATTTGCAATATCAAAGTTAGCTGTTAGCTGGAACACGTCGGCTTTAAGCTCTTGAAAATCTGACTTCTCATTCGCGTTGTAGCTTATGTCCGTCAAAAAGTGGCCATTATCATCAACAGGAACTCCACGTAAACGGTGCCCATCTAATGCTTGATCTATATGATCATATTGAAAAATAAGTTCCGTCTTTTCATTCGCATACCACGTAAGGCCAGCAGATAATAAGGTATTCGACTCTTCGACGTTGTTACGATAACTCTCTTTATTTTGATGAAAACCCGCTACACGATATGCAAGCACATCTTCACTAAGTGTGCCCGTAGTTTCAGCATGACCACCCAATAAGTTGTCATTACCGGCAAATAAAGCCACTTCAGAGGTTTGATCAAACTTAGGTTTTTTTGAAACATAATTGAGCAATCCACCCGGTTGACCTGCACCATACAGCATACCTGTAGGCCCTTTAAGTACTTCAACACGCTCTACATTAAATAGTTGAGGAATTGAAAAACCAGAGTATGGGTCACCTTGCACACCATCATATCTCACTTGGTCTTGCCTAAACCCTCTAGCCGTTACACCTGAGTAACTAAACTGCGTTACACCTGAAATGGAACGGTATAGATCAGTTGTTTGACGGGCTGCTTGGTCTTGAATCAATTGTTTACTCAATACCTGCACAGACTGAGGTAAGTCCATATAGTCTGTTGGTGTTTTTGTTGCCATTGTTGCTTGTTCAACAAAATAAAACTGTGCAGCACGACCTTTCACCGTGATCACTTCAATATCGTCACCTTGTGCAAGAGATAAAGTAGGTGACAAGGCCGAAGCCACAGCCATAACAATAAACGATTTTTTAAACAAAGCAGTTGTGTGAGATTGTTTCACAAAGCACTCCTAATGCGGCCAAAGAGACAATAAAATTAGAATCAATACTGAATTAACCTCAGCGCTGGCTGGTCGATACTTGCGACTTAAAAAGTCTTGCCTAAATCTGAGGTTAACTACCAATAAAACATCTTGTTTTAGTTGCGTTCCTGCCCAATAAAACTCAATACAGGAACGCATTTGGTAATGATAAATATTCGTATTTATTATTTAGTTTTGCGCATGGTAATGAAAACAGTTTTCATTTGCAAATTATTTTGAGGTTCTTTACGCTTATTAATTTATTCATAATGTGAAAGTGATTTTTTTGCCCTTTTAGGACCTGATAGTGCAATGCTTTGATTGCTTGATTGTTACCTTTTTTGCAATCGACATTTACGGCTTTGTACACAGCATTTAGACACATCAATACCCTCTCTACTTAATATTTGAGCAAAGATAGAATGAAAAAACAGCAAAGGTACAAATAAAGCAATCTAAATAGCAACTATTATCATTTAGATTGTTGATCTATCCTTTCTTTCTCTTTATGATACGCCCCTATCTCGCTGGCACTGTTTTTACCGCCCATAGCGCTTCGTCATTGTTTTTTCAAGGGAGTACATCATGTCAATTAACCCTTTGACTTTTAATTTAATTACTATAGATCATGCGTTCCATTCAGCTGGCTTGCCAGTGCTAGTTCAACCCACCCAAAGCCCAGTATGGAGGGATTGTTTCGAAGAAATTAAACAATTGGTAGAACAACAGCTACATGTTAAAGGTGGTCTGTTGTTTCGAGGGTTTAGCATTGCAGGTGCTGAAGACTTTAATGCATTTGCTCGAGCATTTGGACATGACCTATTAACGTATGATTATGCTTCAACACCACGCAATGAAGTATCCAGTGGCGTGTACACTTCTACTGAGTACCCCGCCCACCAAGTGATCCCGCTACACAATGAACAAGCATACACTTTAAGCTGGCCACTAAAAATTTGGTTTCATTGTGAAATTGCCCCTGAACAAGATGGCGAAACGCCCATTGCAGATAGCCGACTTGTGTACCAAAAAATTGACCCTGTTATTCGTGAGCGCTTTGTAAAGCATGGTTTATTGTATGTGCGCAATTATGGTAATGGCTTAGACCTTTCTTGGCAGCAAGCCTTTGGCACAGATGACAAAACAAAAGTTGAAGCGTTTTGTGCTAAACACAATATTGAATGCATTTGGAAAGCGGATGGCGAACTACAAACACGACAAGTTTGCCAAGCAATATCAACGCACCCTATCACGCAAGAGCAAGTTTGGTTTAACCAAGCGCATCTATTCCACGTTTCCAACCTGGATGAACACATTAGAGAAACATTGATTTCAGTAGTGGGCGAAGAAAACTTACCAAGAAATGTCTATTTTGGTGATGGCAGCCCTATCGGTGACGACGATCTGAAGCACATTCGCACTGTGCTTGAACAGTGTCAGGTGCGTTTTGCTTGGCAACAAGGTGACATCATGATGCTTGACAACATGCTAGCTGCGCATGGTCGCAGCACTTTTAGTGGCGATAGAAAAGTTATTGTGGCAATGGCGCAAGGCTATAGCGAACAAAACTAAAACACATGTGCACGTTATAACCCCCGATTACAACCAGACAATAAAGAGTAAATAACAATGAACAGTCAACTTAGCAACTGGCAACAAATACTCGAGCACCAAGCAAAAGCAATCCCAAATCATGTAGCACTATCTATTTATCAAGAAAGTGAGCACCAAGCGCTTACCTACGCACAACTTGCACAGCGTGCTAAAGCTTTAGCTCATACACTTACAAAGCACAACACCTTTGGTGACAGAGTGATGTTACTTTTGCCAAATGGTATTGACTATGTTGTGTCATTGTTTGCTTGTATTTATGCTGGTGTGGTTGCAGTACCTATATACCCCGCTCGTCGCAAGGCGCGTGATTGGCGCAGACTCAATAGCATAGTGCAAGACTGCCAACCCAATACGCTGATTTGTCTAAGTCATGATAGCGAAGCTACCCACAATTGGGCCGCTGCACATAATATAAACATCAGCACCGTATTTGCCGATAAGTTACGTGTAGAAGACGCGGCACATTGGCAAGCAGCCAACATAGATAGCCATGATATTGCCTATTTGCAATATAGCTCTGGGTCTACAGGACAGCCCAAAGGGGTTATGCTATCGCACCATAATTTGCTTGCAAATACTGAGCTTATCATTGATACCTACGGCATGTGTCAATCGGATGTCATGGCCAATTGGTTACCGCTGTACCATGATATGGGGTGCGTTGGCGGCGTCTTATCGCCAATTAGAGCTGGAGCAACTATAAACTTTATTCCCTCTGCTAAGGTTGCGCAAAATCCATTGGTACTTCTGCAGGCCATTACAGAACTAAAAGCCACTTGCACAGCTGCGCCAAACTTTATCTTCGACTTAGCAGTTGAAAAAGTAACTGATACACAAAAATCAGCGCTAGATTTGTCCTCTTTGCGTATTTTTATCAATGGTGCTGAGCCAATAAACGCGCAAACGCTTAAAAACTTTTATGATTATTTTCATAGCACAGGGCTTGCAAAAACCGCCATCAAGCCAAGTTATGGCATGGCAGAAGCGTGTTTACTTGTTAGCGCAACCCCATTAGATAAACAGTTTAACCTGCTCAGCGTTGACAGTCAGGCACTGAGTCTTAATCAAGTTAAAACGAATCAACGTAGCACCAAAGATATTGCCTGTTCAGGCAACATCATCGCACAAATGCCTGTTCGTATTGTTGACCCAAACACCCACACTCCCCTTGCCGATGGGCAAATTGGCGAAATCATGTTTAAAGGTGAAAGTGTTACCCGAGGGTATTGGCAAAAGCCTAAGCTCAATGAACAAACTTTCAATTTAACCATCGATGGTGAGCCTGGCTTTATGGCGACGGGCGATCTTGGTTTTATTGACCAACAACAACTCTATGTCACTGGTCGCAAGAAAGAGATGCTTATATTACATGGCTGTAATTACTACCCACAAGATATTGAGCACTCATTACTGTCGTTAAGCAAGCAACTTACAGCGCATGGTGGGGCTATATTTGATGTAGCACATGCTGACAACACCAAAGAGCTGGTGCTTGTTCAAGAGCTCACTAGAGAATCTTTGAGACTGGACGACTATCAGCCTTTATTTCAAAAAATTAGAGCTCTGATCAGTGAAGAACACGAACTTAGAGTAACCACAATCGTGCTTATTAGACCGGCCACACTAAGCAAAACCAGCTCTGGCAAAATTCAACGTCTGGCATGTAAACAAGCTTATATCGATGATGAACTACAAGCTGTCGCGAAATGGCAGCAGGCCCCGATAAGCAACACCGCAACAGCGCCCTTACACACATATGACCACTCTGCTATCGCCAATTGGATAATACACTGGATCAGCGCTCGTCTAGGGCAATCACCAGAGCAGCTTTGCTCTTCACAGCACCTTATGCAAATCGGTCTAGATTCCATTGACGCCATGTCTTTGGTCAATGAGCTATCTAAGCAGTTAAGCCTAAGCATTAGAGTAGAAACAGTATTAAACCACCCGACTATCGCGCAATTATCTGTTTATTTGGCTGTTCAGTATGCGCAAAAAAATCACACAACGGCAAACGAAACACCGACAGAAGGAGTGCTGTAAATGGCGATGGGATTACTTCAAGAATGTTGGAAAAAAGGCATAAAACTAAGCGAAGTAAATGGTAGTTTGAGCTTTAAAGCTGACGAAGGCGTTATGACACCACAAATCATTGCGCGTTTGAAAGAACATAAACCGCAATTGCTAGCGCTATTAAAAACGCACCCAAATTATTACGACGCTCGTGCTCTTAGTGCAAATGAACGCGCTTTGTGGTTTTTATATCGCATGCACCCACAAAGTGTGGCTTACAATATGGCGTATGCTGTTGAGCTAAACGCGCTCTATACACCCGAGCAAGTCAATGCCGCTTTTGCGCAATTATGTGATATTCACCCCGTGTTAGCATTAAATTATGGAGAACGCGATGGTGAGCCAGTACAGTGGCTGAATGACTTTAAGCCAGCTAAAACACAATTTAATGAGTTTACCAACCTCAGTAAAACGCAATTAGATACTTGGCTTGCGCAGCAAGCTGATACGTTGCTTGCCCCCGATAAACACAAAACTTGTCATATTGCACTGGCACACAATCATATCTTGGGAAAAAGCAACAAAACCCAGTGTTTTGTGAGCATAACAATCCATCATATCGCGGCAGATTTTATCTCTTTTGATATTATTCGTAGAGATTTCATTCGTTTACTAAGTGGTAAAACAGCCACAAAAAGAGCTTACCCCAATCACTCTTACCAAAAATGGAGTGAACGCCAAGCCAATACACTTAACGAAGCCAATAAACAGTATTGGATAGACTCGTTAGCAACAATTACACCATTAAACTTACCGACAGACTTTGCCTACCAAGCAAATATCAACTCTGCAGGTAAAGAGCTGCACAACACATTATCCAAAGAATTTACCAGCAAACTTAAAGCATTTTGCCGCAATAACAACGTTACGCCCTACATATGGTGGCTCGCGGCATTTGAATGGTTTATGGCACGTTTGTCGGGGCAAACCCAGTTTGTTATTGGTACACCCAGTGCGGGGCGATTAACACCTGAAGACGCTGAAATCGTAGGCTATACAGTTAATCCTTTGGCGCTAAACTGTCAGATTGATGCCAATGAGCGATTTTTACAGTTTCTTGAACGCGTTAAAGAGCAAAGTACAAATGCTCTGAAGCATCAGGCGTACCCATTTGCAAAGTTAGTTGACCAATTAGATCTGGACAGAAGCTCGCAGCGCAGCCCTGTCTTTCAACACATGTTCACTCTTAATAGCGCCCCTGAAGACCTCTGGGTTAACGCGCAAATAAACCAAGAACTAATGGCTGAGCAGCGTGGTGCAGCCCATGAACTCAACCTTGTTGTTGTCGACCACCATGAAACATTTACATGCAAATGGCGCTTTAACAACAGCTTGTATAAACAGCAAACAATTGAAACCTTTCAAGTTATGTTTACATATTGGGTGGAGCAATTGCTAAATGATGCAACGACCCCCTACTGCGAGCTACCTAGCTGCCCGCCATCACTTGAGGCCAAATTAACCGCTACAAAACACAATGTTGACTACGACAACGCGTGGCACGCTTTTGCGAGTCAAGTTGCAAAAAATCCTCAACATATAGCACTGCGTGAGCAAGCAAAGGACTATACCTACATCCAGTTAAATGAGCAGCTTGAGCAAGCCTGTATACAACTTACTAAACACGGCTTTAGCCAAGGTGACAGACTTGGTATTACGCTGCCAAGAAGCTGTGCTCAAGTTATTGCAATGCTCGCGAGCTGGCGGCTGGGTGGGTCATTTTTGCTGTTAGACTCTGATTGGCCCGAGGCACGCATTGAATTCATTGTAAAAGACGCAGGCCTTAAACTGCTTGTCGACGACAGTGATTACTGTGCAAGCAACACAACCCTTATCAAGTTAACGGGCAAACAATTAACCAGTACCGATCTTTCGGGCTCTAAATCACTGCCACAGCATCAGATAAGCGCTCAAGACGAAGCCTATTTGATCTACACCTCAGGCTCCACGGGGCAGCCGAAGGCCGTTCAGCTCACGCATGGCAATTTGGTTCACTATGTCAATGCGCTAACCCAAGCGATACCATTAAGCTCAACTGCCAGCATGACCAGCTTATCTAAACATAGCGCCGACTTGGGTTATACGGCATTATTTGGTGCACTACTGACAGGGCGCGAGTATCGCGTGCTTGACGAGCAATTGGCACTCGATAGCCAAGCACTTTTAGCTGAGTTAAAACGTCATCCTGTCGATTGTATAAAGATAGTGCCTTCGCACTTTTACGGCTTGCTACAAGCTGAACAAGATGCTGCTTTACTCCCTTCACAAGCACTGATATTTGGTGGTGAAGCACTGACAAACCAAGTTATCGAGGCGGTCAAAAGTTACGCGCCTACGCTTGAGATTTTCAATCATTATGGCCCTACTGAAACAACCATTGGCGCGCTTGTTCATCAGGTTTGTGCGGATCATACCAGCACCACTCAACCAATCGGTACGCCACTGCACAACTACGCAATTAAAATCGTTGATGCCTGTGGTCAAATACAGGCTGAAGGGCTTGCAGGAGAGCTGCATATTGGTGGTCCAGCGCTAGCTTTAGGTTATTTAAATCAGCGTCAACTGACTGATGAAAAGTTTTATCAGCAACAAGGTCAACGCTGGTATCGCAGTGGCGATAGCGTGGTAATGAATAATGGACAAGTATACTTTCTTGGTCGTAACGATGAGCAAATCAAAATACGTGGCTATCGAGTTGAACTGGGTGAGGTAGAAGCAGCGCTCAAGCAGCACGTTGCGCAAGCAGCCGTGGTTGTCAACAAAAGCGATGGCAGTCAAGCTCAATTACTTGCTTACGTGGTTGCTGATGAGCAACAACTCAGTCAAGTAAAAGCAACCATATCACAAATGCTGCCGCCTTATATGGTACCTAGCCTATGGTACTGTGTCGAACAACTACCACGACTTGCGAATGGTAAAATTGACCGTAAATCACTGGCCTGTGAAGCAACACAGCGCCAGTTACAAACGCCAAGCACAATCAATGAATCTGATACGGCGCTGCCTGATGAACAGTTACAGATTGAACAGCACCTACTTAAAATATGGCAATCATTGCTAAACCGCGCTCATATTAGCGTTGAAGACGACTTTTTTAGTGTTGGCGGTGACTCAATAATGGGTTTACAGGTCATTGCCCAAGCGCGTAAAAATGACATTCACATCAAGCCACAACAACTATTTGAATACAAAACAATCCGCAAGTTGGCCGAGCAGCTAGTACAGGCTAACGTACGTAAAGAGCAGCAAATACTGTTAACGATTGTACGTGAGTTATTAAATAACCCAAATATTCAAGCACATGACGACTTTTTTGCGGTAGGTGGAGACTCCATTCTTAGTCTACAACTGGTTGCCAAAGCTAGAAAATCAGGTATTCAATTACTACCTAAAGACATTTTCACTCATAAAACAATTGCTCAGCTTAGCGCCAATTTACCGAGTGCAAATCAATCATCAACTGCGCAAACAAATGATAAGGGCATCCTCAGCGACGCGCCTTTTCCACTGACGCCAATTCAGCATTGGTTTTTTGAGCAACCACTTGCAAACCCGCACTATTGGAACCAATCACTGCTATTAAATATTCATAGCGAACTGAATTTTGCCGCATTACAACAAGCCTGTGCGCACGTACTGCAAACACATGCGGCGCTGCGTTTGTCTTTTAACAACCAAGATGGTCAGTGGCAACAACAATACAACCGATATCAAAGCGATTGGTTGACGGACGTTGTTCAGCAAAGTGACCAAGCGGCTTGTGAAGACGCATTCAAAACCTATCAAAGTCAATTTAATTTATCCGAAGCACCTTTAGTACGATTTGTGCACTTTAAAGCGGATAATGTTTTACTGTGCACTGCGCACCACCTTGTTGTAGATGCTGTGTCTTGGCAGGTGATCATAGATGACTTGCTTACAAGTTACAGCGCTATCTGCCAAGGAAAGCCCAGCTCATTGGCGCAAGTTCGGTGTGAGTTTAAGCAGTGGCAAAGTTATTTAACAGAATTGTCGAACAACACCTTTATCTTGGATCAGCAACAATACTGGCAGTCGCAATTAGCGAGCGCACCGATATTTGCTGAACACACAGACAACTTATACCAAGACGCCCAAACACTGATCACCTCTTTAGATGGCACGAAGACTGAGCAACTGCTAAATAACGCGAACTTGGCTTACAACACCCACACCCAAGAGCTGTTGTTATGCGCACTAACACAAACGCTGAGCGCCCATTGGCAATTACCAGAACTCACCATTGAGCTTGAAGGTCATGGCCGAGAAGCCGACTTATTAGCCAATGCACACCCACATGATGTATCCAGAACTGTTGCTTGGTTTACCACACGCTTTGCCCAAAAGTTTAGCGTAACCGATTGCATTGAAAGCAATATCATTGCGACTAAAGAGCAGCTGCGCTTTATACCAAATAAAGGGATTGGTTATGGCTTATTACGCTACATGCAGCCACACGACAGCACGATTACAGCAGGCTACTCAAACCTTGTGTCATTTAACTTTTTAGGCCGTCGTAACAACGATATTAACGAACAATTCAGTCTTAATACGGGGCTTGTACCAGCAACTCGGGATCCTAAAAATTGCCGTTCTCACTTACTCGATATCAATGTGTTAGTAGAAAACCACCAGCTGCATATTCATTGGAGTTACCCCAAAAACCATAACGCATTTAGCAATATGAGCAACATTACCCAAGCGTTTCATCGCAACTTAGAGACCATTATTGCGCACTGCCTAGATAGCAATTTTGGGCGGACGACAGGCGCAGACTTTGAGCTTGCCAATATCGACGATAAAGCATTTATTCGTTTACTCAATGAACTGGCGCTTGCAAACAACCGCAGCACGCAATCAACACAGCATTAAATGAGCAATATCATGACGACTATTTTAACTAAGTCACTGAAGGCATTAGCCGAGAACATTGAAACAATTTACCCGCTAACACCGGTGCAACAGGGCATGTTATTCCACACCTTAATGCAACCTAATAGCGGTATCTATTTGCAACAATACCGCTACATCATGACCATGGATAATTTAAATGTCGCTGCATTTGAAAAAGCATGGCAAGCCGTTGTTGAGCGCCATCAGGTGTTGCGAAGTGCATTTGTACATGAGACTCAAGATGAGCCTTTACAAGTGGTATTTAAAAATGTCCATTTGCCTTTTGAGTTTTTAGATTGGCGCCACCTAAGCGCTGAACAACAAGAAACACAAACCGAGCAGCTGCTAGCACAACAGCGCAAACAAGGATTAAGTTTTAATCAAGCGCCATTAATGAATGTCACTTTGGCACAACTCGATGATAACCGTTATCAGTTTATCCGCAGTTACCACCATATTTTGATGGATGCGTGGTGTTTTTCACTGATTATGGTGGAGTTTTTACAGCTATATCGTCACTTTGCTGACGGTACGCCATTAAACTTACACAGTGCGCCAAAGTATCAAGACTATATTGCTTGGTTGAGCAAAAACAAAAATACGCAGGCCGAACAAGCATTTTGGCAACAACAGTTAGCCGACTTCGACACACCCACCGACTTGGGCATTATGCAAACAAACCGTTTTGCCAGTGAGGCGCATACATCCCTGAGCAAAGATGTAATTTGTCAATTAGATCTGCCCACTTCAAATCAGTTGCGTTTAGTTGCAAACGAACTGCAAGTGACCCTTAACACCTTACTACAAGGTGCGTGGGCGCAAACATTGGCTCGTTATGCGCAAAATAGCGATGTGATATTTGGAGTTACCGTTGCTGGACGCTCAATCGACTTACTCAATATTGAAAGTATGGTCGGGTTGTTCATCAACACGTTACCACTGAGAGTCACGATTGATGAGCAACAAAACTTTAAGCAGTGGCTGCAACATTTACAACAAAATAATCTAGCACTGCGCGAGTATGAACAAACCGCACTGACAGATATTCAAAAATATAGCCAGTTAGGCGACCAACCTTTGTTTAATAGTATTTTTGTTTACGAAAATGCGCCAATGGACAAAGCGCTGGACTTTAACAATCTAGATTTTGAGATCAGTGCAATACAAAACCGCTCAGATCTCAATTACCCACTCACAGTTACGGTACTTCCTCAAGAGACATTACATTTAGAGCTAACATATCGCTGTGCTGACTTTGAACCTTTGGCCGTGCAAACCATGCTCAGTCATTTCAAGCAACTACTGATCAACATCGCAGAGCTTGCCAATCCGCACACGGCACAATTGCGTGATATCGAGCCAACATTGCTCGCCAAACAAGCAACGTGCTCACAGTGCCCTGCGCCAATTCAAGCTAATGCTGTGACGTTATTTGCAGAGCAGGTAAACATCCAGCCTAATGCCATCGCAGTTAAAGGGGCAGGCAAAACACTAAGCTATCGCGAGCTTGACCTGCAAAGTACGCACTTGGCTCAGTATTTATTAGCTTACACACAAATCAAGTCGAACAGTCTAATTGGCGTAAGTTTTACGCCAAGTACAGACATGATTGTGGCAATTATGGCGATTCTAAAAGCAGGTGCTGCCTATGTGCCGCTCGATCCTAATTACCCCAAAGACAGAATTGAGTACATGATAGAAGATGCATCGCTTGAGGTTATCTTGACACAGCAAGCGCTTAGCGAAAATGATGCTTTTGCTCGTGTAAATAGTAACCTACTCGCCATTGATAGCCCTGAGTTTATTCAACAAATAAAGGCAAGTACTGAGCAGCGTACTTTACCTACTATTAGCTCACAGAATCTTGCTTATGTTATGTACACCTCAGGAACAACTGGCAAACCAAAAGGTGTCATGATTGAGCATCAGCAACTGGCTAACTTTTTGCTCAATATTGAACACCGATATCAAATCAATCCGCAAGATACGTTTTTACAGTTTTCTACGATTAACTTTGATATCTCTATCGAAGAAATATTTGGCTCGCTGTGCTTCGGTGCACAACTGGTGATAAGAGATCAAGACTGCGTCAGCGATCCCGTGCACTTTTTCAACTTTTGTGAGCAACACAACATATCTGTTGTGAGCCTACCCACCGCATTTTGGCACCAGCTGGTCAGCTACCCACATGAGACAATTGCACAAACGCTACGTCTGGTTATTGTCGGTGGAGAAGCATTACAAGTTGCAAAAGTAAACCATTGGTTTAAACAACTGAGCGGCCCGGCGCTTATCAATACTTACGGACCAACTGAAACCACAGTGACTGCTACTGGCTTTGAGCTCACGGATCAATACCTTGATAGCGGTGAGATCCCTATTGGTCAGGCTAATATCAATACTGATATCTATATTCTAGATGCGCAGCGGCGCCCTGTGCCGCAAGGTGTAATTGGTGAGCTATATGTTGGCGGCCCTTCTCTTGCCAGAGGGTACCTCAATAAACCAGAGCAAACAGAACAAGCATTTGTGACTTGTGAATTTGCCAAAACAACGCGTCTATATCGTACCGGCGATCTTGTACGCTTAAACCAAAACCAGCTTATTGAGTTTCATGGTCGTAAAGATGATCAAGTGAAGATCCGTGGCTATCGAGTCGAAGTGGCAGAAGTTGAAACTGTTATCCAACAGCAACAAAACATCACTCAATGCCTTGTTGTTCCATGGCAAAAGCCACAAAGTGATAAAGCACTTGCCGCTTACATAACGGCAACCGAAAAGCAAAATATCAAGCAATTACGTGCACAACTGGCGAGCCAGTTAGCTGAATATATGATCCCAGCGGTTATTATCGAGCTCGATGCACTGCCACTGACCAGTAACGGTAAAATCGATAAGAAGGCCTTACCAGATCCGAGCACACTATCAGAGCGAGTAGCGCAACAGCCTCTAGAGCAAGCGCCTGTTAGTAAAACCGAACAGACGGTCATCAACAGCTGGAAGAAAGTTTTAGGCGTGCCAGAAATCGCTTTAGACGATAACTTCTTTGCCTTAGGCGGGCACTCCCTGCTGGTCATTCAAGTGATGTCAGCGCTAAAACAACAAGGCTTGAGCATCAGTGCTGCGCAACTTTTTAAAACACCGACACCGCGACTACTTGCCCAAGCTATCACCCGTGACGAGCAAATAGTATTCACTCCTAAAGAGCCTGTTGGAGGGTTAATTCCAGAAGGTTGTCAACAGATAACCCCCGACATGCTGCCGCTGTTAGATTTGTCGCAGCAACAAATTGATGAAGTGGTTGCAAAAGTGCCAAAGGGAGCGACAAGCATCCAAGATATCTACCCTCTGGCACCGCTGCAAGAAGGTATTTTATTTCACCATATGTTATCGCCTCAAAACGACCCTTATATTGTTAAGGCGTTACTCGAGGTGGAAAACGTAGCAATGCTTAACAAGCTAGTTGAGAGCTTTAACTTTTTGATCCACCGACATGAAGTATTGCGCACCAGCATCATGTGGCGCGAACTGGACAAGCCCGTGCAATTGGTGCACCGACAAGCGCAACTGAGTGTTGAATGGGTAGAACTTGCAAACGACACTCAGAACACAACGTCTATTTGTAACGCCTTGTTAGCACATCAACAAGTATGCGCGCGCCCCGATGACCCTGTAATTGACTTAGAAGCGTGCCCGCTAGTTAAGCTACGAGTTGCCAAAGACCACACAACCGGCAAGCTTGCGGTGATGTTTATCGAGCATCATATTGTGTCCGATCAGATAAGTGTTGAAATTATCTTTAACGAAATAAGTGCCTATTTGTCTGGGCAAGCATCTTCATTACCAGCAGCGGTGCAGTACAAGGAGTTTGTTGCGCGTGCAATAAAGCACGACCACAGTGCGGCACAACAATACTTTAAACAACTGCTTGGAGATGTAGATTTTGCAACTTTGCCTTACCAACTGAGTAATACCCAAGGTAAAGCCAATGACATCAGCCATTACAAACATAACCTAGACCAACCTACCGCGCAGCAAATTAGACACTTAGCGCGTCAATTTAATATATCCCCTGCCAGCTTCTTTCACAGTGCATGGGCGCTTGTTGTAGCCAGAGCAAGTGGTCGCAGTGATATTGTGTTTGGTACGGTGTTATCGGGTCGCATGCAAAACGCCGACCAAACAGCAGCCATGTTAGGTATGTTCATTAATACCCTTCCGGTTAGATTAAACCTGACACATTTAACGGCAGAACAACTCATAACACTGACACGTGAACAACTCGAGGCGCTTATTCCTCATGAGCAAAGCGCTTTGGCGTTAGCACAGCGCGCAAGTCAGCTACCAGGTGAGCAGCCGCTGTTCAGTGCCTTACTGAATTATCGTCACGCGATTAAACAACAGGATAATACCGGTCACCAGCAAGTACTAAATGATGTGCAACTGGTCAATGTTGATGGTAATTATCCATTCACTTTATCTGTAGATGACATTGCTAATACCGAGCAATTTTCCTTAACACTAGAGCTCAGTAAAGGGCTATTTGCGCAGCAGATTGAGCAAGAGTTGCAAATAGCTATCTCAGCCCTTTGCCAACAACTAGCAAGCAAGAGTAATGAGTCAATGCTTAAGCACTACCTTGCGCAATGTCAAAAGTTACAACAGCCGATTTGGCAACAACCACAAAAAATGCATTTTGTTGAACCACAAAAGCCAAAGCCACAACCCATTGATGCAGTCGTGAACGCGCAACCTAGTCGCAGTCCAGAACTCACGTTTGAAACTGCACAAGAGCAATTACTTGCACAAATATGGCAGCGCATTCTTGGCATTACTCCAATAAAGCGAAACGCGCACTTTTTTGAATTGGGTGGTCATTCACTGTTGGTTATGCAAGTGATCACTGCATTACAAAAAGAAGGTTATCGACTTAATGCTGCTGAGGTATTTAAATCGCCAGTATTAAAAGAACTCGCGCTTAAACTAGAGCAAGTGCAAGCTGGCGAGCAGAGTATTTATGACGATAAGTCGCTGCCAACAGGGTTATCTCAGCTAACACCTGAAATGATAGAACTTATCACGCTTTCACAATCAGATATTAACCAAATCATTGCCCAACATCATGGCGGTTTGGCAAATATCAAAGACATTTACCCTCTTGCGCCATTACAAGAAGGTATCTTGTTCCACCATAGGCTTAATAAAGATCAAGACCCATATATCACGCCCGCTTACTTAAAAATTAAAGGCAAAGCGCGCTTTGAGCAATTTATCGCTGGCATTAATCATATTATCGAGCGCCACGACACGCTTCGAACCGCAATTTTATGGGAGCACCTATCGCAACCTGTACAAGTTGTCTGTCGCCAAGCAACGCTCCCTGTTGAATGGATTGAGCTTGACCCGACAAAAGACTATCTGGCACAGATGCAGCATAGAGATGCTCACCAAATTCTAAACTTAGACCTACAAACAGCCCCCTTGCTCAAAGTCAGTGCCGCCCATGATAAAAGTAATGATGAATTTGTTATCAGGCTGCTAGATCATCATATTATTTCTGATCATGTCAGCATGGCGATTGTACAACAAGAGCTCGAAATGTGCTTTAAAGGTCAACAACAGCAGTTGCCCAAGCCAATCCAATACCGAGGCTTTATTGCACAACTACTGCGCCAACAAGCAAAACAGAGTCACGATACAGAACGCTTTTTCTCAGAGCAGTTGAAAGGGTTTAGTGAGCCAAGTATTCCGTTTGCGTTAACGCTAAAGCAATCTCAAAGCAATCAACTGAATGAACTAGAGTCGTTACTTGACGCCACTCTTGGGCAACAGATCCGCACTGTCGCGACAGCGTTAAAGTTAAACCCTGCCACCCTATTTCATAGCGCTTTTGCCATGGTGATTGCTGCATGTAGCAATAAAGAAGATGTGGTGTTTGGCACCGTGATGTCTGGGCGTCTACAAGGCACCAAAGGCAGTGAAAGCATGCTTGGCATGTTTATCAATACCCTTCCCTTGCGCTTAACCTTGTCTGATGTAACAGCACTGCAATTAGTAACACAAACTCAGCAAAATTTAATGGCGTTACTACCCTATGAGCAATCTCCGTTATCTCAAATTCAGCAGCACAGTGAACTCAATGCAGAAACACCGCTGTTTACGAGCCTGCTCAACTACCGACAGACCCAGAAAAAGGTTAAAGACGCTAATAACAGTCTAATTGGCTTGGAATTTATCGATCCAAAAGCGCGCACAAATTACCCGTTTACTATTGCCGTAGACGATTATGGGGATGATTTCTCACTTAATATTCAAGTACAGCAGCCGTTGTGTGCACAGCGAATTGAGCAATACATGCTAAGCGCATTAGCACAATTAACACATGCGCTTATTGAGGAACACACCCAACCCATTATGCATTACTCGGTCGTACCACAAAGCGAACAAGCTGAGTTATTGACGCACCATGTACAAACTGTTGATTACGCGCATGATACCTGTGTTTATGAGCTACTGGCGCAACGGCTTGCAAAAATGGACGACTTGTCACATGACGCGCTTATTTTTGAGGGCCAGTCAATAAGCTATCAAGTGTTTGATGAAAAAACTAACCAGTTAGCGCGATATTTGATTGAGCAAGGTGTTGAGCACAACGATTATGTTGCCATTGCCATGGAGCGCTCGTTTGACATGGTGATTGCAATATGGGCCATTTTAAAGGCGGGGGCGGCATATTTACCACTGGATGTTAATTTACCACCAGCACGCATAGACACGATTTTGACCGACAGCAATGCAAAGTTACTGCTCACACAAAGCGCTTTAGACGCGCAGTTTAACCAAAGTTATTGCCAAACGTTTGCCGTGGATACGCCAGCATTTGTTAACCAGCTCGATACATACAGCCACGCGACTCTTGCGCATAAGCGCCCTCAAAGCGCGCTCTCTAACGCATACCTGTTTTACACATCAGGCTCGACAGGTCAACCAAAGGGGGTGATGTGTAACCATCAAGGATTAGTTAACCTTGTACAGTGGTTAGAAAAGCAATATCCACTGCAACAATCAGACAGAGTGTTGCAAAAAACACCTTATAACTTTGATGTGTCGGTGTGGGAGTTTATATGGCCCATCATCAGTGGAGCAACTTTGGTGATCGCCAAACCAGACGGCCACAAAGATGCCCGTTATCTCACTCAGATAATTGAACAGCAACAAATTAGCCACTTACACTTTGTCCCATCCATGTTGAGTTTAATGCTCAGCGATGGCGATTGGCTCCGTTGCCAATCTGTAAAACAAGTATTTTGTATCGGCGAAGCACTGAGCTACGAACTGCAAAAGAACTTTTTTGCACAACCCGGCCAAAATGCACAATTGCACAACTTGTACGGACCCACTGAAGCCTCTGTTGTGGTTAGCCACTGGCAATGCCAAGCACAGTCAGAGCGACAGTTAGTTCCTATTGGTAAACCAATACAGAACACCCAACTGCTGGTGCTTGATAAACACCTTAAACTGGCACCAATGGGAGCTGAGGGTGAGCTGTATATTGGCGGTGTGTGTCTGGCGCAAGGTTATCTGAATCGTCCACAGCTAAATGCGACGCAATTTATTGAACACCCATTTGCAACACAACAAAACCAGCGTTTATATCGCACAGGCGACCTTGTTCGCATCTTAGATGATGGCAACTTTGATTATCTAGGTCGCTTAGACCATCAAGTCAAAATTCGTGGTTTACGTATTGAATTGGGTGAAATTGAGTTTGTTTTAAACCAACATCAGGCCATTAACACGGCACAAGTAGCAGTCAAAACAAATCATCGCAATGAACCCTGTTTGGTTGCCTATTTGATGTTGCAACAGCAAAGCGAGGGCGAAATTGCCCATCTAACTGAGCACTTAAAAGAGCATTTACACAACCAACTACCAAGCTACATGGTGCCAGAGCATTATATTGCGATTGAGCAGTGGCCACTGAGCAGCAACGGTAAAATCAATAAAGCACAACTACCAGAGCCAAACTTTATTAACCATCAAAAAACAGTGCTACAGGCAAGCACTGACATCGAGCAAACACTCGTTGAGATCTGGTCGCAATTACTCAACCTGCCCGTTGAGCACATCAGCATGGATAGCAACTTTTTTGAACTAGGTGGACATTCCATTTTGGCGATGAAGCTTATCAGTGCGATAGAAACACAATTTAATTTATCGCTGTCTTTACACAGCTTATTTAGCTCCCCAACCATCCAAGCGATTGCCATGCAAATTGAAGACATTCAAGGGCAACAAAGTAATGAATTGGACTTTATGGAGCAACTATTAAACGAATTTGAGGATCAAGAGTAACCCCCATGCAGCAATCTCAATATTTATCGATAGCACAGCGACTGAATAAACTCGAGCCGAAACAGCAACAGCTGTTTCGCCAAAAGCTTGCACAACAAGGCATTAATAGCTGGAAACTGCCTATCGTCGAAACTCAACAGTCAAGCTACCCACTTTCGGTTGCTCAGCAGCGGTTTTTAATCGCTGAAAAGATGGCAGAGCGTGCACTTTACAACCTATGTACTGTGGTTAAATTTGATTTAAAACTTAATCCACACATACTCGCTCAGGCATTATCGCAGTTGGTGGAGCGCCACCAAGTGATGACGACCTGCTTTAAGCAAAATGAGCAAGGAAACTGGTATACCTATCAACAACAAAAGGGGGTGTTAGATTTAACCCCTGTGCCATTAACCGAAGAGCAAAACCGCAACCATGACGCATGGCTAAATACCTACTTTGCACAACAGCAAAACTATCAATTTGATTTAACTGGCGAAGTTCCGTTCCGTGTATCGTTATTTCAAGGGCAAGATGCATATTGGTTATTTGTCACAATTCATCATGTGGCCTTTGATGCGTGGTCGTTTGATATCTTTAATCAAGAATTAGTGCAGCTTTACGCTGCTATTGCAAATAACCAAAACGACACGTTGGCACCGTTAAGCATTCAGTATCAAGACTATGCAACTTGGCAGCACCAATGGCTAAAAAGCGAAGACTACCAAGCACAACAAAGCTATTGGCAGCAACAGCTACAAGATTTACCAGTGCCGCTTGCACTACCGTTTGATTTTTCTCCTGCAACTCAACAACGTACTTTTGAGGGGCAAGCTGAGCAGTTAATTTTAGATGCAGACATCAGCGCCGCTCTTAGACGTGCGATTACACAGCAAAACTCTACGTTGTATGTCTATCTACAAACCGTTTTTGCCTGGCTGCTTGGCAACTATTGTGATCAACACGATTTTTGTTTAGCAAGCTCTATTGCAAATAGAACTCGGGCCGAGCTGAGCAATTTGGTCGGACCATTACTGAATACGCTGGTACTTCGCCATAGCCTTAGTCCAACAACAAGCTTTAAGGAGGCTTTGAAGCTTTGCCTAAAGACAGCAACCGATGCCTTCGATAATCAAGACTACCCTTTTGAACACTTGGCAAACCTGCTCAATGATGGCAACGGCGCGCCTACTCAACCACTGTTTAACGTGATGTTTATTCATGTGGGGTTGGCAAGTAAAACAACCGTGACATTGGGCGAGAGTCAGGGCTCTGTAGTTAATATGGCGCAAAATAGTGCACGCTTTGATCTTACTTTAAGAGTGTTTGAGCAAACAGATCAAACAATTTGTTTAGACTTTGAGTACAGCACAGAGCTATTTTTACCATCAACCATAAAACAAATGCTAGTCGACTTTAAAGCGCTACTTAGCAGTTGTTTGAGCAACCCACACAACACGTTTTCTGATGTCGCGTCGCTGCTCAGTAAAAGTAAAATAGATGGCCCAGCACTTAATGATACACCTGAATTGCTAACGCAGCGCATACATCAATTTGCTGCAAGCAACAGCCAAAATGAGGCGCAATTAGCTCTTTTTGACGGTCATCAACGCATTTCTTATTCGCAATTGGCTGACAGTGTTAAATCAGCGGCCATGTGGCTGCAACAACAAGGCGTACAAGCACATCACAATGTGGCCATCATTATGCCACGCACCCCATTACAAGTGACCTTAATGCTTGCAAGTTGGCAATTGGGTGCCGTCTGTGTGATGCTCGACCCAAAACAGCCTGCTGCCAGACTTGCACACATTTGCCATGACGCTGAGGTAAAACTCATTCTGAGTGACCAGCACTACGATATCCCATCTATTGCGCAAGTTAATTATGTGCAAGTTAACTCAGTGTCACAAAACGAACCGCATGCACTGTGTGCATATTCACTTTCGCCACAAGACCCAGCTTATATTCTTTACACATCAGGCTCTACAGGCAAACCTAAAGGCGTTGTGGTCTCTCATCAAGCGATAAGTCACTACAGCGCAGCCATCGCACAACAATACCCACAACCTTCTGGCAGTCGTTGGCTCACTTTGGCGACCGTTGCCGCCGATCTCGGTTTGACCTCAGTATTGGGTGCACTTTATCAAGGTCAGTGCTTGGTGCTGCCTTGCGCCGATACCATTGCAGATCCCAACGCCCTATCTGACTTTTTAACACAACATCCGGTAGATTGTTTAAAGATCACCCCTTCTCATTTGAACGCACTGTTGAGTGTAAAAACCCCAGCAAGTATGTTGCCCAAGCACACACTCTTTTTAGGCGGCGAAGGGCTTAATCAAAACGTACTATCTCGGATCAAAGAGTTATCGCCCAAGCTCAACGTTGTAAACCATTATGGTCCAAGTGAAAGTACCGTAGGCATTAGTGCAACCACATTAACCAACGCTTTGCGCTCTACCCTAAGCTCAGTTGCGCCACTTGGCACTCCTTTACCGGGTAACTCGATTACGGTGAGAAATGAGCAAGGCCAACTGTTACCACGTGGCGCACTAGGCGAATTATGTGTCAGTGGCAACCAATTAGCGCAGGGATATTGGCATAACCCAGAGCAAACTGCACAGGCATTTATACAGCCTGAAAACGGCCCACGTTATTACAAAACAGGCGACCTTGTGCGCATCAATCACCTTGGCTTGCTTGAATTTATGGGCCGCAGCGACGACCAAGTTAAACGTCGTGGATTCCGCATCGAATTGAACGAAATTAGCCAATGGCTATGTCAGCAGCCACAAGTCAGTGACGCCATAGTGCTGCTACAAAAAGCCACTGAGTCTGGCAAAGAACAACTGATATCGTGGTTAACACTCGCGCAATCGACTACCGATGAGCAGCAAATCATTGCAACGTTAAAGCAAGCTATGAGCCACGCTTTACCCGATTATATGCACCCAGATCATTGGCAAGTTTTAGAATCATTACCGTTAAATAACAACGGTAAAATTGACCGCACAGCCTTACCATTACCAAACTTAAATCAGGCCACTACGCTTCAGTCAAACCGCCCGTTATCTGAGGTCGAGCAAGTCCTCGCAAAAATTTGGCAACAAATCTTTAAAGTAGAGCAAATAAAACTGAGCGATGACTTCTTTGCTCTCGGTGGCGACTCAATCATGAGCCTGCAAATGATTGGCTTAGCTGCTAATCAAGGGGTGAAATTAACGCCAAAAGACATTATCACGCATCGTTCTCTGGCTAACATCGCAGCGGCAGCAATTACCACCTTAAGCAATACCGTTGTAAGCAATCAAAGTGACAAAGTGCAATTAAGCGAGCAAGCACAAGCGCATCAAGAAAAAATTCTTGCTTTGTTTAAACATGTCCTGCGCGATGACTCACTCTCGGTGCAAGATAATTTTTATACCCGTGGCGGCGATTCAATATTAAGTTTGCAATTCATCGCACTGGCGAAGCGCCAAGATATAATGGTGACACCCAAGCAACTACAACAAAACCCAACAGCACAGTCACTTGCGGCCTCTATCGATTCAGCAAATAACAACGCAGCTACGCTCACATCAGAAAGTCCAGCTCAACAAGCAAAGCTTTGTGTGGACTTAACGCAAGCTCAGCCTTTGTCTGCTGCACAAAAGCGAATCTGGTTTTTACAACAACTTGAGCCGCAAAATACCGCTTACAACCTGCCGGCTGCGTTTAAAGTGACAGGTAATATTGATCTGCAAAGGCTAACCTCGGCTTGCCAACAGTTGGTCACAAAACACGCCATGCTGCGCACCAAATACATATCAGGTACAACCAATGACGATGTATTCCAACAGTTAATAGACACGTATCAGCCACTCACAGTCTATGCTGCTATGGATGAAGTAGCTGCACAAAATACAGCATTACAACTTGTACGTCAGCCTTTTGACCTAAGCACCGGTAAGGTGATCAGTATCAATCTACTCCCAATCACTAACAAAGCGAATACCCATATTTTGGTGTTCAATATCCACCATATTGCTACTGATGGCTGGTCAATGGGCATATTGATCCAAGACTTATTGAAGCTATATCAATGTGATCATGAGCCCACCCCGCATTTAGAAGCGCAAGCCAATTACTTTGATTGGTGTATTCGTCAGCAATCTCAAAGCATCGACGACACCCTATCTGACTATTGGCTAACGCGCTTAGCAAATATGCCGCAGCAACTTGCGCTGACTTATGATAAGCCTTTGCCTAGCCAGCAAACTTATGCAGGCGCAACACAAGAGTGGGCTATCGCCCCAGGCATTGTTACGCAACTAGATGACTACGCCAACAAGCTTAATACCACACCATTTAGCTTATTGCTTGGGGGCTTCCAGTTACTTATGTGGCGCTATACGCAGCAAAATGACTTTGCCGTAGGTATTCCAGTGAGTGGCAGAGAAGATGCGCAAAGCCAGCATATTGTGGGTGTATTTATTAATACCGTAATTAATCGCGCGCAAATTCAACCTGAACTTGCTACAAGTGAATGGCTAGCTCAGCATATTGAGGCGCTTCAGGCTGATCTAGCGCACCAAAACATGCCCTTAGAAACATTGATTAACGCACTGCAACCGGCCCGAAACTTAGCAAGACCTCCGGTGTTTCAAGTGCTATTCAACTATCAGAATGACCAATTAAAACAGCGCGATTTATCATTGCCGGGGCTTAATTTTGAAGCACTTGAGCATAATGAGGTCAATACCAAATTTGAACTCAGCTTTAACCTGCTGCGCCGTGACAATTTGGTTGTTCAAATTGAATATAATCGCGACTTGTTTGGTGCTCATACCATTGAACAGCTATTTGAAGATTACCTCAGTATCTTAAGTTGGCTACCAAAGGCCCAGCAAACACCATTGTCGGCTTTGACAGTGAACTCGGTTGATAAAGCGCTAAGTATGGCAACCACAGATCAATTTAGCGCGGCTCTCAGTCAAGCGCCCATCGCAGAGCAAGACGATTTTATTGCCCGGTTTGAGCAACAAGTAAGGCTTCAAGGTGACAAAAGCGCGGTAATAGCCGGTGGCAAACACTACAGCTATGAGCAATTAAATAACGATGCCAACCAGCTTGCTCATTATCTAAAAGGTCGCGGTATTGGTGCTGAAAAACTGGTCGCTTTTTGCTTGCCACGTAACTATCAAATGCTAGTAACACTTTTGGCAATACAAAAAGCAGGCGGGGCATATTTACCGCTAGATGGCACGCAGCCCCCTGCTCGATTGGCATATATTGTAGAGCATGCGCAGCCACAGTTTTTGTTGACGCAAACATCGTTAAGCAGCGTGTTTAAAACAGACATCCCAGTTATCGAGCTTGATACTTTAAACGCTCAGTTAAGCGCCCTACCTAATGATAATTTGCAATTAACCACAAGTTCAACACAGCTGGCATATACCTTATATACCTCTGGTTCGACCGGAAAACCAAAAGGGGTTGAAATTGAGCGCGGCAATTTTGCTTGCTTCTTAAAAGCCATCGAACAAACACTTCCATGCTTTAAGCGTACCCTTGCTTTAACCACAATCACCTTTGATATTGCGCTCTTAGAGCTATGCTTGCCTTTAGCAACTGGCGCAAGCGTTGTAATTGCAAATGAAGATCAGCAAAAAGATAGCCAACAACTATTTGGGCTTATCGAGCAATACCAAATTGATTTAGTGCAAGCGACGCCCGCTACTTGGAGTATGCTGACTGGCGATGAACAAAACCTCACTGCGCAGCAACCATTAGCACAAGTTAATGCAGTATGTGGTGGCGAGGCGTTACCAGCTCAGTTGGCTGTGTTATTACAGCAACACTGTCAAAGCGTAACAAATGTGTATGGTCCAACAGAAACCACCATATGGTCGTCTGCATATCAAATACAACAAGTCGACGACAAACATGTGCCTATAGGCAACCCTATTGCCTACAACCACTTTTATGTGCTTGACTCACAGCAGAATTTAACGCCCTTTGGTGTACCTGGAGAGCTGTATATTGGGGGGCCTGTCGTGGCAAGAGGATACCGCCACAATACCGAGTTATCTAACGCCGTATTTATCGAACACCCTGACTTTGGCCGGCTCTATAAAACCGGTGATAGAGTAAAGTGGACAAGACAGCATTCCTGTCCTGTGTTGACCTTTATTGGCCGAGTAGATTTTCAGCTTAAAGTTCGTGGCTATCGTATTGAGCCCGGTGAAATTGAATATGCACTCACCCAACATGAGGCCATTAACCAAGCCGTTGCTGTCATTAAAGCGCAACAGCTAGTTGCTTACTACGTGCCGCAAAGTGATGCAAACGAACCTGACACTGCATCACTAGTGCAGTTTTTGCACAAAACGTTGCCCGATTACATGGTGCCACAACGCTTTCAAGCGCTCGATAAACTTCCTTTAAATAGCAATGGTAAAGTTGACCGCGCAGCACTACCCGCGCTTGTAAATGCACAACCCTTTGACCACAGCGCTGACAGAGCACTTACAGCGCAAGAAGAAAAGCTTGCGAAGATTTGGAAAACGCTATTAAACGTTGACCACCTGCAAAGTGATGACGACTTTTTCTTACTGGGTGGTCATTCATTATTAGCCGCTCAACTGCGAGCACAACTAAATAAGATGGGTTTAGATATCCCACTTAAAAGCTTGTTTGAACAGCCAACCTTGGCCGAGCAAGCCAAGCTAATCGGCGCGTCGAAGTACCAAAAGATCACTTTGCTTTGTGAGCTCGACCACAAACCGGATTATTTGCCTTTATCCAATGCGCAAAAGCGTTTGTGGTTTATGCAACAACTTAACCCCTCTAGCGCCGGGTTTAATATGCAAACCGCTGTGCACATCAAAGGTGAACTATCAATCCCTCAGTTAAAACAAGCGATTTTGTTAGTCACCCAAAAGCATCCTATTTTGCAGGTCACGTACCATCAGCTCGATGAGCAACCCATGCAAAGGTTTAACCCAGCGCTTGCTGTGGCCGTTACCACGCTTGATTTGAGCGAGGACCCGCAGCAGCTCACACACTTTTTGAACCATGCGGCAAATCAAAACTTTAATTTAGAGCTTGAGTCGCCACTGCGTGTATTTGTGTATCAAATGGGAGAGAACCATGTTGTCTGTCAGATAGTTCAACATCATATCGCATCCGATGCATGGTCAATGACACTATTACTCGATGACTTAATGGATACATACCAGCAACTTAATGGTACAAGTTTAGATACCCTACAGGCCGACCTAATAGCAAAGCCGAGTTATCTTGATTATGCCTATTGGCAAAACACACCAAGGATAGTGAAACAGCAACAGGAGTCTGTCGACTATTGGCGACACGCACTCGCAGGTGCAAACGATGTGCTTGCTTTGCCATTTGACCGCCCTCGTGATGCGCAGGCTAAAAGCATCGGCAGCAGTATTGAAGCGACAATAGATAAACCCTTGTTAACTGAGCTGAAAAAACTTGCTCATCAACAGCAAAGCTCGCTCTTTATGTTGCTTATCAGTGCCTATAGCAGCTTAATTTACCAACAAACCAAATGCCAAGATATGATAATTGGCACCGATGTGGCAAACCGAGAGCATGCACAAACTCATGATATGTTGGGCTTTTTTGTTAACCTGTTGCCACTTAGATTCAAGCCTAAAGCAACCCTTAGGTTTAACGATTTCTTATATCAGGTAAAACAACATTGCTTGGATGGCTTTGAGCACCAGTCAGTGCCATTTGAGCAAATTGTTGAAACCACTAAACCAACCCGCATCAATGGCATGCACCCGCTCATTCAAGCCTTGTTTGTAATGCAAAACACACCCGATACGCAACCCAATATGAGCAACTTGCACATAGAGCCAATCCATAGTGAGCAGCAACATGCAAAATTTGATTGTGCATTGTTTGCCAATGAGGACAAACACACGGGCTCATTGTTCCTTAGCTGGGTGTTTAACACGCAACTATTTGATAAATCAACCATTGAGCGATTAAGTCAACAATACGTAAAGCTGTTGCGCGCAATTTGCAAAAGCCCCACTGCACCACTGAACAATTTACTTACGCACAACCATGTACAGAAGGAAGTAAGCGACATGCCTACCACCGGCCGACCAACCAAGCTAAATAAGCTAAGCAAATTTAATAAATTAAATAAGCTAAAAAACACTCCCTGCGCAAAGGAAGTCGTAAAGGCTGCGCCCCTGCACCAAGACCGCCCATTTCCGCTATTGGTAGAATGTCAAAGCAACACCCTTGACCCTTTAACTTGGGCAAGACAAAACCAAACACAAATTATGAACTGGCTGCAAACCCATGGTGGCATTGTTTTTAGAGGATTCAATTTGCCTACGGCATTGGAGTTTGAGCAATTTTGCTTGGCAATCTACCCGCAGCTATACGCGATGTATGGTGACTTACCGAAAAATGACATCGGCAACAAGATATATAAATCTACGCCTTATCCAAATGAGCAGATGATCATGTATCACAACGAAAGCTCACACCAAAGCCAGTGGCCAAGAAGACAGTGGTTTTACTGCAGCCAAAATGCAGCTGTTGGGGGAGCTACGCCGATAGTGGATTGTCGCGAAATGTACCTGCGACTACCGGTGCACATCAAAGAGAAACTTGAGGAAAAACAGCTCTGTTATATTCGCAACTTTTCTTCTCTTGATGTTAGCTGGCAGCACTTCTTTAAAACCGATAGCAAACAGCTGGTAGAGAGCATATGCAAAGACAGCAGCATCGACTTTCAGTGGTATGGCGATGATAACTTACGTATCAGTCAGGTGTGTCCTGCGGTGATCGTACACCCCATTACCCATGAAAAGAGCTTTTTTAATCAAATTCAGCTGCACCATTACAGCTTTCTTGAAGAAGATGTAAAGCAGCATTTCTTAGAAACAGGCGGTATAGAGAACCTTCCTCGTAACGTATGTTATGGCGATCAAGAGCCTCTAGAGCAAGAGGTGATTGACGTGATCAGTGAGCTATATGAAGCCTGTGCGGTAAGGTTTGATTGGCAAAAAGGCGATGTTGTTATGCTCGACAACATGCTCGCAGCGCACGCCAGAGATCCATTTGAAGGGGAAAGAAAAATTGCCGTTGCGATGGGCGATCTTTATCACATAAAGACACCCAATACGCAAACTCCCGAACCAGTTCAACACAATAATATCGTTAAAAACAGCCAACTTTCTGTAAACGAGGAGCACGCATAATGAGCACTTGGCATAACACAACACATGATTTAGGCTTGCCGCTTTCTCGCCAACAGCAATTAATCGCCCACGATAACAGCAACACATTACGTTGTTATTGGTTTGAGTTTGCGAACGATATGACAGCCGAACTCTTAAAGCAACAGTTGAATAATTTGATGCAGTCACACCAAGCATTGGCAACATCTGTCGCAAAACCACAAGGGTTCGATATTCTTAGACAGCAAGTGCAAGCACCCAGATTGCACTTTGTAGTCAGAGATCATCAAGAGTTAGCTTGTACTAACGATGAAACCACAGCGCACAAAAAAACTAAAATGGAGCAACAAGCCCAGTTAGAATATGCGCAATTAAACCCACACCTATTGGTGTGGTGCTGGCCTCACCAATCGGGTATGAGCGTGCAATTGGTGGCATCGGCGTTATTGTTTGACCATTATAGTGCTTATCACTTATATCAAACGCTCAACGCAAATATTCAGTTGGACGAAACGATTCAATACCCTGAATATATTGAATGGCTAACTGAATTAGTGGCTGATGAAGATGCCCAAATTGGTAAACAATACTGGCAAGCGCTGTCGTTACCTGAGTTGCCTGACGCTGAGTTAATCGACAAAACGCCAGCTCTAAACCAGCTACAAGCGCAAACTAACGTGGTGTCTAGCGCTATCTCGCCACAATTACAAATGCAGCTCAACCAGCTTGCTTCACAACTACAGTGTGACAGCGCCAGTATAGTTGTTAATGTATGGGCGAGTATTCTTGGCAAGCTGGCGGACCAAAATGAGCTAAAACTCGATTACTATCACGATAGTCGCCTCGATTACGAAGAGTTCAGCCACGCTTTTGGCTTGTTCACTCAGCCACTGGTTGTGCCGTTTTATGAGCTTAACAATGCAGATCTTGAGGGCGCAACACAAGGTTTTAGTCAGCTATTTGCAGAAATAAAAGACTACCAAGAGTACATTGTAACCCAGCCAAATTTAGCCAATACTCGCTCCCATGCTGGGTTTTACTACCACCAGCAAAACAGTCTGGCTGAAATGCAAACTGCTCAGGCTATTGCAAACAATCCCTTATTACTGGAGTATCACTGTGTAGAGCAAGGTGCAGGAAAATTCTCCCTTTTCTATTGCAGCCAGCATTACAGCCAAGGTGCGATGACGCGAGCGCTTAAGCACTTTGAGCAGCTTTTAGCCGCCGCACTGGCACAACCTAAAAAGAAGTTTAGTCAACTCAATGCTTTGTTAGCCGACGAGCAATCTGGTCGTTTTATTTGTCAAAAAAATAAGCTGGCACTGGTTGATAAACAAGATGAGTTGCAGGTAAATAGCAATATAACCCTCGTTACGTTGTTTCGTGAACAAGCACAAAAACATCCCACACAAATAGCAATTCAAGATGGTACTCATACGCTGACTTACGCAGAGCTAGATACTTTGAGTGATCAGTATGCAGCAAACTTACAAGCACATGGTGCCTCAGCCGACAGCATCGTCGCGTTATGCCTACCTCGAGGCCATGAGCTATTGGTAACCCTATTGGCGGTAATGAAATCAGGGGCAGCCTATTTGCCGTTAGACCCAGAGCAGCCAGTAGTAAGATTGCAGCAAATTATTGATGATGCAAACCCTGTCATCGTCGTCGGTGAGTTAACACAACTGAGCGCAGCACACACGATGTCACTGCATGAATTAAAGCAGCAATCCAACTCGCTTTGCTCTGTGGATATTTTACCCCACCACCTTGCCTATGTTTTATATACTTCTGGCTCTACGGGTACACCTAAAGGCGTTATGGTAGAGCATCAACAGATCAGCCATTACAGCCAAGCCATTACACAACAACTGGCTTTGCCAGCGCACAGTGACTATGGCTTAATTTCAACCTTAGTGGCCGACTTGGGCAATACCATGTTGTTTCCAGCTTGGCTAACCGCAAGCTGTATACATATACTCGGTAAAAATGAAGCCAGCGATGGCCTTGCACTGGCAAAGTATTGTAAAAACATCAACCATAGCCACCAGCCACTCGATTGTTTAAAAATTGTTCCCTCCCATTTGGAAGCATTACTCGCTAGTGGCGAAGATGTTTTACCCTCACAAGTACTGGTGCTCGGTGGTGAAGCCATTCAACCGAGTTTGATAGAGCGGTTAACCTCACTTGCCGTGCAGTGCCGTATTTACAATCACTATGGACCAACAGAAACAACCGTTGGTGTACTCATCGGCAAAGTTAACCTAGAGCACGCGCAAAGCCAACTTTGTACCACCATTGGCGATACTGAAATACACTTACTTGATGAGCAGTTACGCCCAGCTATTAGTGGCCAAAGCGCGGATTTATATATCTCAGGCAAAAACGTTACACGCGGCTATTTGAACGATGCACACAGAACTGCGCAAGCATACATAAAGCAACCAAATACTGATAAAAAGCTATATAAAACAGGCGATTTGGCCTTTGCTGATGCCAATGGCGCAATTCATATTTTGGGACGCAGCGATCAACAAATTAAGATTCGCGGTTTCCGTTTGGATCCATCAGAAGTTCAAGCACTGTTGCTACAACAAGATGAAGTTGCCACAGCCACATTGCAAGCCTTTGGCGAAGGCGAAAATAAGCAATTGCACGCCTTTGTTACTATGCAAAAAGGTCATCAACTTAATGAGTCAAAAATGAAAGCGCTACTGGCTAAGCAGTTGCCAAATTACATGGTGCCCGCCCATATCTATGCCATCAATGAGTTACCACTTAATGCCAACGGTAAGATAGATCAAGCACAGTTGCGAGCACTCGCAAAAGCGCAGCAGAGCCAAGTGATTGTTGCAGCCAAAAATGATACCGAACAAGGCGTATTAGCAATCTGGCAAAGCGTGCTCCAGCAAGAAAACATCTGTGTTACAGCCGATTTCTTTGATATTGGCGGTCACTCATTAGCGGCAATCAAAGTGGTTGCCAAGATCCGCAAAGAAATGCACATAGACTTGCCAACAGATTTACTGTTTAAGCATCAATCTATCGTCGCCATTGCCGCTTATATTAATGAGCAACACTCGACAACAAAAACTGAACGCTTAATTGCACTCAATAGCAAGGCCAAAACGCTTGATACTGCAGCACAACCCATAATGGTCTTAATGCATTCAACCGCGGGGCATTTTAATTACCATAAGCAGTTTATAAGCAACTTAGGTAATGCAACACCGCTGTTTGGATTAACGCCAAACTACGAGTTGATCAACGCAGGTCACCATCACAATCACACTGCCATCACTGATGATTACATCGAACAACTACTCGCGCTCAAATCACACCCTATGATACTGATTGGCTGGAGCCTCGGTGGAAAACAAATGATGCTAATGGCAAAAAGAATGCAAGCTTTAGGCTTTAACCTCAATGCCGTTAGTGTGATTGACTTTGACCTGACTCAGCGACTTGACATGGCCGATAGCACTGAGCAATTGATTGGTGATTTTCATCATTACTTAGAAGCTGAAAATATAGCGATAAGTGATGACATTACTTCTCAGTGCACACAAAACCTAAGCGGTGACTATGAGAGCGCAATGACACAGCTGCTGAATAACCCTTTACTGCAAGAACAAATGCTTGATGACATAGACCCCAATACATTGCAGCAACGCTTTATGCTGCGCTGGCATAGTAAACATATTCTCTATCAGGCCCAAATGACCAAGTTAGATTTACCTATTTGGCTATGGCATGGCAGCGGCTATCAATCTAGTCCGCAGGTATGGCAACAATACAGCTCGCAACCTCTGTGGAGCAGTTATATCGATGCCGATCACTATGGCATTTTAAATACGCCAACTTTGGCCGAGGCGCTATTGAGCAATATTGACAATTTATATAACGTGGTGAGTGCATAATGAGTATTACTAAACAACTTCTTAAAGACGCAAAGTCTAATATCGCCTTTGCCATGCTCGCCAGCATGCTAAGCGCTTCTGCTGGTATTGCCATTATTGCGGGAATTAACCATGTCCTTGAGCAAGGTATATCAAACCTTTCAGGTGCAATCGGTTTATATATCGGGTTACTGGCCATATTACTTGCCAGTAGTGTTTGGTCTCAAGTGCTGTTGGTTAATATTGGCTATAACATGGTGTTTAAACTGCGCAAAAACTTGGTAAATCGCATTTTAAATACGTCTATTGAACGTCAAGAACAGCTGGGCAGTACCGACATATACAACATTTTGACACGTGATGTCACTATGCTCTCAAATGCCACTCGTCAGTTACCTGTTGCAATGTATAACGTCTTTTTAGTGTTAGCTGGCTTCGTTTATCTGCTTTGGCTTTCACCGTTGTTGTTTGCGCTGGTATGTGTTGTCGTGGCTTTTGGTATATGGACGGATGCCAAACTAACAAACTCTTTGCAACACATGCTAACTAAGGTGCGACGCTTAGACGATACACTCTTTCAACATTATGAAGCCGTGGTTGAGGGCAGAAACGAATTAGCACTTAACCAAAAACGTCGCCAAGTTTTATTTGACGAGCAATTTTTACCAACAGCCCAAGAATCTCGCGAACAAGCTTCAAAAGCAGAGGTAATTTGGGCGATTAACTTAAATTGGACCACTCTGCTTATCTTTTTCATCATTGGCGTGATCTTTTTTGCCGGTCTTAAACTTGAGTCCGTGGGCCAAGATGTCGTCGTCGCTTACATACTCGCAATCATGTTCTTACGTACGCCTTTATCTATGATCCTCGATAGTATCCCTACGGTTATAAAAGGTAATGTTGCTTTGCAGGCCATCAATCGTTTAGCACTCAATGAAGATGACTCACCTGTCGATACAACACAATCGCCCTCCATTGATTTTAAGTCTTTACAGCTAAAACAAGTGCAATATCAATACCCCACAAATAAAGGCGAGGCAGGGTTTATGCTTGGACCTATCAACTTTGAAGTATATAAAGGAGAGCTCATCTTTTTAATTGGCGGTAATGGCAGCGGTAAATCAACACTTGCTAAGCTATTAACGGGCCTTTATCAACAAAGCGCCGGGCAACTGTTACTCAACGGTACACAGATTAACGACAGTAACAGGTCGCAGTTAAGAAATTGCTTTTCAGCTATTTTCCCTAACTTTTTCTTATTTAGCGATGTTGTTGATACTCAGGGAAGTAGCCAAGACGATGAAAAAATTGCACATTACCTCAAACGTTTAGCGATAGACAATAAAGTGTCGGTCAAGCAAGGTAAGCTTTCAACAACGGCCTTATCTCAAGGTCAAAGAAAACGCTTAGCATTAGTGCTGCTTTATATGGAAAACCGTCAAGTCTTGTTACTAGATGAATGGGCTGCCGATCAAGACCCGGTATTTAGAGAAGTGTTCTATCGAGAAATACTCCCTCAGTTACAGCGTGATGGTAAAACCGTGATAGCCATCAGCCACGATGATCATTACTTTGATGTGGCAGATAGAATATACAAGCTTGATTATGGGCAATTAACTCCCTTTGATGCTCACAAGCAGCGTTTATTTTCAGCAAGTTAAACGCCTTTTAAAAATAAATTAGACAAAAAAAGCGGCTGACAATTTTTATGTCGCCGCTTTCACTGGGTCGAGTAACTTTTAGGGTAATACGTTATTGATTAACTCAGAAACACTGACTCTGTCTGAGTTTTGCACATAACGATATTTTTCTTTGAATATCCAAAAACCTTTAGTTTTATCATAGGTTTGATAACCAACATTGCGCCCCGCTACATTGATATTGTTTTGTGCAACGGTTACTTTGCCGTAATTTTGCGCTTTACGAATGTTACTGTGCGTATAGCCATCAGCCATGATTAGTGGGTAGTGATATGGCATAAAGCCACTGACTGCATTACTTTGCGTTTCGACTAAGCCGTCCATTGCAATTTGCGATGAACAACTACCAAACCTGGCGGCTTTACTGGCCCCGCACGCAGAGTGAGATGATACAACACCATCGTGATCACCCTTTAAAAACAACCCTGTAAGACCATAATAGTCGTTCGAGTTTGCAACAAAGCGTAAACGCGGCGCTCGGCTATCAGGCAAAGGTGACAACTTTCTAGCATTATTTACTTTTAGGTCGTTAAGTACCCCAACCGCTTCAACTGTAGTTCTGCCAAGCCACGCCTTGAGCACTTCTTCAACTATGGCGTCCCACAAACTGCCGCCCGTTAACGCACTAACCGCTGTATCGGCCAGCTCACTACCACCGCCGGCACCAGCAACGTCAAACGTTGCCACAATATTTAATGGTCTAAGCCCTGCATTTTCTAGCCAATTTGCTTGATTATCAATCAAATAACGAGCGACTAGGTCTCCTGTTGAATGCGTCAGTAGCACGCAACCAGGTTCACATAAATTGGATTCAGAAAACTGCTTTAGCTTTGGCCACAGCCACTGCGACGCAATCTTTCCTTCAATCCGTTCATAGGAGGGCCAATCAATCCGTTCATCAGCTTTGGTGCCCCAATAAGCAGACCAATAAGACTCACCATCGCTAACAACATTGGTGCCATTAGGGTTAAGCAATTGACTAGGTTGGAAACCATGGATAAGGATCGTTTTGTAGTCACCACTGTAGGCTGTAAAGCTAGTCAATGTACAAATTACCAAAGCGCCCAAAGATTGAGCGAGCTTTTTTGCGCCCCACTTGCTGCATTGTGTTTTCATTTAAACTCCTGAGCTTATCATTGTTATTAATTTAGCACTCAGACATCAGACCTCGTATCACTGAGTAATCTCAGTATGTTTAATAAACACACAAAACTCAACATTTAATTTACAAGTTTATTTGATTTGTGAACTAAGTTTTGACCCTTTTACAACTTAATCCACTTCACGGCGTTTTTGCGACACCCCATTAAATCTAAAAATTATCTTTAAAAAACAGTAAAGCATAGCCCTGGTTACGTCGTTTTATCTATAGCTTGTAATAAGAACACGCTATAGTTCACCACTTTTTGCTAGTTGACGTAAAAACTCTATACTTTGCCGTTCTTTAGCAGATGCTTGGTAAGGTAGCTGCTGCAAGCTATCATATGAAAAGTCGTCAATGGCATACGATGTCACATCACTCGTACCATATATGCTTGGCTCTGCGGGGCTCGGTGACATGCGCTCTATAACAAAGCCAGACAATAGCATTTGAGAAACGTGTGGACGTAGCACTGACCAATGCGCCTGCAAAGATACGGTTTGTAAGCCTTTTGATAATTTTTGCTTGCTCACTAAGTGGGCTAATGGTTGCTTAGAGGCCGTTAAAAGGTTCGCCCTCAAGCGGTAGGTGCCTGGATTTGTTACCTGTAAACTAACATCAATGACCATGTTATCAGCTCTTGCATACACACTGTCGACAGAGACCACCTTTGCGCTGGGTTGCATGTATTGAAACTGTGCAACTAATGGTACTTCTTTATTATCGAGCTTTGCCATAGCTATGATCTGTATATTTCTGGGTAACTTTTTGCTCCCCTTAAAGCGTGTTTCAAAAGGGACTTGCATCAAAGTTGTTGCGGCGTATTGCTGCTGCGTATCCACATCTACCAAACTTAGCTCAACTTGCTTTAACTGAGGTCCGGTTATTTGCACAACAATATCTTCGGGGTAAACATGGCGATATTTTGAAAGCTTTAGACTTAGCGGTTGCCCACTTCCCTCTATCACACTGCTAACTGGGTAAAAGTAATTAGGCTTTAATCTGTCTTCATCATGAATAGATAGTGGCTGTGAGTATGGCGGGTATGCCAACGCAGCTTCATACTGTGCAGCAACATGTTGAGCTGCTTCACTTAACTGAGTGGTAATTTGCATAGAAGCCTGCGCTGTTTCTAATTCTTTTTTAGCTGTTGGTGATTCAACTGGTTTTAATTGCTGAGGTTTTGCTAGATTCTCCTTCGCAACCTCCTTTTGTAACTGCTCGCCCTTATCTGTTTGCTTACTATCAGTAACGAGCCAAACAACGAAAACACAGACAACAGCACATAACATCATCATTCGCTTTTTATTCATTCTTCTTTCACTCCGTTGTCTAAGAACTTAATGAAAAACAATTGCTAAGCAATGTAATTCATATTAGACCTCTTACCACTAAGGTAAACTAGTATGTATAAAAAGCAAACGGCATTCAACTACAATCACTATAAACGAATTTCTGACTATTTAGCTCATCATAAAAAGTAGCTCAATTAGATTGAGCTACTTTTAAAACACCATACGCAGCTTTCTCAGCACTTCCAAGTTATAGAACAGCCGCCATCATCACAGTGACCACTTTCACGCACGCAGCGAGGGCTAGAACCTCCTCCGTTACCGCGTACCGATATATTTAAAAACCTTAAGTAGTCTTCAATCGCGCGCATATTCACTGTGTTTCTATTAAACTGAAAGCCTTTTGCGTTGTAATTGCTAGTTGGGATCCGCTCTCCATCAGCAGTCTGCGCGTTTTTTGTCGTTGTAGTTTTTAGAATTAGGCCCTTCTGTAAATGCCTAGCTGTCTGAATCTGAACTTCCAGTGAGCTACCATCAGCAAAAATTATTGAAGTATACACACTCGCACCAAGAGAAGAGGCGGCCGACATTACAGGGCTATTTACACTAATTTGTAAATTGCCTGCAAGTTGCACTAAAGCCGTATTCAACTGCAATAAGGCGGACTCAAAAGATGATAGATCATTATTAATGACATGATATACGTAGCTATTGAAGCCTGCAGAATCTTTCAAAGCAATTGAGGCACTTACATATGAACTATCATTCGGCAATCGAATGCTGCCGTTCAAACTTTCTCTTAAGCCAGTCATTGCACCTTGCACTGTTCTTGCTGATGACTCAGCACTTTGCTCGATTGCATCATAAACTTTTGTTACCGCCACTGTTGCAAATAACATGCGAGGTCCCGGGTCTCTAGGCCCTCCAGGGTGGCTTACATCGACTTGATAAGCTTGATAATTTGCACCAGTAAAATCCATCACGCTGATTAAGTGACGGCCATCGTTTTTGGTTTGCGCATAGCGCTTAAGCTTGCTTTGCATCTCGCTATCTGCACATCCATTGCATGAGATTACATCCCGAGCAAAAGAGTGAAAAGAGACAAAGCAAAGAAGGAATAACACCGATATTACGACTTTCATTAAATGATCCTTTTTAAATAGTTAAGGTAATTCAATCCTGTTCACAAAAGACAAATACCACTAAACTCGTTCAAATCCGTGAACAGGCAAAAATTAACAACAAAAAAACAAAATGCAACTTTTTAACCTCATTGGTCTAACAATTTATCTAACAACTGGGTGAGCATCTTAAATTCTTCTGCCGTCACGCGCTCATAACTACAACGAATTTGGCTTGGAATGTTCATCGCTTTGGCGCGCAAAGCGTCTCCTTCTGCTGTCAACTTTACCCATTTTTTACGCTTATCGTCTTTATCTTTCACGATATCTAGTAGAGATTTGGCCACCATTTTTTTCAAAATCAAGGTCATTGCCCCGCCATCTATGGCGGTTTTTTCAAGTAACTGCGCAATCGTTAGCTTTTTGTGCTCCCACATCGCCATCATGACGACATACTGCGGATAAGTGAGGTCGATAGCCTCTAACAAGGGCCGGTAACTTCGCACAACACTATTCGAAGCCATATAAAGCCTGTGACATAGTTGGTTTTCTAGTTTTAACTGCTCTTCAATCATGATGTTCACCTCTACCGCTATTTTATTTTGCACGCAAAGTATTTGCAAACATATTTATTTTGAATATACTTTGCATGCAAACTAAACTATTTGGAGAACATTTTGAATCAATTACAATCTATCGCTTACTCAGCACATGCAACCGCAACTGGCGGTCGTGAAGGCACCGCTAAATCAAATGATGGTCGTTTAGATGTTAAGCTTTCAACGCCAAAAGGCTTAGGTGGTGACGATGGCCAAGGGACTAACCCTGAGCAATTATTTGCAGCAGGCTATGCCGCTTGCTTTATTGGTGCGCTTAAATTTGTGGCAGGCCAAAATAAACAATCACTACCCACCGATACAACCATTGACTCACAAGTCGATATTGGCCCTATCGAAGGTGGATTTGGTATTGCGGTAAAACTGGCTGTATCTATACCCAATATGAGCAAAGAAGATGCACAACAGCTTGTCGATAAAGCGCATCAGGTATGCCCTTACTCAAACGCAACTCGTGGCAATATTACCATCGAGCTAGCAGTAAAATAATGCTGTCAACTTAAAGCTAGACTTTTGATACCTTGTATTCACACACAAGGTATCAAGCATGAAGTGACCTCCGTAATGAGTACAAAAAACAAGCTATTTACACACCACTTTTGCCCGTTTTTCATTATCATACCTACTTTTCAACTATTTAACCTCAGCTGCACATAAGAGAATTTGTCCAATAAAGCTATTTCACTCACTCTCTTCGTTATTTTCATTTGTAATAGCTCGCTATTACTTCACGAAAATGCCTTGATAGTGAGCGAAATATCGTCATTGGATATTGAAGGGGTTGCAATGTCTCTCTTCTGAGCTATCAAAACTCTTATCCGCAGCTGAGGTTATTTAAGCTCACTATCGTACGCTATAAGTTATTTTCTGCCGCCCTTGTTAACAAAATAATAGCAAAATGGTATTGTTGATATTTAGTTACTAACGTAATCTACTGCGCGCAATAACAATTTAGTTCCGAAAAAGGAAATTACATGAATAATAATAACTTGCTGAGAAAAAGCATGATCAGTACCGCCGTTTTCAGCTCTCTTTATTTATTACCTACTGCAGCAATGGCTGATACAAGTACCATAAAACAAGATAGTTTAGAGGTAATAACGGTTACTTCTCGTAAAAAAGTAGAATCAATACTCGAAATACCCATGAGTGTTTCAGCGGTGTCGGCTGCTGAAATGAGTAACCGAAACTATTTAGATGCAAGCGATATTTATCGCACACTTGCCGGTGCTGCTGCCCCTAGAAACCAGCTTATTCTGCGTGGCCTAAGTGGAGGTAGCGATACCACCCCCGATACAACCGCCACTTTTACTGATGATATCCCCTATGAATTTACCAACTTAGCAGACGTTGAGCGCATAGAGATCCTGCGCGGTCCTCAAGGTACTTTATATGGCTCAAATGCCATTGGCGGCACCATACGTGTTATTACCAATAAACCTCGCCTAGATGAGTTCGAGCTATTTGGCACTATGCAAGGTGCAGCAGAAAAAGACGTTGATGGATTTGATAGTAGCATGTCTTTAGGTGTTAATATTCCACTGCTCTCTAACACCCTAGCTATGCGTATTAATGGTAACATTACCAATGATATGCGCCCTATGGTCAACAAAGCCACTGGGCAACAAAGCGAGAAAAAAACCAGCTTCATCCGTACCCAATTGTTGTGGCAGCCACAAGATGGTACCACCATTAACTTTGCGTACGTGAGAGACGAGCGAAACCCACAAGGCGAGACACTAGGCGACACCTCAAAGCCTGGGGGTTATTACAGCCTAAACTATAAAGATGACCCCAGTGCAAAATATGGTTACGAGGTATCACATCAATGGAACGACTGCGATCCTAATTGGGGGCGCGTGCGTTGTGTGCAAGGCAGTGAATTTGTAACCGGAGCAGTTGATAAATATTCTATTTACGAAACCTTCGACTTCTGGGAAGAAGAGCAGTTCGACTTATTTTCTGTTGCTATTAACGTTGATAATATCGCAGATATAGCATCGTTATCTTACACTGGCTCCTATCGAGAATATGAAACTCACTCTCTTAATGATTGGTCACGTCTGGATGCAGCAGACATGTTCAAAACGTGGATCGTCAATCATGATGAATACGATAGAACGACCCATGAGCTGAGATTACAAAACCTAGATTTAAACAGCCCACTAAATTGGACTGTTGGATTTTTCTATGACAAAACGACAGAGCCAAATACACCCGATTATCAGTGGCAGTATCTAGAACTGGGCGAGCAAGTATCTGCCGCAGCACAGTATTGGTGGGGTGTTGATGCACGCCAAATGGGCATTGATAAGTTTGGCGACCCCGCTAAAATTTGGAACCTGCGCCGTTACAGTACTTGGGAAGAAGAGCAAGCACTTTTTGCAGACATCAGTTACACGTTTCAAACACAAGATTTGGGTGAATTTGAGCTAAATGCTGGGCTACGTCGTTTTGATTTAGAAGATTATAGCCACACCGAAACAGAAGGTGTGTGGTCTGAGCGCGTATCGTTAACTCAAGGTCAAGAAGATGGCAACCGCTATAAGTTTAGCGCGTCTTGGCGACCAGAAAAGCATTACTCAGTGTATGCACTTTATTCAGAAGGCTACCGCCCGGGTGGTAACAATGGTCCGCTCGCGCAAGCATGTGTGGACGATCCTAAGGCTGGCAATCGCAAAGACAGATACACATCCGATTCTATCGACAACTATGAACTAGGTGTTAAGGCATCTTTATTTGACGGTCGCTTTAGCTTTAGCTCAGCGGTTTATCATATTGACTGGACAAATATTAAAACCAGCATTTATATGAATACTTGTGGCTTTAGTTACACAGCGAATGCAGGAGCTGCGCAATCTCGTGGCCTTGAGTTTGAGTCAAAAGCAAACTTAACGGATGACCTATCGCTTATTTTTAATGCTTCTTATACTAAGTCAGAACTTACCGAAGATAATGCGTCAATTCAGGGGAAAAAAGGCGATGAGATGACTTTGGTACCTAAATACAATGCCTATGTTGCGTTAGACAAAGAGTTTGAGTTCAACGGACGCCCGGCGTTTATTCGCGCCGATATGAGTGCTTATGGTAAATATCAAACTCACTTTGATACTAAAGATGGCGACCGAGTGCCGGGCTATGAAGTGTTTAACCTTTCTGCTCGTTATGAGGTAAATGACAACGTAAAAATAAGCGTGCATTTAAACAACGTTTTTAATAATGATGCAATTAAATACCAAAACGAGAGAAGCCGAAACGACAGTGCGACAGCTCAAAAATATATCGAGTTTTTGCCAGGTAGAACTTTAGCAGTACGTTTAGATTATATTTTCTTCTAAAATCCAATTAGATGGATTGCAGACAATAAAAATCCGATGCATGGCATCGGATTTTTTCATCTTTAACGTCATTTATCTTTTTAAAACTCTGAGCAATCTATCGCTGTCAATTTCACCGCTACAAGCGCGCAAATATTCTGTTAAGCACTGCTCAAAACTCACTTGTTCACCTTGTAGTTTTGCATCTAACAAAGCCACTTGCTCAACCATTCGTTGCGATTTAAATGGCTCTGGGGTGTCGATATCAGCGAGAATTTCAAGGCGTAATAGTAACTGCTGAGCATTCAACTCACTCGTCTCACCAGCTTGTAACCACTGCTGCGCTACCTCAGTACCCTGCTCTAACGCGTCAATTAAATCATCATATTTTTGCTGATCTTTTTTAGCGACAAGCTTTTGCTGATGTTGAGCAATTTTATCAGCCAACCCTGTTTGTAACTTTTTCATACTAGGTAATAATTGCAGCGCAGACACTTCGTTGGCTAGCTGCTCTAGTTGTGATGCTGATAAATCATTATTTAGCCTTGAAGCCAACGCATCCAATTGTGCTTGTTGCTCTGTCTCTTGCTCAGATTCTTGCTGCTTTTGTAGTTCAAATTGTTCACTACGCTTGGCAAAAACAGCATCGTTATGCGCCCTAAAGTTTTGCCAAAGGGTGTGCTCTTGTTTAGAGCCAGCAAAGCCAATGCTCTGCCATTGCTTTTGTAAGGCTTTAAGCTGCTCACACGCCTGTGCTAAATCATCAGACTCAAGCTGCTGCTGAGCTTGGTCTACTAACTGTTGCTTTAGCTCTGCATTGCTCTTATGGTAAGACTTCAATCGCTCATTAACACCATTGTAATGCGTTTTATACTCAGCATTCAGTGCTTTATAAACGGCCCCATCAACACTGCCCGATGAGCGCCATTGTTTTAAGAGTCGATTAAATTGGCCTTCAAACTGGCGCCAATCAAAATCCCCGGCTTGTGTATCCTCTGCAGCAAGTGTTTTCATTTGCGCAATAATTTGCTCTCTAGCTTGTTTTGCTTGTTCACGTTGCTGCTCTTGCTGGGCAAAAAACTCGCGGCACGGTGCAAACAAACGCTCAATTTTTTCATCAAATTGCGCCGCTTGCGATTTTTCTTCCTCCGTGTCGATACGCCCTAATTCGTTCCAACGAACGCGCAGCAGTTTCACATCTTTAGCGCGCTGTTTAGGGTCAACGTCTGTCTCAGCAAGTTTTTCATCAAGCTGAGCCAATAGTTCTGCACGCTTTGGCGTTGCCGCATATTTTTGCCAGTCTCGAACTTCTGTTAGCGCTTCGTTTAAGCTGGTGTGAAGTTTTTCTAACTGTTGCTGATTACTTTCCGTAAGCTTTTCATAATGCTCTAAAAAGCCATTAAACACACCAAAAGCTACATTAAAGCGACCTTGTTCAATCAACCTTTGTACGTCTTTTCCTTTGCGCCTTGCCTGCTTAAGATGACTTTGCTGCTCTTCAAGTAAAGGCGCCATGTCTTTTTTAAATTGCTTGCTGAGTTCATTTAAACGGTTTGACGCTTGTTGATGTAAATTTTGAGGTAGCTGTCGCAACAAGGATTTACACAGATCATAAGCTGCCTTTTGCTTAACTAAAGTGTCATCTAGCAGTGCCAGTTCTGAGGTTGCAGGCACTTGCTCCAGTGACGTTAAAGCCTGCTGCATTGCTTCATTGGCGCTGATAAGCTCTGGCAGCTGGTCCAGTTGTCGTTGTAACCGTGATACTTGGTTTTGCAGCGAAACAAACTCTGGTGAGGTGCTAAATTCGCTGCCTACCATCTGCTGATTTAAATCAGTAAGTTGTGCTGCTATATGTTGATTTTTAGCGTCATCTAAAGCTACAACCGCATCTGCAAGCTGCTGTTCTAAATCGCCCATAGCCAAGTGAAAATGTGCAACGGCAGTTTCTTTTGCTTGTTTGGCTTGTACTTTTGCTTGGTGCGTTTCAAAATCACTTTGCAGTTTTTCTAAATGCGTAGTTAGCTTTTGATTAATGCGTGCAAATTTCTCATCAATAAGCTGAATTTCTTCTTCACATAGCCATTTTAATTCAATTTTTTGCCACTCTAGCAACAGCTCTTTTGAGTGCTCATCAACCAACCGATAATCCGTTTTCTCTCTTAGCGCATTAAGTTTCGCTAGCACCATTTTCGTCTGCTGCTGAACTTGCTTAGGCATCTCTTTTGCCAGTCGTTGCTGCTCGAGTCGATTTTCAATTTGGCTAAGCGCACTGCCCACAGCACTTTTAAGTACAGGCTTGTCTAGTTGATATTGCTCAATCAGAGGTAATAGTGCAAGCTGCATCGGCTCATCACCTTCTTTAAACGCTCGCTCTATTAATTTTGCATTCGCTAAACGTTTAAGTAGCTTCACCCTAACTTGAATGTCTTTTTCTGAGAATGCGAGCTTTTCTAACAACTTTGCTGATGCATGCTTATCGATATATTCGCTGCGGATATCCTCTGCTAACGCATCACTCTTGTTAAGTACCGCACTTGTTATCTGCTGTTCAGCGAGCTCTTTTAAATTTTGATCTTGTTTATACGCTTGCCACCATAGTACCAAGTCATTAACTTTATGCAGTGCTTTTTTGCGGATCTCCGCTGAGCTGTCTTGCAGCGCCAACACGTGTAAGGCCTCTGCATCTTTGCCGCTATCAAGTTTATCAACTGCCGCTAGGCGTACTGCCGTTTTAGGGTGCTTCCATTTAGGAGTAAATAGGTGTTTAAAGATCATTTTCGCTGAACCTAGCTATTTCGTTTTGAGATTTAAATTCTTGTTGTAACTCGCGTTTGGACTTTTGAACCATTTCTCCACGCTCATTAATCGTAAATTGCTCGTCACTTTTAGCGACCTTAGACTGATATAACATGACTAGTTGCAACGTCTGCGCTTTTTGAGCTTCACTCAGTGCTGTACCATCAGGCCATTTACCAGTAGAGGCCCCATATTGCAAACGCTCAAACACCTCTGGTGTAATGCTATTGACCAAATTATCTATATTCATCGCTACTTTTTCTTTTTCAAGTAAATCAAAACTACACGGTTAACCAAATACCACACGCACCCTATAGCAATAGCGCCTTGCGCAGCCATCATTTGTAAAGAGTCCGGCTCCGGTTGACGCCAATACATATATAAAAAACCACCTAAAAATAGAATTAACGCCAAAAACGAGTGATTCATAAATTTTTGCTGTTTATTGATACGCTGTTTTATTGCCAGACGTTCAATTTGCTCTGCTGTCATCTCTTTTAACTGCAGTTGGCAATGCGGGCAGGCAGTACTTTTATTTGAAATAGATTTGCTGCAACCGGGACATTGTACAATTGCCATAAATAACTCTCCAAATGCTACAAAAAAGCGCCCAATATGGGCGCTATTTTACTTGTTTTCTAATCGAATGTCTTTGTTCAATTCGACTCGTTTACACGCATGCTGTTTTTATCGTCACCTTTGTTGGTACTCAGCTCTTTATTGCCATGTTCACTATTAAATTTTTTCCAGTAATCATCTACAGATTCTTTCATTTCTTTTCGTAGTAAGAATATACCGAATAGGTTTGGTAGCGTCATAACCACGATCGCGACCGCTGCTAATTTCCAGACTAAGGTGGTATCTGCAAAAGACGCCCAAAAGAAGCCTGCTACATAAAAAACGCGATACGGCATTACTGAACGACTGCCTAACAGATAAATCATCGCTCGGTCACCATAATATGACCATGCAATCGCAGTTGAAAATGCAAACATCAACAAACCGATTGATACAATGTATTGGCCGTTGTCACCGAAAAACCCTCGCGTAAAGGCTTTGGTGGTTAGCTCAGCCGAATGAACCAGCGATTTACCTCGAACACTGATACTCTCATCAACCAACTTACCGTTTGTTACTTCTACTGTGCCAGTATAAACATGGCGCTCAGTAATACCAAAGCGGATATCCTCGCCAATAGAGCGAGAGTGAAGGATCGTAAAGTCATTATCAAGTGCTCTACCTTTTGCAACTTCAATACTGCCGTTATATAACTCTACTGAATGCTCCTTGCCGCCATTAAGGTATTGATACAACGCCTGTCTTTGCTGCTCGTTGTCTTCACTATACTGACCTTGAATAATAGTCATAGATGAACGTTCAAACTGGGTATCAAACTTTTCTGACCATACCCCTGAAGATAAAATCACTAAACCAGTTAGTGTACAGATGATGATAGTATCGATAAAAGGTTCAAGGATAGAAACCATCCCTTCTGACACTGGCTCGTCAGCTTTTGCAGAAGCGTGCGCAATCGGTGCAGAACCTTGACCCGCTTCATTCGAGAATAGGCCTCTGTTTACACCTCGGTTAAATGCGTACGCAAATGACGCACCTAAGAACCCACCAGCTGCAGCTGAGCCACTCATAGCATTGGTAAACACAGCCGCAAATGATGGACCAATATTTTCAATGTTGTACAAGATAACAGCTAGTGCACCAACGATATACACAGCCGCCATCAGTGGCACAATACGAGATGTAATGGCAGCAATACGTTTAATGCCACCCAAAATAACCAAAGCTAATAGCACTGATAGCACACCACCAGTATGCCAAGGCTCAATGCCAAATGTCGCTTCCATACCTTGTGCAATGTTATTTATTTGCGGCAAACTACCCGTACCAAATGAGCTGATCACGGTTGCTATAGCAAACAAGATGGCAAGCCATTTCATATTTAGGCGACGATCCATGTAATACATTGGTCCACCCGCCATTGTGCCGTCATCTGTTTTTACACGATATTTATGCGACAATGTCACTTCTACGAACTTAGTGGTCATACCAAAAAACGCAGTCATCCACATCCAAAATAATGCTGCAGGACCACCAATAGATATAGCCAAAGCCACGCCACCAATATTACCAGTGCCCACTGTACCCGACAGCGCAGTAGCTAAAGCTTGAAAGTGAGTCGTGTCTCCTTCATAGCCTTTTTTATCAAACTTACCGGTAACGACTTTACACGCATGTTTGAAATATCTAACTTGAGGGAATTTAAGGTATATCGTGAAAAATAACCCCACCCCTAGTAATACATATGGGAACCAAGCGGAACCCCCTAAAATGCTGTCTAGAAAATCTAGAAACTGTCCGAATGCATCCACGACTCGTCCTCTTATTGTTATACGTAAAAAGCAACCGTACTCGGTTGCTTCTTTATTTTGTTTATTATCTTAACTTATCAACCACACTAACAATAGCAGCTAGTGTATCTTGTCCAAACTGGTAAGAGCGTCGGTCTGACCAGCCATAATACGGATCAGGCAAGTTCGCATTATCTTTAAACGGCATTTCTACCGTGTAAGCTAACGCTTTAAATGTCTCACCTACGGCGTTAGATGCAACAGTTAGGTTTGCTTCCCCAGGTGCATCTTTATCATACCCAAATTCATCTTGAAACTCTGGTGTGATGGTTAATAAAGCCGCCTTAAAGTCATCTTCTAAGCCTTTAATTCGCTCATCATAACTTGGGTTACCTTCTCCACCTGCAACAAAGTTATATGGAAGTGCTTCATCACCATGAATATCTAAATACATATCTAGGCCAGTTTCACGCATTTTATTAAATACATGAAACACCTCAGGAGATTTTTCTAAACTAGGTGTTTGCCACTCTCGGTTTAAGTTAATACCAGCAGCGTTGGTGCGTAAATGTCCTCGAACACTGCCATCTGGATTCATATTTGGCACCACATGGAAAACTGCTTTAGCTAACAGTGCTGCGCTATGTGGGTCTTCGTCATCCAGTAATTTATGAAGTAAGCCTTCAACAAACCATTCTGCCATTGTTTCGCCTGGGTGTTGGCGTGCAGTTATCCAGATATGTTTTTTATCATCACTCGGCTCACCGATTGTTAGCACGCTAATATCGCGCCCATCCAAAGTTTCGCCCAACGTTTCGATTTCACATACATCATGACTTTGTGCCCAATATAGCAAATCCAAATGGCGTTCATAACTGTACGGTGTAAAGTAGGCGAAATAGGTGTGAGCATATTCAGGTTCAAAATCAATGACTAAACTGCCATTTTCGAACCGGCTCGGTACTCGAAACCAGGTTTGGCGGTCATATGAAGCAACGGCATGATAATCATCCCACCCTTCTGGATAGGCAGATTTATCTAACCCATTAATGTGCATTTTATGTGATAAAAATGGCGTACTTTCTAGGCGAAAGTGAAACCACTGAAAAAAATCTGATTCGTTGTCTTTATTAATTTCTAGTTGGATATCAAGTGGTTCACTAATTGACACGACTTTAATATTACCACTATCAAAATTACTGGAGATCTTCATTATGTACCTTTCTATTTCGTCCCTTGTAAATTTAAGAGAGTACTTAGCTGTTATTCTTGTTAGCTAGCTGTAACGTAGTAGGCTCAAGGGTATCATAGCCTGAAACGTTCAAAAACTAAAAAAGCCAGCAAATGCTGGCTTTTTGAGGCTAAAGTCGTTTTTAGCGAGGCAAGCTTGGGAACGATACTTCAGCCATATCACGCATTACACGCACTACTTGGCAGCTGTAACCAAACTCATTATCGTACCAAACATAAAGCACAACACGATCGCCATCAACAATAGTTGCTTGCGAATCAACAACACCCGCATAGCGGCTACCAACTAAGTCTGTTGATACGATTTCTGTTGACGCAGTGTAGTCGATTTGATCTCGTAAGTCTGAGTACAATGATGTATCACGCAAAAACTCATTAAGCTCTTCACGATCTGTGGCTGTATCTAAGTTCAAGTTGATAATAGCCATTGAGACATTAGGCGTTGGAACGCGAATTGCGTTACCCGTTAATTTACCTGCAAGCTCAGGAAGTGCCTTAGCAACCGCTTTAGCAGCACCCGTTGAAGTAATAACCATGTTAAGGGCAGCACTGCGACCACGGCGCTCTGCTTTATGATAGTTGTCGATTAAATTTTGATCATTGGTGTAAGAGTGAACGGTTTCTACGTGACCATTCTTAATACCAAACTTATCGTTAATAGCTTTTAATACAGGCGTGATTGCGTTAGTTGTGCAGCTTGCTGCAGAAACAATCTTATCTTCGCTCTGGATATCTTGGTTGTTTACGCCATAAACAACGTTTTTGATATCGCCTTTAGCAGGGGCAGTTAATAGTACCTTTGCAGCACCTGTTGATTTAAGGTGCAGGCCAAGACCATCTTCATCTTTCCAAATACCAGTATTATCAACAATTAATGCATCTTCAATACCATATTTTGTATAATCTACTTCATCTGGTGAGTTCGAGTAAATTACTTGAATGTAGTTACCGTTGGCTTTAATCGCACTCTTTTCGTGATCAACCGTAATTGAACCATTGAATGGGCCATGAATTGAATCACGGCGAAGTAAGCTTGCGCGCTTTTCTAAGTCGCCATCACGGCCACCGCGTACTACGATAGCACGTAAGCGTAAATCAGCGTGAGAGCCGCCACGTTCAATCAGTAAGCGCGCCAATAAACGACCGATACGGCCAAAACCATAAAGTACAACATCACGCGGTTTTTGCTCACCACCTTTATTAAGTAGCTCACCTAACTCTGCGTTTAAATATTCTTCAATAGAGCGACCTTCGCCCGCATTTTTATAGATATAACCGTAAGCTAACTTACCAAGGTCAATGCGTGCCGGTGCCAAATCCATTTTGCTGATAGCTTCTAAAAAAGGGAAGCTTTCACGCAAGCGCAACTTGCGCTCTTCAAAACGCGCCACTGTTTTGTGTGCTTTAATCACATCAATTGTACTGGTATTAACCAATGGGCGACCATAAACAGCAATTTCAATTCCTGAGTTACGGTATAAACGACCAATAATTGGTTGCATATTTTCTGCGTAATCTTGGCGCTCTTGCCAGCTATTTTGATATTCTTGCTCGTGAGATAAGGTCATTTTTTCTGCCTAATAAACAATTTTTTGAACGGATAGCCCTCTTGGGCATTGCTATTCTAATTTAAACTGCTTTGATTCTCCACTGTTACTCATCAATTCCTTGAGCTAGAATATTGTAAATCAACAAAGATAAGAGGAAATCTTATGGCATTGAGGCAAGCTTTTGTCTTATCTGTCTTGCTATTGGCAGGGTGTGACAATCCTTTAACATTAAATCAAGTTTGCGACGAAACACCGGGGTTTTGTAGTGATCTCAATACTGATAGCCATTGCAGAGAAGAACGTGCAAATGTGATTATGGCCCGCTACGGTGAATACAAGCAACCGACTGATGAGAACAAATACGAATTACTGCGTCTGTTTGAAAAGTACGATAAATGTGTATCACGAGCTGCAAAAATTGAGCATATTAAGTTAAAAGAAAAAACCACCTCCCGTGTTGAAGGGCATCTCACAAGCCTTAAAGAAATAAACCGCATTTTTAAAGAAACTGAAGAAACCTCTCACCCAGGCTTGCTTTACTATCACTGGTCAAGAAACAACAATAAAATAGCTATGAATAAGCTGCTTAACATGCAAGATCAAAGTGAGGTGCGCAACGACCCAGAAATACAGTTATTTCTCGCAACGTTTTACGCAAAGGTAGATGACGAAAAAACGATTGATTTGTTATATCGAGTACTTGAACTGAACCAAGCTGGTGAGCAACCAGCACCCGAGGTATACGAAACACTGGCTAGTATTTTCTATAAACAAGAAAAGTTTAAGCATGCCTACACATTTGCCAAAATTGCGAAACTATCTGGCTATCAAAATGTAGACATTTTACCTATAGAGCACCAACTCACAAGTTTAGGTAAATCACTCGACCCCTATGATGACCTTGCTGAGCAAACCTATACCCAAATCATGAATGGTCAATTTGTCTCTCCCAGAGAATTTTAAAAAAAAGAGCAGCTTACGCTGCTCTTAAACTTTTAACTTTAAAAGTCGGAAAGTTAAAACTCTTAAACCTTGCTTTTTAATTCGGTTGTTACTTTTGCTAAACCTACTTCAGATATACGGGTGGTAATTTCTTTTTGCTTTGCACTGAGTAATGAAATACCCTCTGCAACCATGTCATAGACCTTCCAGCTACCATCATTGTTTTGCCTAAACTTAAAGTGCATATCAATATCAGGTCCGGCCGTTTCTTTTATAATCACTTTAACGGTAGCAAAATTGCTGTCACTACTGATTGGCAGCTCTTCGTATATAATCTCTTGGCCTTTATATTGTAATAAGGCATTGGCATACGTTGTGACTAAATAGCTATCCACAGCATCAATAAACTCAATAGCATCAGCACGTTGCAACCCTTTAATGTGTTTTCCTAAAAGCTTGAAAGAGACAAATTTAACATCAATATGAGGCATCAGCCGACTACGAACAATGTTCTTCATCAAGCTAGCTTCTGCTTTACCATCTTGATTGATCACTTTTATATCTGAGAACAGATCATTACCTACTTTATTTATCAACTGATAAGGCGTATCTGCGGCAAAGCCAAGCGTCGAAAAAAACAGCGCAAATATAAAGAGTAACTTGTTCATAATGAAACGTCCTAAGTGTTTTGATGGAAGAATGATACGCAAACTTTTAATGCATAAAAAGATGCAAAAAGGCACATATTTGATGCCAATAAAACACCAATTAAAAACCCCCTATAACCCAGCCATAGCGCTTGGTCTGCCAACTGATATATCAGATCTTGCATCACTTTTGTCGCAACTAGTATAACGCTAGCAACGTCTCAGAGATGTTAGTAATTGTAAGGATTCTAAAGAAAGTGTGTGAGGGAGCTATGACATATTCTCATTACGCGTGATATCAAAAGAGATATGAATTATGTACCAGCTTATGTGACTTGGATACTTTGATAAACCCCCTGCTCAGACTGTATTCTGTTTCTCAAGGCTGATGAGATTGATTCAGCATCAAAACTAACAAGCTCATGCTGGCTGATATGCAAAGCATCATTTACTAAATTTTCTACAAGTAAATTACCCAAAAATGCCATTCGCTGCTGAGCACAAATACTTTTTGCCAGCCATGCGCCAGGCAAAGATACAACACCAATATTGGGGGCTTTTTTAAATAGTAACGCATCATCCAATTTAGGTAGGCCCGAAATGCAGCTTATGCGCCCACAAAACTGTAATAACGAGATCAGCTCATTGGTATACAATCCGGTACAGTCAATAACACCTTGAACACCATCATAACCATGATTTCGCTGTATCTTCTGCGCTAATTCATTGTCATCCAGAGTAAATACCGCATCGGCACCTAGATTTTTAAGTAGCTCTTGTTGTTCTACAGTACCACTGGTAAACACAACCAGTCCTTGTTGCTTTGCAAATTGAATAGCCAGCTGTCCAGTACATGAGTGCCCAGACTCAATGAAAACACTATCACCGTCGTTTAGTTGTAGTTTAAACAACGCAATTAGTGCGGTCATTCCGGGGGTCGGTAAACATGCAGCTTTAGCTAAATCTATGCCTTCAGGTAAAACTGTAAGTGCATAATTAGCAACACTGGCATATTCACTCATTACGCCTGGCGTGCCTATGTCGTTATGCCACATCACTTTGGTACCAACATTTGGGTGTACCCCTTTAGGCGCATCAACCACTGTACCTACGGCATCAAAGCCAAATGTGCGAGGATATTGCCAGCATGGCGTGCCTGTTTGCACAAACTTTTCATCTAGTGCACCTAAACCAACATACTCAATTTTTACAAGCACTTGTTGCTCAGTAATTTTAGGTACTGTAAGCTCGGCTTGTTCTAAACAAAAGTTATGCCCCACTTTGCTTAGCTGTATTGATTTCATTCTGTTTGGTATTGTCGCTGCCACATTATTCTCTTTGTTAAGTTAGGTTTTCGTATCCTAGCTATGCAAAATGTTATTGTAATTTATTTAATTATTAGAACATTCATTATGACATAGCTCAACTATAAGTTAATAAGTTGTCATAATTACGCTCATTTGAACCAAGTACTAGATTGGTATTGCTTAAAAACAACGCCTAGTACTTGGCCCATAAAACGAGCTGGTCCCTATAAAACCTGAGCGCCTGCCTCCTCATTCTTTTGCTTTTTAAGCTGCTCTTTTTTGGTGCTTACCAGCATATAAAACACTGGGGTAAACAGTAAGCCAAATAAGGTAACACCAAGCATGCCAAAAAACACAGCAACCCCCATGGCATGGCGCATTTCTGCTCCGGCACCGGTTGCAAGTACTAAAGGTACAACGCCTGCGGTAAACGCAATCGACGTCATTAATATTGGCCGTAAACGCAATCGACAGGCGCGAATAATTGCCTCAAAAGACGTTTGCCCAGAGTCCGTTTGTTCTTTGGCAAATTCCACCATAAGAATGGCATTTTTACAGGCCAAAGCCACCAAAACAATCAGTGCTATCTGGGTGAAAATATTATTATCGCCACCTATCCACCATACTCCCAATAAAGCTGAAAATATGGTCATGGGTACTATTAAAATAATCGCTAAAGGTAAGCGTAAACTCTCATATTGTGCCGCTAACACCATAAACACCAACAGCACGACCAACGGGAAAATATATGCCATGGTGTTACCCGCCAATATTTGCTGATAGGTCACATCGGTCCACTCATAAGCCATACCGGCTGGTAAATGTTCGGCCAATATTGCTTCTATTGCTTGTTGTGCCTGATCTGAACTGTAGCCAGGTGCTGGGCTGCCATTAAGCTCTGCACTTGGATAGCCATTGTAGTGCATCACTCTGTCTGGCCCAGTAGTTGGCGTTGCGGTTAAAACAGAGCCTAAAGGCACCATATCCCCGCGCACATTGCGCACTTTTAAAGCTAAAATCTGTTGAGGGTCTAAACGGCTTTGCGCCTGAGCTTGCGCGGTAACTTGATAAGTACGACCAAATAGATTGAAGTCATTCACATACAGCGACCCCATATAGACTTGTAGCGCATTAAAGACTTCCGATAGTGGAATACCTTGCAATAATGCTTGCTCTCTATCTATATCAATATCCATCTGTGGCACTTGAATTCTAAAGCTTGAAAATAGGCCCGTTAACGCGGGATCTTTTCGAGCCTCATTAGTTACGCTCTGTAATGCAGAAAATAATGCTTCAAACCCTTTATTGCCTCGGTCTTCGATTTGCAGTTTAAACCCACCAGTGGTGCCAAGACCTTGAATTGGCGGTGGCGGAAATACAGCTACAAATGCCTCATCAATGGCGGTAAATCGCTTATTTAGCTCAGCGGCAATCGCCATGGCTGATAGGCTTGGGTCGTCACGTTCAGCAAAACCTTCAAGCGGAGTAAAAACAATGGCTGAATTAGGACTGTTAGTAAAACCATTCACCGACAAGCCAGGGAATGACACCGTGTTTGCAACACCCGGCACCTGTAATGCTATTCTTTCCATCTCGCGGGTGACAGCTTCAGTTCTATCAAGGCTCGCTGCGTCAGGCAATTGCGCAATCGCCACTAAATATTGTTTATCTTGCGCGGGAATAAATCCACCTGGTACCGCATCAAACAGCTTAACAGTGGAACCTACGAGCACCAGATACAATACTGCTACAACTGTAGATAAGCGGATCAGCTTCTTAACTAACTTTTCATACCCTTGAGCACTTGCATCAAAAAAGCGGTTAAACGGTGCAAATAGCCAACGACCAAACAACTTATCCAATACAACCGTAAGCTTATCTGGTGCGCTGTTATGTGGTTTTAATAGCAACGCCGACAATGCCGGAGATAATGTCAAAGAGTTAATAGCCGAAATAATCGTTGATATGGTGATAGTCAATGCAAATTGTTTATAGAACTGCCCAGACAAGCCTGTGATAAATGCCGTTGGTATAAACACTGCGCATAACACCAATGCTATCGCAATAATTGGCCCTGTCACTTCATTCATTGCTCGTTTAGTTGCTTCTATAGGGGTAAGACCATTGGCAATGTTACGCTCCACATTCTCAACCACCACTATTGCATCATCGACCACAATGCCAATGGCCAATACTAATCCAAATAATGACAATGTATTGATAGAAACACCGAGCCATTGCATAACAGCAAAAGTGCCGACCAAAGACACAGGCACTGCAATGAGTGGAATAATTGAGGCGCGCCATGTTTGCAAAAATATGATAACGACCAATACCACCAAAACGATTGCTTCAAGCAACGTTTTTATCACCGCATCAATCGAGCCTCGCACAAACACCGTGGGATCATATACAATATCGTACTCAACACCTTGCGGGAACGATTCACTCAGACGTGCCATCGTTGCTCGAACCTGATCTGATAGTTCAATGGCATTGGAACCTGGGCGCTGAAAGATGGGCATGGCCAGCGCAGGTTGGCCATTAAGCAACGCTCTTAGTGCATACTGGCTTTGTCCAAGTTCCACACGAGCAACATCTTTAAGGCGCGTGATAGCCCCTTGCTGCCCCACTTTAATAACAACTTGCTCAAATTCTTCGATACTACTTAAACGTCCTCTCACATTGAGCAACACTTGAAACTGAGACTCATCAGCAGCGGGTTGCGCACCTAAGCTACCGGCAGCAACCTGCTGATTTTGTTCACGAAGTGCATTAACAACATCCATAGCTGTCAGCTGATTAGATGCCAATGCATCTGGGTTAAGCCACACACGCATCGCGTATTTACCACCACCAAACAACTGCACATCACCCACACCGCTTAAGCGCGCAATTTCGTCTTTAACATACAGATCCGCATAGTTTGATAAATAAGCAGTGTCATGAGTATTTTCAGGAGAGTAAAGGTGTACCACCATCGTCAAATCTGGAGACGCTTTTTCTGCTACCACACCTAAGCGCTGTACTTCCTGAGGCAGGCGGGGTAAGGCACTATTAACCCTATTTTGAACTTGTACTTGGGCACGATCTAAGTCCGTGCCCAGCGCAAACGTTACCGTTAAGGTCATACGACCATCACTGGTTGCCTGTGAAAACATGTACAACATGTTTTCAGTACCATTGATCTCTTGTTCCAAAGGGGTTGCCACCGTCTGTGCGATAACTTTTGGATTTGCACCGGGGTAACTCGCCGAGACTACAACCGTAGGCGGTACTACTTCGGGGTACTCACTCACTGGCAGCTGAAACAAACTCAAAGCACCCGCTATGAAAATCACCAAAGACAACATAGCGGCAAATATTGGTCGATGAATAAAAAAGTGAGAAAACGACATTATTTACTCTCCCTGTTTGGCAAGCATAAGTGTTTTGCTCGCTTGCTCTGCCATCACCAACGTTGCATGATCGGGCTCGATTTCAACTAACTGAGGTGCCACGGGCATACCCGGTCCGACTCTTGCCGGTCCGTTCACTGCTACTTTGTCACCTGGTTCCAACCCGTGCGTGATAGCGCGCATCTTGCCATAACGTTCACCCAATGTTACGAGTCTATATTGCAAAACATCATGTTCGTCAGTGACTAACACAAAACGGTTTTTTAGATCAGTACCAATTGCTTTCTCGGGAACCAAAACCTGCTCTTGAATGTCATCGGCAGCAACGCGAATTCGCGCAAAAGCGCCCGGCTTTAGCTGCTCATTGGCTTTAAACAATGCTCTAACCCTTAATGTACCTGTATCTGCATCAATATGGTTATCAACAAAATCCACCACGCCCGCATGAGTAAAGCCTTTCTCACCTAACAATTGCATAACGACGCTGGTTGTTTTGTCTCCTTTTAGCTGACTAAATTGCTGGTGCCAGGTACGCTCGTTAATATCAAAATATGCATACACATGATCATCAGACACAAGGTGTGTTAGCAAACTTACTCCTGCCTGCACTGTGTTGCCTTTTGTAAGCTCCGCGCGCGAGACAATACCACTAATGGGCGCCTTTACTTCGCTGTAAGCCAGATCAAGTTTAGCGGCTTCTAATTTAGCCTTCGTTGCCTGTACATTTGCTTCATGTTGAGCACGCAATGAAAGGCGGTGCTCAACTTCTTCTTCTGAAATTGACTTACTTGCTAGCAGTCGCTTTGCTCGTTTAACATCATTTTTAGCCTGCGATAACTGTGCTTGAGCGCTGGCCAATAGCGCTTTGAGCTCAGACACTCGCACCATAAACGGCCTTTTATCTAGCGTAAATAACACATCACCTTGGTTAACCTGCTGCCCTTCTTTGAAATTGACCTGGGCGATATTCCCCGAAACGCGCGGCCTTAGTTGCACAAACTCAACAGCTTCTAAGCGGCTAGTATAAGTAAACCAAGCTTGTACCGGGTAAGCTTGCACTGATGCTACGTCAATTGGTTGCTTAAATACTTGCTGTTGCTGAGCCTGAGGCGCTTCAGCATGAGATTCACTACATCCTGTTAAATAGGCTAGACAGCCCAGTATTGCGATTGTCACTAATGACTTTTTCATCTACTTCTCTCCTCTTCCTCGAATAGTAACTAGTCTACAGAATCAAAAAGAGACAAATAAGCATCGATTTTTAAATTATTTAATGCCAAAATAGCACCAATAATATTCACTGCTTGAAAAGATATGGATACAAGTACACGCTTGCTCATGTTTTTAGATGTTGTTGAACGCGGTTCTTTTGCCAAAGCGGCTCAACATCGAGATATTGACCGCTCAGTAATATCAAAACAAATCAGCAAATTAGAAGAAGAACTTAGTGTTAGATTACTTAATCGTACAACACGCTCATTCTCTTTAACCGCTGCTGGTGCAGAGATGGTAAAAAAAGCGCAACAGCTGCGAAAGCTCCTCAGTGAGACTCAACTTTTAGCGGAAAATTACCATACAGAGCCCAAAGGATTACTCAAAATAACCAGCTCAACCATTATTGGCCGGCGTTATGTGCAGCCCGTTGTTAACGAATTCCAAAAACGCTTCCCGCAAGTTGAAGTTGAACTACGCCTAGAAGATAGATTAGTCGATATCGTTGGTGAAGGATACGATCTCGCCTTTCGGGTTGGAGAGCCTAAAGATTCTTCTTTAATAGCGCGAAAAATAGCCAGAAACAGGTTGGTGATGTTGGCCACACCGCAATTTTTAACCACTTATGGTGAACCTAAATGCATGGAAGACTTAAGCGTACTTCCTGCGGCATCATACGCAAGCGAAGGGCTTAAGTTTAATGGTATTAGCTATCTAGACGAAAACAATGAGCCTCAAGAAGTGGCAATAAAAAGCGTGTTTCGCAGTAATGATGGCGAACTATTGATGATGAAAGTGCTATCTGACACCGCATTTTGCAACGTGCCTGCTTTTTTGGTCGATAAAGAAGTTATCAATGGGCAACTCGTTCCATTACTCACCAATGTTACGCTCAGTGATTATTCAGCACTTTATGCGGTTTATCCTCACAGAGACTTACCCGTAAGAACCAGACTATTTTTCGATGCATTGCGTGATTATATAGGTAAGGATACACCGATATGGGAGAGGAATATTCCCGGGTTTGAAAGTTTGTATGGTTTTACTGCGCCAATAAAACCTCCGCAGTTTTAAGCGATATTTTACGGCTAAAATAAAGCCCTTTGCAGGGCTTTATACTATTACTTATATGTCTAAGCAATCAGTGCACGTTTCTTTGTGTAATTTGCAGGATTAAGCTATCAAACAAATATCTAATATTTTTTTAATTCTGAATTTACAATGCGATTTGATTCTATCCAATTGATGCACTCTTTCAAAGGTATCACATCACTGACATTAAAGCCTTGTAGGTACTGACATTTACACTCACATAGATAATCAGCAACCTTATCGTTGTTAACACCCACAGCAACTACGCTGACGCCCATTTTTCGTGCCATAAATAAAACTGTTTCAACAATCGTCTTCGTTCGTGCATCATTCAGACAGTGCTCCACCAGTGCTCTATCTAATTTGATTTGCGCCAATGGTAAGTCCTTCATTACGCTAAAAGATGAAAAGCCAGTACCAAAGTCGTCAACTACAACCGCGAATCCCATATCAATAAGCACTTCAAAAAGCGCTCTTGTTTTTGCTATATCAAGTGACATCATCCGCTCAGGGAACTCAAACAAAATATGCTTGGCATTCACTTTTGTGTGAGTGAGTAAACTTGCTAGTAAGTTCACCAGCTCCTTATTTAAAAAGTCACAGCCAAATAAATTAATATGCACGACCAGATTGGGCTCACAATCGAGCAATGTTGGCAAGTCTTCAAACACTTTGTTAATTACAAATATGTTCAATTGGCGGTTTAAGTTACTATTTTCAGATGTCGGGATAAGGTACTCGGGCATCATTAAGCCCCCCGTATCCTGCGGCCATCGAGCTAACGCTTCGACCCCATATACTTCGCCACAATCAGCTTTGATAATAGGCTGATAAAAGACCTTAACCGTGTGTTTTTCTATCGCTTCTTTGAGCCCTAAAGACACATGTAGCTCATTCGTTTTATTGGCATGAATAGCGGCATCATAAATGACTAACGTTTGCCCCGAACGCTTAGCGCAATACATAGCATCATCTGCGCAATTTAATATGCTTGTACAACCTGTTTGCGACTTACCATCATAAATCACAGCACCCGCGCTATAGTCTATGTCTACTTGGATCTCATCAATTCTCAAAGGCTGCTCCAACACCTTCATAAGTCGATTGTTTTGTTTATAGACTTGACTCTCAGCCTGATCATCTATGATTAATATAAACTCATCACCCCCCATTCGAAATAACGCACTCTCATCTAACAGAGCTTGTGTGATTCGTCTTGAAAATGCAATCAACACTTTGTCACCAAATAAGTGGCCCACCGAGTCATTGATATTTTTAAAGTTGTTCAAATCAATCAAAAATAACGAGAACGGCTCTTTTGACCTAAGCTTTTCTTCAATGGTATCAATACAGTGTTCTCTGTTGCTTAACCTAGTCAGAAAATCGGTTTGCGCATGACAACGCTCATACTCAACGAGTTTTGCCAGCGACTCCAAGCTTTGCCTTGCTAAATAATTAACGAGCACCACAAAAATGGCACCGAAGAACAAAATACTCGCCAAGCCGACATTTAGGAGGTTAGTTCTGCCCTGCTCGAACAGATACGCCGCAAATGAGCAATAACCTAAAATAAAAAAGATGATTAAGCCAAACAGTACCCGCCAGCCAACATGACTTGAAACTTGACAAGTCTTATAAGCAGAGTGGAGTGACAGGCATAGCCCCACAATCCCAGTACAGACAAGAACAAATGCTACCGAGTCCACATAACTTCGCCATCAAAAATAAAGTGCTTAAAAGTATAGTGGAAAATTCGCTATGCGAATTTATGACTTCAACTAGACGTTGATAAGGTCAGTCATATTATTAAAAGCCTCAAAACAGTCATACTTAATTCACACTAAAGCCTTTAGAATACGAACCGCCAGTGCCTCTAAACTATAAGACGCAAAAAAGCCATGCCAAAGCCTTGGAGACTGATTGCTCAGAATAACAATCCCCATGTTACGCTCTTTGGCACTCATTATTACTGCATGTTGACCAAATGTCCCTCCATTGTGCCAAGCAAGCAGACCAAGCTCCTTACGCTGCTCTAGAACCCAAGCGTACCCGATATGGCTAAGTTTGGGATCAGCGTAAACAGGTGAAGTGGTTATTTGTAATTGATGCTGCCAATCTTCACCAGCATGGCCTAGGTGGGCCTTTAAATATGTAATCATGTCTTGACATGTTGAACGCCAAACTCCAGCGGGCTCCATTCCTTGCCACTTAAAGTGAGGGACTATTTTCCCACTCGCATTATGCCCTGAAGCCAAGCGCGTACTTGCATAATTCTTTTCACTGATGTGGGTATCTACCATTCCCAATGGCGTCAGCAAGTGTGATTTAACAGCATGCTCATAACTCATTCCTAGGCATTGTGCTAATGTATTGCCCAAAAGTGCCATTGCCAAATTTGAATATAAAAACTTACCCGGTTGTAATGGCTTTTTGATGTTACCCAGAAACCGAGGTATATCTTCATCTTGAAATTCAAGCAGTTTAGAAATAAGCGCAGAGTGAGAAAAACAAATAGAATCAATGGGTTCAGCTGGTAACCCAGATGTATGTGTTACTAGCTGCTTAAAAGTCACATCCTTCAAAAGTGGCAAGTTAGGGTGATATTTACCTATTCGGTCGTTAAGATTAATCACTCTTTTCTCAACGAGTATTGCCAACAAAGTCGCTGTAAACGTTTTTCCGATTGATCCTATCTCAAATACATCCACCGCTTCACTTTTTGAAATACCGAAAGATGACTCGTAAACGACATTATTGTGCCAAAGCGCTACATTTATTTGTGGTCGCTTTGTTCGCTTGGCAAATGCTGCTACGTGCTCATCAATTAACAATTGCATATAAAGTGCTATTCCTTAAGCAAAGACGCTGAAATTTTCATTTTTTATTGTGTGTTCGCCAAATAGTTCAGCGTCACATATAAAAAGTTATGTCGAGAGTTCCCCATATTTATACAAATCTGAATTTTTGTAAACACGATTTGAACTAAAATGTAATCCGTTAAAATATTCAATAAATGCGCATTATATGGTGAGAGTAACCGCTTTAATAACGAAAACAAGCAGCAATTTAGTGGCATGATCGAGAGAGTGTGTTTATAAAAATACTCTCATAACTTCTGATGGGATAGTCGCTATGAGAGCATTTTAGAGGTCTGTGACGTGTTTAAACCGAGCGAGTTATGCACACTTTAAAATCGCATAAAGCTGATCTTTTAAGTGCAATCTTTGTTTTTTTAGAGAATCCAAATACTCATCAGAGGTATTTTCAACCCCTTCTTCAATACGAATAACTTCATGGTCTAAATTATGATAATCATCAAAAAGGCGCGCAAAATGACGGTCTTTCATTTTTAGTTCATGGATCTTGTCTTTAAATTCAGGCAATTCTTTAGCGAGACTGTGGCGTTCAATGTTCATCGTTTTATTCCTGTTGTTTATCATCTAAAAATGTATTTCCAATACCGATACATTACGCCTCATTGATTATATAAATCTTGATCTAGCACAATAGCTTGGTGTTAAGGCAAATAAAAAAAGCCTCATAAAAATATGAGGCTTTTGGGCAAGTATAAAAAATTGAAACTGGGCGCTATTAGCTACGTAACTTAGCGGTCGACTCTCGTGTTATAAGTTTCGCTTCGAGCGTTGCTTGATAGACCGGCGTTTGTTCATCACCGATTTGAAAAATTAATTGTTCAACCGCTTGGCGAGTCATTTCTTCGACAGGTTGCGCTATCGTTGTTAAGCCAGGCCAAATATGACGTGCAATAGGTGCGTTGTCGAATCCCGCAATCGAAATGTCTTCAGGCACTTTTAATTGACGTTGCGTTGCAAGTTTCAAAACTGCTGCAGCCATGTAATCATTTGATGCAAACACCGCACTTGGTCGTGGATTTAAATCTAAAATAGCTTTAGCACTATCCGCACCAGAGTGGTAACTAAAGTTTCCCTCTGCCACTAGTTGAGAGTCAAAAGCGATGTGATGTGCCGCTAGCGCCCTTTGATAACCTGTAAAACGTTGTTCGGTTGCACTGTGATCTGGGTGACCTTTAATAAATGCAATCTTGCGGTGGCCCAGATTAATCAGATGCTCGGTTATTTCATAAGCGCCTTGCTCATCATTACTGCGCACTGAGATTGACTCTGCATCATCTATCGCAGACGCAACACGTGCAAAGTTAATATTCTTTTTCTTTAAAAAGGTGATGAGCTCTTGTGAATCAGAAAATGGAGGAGTCAAAACCATGCCATCTAGACGTGAAGTCGTCAAAAGGTGCTCAATGTTCTCAATGAGTGCTTCGCCGCGCAGCTCACAAGGGTGAATAAGGAGGTTATAGTGATGTTTATGGCACGCTTCAAGCGCACCGCTTTGCACACGAGTGATATAACTTTTACTCGGGTTATCGTACAAGCAACCAATAATAAAGCTTCTATTTCTCGCCAAGCCCCGAGCTATTGGGTTTGGCGTATAGTCTAGCTCTTTAAATACTTTTAACACTTTTTCTCGAGTTGCTGGACTTACATTTGGCTCATTATTGAGCACCCGAGATACGGTCTTTTTCGATACCCCAGCGTAAGTGGCAACACTATTAATGGTTACTTTTTTCATGCCTTTATTCCAAGCCCCTCAATTAGCTACGGCGTTCATGTAAACATGCCGCGGCACCAATTAAAGGAATATTATCTTGTACTACTAAAGTGACGGGAATTTGTCCTACATACTGCGACATTAGCCCTTTTTCAGTAAACCTTTCAATAAAACGACTAGATAACAAACGCTCTGTCATTCGCGGTAAAATACCACCACCAATGTTCACGCCTCCCAAAGCACCAAACGTGAGCGCCAGATCGCCCGCAACGCTGCCCATCCAGTCACAAAAATGCGTGAGCGTTGCATCACATACTTCACACTCTGGCGCTAGCTGGCTAATCTGTGCTGCATTTAAGTCCATTGGGGTATGCCCTTTAACTTCAGCCATTGCTCGATACAGTCGCGCAATACCAGGGCCCGAAAAGACACTTTCGATTGAAACATGTTGTAAGTTTGCACGCAGTACATGCAACAACTGCCTATCAAGCGCTGTCACTGGGGCAAGATTTATATGCCCCGCTTCGCAGCTCATCACCGCGCTACCGTTAATATCTCGGGCTAAACAGGCTGCACCAAACCCCGTACCAGGCCCCATCACCGCAATATTCGCATCAGGTTCAGGCTGCCCCGACTTGATAAGAATATTTTGCTCTGTATCTAAGTATGGTGCGGCGTATGCAAATGCGGCGAAGTCATTGATCACAGCAAGGTCGTTAAATCCCATCTGAGTTTTCAGCTGTGGAATACTAAAGTGCCAGCCTAAGTTAGTTAAGTAAACTTGCTGAGACTTTATCGGACCGGCCACCGCAAGGCTTGCTCTTGACGGTTTGCTGATAGGCAATTGCTCAATAAAACGGCTTAAAGCGCTTTCAAATGACTGAAACTCTGCACTGGGATAAGTAACTTGGTGTTGGATTTTAAATTGGCGAGTTTGTTGACAATAATGAGTCACGACCGCAAACCTTGCGTTCGTGCCACCGATATCTGCAACGACAATCGGCTCAAAATCTTGATGTTGGTAACTTGTTGTCTGGGTCATGTTGTTTTCTCTTTTGTCATTGCGCACTAACTGCGCTTATTTTTTTGCACCAAGCTCTATTTGCCAATGCAATTATTTCTATTGGTCATTCAGTTAATTTTGCACGCTAACTGACGTAAAAAAATGCTGCCCACAAGTGTTGGGCAGCCAATACGTTTTGACAACAAAATGATAAAACACCCACATTATGACACCGGTGTCAGAATGTGGCAATAAAAAATTAATGAATATAGCGAAATTGGTTGAAAAAAATATTCAAATCCTGACAATGACGGAGTTAACTTCATTCGAGCGGAAAAATGAAACATAAAGGTAAAGCGACTTCTTTTGATATTGCCCACTATGCTGGTGTATCCCAGTCAACTGTATCTCGTGCCTTAAGAAACAGCCCGCTGGTAAATGAAGAAACTCGCCGTAAAGTACATGAAGTGGCAGCTAAGCTAAATTATAAGGTCGACAAAAACGCCAGTAACCTGCGCACGCAACAAAGCAGTACCTTGGCATTGTTACTGTTTGAAGACCCCACTACCGATGAGTCACAAATCAACCCATTTTTTTTGAGCATGTTAGGCAGTATTACTCGCGCGTGCGCTAAAGAAGGCTATGACTTGCTCGTGTCATTTCAATCTAGCAGTCAAGATTGGCGTGCCGACTATGAAGACAGCCATCGCGCTGATGGTATTATTTTGCTCGGCTATGGCGACTATTTAGACTATCAGTCAAAATTGCAACAACTATTAGATCAAGACACTAAGTTTGTGTGTTGGGGTGCAAGAGTTGATGGCCGACCAGATTTAACCGTCAGTTGCGATAATTATGGTGGTGGACAACTTGCCGCAAAGCATTTGATTGAGCATAAACGTACCGATTGTGCCTTTATTGGTGATGCCTCTCATCACAGCCCTGAGTTTTTTTCTCGATATCAAGGCTTTAAAGATACCTTTGAACAACATGGTTATACCTTGAGTGAACGAAAAACAGCAAATGCAATATCCACTGAAGACTCAGGCTACCACGCCACTAAATCATTAATCGCGAATAACATCTCATTTAATGCTTTATTTGCAGCCAGTGATCTTATCGCTATCGGTGCAATTCGCGCCTTGCAAGAAGCGAATATCAAAGTCCCTAATGATGTTCGAGTTGTCGGGTTTGATAACATTCCAGCTGCCAGTTATGTCTCACCAGCGCTGACAACCATTCAACAAAACACCACGCTGGCCGGACAGATGCTGGTGAGTAATCTGCTTAATCTAATACGTGGAGAAAAAGTAGAGTCAACCCTGTTACCCCCAAATTTAATTGTCAGAAATACCTAATAATAGTAACGCTAACAAACTAACTTTACAGCGTGTTGTCATTGAGAAAACCTGATCTCATATCGGATTTTATTAATTCAATGGACGCTACAGATCATACCTATTGCATTAAACGATAAAGCTATTTTGATGACAGAAAAATGCTCATTGCCAAAGCGAGATTAAGTAGTTTTTAACGAAGTCGCTTTTCTATTCTCAATGCTAACACCCAGCTAAAAATTAGGGATTAGCATTAATCTGAGTAGTAATCCAATCGATGTATGAAGAAATACGCACCTGATATGATCTTCCGCCATACAGTCCATGTTTGAAGCTCTTTAGATCCCCTTCAACAAAATCCCAACTAAACATACCAACGAGATATTGCTGCTCATTACCTGAGTATACTAGCGGGCCGCCACTATCGCCCGAACCATCAAGACCTTCGTATTGCAACCCCTTGTCACCTTTATCAAATTTAATCGATAACCAATTGCCATCAACCCTATCTATGGTGTTTTGCATCCGTCGTAGCGTTTTTTGCCTCTTTGTCTCAAATATTGAGCCATTTAGGCCATCGCCAGTTGAGCCTCGGCCAAATGCCGTGATAGCTTTCCCTTTCTCATCATCATTGGTATAAAGCTCAATAGGCTTAACATGCGTAACATCTTTGCTTAACTTAATAAGAGCGATATCACTTGTGGTTTTCATAAAGTCCATCAGAGGTTTTGCATCGCCTTTAAATAAGGCTTCATTTGGCTTTTTAGCATTCGCGTGAACTATCACTTTTTCAATGGTAAATTGCTCATTGGCAATGGTAATTTCACGCCCTGTATAATCAGCAAAAATTAGATGTGCCACGGTGACAATCCAGTTTGGCTTAATTAAAACTCCGTGACCCTCACCGGGCATGTCAATGAGATATTCGGGAGTTGATTGAGCTATATACATATCTTTTGGTACATCATGTCTTTGCACAATTGACCAGCTAGACCATGAGATCATAAACAAAACTATCGACAATATCTTACTCATACTTTTCCTTAGATGTGACTTAAGCTCCTAGCCTAACCATTCAATTAATAAAAAGTTTCATTTATGGCTACATTATCAAGCAAACGGATACGTCACAATACCAAATGCGTTTTGGGTAAACGTCACTGTGCGGGTATGAGAGTGGGTAATAAAAAACAGCTGGCTTTATTGCAAGCTATTGAAATAAATGACTTAGTTTATTTTTTGCTTCACTATTGGGTAGTGGTCGCATACTTGTTTATTGTGCCACTACAGGTTGCTGAGTTAGTGCCCTGTTCAAACTTATACCTTTTGGGTTAATACCTACATTGCCCCTAAAGTTCATGAAGTTGCAGCTGAGCTAAATTATAAGGTCGACAAAGATGCCAGTAACCTACGCACGCAACAAAGCAGTACCTTGGCACTGTTACGGTTTGAATACCTCACTACCAATGAGTCGCAAATCAACCCATTTTTTAAAAGTAGTTAGGCTGTGTAACTCGCGCGTGCGCTAAAAAAAGCTATTACTTCAAGGCACCAAATTTAATAACTAGACAATCGTAAACAAATACCGATGTTTACTGCCTTTTGCCATAGCCGCGTCGCACCTGTCCTGCGGAGCAACCAAAATGCTTGTTAAATACCCGAGAAAAAGCCGCTTCTGATAAATAACCCACTTTGTTAGCGACCACCAGCACGCTAAGCCCTGTGCTAAGATAACGCCATGCCAGCTGCATGCGCCACCAGGTGATATATTCCATTACTGTCCAGCTACTGACTGATTTGAACAACAGTGCAAACTTAGTTCTTGACATACAAGCAATGGAAGCCAATTCTGCTAGTGTCCATGCTCGCTGAGGTTCATTGTGAATTGAATCGATCACCTTATTTAATGGCTCAGATGTATACAATGCAAAAACACTATTGGTTATAACATGCGTTTGCAAATAGTGGCGTAATGCATAGGCAAATAACAATTCACACAAACGCGTAATGATCACATTAGTGCTTTGCTCGCTAGATAAAGATTCCAGTAAGATCATCTCTCTTAATTGAGTCAGCCAAGGGGTATTTAGTGTATTTTCTATCACCAAAACCTTAGGTAAAGTCGCTAGCAAATGCTCATTTGCCAAGTGCTCAAAACTTACTTTTCCACATAACATGCTCGTACCATCAAGGTGTTGACTATTGGCTACAGGAAGATGTTGTTGCGGACCTTGTAAGGGTTTCACGCTTACCATTGAGTGCGGCAATTCATTTGGAAATATCACCAAATCCCCCTCTTTTAAACGCCACTGACCTTTATTAGGCACATTGAGCACACACTCTCCTTGTGTCGCCATATGGAAGCATGTTTGGCCAACTGAATGTGCGTTTATCGTCCAATTACCACATACTCTGGCATTATGATAAACATCCACCTCTAACTTGAGCAAATTAATAAAGTCTAAAAAACCCGCCAAATTGAACTCCAAAGCAATAAGTAAGAACTTATGAGCATCAATAGTACATTTTTTATCGTTAAGATCACACTATGATTAATTACACAGCAACATAAAAATGGAGTTCTCTATGTCTTTTACTATTTATAACGAAACCAATGCCCCAGAAGCAGCTCGACAAGAACTTACAAGTTCAAGAGAAAACTTTGGTTGGATCCCAAACTTACATGGTGTGATGGCGCAGGCACCCAGTGTATTAACAGCATACAAAACACTTCACGCGCTCTTTTTACAGACAAGTTTCAACGCACAGGAAAAGACCGTTGTCTGGCAAACAATTAACGTCGTCAACGGCTGCCATTATTGTGTACCAGCGCACAGCGCAATTGCCGACATGATGAAAGTCGAACAGTCACTTGTCGCACAACTTATCAACAACGACACACTTACCGATCCTAAGCTAGAGGTACTAAGAAGTACCACAAAAGCAATTGTAACTTCTCAAGGAAAGCTGTCGCAGCAACAGCTAAATCGCTTTTTTCAAGCAGGCTATACTAATCAACAGCTACTTGAAATTTTATTAGGCGTCGCGCAAAAAACATTGAGCAACTATACCAACCACTTTGCAGATACTCCGCTAGACGACCAATTTATTCCCTACGCAAAATAAGGGTGATACCAATCCGCTTAACTAAGTGGTCTATTTTGAAGCAAGAAAACCTTGTCGATAGCAAGGCAAAAATTTCGTTATTTAGTTGTTCTAAATGAGAAATTTTTAACGCAGCTGTCGTCAGGTTTAATCCTTCAAAAGGATTAAATGTTATTGCGGATTGGTATGACACATTGCTTGCTCGATACAATCGGGCAAGCATCCATGTTCTCGCTGCTAATGACTGGTTTATTCCACAAGAATGATTAAGTATTATTACCAACTAGTGTCACTAACACATATCTCTGACCTTACCATTAACCGATAGAGGAACCATAATGACATTAAAAGTATATCTTTCGGGCGAGATACATACCGACTGGAGAGATCAGATAATCTCTGGCTGCAAAGCTAACAGCTTAGATATTCAATTTTGTTCAGCCGTAACAAACCATGCCGCAAGTGATGCAGCTGGTGATTGTTTAGGGAGCGAGAGCAACGGCTTTTGGCGCGACCACAAGTCGGCCAAGGTTAATGCCATGCGTACCAAAACCATGATTGAACACTCTGATCTTGCGGTGATCCGCTTTGGTGAGCAATATAAACAATGGAATGCCGCTTTTGATGCTGGATATTGTGCTGCACTAGGTAAACCCTACATCACATTGCACGATGAATCACTGGTGCACCCTCTTAAGGAAGTTGATGGCTCAGCACAAGCTTGGGCAACCACCCCTGAGCAAGTGGTTCAAATACTGGGCTACTTACTGTCTGATCAGTTAGACTAATTTCAAAATAGCGAGCCGACGACATGAAACAGCAGGCTTTATCGCCTGCTGCTCATACCAACGTCTTATACCAATTGCATTAAATTGGTGATCAGATATTGCGACAGATAAATGGCTTAGTAACAAGGCAAATATTTCGCTATGTAGTTATTCTACAAGAGAAATATTTAACGCAGTTAATGAGTTATTTAGCTCGCTAGAATGATCTATGTATTAATAAAATTGGTATTAGTTTAGCTTTTGCTCCACTATTGGGTAGTGGTCCCATACTTGTTTATCTGCCAGCGACCTTATCAGCTTCACATACTCTGCATGCGTCCACGCCAGTGGGGTTGCTGAGTTAGTGCCCTGTCCAAACTTATAACCTCTTGGGTTAACGCCCACATTGTCCCAAACTTGCTCAGGTAACATCATGCCTTCGTTAGCAAATAGCTCCATACCTTTTACATAGGTTTGTTTTATTTGCTGCACTTTATTTTTAGACAAATGATTGTTTTGAACCGCCGATGCGATTTCATAATGGCCTCGTTCACCGGTGAAAAATGGCCATACGCGACCACGTTGCCCTGGAGTGTTCTTACCCCCTTGCGCATAGTTTGTGCCAGTAACCTCATCTTCACCATAACCATCGTTACCATAGCGTCTGTACCCTGGGTAAGTGCCATTATGACCTTCAAAAGTGAAGCTATATTTAACGCGTAAATTATCAACCATGCTTTCATCTTCATACTCAGGCAAGGTGGCCAGAATACTTGGTGCATCAGCCGAGCGTACGCCGTAACGTACCAACTCTAAAAAGCCACCATCAATAATGGCTTTTTTATTCATACCTTCACGACCATTATTGCTGTTGATTTTACTATCGCTATTAGGGTTAGAGTCTTGTCCTATTCTAAAGAAGTACTGTCCGTCCGCAGCTTGGCTTTGCGCCTGCTCTTTAAGCACACCTTCGCTGGTAAACATCAACGCTTCAACTTGTTTGTCGTATTGCTGTGCCACTTCAAGGTAACGCGCCGCTGCTGCCACATCACCGCTGCGTTTAGCGATATCAGATGCCGTCACAAGTCCAACAATCACCGCTGCGGTTGTCGACGGAGAATAGCCATTTTGCTCTTCCCAACGCTCTTGCTGTGTTGCCGGTGGCGTGATCTGCGTGTCATTCCAGAGAATTTTCGCTGTACCACCGTGTACTAAAAAGTCTGCAGCTGGTTTTAACATTTTGCTATACCAAAAGCTTAATTCTTCATCATCGAGCACATTGGCTTGATGTAACTTCCATGCAAGCATAATTGGCATGGCTGTTTGGTCTAACTGCACACCAACCCACTCAAGCTCGCCATCAACATGGGTTTTCTGTAAAAACCAGCCGGTATCACCATTATTGCCAGGCGTAGAGTCTGTTACTTGAACTTTTTCTAAATACTCAAATGCTGTTTTAGCCGTTTGCGTATCTCCCATCGCCATAAAGGCCATAGCTACCTGATAGAAGTCTCTTACCCACACGGCTTTATAACCTGTCGACCCTTCAATCGCTGGCACCGTGTCACCCCATGGGTTAGATAATGACGCAATCAAAGCACCCGCGTAGCTTTTATCTTCTTGCGCTTTTAACACCATCGCACTGGTATGTAAAAGTTTACCTTGATCAGCACTGTACTGTGTTAAGCGAGACATTGGCTTTAACGACGAAAGGTAGTCTTCCCAGCCGATTGCATCGCCTTTGCCGTTATAGGCGTCAAGGACAGTTTGATATCCTTTAGAAAGGGTTTTACGTGCTTGTTCAGCACTTGCTTTTTGAGACTTACCAAAGCTAAGCACCATATCAAAGTGCGCACTTCCCTTAACTTCACCTAACCTACCCAGCAAGCTCACATTGCCAGATTGTTCACCCGTAGCGGTATATGTTTGTTCAAGTTGCTGAGTGTTCATAAGCGCAGCAAAATTATCACTTTGCCCAGTAAAACCAACTGATGCTTCTTCAAAACCACCCACAGCTTGCAAAGTAAGATAGTTGTCGCCTTCATAAGCGACTAAACCTTGCTCGGTGACTTTGGCAAAATCGTTAACACCATTGTTATTGATGTACGGGTTTGCTGACACATAGGCTTGAACAGGGGTATCTAAACTTGTTTTTATTTGTGCTCTAACGAACAAACTTTGTCCATCAGGGTCTGTGAAAATGTGCTTTTCAAGCTCAAAACGACCCAACTTATCTTTGCTAAGCACTTTGTAAGCAAGTGACAACGGGCGACCTTCAGCGTCTTTGTGCAAGTAATCAACTGAGATCTCAAACTCACTTGGGTTACTCTCAGCCACGCTAAAGGCATTGCCATTAGCGTCAATGCCTGTGACAACAAATTGCATGTCTTTGAGCTGAGCTTGGTGAATTAGACCAAACATGGTTTCGGTTACCATCCCTTTCGCTATCGAAAACCACACTTTCGAGACAGGGCCCGTGATTGCTTTATCACTGTATTGACCATCGACATAGGCTTCATACGACGTGCCAATACCGGTTTTACCTGAATATGCCCAATAAGGCTTATCGCCAGGAACACCCGGTGCTATAACCGCCGACACAGCATCTGCTTGATTGCTATTTTGCGCACTGCCACACCCTACAAGGCTTGCTGCGATTAGTGCCATCGTTAATTTGTTGATTTTGTTTTTCATAAAAAGCTTCCCTAAGCTGCTGTCGTTTTTACACGTAAAACCGACACGGCTGCGAAAATAAAAGATACCCCACCAATAACCAGCGCATAGATAGGCTGGTTTTCAAAAAGGTGTCTTAGAATTAACCCTAAAATACTGGCTGCTAGTAACTGTGGGATCACGATGAAAAAGTTAAAGATCCCCATGAATACGCCCATTTTATGACTTGGCAGTGAATTGCTCAGCATGGCATAAGGCAGCGACAAAATTGACGCCCACGCAAATCCAACACCTATCATAGGTAGCCACAGTAATTGCGGTTGCGAGATCAACATAAAGCTAATTAAAGCACCCGCCCCAAGCAATAAATTCACACAATGTGCTTTTGCTAATCCAATACGTTTTACCATCAGCGGAATAACAATCGCCGCCAAAGCAGCAAAGCCGTTGTATGCAGCAAACAGCACACCAACCCAATCAGCGCCATCGTTGTAGGCCTTACTGGTAACATCTGAGCTGCCATAGTGAAAGCTAGTCACTGCTGAGGTGGTATAAATCCACATAGCAAACAACGCAAACCAGCTAAAAAACTGCACAACCGCAAGCTGTCTCATCGTCGTTGGCATAGTAAACACATCATAAATTACCTGATAGAAGCCACCACTCACACGTTGCTGATTTTGCAAAAAGCCAGCGACGAGCTGTACGACAGCAAAACTAAGCAGTAACGCCGAAAGCAGATACAGCTCCTTTTCAAGCTCAAAAGTAAAGACACTTGCCAATAAGCCACCGCCGAGTACCAAAAATATCATCGCCCCTTTTGCGAAGTTGATTGTTTTTATCGGCCCAGCCTCTTTGTTTTGCGTACCGGTGTTGGCGTCAAACTGTGCCAGTTGCGCCGGGCTGTACTCTTTGGTTTTTACAATGGTCCACATCACCGCTAAGAACAAAATCGCCCCACCAAAATAAAACGCGTATTTGACTGACTCAGGAATTTGCCCATTTTCTGCGGTGTTGCTGATGCCAAACCAATTGGTCATCATCCAAGGCAGTGCTGAAGCCACAATAGCACCCACACCGATAAAGAAGCTCTGCATTGAGTAACCCGTTGCACGCTGCTTTTCATTAAGGTTGTCACCCACTAAAGCCCTAAACGGTTCCATGGTCACGTTGATAGAAGCGTCCATGATCCACAGTACACCCGCTGCAATCCAAAGCGTTGGTGAATTTGGCATAATGAACAACGACAAGGTAGTCAAAATTGCGCCATACAGGAAGAATGGTCTACGACGACCCAAGCGGCCCCACGTTTTATCACTCCAATAACCAATAATTGGTTGAACGATTAAACCTGTTAGCGGCGCTGCAACCCAAAGAATAGGAATATCGTCAACCGATGCCCCCAAGGTTTGAAAAATACGGCTCACGTTACCGTTTTGTAGTGCAAAGCCAAATTGAATACCTAAAAAGCCAAAGCACATATTCCATATTTGCCAAAAGCTCAGGTTCGGTTTTTGTTGTTGCATGGCTAGTCCTCAAGTAAATAAACCGCACTGGCACGTGGGGCTAAGGTAATTATGATTTGGTTGTCTTGCACGCGCACGCTGGCATGTTGCTCTAACATGTCTTTGGCGAGGTAAGCTGTTTTTTGCCAATCCGCAGGTAAGCGTAATGTGACTGTGTGAGAGTCTGTTGCATCAAAGTTACTAACAACAACCAACTTTTGATTCGAAAAAGCACGTGCAAAGGCCATTACTCGCTGTTGTGCTATTGTGTTTTGAGCGCTCACTTTCACAGGGTGTAACTCCCCCGCCACCACCGCGGGTAATGTACTTAGCGACATCAGCTTTACGTAATACGCACGTAATTCTCGCTGTTGTTCACTCAGCTGAGCACCATCAAACTTACCATTGTTCATCCATGCTTGGTGAGCCGGCACCCCAATATAGTCAAAAATACTGGTTCTGCTTGGCTTACCAAACCCTGCATTTTCAGAGCCGTCTTCACCTACAGCTTGCCCAAAATACAACATAGTTGGCGACTTGCTGATCAAATGAGACACCACCATGGCTGGTTTACCCATTCGTGCATCCCCTGCAAATTCAGGACTGGCTATGCGCTGTTCGTCATGGTTCTCTAAAAAATGCAGCATGTGCTTGGCGATATCTTGTACTTGCAGATGCTGTTCAAGCACCTCTTTAGCGCTGCCTGTTTGTTGCATCAGCGCTTTTAAACTATCGTAAAAACCAACTTTGTCGTACAGATAATCCATTTTACCTTTGTAGATATAGTCTCGATAAAGCGCGGGGTTATATACCTCTGCCAGCAAAAATGCGTCAGGGTTTTTCATTTTGATTGATGAATTTAAGAAGCTCCAAAACTCTACAGGTACCATCTCTGCCATATCGTAGCGAAATCCATCCACACCGCGTTTAAGCCAGTAATGGGTAATATCTCGAAACTTGTACCAACTATCAGGTAAATCGTGCTGCTGCCAAAAGGCATAATGCTCAGCAAGCGGTTTTTTGGCAAAACCTGCAGGTAGTCGAGGAAAATCATAACTGCCGTCAGGTTTCACACCATAATTTACTTTTACGGTCTCGTACCAGTCATTGATGTCTGGCTGCGCAGCTCTTGAGCCGTTTCCGGTCCATTTCGCTGGCGACTCTAAAAATTGCCCATCGCTTTGTGGGTGAGGCTGGCCACCCAAAGGTTCGTAGTTATCACTTATTGGTACTTGAAAGTCTTCTCCAACAACATAATAAAAGTTGTTGTCTCTAGCGTATGCTTTGGTTTTATCGTCATTAACACCAAAATCTACCACACCCTCTGGTGCTGATGCTGACTGATAATTTCGAGCAACATGGTTGGGCACGATATCAATCACCACTTTCATTCCCGCTTGATGGGTACGGGCAATTAAGGCATCAAACTCCGCGAGTCTTTGGCTAGGGTCAACCGCTAAATCGGGGTTAACGTTATAGTAGTCTTTCACTGCATAAGGGGAGCCCGCCCGACCTTTCACCACATCAGGGTCATCTGCAGCAATACCAAATTTGCTATGATCGGTCACCAATGCGTGATGCAACACACCCGTATACCAAATATGCGTGGTGCCTAGTGCTTTTATTTCTTGTAGTGCTTTTGGTGTAAAGTCAGCAAATTTGCCAACGCCGTTTTGCTCAACTGTTCCCCACGGTTCGTTGGCCGTTTCTTTGTTGCCAAATAGCCGAGTAAAGACTTGGTAAACAACAGGCTTACTTATTTTTGCATCGCTTGATGAAATATCATTCTGTGTTTTAGACTCATGCTGCTCTTTATGCTCAGAGCAACTCATCAGCGCAGTAGCACAGATCAGGCCTATTATTGAGCGCTTACACCTGCCCAGTGCAACGTTTGATTTATTATTTATCATTAAACTTGTCGTCACTTGTTGTTGTCATAATGTGGCTTATTGCAGTCTACCTTGGCTTATCGCACAGGTTGAACCGCCTGCATACGTATTCACCACTTTGATTCACACGCTAGTCATGCTTTAGCAGTAGTAACTTAGCACCCATTTTGGGTATTTCGACAGCTTGAGATACATCAACCAACTCTCCTTGAAGCAAGTCTATCGCCGTTTTTGCACCTGCTAATATCTCTTGGTAGCGCATCATATCTACACGTGTTGTTTGTGAGTTCTTATTCAGTAACACCAAAATACTCTGAGTATCTTTTTGGCGAACATAGCTGTAAATACCAGAATACGGCGCAAAGTGGGTTAATGTTCCTTGGCTCAATGCCGGGTAAACTTGGCGCAAATGCGTGAGTTTGCGCACATAGTTTTGCATTTGGCGTTGTGACTTGCTCAGCCCTTTCGCGGTTCGCGCGTCTTGCCTGTGACCTTCAAAACCACCAGGAAAATCAATGCGTATATCACCATGATCATTCGATGGCGCATTGTCTAACAACACCTCCGTGCCATAATAAATTTGTGGAATACCGCGGGTACTCAACAACAGTGTCATTGCCAATTTGGTTTTATCTAGCGACTGATGCAGTTTAGTAAATACTCTACTCATATCATGGTTATCTAGAAATATCAGTAAGTTGTTGGTGTCTGCGTATAAAAAATCATTGGCTATCGACTGATACACTCTGATCCATCCAGTGTTCCAGCTTTCTTCTTCATTAAGTGCTTTGATAATCGCTTCTTGCAATGAAAAGTCCATTACACTTGGTAAACTTGAGCGATAGCCATCTTGATTGACTTTGCCGCGCTGCCAATATGATGCGATAGCAGGATTGGTACTCCACTCCTCTCCCACAATATTAAAATTGGGGTATTCCGTCATAATTCGTTCGGTCCAGTTTGCTAAAAACGTCTTGTCTGAATATGAGTAAGTGTCGACTCGAATACCACTGAGGTCGGCATATTCAATCCACCAAATCGCGTTTTGGATAAGGTATGTCGCAAATAAAGGTTGTCGCTGATTCAAATCCGGCATACTGGGCACAAACCAACCATCATTAAACTGCTTCTTATCAAACTCGCTGGCATGGGGGTCTTGAATGGTTTGCCTTGCATGACTCGTTCCACTGAATTGACCATCAAAATTTAACCAATCGCGCGTTGGCTTATCGTCAACCCACCAATGATTTAAACCACTGTGATTGAGTACCATATCCATGATAATGCCAATACCGCGCTGCGCAGCTTGTTGGGTTAGTGCACGATACTCATCATTGGAGCCCATACGAGAGTCAATTCGGTAAAAATCGGTGAGTGCATACCCATGATAAGAATACTGCGCCATATTGTTTTCGCGCACAGGTGTAAGCCAAAGCTGGGTGTACCCCATATCTTTGAAGTAATCTAGGTGCGCTATGATGCCTGCGAGATCTCCGCCATGACGTCCGCCGCGATAAGCTGGATTGGCTTTTTCTAGCATGCCCGCAACGCTGTCGTTCTCAACATTAGCATTGGCAAATCTATCTGGGTTTATCAAATAAATAACATCTTTACTTGAAAACCCTTTTCTCTGGGCACTGCCTGGCTGGCGCGCCAACAAGGGGTAACTGACTTGCTCATATATGCCTTTTTTGCCAACTTCGAACAATAACTCACCTGGCTTTGCATCAGCGCTGATACGCAAAGTCACAAAAGCGTAGTTGGCGCTGTCGCCAAAATGAACCTCGCTCAGGCTCACCCCCTCATAGGGTGTTAAGCGAATATCAGAACCTGCAATATCCGTTTTACGAACCATAATTTGTACGTCAGGGTGTTTCATACCCACCCACCAGTTTTTAGGCTCCAGCTGGTATGCCTTCGTTGAGCCTATAAAGGCACAAAAACTCACCATTATGGCAATAAAAAACATTTTCATGTCATACTTCACTTTGTTGTTATAACTTGGCAAGAAACTGCTCATGACTAGGCATGGCTGCAACGGTCTGTTGAATAAGCGTATTGAGATTGCTCAATAGCTCAGTTCTTTGTTGCTCATCAATTGCATGAATAAGCGGGTGTAACTGCTCTGGCTTTAACCCCTGGCCGATAAATACCTGCTGCCAAGCGACCTCTGCAAACAACTCATCGTCTTCGCGTATCAACTTGCCTATTTGTGCAAACAAACTGATTTTTTTACTGAGGCTTTGTGGTATTTCCATGTCTTGGCACTGTCGCCAAAAATCTGAATCTTCACGCTCATTTAACTTGTAGTGCAAAATAATAAAATCGCGGATACGTTCAAACTCAACCTTAGACTGCTCATTAAAGAGCGCGACCTGAGTTGGCTCAATACCGTGGTGCGGAAACAACTTAACCAGTCTTACGATGGCCGTTTGAATAAGATGGATGCTGGTTGATTCTAATGGTTCTAAAAAGCCGCTCGATAAGCCAATGGCAACCACATTTTTATGCCATTGCTTGCGTCTACGCCCTGTTCTAAAGCGGATAAGTTTTGGCTCGGCTAGGGGCTTACCTGGTAAGTTATCCAACAACATTTGTTTTGCTTGCGCATCTGACAAATGTTTACTTGCATACACCAAACCATTGCCAATACGGTGTTGCAATGGAATTTGCCACTGCCAACCACAGCCATGAGCAATCGAGCGAGTATATGGAGCACGCTTGTTGTCACTGTGCTCGCAAGGCACAGCCAGCGCACTGTCACATGGCAACCAATGAGACCAATCTTCAAACCCCGTGCTAAGGGCTTTATCAATGAGTAGGCCATGCATACCAGTACAATCAATAAACAAGTCGCCCTGCACTTGCTGGCCGCAGTCTAATTCCAGTGCAGCAATATTGCCTGATTTATGATCTTTAATAACCTCTTTGACCGTGCCCAGAATATGATTAACTCCCATGCTTTTGGCATGCTCTGTTAAAAACTGGGCATACAGTCCCGCATCAAAATGATAAGCATAAGAAATGCCTGGAAGCTTGGTGCCGGGGATAGCATTGAGCTTTGCGAATTTATGATTTTTTGCAGCTTGGTAGTTTAATGAAAAATCCCAGAAATCTGAGTCATTCCCTTGCTGTTTTGCATGTAACCAATGGTTATGAAACTCACAAAATGGAAAGTCTTTGCCTATCGCCCCAAAAGCATGCATATAACAGCTAGTTTGCGTGCCCCAACCTTCAAACTGAATACCCAGCTTAATGGTCGCTTTGGTGGCTTTAATAAATGCCGTTTCATCAATCCCCATCGCACTATTGAAAGGTTGTAAAGGTGGAATAGTGGCCTCCCCTACGCCAACGGTGCCAATATCTTTTGACTCAAGCACTGTTATATTAAGTAGCCTACCCATTACCTTTGCTAGGAAGGATGCACTTAACCAACCAGCCGTGCCACCTCCAACAATGACTACATTCTTTATTTGCTTTGCAGACATAGTAACAACCTCTTTATAGCGTGATACAAAAAAGCCCTTGTTTTTAAAGACAAGGGCTTTGACTCAATCGCGTGTCAGCGATTAAAACTTATAGCTTAATCCTAACATGTAAGTACGGCCATAATCTTGGTAGTCACGTACTTGCAATGCGTTGTCACCCGATAATGCAGTGAACGGCTCTTCTGTAATGTTTTGAACCTGCAGAGATACTGACAGACCTTCTAACTCTTTAAAGCCGCCTTCACCAAAGTCATATCCTAACTGAGCATCCCAAATTGTTTCACCTAAGATATCAACCTGTACAGTATTGAAACCTAAGCCGTAAACATCACCTTTAAACTCGCTACGTTTACGCATACTGGTACGCGCTTGGAAGCCGTGGTTTTCATAGTAAAGTGTAAAACTTTGAATGCGATCAGATAAGCCCGGTAGTTCATAGTCATTGTTATTTTGATCTTTAATATCCGACTTAACCGCTGTGTGGCTCGCAATAATACCGAAACCCTCTAAGCTGTCGTGGAAGATATTAAATGGCAATGCCACTGACAATTCGTAACCCCACAGGTCACCACCACCGCCATTCACTTTGCCTTTGCCTGTACCACCAGAGTTCGCAGGCACTTCTCCCGATACAGGGTCTACTACGCCGCTCATATCTATTTGGTATTGACCATCAAAGATCCACTGCTTTAAATCCTTATGGAACAATGCAACAGAGAAGTACCCTTCAGCACTGAAATAGTTTTCATACGTTAAGTCAAAGCCAACCGCTTCTTTTGGCTCAAGTGTTGGGTTGCCCCCCTCAACTTCCCAGTAGTTACCGTTTTCATCCGGGCGCTGGTTATATTTCGCATTAATTGACGAGTTCATTTCATCAAGACGCGGGCGTGAAATCGTCTTCGCTGCGCCAAAACGCACGGTTTGCATCTCATCAAGTGCGATTGATAAGTTTAGACTTGGTAACAAATGAGAGTAGTCATGTTCAACAAGAGTCGGAGTCATAACTACTCGGCCGTCTACTTTATCAAACGCGTTACCTTTACCTGTTTGCTCTGTTTTTACATAGCGTAAACCAGCATTACCAGTCACAGGCAGGCCCGCAATTTCCGCGTTAATATTTGCTTGTACAAATGCTGCTGTTACTTGCTCTTCAACCGTCCAAGATTTAGTTGCATGACTTGGATTTGTTAAGCTCTCAGCTAATAAATCAAATTGACCATCAGCAACCATGGCGCGTGAGTCATAGGCAATCATATTACCCATGCCGATAAAGTCTAAGTTTGCACTGCCTAAGCGATATTGCTCTGGAACAGTTAACATGCCTGGGTTATCAGGGTAAGAAAAACTCGCAACGGTCATAAAATAACCTTCTGAGCGTTTAGTTTTCTCTCTATCACGATAAGATAAGCCAAACTCTACACTACTCACAAACTCGTTATCCAATGCTTGTTTAGCAGCAAATTTTAGTGCATTTAATTCATCTTCAATCGTTGGCGCATTAATAAAGCCATCTTGTAGTTGGTTTTCATACGGATGGTATTCATAGTCACCATCAGCATTTTCGCCACCAACTACACCATATTTTTCATTTAACGCGGAACTCCAGCCCCAAGATAACGGACCGCCAATCTTAATTAAGTCGTAGTCACTGTAATCGAGTTCATGGGTAAACTGCGCTCCGGTATTACCACCCGAGAATGCATAACCTAAATTATCAGCCACTCCTCGGTCATTACCACGACCTGTTCCTGAGTAGCTTTCTAAGCTCCAGATTTTCTTTTCTACACTTGAGTGGCTGGCATCAAGCTCAAGTGTTAGTGATTCATTCACGTTATATTTAGTGTTAAACCCAAATGCACTCAACTCGGCCTTACGATCTTCGTAGTCATTACGCACAACAACGCGTTGACCCTCAGTCAGTGCGCTAGTTACAAAGCCAGTAGCTTCATCAACAGTGGCATTTTCACCGGCGATGGAGCCCTGTCCCCATGCAAATGGAATTTCAATACCACGTAATATTTTTTCGTCTTTAAAATCAACATAAAGTGCATCAAAAACCATTGATAAGTTGTCTGTCGGTGCCGCTTCTAGCACAAACATCACTGAATCTCGCTCAAGCGTTGAAGAACGAACAAAAGGTTTGGCACCACCTAAAATAGAGTATTGCTTTCCATTTGCTTCAAACTCAGGATAACCCCATGCATTCCAGCGCTTTTCTTGGTTTGGCGAGGTCATTGTAGTAAGCGCTAACGCAACACCAATCGTATCGTCATTAAACTTATCAACATAAGAGAAAGTACCGCGCAAACCCGCATCTTTCCCATCTGGGTTTAGCTTATCAAAGCTGGTTTTCTCATACATGGTATTTAGTTGAATGATACGCTCATCAGTACTTAACGGTTTGATTGTTTGCATATCAATCACACCCGCAATACCTTCTGCTTCGAGGTTGGCACTTGGTGTTTTATAAACCGTTACACCACTCATAACCTCTGATGGGTATAAATCGAACTCGACACCACGGTTATCAGAGATTGATACTTGTTCGCGGCCATTAAATGTTGTGGCGCTTTCGTCTTCTCCAAAACCACGTACGCTTACTTTACTCGCTCGGCCATCTAGACGCTGCGCTGTAAGTCCTGGCAAGCGCGCAATTGACTCAGCAATTGAAGAGTCAGGTAGTTTACCTATATCTTCGGCCGAAATTGACTCCACAACTTCAGAAGAGAAACGTTTTGTGTTGATAGATTCAACAACACTGGCACGAAAGCCTTTCACTTCTATTACTTCTACTTTCTTATCCGCTTTTTCTTTTGCCGTTTCTTCAGCCGCATAAGCTGTGTGTGATACAACTCCAGCACCAATCAGTGCAAGTGTTAACATACTTGGTTTGAACATAGACATAGTGTTTTATCCCAATTACCCAATTTATTACTGGCCACCTTATTATTGGCTGCTTTGTTATATAACAAGCGTGTTGGCGTCCAGCTACTTTTGTTGTCAGGATGCATATTAGCCCTGAGCCAATTTTTTAAACAACTTTATGCATACGTATTCAAACCATAGCCGACTGCACAGAGTTTACATTTAATTCACATACCAAAAGCTACCAACTTGATTTTAAATGATTTTTAACCATTTTATTCGTGCAGTTATTGTCACAAATATATAGCGACTCCTTGCTTTAAACTTAACTTGATTTCTTATTTTTGTCATAAAAAGTCGTTATGCATTACCTAAAACAACCTGACAAAATTATATAAAGTACAATTGGTATTACCAATGTTTTTATTGAATAATACTGAATATATGCACTTTTTGTTGACTGAAAATCAACCTACAAGAATTGGTAAACTTTTATTACACCTCTGTTTATAACCATATTGATGCATTTTTTCCGTCTCTGATTAAGGTATTTACGATGCATACGTATGCAACTTTTTTACAGTATTTGGGGGATAACGTATGCTTTTGCCCAATATTGCCGCAAACCAATTATATAAAACAATTTAAAACGGTAGTGGCATTGAGCAAAGATTTGGAGAATATGCATGGCTCAACAGCAGTGGTGGAAAGGTGCGGTGATCTATCAGATATACCCTCGCAGCTTTCAAGATACAAATGGCGATGGCATTGGCGATTTACCAGGGATCATAAACCGGTTAGATTACATCAAGTCTTTGGGCGTTGATGCGATATGGATCTCGCCGTTTTTTAAATCTCCTATGAAAGACTTTGGCTACGATATTAGCGACTATCGCGATATTGATCCGATGTTTGGTACCTTAGATGATTTTGATACCTTAATAGAGCAAGCACATCAGCGCGATATAAAAATCATTATTGATCAAGTATTAAGCCATACTTCAAATCAACATCAGTGGTTTATTGAAAGCCGTGAAAGCTGTGATAACGACAAAGCTGACTGGTATGTATGGGCAGATGCAAAACCTGATGGCAGTGCTCCAAATAACTGGTTATCTATTTTTGGTGGTACAGCTTGGCAATGGGAACCAAGACGTTGCCAATACTACTTACACAACTTTTTAACCGAGCAACCCGACTTGAACTTTCACAATCCAGACGTACGAAAAGCCGTGCTGGACAATGTTGAGTTTTGGCTTAAAAGAGGTGTTGATGGGTTTCGTTTAGATGCAATTAACTTTTGCTATCACGATGCACAACTTCGTGACAACCCAGCCAAACCAAAAGAACTTCGTCAAGGTCGCGGGTTCAGTGAAGACAACCCCTATGCGTTTCAGTATCATTATTACAACAACACACAACCAGAAAACCTTGCATTTATGCAAGAGATCCGAGCACTGCTTGACCTCTATCCAGGCACGGTGAGCTTAGGTGAAATCTCTTCTGAAGACTCCTTGCAAACAATGGCTGAATACACTGCCGATGGCAATAAACTGCATATGGGTTATAGCTTTGAGCTACTGACAAAGGATTATAGTGCACAGTATATCCGTCAAACAGTGAGCACATTAGAATCTGTGATGACTGAAGGCTGGCCTTGCTGGGCATTTAGTAATCACGATGTAGAGCGTGTAGCCAGTCGTTGGAGTAAAGACGGTAAAACGGTGAATGATCAGCAAGCAAAAATGCTTACTGCATTACTGGGCTCTTTGCGCGGTAGCGTTTGCATGTACCAAGGGGAAGAGCTTGGGTTAGGCGAAGCAAGCGTTGCTTTTGAAGACTTACAAGACCCATATGGCATCACGTTCTGGCCCAACTTCAAAGGTCGTGATGGCTGTCGCACTCCAATGCCTTGGGAGCCAAAACAAGATAACTCCGGTTTTAGTTCTGCTAAGCCTTGGTTACCCGTATCTAATGAACATGTATCTCGTTCGGTACACTCTCAAGCACAACAAGACAATTCTGTGCTCAAATTTTATCAAGAGTTTATGGCATGGCGAAAGCAAATCCCTGAACTAATATATGGTGATATTGAGTTTATAGAGACAGCTGAACCAACATTAGCGTTCTACCGAAAGCACAATGGCAAAACACTATTGTGTGCGTTTAATCTAGCACAGACACCAGCAACACTTACGATCAGTTTGGATCAACCCGATGAGTGCCAGCTACGTCATCACACAGCTAGCTATGATGGAACTAAAATCAACATGCCAAGCTATGCATGTTATTTTGCCTACCTATAATACCGACGAATCATTTTTAGCCCTAAAAAACCCCTTTAAAGGGGTTTTTTGTTACGCTTTCTATGCCGCCGAAACATGCATCGTTGCTAACCTTTCACTGGTCTGAGCAATTTTAGTCAACGCGCCAATTTTCAAAGCTTTGTAGTAACACCACCCCTGATGCACCGTAACGCCCTTACTAAGCAAATAGGCCGCTTGGTGCGGTGTTTCAACACCTTCCGCTATCAGTTTTTTATCCAGCTTATTCGCCATCTCAATCACTGCATTAAGAACCGGAGACTGCAAGTTATCAAGACCTATTGATGCTACAAAGCTTTGATCAATTTTAAGTAAGTCTATCGGAAAACTCTGTAAATACTGCAAACCACTATAACCTGTACCAAAATCATCAACTGCCACTTCGATTCCCGTATTCACTAACTGCTCAAGGGTTCTCTTTACTTGGTTTTGAGATAAAACATCTCGTTCAGTCAACTCAATCGTCAATGCATTGATCTTTTGGTGCGCTCGGTACAATGCACTTAAGTAATCATTACAGCACAGCAACTGACCATTTACGTTAAAAGACACTTTAAAATTAGGGCTTTGTGCCAGAAGCGGTTGCAACTCTTCAACGGCGGTGTTCACCTGTGCGATGGATATTTCAACAATCGCACCACTTCTCTCGGCTTCAGGAATAAAATAAGCTGGACCTAACTCACCTTCACTCGGGTGTTGCCAGCGGATCAATACTTCGACACCAACTATTTGTTGTGTTTTCGCATCAATTAACGGTTGATAGACATTAAACAACTGTTTTTTTGCGATAGCTTGTTTCAATTGAGATTTTAAACTCAACTGTCGCAACTCATAATGATGGTGTAAAAAGCTTAAGGCGACCCAAACAAACACATATAGCATCGCCAATGCAGTTAACGAAGATGAGGCCACCGCAAAAATTGATGTGCTATCACTGCTCGCTACAATCGCTAATTTAGGTAAAGCCTCCAGTGGCTGAGCATATAAAAACTTATCTTGACCATCATCAAACTGCCCTTTAGCCTGAAGCGGCATATGTAACGGAAATAGAGACGTGTTTAACGGTAAGCTATAGTTACCTTGCAATATAATTGGCACGCCCGTTTCACTATCGACTAAGGCAATAAAATCAAGTGCCGAGTACTGCTCTAGTTCCAAGATATGACGGAGCCAATCACTGGGCAATAACACATTCACTTCATAACCATCTGAACGAGTTCTGGCCAATACAAAAGCAGATGCCTCCATATATTCACTAATAATTGGCCCATGGTACCTCAGCCCTTCAGTTTTAAGAGGTATACTCGTTTGAATAGGAGGATTGAGTTGACCATAAGAGTTACATAGCAATTGCCCCTTTTGGTTAACTATCCCAATTTCGCTCATTGCTGGGTTTTTAAAGACTTGCTGACGTAGCTGAAATACGGTTTGAGGAGGACAATTAACATCCAAAGAGTGCGCTTGACTTAAAAAGACATCAATTTCTTTGAGCTGAGAGTTGAGTTCGAAATGCACTTTTTTGGCGATGTTTTGAATATGCAGCTGCTCTGCATCACGATGCTGTACAAACAGCAACGCCAATAAAATGCCAAAAATAAAGCTGCAAGCCAGCCAAGCTAATACAATACTTCTTAACTGCTTTGCGAACACAAATGTTCTTGGCATGATCTAAACCCCAGCCTGCCATTGTAAGTAGTCCCAATTTTAAATAACTAATGTGGCTTTTTTATGACAAAACAAAAGGCCCTGATTTTAAATCAGGGCCTTAAGATTAGCGTTCAACTTATAGAAAATCTTAACTTTCTTTACTAGTACCAACTTCGACGCGAGTCTTTAGTTTTTGGCCTGGGCGGAAAGTTACTACGCGACGCGCAGAGATAGGAATGTCTTCACCTGTTTTAGGGTTTCGACCCGGTCTCTCTTTTTTGTCACGGAGATCAAAGTTACCAAATCCAGAGAGCTTAACTTGCTCTCCTTTTTCAAGCGCTGAGCGGATTTCTTCAAAAAACGCTTCAACTAAATCTTTGGCATCCTTTTTATTTATCCCCAATTTTTCAAATAGGTGTTCAGCTATGTCGGCTTTAGTAAGCGCCATATCTAGTCCCTCAACGATGCATTAAATTGTTTGGCCAGCTCGGCCACCACGTTGTCTACAACTTGGTTGATGTCTTTCTCTTCGAGCGTTCTATCAACCGCTTGTAATGTAAGAGCAATCGCCAAACTCTTAAAATCTGGCTCAATACCTTTGCCCTTATACACATCGAATAAGTTTAGGTCAACTAATTGATTTCCGCCAACTTTCTCAATGCTTTCTAAAATATCGCCTATTTTTACGTCATCTGCAACTAAAATAGCAATATCTCTTCGATTTGATGGAAATTTAGACACACTCACCGCCTCAGGGAGCTTACGGCTACTAATAGCATCTACTTCTACTTCAAATACATAAGCTGTGCTATTTAATCCAAGAGACTTTTGT